>NZ_JASHKP010000003.1:0-275757 GCF_030056775.1 Microbacterium sp. IEGM 1404 | reverse complement strand
GTCCGGTCGAAGCGGGTGATCGACGCCCACTCCCCGAACTCCGGCACCGGCTCCCAATGAGTGGACACGTCGATGTCGCGGTAATCCGCTTCCTCGATCACGTTCGCAATCTTGTCCGACCGATACCAATGCATCGACCCATCCGGCCGATACCGATAATTCGTCGTCAACACACTCCCCGACCGCGTGTAATACGTCGACTCATCCGGGTAACGGAAATCATAGATCTCCTCAAGGAACATCACGCCCGCATCCGTCTTCCCGAACAGAAACTTAAGTCTTATACGACATAATTGATCGTGAAAACTCACACTGATGAAGTTCAGCCACGGATTTATCTCCATCGTGTACTCCGGCGGCGCGCCATCAGGAACACCATCCGCGTACGCCGCTACACCAAACCATTCTCGCTCGCCCCCCTCGGCGTATCGCCGCCGGGCCTCCTCAGCATCAATCGGAAGACCCATGACGCGATCCTCGTCATCCCAGAGGCGCCCGTAAACAAGCCGCATCCCCCGCTACGCCCCCACCGGCTGGGTCCGGTCGAAGCGGGTGATCGACGCCCACTCCCCGAACTCCGGCACCGGCTCCCAATGAGTGGACACGTCGATGTCGCGGTAATCCGCCTCCTCGATCACGTTCACGACCTTGTCCGACCGGCGCCAGTGCATCGACCCATCCGGACGATACCGGTAATTCGTGTTCGTCACGCACCCCGACCGGGTGTAATACGTCGTCTCATCCGGGTAACGGAAATCGTAGATCTCCGTTAGGAACATCATTCCATTTTCATGCTTCAGAAAAAGGAATTTGAAACGGATACGACAGAGCTGATCATGGAAGCTTACGCTGATGAAGTTTCGCCCTGGGTTGATTTCCATGGAGTATTCGGGCGCCGCCCCATCGGGAACGCCCTCTGCATATGCCGCGACCCCAAACCACTCCTCCTCGTTCCCTTCATCGAACCGGCGGCGCGCCTCACCCTCCGTGATGACACCCCCCATGACACGTGAGCGACTGTTCCAGGCCCTTCCGTAAACGGTCCTCAATGTCGTTCTCCTACTCATAAGTGCGTCCGCGCACGTCTCGAATTATCACTGGAGGATCGAAGGTTCTGCAGTAGGCGACCAGGGACTGAGGCACGTCCGAGTGTTGAATCGGCACCTCGAGGATCGGGTCCCCGTCCAGCAGCCGCCCATCCGCGAGCAACGTACCCGGCGAATACTTCCGTTCGATCTCCGCGATGTACCGCTTCGCGGTCTCCTCCGATATCTCGCTCAGCTGGGTGTACTTGCGCGACACGATATCTTCACCCTCTATGTACGAGTCGAGTCGCTTCCCGTCCGCCGTGAGCACCTCGTTCTCAGGGTATCGGGGGCGCTGTTCGTAGTCGAAGGCGACACCGTTCCACCGCTGCCGCTCCCACGGCAGCAGGTCGTCGCGGTCGAGGATACGTTGCAGCCATTCGGGGGTGTGCTCGAACCGGGGATGCACGGCGGCATCCACGCCCCCGCCGGAATGTGCAGCGCCTTCGGGGTCCGTCCCCGGCGGAACGTCGTCGTGCGGGCCGTGACCCGAGAGGTCGTCCGGGGTCCCGCTGTGGAGATCGTCGCCGGGGCCGGCGCCGATCCCGTCGTCGCCATGGCCCCAGCCTCCGCCGCTCCCGCCATGGCCCCCACCACGCCCGCCCCCCGCGCTGTCGGCAACGGACCCGGGTCCGCCGCCCGAGTCGGCGCCACCGCCCGTCTCGGGCCGCGGAGGCGACTCGTCGACGATCGAGGCGACCGGCCCGGGTCCGGTCTCGCCACGGACCCCACCCGCGGCGACGAGCTCGGGCTCCCGGACCGGGGCAACGGCATCCACCGCTCCGCCCCCGCGAGGCTCGGGCCACACTCCCGGCGGCAGTTCGATGCGCCCCGCGGGGAGAGCACTGGTCAGCGGGAACTCGTAGACGGGGATGCCATTGTCGGTGCGCGCCACCACCGTGTTCATGTCGACGCCCGCGTCCTGCAGCGTCCGCATCGCCGTCTCGGCGTCCGGAAGCGTCAGAGGCGGCGCGACGTGGGACGACACGTCATCGGCCCACGAGGGGCGGAGACGGTCCACGGCCGCCTCGATGACACGCGACATCCCGGACGACAGCTTCCCGACCCCCGCGGCGAGATGCGAGGTCGGGTCGAAGAACTGCCCGGCGCGCGCGGTCCCTCGCACGATCGCCGACCCGACTTCGCCGGTGCGGGCGATCGCCGAGGTCGCGCCCGCCGCCGTCTTCACCCCCGAAACCGCCGCGCCGGCGGGAACGAGGATCGTGCCGACATTGAAGACGGACTCGCCCAGCGCGGTACCGGGATCGTCCTGCCACTTGTCCCATGCGATCAGGGACTTGCCCGTGGTGAGCCACGCCTCGCCCGCGTTCGCGCGGAGCTGCTGCACCTCCGGGGGAAGGAACCGCGCCCCGAACATGCCTGCGACGTCGTCAGCCCACAGGATCGACCTATTCGGTTCCGACTGCAGAGCGAGGCCGACGCCGAGCTGCAGCATCCCACCCCAGGCGGCCCCGTACGCGTCCGGGGAGAAGAACGTCCACGTGGCAGGGTCGAACCCCACGGTCAGCGTCAAGAGCCCGCCGATCGTGCCGCCGAGGCCGCCGACGATGATGCCCTCCCAGAGGAAGTCCTTCACCACGAACCGCACCGTGCCCTCCGCGCAGTCCTCGGTGCGCTCCACCTCAGCGCCCCAGGGCATGTCGGTGCCCTCGGGGATCTCGGAGATGCCGTACCCGAGAGCGACGTCCTCGGACGTGGCGGCGTGCAGCGGCTGGGCGCCGTAGAGGGCGCGGATGCGATTTGCGCAGGCCCGTTCGGCCTCCCACAGCTTCACCTGTTGCGCGTTGACCGCCGCGATCAGCTCGTTGTTGCGGTCGACATGGTCCTGCGACTCGTGCCACTCCTTCGTGACCGTGCGGTACTGCTCCGGCGCCGCAGCGCTCGACGACCCCGTTGTCGACGAGCCCCACGAACCCTGATACGTCGGCATCGCGGTCGCTCCGCCGTACGGCGACTGCGCCGCGGTCCAGGCGGGGTTGATCTCGCGGACCTGCACGCCGCCCTGGATCGAGTCGACGAAGGCCTGCGCCTGCACACGCAACGAGTCGAGTTCGGCCTTGATCGGACGCACATCCGCGGCGAAGGCGATGAGGGCGGCCGACACCTCGGCCAGGTTGTCGCTGACCTGGGTAGCCTGCGAACTGACCGGGGCCATCAGTCCCAGCAGGGTGGGCGATTCCGGAGCCTCATAGACCCCGGCCATGCCCTGCCACTTGAAGTGGACGTTCGAGCCGTGCTCGGACACCTGACCCGCGATCGTCCCGATCGTGCGGGCGTTCTCCTCGATGACCTCCGGCTTGATCTCGTCACCCGGGATCGCGTCGACCTTGATCGCGTCCGGCATCACATCACCCCGTGCGGAAAGCTCATTACTCGGCCACCGTCCCGCGCCCACGGAACAGATGAGACTTACACCGTAGGCACATCACCGCCACTCCCCAAGGAAGATGAGAGAACTCTCCTCTTCGCCTCATCCGCAAAGGAAAAGGGGCCGGATGCCACTGGCATCCGGCCCCGAAAACGTCCGGTCCTATTCGACCGTCACCGACTTCGCGAGGTTGCGGGGCTGGTCGACGTCCAGGCCCTTGGCCTCGGCGAGGCCCATCGCGAAGATGTGCAGCGGCACCACGGCGAGGAGCGGCTCGAACAGCGGCGCGGCGAGCGGGATGCGGAGCACCTCGTCGGCGGCGGGCAGCACGGCGACGTCGCCCTCTTCCGCGATCGCGATCACGCGGGCGCCGCGGGCGCGGATCTCCTCGATGTTCGACACGACCTTCTTGTGCATCTCGCCCGAACCGCGCGGCGACGGCACCACGACGAACACCGGCTGACCGGGCTCGATCAGGGCGATCGGTCCGTGCTTCAGCTCGCCGGCGGCGAAGCCCTCGGCGTGGATGTAGGCCAGCTCCTTGAGCTTCAGCGCACCCTCGAGGGCGATCGGGTATCCGACGTTGCGGCCGAGGAACAGCACCGAGCGGGTGTCGGCCATCCAGTGCGCGAGCTGCTCGATGCGGGTCTGCTCGGTCTCGAGCACACGGGCGATCTTGCCGGGGACGGCCTCGAGCTCGGTGACCGCCTCGACGGCGACCACGGGGTCGACCGCGCCACGCACGCGACCCACGTGCAGGGCGAGCAGGTACAGCGCCGTGATCTGCGCGACGAAGGCCTTCGTCGAGGCGACGGCGACCTCGGGGCCGGCGTGCGTGTAGACAATGGCATCCGACTCGCGCGGGATGGTCGCGCCCTGCGTGTTGCAGATCGACAGCGTCTTCGCGCCGCGCGAGCGGGCGTACTTCACGGCCATCAGCGTGTCCATGGTCTCGCCGGACTGGCTGATCGAGACCACGAGCGTGCGGGGCGAGAGCACCGGGTCGCGGTAGCGGAACTCGTGCGCGAGTTCCACGTCGACGGGGACCCGCGTCCACGTCTCGAGCGCGTACTTGCCGACCATGCCGGCGTAGGCGGCGGTGCCGCAGGCGATGACGAGGATGCGGTCGATGTCGGCGAGGAACTCGTCCATGCCGTCGAGCTCGGGGATCTCGACACGGCCCTCGTGGATGCGACCGCGGAGCGTGTTGGCGACGGCCTCGGGCTCCTCCGAGACCTCCTTCGCCATGAACGACGACCAGCCGCCCTTCTCGGCGGCGGACGCGTCCCACGTGACCTCGAAGGCCTCGACCTCGACCGGCGCGCCGGAGAAGTCGGTGACCTCGACACCCTCGGGCGTGATCGCGACGATCTCGTCCTGGCCGATCGCGAGAGCGTTCCGCGTGTGCTCGACGAAGGCCGCGACGTCGGAGCCGAGGAAGTTCTCGCCCTCGCCCAGGCCGATCACCAGCGGAGAGTTGCGGCGGGCGCCCACGACGAGGCCCGGGTGGTCCTTGTGCATCGCGAGCAGCGTGTAGGCGCCCTCGAGGCGCGACACCACGGCGCGGAACGCCGCGACGAGGTCACCGGTGCGGGCGTACTCGCGGCCGATCATCGCGGCCGCGACCTCGGTGTCGGTCTCGCTGCGGAAGGTCACGCCCTCGCCCACGAGCTCGCTCTTGAGCTCGGCGAAGTTCTCGATGATCCCGTTGTGGATGACAGCGAGCTTGTCGTCATCGGCGAGGTGCGGGTGCGCGTTGGCATCCGTCGGTCCGCCGTGCGTGGCCCAGCGCGTGTGCCCGATGCCCGTGGTGCCATCGGCGAGGGGCGTGGATACCAGGTCGTCACGCAGCACCGCGAGCTTGCCGGCACGCTTGCGCATGCCGAGGCCCCCGTCGCCGTCGATCACGGCGATGCCGGCGGAGTCGTAGCCCCGGTACTCCAGCCGCGACAGGCCCGCCAGCAGGATGTCCTGGCTCTGCCGAGGACCCACGTATCCGATGATTCCGCACATAGCTTCCGAGTCTACGGGGCGGTGCCTGTGCGAATCCCCCGCCGGGTTGCTGCGTCAGAGCTTGCGTAGCAGTACCGATTCGACGGTGTGGTCGGCACCCTTCTGCAGCACGAGCTTGGCCCGGTGGCGGGTGGGAAGGACGTTCTCCTCGAGATTGGGCAGGTTGATCTCGCGCCAGAACCCGAGCGCCCGCGACACCGCTTCTTCGTCGCTGATGTCGGCGAACACGCGGAAGAAAGACGAGGGGTTGGTGAACGCGTTGTCGCGCAGCGCCAGGAAGCGGTCGACGTACCAGCGCTCGATGTGGGCCGCATCGGCATCCACGTAGATCGAGAAGTCGAACAGGTCGCTGACCGCGACGTCGTTCGGCGTGGGCGGGGGCTGCAGCACGTTGAGCCCCTCGACGATCACGACGTCGGGGCGGTGCACCGTCACGTGGGCGTCGGGCATGATGTCGTACTGCACGTGCGAGTAGAACGGGGCGCGCACCTCCTCCGCGCCGGACTTCACTTCGCTGAGGAACTCCACCAGCGCCCGTCGGTCGTAGGACTCCGGGAAGCCCTTGCGGTCCATGAGGCCGCGGCGCTCGAGCTCAGCGTTCGGATAGAGGAAGCCGTCGGTGGTCACGAGCTCGACGCGCGGGGTGTCGGGCCAGCGGCTCATCAGCTCGCGCAGCAGGCGCGCGATCGTGGACTTGCCCACAGCGACCGAGCCCGCGACCCCGATGACGAACGGGGTCGTGGCATCCGGTTCGCCCAGGAACTCGCTGGTGTCGGCACCGAGCCGCCGCGTGGCGCGGGCGTAGAGGCTCAGCAGGCGACTGAGCGGCAGGTACACCTCGGCGACCTCGCGCAGGTCGAGCCGATCGCCGATGCCGCGCAGCTGCACGACCTCGGTCTCGGTGAGCGGCTGCTGGATGCCGCCGGCCATACGTGCCCACTCGGCGCGGTCGATCTGACGGTAGGGGCTCAGCGACGGTGCGGGAGCGGCGGTCTCTGCGGCGGACACCCGCCCATGCTACCCGCGGGCTCCCACTACGCTCGGAGCGTGCGACTCGGGGTACTCGACATCGGTTCCAACACCGTCCACCTGCTCGTCGCGAACGCGCGCGCCGGGGGACGGCCCACCGCGACGACGTCGCACCGCTCGGTGCTGCGGCTCATGCGCTACCTCGAGCCCGACGGGTCGATCTCGCCCGAGGGCGTCACCGGACTCGTCGATGCCGTGACCCAGGCGTGCGAGACCGCGCGGGCCGAAGGGGTCGACGAGCTCCTCGCGACCGCCACCTCCGCCGTCCGCGAAGCGACCAACGGCGATGACGTCATCGCCCGCATCGAGGCCGTCCTGGGGCAGCCGCTCCAGGTGCTCGGCGGGGAGACCGAGGCCCGGTACACCTACCTGGCGGTGCGCCGCTGGTTCGGATGGTCCGCCGGACAGATTCTGCTGTTCGACATCGGCGGCGGGTCGCTCGAGATCGCGGGCGGCGCGGACGAACTGCCCGAGCTGGCCGAGTCGGTGCCGCTGGGCGCCGGGCGGTCGACGGTGCAGTTCCTCCCCCACGACCCGCCGAGCGAGGACGAGATCGACGCGCTGCGTCAGCACGCGGCATCCGTCCTCGCCCCCGTCGCCGAGCGCTTCGCCGCCCTCCCCCGCCCGGACCACGTGATCGGCTCGTCGAAGGCGATCCGCTCTCTCGCGAAGCTCGCCGGGTACCCCGTGCCGGGCTGGTCGGGCATCGACAGGATGGTGCTGCCGCGGCGCGAGCTGAAGGATTGGATCCCGCGACTTGCGCGGATTCCCGCCGACGCCCGCGAGGCGCTCCCCGGTATCACCGCCGACCGCACGTTCCAGATCGTCGCGGCCGCGGTCGTCGTGGAGCGGGCGATGAAGGCGATGGACGTCGACGAGCTCGAGGTCTCGCCCTGGGCGCTCCGCGAGGGCGTCCTGCTGCGCTACATCGAGTCGCTGGAGTACTGACCTTCCTCGGGGCGCCGCATTCCCTGGTTTGGGGCGCGTTCCCGCGTTCGGGGCGTGAATATCCCGCCCCGAACGAAGAATCGCGCCCCGAACCCAGGTCAGGGGCCGTGGGTCAGAGGGCGAGGCGCTCGCGCACGACCTCGGACAGGCGATCGGCATGGGCGCGGGCGACGTGCTCCGACGCGGCCTCGACCATGACGCGAACCAGCGGCTCGGTCCCCGACGCGCGCAGCAGCACACGCCCCGAGTCGCCCAACTCCGTCTCGGCGGCGCGCACGGCCTCCTGCACGACCTCGTCGGACACGCGGTCGCGGTCGACGCCCCGGACGTTCACGAGCACCTGCGGGTAGACCGTCATGATCGCGGCCAGCTCGGCCATCGTCTTCTTCTGACGGGCCATCTCCGCGACGATGTGCAAACCCGTGAGCAGACCGTCGCCGGTCGTGGCGAAGTCGCTCATGATCACGTGGCCGGACTGCTCGCCCCCGAGGGAGTAGCCGCCCTCGTTCATGGCCTCGAGCACGTAGCGGTCGCCGACGGCGGTCTGAAGGACACGGATGCCGTGATCCGCCATCGCGCGGTGGAGGCCCAGGTTGCTCATCACGGTGGCCACCAGGGTGTCGTCGACGAGCGCACCGCGCTCCTTCATCGCCACCGCGAGGATCGCCATGATCTGGTCGCCGTCGACGATGTTGCCGTCGGCATCGACGGCTAGGCAGCGGTCGGCGTCGCCGTCGTGCGCGATGCCGACGTCGGCCCCCAGGCGCACCACGGCCTCGGCGAGCACGTCGAGGTGGGTGGAGCCCACGCCGTCGTTGATGTTGAGGCCGTCGGGGTCGGCACCGATGACGGTCACCGTGGCACCCGCGTCGCGGAAGGTCTCGGGCGAGACGCCGGCGGCGGCACCGTGCGCGCAGTCGAGGACGACGTGGATGCCGTCGAGCCGGTGCGGAAGCGAGCCGAGCAGGTGGACGACGTAACGGTCTTCGGCGTCGGCGAAGCGACGGATGCGCCCGACACCCGCACCCGTGGGCTGCAGTCGCTCCCACTCCAGGGCGCGCTCGATGCGCTCCTCGACGATGTCGGGGAGCTTCGTACCGCCGCGGGCGAAGATCTTGATCCCGTTGTCGGGAGCGGGGTTGTGCGAAGCCGACACCATGACGCCGAAGTCGGCGTCGCGATCCGCGATCAGGAAGGCGGTCGCCGGGGTCGGGATGACGCCCGCGTCGAGGACGTCCACGCCCGACGAGGCCAGGCCCGCGGCGACCGCGGCCGAGAGGAACTCTCCCGAGACCCGCGGATCGCGCGCGATGACGGCGGTGAGACGGCGGCCTTCGGCCTTCCGCGCCTCCGCCGAACGGCCCTGGCCCAGGACGACGGCAGTCGCCTGGGCCAGGTGCAGCGCGAGTTCGGCGGTGAGGAGGCCGTTGGCCAGCCCCCGCACCCCGTCCGTGCCGAAAAGAGGCATCCGGAACGTCGAACTCAGCGCTTGGAGTACTGAGGCGCCTTGCGGGCCTTCTTGAGACCGGCCTTCTTGCGCTCCTTGACGCGGGCGTCACGGGAGAGGAAGCCGGCCTTCTTCAGACCCGGGCGGTTGTTCTCGGCGTCGATCTCGTTCAGCGCACGGGCGATGCCCAGGCGCAGCGCACCGGCCTGGCCCGAGGGGCCGCCGCCGGAGATACGTGCGATGACGTCGTAGGCGCCGGCGAGCTCGAGGACCGTGAACGGGTCGTTGATGAGCTGCTGGTGGAGCTTGTTCGGGAAGTAGTCCTCGATCGTGCGGCCGTTGACCGTGATCGTGCCGGAGCCGGGGACCAGGCGCACGCGGGCGATGGCCTGCTTGCGACGGCCGACGGCTGCGCCGGGGACCGAGAGAACGGGGCGCTCGGCCGCGACGACGGCCTGCTCGGCCGGCGTCTCGGTGCTGTAGTTGCTGGAGTCGATGTTCGACACTGTTTCGTCCTTATCCGGCGGCGCTTACTGGGCGACCTGGTCGAAGGTGTACGCGGTGGGCTGCTGGGCACCGTGCGGGTGCTCGGCGCCGCGGTAGACCTTCAGCTTCTTGAGCTGCGCCGCACCGAGGCTGTTCTTGGGGAGCATGCCGCGAACGGCCTTCTCGACGGCCCGCTCGGGGTTCTTCTCGAGGAGCTCGTTGTAGGTGACCGACTTGAGGCCGCCCGGGTAACCCGAGTGGCGGTAAGCCTTCTTCTTCTCGAGCTTCTGACCCGTGAGCGCGACCTTGTCGGCGTTGATCACGATGACGAAGTCACCCGAGTCGATGTGGTTGGCGAAGGTCGCCTTGTGCTTGCCGCGGAGGAGGGCCGCCGCGTGCGAGGCCAGGCGGCCGAGGACGACGTCGGTGGCGTCGATAACGACCCACTCGCGCGTGACCTCAGCGGCCTTGGGGGTGAAAGTGCGCGTCACAGTAGTGCTGCTTTCTTGATCGAACGGAGGAGTTCGTGAATCCCGCTCCGGTGGTCGGTTCTCCGGTCGATGACCGGGCAACTGGGCCGGTGGAGGGCTCACGTTCGGGCGACCCGCTCGCAGTGAGGCGGGCACCAAAGGGTTAGCTTACGGCATCCGGATGCCACGACCAAACGAGACGGCCCTCTCCGCCACCGGTCGGGCGCTGCCTCCCGAGACAGGCCCGTGCCCCCGGCACCGGGTGGTGTCGGGGGCACGGACCGCCCTCCGCGGGATCGCGGGCGAGATCGAGGGCGCGGTGACGGGTCAGCGCTGCAGGAAGTCCACCAGCGCGCGGTTGAATTCGTCGGCGTGGCTGACGTTGACGCCGTGCGGGGCGCCGGCCACGACGTGCAGCTCACTGCCGGGGATCGCCGCGTGGGTGCGCTTGCCCGAGCCCTCGAACGGAACGGTCGCGTCGCTGTCACCGTGCAGGATCAGCGCGGGCACCGAGACGTTGCGCAGGTCGTCGCGGAAGTCGGTCGTGGCGAATGCCTCCATCGCCTTCAGCGCGGCGTGGTGGTCGGCCTGGTTCGCGAGACGCTCCGCCTCGGCCTGCTCGGCCGGGGGCACGGTGAGCTCCCCGTCCACCGAGAAGAAGTCGGTCGTGAACTGGTGGTAGAAGGCCTTCTCGTCGGCCTTGAGCCCCTTCTCCATCCCCGCGGCCGTGTCCGCGTCGAGCGGCCCCTCGGGGTTGTCGTCGGTCTGGGCCAGGTACGGCGGGACCGCGGCGGCGAAGACGACGCTGCGCACCCGGTCGGCGCCGTGGCGGGTCAGGTAGCGCGCCACCTCTCCCCCGCCCATGGAAAAGCCCACGAGCGTGGCGTCGCGAAGATCCAGGGCCTCGAGGACGGCGTGCAGATCGTCGGCGAAGGTGTCGTAGTCGTATCCCGTGCGCGGCTTGTCACTGCGCCCGAACCCGCGGCGGTCGTAGGTGACGACCCGGTAGCCGGCCTCTTCGAGGGCGGGCACCTGATGGGCCCACGATTCGCCCGAGAGGGGCCAGCCGTGGATCAGGACGACGGGGCGCCCTGCCCCGCCGGTGTCGTCGACGTGGAGGTCGATATCGGTCAGAAGTCCGTGGTGTGCGGTGATCTCGCTCATGCCGGTCATGCTGGGACGCCGACCTGGGCGCGCGGCCGCCATTGACGCCGGGGGCGGGGCTTGATATCACGCCGCTCCCCTGGCATATCCCACGCGCCGCCGCAATGACCGGCGTCGGTTCGGATCCGGCCGTTAGCCTCGCGCCATGGCATCCCATCGCGCTCCGGCCGCGGGGCTCTCCGCCCTCGGTCTCGCTCTCGCACTGACCGCGTGCGCTCCTTTCGGCGGCCAGGCCGGCACCGGCGACGTGGGCTACGAAACGGTGATCGCCGCGGTCCTGCTGGCCGAGTCGGATGCCGGGGGCCGGGCGTTCGAGGTGGAGATCGCCGACGGGACCGCTCAGGTGCATGTGGCGGCGGGCGACCGGACCGTCGAGGTCGACATCGATCTCACCGGCCCGAGCGTGACCGACCGCCGGGACGCGGGCGAGGTCGAGGCCGAGGACCGGGAGGCGTTGACGAGGGCGTCCACGACGCTGGCGGACGGCATCCGCGTCGCCGCCTCCGCGCACGCCGGCGACGGGAGTGTCGCGGAGGTCGGGTTGGGCTCCGGTGCACAGCCGTCCTGGACGGTGGAGTTCACCGACGGCGGCGAGGTGGCGGTCGCGGTGACCGACGGGTCGATCGAACGCTGAACCGACGGCGATCAGGCCGGTTCGGCGAGGCCCGGCATCCCCGGGAGGCCGAGCTCGAAGTGGTGCCCGTTGATGGCGAGGACATCGCGGTCCGCGTCGGGCGGGAAGCCCGACGCGGACATGGCGCCGACGTCGCTGCGGGGGATCATGCGACCCATGGTGCGGGTGCACGGCATCCCGTGGCAGGGGTTGACTTCCGGGGTTCGCTCCGATTCATGTTGTGCACAATTAAATTGTGTGCAACTCTTAGGTCATGCCCGCCGTCGACTCCCTCGTCTGCTTCGCGCTGTACGCGGCCAGCCGCACCACCACCCAGGCCTACCGCGTCCTCCTCGACCCGTGGGATCTCACCTATCCCCAGTACCTCGCGCTCGTGACGCTCTGGAACGACGGCGATCAGACCGTCAGCGGGCTCGGCGACGCCCTGCAGCTCGATTCCGGCACGCTTTCGCCGATGCTCGCCCGCATGGAATCCGCCGGATACGTCACGCGCGAGCGCCGCGTCGACGACGAACGCGTCGTGACGGTGTCGCTCACCGCACGCGGGCGCGAGATGCGCGACGAGCTGGCGCACGTCCCGCGCTGCATCGCCGTGGGATCCGGCATCCCCGACGCCGACAGCGCTCACGAGTTGATCCGCGCCCTCCAGCAGCTCACCGTCGCGATGCGCGACCTGCGCGACCACCCCCAGACCGTCCGCGACGTCGTCGACCGAGCATCCCGCGCCTGATCGCGAGACGCCGCGCGCGTCCCCTCCTCCCCTCATGCCGTCCGGCATCCGTTCGTCCTCCAGAAAGGAACCCCCACCCATGGACGTCCTCTACACCGCCGAAGCCCTCTCGACCGGAGAAGGCCGCAACGGCCACGTCGTCGCCGGCGACCAGCTCGACCTCGACGTCGCCGTCCCGAAGGAGATGGGCGGCTCGGGCAACGGGACGAACCCCGAGCAGCTCTTCGCGGCCGGCTACGCCGCGTGCTTCCACAGCGCGCTGCACGCCGTCGCCCGCGGTCACAAGGTGAAGCTGCAGGACTCCTCCGTCGGCGGCCGTGTCCAGATCGGACCCAACGGTCAGGGCGGCTACCAGCTCGCCGTTCTGCTCGAGGTCGTGCTCCCCGGCATCGAACAAGACCAGGCCCAGCAGCTCGCCGACGAGGCGCACCAGGTGTGCCCGTACTCGAACGCGACACGCGGCAACATCGAGGTGACGGTCACCGTCTCCGACGACTGACCCGTCGACGGAAGGGGATGCCGGTCGCCCGGCATCCCCTTCCGCGTTCCCGGGCGGGCGACTCGGCCCGCCCCGTCGTAGGGTGACAGACGTGATCCGCGTGGTAGTCGTCGACGACGAAGCCCTCGTCCGTTCGGGCTTCGAGCTCATCCTGGGCGCCGCCGACGACATCGAGGTCGTCGCGGCCGTCGACGGCGACCATGCCGTCGACGTCATCCGTCGCGAGCGTCCGGACGTGGTCCTCCTCGACATCCGGATGCCGGGACGCAGCGGCCTGGACGTGCTGGCCGACATCCGGGACGACCCCGAGCGCCCCGTCGTCGGCATCCTGACGACCTTCGACACCGACGAGCACATCGCCCGGGCCCTGCAGGACGGCGCGTCCGGGTTCCTCGTGAAGGACACGCCCCCGCAGCACCTCGCGGCCATGGTGCGCTCGCTCGCCGCCGGAGGCGTGGTGCTCTCGCCCCAGGTCTCGCGGACGCTGGTCGAGGGCTACGTCGGCGCTCCCGACCCGGACGCCGTGGAACGCGTGGCGCTCCTGACCGAGCGCGAGCGAGACGTGCTCGAGCACCTGCCCACGGGCGAATCCAACGCCGAGATCGGCAAGCGCCTGCATCTCAGCGGCGCGACCGTGAAGGACCACGTGAGCGCCATCCTGGCAAAGCTCTCGGTCTCCACCCGACTCGAAGCCGCCCTCATCGCCGAGCGCGCCCGCCGGGGCGGCGACCGGCGGTGACCCTCCGCGCGCGCGACCGGTTGGCGGCCGTCACCCGCACGCGATGGTTCGCCGTCGTCACCGACCTCGCGCTGGCCGGAGCCGCGGTCGTGGACGTCGTCGTCCTCCTCCCGGAGTGGACCCCGTTCGAGGTCGCGCTCGCCGCCATCGCCGTCCTCGGGCTCCTCGTGCGCCGACGTCTTCCCTGGGTGGCGTTCGCGCTGGTCCTGCCCGGGCTCGTGGTGGATGCCATGACCATCGCCGCACCGATCGCGCTGTACTCGGTCGCCGTCCGCGAGCGGCGCCTCCCCCCGCTCGTCGCGGCCGGGGCCGTCACCTTCGCGTGCTTCCTCCTCCCCGACTGGCAACTGCCCGAGCTGGACTACCTGGCGCCCTCGCTCCTCTACGCCCTGCTCTACGCCGCGACCCCGATCGCCCTCGGCGCGCTGGTGCGCACCCGGCGGGAGCTGAGCGACCGGGTCGCCGATCTCTCGGCGGCGAGGGAGGCCGAGCGGCGCCGCGACGAACAGGACGTCCTCCGACGGGAACGCGCCCGCCTCTCCCGCGAGATGCACGACGTCGTCTCCCACCAGGTGAGCCTGATCGCCGTGCAGGCCGGCGCGCTCCAGGTGTCCTCGCCCGATCCGGCGGCGCGGACAGCGGCCGGAGTCATCCGCTCCCTGGCGGTGCGCACCCTCGACGAGCTCCGGCAGATGGTCGGGGTGCTGCGCGCCGAGGGCGCTCCGACCGGCGGCGACAAGCCGCAGCCGACCCTCGACGACCTCCCGCGACTGGTCGCCGACAGCGGCCTCCCCGCGGAACTGGTCACCCACGTCACGGACGACCTCGCACCGCCGCTGCAGCGAGCGGTCTACCGGACGATCCAGGAAGGACTGACGAACGCTCGGAAGCACGCTCCCGGAGCCGCCGTGCGGGTGAGCGTGCGCACCTCGACCACGACCATCGACGTCGTCGTCGAGAACGACCCGCCCACGGGAGCCGCGCTGATCCTCCCCTCCGGCGGAGCCGGCCTCCGCGGACTGCGGGAGCGGACCGAACTGCTGGGCGGCCGTCTCACCGCCGCGGGCGGACCGGACGGCGCCTTCCGACTCGCGGTGTCGCTCCCCCGGCGCACGCCCGAGAGCTGAGCCCGGTCAGGACAGCCGGAGCTCGGCCTCGGTCTTGGGGTACGTCCGTCGGAGCCAGTCGCCGAAGCCGGGCTGCGCGAGGCACGTGGACGCCTCCGCGCACCGGACCACCGGGTCGTCGGCGGCATAGGTGCGGTACACCTCGACCTTGGCATTGAGGGCGTCGCCGGTGACGTTGACGGGTTGATCCTGGGACGGGTATCCGAGGAAATACGACATGGAGTCCGCGGGGATGCCGACCGCGGGCGCGGACCTTCGCACCAGCGAGCCGACGCACGAGTGATCGGGGTGGTCGCCGCGGGCGAAAGCGCTCTCGTGCGGGACGTTCGTGCTCACGCGTTCGGGCTGCGCCGCCGCCAGGAGCTCGGCGAGCGTCGCGGTCAGTCGCGGCAGGTCGTAGGTCGGTGACCCGTCGATCGGGGCGAGTTCGGCGACGTCGCCGTTGACGAGCTGCGTGAGCCCGGCGTTCCCCGTGGCGGGGAAGCCCTTGCCGTTGAGCCCGCCGTCGGGGAGCCGAAGGACGGTGATGGACAGGCGTGGTTCGTCGGACGGCACGAACCGCGTCACGGTGGCACCGCTGAGGAGGGTGATGCGTCGTTCGTCCCACTCCGCGGTGGAGCCGCGCATGAGGTCGTAGGCGGCGCGGATCCCGGCCTCGCGTTCATGGGCGTAGTCGAGCCCCTTCCCCGCGTCTCCCGCCGTGACGTACACCGCGCGCACGGTGGCGCCGCCGGTGATCGCGTCCGACAGCTCCGGGTTGGCGAAGATGATGTCGTCATCGGCGTGCGCCCACATCGTCACGCTCGTGTCGATGCCGGGCGCTTCGACCGCGGGCGAGAGCGCGGCCGGCGCCGTCGGCGCGGGGATCGCGCGAAGCGGCATCCACGCTCCGCGCGGCGGGCCGCCCCGGCGGAACTGCCGGGCGAGCAGGGCGCCGCCGCCGAGTCCGACGACCGCGAGTCCGCCGATGAGGAGGCCGCGCCGAGTCACACGGATGCGGCGCGCGTCGCGTGTTCCGTCTTCTCCGTCACCTTTCGCCCCAGAAAGGTCGTCGTCCTGCACCGTGGCTCCGTCCTGTGTCCCCCCGGCCGAGCGCGGCGACGGGTTCGGGTCGTCGGCGGTCGGCGTGACCCTCCGACGCTACCGCGCCGACGCACCGGAACCGCTGAACACACACCACGGCCCCACCGACCGGCGGGGCGACAGACGCCGATCGGCGGGTGCCATCGACGGCGCGGCGGGAGTGCGTTGGCATCCACGTCGTTCATCGCGCTCCCTCAGCGGACACCTAGAGACGATGGGAACACTCGGGGCATGCAGACGTCCTCGCCGCCGCGGTCACTGTCTCCCCTCGCCCGGCGCATCCGTGCCGTGCTGTGGGAGTGGGATCCGATCGGCGTGCGGGCGATCGGCGACGGGTGGCCGGAGGACGAGTACGACGACCTGCTCCTCCCGCTGATCGCGGCTCTCGCCGAGCGGCCCGGGGTCGCGGAGCTCGCCGACGACCTGCGCGCCGTCCTCGAGACGGACTACGGACTCCCCTCCCCCGGCGGCTGCACGGAGGCGGCCCGCGCTCTGCTCGCGCTGCACACGGAGGACTGATCGGCGTTTACCGAGCGACCGCGAGGGGCGCAAGCCCGGTCTGCGTGTCGGATCGGAGTCCTATCGTGCGGTCATGGTTGATCTGACGCGCCCCCAGACCCCCGATCCCTATCCGCTCCTGCCCGCCGTGCGGTCCTTCGACGTCGTCAGCGACGACGTGACCGACGGCCGGCCGCTGAAGGACGACCAGGTGGCCGCCCGCGGGAACACGTCTCCGCACCTGCGCTGGTCGAACGTGCCCGAGGGAACCGCGTCCTTCACCATCACCTGCTTCGATCCCGACGCCCCCACGCCCAGCGGGTTCTGGCACTGGGTGCTCGTCGATCTGCCGGGCGATGTGCGCGAGATCCCCGCCGGTTTCGCAGCGGGAGACCTGCCGGGAGCCGCCTTCCACCTCCGCAACGACGGCGGGCAGGCCGGCTTCCTCGGTGCGGCACCCCCCGAGGGGGACCAGCCGCACCGCTACTTCTTCGTCGTGCACGCCGTCGGCGCCGAGAGCCTCGGGGTGGAGCACGACGCCACCCCCGCCGCGGCGTCCTTCGCGCTGGCATTCCAGACGCTCGGACGCGCGATCGTCCACGGTACCTTCGCGCACTGAGTCAGGACATGCGGAGGTCGGCCTCGGTGAGGGGGTACGACCTCCGCAGCCACTCGCCGAACTTGCGGGTCTTCAGACACGCGTCGCGGTCGGCGCATCGCACCACCGAGTCCTGCTGCGCGTAGATGCGGTACGTCTCGACCTTGGCATCCAGGACGGCACCGTCCAGGGTGCGGGGAAGGTCGATCGACGGGTAGCCGACGAAGTACAGGATGCCGGGGGCCGCCGCCGGGTTTTGTCCGATCGAGTCGCGCACGAGCGTGCCCACCGTGGAGTGGTCGGGATGGTCTCCCGGCGCATACGAACTGCCGCGCGGAACGTGCGTGAGCGTGCGCACCGGGTGCAGCGCGACGGCGATCTCGCTCAGTGCGGCGGAGAGCTGCGCACGGTCCACCGCGGGACCCCCGTCGACCGGCGCGAGCGTCGAGATGTCCCCGTCGATCAGCCTGCTCAGCGACGCATGCCCGGTGGCGTCGAATCCCCGGTCGGTGATGTTGCCGTCGGGAAGGCGCACGAACATCACCGACAGACGCGGGTCGCCCTGGGGGGTCAGCCTCTCCAGCCGCAGCCCGGCGTCGAGGGTCACGACGGTGGAATCCCACAGCCCGTCGGCACCGCGCATGTGGTTGTACGCGCGGAGGATGCCGAGCTCGCGCGCGTGGGTGTAGTCCAGTCCTTTTCCGGCGTCGCCCGCCGTGAGGAACACGGTGCGAACGCACTGGCCCGCGGCGATGGCGTCGGAGATGGTGGGGTTGCCGAAGATGATGTCGTCGTCGGGGTGGGCCCACACGGTCAGAACCGTGTCGCCGTCGCAGGCCTGGACGGCGGGCGACGGGGGCACCGTCGGAGTGGGGCTCGCCGTCGTCGAAGGGGCGACGCGGGGAACCGGCGCGGCCGTGGACGCGGGACTCGGCGTCCGGGTGGCCGCGGGTGCCGCCTGCGGGGTCGCCGCGCCCAGAGGCCAGATCCCCAGAGCGGTGGACACGACGATCGAACCGCCGACGAGGAGAACGACGGCGAGCACGGCGATGAGGACGCCCGCTCCCCACCGAGGCGGCCGGGGAGTCGGCCGGTCTGCGCGTGTCATCGGCGATCCCCCCGGAGTCGCGACCGGGGGGATGGGAAGCCACCGGCCGCGGCCGAGTCTAGGCGACCCGAACCCGTGCACCAAAGGAGTGCGGGCACGGGTGCCCTTCGACGGCGGGCGGACGATGCAACCGGTCTGCGAACCCGCGGCTGCGACCGTGTCCCCCGATCGGCGGACATGGCCTTCATCTGGGGAAACTTCGGGTGACTGCTGCGCACGCTCAGGAAACAATCCGTTCATACAGGGGTGATTCACGGGGTGAGTTGAGGCTGTTATCGTTCCGAGAAGAACCACGATCCGGGGTTACCGGGGAAAGGGGCCTACGCACTGTGACGTCTGACCTCAAGGTCGGCGCGACATCGACGTCGCAGGGCGCCGTCGTCGGCATGGACGATGCGACGACGACGATGAAACCGATGGGCGGGTCCTTCCTGGACCGCCGCCCCCAGGCCCCCTCCTCGACGCACGACCGCTGGCGCCAGCGGTATCGCCGCAACCTGATCCTCACCGACCTCGCCGCACTCATCTGGGTGGTCTACGGCACGCAGCTGGCGTGGTTCGGCACCGGGAACGCGGCCGTCGCCGCGAGCCGCGACAGCCGCATCACGGACCTCTCCTACTGGATCTTCTCGGCCGTCCTGGTCGTCGCCTGGATGTGGGCGCTGTCGTTCATCGACTCCCGCAGCGACCGCGTGCTCGGCACGGGGTCGCAGGAGTACATCCGCGTCGTCGACTCCAGCTTCCGGCTCTTCGGGACGATCGCGATCATCGCCTTCCTGACCCAGATCGACGTGGCCCGCGGATACCTGTTGATCAGCCTGCCCGTCGGCATCCTGGTCCTCATCTTCACCCGCTGGCTCTGGCGGCAGTGGCTGGTGGTGCAGCGCTCGCACGGGAAGTATTCGGCCAACGTCCTGCTCGTGGGGTCGCTCCCCTCCGTCACCCAGCTCGCCCGCGAGTTCGCCCGCAACCCGAACGCCGGCTACCGCGTCGTGGGCGCGTGCGTCCCCAGCGGCAAGGTCGCCGACACCATCCCCGGGACCGACATCCCGGTCATGGGCCACGTCGGCGACATCTCGCGCGCCCTCCAGGTCACCGGCGCGGACACCGTCGCCGTGACGAGTGCAGACGAACTGCCCGCCGACAAGGTGAAGCAGATCTCGTGGAGCCTCGAGGCCGGGCGGCAGCACCTCGTGCTCGCACCGAGCATCATCGACATCGCGGGACCTCGGCTCCACACCCGCCCGGTCGCCGGACTCCCCCTCATCCACGTCGAGACGCCGCGGTTCTCCCGCGGGCAGGTCTTCCTCAAGCGCACCGTCGACCTGGTCGCGAGCATCGCCGGCGTCATCGTGCTGAGCCCGCTCCTCGCATTCCTCGCGATGGCGGTCCGCCTCTCCAGCGAAGGCCCCGTGTTCTTCCGGCAGAAGCGCGTCGGATTCCGCGGCCGCGAATTCACGATGATCAAGTTCCGCTCCATGGTCGTCAACGCGGAGGATCTTCTCGAGCAGCTCGCGCGGCAAGAACGCGATGCCGGCAACGAGGTGCTCTTCAAGATGAAGAACGACCCGCGGGTCACGCCCATCGGCCGCATCATGCGCAAGTTCAGCCTCGACGAACTGCCGCAGCTGTTCAACGTGATCGGCGGGTCGATGTCGCTCGTCGGTCCGCGGCCCCCGCTGCCGTCGGAAGTGGCGCTCTACGCTGACCACGTGCATCGTCGATTCCTGGCCAAGCCCGGCATCACGGGCCTCTGGCAGGTCAGCGGACGTTCCTCCCTCTCGTGGGAGGAGTCGGTGCGCCTCGACCTCTCTTACGTGGAGAACTGGACGCTCGTGGGCGACTTCGTCATCCTCGGCAAGACCGCCCGTGCCGCACTGGCACCGGGCGAGACGGCCGCGTGAACTCCCCGCGCTCCCGCGCGGGTCGACGGCGCGACACTCGCGCGCCGTCTCTCAACAAAGCTGGAGGAGACCTGTGCGTCTTTCTGTGATTGGTTGCGGATACCTGGGAGCCGTGCACGCGGCCGCGATGGCCTCGATCGGACACGAGGTCGTCGGCATCGACGTCGACGAGCGGAAGGTGGCCTCGCTCTCGAAGGGGGAGGCCCCGTTCTTCGAGCCCGGACTCCAGGAGATCCTCACCGAGGGCATCGCCTCCGGCCGACTGTCCTTCACGACCGACATGTCCGCCGCACAGGGCGCGAAGGTCCACTTCATCGGAGTGGGTACGCCGCAGCAGCCGGGCGGATACGCCGCGGACCTCACCTACGTCCACGCCGCCGTCGACGGCCTGCTGCCCTACCTCTCCGAGGGGGACATCGTCGCCGGCAAGTCGACCGTGCCGGTCGGAACGGCGGAGTCGCTCGCACCGCGGGTCTCCGAGCGCGGGGCGACCCTCGTGTGGAACCCCGAGTTCCTCCGCGAGGGCTGGGCCGTCCAGGACACCGTCGACCCCGACCGTCTCGTCGCCGGCGTGCCGAGCCTCGACGGCGCCCCCAGCGAGGAAGGCGCCCGTACCGCGGACGTCCTGCGCGAGGTCTACCACCCCTCCATCGCCAAGGGCACCCCGTTCATCGTGACGGACTACGCCACGGCCGAGCTGGTGAAGGTGTCGGCCAACGCCTTCCTCGCCACCAAGATCAGCTTCATCAACGCGATGGCCGAGATCGCCGAGGTCACGGGCGCCGACGTGACGACCCTCGCCGACGCCATCGGACACGATGCGCGCATCGGTCGCCGCTTCCTCGGCGCCGGCATCGGATTCGGCGGCGGCTGCCTGCCCAAGGACATCCGCGCCTTCTCGGCTCGCGCCGAAGAGCTGGGCCGCGGTGAGTCGGTGGCGTTCCTGCGCGAGATCGACGCGATCAACCTGCGCCGTCGCGACCGCGCCGTCGACCTCACGGTGCAGGCGCTGGGCGGGTCGGTGTACGAGAAGAAGGTGACCGTCCTCGGCGCGGCCTTCAAGCCCCACAGCGACGACATCCGCGACTCCCCCGCGCTCGATGTGGCGGTGCGCCTGCACGGCCTGGGCGCCGACGTGACGCTCACCGACCCGGCGGCGATCGAGAACGCCCGTCGCATCCACCCGCAGCTGACCTACGTCGAGGACCGCGACGAGGCCCTGCGCGGAGCCGACGCCGTCATCGTCGTCACCGAGTGGGACGAGTACCGCCGCGAGCTCGATCCCGCCCACGCCGCCGAGCTCGCCGCCGGTCACGTGGTGGTCGACGGACGCAACTGCCTGGATGCCGCCGCCTGGCGCTCCGCCGGCTGGACGTACTACGGCATGGGTCGCCCCTGACCACGCACGACTCCCCGTCGGGCCCGCGGCATCCTGTCGCGGGCCCGACCTCGTTCGGACGACGCCGAGAGGCCCGGAGTCCGCGACCCGGTGGGATACCGTCGAGGGGGCACCCGCGCCCGTAACCCGACCCTGGAGCGTGAGCATCCGATGAGCCGACCCAAGCTGCAGGACGTCGCCGCGCACGCGGGCGTGTCGGTCACCACCGTCTCGCGCGTCCTCAACAACCGGGGGTACCTCAGCGACGACATCCGCCGCCGGGTCGACGACGCGGTCACGGCACTCGGCTATCGCCCCAATGAGATCGCCCGGTCGCTCATCGGCCAGCGCTCCACGCTCGTAGGGCTCATCGTCCCGACGGTCGCCGACCCGTTCTTCGGAGAACTCGCGACCCACGTCGAGGGCGCACTGGCCGAGAGCGGCTACAAGATGCTCCTCTGCGACTGCCACGACACCCCCGAACGCGAAGAGCGCTACCTGGACCTCCTGCAGGGGAACCGCGTCGACGGGATCATCAGCTCCACGCACAATCGGGACGTCGCCGGCTACGGACGCGCCGATCTGCCGATCGTCGCCATCGACCGACGACTCGGCGAGGGCATCCCGACCGTCCACAGCGACAACCGCACCGGTGGACTCCTCGCCGCCGAACACCTGATCTCCCGCGGATCCCGTTCACCGGTGCACATCACCGCGACCGATCACGCCGGCAACGCGCGCGCCGCGGCCTACCGCGAGGTCATGGACCGCCACGGACTCGAGCCCCGCGTGATGGCCTACGGCTACGACACCCCGGTGGATCGTCGTCGCGCCGCCATCGAGACATGGCTCACCCTGAACCCCGCGGACGGGGTGTTCGCCAGCGACGATCTCACCGCGCTCATGGCGCTGGACTGGGCGCGCAAGACCGGACGACGCGTCCCGGACGACCTCCGGATCGTCGGCTACGACGGCGCCGCAGCGCTGCGGATGGCCGTGCCCGGACTCACCACCGTCCGTCAGCCGATCGAGCGCATGGCCGCCCGGGCCGTCGACCTGCTGCGGGCACGGATGGCGGATGCCACGCTGACCGAGGTCGAGGAAGAGCCTCTCCCGGTCGAGCTGCTGCAGGGCTGGACCTCCTGACGGTGCGGCTCCGCCGGATCCCGGCGGAGCCGCACTCCCTCAGCGAGCGCCCGGGTCGTTGACCGCGAGGGGGGACAGGGAGACGTCGCGGATCTCCGCCCCGGCCCCGACGGACTCGACGGTGACGCCCCCCGTGAGATCGACGAACGCCGCTGAGGTGAGCGAAGCCTGCCCGTCTCCGGTGAAGACCTCGATCGAGGACGCGTCGACGATCACGTCGAAGACGACCGTCCCCCCGGTTCCGACCGGGGCGACGCGCACCTCGCGATACGTGTCGGGCAGGGCATCCGCCGCCTCATCGCGGCGACGGTCGAGGAAGACCTTCCCCGCCTCGGCGTCATAGCCCACCGTGACCTCCCCTCGCTCGGACGAGCCCAGCCGGAGCCGCACCTCGCCGCCGTCGGGAGCGGACACGGTCGCCCGCAGGCGATAGGCGGCCCCGGTGCTCTGCACCGGCAACGCGGTGATGTTCCCCGGGACCACCGTCACGGGAGCGACGGCGGAGCGGGCCCGCCCCTCCTGGGCCGCGACCTCGGTGACCGGCTGCGAGAGCAGCGTCAGGCGCCCGTCCACCTCGCGCAGCGTGATCTCGCGCGTGGTCGAGAGGGAGCCGCCCTGCCAGCTTCCGCCGGGCAGCTCCCGGGCGTACGCCCAGTTGTTGACCCACGCGAGGGCGAACCGGCGTTCCAGTCGGCCGCGGTCCCCGTCGCGGGGGTCGTCCCACGTCACCGCGGCGTAGAAGTCGGATCCTCCGTCGAGCCACTGCGGCTCGTCGGCATCGGCGGCGAAGCGCTCCCCGTCCCACGTCCCCGTCCAGTAGGCGAAGCCGGTCGTGCCGCCGGAGCGCGCGGCATCCGCGCTCGCTCCGAGCACCCAGGTGCGGCGCCCCGAGACCGGGTCGACCATCTCGAACAGGTCGGGACACTCGAGGAGGCCGTAGCCGTCGCGCACGAAGTCCGAGACGTAGGTCCACTCGCGCAGGTTCGTGGAGGTGTAGAAGCCGAGGCGCTCCCCTTCCGCCAGCACCATCACCCACCGCTCGTGGGCGTCGTCCCAGACGACCTTGGGGTCGCGCCAGTCGGTGACGCCGGGGTTGTCCATGATCGGATTCCCTTCGTAGTTCTGGAACGTCCGGCCCCCGTCGGCCGAGGTGAACATCGACTGCCGCTGCACTCCCTCGTCCTGCTGCGTCGTGAGCGCGACGATCGTGCCCGCGCCGAATCCCGCGGTGTCGCGTTCATCGACGACGGCGCTGCCGGTCAGGATGTCACCGAGCCCGTTGCGGTACTTCTCGATCGCGACACCGCGGTTCTTCCACGTCACCATGTCGGCCGAGGTGGCCAGATGCCACTCCGTGCCGTTCCCCTCGGGGTAGTCGGCGTTGTACAGGTAGTAGAGGTGCCACTCGCCGTCAATGAGGACAGGGCGTTGCGGGTCGTTCATCCAGTGCCGCTCGGGGGTGAGATGGAACGTGGGCCGGAACCTCTCCCAGCCCTCGGGCACGTCGAACGCGTCGGACGTCACCGTGGGCGTCGGTTCGACGGGCGGCGAAGCGTCGCGCGGGAGCAGGAGGATCACGAGGCCAATCGCCACCACGACGCCGGCCGCGACTAGCGACAGCAGGGTCGCCCGGCCCGGGCGCAGGGATCGTTTCGCGCGGGGATTCTCGACGCCCGTCATGCGCGCCTCCGGGCACGGCGCGCGTGCAGGGCGAGAGCGGTCCACCCCGCGGCCAGCAGACCGACGGCGGCCGCGGCGAACGACACAGCCGATCCCTCCGACCCCGTCTCGGCCAAGCGTGCGGGCACGGGCGGCGCGGGCACCGGGGTCTCGGCCACCGGGGGCTCCGGCAGGGGCGGCTCCGGCGTCGGCGGTGCGGTCGGCGGGACCGGGGGCTGCTCGACGAGGAGGGACTCCCAGCCGACCGCGCGTACCGGCTCACCCGGCTGGGTGCGGCGCGCCTCGAAGGTCGCCGCGTTGGTGATCTCGGTCGAGGGCGCATCCGGGAGCGTGTCGAGGGCGACCTCGACGATCTCGTCGCCCACGGGCTCGACGTGCACCGCCACTTCGGTGTCACCGCAGTCGACGCGCACGCGCTCCACGGGCACGTCGACCGGGTCTACGAGCGCCCCGGTGTCCGGATGCGTCGCGACCGCGGATCGCACGCTCACCCCGGCCGCGCAGTCGATACGCTGGCCCGGCCCCACTCGATCGACGATGTCGAGGACATCCCACGGCCCGCGCGGTGCTTCCACGACCCACCGCGCGCGGGTCTCGTCCTCGTCGGCCCAGAAGCCGTACTTGTTGCCGCGCGTACGGTCGGGGATGCCGTAGAAGGGTCCGGGTCGTTCGCCGGGGCGCAGGGTCGCGTCGGCGGTGGATGAGGATGCCGTCACGATCGGGGGCCCGACCTCCTCGGTCGATCGCACGATCGCCTCCCCCGCGCGGTTGGCGGGGTCCGCGACGGCGTCGGTGAGCTCGATGACGAGCTTTCCAGTGGCATCGAGCCGCGCCGTACCGATCACGACGCCCGTGGAGGAGATCCAGTCGGCTCCCGCCGCACCGCCCGCGTGCTCCGGAAGGAAGAGCTCGACGGTGTCTCCGGGAGCGGCCTCCACGGGGAGCACCCACCGCACGTCCGAGACGGTCGCGGGACCGTCCTGGACGACGGTGGTCTCCGCGACGAGCGGCAGCTCGACGCGCGCGTGCGCGGGGGCCGCGAGGACCGCCGCCCCCGCGCACGCGAGCACCGCGCCGGCCGCGGAACGGACGGGGAGACGGGAGCCGACGCAGATCACGGCGCGCTCACCCCATCGCGGGCACTGCGGCGGCGGGCGATCACGAGAGCGGTCACGCCGGCACCCACCGCGGCCGCGGCGATTCCCGCCCCGGCGGTCAGGGCTGCGCCGTCCACACCCGTGTTCGCCAGCGGTGAGCCGGGTCGTGCGGATCCGGATCCGGTGGACGACGCGTCGGAGGCGGGGATCGGGTCGGGGGATGCCGCGGCTCCGCCGTCATCGACGACCGGCGGGGTCGTCGGCTGCACGGGTCCGGGTACGGAGGAGATTCCCCCCGCGGCCAGGAGGAGCGTGGAGTCGAGCTGGCCGTCGCGCGTGTCGGCGACCGCGGCGACGACGGTGACCGGCTGACCGGGGGTGACCTCGACGGTGCAGGTGAGCGGCACCGTGTAGCCGTTCATCTCGGTCGCGCGATCGCCGGGTGCGCCGCCGGCGGTGAGGTTGGAGACGAAGAGCTCCGAACGCGTGTCCGCGTTGATGGACTCGATGCCGACGGGGAGGTCGTCGACGGTGGAGCAGAGGCGTCCGTCGACGAAGACACCGAACGCGTCGGTGTAGTCGCGCGCGGCCCAGTCCGCGTACTCCTCGCTACCGATCTGGTAAACGATTGTCAGAGTGTCGCCCTCGGGAACGACCTCCAGGTGGAGCTCCGCGGCGTCGTAGGTGGTCCGACCGGACGAGGACTCCAGCACGGCGGAACCACCACCGCCGAGATCGCCCGTGGTGGTGAGCTTGCCGTTCGGGCCGAGCAGCGCCGAGGCGGTGAAGTCGACGTCGGACGAGGCCGAGGAATCAGCGGCGCGCAGCGAGCCCGTGCTCAGCGCGACACCGGAGACGGGGCCGCCCGGAAGACCGAGGTCGAGCTCTGCGAAGGAGGCGACCTGCACGCCACGGCCGGATGCGAGCGTCGCCGACGCCAGCGAAACGTGGCCGCCGATCAAGCTTTTCGCTCCATTCGCGGCATCCTGGCCCTCGAAGGTGGACAGGGAACCGGCCGCGTGGGCGGGGGCGGCGGCCAGCAGGATCAGCGCCGCGGACGACGCCAGGGCCGCCGCGGACGCGGCGGGGACACGCCGGGACCGCGCCCGGCGGGCGGTGGGGATGAGAGGGGTCATGACACTCCAGAGGGCTGGTGGCGGGCGCGACGAACGGGGGTCTGTTCGACCGGGTTCACGTCGTCGCGAAAGGGTGGCGGTGCGGGCTCAGATAGCCGCGAAGGAGGAGGGATGCCACGGAGCGCACCGTTCGGCGGCTCGCGTCGAGAGTGCCAGAGATTCTCAGCGAACACAAATTATGTCAATCGTTTGACAGTCGGCGTCAGGTTTCGTACGCTGACCGCGAGGAGCAGGATCCACGTCACGCGAAGCAGAAAGCAGAACGACGTGACCACCACGCAGAACCGAGCCGGGCGTACGCGCATCCGGCTCGCGGCGATCGCCGCCGTGATCGCCACGACCGCCGCCCTGGCGGCCGGCGCCCCCGCGCAGGCGCAGAACGCGCCCGAAGCCGTACCGGGCTTCCCGGCGCCGACCGAGCACACCCAGAAGGCCTTCGACCCCGAGGACGACTTCACCGCCAAGTGGACCCGGGCCGACGCACGCCAGCTCAAGGCCATGAGCGATCCCGCCGCGCCGTCGCGGGAGAACTCGTTGCCCGAGGAGTACACCATGCCGACGGTGCCCCAGGACTTCCCCGACATGAGCAACGAGGAGGTGTGGGTCTGGGACAGCTGGACGCTCACCGACGGCACCTCCGCACAGCCCAGCTTCAAGGGCTGGGAGGTCGTGTTCTCCCTCGTCGCCGACCGCAAGCTCGGGTTCGACGACCGCCACACCTACGCCAAGCTCGGCTACTTCTTCCGAAAGGCCGACGTCGCCGAACGGCCGGCCGACGGCGGATGGACCTATGGCGGCCTGGTGTTCCCCGACGGCGCATCCGGCGCGATCTTCGACGACCAGTCGTTCAGCCACCAGACCGAGTGGTCGGGTTCGACGCGCATCTTCGACGGCAACAAGCTCCGCATCTTCTACACGGCCGTGGCGTTCTACCGCAACGAGGACGGCTCTAACCGCAAGCCCTACGACCCGCGCATCGTCCAGAGCGAAGGGCGTCTCTTCGCCGATGAGAACGGCGTGTGGATGACGGGCTTCCGCGACCAGCACGACATGCTGCAGGCCGACGGCGAGTACTACCAGACCGGCGCGCAGAACGAGTTCTTCAACTTCCGCGACCCCTTCACCTTCGAAGACCCCGCCCACCCCGGCAAGACGTACATGGTCTTCGAGGGCAACTCCGCCTTCGCCCGCGGCGAGCGCGCCTGCACGGAGGACGACATGGGCTACGCGCCCGGTGACCCGTTCGCCGAGACCGCTGATCAGGCGATGGATCAGGGCGCGCACTTCCAGATGGCGAACGTCGGGCTCGCCGTGGCCGAGAACGCGGCGTTGACCGAGTGGCGGTTCCTGCCGCCGATCCTCTCGGCCAACTGCGTGAACGACCAGACCGAGCGTCCGCAGATCTACATCAAGGACGGCAAGTACTACCTCTTCACGATCACCCACCGCGGCACGTATGCGGCGGGCATCGACGGCCCCGAGGGCGTCTACGGCTTCGTCGGCGACGGCATCCGGAGCG
Organism: Microbacterium sp. IEGM 1404; assembly: GCF_030056775.1. Classification (NCBI taxonomy): domain Bacteria; kingdom Bacillati; phylum Actinomycetota; class Actinomycetes; order Micrococcales; family Microbacteriaceae; genus Microbacterium; species Microbacterium sp. IEGM 1404. Next base: position 247,850 of record NZ_JASHKP010000003.1, on the reverse strand, counting down.
ACTTCCAGCCGGTGAACCGCGGTTCGGGACTGGCCCTCGGCAGCCCCTCCAACCTGAACTTCCCGGTCGGAACCCCCTTCGCTCCGCACCCCGACCAGCACCCGGGACAGTTCCAGGCGTACTCGCACTACGTGATGCCCGACGGTCTCGTGCAGTCGTTCATCGACACGATCGGCACCAGTGACGACTTCGTGCGCGGGGGGACCCTCGCCCCGACCGTCCGCGTCGACATCGCGGGCGACGCCGTGACCGTCGACCGTTCGTACGGCACGAACGGTCTCGGCGGGTGGGCCGACATCCCCGCGGGGTACGCGCACGACATCGACGGGGCGGCGGACGCGCGCCCGGTCGGCTGACGCGCCCTCTCCCTCCCTCCTGAACGGGGCCCCGCGATGCGGGGCCCCGTTCCTGTTCCGTCGTGACCGCGTAGCCTGGACGACACCACCCCGAGGGGGGTGCGAGGGGTCCGGGTGCCGATGGATGCCACGACGATGGCGGACGCCATCCTGGCCGCCCTCGGCGGCGCCGGGAACGTCCGCGGGGTCACGCACTGCGCGACGCGGGTGCGGGTGGATCCGGCCGAGTCCGCTCGCGTGGACGTCCCGGCCCTCGCCCGGATCCCCGGCGTGCTCGCCGCACAGGTGGTCGGCGATCGCGTGCAGATCGTCGTCGGGCCGGGGAGGGTGGAGGCCGTCAGCGCCGCCGTGCGTCACGGAGCCGGATCGACGACGGCTCCCGCACACCGAGGCCGTCTGTCCGCGCGAACCATCGGCGTCCTGGTCGACGTGTTCACGCCGCTGCTCCCGGCCTTCGTCGCGGGGGGCCTGCTCACGGCGCTGCACAACGTGCTCGCGGGCCCGGGGGTGTTCGGCGACACAGCCGTCGTCGACACCCTGACGTGGCTGCGCGGCCCCGTGGCCCTCGTGGGACTCGTCGGAGCCGCGGTGTTCGCGCTGCTTCCCGTCCTCCTCGGATTCTCCGCGGCCGGCCGCTTCGGCGGCAGTCCGTACCTGGGCGCCGCGATGGGGGCCGCCCTCGTCGCCGCCCCCGGCCTCGCCGCCGACAGCGCCCTGCCGGCGATCCATCTCACGCCCGAGACGGGGTGGGTCATCGCCGGCGTGGACGTGCTGGCCATCGACTACCAGGGCACCGTCGTGCCCATCATCGCGATCTGCTTCGTCCTGGCCCGGCTCGAGCGGTTCTTCGCGCGACGCACCAGCGGGTCGGCGCGTCTGCTGCTGGTGCCGCTGCTCACCCTGCTCACCACCGGCCTGCTCGCCTTCCTGGTCCTGGGTCCGGCCCTGCGCTTCCTCGGAGATGCGGCCGCGCAGGGGATGGAATGGCTCTACACCGGCGCCGGCGTGCTCGGGGGAGCGCTCGTGGGCGCGGTGTACTCGCCGCTGGTGGTGACGGGGCTGCACCAGGGACTCATCGCGATCGAGCTGGGTCTGCTGTCCACGGGGGGATCGTTCATCTTCCCGATCGCCGCGGCGGCGAACGGGGCCCAGGCCGCCGCGTCGCTCGCGGTCTGGCTCTGCGCACGGAGGGGGACGCGCCTGCGCGCCCTCGCGGCCACGGCGACCGCCCCCGCCGCCCTCGGAATCGCCGAGCCGGCGATGTTCGGCGTGACGCTCCGGCTGCGCGTCCCGTTCCTGATCGCCGTCGGCGCGACCGCGGTCTCGGCGGCGCTCCTGGCCGCGTGGCGGGTCGAGGCGGTGACGCTCGGCGCCGCCGGGCTCCTCGGGTTCGCCTCGATCGCCCCCGGGAGCGTCGGGCCGTTCCTGGTCTGTCTGGCGGTGTCGATGCTGCTCTCGTTCGGCGGCACGCTGGCCTGGGCGCGATGGCGGAGGCGGCGGGGGCGCCCGATCGACGGCGAGGATCCCCGCCGGAGCGGCGACGAGACCGCGATCCTCTCCCCCGTGGCCGGTCGGCGCGTCGCGGTGGAGTCCCTCGCCGATCGGGCGTTCGCCGCGAGCGCGCTCGGACCCACGGCGGCGGTGGCGCCCGAGAGCGGACTGATCACCGCGCCCGTGGCGGGCACGGTCAGCGCCGTCGCGGCGACCGCGCACGCGTACGGCATCACGACCGACGGCGGGACCGAGGTCCTCGTCCACATCGGCATCGACACCGTGCGCCTGAACGGCGACGGGTTCCGTCCGCTCGTCCGCGCCGGCGACCGGGTGGCCGCGGGAGATCCACTCGCCCGCGCGGATCTCGATGCGATCGTGGCGGCGGAGCTGGACCCGGTGGTGCTCACCATCGTCACGGAGGCCGGGGCGCGCACCTTCGCACCGATCGACGGGGAGACCCGGGTCGTCGCGGGTACGCCCGTTCTGCGCCCGATCGGTTCGCCGGAAAACATGTGATTAACCGCTTGACCAACCTCGCGAGACGTTGCTACGTTCTGCGTAACCGATTAACCAGCCCCGGTTCGTCGGCGACATCGTCTCGATGAGGAGTCATCCGAATGGACCAGCGAGGGTTCTTCCGACCGCCGAACGCCTGGGTCGGCGACGTCATCCCGTGGGAGGAGGACGGCCGGTTCCACCTCTTCTACCTGCACGAATCTCGGCAGGTCCCCAAGATCGGGATGCCGTGGCACCGCGTCGTCACCGACGACCTCGTCACCTTCGTCGAGACCGGTCCCGCGCTCCCCTCGGGAGGGCCGGATGCCGCGGACTTCAACGTCTACACCGGCAGCGTCGTCGTAGCCGGCGGCATCCACCACGTCTTCTACACCGGGCAGAACCCCGAACGGATCGGCGCGGACGGCCTCCCGCTCCAGGTCGTCCTGCACGCCACCAGCGACGACGGGATGCGCACATGGGTCCGCCACCCCGACGACACCTTCGGCGCGACCCCGGGATACGAGACCGCCGACTGGCGCGATCCCTTCGTCTTCCGCGACGACGAGGCCGGCGTGTGGCGCATGCTCGTCACCGCCCGTCACGCCGACGGCCCCGAGCGGCGACGCGGGGTGATCGCGCAGTGCGTCTCGCACGACCTCCGCACGTGGGAGGCCGCCGAGCCCTTCTGGGACCCGCGCCGCTACATCGCCCACGAATGCCCCGAGGTCTTCGAGTGGAACGGGTGGTGGTATCTCGTGTACTCCGAGTTCAGCGAGTCCTTCACCACGCGCTATCGCGTCTCGCGCAGCCTCCACGGCCCGTGGCGGCTGCCCGAGAACGACACGATCGACGGACGCGCCTACTACGCCGCGAAATCCGCCGCCCGCGACGGGCGCCGGTTCTTCTTCGGATGGATCTCCTCCCGCGAGGGCGGCCGGGACGACGGCGCGTGGCAGTGGGCGGGGACGCTCTCGGTCCTGGAAGCGGAGCAGAACGCCGACGGCTCGCTGCGCTTCCATCCGCCGCGGGAGCTCTCCGCGAGCTTCGGCGAGCGCCTCGACTCGGCGGCATCCGGAACGGTCCTGTCGGCCCCCGACGGCTACGCCGACCTCGTCCTCCCGACCGACCTCCCCGCCGCCTTCCGCGTGGACGCCGTCTTCGACATCGCCCCCGGGACGACGGAATGCGGCCTGCTACTCCGGGCGAGCGCGGACGGCGACGAGGCCTACGTCCTGCGCCTCGAGCCGCGACGGAACCGTCTGGTGCTCGACCGCTGGCCCCGCCGGCGGACGGGCGGCGAGCAGTGGCAGATCTCGGGGGACGTCCCCCACGTCATCGAGCTCGAGCGCCCCGTGACGCTCGCTCCGGGCCCGCACCGGCTCGAGGTCGTCGTCGACGGCGATCTGTGCGTCGCCACGGTCGACGGTTCGGTGACCCTCAGCACGCGCCTCTACGACCGGACCGACGGTCGCGTCGGCGCCTTCGTCGGCGAGGGCGCCGCGACGGTGCTCTCGCTGGAGATCACCGGCCCCTCCACCACCGCCGTCCCGGCCGCGTCGCTCGACGACGCCCTCGTCTCGTCCTGACCCGCACAACCTCACCCCTACCCGCACCACCACATCAATGGAGATTCACATGGTCCACCTCACCCGAGCGGCATCCTGGGTCGCCCTGACCGCCGCCACCGCGCTCGTCCTGTCCGGATGCGGCGCGACCGGCTCCGCCGGCGACCCGACCGACGTCAACCCCGAGGGCGAGATCAAGCCCCGCGAGATCTCGTGGCTGCTGTCGCGTCCGGCCGACGGCGGCGTGATCACCGCGATGCAGAAGATCGCCGACGAGTACGCCGCCGACCACCCCGGCTTCTCGCTGAACCTCATCACGACACCCGATCGCCCCAGCTACATCCAGAAGTACGAGACCCTGGCCGCCGCCAACAAGCTGCCCGAGCTCTTCGACACGGATGCCACGCCCTTCGCGCAGAAGCTCGCACAGCAGGGCCGCATGGTCGACGTCGACCTGCTGCTGAAGGACCTCGGCCTGTCCGACGAGTACCGCGACGTCGCCCTGACCTACCAGCGCTTCGACGACGGCTCGCTGTACATGGTGCCGTTCGAGTTCCAGCTGGAGTTCTTCTGGTACAACAAGGACCTGCTCGCGCAGGCCGGGGTGCCCGTCCCCGCGACGCTCGACGACTTCGCCCCGATGTGCACGGCGCTCCGGGCCAAGGGCATCACGCCGATCGCCCTGGACGGTGCCGACGGCTGGCCGCTCGAGCGGTACATGGCCTACTACCCGTTCCGCCAGGCGGGCCCCGACTACGTGCAGAAGCTGAAGACCGGAGAGGCGAAGTTCTCCGACGCTCCCGGACGCGCCGCCGCCGACTGGCTGTACGGGCTCGGACAGGCCGGCTGCTTCCAGGAGGGCTTCTCCGCCACGGGATACGCCGACGCCCAGGCGCAGTTCACCTCCGGCAATGCGGCGGTGTACAACATCGGCACGTGGGAGCTGGCGAACCTCGCCACCGACAAGCTCGACGCGGGCGTGCGCGACAGCGTCGACTACTTCACGCTCCCGACGATCCCCGGAGCCGTGACCGCCGACAACGAGTACGTGACTCCGTCCGGCATCGGCATGGCCGTCAACTCCGCCACGTACGACCCGCTCGTGCGCGACTTCCTGCGGTTCGCCCTCGAGCGCTACCCCGCCGAGGTCGCCGCCTCGGGCGCCCTCTCGCCGACCACGGGCGTGGAGACGACCATCCCCGCGAACGCGACCCCGCTGTACACGCGGGCGATCGAGCAGGCCGGTGACGTGGGCCCGAAGATCGCGATGCCCTGGGACACCCAGCTCGACCCCGCCACGAACACCCGTCTGCAGCAGGAGCTGACCCTCCTCGTGCAGGGCGACATCACGCCCGACGAGTTCGTCAGCACGATGGACGCGGCTCTGACGGAGAACGTCGGTGGCTGACACCCTCGCACCGAGCCGGCCCCGGGTCACCGGGGCCGGCTCGCCCGCCCGACGTCGGGCGCCGATGCGCACGTCGATGCTGCCGCGGCGCTCGGGCCTGGCCGTCGCCGTCTTCCTCGTCCCCCCGCTGCTGCTCTACGGCGCCGCGGTCCTCCTCCCCATCGTGCAGTCGCTCGTCCTCAGCCTGTTCTCGTGGGACGGCATCACCGACCTCGCGTTCGTGGGCCTCGACAACTACGTGAAGATGTTCACGCGCGACGACGTGTTCTGGACGGCGTTCGGCAACGCGCTGGGATATCTCGCCATCTGCCTGGTCCTCCAGCTCGGGGGCGCCCTGGCGGTGGCGGGGCTCCTCACCGCCCTCCCCCGGGCCCGCGAACTGGTCAAGACGCTGTACCTGCTGCCGGCGGTCATCTCCACCGTGGCGATCGCGTTCCTCTTCGTCCGCATCTACTCGCTCGAGCCCGTGGGTCTGCTCAACCAGCTGCTGGCGTGGGTGGGACTCGACGGCCTCCAGACGGCCTGGCTCTCCAACGTGCAGACGGTGCTGGCGGCGGTGTCCATCCCCGAGGGGTGGCGGTTCACCGGTCTCTACATGCTCATCATCTACGCGGCGCTCATCGCGGTGCCCAAGGAGCTCGAGGAGGCCGCGCGCCTGGACGGCGCCTCCTGGTGGCAGACCTTCTGGCGGATCCGCTTCCCGTACATCCGTCCCGTCTGGATCACCACGACCGTGATGGCCACGACCTTCGCGCTCCGCGGCTTCGACATCCCGTACCTGCTGACCAACGGCGGACCGGGTCAGGCGTCGGAGCTGCTGACCACCTACATGTACAAGACGGCGTTCGTCCACACCGACTACGGCTACGCCAGTGCCATCTCGGTCTTCATCGTGGTCGAGTGCCTCGTCGCAGTGGGACTCATCTTCCTGCTGCTGCGTCGAAAGGACGCGTGATGAGCACGACTCTCGCCCCGCCCCCGGTGGCATCCGTCCCCCCGTCCGACGCACCGGAACCGCGCGCCGTGCACCGCTCGCCGCGGGTGCGCGTGCAGCGGACTCTCCTGACGGTGACGGTGATCCTCATCGTCGTGGTGCAGGTGTACCCGCTGCTGTGGCTGTTCCTCACGAGCTTCCGCACCGCGTCGGATTTCGCCGGAGGAGACCCCTTCGCGCTGCCGTCGGAGTGGACCCTCGACAACTACGCCCGCGCCTTCGCGACCGGGAACCTGGCACTGAACATCGCGAACAGCTTCATCGTCACCCTCGGCGCCAGCCTTCTGATCGTCGTGGCCGGCATGATGGCCGCCTACGCGCTGCAGGTCCTCGGCTTCCGGTTCAGCGGGTTCGTCCGGGCGCTGTTCCTGCTCGGGATCATCGTGCCCGTGCAGATCGCGCTCGTGCCGCTGTTCATCGATTACTCGCAGGTCGGGCTGCTCGACACGCACCTCTCGATGATCCTGCCGCTGGCGGCGTTCTCGCTGCCGATGGGGATCTACCTGTTCTCGTCGTTCTACGAGTACATCCCGCGGGAGCTGTACGAGGCCGCGTCCCTGGACGGCGCCGGCCCGTACCGGATCTTCCTGCAGATCACGGCGCCGCTGTCGGTGAACACGATCATCACGGTCGTCCTGGTCAACAGCATCTTCATCTGGAACGACTTCATCTTCGCGAACACGTTCGTTCTGTCCGATGGACTCAAGACGATCCCGCTGGGGCTGCAAAACTACATCGGAGCGATGGGCAACACCGACTGGACGGCGACGTTCGCCGCGGTGTGCGTCACGGTGACGCCACTGCTGCTGGTGTTCCTCGTGCTGAACAAGGCGATGATCGCCGGCCTGGAGAGCGGAGCCACCAAGGGATGAGCACGACGATGCGCGACGTGGCGCGGGCGGCCGGGGTGTCGGTGGCGACCGTGTCGCACGTGGTGAACGACAAGCCGGGCGCGCGCATCGGCGAAGACGCCCGACGCCGCGTCCACGAGGCGATCGAGGCGCTCGGCTACCGGCCCAACGCCCTCGCCAAGACGCTGTCCGAAGGCAACTCGCGCTTCATCGGCCTGGTGGCGGATGCCATCGCCACCACCCCCTTCGCCGGACAGATCATCCACGGGGCCCAGGACGAGGCGTGGCGTCACGGCTTCGTCCTGCTCGTCGCCAACACCGAGGGCAACGCCGCCGCCGAGAACGACGCGATCGCGATGATGCTCGAGCACCAGGTGCGCGGCATCCTGTACTCCACCTGGTACCACCGCGAGATCGACGTGCCGCCGCCGCTCCAGCACACCGAAACGGTGCTGGTGAACTGCTTCGCCGCCGACGACGCTTTCCCCGCGGTCGTCCCCGACGAGGTGCAGGGCGGTCGGACGGCCACCGAGGAACTCCTTTCGGCCGGTCATCGCCGGATCGCCTTCGTGAACACCACGTCCCCCTCACCCGCGAGGGACGGACGGCTCGCGGGCTACCGCGCCGCCCTGGAGGACGCCGGCGTCGCGAGCGACGACTCCCTGATCTTCGAGGCGGCTCCCGAGCAGGAGGGCGGGTACGGCATCGCCGGAGCCGTCGTCGCCTCCGGAGCGACGGCGGTGTTCTGCCACAACGACCGCGTCGCGATGGGCCTGTACGACGGCCTTCGCGACCGCGGCCTGCGCATCCCCGACGACGTGGCGGTCATGGGCTTCGACAACCAGGACGTCATCGCGGCGCACCTGCGTCCGCCGCTGTCGACGGTCGCGCTGCCGCACTACGAGCTGGGTGCCGCCGGCGTGCGCACGCTCCTGGGGCTGGAGGCGCCCGCGTCGGGTGCGCGCCAGCTCGTGGCCTGCCCGCCGGTCCTCCGGGAGTCGATGTGAGCCTGCCCCGCCCGCGCCTCCACCTCGCGCCCGCGCGCAACTGGATGAACGACCCCAACGGCCTCGTGCACAGCGGCGGCCGGTGGCACGCGTTCTTCCAGTACAACCCCGCGGGCAACGACTGGGGCAACATGAGCTGGGGCCATGCGTCCAGCCCCGACCTCCTGCACTGGGAGGAGCATCCCGTCGCCCTCGCCCATCGCCCCGGCGAGCAGATCTTCTCGGGATCGGTCGTGGCCGGCCCCGGCGACGCCCTGACGGCGTTCTACACGAGCGCCTACGCCCACGGCATCCAAGCCCAGTCCCGCGCGACCAGTCTCGACGGCGGCCTCACCTGGACCCCGGATGCCGCCAACCCGGTGCTCGACCGCGGCAGCTCCGACTTCCGCGACCCGAAGGTCATCGCGCTCCCGGGCGGCGGCTGGCTGATGCTCGCGGTCGAGGCGGTGGAACGGCGCGTCGTGTTCTACGCCTCCGACGACCTGCAATCGTGGCGCGAGACGGGATCGTTCGGCCCGCTCGGCCCGACCGGGGTCGTGTGGGAATGCCCGGATCTCGTGCGGCTCCCGGTCGAGGGATCGGATGCCGCCGCCTGGGTGCTGCTGCTGAGCACGAACCCCGTGGGCGACGCCCCCGACCCGTCCGGGTCGGCGATGCACTACGTCGTCGGCGACCTCGTCGGCGACGTGTTCCGCGCCGACGAGGACGTCCTCCTCCCCGTCGACCACGGTCGGGACTTCTACGCCGGCGTCACCTTCCACGACGCCCCCGACGGCGCGGCGGTGATGCTCGCCTGGATGAACAACTGGCGCTACGCGCACGCCGTGCCGACCGCTCCGTGGCGCGGCGCGATGTCGCTGCCGCGCACGTTGGGGCTGCGCCGCATCGCGGGCGCACTGCGGCTCGTGCAGCACCCGGTCCTCCCCGCGGCCCCGGACGCGACGCCCCTGCCGGAGGCCGGTATCGATCCCCACGCGCTCATCGAGATCCGTCGCGACACCGCAGACACCGGCATCCTGCGCATCCGGCTCGACGGCGAAGCGGATGCCGCGGTCGAGATCGTGCACGACCCGACCGCTCGCACCCTCACCGTGTCGCGCACGGGCGAAGCCGCCCGGACGTTGCACCCCGACTTCGCCGGCGCGCGCGTCGCCCCGCTGCTCGAAGCGGGCGCGGCGGTGTTCACGATCGTGCTGGACGGCCCCCTCCTGGAGGTCTTCGCCGACCGGGGCGCCACCGTGCTCTCGCACCTGGTGACCCTCGGCGCGGGGCCCGTGGCCGTCCGCGCCACCGCCGAGGGGGCGGAGGCTCCCGCCGTGCGCATCGTCGGGCTCGACGACGCGCAGGAAGGTCGGGCAGCTCCGGCGGCCGCCTGACCCACCACAACCGAACCGCCGGACACCCGGCGGGTGCATCGTCGCGCCCGCCGATCACGAGGAAGTGAGCATCATGCCGTTCGAGATCTCCCGCCGCACCCTGCTGCAGGGCGCCGGAGCCGGGGCCTTCGGCCTCGCCCTGGCGTCCGCGGCTCCCGTGGCCGCCCGCGCCACCCCGCCGTCGCAACGCGCGATCTACCACATGACCCCACCGACGGCCTGGCTGTGCGATCCGCAGCGCCCGATCGTCTCGGGCGGGCAGTACCAGCTGTACTACCTCCATTCCGACGTCAACAACGGACCCGGCGGGTGGGATCACGCCACCACCGACGGCGTCAGCTTCGTCCACCACGGCACCGTCATGCCGCTCACGAACGGCGTCCCCGTGTGGTCGGGGTGCCTCGTGGTCGACGAGGCGAACACCGCGGGATTCGGCGCGGGAGCGGTCATCGCGCTCGCGACCCGTCCCACCGACGGCATCCGCAAGTACCAGGAGCAGTACCTCTACTGGTCGACCGACGGCGGGTTCAGCTTCACGATGCTCCCCGACCCCGTCCTCGTCAACACCGATGGTCGCGCCGCCCAGACCCCGGCCGAGATCGACAACGCCGAGTGGTGCCGCGACCCGAAGGTGCACTGGGACGCGTCGCGCGGTGAATGGGTCATGGCCCTCGGCCGTGCCCGCTACGCGGGTTTCTACACCTCGCCGGACCTCCGGCAGTGGACGTGGCGCAGCAACTTCGACTACCCGAACCCGCAGCTCGGTGGGATCGAATGCCCCGATCTGTTCCAGATGACCGCCGACGACGGCACCCGGCACTGGGTGCTGGGGGCGAGCATGGATGCCTACACGGCCGGGCTCCCGATGACCTACGCGTACTGGATGGGAACGTGGAACGGCACGCACTTCGTCGCCGACGACCCGACCCCGCAGTGGCTGGACTGGGGCTGGGACTGGTACGGGGCGGTGACGTGGCCGAGCATCGAGGCGCCCGACACCCGACGGCTGGCGATCGGGTGGATGAACAACTGGAAGTACGCCGCGCGCGACGTCCCCACCGACGTCACCGACGGCTACAACGGCCAGAACTCGATCGTGCGCGAGCTGCGCCTGGAGAAGCAGTCCGGCGGGTGGTACAGCCTGCTCAGCGCACCGATCTCCGCCCTGGCGGGTCGCGCGACCTCGACGGCGACCCTGCCGGACCGGACGGTGAACGGCAGTGCGGTGCTCCCCTGGACGGGGCGGGCCTACGAACTCGAGCTGGACATCGCGTGGACCGATGCGGTCAACGTCGGCGTCTCGGTCGGCCGATCGGCCGACGGGTCCCGCCACACGAACATCGGCAAGTACGGATCCGACCTCTACGTCGACCGGGGGCCGTCCGACCGTGCCGGATACGCTCTCGCGCCGTACACCCGCGCGGCCGCGCCCATCGACCCCGCGGCCAGGTCCGTGCACCTGCGCATCTTCGTCGACCGTCAGAGCGTGGAGGTCTTCGTCAACGCCGGGCACACCGTTCTGTCGCAGCAGGTGCACTTCCTCGACGGCGACACCGGGATCTCGCTGTACACCGACGGCGGTGCCGCGCAATTCTCGGGCCTCACGATCCGGGAGTTCGCCACCCCCGTGTGAGCGCAGCCGCACGCATCCGGAGAAAGTGGGGGCCGCGGCGTGACGAAACCCCTTCCGCGTACGTCTAACCAGTAAGCGAACACAGCTGGCACGGGATCACCGCCCCGGCCAGGACGTACAGGAAGGACACTCCGATGGCTATCGAAGAAAAGCCCGCGGCCCCCAGCGCCGCGCCCCAGGGCTCGCGCGTGGACCGCGCATCCGCCGGCTCCGCGACCCTCGCCGCCGACACCGCGGGCAAGACCACCATCGCCGACTCCGTCGTGGCCAAGGTCGCCGGCATCGCGGCGCGAGAGGTCACCGGCGTCTACGCCCTCGGCGGTGGCGGAGCGCGCGCCTTCGGCGCGATCCGCGACGCGATCAACGCCACCGACCTGACGCAGGGCGTCAAGGTCGAGGTGGGCGAGACCCAGGCGGCCGCCGACCTCACCATCGTGGTCGAGTACCCCGCTCCGATCCAGGAGGTGGCCGACCAGGTGCGCGCGCGCGTCGCCGGTGCCATCAGCCGTCTCGTCGGCCTCGAGGTCGTCGAGGTGAACGTCGACGTCAACGACATCCACATCCCGGGTGACGATGACGACGACTCGACCCCCTCGCGCGTGTCATGAACCCGACCATCACCGGTGCCCTCGTCGGCCTGATCCTGGCCGCCGCCGCACTCATCTTCGGGTTCTGGGGCTTCCTCCTGGTCGCCCTGTTCATGGCGATCGGCGCGGTCGTCGGTCGGATCGTCTCGGGCGAGATCGACATCCGCAGCATCGCCAACGCATTCTCGGGTCGGAGCACATCGTGACCACCGCGCTTCCCGGGGTGGCCACCGCCGCCCCGGGGGGCGGGGTCAGCGTGCAGACCCACGGCCGCGTGGACGTGGCCGACCGCGTCTTCCGCAAAGCGGCCGAGCAGGCCGCCGCCGAAGCCATCGGCGTCGACCGTGCGGACGTGTCGGTCGACATCGCCGCCTCGCGCGACACCGTCGTGGTCCGCGTCCAGGCTCCCTTCCCCGTCCCCCGCCTCGACGACACCGAGGCGGTGCGGGCCGCCACCCCCGTGCTGGAAGCGGCTCGCGGCATCCAGCACGATCTCCACGACCGCCTCACCCGTCTGTTCGGGCGCAAGGTGTCGCGCGTGGACCTGACCATCGCCGGGGCGACCACCCCGAAGAGAAGGAGGGTGAGATGACCGACTCCGTTCTGCGTACCGTCGTGCGTCGCGAGACGCACTCGCCCCGCACCGGAGCGATGCTCGTCGTCGTGATCCTGCTCATCCTGGCCGCGGTGTACGCCGCTGTCGAGATCGGGTTGTCGCTCGCCGGCCGGCCGCCGCTGCTCGTGGCTCCCGGTGCCGCTTTCGACGCTCTCGCCGCGCTCCCCACGGCCGTCGTCCCCGCGGCGCTCATCGCCATCGGCGCGGCGATCGCCGTGATCGGGCTGATCGTGCTCGTGATCGCCGTGGCCCCGGGCCGGCTCTCCCGCCACGAGATGACCTGGGGAGAGCGCGCGGTCGTCGTCGACAACGGCGTGGTGGCCTCCTCGATCGCCCAGCACGTGAGCCTCGAGTCCGGGATCGCCCGCGAGAACGTGGTGGTGGGCGTCGCCCACCGCAGCGTGGACGTGACCGTGCGGCCGCCGCTCGGGATCCCGGTCGACGTCGACGGCCTTCGAGCCATCGTCGATGAGGAAGTCGCGTCCTACCGTCTCACCCCGTCCGTGCGGACGCACGTCCGTGTCGAGCGCCCGCTCGACGCGGGGAAGGAGGATCTCCGATGAGGAACACCAATCGCGCACTCAACCGCATCCTGCTTCTCGTCGTCGCGCTGGTCCTCCTGGCTCTGGGCGGTCTGCTGATCGTCGTGGCCGCCCTCCCCGGCGCCGCCGACGTGTGGACGCGGACCGCCGACGGTGTCCGCGGATGGACCGAGGGGATCGGTCAGCCGTCGCTGGACATCGGGGCGATCGCCGTGCTCGCCGTCGTCGTGATCGTGCTGGTGCTCGTCGCCGTGGGCGCCGTGCGCGGAAAGCACCGCGTGCCGCTGCAGTCCATCGGCTCCGACAGCGAAGCGGGTCGCATCATCGTGACCGACGACTTCGCCTCGGCGGCTCTGAAGAACTCGCTCGACGAGCGCGACGAGATCCTCGCCTCGCGCATCTCCTCGAACGAGGTGCGCAAAGAGACGGTGCTGCACGTGAGCATCACGCCGCGTCAGAACACGTCGCCCCGTCAGATCGCCGAGGACGTCGACACCCTCGTGACGAATCTCGCGACCCTGACCGGTCAGCAGTTCCGCACGTTCATCTCGGTGCATTCGAGTCTCCGCGCGAAGCTCGCGCACGACCAGAAGCGCCTGAACTAGAAGGGGATGCCATGCGCAACCGGATCATCGTCATCGGTGCCCTCGTCCTGATCGCCTACGTGATCGGGACGCGGACCGGCCGTGTCGAAGTCAAGAACCGCGAGTCGGTCGGCCACCAGATCGTGCGCCTGTGGGACGACCCGCGCGCACGCCGACGTCGACGCAAGGCCGCCGCCCGGGCCGAGAAGAAGGCCAAGAAGGCTCTGCGGGAATTCCGTCGCTGACGGACGGACCGCGCGGCCACGCGGAAGGGGGAGAGGACGCACGGCGTCCCTCCCCCTTCGTCGTCGCGGCCGGCGCCCCTGTGGACGGCCCTCCCGCGTGGGAGCATGCGCATGTAAAGATGTCCTCGACCGAAGGGCATCGATGTTCCCACCTTCCGCCGCACCCCCCGCCCCCTCTGCCCCTCAGACGCGGGCCGACGACGACGACACGGCCGTCGGGTTCCCTCCCCGTTGCCCCGGATGCCTGCACCGCATGGATCCCGACACCCGAGGTTCCGCGGCCGTGTGGGTGTGCTCGGGTTGCGGGTTCGCCCGCATCTCCTGAGTCGACGGTTACGCTGACCCCGTGGTCGTCACCCTGCTCATCGCCATCGTCGCGATCGTCTGCGCGATCCTCGTGGGGTTCGTGGCCCGTCAGATCATCGGGACGGCGGTGGGATGGCCGCGCAGCATCGCCGTCGGACTCCTGGTGTTCTTCCTCGGTGTTCCCGCCGCGGAATGGGTGCTGGAGCAGACGAACCTCCCCGCGGGCTCGACGCTCGCCGAGAGCGGGAACGTCTGGCTGGCCCTCGGTCTCATCGCCCTGTCCATCAGCTGGGTGTTCGCCCTCGGGGTCGCCACCCTCGTCGCCAGCGAGGCCATCTTCCCGACGCGACCGCTGCCCAATCCGATCGATGTGATCCGTGCCGGTCTCCGGCAGCGCAAGCGCACACGTCGCTACCTCCAGATCCTCGCCATCGCGTCGCGACACGGCGTCGGCTGGCTCTTCCACGGCGGCCATTCCCGTGTGGAGCAGCAGCTCAGCACCTCGGAGGAACGCGCCCGGGCCATCGTCGCCACGATCAACGACGCGGGGGTGAGCTTCGTCAAGCTCGGCCAGGTGCTCTCCACGCGCCGCGACCTCATCCCGGAGCCGTATCTCAGCGCCCTCGCCTCGCTGCAGACGAGCGCGACCACCCTCCCCTGGGAGACCGTGCGCGAGGTGATCGAGAGCGATCTCGGCCGCCCGATCGACGAGATCTACGCCGACGTCGACCCGAACCCCCTCGCGGCCGCCTCTGTGGCCCAGGTGCACCGGGCGACGCTCCACGACGGCCGTCGCGTCGTCGTCAAGGTCCAGCGCCCCGCCGCACGCGCCCAGGTGGAAGCGGATTCCGACATCATCGGCCGCCTCGCCCAGCGCGCGCAGGAGCGCACCCGCGTCGGGCGCGACCTGCACATCGAATCCGTCGCCCGCGGATTCACCACGACGCTCTTGGAGGAACTCGACTATCGCGTCGAGGCGCAGAACACGGAGATGATCCGCGCCACGATCGAGCGCATCGACGCCGCCGAGCCCGGACGCCGCGGGCTCGTCACCATTCCCGGGGCGTTCCCCGAGGCCTCGAGCACGCGCGTGCTCACCATGGAACTCGTCGACGGCACCGCGCTCAGCGACTCCGCGGACCGCCTGGCGGCACTGACGGCCGAGGAGCGGGATCGGCTCGCCGAGGTGCTCATGTCGACGGTCATCGAGCAGATCCTCGTGTACGGCGTCTTCCACGCCGATCTCCACCCCGGCAACGTTCTCCTCACCGACACCGGGAGGCTGGGGCTGATCGACTTCGGCGCGGTCGGCATCATCGAGCGTAGCCGCCGTCAGCACATGACGGCCTTCCTGCTCGCAGCCCTCAGCGAGAACGACGTGGCCGCCACCGACGCGCTCCTACTCATCGTCGACGCCCCCGACGACGTCGATCTGGATGCCTTCCGCCACGACGTCGGGATCGTCCTCACGGCGGAACACGTGCGCAGCGGCGGGCAGGGCTCCATCTTCACCCGCATCGTCGACGTGATCCGACAGCACCGGATCGCCCTGCCCGGGGAGCTGGCATCCGCGCTGCGCAGTTTCGCCACCCTGGAGGGTTGTCTCCGCGTGATCGTCGATGACTTCGACATGGTCGGCCGAGCACTCCCCCTCATGCCCACCCTGCTCCGACGCTCGGTCTCGCTCAGCCGGGCGGCCACCGACCTCCAGGCCGGCGCGGTGATCTCGCTCGCACGTCTGCAGCGGATGCCGCAGCGCCTCGAAGCCCTGCTCACCGGCATCGAGCGCGGCTCCATCGGGATCACGCTGCGCTCCGACGACGGCACCGATACGAGTGGCATCCTGAGCCGGATCACCTCCGAGATCGCGACGACCCTGGTCTCGATCGCCGCGGTCGTGATCGCCGTCGTCCTGATCGTCGCCGGCGGCGGACCGGTGCTCGGCGGATCGGTCACGTTGTTCGCGATCCTCGGCGCAGTGATCGGCCTGTTCGGCTTCCTGGGACTGCTGAGGGTGGTCCGCCGGACGTTCACGCGCCGGGGCTGACATAGCGCATTCCGCCACGCGGCGGGAGTCTCTCCTTCCCACGCGCGGGACCGCTACAGTGTCGAACAGCTACCCGTTGTGCACCACCGGACTCCAAAGGAGAAGTCCCATGGTCTTCGTCGTCACCGCCATCGTCGTCGGTATCGTCACTTGGATCGTCGCGGCCCTCGCCGCGGGCATCGGCCTCGGCCGCATCATCGCCCGCGCCGACAGTGAAGAGGGTCGCGCGCTCGACGCCCCATCGGGGGCCGGGTTCAGCGGCGTGATCACCCTCTAATTCCCCGGGATCGCGCGGCGGACGCCGCGTGCGCGGCTTCGTACGGTGAGGCATGCGCACCGCACCTCCGCGCGGCCGGGGCCGCATCCTCGCGGCCGTCTCGGCGTCGGTCTATCTCGTCGTCCTCGCGGCGGTCCTGTTCTGGCCGCAGCACATCGACTCGCAGGCCGGTCCGCTGTACGACGTCCTCCTGCGCGTCGCCCCCGCGGCCTTCCCGTTCGGGATCGACCCGACCCTGAACGTCGTGATGATGGTTCCGTTCGGGGTGATCCTCGCCACCGTCCTGCCCCGTCGGCCTCTCGTCATCCTCGGCGTGGCGTGGGTCGTGCCGCTGATGGCCGAGATCGCCCAGGGGCTGTTCCTCCCCGGCCGGACGTCCAGCGCCGTCGATGTCGCGGCGAACACCCTCGGCGGCATCCTCGGGGCGGCAGGCCTCGCGACGCTGCGCCGCCTCACCCGCCGTCGACGCCCGGAGTGAGAGGTCCACCTCCGTCGAGGGAGGCATCGGAACCCGCGACGCGCCGCGCGCGCGCTCGATGCTCCCGGCGGGTCATCTGCGGCCGGTCCGGGAGGCGATCCACTGCTGCCGCGGCGAGCGCCGGAGCCGTATGCATCGCGATCGCCTCGACGGCCTCCGTCGCGGCGCGCTCGAACTCCCGCCAGACGGCCGGCGGCTGACCGATCGGGTCGACGAGGTCATCGTCTCCCGCGGGTGTCCGACGCGTCCGCGTCCGCCCTCGAGCGAGGCGGCGCACCAGCGAGTCCCAATCCTCTGCGGCGGACGCGTCGCGCTCCTCCCGAAGCAGTCGGGCGAACTCGCGCACCATGAACGTCGTGTCCAGAGCGTCCGGACGCATGTCCAGGACCGTTCGCCGGTGAACGGCCGCCGCGCACAGGACGGTCGACGACTCGCCGAGCATGACCTCGTCGAGGGAGCGCGTGCGATGACCGGCGAGGTCGAGCCCATGCTCCCGTCCGAGTTCGACCGCGTCCGGCTCCGCGGATCGGCCGGGCCGCGCGGCCGTCCCCGCGCTGGTGAGGACGGGACCGACGACACCCGCGTCGGCGAACCGGGCACGGAGCAGGTGCTCGACGAACGGCGAGCGGATCGCGTTCGCCGTGCACACGATCAGCACACGGGGGCGGGAGAGCTGGTTCACGGGTCTCTTTCGGGGCGGCGGCGGCGAGGTCGGGTCCTCGCGCGCGACGGCTGCTCCCTCGAGTACAGCGTCCTCCGCTGCCGCTCCGTCCGCCCCGCCGGCCGATGCGTCGACTGCCGGGACGGGTGAATCGCCGCGGCGTCCGCGTTCCCGATCACCTCAGGACGACAGCGCCTCTCGGATCTGCGGGTCCTCCGCGAGCACGCGGCGGAGTTCGCGCGCACCGTCGATCGAGAGCGCGAGCCCCACGGATCCGAGCTCGATCGCGAGCCAGTTCTCGACATCGCCCGGTCGACGGAGGATTCCGACCTCGACCTCGCTCTCCCGTCCCGCTCCCGACTCGTCCGAGCCCCGGACCCGCGCCGTGAAACCCGAGCCGGAGCTGCGGTGCGTCTCGTCGTCGGGGTGGACCGTGAGGCCGTGGCGGGTCGTGCACCACGCGTACGTGCAGCGCGCACCCGAGTGACGGGGATGGACATCGTTCTCGCTCATGCCGGACACCTCTCTTTCCGGGTCGTCCGCGAGGACTCCCCGATCATCGGTGGGCACGGAAGAAGTGAAGCACGAGCCTCCGACACCGCACTCAGCGACCGGGCGCGACGCCCTCCGGCGGCTGCGGAAGCAGGTCGGGGAGCGGAATCTGCAGGACCTCCGCCAAGCACACGATCGTGCGCAACCGCGGGTTCGCCGGCGTACCGGGGTTGGACTCGCCGTGCTCGAGCTTGCGGTACGTGAAGGTGGCGAGTCCGGCAGCATGCGCGACGTGTTCCTGCGAGAAACCCTTCTCCGCACGCGCCGCGAGCAGACGGGCGCCGAACTGCCGGGCGAACTCGTTCCAGGGATCGGGCACGTCGGTCATGCACCCAGCTTGTCCGTTCGGCTACGCGCACATGAACATGTGTACATGTCTCACCGGCGTCGGGTCCGTGCCCGGAGGCGGGAAACCTGCCGAGGTGATCGGCGATCTTGCGGAGGTGAGCGCGGGGGCGAACCATGTGCGGATCACGGGCGCGGGGCCGGTCCTGCTGCCGCATCACTCTTCGGAGCCCTCCCCCTCGACACCCTTCACCCTCCCCGCACCGCTGACGTATCGGTCCCCCGCGGACGCCGTGGGTGGCACAGTGCCCGGACCCCGCGCCTCCTGTTCCAGCCCAGAGGCGCATCATCTCCGGCCACTGAGCCCGATCAGCGGAGTACCCATGGATCTCGCTACCTCGTCACTTGTTTCACCCGCCCCTACAAAAAGCTTCACCCCGACGCGCACGCAACGAAGGCGCACCTGGCAGTCCCGATACGCCCGGCTCCTCGTCGCCTCCGACGCGCTCGTGGTGGCAGCGGCCGTCTTCGGCACCCAGGCGCTCTGGCTCGGACCCGATCACGCGGGCGTCAGCGCGGTGCCGATCGACTACACCACCGTGTCGCTGCTCCTGTGCGTCGCGTGGCTCATCGCCCTGACCCTCTGGGGGACACGCCTCCCCCGGGTCGTCGGACACGGCGTCGCCGAGCATCGCCTGGTCATCGCGGCATCCTTCCAACTCTTCGGCCTCATCGCCATGGGCGCCTACCTCACCGGGGTCGACCTGTCCCGCGGTTACTTCCTGCTCAGCCTTCCCGTGGGGACCCTCACCCTCCTCGCCTCGCGCTCGGCCGCCCGCGCCTGGCTCGTCGCCCGCAGACGTCGGGGGGAACTGTCCGCGCGAGTCGTCCTCGTCGGAAGTTCCGAGGAGAACGCCCGGGTGGCCGGCGAGATCGCCCGTCAGCCCGGCGTCGGCCTCACGATCGTGGGCGTGCACACCGTCGAGGGCGCCGGCGAGAACTCGTGGACGGACGCCCACGCGCGGCGCCTGGAGCGCCGACTAGACGAGCTGGACGCCGACAGCGTGCTCGTCACCGGCGGCGGACACATCGACGCCCATGACATCCGGCGGATCGGCTGGGGCCTCGAGCCCGGGCGGCAGCACCTGATCGTCGCCGTGAACCTGACCGACGTCGCCGGGCCACGGATCCACACGCGCCCGGTCGCGGGTCTCCCCCTCGTCCACGTCGAGACGCCGCAATACTCCACCCGTCAGCGGGTCCTGAAACGCGCGTTCGATCTCGTCGGGTCCCTGCTGCTGCTCGGGGCCCTCAGTCCGCTGCTGCTCGTCCTGGCCGTCCTCGTGCGACTGTCGGGCCCCGGCCCGATCCTGTACCGGCAGGAACGTGTCGGTCAGGGCGGCGTCCGATTCGGGATGATCAAGTTCCGCTCCATGGTCGACGGCGCCGACGCCCGCCTGTCGGAACTCCTGACGAGCCAGGGACGCGACGGCGCCCCCCTGTTCAAGATCGACGACGACCCGCGCATCACGCCGATCGGCCGTATTCTGCGGAGGTACTCGCTCGACGAGATCCCGCAGCTGTTCAACGTGCTGGTCGGGCAGATGAGCCTCGTCGGGCCGCGTCCTCAGCGCGATGCGGAGGTGGCGTTCTACGACGACGACGCCCGGCGTCGCTTGATCGTCCGCCCCGGAATGAGCGGTCTCTGGCAGGTGAGCGGCCGATCGGCGCTGTCCTGGGAGGATGCCATCCGCCTCGACCTCTTCTACGTAGAGAACTGGTCGCTGATCGGCGACCTCGTCATCCTGTTCCGCACCGTGAAGGCCGTCTTCGCCCCCGGCGACACCGCGCACTGAGCACACGAGGAGGGCGCCGATTCCCGGAGTGGAATCGGCGCCCTCCTCGTGTTCCGTGGCGGCGTCTCACCCCCGCCGTCGACGCCGCGGCGTCCGCTCGTCCGCCACGACCGCGGCGGGCGGAGCGACGGCGACCGCGCCTTCACCAGTGGAATCACCCGACGCCGCCACGGGGTTCCGCCGCGCGGACAGCGTCCGCAGGCCGCTGACGTTCGAGGGAGGCAGTTCCGCGGATCGCCGACGCGGGCCCGGCGCCGACGCACCGGCATCCTCCGCGTCGCCCACCTGACGACGCCACGGCCGACGCCACCATCGGGTTCGTTCTGCCCCGGAACCCGGTGCGCCGTAGCCGTAGTATCCGCCGTACTGAGAGCCGTAGTAGTTCGAATCGGCGCCGCGGAGCGGGACCCGGTTCAGGACGACCCCGAGGAGCCGTCCGCGCGTCTTGGCGATGTTGCCGACCGCGCGCTGGAGCATGTCGTCCGTCGTACGACCGGCTGTCACCACGAGGACGGCCCCGTCCGCCCAGCTGGCGATCACCGCGGCGTCGGCGACCGCGAGCGTCGGTGGCGAGTCGATGATGACGACCATGTCATCGGCCAGTGTGCGCGCCAGCTGCTGCATGCGCTGCGAGCCGACCATCTCACTGGGGTTCGGAGGCGTCCGCCCCGCCGCGACGACGAAGAGGCGCCCGTGCTCGTCGACCTGGTGGGCCACCTGCTCGATGCGGGCGCGGCCCGCGAGGACGTCCGAGAGGCCCACGTCGTCGGAGAAGCCGAACGTCGCCCCCAGCACGGGGCGGCGCAGATCCGCGTCGATGAGGATCACCGTTTGCCCGGTCGCCGCGATGCTCACCGCGAGGTTCGCGGCCGTGGTGGACTTGCCGTCCCCCGGCAGCGGGCTGGTCACGACCATGACGCGCGGAGGCCGGTCCACGTCCACGTACTGCAGGTTGGTCCGGAGCTCCCGCATGGCCTCCTTGTGGGCGAAGGATCCGCGTCCGTCCCGGATGTCGTCGAACGAGAAGACGGCGCGGCCGGCGGCGAGCTCCTTGTCGACGGGGAGGATGCCGACGACCGACACGTCGACGGAATCGGAGATGTCCTGAGTCGACCGCACCCGCCGGTCGAAGGTCCGGCGGACCAGCGCGAACAGGACCCCCACCACCGCCCCGCCGAGCGCCCCGACGGCGATCGCCAGCTTCTCGTTGGGCGAGGACGGCGACGTCGGGAGACGCGCCGAGTCGCCGGCGACGAGTTTGACGGCGCTGTGCGCGCCACCGGTGGACTCCAACTGATCCACCTGCACGGTCATCCCGTGGAGCCAGGCCTGTGCAAGATCGCGAGCCGCCTCGGGGGTCGGCCCCGTGGCGTCGACGCGCACGTTGACGGTGTCGACGGGGTTGGACACGTGGACGCGCTGCACCAAGGATTCCGGGCTGTCGGTGAGTCCGAGCTCGTCGCGCGCCGTTTCGGCGACCGACTTCCAGTAGCCCATGTCGATGAAGGACTTCACCCTGGCCAGGGCGAGGGTCCCTCCCGCGAGAGCCGAGCCGGTCGATCCGTCGGATGACACGCTGGCGACGTAGCCGCTCGCGTCGGCCGTGTAGACCCGTGGTTGCAGCGCGCTCCACCCGAACCCCGCGAGGCCTCCGGCCAGGGTGAGCGCCACGATCGCCTTCCAGTACGCGCGCAGGATCCGCGCGACGCGTTGCATGTCCACTCGTGTACCGCCTTCCGCTCGGTCCGATCGGGAACGCCGAGCCCGGGAAGCATAGGCACGGCCCGGAGGAGCACTCGCACCACCTCGGATCGTGCCCGGGCGGGCGATACGCGGGGGGAATCGGCGGCGCCCGGCGATGGTGACAGGGGGGCGGAGAGTGTGATGCCAACAGGGTGAAGGAGGGATGACCACGGGGATGAAACCGCTCCCTCGACAGGTCATACGGGCGAACATCACCCCAATGATCGGGTGAAGCGCACCCCCGCCGTGCGCTCCTTTCGTCGCCCAGACCCGAACCCGGGCCGACGACTGCGCAGACCGAGAGTTGGAGAACACGATGCTGATCGACCTCGACACCCCTCCCGCCGCGGCCCGCGCCGCCCGGCGCTCCAGCCGCTTCTGGACACCACGCACCCTGACCGTCGCCAAGCTCCGCGAAGCGCTCGAGAGCGACGTCGTCCTTCTCCGGGGGCCTGCCGGAGTAGGCAAGAGCGCCCTGCTGCGGCAATTCGCCGCGGCCCTCGACGACGACCCCGAGACCGGCATCCAGCTCCTGGACTCCGCCCACGCCGACGCGGAGACCCTCGACCGCGTCGCGGCCGCATTCGGCGAGGGTCCGCCGCAGCACGTGCTGCTCGTGGACAACCTCACCGACGGGCCGGCGGTCGACTCCGCCGCGATTCTCGACCTGCTCCGCGCGGACCCGGCGCTTCGCGTGGTCGTGGCCACGCGGCACGTGACCCGGCTCGAGAGTCCGCTGATCGCTCTCGAGTTCGACGTCCACGTCCTCACCCCGGCCGACCTGCTGATGACGCGCGAGGAGCTGGCTCTGGTGCTCGACCTGAACGGGATCGAGACCACTGACGTCGCCGTCGACGTGCTCATGCGACGCACCCACGGATGGCCCGCGCTCGCGCAGCTCGCAAGCTCCCGGCTGCGTCTCGAGGGCCTGCCGCTGCGCACGCGTGACGAGGCGGATGCCATCGCGGATCATGCCGCTCGCGCGCTCACCGCGGACATGGAGGCGCACCTCAGCGTCCCGATCACCGACGAGGTCCGACTGCTCGCGGTGGCCCCGTACATCAACGTCGAACTGGCCGACGCCATCGGCATCGACTCGACCGCCGGAAACACGAGTGATCTGCTCGGCGAGCTGCAGGACGCGGGCTTCGTCTGGCCCAGCACGACTCGGCTGGTGCTGGCCGAGCCCGTCCGCGCGCAATGGCTGCGCGAGATCACGGCCGGGGCTCCCGAACTGGTCGAGCACGCGCGCCTGCGCCTGCTCGATCACCTCGTCGCCGCGGGCGAGCCCTTGCGCGCCGCGCAGCTCGCCGCCGACGCGGCCCAGTGGCCCACGCTCGGTTCGATCCTGCGCTCGGCCGGCCCGGAGATCTGGGCACGCGACTCCGTCGCCTTCGCGACGCTCGTCGAGACACTACGCGCGCACGTGGGTTTCGACCCCGTGTCGGTCGACGCGCTCCTCTCGGTCGACCCCGACACCGCGGCATCCGCGGAGACCCCCGCGCTCGTGGTCGGCGCGCTCGGGCGCCTCCCGGAGGCGAAGGCGGCCGCGCAGCACAACGTCGAGGCGCTGATCGTCCGCGTGAACCTGCTGCGCGCCGCGGGGCGGTTCGCCCTGGCCACCGAGTCGGCGACGCTCCTCGTGGACGCACTTCGTCGTCGGCCGGCGCTCTCGGACGACGTCGTCGCTGAGGGGTGGTACCAAGTCGGGATGACCCACCTCGCGATGGGCAAGCTGCGCGATGCGACCCTCGCCCTCGGGCAGGTCGAGCGACTCGCTCCCCCGGCCCGCCGGCTCCGCGCCCGCGGGGTGCTCGCGGTCGTGGCGCTGCTGGAGGGCGACGTCCGTGCGGCGGGGGTGCTGTGCGACGCCGATCGCGAGGACGCGTGGGCCGGTTCGCCGTGGGGCGAGGGGACGCGGCTGGCTGATGCCTGGCTGAGTCTGGAACGCGGCGACGCCGCAGCCGCACGGGAGCGCCTCGACACGATGACCGCGACCGGCGGCGCGCGGGAGCTGTGGCCGTTCGCCGCGTCGGTCCAGGCCATCGCGTTCCTGCTCTCCGGAGCGGCCCCCGACGCGCTGGGGATGCTGCGGTCGTGGATGGGGCGGACGCGCAGCACGCCCCCGTCGCACTTCCAGTCGATCCAGCTGCTGACGGCCCGCGCGAAGGTGCTGATCGCCCTGCGCCAGGCGCGCAAGGCCCTGGCCCTGTTCGAGGGGCCGTTCGGGCTGTCGGCCGCGACCGCGCCCGCGATCGCCCTGTCGCAGCTCTACGCGGGACGCGCCCACGAGGCCTATGTGATGAGTGTGAAGTGGGGCATCCACCAGGACTCCTCACCGCGCGCCGCGCTGGAGAGCATGGTGGTCAGCATGGTCTCCGACGTCCGGCTCAACGGGACGGGGGCCCACCGTTCGACCGCCCAACGGGCCGAGGCGCTGAGTGCGCGTCACGACCTGTGGAGCCCGTGGAGCGCGGTCGCGCCCGAGGACCGCGGCCTCGTCCTCCGGCTCCTGTCCCCCGCGGCACGTGATCGCGTGTCGGACCGCGTCTCGTTCTTCGCGTCATCCGTGAGTGTTCCCCACCTCACGAAGCGCGAGCAGGTGGTCCTGGCACAGCTCACCCCGACGTCGACGATCGCCGACATCGCCCGCGCACTGGTCGTCTCGCCGAACACCGTCAAGACGCAGCTGCAGAGCCTGTATCGCAAGCTCGAGGTGTCGGACCGCGCGAGCGCGATCCGCGCCGCGCACGCATGGGGCCTGATCGAGGCGGACGGCGAGTTGTGAGGCCGGGCGCGCCGACTCAGCCCCGGTCGGCGCGCCGGCGGCGGGCGAACCCGAAGACCAGCCGCGCCACGATGAGGAGCACGACGAAGACGAGCACTCCCGGGAACGTCAGCGGCAGACCCGCGCCATGGAGGACCGTCAGCACGACGACGACGCTCGCGATCGGCACCACGAGTCCGACCACACGGCGCAGTCGACGTCGGGTCATGGGTAAACGGTAGCCGGTGCGTCGGCGCGGGTGACGCGTTCGTCCGCGGCGACCTGCAGCCCGAAGACTCCGAACCACGCGATCGCGAGCGTCGCCGCGATGAACTCGAGGTTCCCTCCGAGGACCGTGTCGCCGCGGAAGAGCGCCAGCATCGCGCCGGTGAACGACGTGAGGCCGACGGCGACGAGCGTTGCGAGACTCGCGGCGCGCATCCATGGACGGCGACGCAGAACCGACACCTGCGCCATCGCGACGATCGCCAGGACAAACCCGAGCACCGCGGCGCTGATGTGGATGAGGTCCTGCGGCAGGGCACCCGGGGTGAAGGGCACGGGGCACCCGGGCGAGCAGGTGACGACGGATGCCAGGGCGAAGCACGCCCCGCACACGACGAGGGTCGCGGCGATGGGCCAGCCGACGACGTAGACGTCGGGCCGGTGCAGGATCGCGCGGTCGACGAGAACGGCGGCGATGCCGAGCAGCAGGAGGGCGGAGTTGAAGACGGGCGCCGTGGGCATGCCGGTGGCACCCAACTGGCTCACGTAGTGAACGGTCGGATCCCAGAGGCGACTGAGCCAGATGAGGCCCGCGCTGAGGAAAGCGGCGCCCCCGCCGACGAGGGCGAGGAGCACGACACGACGGCTTCCCGAGCGGGGTGCGAGGCGGGGCGACCGAACGATCGTCTCGGTCATGGGCGTCTCCGGCGGCGTCGAGGGGCCTGGCCACATTACCGCGCCCGGTGCACACGCGCGCCGCAGAGCGGGACATCGGATGCCGACGTGGTCGGAATCCGTGCGGGACGCGGGCGATTCCCCGGGTGAGGTATGGCCCTCCCCGGGGAGCGACGGCGGCCACGCGTGGCAGGGTCGTCCTCGAGTGATCTCGAGTGGTTCTCCCCCAAGTTCCTTACTCTTCAATCCGATCGCTCATCATGGATGCGCGGTCTCGTGGCCACGGCACCCGGTTCGAGACCGCGCATCCCCTCCGCACGAGCCTGCACCCCAC
This sequence comes from Microbacterium sp. IEGM 1404, assembly GCF_030056775.1. Taxonomy (NCBI): domain Bacteria; kingdom Bacillati; phylum Actinomycetota; class Actinomycetes; order Micrococcales; family Microbacteriaceae; genus Microbacterium; species Microbacterium sp. IEGM 1404. Next base: position 221,888 of record NZ_JASHKP010000003.1, on the reverse strand, counting down.
TCGTCGGGCGCCCAGGCAGCCCACCGAGAGGAGTCCCGTGACGGACGACCAGACCGAGAAGTCGCCGGCGTCGACGGACGGAGCAGAGTCTTCCCCGCTCGACGAGTTGCTGCGACGGGACGACGCCGACGATGCGTCTCCGACGTTCCCCGCCGCCTTCCGCGGGTACGACCGCGAAGCCGTCGACGACGCCGTCCGTCTTCTCGTCCAGCGCGCACGCGCGGCCTCGGACGAGGTGCATCGCGAGAAGCTCCGCGCCGAGACGATGTACGCGCAGCAGCGCGCAGACCACGATGACGAGCTCGCGGAGGCGGCCCGGCGACACGTCGAGGAGACCGGCAGGCTGCAGGAGCAGGCGCGCGCGGCGGCCGCGCGCGCAGCCGAAGCCGAGGCCCAGGTCGCCGCCCTCTCCGCCGGTCTCGTCGCGGGCTCCGACGGCGACGGCGAGGATCCCGCGCAGAGTCGTCAGCGGTTCGACGCGATCCTCCGCGTCGCCGAGGAGCAGGCGAACGTCCTCGTCCAGAATGCGGCGGCGCAGGCGGATCGACTCCTGGCCGGTGCCCGCGACGAGGCCGACGGCATCCGGGCGGACGCGGTCTCCGAACGCGACCGGATCCGCTCCGAGGCCCAGCACGACGCCGATCAGGCACGTCTGCGGATCGAGACGGAGCTCGCTGCGCATCACGCTCGCCTCGAGCGGGAGGCCGCCCACGCGGCCGAGAAGGTGGCCCAGGCCGAGCGCGAGGCCGTCGCGCTGCGCACGGAGGCCGAGAGAGGGGCGGCGGCACTGCGCTCGCTCGTCTCGCGCGAGACCGGTGACCTCCGGGCCGCCGCGGAGCGCGACGTCCGAGAGATGACCGCCCGGGTCCTCGAGTTCGAAGAGTCTCTGACCCGGCGTCAGGACGAGGCGCAGCAGGAGTTCCTCGTCCTGCACAATCAGGCGGTCGCGCACGCCGAACGGATCACCTCGGACGCGAGCGAACAGGTGGAGGCGGCGCTCGATCACGCGCGTCGGATCGCGGCACGGGCTGACGATCACGAGCGACTGGCACGCGCCCAGGCTCAACAGATCGAGGCGCAGGCGAACGTCCACGCGCGCGAGGTCCTGGACGACGCGCGGGAGAAGGCGCAACGGATCGCGGACACGATCACGGCGCACGCGGCCACGGTGCTGCGGGACGCCGAGGACCGCACGCGCGACCTCCGCTGGCAGCAGCAACAGCTCGGCGGTTTCCTCTCCGAGATGAACGAGCTGCTGCGCGCGACACCGCGGGGGACGCCGCGACCGGGTGAGGACGATCAGGATGCCGAGCCCGCGGCGGCGGACGGCGGCGGAGCGGGCTCGACGCCGTCCGACTGAGACGCCGGGGCCCGGGCGGGGGATAACGTGGAGCGATGCGATCCGTCCCCCTCGGCCCCTCGGGCCCCGCCGTCCCCGCCGTCGTCGCCGGAATGATGCGGATCGACGGCAAGACCGACGCGGAGGTGCGCGAGCTCTACGAAGCCGCACGCTCGACGGGCATCGACTTCTTCGACCATGCCGACATCTACGCGCGCGAGCTCCACTCCGCCGAGCGGCGGTTCTCCGAGGCGCTTGCGCTCGGGTCGTCCGAGCGCGCGGAGATCCGGCTGCAGACGAAGGCGGGCATCGTCCGCGAGGGTCCGTACTTCGACTTCTCCTACGAGCACATCGTCGTCTCCGTGGACGAGTCCCTCCGCGCGCTGAGGACCGACTACGTCGACGTTCTGCTGCTGCACCGACCCGACGCGCTCGTCGAACCCGACGAAGTCGCGCGTGCGTTCGATGAGCTGGAGGCCGCCGGCAAGGTGCGCGCTTTCGGGGTGTCCAACCACACCCCGCGCCAGATCGACCTGCTGCGCACGGCGGTGCGCCAGCCCATCGTCGCGAACCAGGTGCAGCTCTCCGTCGCGCACGCGCCGATCGTCGCGCAGGGGCTCGCGATGAACATGGAGTCCGCACCACAGTCCGCCGTCCTCGACGGCGGCGGACTCGTGGACTACTGCCGGCTGGAAGGCATCACCCTCCAGGCATGGTCACCGCTGCAGGGGACGAGGGGGAACGGCGTGTTCCTCGGCGACCCGGCCTACGCCGAGCTGAACGCCGTGATCGACGACCTGGCCGCGCGCTACCGTGTCACCCCGATCGCGATCGCCGTGGCATGGATCACCCGGCATCCCGCCGGGATGCAGGTGGTGCTGGGGACCACGACGCCCGGTCGAGTGATCGACGCGGCGGCGGGAGCCGACGTGGTACTGACCCGGGCGGAGTGGTACGCGCTGGTCCGTGCGGCGGGATACGTCGTCCCGTGACCGCGCCGGGCGGAAGTGAGCGTGAGACGGCATCGATGACGAAGCGCCCGTGGGGGGCGATCGTCGCCGGCCTCGCCGCCCTCGTGTTCGCGGCCCCGACGTCGGTGCTCCCGGCCGACGGCCCGGTCGCCCCGAAACTCGGTTTCATCGTCGTCGGCGCCGTCCTGCTGGCCGTCGCGATCGTTCTCACGCGGCGGGAGCCCGGCGCGGCGGGACGGGGCGACGGCGAGGACGCCGATGACGTCACACCGTGACGGTGGCGGCGAGGGCCGCGGGCGTGATGATCGTGAGCGGCTCGGTGGGCACGTCCCACGCGAGGGAGTGAGTCACGACCACCGGGTCGGCGGCGCTCATGCGGCGCGGACCAGGGAGCGCGGTGCCGCAGTGGACCGCGCCTGACCGGGTCGGGCGGAAGCCGGGCGCTCGGCGGCCGCGGCGGTGTCGATGTCGAGACTCAGACCGCGCGAGGAGTTGGCGTCGTTCGCCATGCGCTTGAGCAGGTTCTGGTCGAGGGACTCCGGCTGCTCGGACTCGAAAACGAAGCGCAGCGGAATGGCGGGCTGCAGCCAGATCGTCGAGCGGCCGGCGGGCTCGTCCTCGCCGTGCGTCCACGACAGCGTGAAGCTCTCGCCGCGGCGCAACTTGGTGGCGACGACCACCTTGACGTGGGCGAGCATCCGATCGTCGATCGTGATGGGCTCGGGGGTCGTTCCGTAGAACAGCTTCGCCATGATGTGTCCCTTCACTCTTTGCTTGTTTACAAACTTACTAGGTAGACTAGCGAATAAGCAACCGAGATATAAGGCGAAGATCGGAGGCGGCCCGATGACCACCGCATCCCCCGCTCCCTACTGGTACGGCGAGAGCGCCGACGAGCGACGCGGATCGCGCGTCATGCAGGCGCTTCGGGAGTACCGGTCCGCGGAGATGGCGATGCGTCGGCGCACGCAGGACTCGATGGCCATGGGCGAGAACGAACTCCTCGTCCTGCGATTCCTCACCCGCACTGCCGCAGCAGGGGCCGACACGACACCCGCCGATCTCGCGCGCCACCTCGGGCTGTCGACGGCATCCATCACCGCGCTCCTGGATCGCCTCGAACGATCGGGGCACGTGCGACGCGAGCGGCATCCGACGGATCGACGGAAGATCCTCGTGCGCGGGACCGCGCACACGGAGGACGAGATCCGCGACACCCTCGGGGGGATGCACGAGCGCATGATGCGCGTCACTTCCGGAATGAGCGGAGTCGAGGCGGATGCCGTGACGACCTTCCTCGAACGCATGCGCTGCGCCGTCGATGGCTCGTGCACGAGGACGGGGGCGCCGTGCTGCCTGGGCGAGCGTCCGGCCGAGCACCCCGCGGCCGGACGCGCTGCCGGCTGACAGCCCGATTCCGTGGCGCGCCGTCGACGCTCCGCGCACCGACCTCCCCCGCAGGACGGATCCCCCGCCGGGCGCATCTCGATACCGTCGAGACATGGACGCCCTCGCCTCTCGAGTCCGCTCGATCCGCTCCGCGCTGACGTCGGCGGCGCTCCTCGGCCTGCTCCTCCTGGCGGCGACGCCGCCCGCCCCCGCGCACGCCGACGTGGACGACTTCCGGTTCGAGTCCTTCGATGCGCAGATGTCGCTGACGCGGGCCGCGGACGGGCACGCCGAGTCGACGGTCACGGAGACGCTCGTCGCGCAGTTCCCGGAAGACGACCAGAACCGCGGCATCGTCCGGGCCATCCCGGACGACTACGACGGCGTACCCCTGCAGACGCGCATCATCTCGGTCACGGGTGCCGACGGCGCAGCCATCCCCTACGAGATCGAGACGGACCGACGCGAGGTCCGGGTCCTCACCGGCGACGACGATTACGTGCACGGCAGGCAGACGTACGTGATCTCGTACACCCAGCGCGACACCATCCGCGCGTTCGACGACACCGACACCGACGAGTTCTACCGCGACGTCAACGGAACGGAGTGGGCGCAGCCCTTCGGTCGGGTGAGCGTCGAGGTGACGGTGGATGCCGCTCTCGCGCCGACCGCACTCGACGGCGCCACCGCCTGCTACCGGGGCGAACAAGGTTCGACCGACCGGTGCGACATCGTCCGAGCGGATCGTGCGGACGGCGGCCTGACGTTCTCCGCCGCGGCGGACGACCTCGAACCGGGCGAGAACCTCACCATCTCCGTCGGCTTCGCGCGGGGCACGTTCGTCCCGGGCGAGGTGGTGCGGACCGCGGCCGAACAGTTCTCCGTGGATGCCGCGCCGGCGCTGTCCGCGATCTCGCTGGGCACCCTCGGCGTCACCGCCGCCGCGATCGGAGCGGCGATCTCCTCGCGTCGCCGCAACCGCGACGCCGCGGGTCGGGGCATCATCGTCCCGGAGTACGCCCCGCCCGCCGACGTCGACGTGCTCGAGGGCGCGCACCTCGTCGGACGTTCGCGCGGCGCCCTCCCCGCCGCGGTCCTCGACACGGCGGTCGCCGGACACCTCCGCATCGTGGAAGACCCCTCCGCGGACGACGAACTGGCCCTGGAATACATCGACGGAACCGGAGCGACCCCCCTGCGGGCGGGGGTCCTCGCCGCCGTGTTCGGCGAGCGTCCGCGACCCGGCGAGCGCGTGGCACTGGACACACCGGGCAGCGACGCGGGCGAACGGCTGCGCGACCTGCTCACGGTGGCCGGCGCAGAGGTGCGCCGCCGCGGATGGATGCGTCCACCGCGGATGCGCGGGGCGGTGGTCGCGGGGACGATCGCCGTGACCGCGTTCGGGGTCGCGGTCGCCGCCCTGATCATCACGTCGGTCGGAGCGGCACCGACCTGGTGGCAGATCGCAGCGATCCCAGCGACGGTGGCCGGCGGCATCCTGACGTTCGTCCTCCTCCGGTACTCGGATCGGGTGACGGATGCCGGGGCGCCCGCGCGCGACCATCTGCTCGGGCTGCGGGACTACCTGACCCTGGCCGAAGCCGACCGTATGCGCGTGCTGCAGAGTCCGGAGGGAGCCGAGCGCCGGCCCGCCGGAGTCGATGACCCCGTGCAGGTGCTGCACCTGCACGAGAAGCTGCTGCCGTGGGCGGTCGTCTGGGGCGTGGAGCGAGAGTGGGCCGACGTGCTCGCCACCGGGGCCCGGGCGACCGGGACGGAACTCGGCTGGTACTCGGGACCGAACGGGTTCTCGAGCGCCCTGCTGGCGTCGTCGCTGTCGACGATGAACTCCGGGACCAGCCCGGCACCGCAGGTGAGCGGCTCGGGAAGCTTCTCGGGCGGCTCGTTCGGCGGTGGCTTCTCGGGCGGAGGGATGGGAGGCGGAGGCGGAGGCGGACGGTGAGCGGCCCGGCCCGGCTCACTCCGCCGCGCGCACCACTTCGGCGATGACCCGCGGGTCGGCGAGCACGCGGAAATGACCGCCGGCATCCAGTCGGATGTTCCGTGCCCCCGCGAGTTCGCTGCCCTCCGGGATGTGGGGGTCGAAGGCGCCGTAGACGGAGACGATGCGCGTGTTGACCTCGGCCGAGGCGGCGAGCGCCCGCATCGTGGCATCCCCCGAACGGAACGCGCGGAGCGATGGAGCGGGCATCAGGCTGCTGTACCGGGATCCTCTGAACGGGGTCGCCACGGCGACCATGGCCCGCACCCGCTCGCCCACCGGATCGAAGGCCATGACGTGCTTGCCGATCAGACCGCCCTTGCTGTGGGCGACGAGGACCAGGTCGTCCAACTCGCGCTCCACGATCAGGTCGACGACGCGGCCCGCCGACTCGATCACGGGGCGGCGATTGGCTCCGAGCCCCGCGACGACGTGGACCGGGTGCCCCCGTTCGTGGAGCGCCTCGGCGAGCGGCTCGAGGAATCGCCACGTCTCGTAGATCCCCGGCAGGAGCACCAGGGGCCGCTTCGTTCCGGACACGAGGCCGTCGGGGCGTCCGGCGCCGATCGCGCGCAGCTGGGCCGCGACGGCGTAGACGTAGTCCCGGGCCCACCAGGAGAGGTCGCGGCTCCACGCCCGCCTCGCGAGCGATCCGGGCGCGGCATCCGTCGGCATGTCCTCATCTTCGGGCACGGTCCGGGAACCGGCCCCGGGGTTGCACGACGGCCGGGTCGGCACCCCCGCGTAGAGTCGCGTCATGCGCACCTCCCCCCGCGGCGCCCGTCTCCGCCGTCTCCGCCACCTCCGCACGTCCGCCCCCGGTCGCGCGCGGTGACGGCACTGTCTCCGGGGCGCCAGCTCGTCCTCACGTGGGGGATCCCCCGGGCGTACGGCGGGCTGACGGCGGCCCTGCTGCAGCGCTCGCGACTGTTCGACCGTCGCGGTGGCGCCCCCGTGGACGTCCTGACCTGCGATGATCGCGCCGACACGGTGTCCGCGGAGGCCGAGCTGTCCGACCGCGCGGCCCTGTCGGCGGGCGTGCGGGTGAGGAACCTGTGGGACTGGTTGCGCGACAACGATCTGCGGGGTCGCCCGGTCGGACCGTCGGCCGGGTTCTCTCCCCTTCCGGACGGTTCCGCGGAGGACCGGGCCCACGGAACCGTGCTGCGCCGCGTCCGGACGGACGCCCGGGGGACGGTGCAGCAGGTCGACCACCTGCGCCCCGACGGGACCCTGGCCGCGAGCGACCGCCGCGACGTGCCCGCGCCGGACGGCGGCGTCCGTCGCGTCGTCGTGACCTGCGGTGCGGACGGCTCCCCACGGGCCGCCTGGCGCGGGGTTCGGAGCCTGTACGCCGCGTGGCTGGATCACCTCACCGGCGCGGAGCCGACGTTCCTCCTCGTGGACAGCAAGGCGATGGCTCGGTTCGCCGCCGGATACCGGCGCCCGCACGTCGTCGTCGTCCACGTGGTGCACGGCTCGCACCTGACCGACGACGGCGCGGCCCTGCGCCCGTCGCGGGCGGAGGTCTTCGCGCGGCTGGGAGCGTTCGATGCGGTCGTGTTCTGCACCGCCCGGCAGGCGCGCGATGTGCGACGTCGGGTCGGCCCCCTGCCGCTGCTCGCCGTCGTGCCGCACCCCGTGTCGCGGGTGGAGTCTCGACCGGGGCCCCGCGACGGGGCGGTCGTCCTCGCGCGGCTGGAGGGCATCAAGCGTGTCGAGGACGCCGTCGCGGCCGCGCGCGGGGCGGCGGAGACCGTCCCCGGACTCACGCTCGACGTCTACGGCGACGGACCCGAGCGCGAGCGGCTCGAGGCGCTCGCGGGCACGGATGGGCCTGTTCGTCTGCACGGCTTCGCTCCGACCGCGCGGGAGGCGCTGACCTCGGCATCCGTTCTGCTGCTCACCAGCCGCTCCGAGGCGTTCTCACTGGTCGTGGCGGAGGCGATGGCGGCCGGATGCCTGCCGATCGCCTACGACGTGCCGTACGGTCCGCGCGAACTCATCCGGCACGGCCGCACGGGGTGGCTCGTGCCGGCCGGCGATGTCGCTCGACTCACCGAGACACTGGTGGCGGCCGTGACGACGGATGAGCGCGTGCTCACCCGGATGCGACGCGACGCCGTCGCCCGGGCTGCGGAGCTCGACGAGCCGGTCGTGCTGGAGCGATGGAGCGCGACGCTGCGCCGGGCGGCTCGACGACACCGGATGCGCGAACGCACCTGGCGATTCCGAGAGATGGTGCGGCGGCGCCTTCGGATCGGCTGAGAGCGCGCCCCTCACCCCACGCGGGGGCGTACTGTCGTCTCACCCAGCCCCGGCATCGCCGGCGCGGAGGCGCCTCTCACGGCGCACGACGTCCCCGTCCGTCGAGCCACTCCCCCACCCCGGCTCCGGACGGGGTTCGTCGTTCAGCGGTCCTCGCCGTAGGCGCGGATGCTGCGGACGTCGTCGTTCAGATCGTCGTCGGCTGCGTCGTCGCTGACGGCCGCGTCGGCCGCCCGCTGCTGCTTCGCACCGGCCTTCTTCTCCTCGGGCGCCGCCTCGGTGGCGCCGTCCATCACCGGGGCGTCCTGGGTGGGTTCGCGATCGTCCATGGGGTCCTCCTCGATCCGGGTCCTCTCGGCATCCTGTCGGCGGGTCGGATGCCGGACCGGGGGGTTGCGTCCGGGACGCGGCCGTGCTGATCGACTCTCCGGGCGCGCGGCCGCATCCTGTCAAGCTCCGGTAGGATGAAGGCCGGCAAGGGGAGTATTCCCACGCGACGATCCCGTCAATACGGTCCACGCCATCGTGGACCCGGGGCGTCGGCTCGCTTCGCGAGTGGAAGAGACCTTGGTGTTTCGACGTACACCAAAACCCTGGGAGGCCCGCGTGGGTGTGACCCCGCTCATCTGGATCATCACGATCGCCGTGACGATCGCGTTCTTCGTGTTCGAGTTCTTCGCGCACGTCCGTAAGGCTCACGAGCCGACCATCGGCGAGTCGGCGCGGTGGTCGGCGTTCTACATCGGCCTGGCGCTGCTGTTCGGCGTCGGCATCGGCGTCGTTTCGGGCTGGACGTACGGCGGCGAGTACTTCGCCGGGTATCTGACCGAGAAGGCGCTGTCGATCGACAACCTCTTCGTCTTCCTCATCATCATGACCGGCTTCGCGGTGCCGAAGAAGTACCAGCAGAAGGTGCTGATGATCGGCATCGTGATCGCTCTGATCATGCGCGGCGCCTTCATCGCCGTCGGTGCGGCGCTGATCGAGAACTTCTCCTGGATCTTCTACGTCTTCGGCGCGCTGCTCCTCTTCCTCGCGTACCGCCAGGCCTTCTCGCACGGCGAGAGCGACCCGGCCAACGGACGCTTCATGCGGTTCGTGCGGCGCGTCCTCCCCGTCAGCGAGGAGTACAACGGCGACAAGCTCACCGTGCACAAGGACGGCAAGCGCTTCGTGACCCCGATGCTCCTCGTGATCGTCGCGATCGGCTTCATCGACCTCGTCTTCGCGATCGACTCGATCCCCGCGATCTACGGTCTGACGAACGAGGCGTACATCGTCTTCACCGCCAACGCGTTCGCCCTGATGGGTCTGCGCCAGCTGTACTTCCTCATCGGCGGCCTGCTCGAGCGCCTCGTCTACCTGTCGCAGGGACTGGCCGTCATCCTGGCGTTCATCGGTGTGAAGCTCGTCTTCCACGCGCTGCACGTCAACGAGCTGCCGTTCATCAACGGGGGCGAGCCGCTGCTCTGGGTGCCCGAGATCCCGATCTGGCTGTCGCTACTGTTCATCGCCGCCACCGTCGCGGTGGCGACCATCGCGAGCCTCGCCAAGACGCGGAGGGATGCCGAGAAAAAGCGCCGCGACCTGTTCGAGGGCGAGAAGGTCATCCACGCCCCCGAGGACTGACCCTCTCGACACCGGGCGGGCCCGCGGCGCATGCCGCGGGCCCGTTGCCGTATCCGCTCCCGGAGCGCAACCCCGCGGGCAGCAGCCCGCGGCCGACCTACCGTGACCGCATGACTCGTTTCGGATACACCCTCATGACCGAGCAGAGCGGCCCCCGCGAGCTCGTGGACTACGCCGTCGGCGCCGAGCGCGCCGGGTACGACTTCCTCGTCTCCAGCGACCACTACTCCCCCTGGCTGACGTCGCAGGGTCATGCGCCCTACGCGTGGACCGTCCTGGGGGCCGTCGCGCACGCCACGACCGACGTCGAGCTGATGACCTACGTCACGTGCCCGACCATCCGGTACCACCCGGCCGTCGTGGCGCAGAAGGCAGCCACCCTGCAGCTGCTGTCGGACGGGCGCTTCACCCTTGGTCTCGGATCGGGCGAGAACCTCAACGAGCACGTCGTCGGCGAGGGCTGGCCGGCCGTCCACGCGCGCCAGGACATGCTCGTCGAGGCGATCGAGATCATCCGCGCGTTGCACACCGGCGACCTCGTGACCTACGACGGGGAGTACTTCCGCGTCGACTCGGCCCGCGTGTGGGATGCCCCCGACGGAGGTGTGCCGATCGGCGTCGCCGTGTCGGGCGAGCATTCGATCGAGCGGTTCGCGCCGCTCGGCGACCACCTCATCACCACCGAGCCCGAAGCCGACCTCATCCGCGGGTGGGACGAGCACCACGACGGCGCCTCACGCAAGATCGGTCAGATCCCGATCAGTTGGGACCCGAACAAGGATGCCGCGATCGCTCGCGCCCACGACCAGTTCCGGTGGTTCGCCGGCGGCTGGGCCGTGAACTCCGACCTGCCCACTCCCGCGGGGTTCGCGGGAGCGTCGCAGTTCGTGCGTCCCGAAGACGTCGCGGACTCCATCGCCTGCGGCCCGGACCTCGACGAGCTCGCCGAGAGCGTGCGCCCCTTCATCGACGCCGGCTTCACCGACATCGCCATCGTGCAGGTCGGCGACGAGCACCAGCAGCGTTTCGTCGACGAGGTGGCCGCCCCGTTGCTGGAGAAGCTGCGCGCGCTCTGACGTCCCGCCCGGTCGCGCGGTCGGGCCCGTGTGGCTCAGACCGCGTGACCGGTCTCGCGCACCCACTGCTCGAGACGCCACGGGGGCACGCGGAACACGCGGGCGACGTCGGTGATCGCGTGATGGCCTTCGATCACGGATGCCACGGCGAACTCCTGCAACGAGCGGAAGTTCCGCCCGGCCAGCGGACCCACGCGCAGGTCGGCGAAGGTGCGGGGCGCGGTGGCGGCTCCCGCACCGGGCGCGACGAACACGTACGCCGACGCGCCCTGCATCCCCCTCTCGGCGGCGCGCTGATGCACGCGCGGGGCGACCGACGGCACGTGCGGAGGCGGGACGGGTGTTCCGTACTCCGCGGGGGTCGGCGGCGGGCCCACGGGGTGCGCCGCGGGGGGCGGGGACGTCTGCCACGGAGCCGGCGGCAGCGCCGCGGTCCCGGGGGCGATGTGCGGCGAGAACCCCGCCGCGGGGAGTCGTTCGGCCGGGGGCGGAGGTGCCGGCGCCGGCACCTCCGTTCCGGAGGTCATCCACGGCGCGGGCGGGAGCTCCCCACCCCAGATCACGGGGCTCGGCACCACGTGCGGACTCGAACTGGGTGCGTCGATCGCGTCCGACACCGGGGTGCGGGCGATGCCGTCGCCGAACAGATCCGACACACCGACTTCGAAGACGTCGGCGAGCGCCACGAGCACCGCCAGCGGCACCGCGGTGCGGCCCGCCTCGATCGATCTGATGCGCTGCTCCGACAGCGCGGCCTCGAACGACAGCGCCGCGACGGACATGCCGCGCGCCAGGCGCATGGCCCGTACCCGCTCACCGAGCGTGTGCAGGACGGCGTTCAGGCGATCCTCCTCGTGCTCCTCGGTCATCGACGACTTCCTCCCACAGTCGGGTTACGCGCTGCCTCCTCGACCCACTGTTGCAGTCGCCACTGCGCGATGCGGAACAGACGCGCGATGGTCGGCACCGAATAGCCGCCTTCGAGGACGGCCGCGACGGCGAACTGCCGCAACGAGGCGAAGGTACGCCCCTCCAGAGGACCGGTACGCAGGTCCGCGAACGAGCGCGGTCGGTGGTGCGCCGGACGCGGGCCGAGCGTCGCGGACGGCGCGGTCGGGCGGGACTCGGCCCACGCCGCGGGGGCGGCCGGTGCCGGGGCGGGTCCTCGCCATCCGGTCCCGGGACGAGGCGCTGCCGGCGCCGGGGTCGGAACGGGCTCGCGCCGCACCTGATCCGGCGCCACCCCTCCCGAGGTCGGGTCGTCGGCGCGATACGCGGCCACCTGCTCCTCACCGTGGCGCAACAGCGCCTCGTGCAGCAGCCGCCGGAGCTTCTGATGCTCTCGACGTCGACGCCAGAGCACCGGCAGGCCGATCGCCGGGACGAGGAGGACGAGCGCCCACATCCACATCATCGGGTGCTCGTTCATCCACCCGACCCACGCCCACTGGAACGTCCAATCGGTCTGGACGTTGCCCTGCTGCATCGTGCGGGATCCCGACCACGACGCCACGACGTCCTGACCGACGCCGTGGAAAGTGTTCCCGGTGATGTCCGCGCGTGCATCCTCCGAGAGCTCGACAGCGAATCCGGAGGCCACCCGCAGATCGTTGTCGCGGACGATCACAGCCGCTCCGGTCAGTTCGAGCGCGATGCGGCGGCCCGCGAGCCGGGAGTCGGACACCGTGGCATCCGTGATCCGCCCCGAGACGTCCAGACCCCGGAGGTCCGACGAGGAGAGGTCGGCATCGGCCACGGTGAGCCCGGTGGACGGACCCTCCACGAGGACGGCCGTGCGCGTCTCGGACACCTGGGTACCCCGGATCTCGGTCGCGTCGGTGGAGATGACGCGGACTCCGCCCTCGCCGCTGTCGCGCACGTGCGAACCGGTGAGCGTGAACCCGTCGGCGGGGCTCAGCCCGTACCCGCCCGAGGTCGGACCGGTGGCGAGCGCGGAGCCGTCGATGCGGATGCCCCAGCCCGCGGAACCGTCCACGATGGAATCGGTGATCTTCGTGCCGGTGGACTGACGGGAGACGGAGACACCGTCGCCGCCGGAGCCCGTGATCGTCGTCCGTTCGATCGTCGTGTCGGAGGCGCCGTTCGTCACCTCCACGCCGGTGAGCGTCGAATCCTCGATCGTGGTGTCCTGGATGCCGGCTTGCGTGGTGTCCGAGAAGAACACCCCGTAATGCAGCCCGGTGATCTTCGTAGAGACGATTCCCGCGGACGCGCGGTCATCGCCCGTTCCCGTCACGGCGAGACCACCGGTCCGTCCGCTCCAGTAGCCGAGGTCGCGGAACTCCGCGTGGCCGATCACGAGCAGCCCGTCGCGGGCGCGCACGTACGCGCGGCCGTCGTTCTCGTCCCTGTCGGGTGCCGCCGCCGCTTCGTCCCACGACGTGAACGCGAGCGGATCGTCCTCGCCACCGAAGACCCCGAGGGTGCCGCCCCAGACGACGATGCTCGTGGTCCCCTCCGCCGAGCTGAGCATCCGGACCGTTCCGCCGCCGTAGAAGTCCAGCTCGGCACCGCGACGGACGACGACGTTGCGGACGAGGGTGAGCGTGCGGTCGTCCTCGACGCGCAGCGCGCCGAGGGCCTCGAGATCGGCGACGGTGTACCCCCACCGCTGCCCGTTCTGAGGGGCGAGCACGACGGTGTTCCACTGGTCGGCGAGCGCCGGGTCCCCGGGCGCCAACCCCGCCACGGCCGTCAGTCGCTCATCCTCGGCGGCGACGAGCTCGGCGGGGGTCTTCGGAGCAGCCGGGGCGTCGGTGGTGTCGGGCGAGGGAGACACCGCCACGACCGGCCCCGTCGGCGCCTCGGCACGAAGCCACGGCAGGAACGTCCCGGTGTGGACGAAATTGCCCACGAGCACGACCGCGGCCACGAGAACCACCACCGCGACGACCATGATCACCCGAGCCACCCCGCGGATGGCCGGATGCGTGTCGCCGCGTTCCAGCGCGGTCAGCGCGCCGTCGTCATCCACGGGAGCCCTCCCCGTCGGGCGAGGACATCAACCCGACGCTCTGCGCCGACTGCCCCTCGCCGCCCAGGCTCGCCTCGGACTGTCCTTCGCCGCCCTGGCTGTCCGCGGACCGCGTCAGCCACCCCTGCTTGTTCATCGTGAACAACGCGTACACCTTGATCGGCAGCGAGACGAAGATGATGACGACCGTCACCAGGGGCAGCAGCACGATGTCCTCAGGACGACGCCACAGGTGCGCCATTCCGCGGATGCCACGACCGACGAACATCCACACGATCGCGAGGATGATGCCGAGCGTCGGATTGTCGGCCCGCACCGCGAGCACGATGTAGGCCAGCGCGACGAACATCGTGAACGGCGTCAACAGGATCTGCATCATCGTGATCTGCGAGATGAGCGGCACCTTGAACACCCACCCGTTGCGGATGGCGGTGAGGTAGCACCGGTACGAGTTACGGCTCCAGCGCACCCGCTGCTTCACGAACGCCCGGGAACATCGACAGCGCCCGCGCGCTGTCCTGGTGGGCGACACGGAACCCCTGCGACAGCACGAGCCACGTCATCCGACCGTCGTCTCCCGCAACGCACTCCCTGCCGAAGAACATCTCGTGCTCGAGGTCCTCCACGCACGGCTGGATCACGGACGTCCGGTAGGCGGCGGTGCGGCCGGACGCGCAGATCACCCCGCCGAAGCGGCCCATCGCCGGGGCGTAGTCGGTGCAGCGCAGGTCGATGATCCAGTCCGCGACGCGACGCCACACGCTCGACTTCGGCAGGTAGACGTTCTGCCGAGTGCTGACCGCACCGACGGCCGGGTCGATGAAGGGCATCTGGACGGCTTCGAGCGTGCCGTCCTCCCATGCGGTGTCGGAGTCGACGAACACGATCAGTTCGGTGTCGACCATGCGGATGCCGACACCCAGCGCCGAGCGCTTCCCCCGGTGCCGGAACATCACGACGTCCACCGTCGGGATCCTCAGCGCCTCGATGCGCTGCTGGGCCTCCACGTCGGCGACGTCGAGGACGATGATGATGCGCGACGGCCCCTGCCGCACCCACGTCTTCAGACACCGCAGCAGCACGTCGGGATCCTCGTGGAAGGACGGCACGACGACCGTGGTCGTGGTGCGGTAGTCGTTGCGCACCGGGCGCGATGTGGCCGCCAGGAGCTTTCGGACGATCCAGAAGCCCCACGACACGATGCCCAGGTACCCGAACGGCAGCAGCCACATCAGCTGCTCACCGAATGACCCGTGGCCCACGTCTTCTCCCCTGCGTGCGGCGGATACGCCGAATGACGGCCCGGGGAGGACAGTGAAGGTTACCGCGTCCGTGTTACGTGCAGGCGACGTCGCTCAAGGACACGCCCGTTGCGACCGTGTTCCCGCAGGCGACCGTGTTGCCCGCTTCCCGGGCGGCCCCCACGACGGCGACTCCCACGCCCCCGGCACCCGGACGCAGGACGTTCGCCGCGAGGACGTTGCCCGACCCCCACGGGGCCAGGATGACGTGGATGCTCACGGCATCCACACGACCCTCGATCGTGTTGCCCTCGATCCGCCAGTCCGCGCCCTTGAGGTCGACCGCGCTGTCGACCACGGCCGCGGCGCTCGTGGAGAGCGACGAGTCGCGCACGATCCCACCGGTCGTGCCCTCCTTGACGTCGAGCGCCTCCGCGGTGGTGTCGCGCACGATGAGACCCGAGAACGAATTGCGATCGCTGCGGTCGGGATCGCACGCGGTGTAGCGGCACCAGTTCGACTCCGCGGAACCGACGTAGACCCCCTCGCCGAACTCCGGATCCGTCCGGCCGGTGCGCTCGATCGTGACCGAACGCACGGTGTTGTCGGCGCTCCCGGTGCGGAGGTGCAATCCCTCCTGTCCCACATCCGAGATCGTCAGACCGCTGAGCGACGAGTGGGTCGTCGCGTCGAGCACGACGCCCTTCTGCCCGCCCCGCACCGCGAGGTCGCGGACGTCCCAGTACGCGGCGCCCTCCAACTGCAGTGCGTACCCGCCCGCGACGTCGCCGCCGTCGAGGACCGTGCCCGTCGTGCCGCACAGCACGATCGGAGCGTCGGCCGTCGCGACCGCCGTGGCGCGGAACCGTCCGTGGTAGACCGACGGCGCGAGTTGCAGCACGGCTCCCGGTGCGGCCGCGTCCAGGGCGGCCTGCAGGGCGTCCGCCCCCTCGCCCACCGCGACGGCTCCCGGGGCGCAGGGCGCCGAGGGCGCGACCGGCACCGCGGGAGCACACCCCGAGAGCGTCACGGCGCACGCGGCGACGGCGATCAGGGCGGTCCGGCTGCGGTTCATCGCGTCGAGTATCCCAGGCGGCGAACCGTAGGGTGGACGCATGCCGCGTGCCGTGCTCTTCGTCGCCGTCGCGGGGCTGGCGCTCCTCCTCGCCGCGTGCGGCTCGGACGATGCCGCGCGCACGCCCGACTCGCCGGCCGCCTTTCCGACCGACGCGCGGGTCGACTACCAGCTCGGGGCGCCCTATCCCCCGGCCGACGGCGTCACCGTCGTCGTCCGGGACCGCACCGCCGCCCCGGCGGACGGCCTGTACTCGGTCTGCTACGTCAACGCGTTCCAGACCCAACCCGGCGAGAGTGCCGAGTGGCCGGACGGGACGCTCCTCGAGCGCGATGGAGAGCCGGTGGTCGATCCCGATTGGCCGGACGAACGCCTCGTCGACACCTCGACCGAGGGCACGCGCGCGCGTGTGGTGGAGCACGTCGCGCCCTGGATCCGCGGGTGCGCGGCATCCGGGTTCCAGGCGGTGGAGTTCGACAACCTCGACACGTTCACGCGCACCGACGGTGCACTCTCCTTCGAGGACAACGCCGCCGTCGCCGCCGCACTGGTGGCCGTGGCGCATGACGCCGGGCTCGCCGCCGGCCAGAAGAACGCCGCCGAGTTCGCCGACCGGCTCCGGGATGCCGCGGGCTTCGACTTCGCCGTGGCCGAGGAGTGCGCGGCGTACGACGAGTGCGCCGCGTACACGGACGTCTACGGCGCCCACGTGATCGACATCGAGTACACCGATCAGCTGCCCCGACCGTTCACGCAGATGTGCGCCGACGAGGCGACGCCCGCGGCGACCGTGCTGCGCGATCGACGACTGTCGACACCCGACGCGGCGGAGTACGCCTTCGAGAACTGCCCGGCCGGCTGACCGGGCGGGAGCGCAGGTCGACCCGCGGGGAGCGCCCCGGACCGGACGGTCCGGGGCACTCGGGTCACCCGGCCATCAGGTCGCGGAAGAATCCGTCGACGTGCGTGCGAAGCGACTCGATACGACGATCCCGCGCCGCCTCGGCGTCGTGGCCGAGGTACGCGGGCGGATCGAGACGACGCACGTTCGCGGAGCATTCGAAACGCGAGCACAGAAGCGTGCCGACGGTGTTGCCGGCCTTGCCGGCGCCCCCGGCGCGCCGAGCCGAGAAGAACACGACGTCGTTGGGCAACGTCACGTCCGAGCACCACGAGCACTGCGGCCGGGACCGGGTGGGCTGCTCGGCCTGACGCAGCTGCAGGCCCACGGCGTTCCCGTCGATCTCGGCGACGATGAACCCCAGCAGCGGCGACTTGGGGTCGCGCCAGCCGAAGTAGTCGAGGCGGTCCCAGTCGCGTTCCGCGAGATCCGCGGGGAGGACGATCGCCTTGCGCTCGCGCAGCGAGACGTTGACGAAGCTGGATCGGACGGTGGATTCGGTGAGGGCGATCATGAGGGTCCCATCGATGGACCGGAGAGGCTCCGGTCGGAGGACGCCCGCGTCGTGCACGGGCGAGCGGAGGATGCCGCGCCGACGCACGTCGAACGCGGGTGTGGGCGCGCGACACCGAGGTCGCGCGACGTCGCCGCTCAGGCGGCGAGGGCCACGGCTCCGATCGCGCCTCTGCCGTCGGCGATGCGGACGCCGACGACCCCCTCACGCCCGGGGGGCATCGCGGGGGAAAGAGAGGACATGCTTCGAGGGTACGCCGCTCAGGCTCGGAACGGGGCGGATCCGAGCACCCGCTCCACGGTGAGCTCCAACACCACCCGCTCGGGGTTCACGCGGGGCTGACGATAGCGCGCCGCATACAGGTCCACGGCACGGGCGACGGCCTCGGGATCGTCGCTCACGCGCGCGGGACCCTCGAAGCTGATCCACCGGCTCCCGTCGACCGAACAGACCGACGCCCTCCCCGAACGCTCCGCGTTCACGAACTTCTGCGTCCCGCGCGAGCCGATGACCCGCACGACGCCCGCGTCGTAGGTGAAGCCCACCGGCACGGAGTGCACGCGACCCGAGCGACCCACGGTCGAGAGCGTCGCGAGGTGGTACTCGGCGAGGAAGGCCAGGGCGTCGTCGTTCAGCACGATTCCAGCGTGCCACGTCCGGCGAGGTGTGCGACCGTCCGCGTGGCGGCATCCCAGCGCCGGATGCCGATCGCGCGGGCTCCGATCGGCTCGCCGCCCTCGCCGCCCAGCGCGGCGAGCGCCTCGCCGACACGGTCGAGGGGTACGCGGCGCGCGAGCGTCACGTGCGGCGTCCACTCCTCCGGCGCCGTGTGCGGCGCGTCCTGGCCGGCACCGGCGAGAGCGTGCACGGCCGCGTGCAGGCCGAGCAAGGGGGCGCTCGGAACCACCGAGCGTGCGATCACGCGTGTCCGACCGGTGCCGAAGAGCACGGGGGCGCCGAGCGTGACGGGAAGAGGGAGCCGATCGGACAGTCCGTCCGCGGCGAGGTCGGGAAGGGACGGGCGCACGAGCAGCGTCACGTGGGGGCGGTTGGTCGGACCGGTGTGCCGGGCCTGACTGGGCAACCCCGCCGAGGCCAGGACCGCCCACTCGCGACGGATGGCGGCGTCGGCATCCGCGTCGAAGACGAACTCGAGGCTGACGACATCGGTCATCGTCGGATCAGCGGGTCGACCACCACGCCGCGGCGACGAGCACGGGCTGGAAGAACAGGCGCGCGAAACGGCGGCGGTCGGTGTCGAGTCCGAACGCCGAGCGCTTCTTGCGCCACTGGTCGACGTTGCCGGGGAAGATCGCGACGTAGAACGCAGCGAGCGCCGCGCCGATGCGCCGCCGCTCCCGGGGCAGCGCGATCAGAGCCACCCCGAACGCGATCTCGACGACCCCGGATGCCACGACCACGGCATCACGATCGAGCGGCCCGCGTTCCACGACCGCGTCGGGCACCTGCGCCTGGAAGTCGCGGCGGGCGAAGGTGAGGTGCGCCACTCCGGCGAAGGTCATTGCCAGGGCCAGGCCCCATCGGACGAACGATCTCATGGCGTCAGGCTAGAGGCGCCCACGGGCGAGTCGGCCGGGCTTGACGGGGCCGCCGTCGGGAGTCGTCGCGTATCGGCGGCGGGCGCTACGCGAAGCGCACCGGAAGCGCAACCCCCGGACGCTGAGCGCACGGGCCGATTGACTGAGCACACGTCGAGCAAGGAGGTGCCCATGACGCTCACGGAGAGCCCCGCCGCGGAGCTCGGCGGAATCGACCTGGACGCCCTCCTGGTGCGGGCGGCGACCGGCGACTGCGACGCTTTCGTCGACTTCTACGACGCCACGTCGCCCCGCGTGTACGCGGTCCTGCTCACGCTCACGCGCGACGCCGACACTGCGGCATCCCTCCTCGAGGGGATCTACGTCGAAGCGTGGGAACGCCTGCGCGGCCGCTCGGCACCGCCGTGTCCGGGGATGGAGTGGATGTCCGTCATCGCCCACCGGCACGCGTCGGGCCGACGGTGACATGACGGCGCCGACGACGCAGAGGATGTCCGCGCGTCAGGCGCTCCGGCGCGCGGCCTCGGCCGCCTCGGCGGGCGCGGAGACATCGAGGTCGATCGTCAGGCCGCTCGACGAGTTCGCCGAGTTGGCGTACGACTGCAGCAGCGCGGGATCGAGCATCTCGGGCTCGACCGAGCCGAAGACGAATCGGAGGGCGATCGAGGGCTGGATCCAGATCGTGCTGCGCCCGCCCTCTTCGCCGTCCGGGTGGCGCCAGGACATCGTGAAGCTCTCCCCGCGGCGGAGTTTGGTCGCGATCACGACCTTCACGTGCGCGAGCACTCGGTCCGGGATCCGGATCGGGCGCTCGGACGACCCGTAGAACAGTAGGCCCATGAGCATCTCCTTCCGGAGTTTCGACATCTCATATTTTACTAGGTTGCCTAACTATTGCCTAATGAATCACGCAGGAATATCCGGCACGCGCCAAGTTTCTTTTCTGTTCACCAGGGGCTACGCCAGGTCTATCGCATCGCTGAAATCTCGTTTGCCTAACTAGACTGTCGCATCGGGCGGCCGGACCCTTACAGGAGAGCCATGACGATCGTGACTGAAGACGACCCTTCGACAGTCGCCGCCCGCGCCGTCGAGAGACTGCGACTCGCCGAGGCGCGCCTGGCCCGACGGCGGCAGACGGACTGCGGACCCAGCGAGAACGCCCGTGCGGCGATGCGCCTGATCCTCGAGCGGGCCGACGAAGGCGCCACTGTGACCCCCACCGAGATCGCCCAGGCCCTCGCGGTCTCGACGGCATCGGTCACGGGCATGCTCGATCGGCTGGCCGCCGGCGGGCTCATCGGCTTCGTGGCGAACCCCGCGGACCGGCGCAGCAAGTTCGTCGTCCCCTTCGACCGCGACACGGATGCCGACTCGATCGACCCCGTCACGGCCCGGATCCGCGAATTCGCGCTGGACCTCCCGCCCGGAGCGGCCGACCAACTGGCGGACTTCCTCGATCGCGTCCGCGAGGTCGTCGACGCCGAGTGCCGCTGAGCGGGTTCAGACGCGCACGGGCTCCACGGCATCCGGGTCGGGTTCCGCCACGACCGTGAGCCCGTTCGCCGAACTCGCCTCGTGCATGAGTTCGTCGACCCAGCGGCGGTTCACGTGCGGCGGACGACTGCCGTAGAAGTGGAAGACGAGCGGAATCGACGGGTGGATCCAGAGGGTGCGCGTACCGCTCCCGTCTCCGAGCGGGAAGTGGAACATGAACGGCTCGCCGCGGCGGAGCTTGTTCATGAACACGAGGCGCAGGTGAGCCAGCGTGCGGTCCTCGATGTCGAAAGAGTGACCGAGCGCGTCGTAAACCAGTTTGCCCACCCCGACAGCGTATCCGCTCCACCGACCTAACCAATACGGCGGGGCCGCACGCGTGCGGGGAATTATCGGATCGGGTCCAGAATCCGCGCCCCACCGCACGATCGGTCGCACACGACCGCCGCCCCCCGACGCTCGACTAAAGTCCTCAGAGTGGGGAGAGCGCACCGCCCGGGCCGTCGGCGTCGGATACCGCGGCCGGTCCTGGTGACGGGGGCTGTCGTGCTCGTCGTCGCGCTCCTGATCGGTATCGCCGTCGTCGGTTCGCTGGTGACCAATCTCTTCCAGACCCTGTCGGCCCGGCCCCCCGCCGTGGACACGCGGATCGTGACCCCCGATGAATCCAAGGCCGCGAAAGCCGCGGCGCAAGAGCAGTCGGGCTCCCCCGAGGCGGACGCCGCCGCGTGGCTGGCCGCCCAGCCGACGACCTACTGGCTGACCCCCGAGATCGACCCGGTCGACGAGGTGTGGGATCGCATCGCACACCTGGCGGCCGAGGCGCGCGACCAGGATGCCACCGTCTCCATCGCCGTCTACGGGCTCCCCGACCGCGACTGCGGCAATCACTCCGCCGGCGGGCTGGATCCGGACGCCTACCGCGAATGGACGGCGCGGATCGGCGATGCGCTGCGCAATGCCTCCGACGTACGGAAGATCGTCGTCCTCGAACCCGACAGCATCGCCCTCGCTCCGTCCTGCGGGTCACTCGAGGACCGGGCGGGATACCTGCGCACCGCGGTGGACAACATCCGCGGCGTCGACACGTGGATCTACCTGGACGGCGGCCACTCGGCGTGGCATCCCGCGACCGAGATGGCCGACCTTCTGCGCTCCACCGGTCTCATGGGCGACGTGCGCGGAGTCGCCCTGAACGTCTCCAATTACCAGGACACCGCGGACGAGTTCGCCTACGCCCACCAGCTCTCCGAGCTGCTCGGCGGAACGCACGCCATCATCGACACCTCCCGTAACGGCGCGGGTCCGGCCGGGGCGGAGTGGTGCAACCCCGCCGGTCGGCTCGTCGGAGCGGCCAGCGGCGCGTACGGCGACGGCGTGGTCGACACGACCCTGTGGATCAAGCCCCCCGGCGAGAGCGACGGCGAGTGCAACGGCGGCCCCGTCGCGGGAAAGTGGTGGCCGGATGCCGCCGTCGAGCTGACGCGCGAGAGCCGCTGATCTCACCCCTACGCGCCACGAGCTAACCCGTAAGCGCCACTAAGTATGTAAAGATGTGGCTCGGCCGCACTGCGGTCGCCGTGACTCGGGGGAGATCGCGGGCACGACATCCGTGCAAACCCGGAAGAGTGGTGGGATGAGCGACAGCACCGAGATGCTGAAGACGGCCGTGATCGTCGAGGACGACCCCGACATCCGCCACCTCCTCGTCGAGGTGCTCGAATCGGCCGGCTTCTCCACCGTGTCCGTCGGCAACGGGATCGACGGCGTGCGAGCCGTCATCGCCTATCAACCCCTCATCACCACGCTCGACGTGAACATGCCCGGGATCGACGGCTTCGAAGCCGCCCGGCGCATCCGCCAGCAGAGCGACACCTACATCGTCATGCTCACCGGGCTCGAAGAGGAGGCCGACGTCGTCCTCGGCCTCGGCGCGGGTGCCGACGAGTACGTCGTGAAGCCCTTCCGTCCTCGCGAGCTGCGTGCGCGCATCGAGGCGCTCCTGCGCCGCCCGCGCGCCGGAGGCGCCGCCGTCCCGGGTCCGCGCCAGGACAGCGTGGGGCCGTCGTTCCCGGCCGCGCGCCCGGCACCCGAACCCGTCCCGCACGTCGAACAGGCACCGGCCCCCGCCGCACCCCTGCCGGGCGCCCCGGTCGTCGTGCCGTCGTCGCAGGGCCCGGATCCGTGGTCCACGCCGCCGGGCAACGACCTGGCGACGCGCCCCGGCACCGACGTCGCGCCCCGCGCGCACGGGGAGCTGACCCCGACCGGCGGCCAGTGGATCGTCCACCGCGACCTCCAGCTCGATCCCGACAGCCGCATCGTCCGCGTCGACGGCCTCGAACTCGACCTGACCCGCACGGAGTTCGATCTCCTCGCGACGCTCATGGAATCCAAGCGGCGCGTGCGCAGCAAGGCCGACCTCACACTCGTGCTCCGCGGCGAGTCCTACGTCACCAGCTACTTCGTCGGCGAGGCCGACAAGCGCGCCATCGAAGCGCACATGACGAACCTCCGTCGCAAGCTCGGCGACAACCCCGCGAACCCGCGGTACATCGAGACCGTGCGCGGCGTGGGTTATCGCCTCACGTCGGAGCTGTTGGCGGCCCCCTGACCGACCCCGGACATCACGGATGCCTCGACCCTCCCCAGGGCCGAGGCATCCGTTTTATCTCTGATGCGTTCGGGTCGCGATCAGACCTTGTATCCGTGGTGACGACGGACGAGCTTGGAGAACATGAGGAGGGTCTGCAGGACGGTGACGACACCGACGATGGGCCAGCCGATCCAGAGGATCGAGGACTGCACCATCGGGCCGACCAGCACCCAGATGACGGCGAGCGCGATCGCGACGGCGATGAGGACCACCATCGGAGCCCAGTGACCGAGTCCCCCACCGCGCTCCGCCTTGGCCTGCATCGCCCAGTTGTCGACCTTCTTCCGCGAGAGGAAGCGGGTCCACGAGCGGACGAAGTGGCTGATACGGATCCACATGAAGATCTCGGCCGGGAAGAACAGCACGGCGAACAGGACATCGGTGCGGTTGACCGCGGCCATCGTGCGCGCGATGCGCAGGTTCAGCAGCATCGCCACCACCGGCGGGATCAGCCACAGGGGCGAGAAGACGAAGGCGTTGATCGACAGCGACCCGGCGAGCAGGGTCAGGAACGCGACTCGCACGAAGAGGTTCGTCAACATGCCGAAGTTCTCGAACCACCGCAGACGCAGGTTGGGGTGGAACGGCTGACCCTTGGTGTCGCCGCGCTGCCCCGGCCACATGAGCTCGATGGCGCCGTAGGTCCACTTGACCTGCTGCGCGTCGTAACCCGAGAGCGTCGTCATGCCGCCCACATTGGCGCGGGCGTACGGGCTGATCTTCGTCAGGTAGCCGGCGCTCTTGATCTGCAGCGACAGCAGCGAGTCCTCGACCTCGGAGTCCTTCACCCAGGGCGTGACCTGGTGGTTCTGCTTCATCGCTTCGCGAAGGGCGTTGGTGGAGAAGATCGAGAACTGGCCGCCCAGCACCGCCATGTTGCGACCGCGCAGCAGGTTCTGCAGGTTGAACGCGGCGAACTGGGTGCGCTGACCCGCCGTCAGGAAGCGTGCCACGAGACCCTTGATCGGCTTGTCGTCGATCGTGTAGATCGCCGAGATGCCGCCGATGCGGGAGTCGGACACGGCCTCGGTCTCGAGGTACTCCACGGCCTTGCTGTCGGCGATGGTGTCACCGTCGACGCCGAGCAGGTAGTCGTACCCCTCGACCAGCGAGTAGCCGTAGTTCAGGGCGCCGACCTTCTTGTCGGGGTTCTTGCCGATGTCGTGGACGAACACCTCGGTGAACTGCTCACCGAGTTCGGTGGTGATCTCGTGCGGCCCGCTGTACTCGGAGGCGATCTTGACCGTCGCGTCGGAGGTGTTGTTGACGACGACGTGGATGACGTCGGGCACGCGGGTCTGGCCGAGCAGGGCCTCGATGACCTCCGCGATCGACTCCTCCTCGTTGTACGCCGGGATGACGCATCCGATCGTCGAGCGGTGCACCGTGGAGTGCTCCAGGACCGAGGCGAAGTCGTCCGGGAACGCGTGCTCCTCGACGACGGGACTCGCCGTGCCGCCCACGGGGTAGGTGAGCGCCCGGGTCTGGGGAGCGAAGCTGCGCGCATCGGTCATGGCGGTGTCTTCCTGTCGGAGGGGCGGCGGTTCAGCCGTGTCCCACTCTGATAGGTTCACCGCAAGGCAACAGCCGAACATGACCATCGTCCCCGCAAGGTTTCCTCAAGATTCCCCCGGGGCCCCGGCACAGGGAGAGTTCCGACCGATGGTCGTCCTCGACCTCCTCGCCGCCATCGCCGCGGCCTCCGTCGCGGGTGCCGCGCTGTTCCTGGCGCACGGCCGCCACGGAGACGACCGCGGAGGGCCGCGCGCCGAGCTCGTGCGGTACATGGGCGTCGCCGCCATCTCGGCGCTGGCCTGCTCTCTCGCGAACGTCGCGGAGGTCGCCGGCGGCGGAACGTTCGCCGCCGCCGTGGGGAACGCGACCAACGTGGTGACGGTCGGGCTGGCCTGGGCGGGCGCCCGGCGCCTCAACGCGCGCCGCGGCATCGGGGCGGCCACGACGGGAGCCGTCGGCATCCTGATGCTGGCCGTCACCTTCGTCGTTCCGCTGGACGAGGCCACGCTGATCAAGACCGCGGGACTCGTGATCTTCGCCGCGCTCGCCTCCGTCGAGTTCGCGCGCCGACCGCTGAGCGACCTCTCCGGAACCCGCGTCCTGGTCGCCACCCTGGTCGTGTTCGGGACGTTCAACCTCTACCGGCTGGTCGTGGGCACCGTCGCCGGGATGTCGTCGGCGCTCTGGCAGCACACGACGTCGACGCAGATCACCACCATCCTCAGTGCGCTGGCCATCGTCGGGATGGGGTTCGGATCGGTGCGCCTGGGGCGGCAGCTCGACGACGACCCCTCACCGGGGACCCGCGCGCACGACCGTCGAAGCCTCCGCCAGGCCGCGGACGATCTCCTGCGCGCCCACGGGCGCGTCCACGTCGCCGTCGTCCGCATCCCGGAGATCGATCTGATCCGCGCGGCGCACAGCTCCGGTCGCGCCGAGGAGATGATCACGGTCCTCGTGGATGCCGCCCACGAGGCGCTGCCCGGATCCGCGGCCGGCGTCCCCGCCCGCGACACCGTCTTCGTGCTGCACGCCGGGTCGACGCCCCGCACCGAGGTGGAGGCCGGCGTACGGCGGACGTTCGCGGGGCAGATGCCGTTGATCGACTACACCGACACGCCCGACCTGACCTTCGAGCACCACGCCGTGGCGGACGTGCACGACCTCTCCCTGTTGATGGAGAGCCGTCGGCTGCGTCCCGGTTCGAGCGCGGTGCCCCACGCCTGAACCGGGGCTCGCCGGGCACTCAGCCCTGGTCGGTGGTCTGACCCCATCCGGGCGCCCGGCCGGTGCTGGTGCCGGAGTCGGTGGCCTGACCGGCGGCGGTGGCGCCGTCGGACTCGAAGATCGCGATGGGCAGGTACTGGTAGACCGTCTGCTGGGTGAACGACGTATCGGAGTTCGCGGAGCCTTCGACGGCGATGTTCAGGGCGAACTCGAGCGTGATGCCGTACGTGTCGTTGGGCAGCTGGCGGATCGAGGTCGTGGGCACGAGCAGACCGCCCTGGAAGCTGTTCAGGAGCAGACCACGGTCCGAGCGCAGGGTGTCCGTGGGGACGAGCGTGCGCGGGTCCGCGCTGAACTGGAACGGGTTCGACACCTGGCCGCCCGTCTGGGCGGTCTGAGAGGTGATGGACACCGAGGAGATGTAGACGCGACGCTTCTCGGTGAGCACCGCCTTCTCGTCGACGCGGTGGTCGTGCACGTTGAGCGCGAAGCCGAACTGCTTCTCGTTCGTCGTCGTCCACTCCATCGTGCGCTTGGGGTCGACGGCCCAGACGTCCAGGCGCAGCTCGAGACCGTCGGCGACCTCGGACGACAGCGACACCGACCCGTCATAGGTGAATCGGGAGTCGAACGGCATCGCGGACGCCGTCGACTGCGGTGCGGGGGTGGCGACGACGACCGACTGCCCGCCACCGGAGGTCTGGGCCTGGATGGCGTTGAAGGCGTCCACGACCTGCGTGCACCCGGAGAGGGTGATCGGGCCGCCCAGCGCGACGACGGCGGCGAGCGCGAGGGCTCGCACGGTACGACGGTGAGTGGAGCTGCTCACAGGTATCTCCCGGGTCTGAGGGCGCGGGTGCGCAGAGGTCGACGAGACGACCATCACGCTGCGGGATGCAGGCCTCAGGGGGAGTCTGACCGGACGACGCGACGGGTAGGACGCGAAGGGCGAGCAGAGACAGGATGGCGCGCAGAAGACTACACCATCGTCTATACACTCGATCACATGGCAGCCGTGAGGAGCGTTCCGCCGGCGTCGTCGCCGGTCGCTTCCGAGTCCGACGACGCGAGCGGACCCAGCAGCCGGACACGCTCGGTCTGGCTCCTGCAGCTGGTCCTCGGCGCGAGCGTGGTCATCACCGTCCTGCTCGTCCAAGCGCTCGAACCGTCCCTCTTCGCGGTATGGACGTTCTCCACCGGAGTGGGCGTCGTCATCGCGCTGACCGCGGTCGCCATCATGGTGCCCTGGCACCGACTGCCGCGGAATGCGGTCGCCCTCATCCCGTTCGGCGACATCGTCGGCATCGGGCTGTTGAGCTTCGGGACGGACCTGCGGTTCGGATTCTTCTGGGTGTTCCCGATCACGTGGATCGCCACCCACTTCGTCCTCAGCATGATGATCGCCTCGCTGGCCGCGGTCGGCGTCATCATCGTCGCGGACGCCTCGGTCAACGGCGCCGGACCCGCCACGGCACTGCGCCTGATCGTGGTGCTCCTGTCCCTGACGTTCATCGCCATCACGGCGTATCTGTCGTCGCGCCAGACGCGCGCGTTCAAACAACTCCTCCGACGCCAGGCCAGCAGGCTGCAGGGCACTTTGCAACGCGTGACCGGACAGGAACGTCGTGTGTCGCAGATGCTGAACGGTCTCGACACGGGCATCGCCCGGCTGTCGGTCGACGGCGAGGTGCTCGCCCTCAACGACACGTACGTGAACCTCTACGGCATCGAGCGCGACGAACCGTCGCGGCCCGGCGGAGCCGTCGAGTACGCCACCCTGCGGGGCGAACCGCTGCCCGACTCGGAGCGCCCGTTCGCGCGCGCGGCGCGGGGCGAGCAGTTCGAGGACGAACGGGTGTGGCTGTTCGACGCCCAGGGCGACTGGCACGCCCTGTCCGCGTCCACCCGGCGCCTGGTCTCGTCCGACGAGCCCGAGAGCACGCTCCTCATCGTCCACGACGTCACCGCCCTCATCGAGGCGGAGCGGGCGCGCGAGCGTCTCGCTGCGACCGTGTCGCATGAACTGCGCAACCCCCTCACGGCCATCATCGGCCACGCCGACCTGGCACTCGACGCCCCGGATCTGACGCCCAAGGTGCGCGAGCAGCTCGAGGTCATCGCGGGCGCCGGGGAACGCATGCAGACACTGATCTCCGAGATCCTGGCGAACTCCCGCGGGGTGTTCCGCGAAGAGAAGTCGGCCGCGACGGCGGACGCCAGTCGCATCATCGCCTCCTCGCTCGAGTCGTTCCGCCCGGCCGCCGCCGCGCGCCGCGTGAGCGTGACCGACGACCTCCCCCTCTCGGCCGAGGTCGTGGGCGACGGGTTCCGCCTGCGCCAGGCGTTCGACAACATCCTCAGCAACGCCATCAAGTACACCCCCGGCGGAGGCAGCGTGCACATCACGGGGCACGTCTTCGACGACCACGTCGAGCTCACGTTCGCCGACACCGGCATCGGCATCCACCCCGACGAACTGCCCAGGATCTTCGACCCGTACTTCCGCGCCCGGGCGGCACGCGAGAGCCCGACCCCCGGCACGGGCCTGGGCATGGGGATCGTCCGCAGCATCGTCGAAGAGCAGGGGGGATCGCTCGAGCTCGAGAGCGAGGTCGGGACGGGGACCACCGTGACGGTGCGTCTGCCTTCGCGGTCGGGGGCGACCGAGGCATGACCGCCCAGGAGACGCTCGCCAATCTCGGGCTCGCCCAGGCGACCGTCGCCACCCTGGCCACCGTGATGGTGATCGGTCTCGGCTTCCTGCACCGACCGTCCCGTGCCGCGCTCCTGTGGTCGCTGGCGTTCGTACTGGCGATGTCGAGCACGTGGATCTCCGTCGCCGGTTCCGTGGTCGGCGACGAGGCCGTCCGTCGCGCGGGACTCGGTCTGATGCTCGGGGCTCCCGCGCTCATCTGGTCGGGTTTCCGCGCCCGGCGGCACGTTCCGGCGCTGCCGTGGATCGCCGTGCTGCAGTCGATCGCGACCGCCGTCGCCTTCGTGCTCGCGGTCGACCCCCAGGTGTACGGGATGACGTTCCGCGTGGCCTTCCTGGCGGCGGCGATCTTCGCCGGACTCACGATCGCCGAGGTCCGTCGTGCCGCCGACCGGTTCGAGCGACTCGCGCTGCCCCTGACCGTCGTGTCCGCCGGTTTCGTCGCCCTCGCCGGCGCGATCGTCGTGGCGGGTCTGGCGCTGCCCTCGAGCGCGCAGGACCTCACGCTCCCCCGCATCCTCAACGGCCTCGCGATGCTGATCTACCTCGTGTGCGCGACGGTGAGCGTCCTGTACTTCACCTCGGTCTCGCCCGTCGGGACACGCGCGGCGCGCTCGTGGCCGCAGTTCTCCGTGACCGCGGAGGATCGGCTCACCCGCGCGCGTCGGGCACAGGAGAGTTCCTGGAACGTGCTGGCGATCCGCCTCGACGACCCCGACCAGATCCGCAGCACGATCGGCGAGAACGGCTGGAACCGCATCACCACGGCCTTCGAGGCCGTCGTGGCCGCCACGCTCCCCGCGGAGGCCGACATCGGGCGTCCGGCGCGCGGTCGCCTGGTGGTGGTGGTCTGTCGCCCCGGGCCCGTGCTCCGCGAGCACGTGCGCACTCTCCTGCGACGGGTGACCGAGATGGATGCCGACGACTGGGCCGACCTGCAGCTCTCGGCGAGCATCGGGTGGGTGCCGGCGGAGTCGGCCTGGTACGACCTCGACGAACTCGTAGGCCGGGCGGAGGACGCCGCGATGACGGCGACGCGACTCGGCGGCGACCGGTGGGAGCGCGTTCGCGCGTGATCAGCCTTCGGGCGTGGCGTCGCGGGCGATGGCGACGGTGAGGGTGTCGCTGGCGGTCTGCTTGGCGAAGTCGCTCGAGGTAGGCGTCGTCTGAAGGAGGAACTCGTACGTGAACTGGAGCGTCACGAACGTCGCCTCGGCGGGGACCTCCCCCACGTTGAACGTCTGCGAGTAGCTGTACGGCGACAGGACCACGTAGCCGGGCGGGTTGCTCTGATCGACCTGCGGGGTCAGCGGCGCGAACGATTGCGTGGCATTGCCCGGCACGACCGTCATCGTCGCCCTCTGCAGATAGACCTGCTGCCCGTCGTTGGGCGTGACGGTGGTGTCCATCGAGATGCTCACCGGCTTCAGCGCCGTCGCCGTCCAGCGGTCCATCGACAGCGTGGACCAGTACTTCACCGTCGCGGCGATGGCGCCGGCGGTCACCTTCTTCTCGGTGGAACCGCTGGAAAGGTCGTTCGGCACCGGCGTGGGAACCGGAGTGGTGGAGGCCGAAACCGTCGGCGAGGAGGAGGGCGTCGTCTGCCCACCGCCCTGCGCCCACGGCGGCGCGCCGCACCCGACCAGCGCGAGCAGCATCGTCCCCGCGCCGATCGCACCCAGCGCGGCTCGGCCGCGGCGCACCCGGTCCCCCATGAATCCTCCTGTGGTCTTCCGTCGAGTCTAGGCGGCAACGGGTCGCGAGGGCTCAGGGAGCCACGCCCGGCCTCGGGCGTCGACGCCCGCGGCTGGGCGACGGGTGGCGCAGACGACGCCGATCCTTTACGCAATCGAAACGCCGATCGGTGGCGCGCCGTGTACGGATGGGGGATAGTCGAAGAGGCGGATCCGCATCGCGCTGGGGGCGATCACCGCCGGCCCGTTGCACGCGACGTGCGCGGTCTCCCGTCCTCGATGCTTGTGGGTGCCGCATGAAGAACACGCTGGTCCGCTCCCTGGCCGCTGCCGCTCTGGCCGCCGGAGCCGTCCTGGCCCTCCCGTCCATCGCCCACGCGGCGGCGGACGGCTCCCCCGATGACACCACGACCCACGCCTCCGCCAGCGTCCCCGGCGGGGGCGCACCCGCGCTGGGGTTCTGGATCGGGGGCGGCGCTCTCGCGCTCGCGGGCGGTGCGATCGCCGTGGGCGCCACCGTCCGACGTCACCGGCACGATCTCGACGTCTGAGTCGCCGACGCCCGGCGAGGTACCGGTCTCCGGTCGGCTCAGGAGGCCACCGCGGGGCGGCTGCCCTCGACCTCCGCGGTGATCAGGATCGGCAGGTGGTCGCTCAGCCCCTGCGGGAGGGTGCGGATGTGTGCGATGTCGAAACCGATCGACGTCGCGAAGTCGTAGTGACCCCGGAAGAAGCGGTAGCGCGTGTAGGTACGCGAGTCGCTGAGGGTGAGTTCGTATCCCTGGTCGCGCACCGCCTGCCCGAGGTTCTCCTTGAACACCGGGTAGTTGTAGTCGCCGACCATGAGAGCGGGCAACCCGGGACCGAGGTTCTGCAGCTCCGCCAACGCGGTGCGGATCTGATGGCGGCGCAGGGAGTTGAGCGCGGTGAGGGGTGCCGCGTGGAAGGAGGCGACGATGATCTCGTGACCGTCGTCGATGTCGCGCAGGCGGACACCCAGCATGCGCTCCTCCGCCGGCTTCAGCACGTAGTCGTGCAGGGACTTCTTGAGGGCGATCGACCGCACCTCGACCGCACGGAACGTGTTCTCGCGGTAGTACACGGCGAGTCCGAGCCGGTTGCGCTGCGTGGCCTCCGCGAGACGCAGCCCGGAGATCTCCGCGGGGATGTCGCGGGTGTCGCATTCCTGCAGACACAGGACGTCGACCGCGTGCGCGTCGACGAGGGCGGCGAGCTCGCCCGCCGCGCGATGCTTGCGCAAGTTGTACGAAATGACCTTCATGGCCCCGCCAGCCTAGAAGGCGCAGCCCTCAGCTTGCTGAGGGTTGCACAACGCTCACGAACCGATGTCGTCGGCGTCGCGCCGATTCCGCGTCTGTTCGGCCCGGGATGCCAGCAGCTCGTCCGCCGGATACCCCACCTCGGCCAGCACGAGCCCGCGTGCGGCGAGGACCTTCGTGTCCGGCAGACGCGCTCCCGCGTCACGGATCGCGACGACGCGTTCCGGGTTGATCCTGCCCTCGCCGACGGCCACGCACGCGCCCACCAGTGCACGCACCATGCTGTGGCAGAAGGCATCGGCGCGCACATGGGCGAGGAGTGCGCCCGCGGGGTCACGGTGCCAATCGAACTCCAGCAGTGTGCGGATCGTGGTGGCTTCCTCGCGCGCCTTGCAGTAGGCGGCGAAGTCGTGGAGACCGATGAGGCTCCGGGCTGCGGCATCCATGGCCGCGACGTCCAGGTGTGCCTTGACGGTGGTGGTCCGCGCACGCTCGAGCGGGTCGTACCCGGTTCCGAGATCGGCGATGCGGTACACGTAGCGACGCCAGACGGCGGAGAAGCGGGCATCGAACCCCGCCGGGGCCGGAACCGTGTGATGGACCGTGACGTCGGGATAGGCGCCCAGGACGCCTCGGATCCGGCCCGCGAGGGCCGTGACGCCGTCCGGCTCGTCCCCCTGGCGACGCCGGCGCGGAAGGCGGGCGACCTGCGCCTCATCGAGGTCGACGTGAGCGACCTGACCCGAGGCGTGCACCCCGGCATCCGTCCGTCCGGCGACGACCAATCGCGGCTCTCCGCCGACGATGCGGCTCAGGGCGTCTTCGAGCGTTCCCTGGACGGTGCGCAGGTCCGGCTGCCGCGCCCACCCGCGGAAATGTGTGCCGTCATAGGCGATGTCGAGACGGATGCGCACCCGTTCAGCCTACGTGCCCCGGGATGACGAACGAGGCCCTCTCCCCAGCGGGAGAGGGCCTCGTTCAGGAAGCAGAGGATCACGCCTTGGCGTCGTCCTCGACCGCGTCGGTGGCGGCGGCCTCGGCGGCCGCGCCCTCCTCCTGCGACTCGGCGCCGGCGTCGGCAGCCTCGTCGGTGGCGGGGGTCTCCTCGGTCGAGGTCTCCTCGGCGGGGGTCTCCTCGGCAGCGGGCGTGGCAGCCGCAGCGGGTGCCGCGGACTTCGACGCCGACGGCTTCTTGGTGACGGGCTCGAGGACGAGCTCGATCACGGCCATGGGCGCGTTGTCGCCCTTGCGGTTGCCGACCTTGGTGATGCGGGTGTATCCGCCGTCACGGTCCGCGACCAGCGGAGCGATCTCGGTGAAGAGGGTGTGCACGACCTCCTTGTCACCGATCACCGAGAGGACGCGGCGGCGGGCGTGGAGGTCACCCCGCTTCGCGAACGTGATCAGTCGCTCGGCGAGCGGACGCAGGCGCTTGGCCTTGGTCTCGGTCGTCTTGATCGACTTGTGGGTGTACAGGGCCGCCGCGAGGTTCGCGAGAAGCAGGCGCTCGTGGGCCGGGCCGCCGCCGAGACGGGGACCCTTCGTGGGCTTGGGCATGTCGTGTTACTCCAGTAGGAAGGTTCGGTCGGGTCCGACGGGTCAGACGGTCTCGTCGTCGTAGCCGCCGAAGAACTGTGCACCGTCGAAACCGGGCACCGAGTCCTTGAGCGACAGGCCGAGGGAGGTGAGCTTGTCGCGCACCTCGTCGACCGACTTCTGACCGAAGTTGCGGATGTTCATCAGCTGGGTCTCGGAGAGGGCGACCAGCTCCGAAACGGTGTTGATGCCCTCGCGCTTGAGGCAGTTGTACGAGCGCACCGAGAGGTCGAGGTCTTCGATCGGCATCGACAGCTCGTTGGAGAGGACGGTCTCGACCGGCGCGGGGCCGATCTCGATGCCCTCGGCCTCGACGTTCAGCTCGCGGGCGAGACCGAACAGCTCGGTGAGCGTACGACCGGCCGACGCCACGGCGTCGCGCGGGGCGATCGACGGCTTCGACTCGACGTCCAGGACGAGCTTGTCGAAGTCGGTGCGCTCACCGGCACGGGTCGCGTCGACGCGGTAGCTGACCTTGAGCACCGGCGAGTAGATCGAGTCGATCGGGATCTGACCCGCCTCGGCGTACTCGTTGCGGTTCTGGGTCGCCGAGACGTAGCCGCGGCCGCGCTCGATGGTGAGCTCGAGCTCGAACTTCGCGGTGTCGTTGAGCGTCGCGATGACCAGCTCGGGGTTGTGCACCGCGACGCCCGCGGGTGCGGAGATGTCCGCCGCCGTGACCTCGCCGGCACCCGTCTTGCGCAGGTAGGCCGTGATGGGCTCGTCGCGCTCGCTCGAGACGACGAGCTGCTTGATGTTCAGGATGATCTCGGTGACGTCTTCCTTCACGCCCGGGATGGTGCTGAACTCGTGCAGGACGCCATCGATGCGGATGCTCGTGACGGCCGCGCCGGGGATCGACGACAGGAGGCTGCGACGCAGCGCGTTGCCGATCGTGTAACCGAAGCCGGGCTCGAGCGGCTCGATGACGAAACGGCTGCGGAACTCCCCGA
Organism: Microbacterium sp. IEGM 1404; assembly: GCF_030056775.1. Taxonomy (NCBI): domain Bacteria; kingdom Bacillati; phylum Actinomycetota; class Actinomycetes; order Micrococcales; family Microbacteriaceae; genus Microbacterium; species Microbacterium sp. IEGM 1404. The sequence continues at coordinate 187,798 of NZ_JASHKP010000003.1, read as the reverse complement.
TCTTCTCCTCGGTCAGAGTGGGACGCTGTGCGATGAGCACTATGTGTTCCTTTCGATCACGTGCCCGCTATATGACACGTGTAATGGGGTGAGGTGTTGAGTTGTACTCGCCGGATGCTGACGGCCCGACGGCCGCCGGCATCCGGGTGTCCTGGGATGCGCGGGAGCGCGAACGTTCCCGGGGAGTGACGAGCACTCCCCGGGAACGATGCGTCAGACGCGGCGGCGCTTCGGCGGACGGCAGCCGTTGTGCGCCTGCGGCGTCACGTCCTGGATCGAGCCGACCTCGAGGCCGGCGGCCGTGAGCGAACGGATCGCGGTCTCGCGACCCGAGCCGGGGCCCTTCACGAAGACGTCGACCTTCTTCACGCCGTGCTCCTGCGCCTGGCGGGCGGCGGACTCCGCGGCCATGCCAGCGGCGTAGGGCGTCGACTTGCGCGAGCCCTTGAAGCCGACGCCGCCGGACGATGCCCAGCTGATGACGGCCCCGGAGGGGTCGGTGATCGAAACGATGGTGTTGTTGAACGTCGACTTGATGTGGGCCTGACCCACGGCGATGTTCTTCTTCTCCTTGCGGCGCGGCTTGCGCGCGGCGGACTTGGCCTGTGCCATGTGCGGTTCTCCTGAATCCTGCGCCGGCGGAGGCCTAGCGCGCCTTCTTCTTGCCGGCGACCGTGCGCTTGGGGCCCTTGCGGGTACGCGCGTTCGTCTTCGTGCGCTGACCGCGCACAGGGAGGCCGCGGCGGTGGCGCAGGCCCTCGTAGGAACCGATCTCGACCTTGCGGCGGATGTCGGCGGCCACCTCGCGACGGAGGTCACCCTCCACCTTGTAGGTGCCCTCGATGTGGTCGCGCAGCGCGACCAGCTGGTCGTCGGTGAGGTCCTTGACGCGGACGTCCGGGCTGATGCCGGTCGCGGTGAGGATCTCGGTGGAGCGGGTACGGCCCACGCCGTAGATGTAGGTAAGTGCGATCACCACGCGCTTGTCGCGCGGGATGTCGACGCCGGCGAGACGTGCCATGCGGCTCTCCTCAGAGTGTCGTGGAGGTGTGGAGCAGGATCGGTGCCCGGGCCTCCGCCCCGAGGTGTCCCCCGCATCGCGGGTTCTGATCCTGCCGTTGTGTATTCAGTTGGAAGTCTGTCGTCGAGTCGGGCCGGACCTGGAGTCCGGTCCGCACTCAGCCCTGGCGCTGCTTGTGACGCGGGTTGCTCTTGCAGATCACCATGACGCGCCCGTGGCGACGGATCACCTTGCAGTGGTCGCAGATGGGCTTGACGGAGGGGTTGACCTTCATGGGGGTGTTCCTGTTCGCTGTCTTCGATCCGCGCGAGCGGTTCGTTACTTCTCGGCCGGGCTCAGCGGTAGCGGTAGACGATACGACCGCGCGTGAGGTCGTATGGGCTCAGTTCGACGACGACGCGGTCCTCTGGGATGATGCGGATGTAGTTCTGCCGCATCTTGCCCGAGATGGTGGCGAGCACCTTGTGACCGTTGGTCAGTTCGACACGGAACATCGCATTGGGCAGTGCCTCGGACACCGTGCCCTCGATCTCGATGACACCGTCTTTCTTCGCCATAAACTCGCTCACGCTCATTGCAGACCGGCCGGTCTGCGGTGGATGGGGATTCGGTGCTACGACACGCCAATAAAGGCGCAACGCACCAAAGATCAATCATACGTGGTAGAGCGCGATGCGGCAACTCGCCGCATCGACTCAGCCGTTGAGGCGATCGACGATGTCCTTCTGGGGGTCGCCGGTGAGATCGGTCTGGTTGACCAGAACCGTGCCGTTGATGGCGATCGTCGGCGTCGCGATCCCGGACCCCGTCTGCGACGGCGTCTTCTTGGTGATCGCCGTCACGAACTTCGTGTACGTCCCGTCCGTGATGCAGGAGCTCACGGCATCCGAGGCTCCCGCGTTCTTCGCGATGGTCGCGAGCGTCGCGTCATCCAGGCCGGAGGTGCCCTCCGTGGGCTGCTGGGCGTACATCGCCGTGACGAAAGCGGACACGTTCGCCGGGTCGTCGACCGCGACGCAGTAGGCGGCGTTCGCGGCGCGCGTCGAGTACTGCGTGCCCTGCGACTGCGCGTCGAGGATCGAGATCGGGTGGATGTTGAGGGTGATGGTGCCGTCGTCGACGAGCTGCTGGAGCGTCGAGCCGTAGGCCTGCTCGAACGAGTTGCAGATCGGGCACATGAAGTCGATGTAGGTGTCGACCGTCTGGCTGCCGGAACCCACGGCGATCGCGCCTGTGTCGGCGTTGACCGCCGAGGACTGCGGCACCGTCCCCGGCGACGTCGCCTGGTTGTTGGCGAACCACACCACTCCGCCGATCACGAGGACGACGACCACTGCGGCCGCCGTCACCCCGATCGCGAACCAGTTCGTGGACTTGCGAGCCGCGGCCATCATCATCAGTCGATCTCCTTCGGCACCACACCGAAGGGTGCCAGCTTCTCCGCACCGCCGTCGGACGCGGTGAGGACCCAGATTCCTCCATCGTGCACGGCGACGCTATGTTCCCAATGGGAGCCGGCTGTGCCGTCGATGGTCGAGACCGTCCACCCGTCGTCTTCGACCCGGGTCTCCTGATCGCCGATGACCACCATGGGCTCGATCGCGACCGCGAGTCCGGGCCGCACCTCGGCGCCACGATCCGGCACCCGGTAGTTGAAGACGCTCGGCGACTCGTGCATCTTGCGGCCGATGCCGTGGCCGACGTAGTCGCGCAGGATGCCGTAACCCCCATCGGGCGCGTTGTCCTCGATGTATCCCTCGATGGCAGCACTCACCTCGCCGAGGTGCGCGGCACGACTGAGCGCGGCGATGCCGGCCCACAACGAACCCTCGGTCACCTCGGACAGGCGTCGCCGAGGAGCGACGATCTCGTCCGGAGCGTCGCCGGGGACGACCACGGTGAACGCCGAGTCGCCGTTCCAGCCTCGGAACTCGGCCCCGGCATCGATGGAGAGCAGATCCCCCGCCTGGAGGGGACGGTCGTTCGGGATGCCGTGCACGACCTGCTCGTTGACCGATGCGCAGATCGTGTGACGGTATCCCCGCACCATCTGGAAGTTCGACTTCGCGCCGCGCCCGGTGATGACGGCGGAGGCAGTGGCATCCAGGTCGAGGGTCGTGACGCCGGGGGCGATCAGCTCGCGCACGGCATCCAGCGCGGCGGCGGTGATCAGACCGGGCTCGACCATGGCCCGCAGCTGAGCGGGCTTCTTGTAGATCGAGGAGCGCAGGACCACGTCAGCGCGCCGGTCGCAGACCGCGCGCCTCGAGCGCCGCGAAGATGCGCGCGGTGATCTCGTCGAGGTCGCCGACGCCGTCGATCTCATCGACGATGCCGCGGGTGCCGTACACGTCGAGGATCGGAGCGGTCTCGCGCTCGTAGATCCCGAGTCGCGTGGCGATCGCGGCCTCGGTGTCGTCGGCACGGCCCTGCTCGGCCGCACGGGACGTGAGCCGGGCCAGCGATTCCTCCCGCGGGACGACGAGGGCGATCACGGCGTCCAGCTTCTCGTCGCGTCCCTCGAGGAACTCGTCGAGGTGCAGGACCTGCGCGAGGTTGCGCGGGTAGCCGTCGAGGAGGAAACCCTCGGCCGCGTCGGCCTGCGACAGCCGGTCGCGGACGACGGCGCTGGTCAGCTCATCGGGGACGAGGTCTCCCCCATCGATGATCGACTTCACCTGGAGCCCCAGCTCGGTGCCCTGCGAGACGTTGGCACGGAACACGTCGCCGGTGGAGACGACCGGGACACCCAGAGCCTCGCCGACACGGACGCCCTGCGTCCCCTTGCCCGAGCCCTGGGGTCCGACGATCAGAAGACGTGCGGTCATCGCAGAAGCCCCTCGTAGTGACGCTGCTGGAGTTGAGCGTCGATCTGCTTCACCGTCTCGAGGCCGACGCCGACGATGATCAGGATCGACGCGCCACCGAACGGGAAGTTCTGGTTGGCACCGACCGTCGCCAGCGCCACGAGCGGCAGCAGAGCGATGAGGCCGAGGTAGATGGATCCCGGGAGCGTGATGCGCGTCAACACGTAGTCGAGGTACTCGGCGGTCGGACGACCCGCGCGGATGCCGGGGATGAAGCCGCCGTACTTCTTCATGTTGTCGGCGACATCGACCGGGTTGAACGTGATGGCGACGTAGAAGTACGTGAAGCCCACGATCAGCAGGAAGTACACGAGCATGTACAGCGGGTGGTCGCCGCGCGTGAGGTACTGCGAGATCCACGTCACCCACGCGGCCGGCTCCTGACCCGCCTGCGGCTGGTTGAACTGGGCGATGAGTGCCGGGATGTACAGCAGCGACGACGCGAAGATCACGGGCACGACGCCGGCCATGTTGACCTTGATCGGGATGTAGGTGTTCGTACCGCCGTAGGTGCGGCGTCCCACCATGCGCTTCGCGTACTGGACCGGGATGCGGCGCTGGGACTGTTCGACGAACACCACCAGCGCGACGACCACGATGCCCACCGCGAGCACGAGAAGGAAGATCTCGACGCCGCGCGTGTTCAGGATCGACAGCATGGCGGCCGGGAAGGTCGCGGCGACGGAGGTGAAGATGAGGATCGACATGCCGTTGCCGACGCCGCGCTCGGTGACGAGCTCGGCGAACCACATGACCAGGCCCGTACCGGCGGTCATCGTGATGATCATGAGCAGCTGGGCCCACCAGATGTCGTTGGTGAGGAGCTGCTGGCACTCCGGGGCGCCGCCGGTGCCGAAGAGCTGCCCGGAGCGCGCGACGGTGACCAGAGTCGTGGACTGCAGCAGCGCGAGCGCGATGGTCAGGTAGCGCGTGTACTGCGTGAGCTTGGCCTGACCGGCCTGGCCCTCTTTGTACAGCGTCTCGAAGTGCGGGATGACCACGCGCAGCAGCTGCACGATGATCGTCGCCGTGATGTACGGCATGACACCCAGGGCGAAGATCGACAGCTGGAGGAGCGCTCCACCCGAGAAGAGGTTCACCAGGGAGAGCAGGCCCTCGGTGCTCCCGGACGCCGCCAGACAGCGCTGGACGTTCGGGAAGTCGACGAAGGGCGTCGGCACGTGGGCACCCAGCCGGTAGATGGCGATGATGCCCAGCGTGAAGGCGATCTTCCGCCTCAGGTCGGGCGTGCGAAAAACCCGCGCGATGGCGCTGAACAAGGGGATTCCTCCAGAACGATCTCGGCGCGCGACCAGGCGCACACGGAATCAGACTAACCCAGAAGGGGCCGACGGCCACACGGCCGCCGGCCCCTTCGGGGTGTGACGTCAGTTGATGGAGCCGCCTGCGGCGACGATCTTCTGCTCCGCAGAGCCGGAGACCTTGTCGACCGACACGTTGAGCGCGACCGAGATGTCGCCGGTGCCGAGCACCTTGACCTTCTCGTTCTTGCGCACGGCGCCCTTGGCCACCAGGTCGACGATGGTCACATCGCCGCCCTGCGGGTAGAGCTCGGCCAGCTTGTCGAGGTTGACGACCTGGTACTCGACCCGGAACGGGTTCTTGAAGCCACGGAGCTTCGGGGTGCGCATGTGCAGCGGCATCTGCCCACCCTCGAAGCCGACCTTGACCTGGTAGCGGGCCTTCGTTCCCTTGGTACCGCGACCGGCGGTCTTACCCTTGGAGCCCTCACCGCGACCGACACGGGTCTTCGCGGTGCGAGCGCCGGGGACGGGACGCAGGTGGTGGACCTTCAGCACGCCGGGGCGCGCCGCGGGTGCGGCATCCTTCTTCGCGGCCGTCTTGCGGGCCGGAGCCTTCTTCGGGGCGTCGACCGTGGTGGTCTCGTCCTTCTTGTCAGCCATTAGTCGATCTCCTCAACCTTGACGAGGTGGGCGACGGTCTTGACGTAGCCGCGCGTCTGCGCGTCGTCGGGACGGACGACGGAGTCGCCGATCCGCTTGAGACCGAGCGAGCGCAGCGTGTCACGCTGGTTCTGCTTCTCGCTCACCTTGGACTTGATCTGCGTGACCTTCAGACGCTCGGCCATCAGGCACCTACCTTCTGAGCGGCGGCCTCGGCGCGCACGAGGCGGGCCGGGGCGACCTGGTCGAACTCCAGACCGCGGCGGGCGGCCACGGCACGGGGCTCCTCGAGCGACTTCAGAGCCTCGACGGTCGCGTGCACGATGTTGATCGTGTTCGACGAACCGAGCGACTTCGAGAGGACGTCGTGGATGCCGGCGCACTCGAGGACGGCGCGGACGGGACCACCGGCGATAACACCGGTACCGGCAGCGGCGGGGCGCAGGAGCACCACACCGGCGGCAGCCTCACCCTGGACGGGGTGGGGAATGGTCGAGCCGGAGCGCGGCACGCGGAAGAAGTTGCGCTTGGCCTCTTCGACACCCTTCGAGATGGCGAGGGGCACTTCGCGCGCCTTGCCGTAGCCGACGCCCACGACGCCGTTGCCATCGCCCACGACGACCAGCGCCGTGAAGCTGAAGCGACGACCGCCCTTGACGACCTTCGAGACGCGGTTGATCGTCACGACGCGCTCGAGGAACTGGCTCTCGTTGCGGTCGCGCGAACCACGGTCGCGCTGGTTGGCGTTGCGCTCGCGACCGCCGCGGCGGGGCTCGCGCTCGCGCTCGGCGGGTGCCTGGGACCCAGCCGCACCCTCAGTCGGTGCAGTCTGCTCGGTCACTTCGGTCTCCTTGTTGTCACTCACAGGTTCAGCCCTCCTTCGCGGGCGCCTTCGGCGATCGCGGCGACACGACCGGCGTAACGGTTGCCGCCACGGTCGAACACGACGTCCGAGAAGCCGGCGGCCTTCGCGCGCTCGGCGACGAGCTCGCCGACCTTGCGGGCCTTGGCGGTCTTGTCACCGTCGAACGAACGCAGGTCGACCTCGAGCGTCGAGGCCGAGGCCACGGTGTGGCCCTTGCTGTCGTCGACCAGCTGGACGAAGACGTGGCGGGCCGAACGCGTCACGACGAGACGGGGACGGAGCTCCGTACCCACGACCTTCTTGCGCAGACGAGCGTGGCGACGCGCGCGGGCGGCGGACTTTGTCTTGATAGCCATGGCTACTTACCACTCTTTCCGGCCTTGCGGCGCACAACCTCACCCGCGTACCGCACACCCTTGCCCTTGTAGGGCTCGGGCTTGCGGATCTTGCGGATGTTGGCGGCGGCCTCGCCGACGGCCTGCTTGTCGATGCCGCTCACGGTCAGCTTGTTGTTGCCTTCGACCGTGAGGGTGATGCCCGCGGGCGGGTCGATCAGGACGGGGTGCGAGAAGCCGAGGGCGAACTCGACCGAGCTGCCCTTCTGCGCCACGCGGTAACCCGTGCCGACGACCTCGAGGCCCTTGGTGTAGCCCTGGGTGACACCGATGATGTTGTTGTTGATGAGCGTGCGGGTCAGGCCGTGGAGCGACCGCGACTCGCGCTCGTCGTCGGGGCGGGTGACGAGAACCTGGTTCTCCTCGACCGAAACCTCGAGGGGCTGCGCGATGGTGAGCGCGAGCTCGCCCTTCGGGCCCTTGACGTGGACCTCCCGGCCGTTCACCGAAACGGTGACGCCGGCGGGGATGTCGATGGGAAGACGTCCGATACGCGACATGTCAGATCACCACACGTAGGCGAGGACTTCCCCGCCGACGCCCTTCTGCTCGGCCTGACGGTCCGTGAGGAGACCGGAGGAGGTGGACAGGATGGCGACGCCCAGGCCGCCGAGGACCGTGGGGACCTCGGTGGACTTCGCGTACACGCGAAGGCCGGGCTTCGACACGCGCTTGATGCCGGCGATCGACCGCTCGCGGTTCGGGCCGTACTTCAGCGTCAGGGTGAGGGTCTGGCCGACACGGGCGTCCGAAACGGACCAGTCGGCGATGTAACCCTCCTGCTTGAGGATGGCGGCGATGTGCGTCTTGAGCTTCGAGCTCGGCAGCGACACGGAGTCGTGGTGCGCCGAGTTCGCGTTGCGCAGACGGGTCAGCATGTCTGCGACCGGGTCTGTCATCGTCATGTGTTGCTTCTTTCGATCATGAGGTTTCGACTGCCGTTACACGACAGGCGACCTTCGATGAGAGGCCCCCGGGATCCCGGGGGCCCGGGGGCTCAGGCCTGAGCGTCCGCCGACTGGAACGGGAAGCCGAGCTGGCGAAGCAGCGAGCGGCCCTCGTCATCGGTCTTCGCGGTGGTGACGATCGTGATGTCGAAACCACGCACGCGGTCGATGCGGTCCTGATCGATCTCGTGGAACACGGACTGCTCCTGGAGACCGAAGGTGTAGTTGCCGTTGCCGTCGAACTGCTTGGCCGAGAGACCGCGGAAGTCGCGGATACGGGGCAGGGCGAGGTTGACGAGACGGTCGACGAACTCCCACGCACGGTCGCCACGGAGGGTGACGTGCGCACCGATGGCCTGTCCTTCGCGGAGCTTGAACTGCGCGATGGACTTGCGGGCCTTGGTGACGATGGGCTTCTGACCGGTGATCTTGGTGAGGTCCTCGACCGCGCCATCGATCACCTTGCTGTCGCGAGCAGCCTCGCCGACACCGGTGTTCACGACGACCTTGACCAGACCGGGGATCTGCATGACGTTCGCGTAGCCGAACTCTTCCTGCAGGGCCTTCTTGATCTCGGTGTTGTACTTCTGCTTCAGGCGGGGCTGGATCTTGCCAGCCACCGCGGCAGTGTCGGTGCTCATATTCAGAGGTCCTTGCCTGACTTCTTCGCGAAGCGCACGCGGACGGTGCGCTTGACGCCGTCCTTCACCTGCTCCTCGACGCGGTGACCGACGCGGGTCGGCTTCTTGGTCGAGGGGTCGACGATCGCGACGTTGGAGATGTGGATCGGGGCCTCGAACGTCTCGATGCCACCGGTCTTGGTGCCGCGCTGGGACTGGCCGACGCGGTTGTGCTTCGTGACGTAGTTCACGCCCTCGACGATGACGCGGTTCTGCTCGGTCAGGACCTCGAGGACCTTGCCCTGCTTGCCGCGGTCGCCGCCCTTGTCCTGCTTCTTGCCAGAGATGACCTGAACCAGGTCACCCTTCTTGATTTTCGCCATGATCAGATGACCTCCGGGGCGAGCGAGACGATCTTCATGAACTTCTTGTCGCGAAGCTCACGACCGACCGGTCCGAAGATGCGGGTGCCGCGGGGCTCCCCGTCGTTCTTCAGGATCACGGCGGCGTTCTCGTCGAACTTGATGTACGAGCCGTCGGGACGACGGGTCTGCTTGACCACGCGGACGACGACGGCCTTGACCACGTCGCCCTTCTTGACGTTTCCACCGGGGATCGCGTCCTTGACCGTGGCGACGATGACGTCGCCCAGGCCCGCGTACCGACGGTTGGAGCCGCCCAGCACACGGATGGTCAGCAGCTCCTTGGCGCCGGTGTTGTCGGCGACCTTCAGCCGGGATTCGTTCTGAATCACTTGTTACTCCTTGGGTTCCAAGCAAGCCGCGAGGCTTACTTGGCCTTCTCGAGGATCTCGACCAGGCGCCAGCGCTTGGTGGCGCTGAGCGGACGGGTCTCGTTGATGACGACCAGGTCGCCGATGCCGGCCGAGTTCGTCTCGTCGTGGGCCTTGACCTTCGACGTGCGACGGATGACCTTGCCGTAGAGCGGGTGCTTCACGCGGTCCTCGACCTCGACGACGATCGTCTTGTCCATCTTGTCGCTGACGACGTAGCCACGACGCGCCTTGCGGTAACCGCGGGCGCTCTCGTCGCGGACATCGTTCGCCGCGTGCTCGTGGCCGACGACCTGCGCCTCGGCTTCTGCCTTCTTCGCGGTAGCCATTACTCCGCCTCTTCCTTCGCGGCGTCGTCAGCGGCATCCGCCTTCTTCGCCTTGCTCTTCTTCGCCTTCGTCGCCTCGACCGGGGCCGGCGTGGCGCGGATGCCGAGCTCGCGCTCACGGATCACCGTGTACAGACGCGCGATGTCGCGCTTGACTGCACGGATGCGGCCGTGGCTCTCGAGCTGGCCGGTGGCCGACTGGAAGCGCAGGTTGAACAGCTCTTCCTTGGCCTTGCGCAGCTCCTCGACGAGGCGCTGGTCTTCGAACGTGTCGAGCTCGCTCGGGGCGAGCTGCTTGGTGCCGATCGCCATTACGCGTCGCCCTCCTCGCGCTTGATGATGCGTGCCTTCAGCGGCAGCTTGTGGATGGCACGGGTCAGTGCCTCACGAGCGAGTTCCTCGTTGACACCGGCGACCTCGAAGAGGACGCGACCCGGCTTGACGTTCGCAACCCACCACTCGGGGGAACCCTTACCGGAACCCATGCGGGTTTCGGCCGGCTTCTTGGTGAGCGGACGGTCGGGGTAGATGTTGATCCACACCTTTCCACCACGCTTGATGTGACGGGTCATCGCGATACGAGCGGACTCGATCTGACGGTTGGTCACGTAGGCGGGGGTCAGAGCCTGGATGCCGAACTCGCCGAACGACACCTGGGTGCCGCCGGTGGCCTGGCCCGAGCGACCGGGGTGGTGCTGCTTGCGGTACTTGACCTTGCGGGGGATGAGCATTACGCCGACGCTCCTTCTGCCACGGGGGCCTCATTGCGAGGGCCACGACGACGGTCGCCGCCACGGTCGTCACGACCGCGCGACTTCGGGGCGTTGGCCTGCTCGCGGGCGAGCTCCTTGTTGGTGAGGTCGCCCTTGTAGATCCACACCTTCACGCCGATGCGGCCGAAGGTCGTCTTGGCCTCGTAGAAGCCGTAGTCGATGTTCGCGCGCAGGGTGTGCAGGGGCACACGGCCTTCGCGGTAGAACTCCGAGCGGCTCATCTCGGCGCCGCCGAGGCGGCCCGACACCTGGATGCGGACACCCTTGGCGCCCGCGCGCTGCGCGCCCTGCAGGCCCTTGCGCATCGCGCGGCGGAAAGCCACGCGGGCGGAGAGCTGCTCGGCGACACCCTGGGCGACCAGCTGAGCGTCGGCCTCGGGGTTCTTGACCTCGAGGATGTTCAGCTGGATCTGCTTGCCGGTGAGCTTCTCGAGGTCGGCGCGGATGCGCTCGGCCTCGGCGCCGCGGCGACCGATCACGATGCCCGGGCGGGCGGTGTGGATGTCGACGCGGACGCGGTCACGCGTGCGCTCGATCTCGATGTTGCTGACGCCCGCGCGGTCGAGCGAGGTGGTCAGCAGGCGACGGATCTTGATGTCCTCGGCGAGGTAGTCGGCGTAGCGCTGTCCGGGCTTCGTCGAGTCGGAGAACCACCGCGACACGTGGTCGGTGGTGATGCCGAGGCGGAAGCCGTACGGGTTGACCTTCTGTCCCATTACTTGCTCGCCTTCTTGTTGGCGCGAGCCGGGGCCGCAGCAGCGTCTTCCGGCGTCGCGAGCACGACCGTGATGTGGCTCGTGCGCTTCTTGATCTGGAAGGCGCGACCCTGTGCGCGGGGCTGGAAACGCTTGAGCGTCGTGCCCTCGTCGACGTACGCGTTCTTCACGTACAGGTCGGCGTCATCCAGGTACTCGTTCGTCTTGTCGGCGGTGACGCGAGCGTTCGCGATCGCCGAGGCGACGAGCTTGTAGATCGGCTCGCTCGCACCCTGCGGCGCGAACTTCAGGATGGCGAGGGCCTCTTCGGCCTGCTTCCCCTTGATGAGAGCGACGACACGACGAGCCTTCTGAGGGGTCACGCGGATGTGTCGCACGCGTGCGATGGACTCCACCATTTCTCTCTCCTCCTCGGTCGCCTTAGCGGCGACGGCCCTTCTTGTCGTCCTTCACGTGGCCGCGGAAGGTGCGGGTGGGCGAGAACTCGCCCAGCTTGTGGCCGACCATGGTCTCGGTCACGAACACGGGGATGTGCTTGCGTCCGTCGTGCACGGCGATGGTGTGTCCCAGCATGGCGGGGATGATCATCGAACGGCGCGACCAGGTCTTGATGACGTTCTTCGAACCGGCTTCGTTCTGCGAGACGACCTTGCGAAGCAGGTGCTCGTCGACGAAGGGGCCCTTCTTAAGGCTGCGAGGCATCTTCCTCTACTCCTACTTACGCTTCTTGCCGGCGGTGCGACGGCGGACGATCAGCTTGTCGCTTTCCTTGTTCGCGTGGCGGGTACGGCCTTCGGCCTTACCCCACGGCGAAACGGGGTGACGACCACCGGACGTCTTGCCCTCACCACCACCGTGCGGGTGGTCGACCGGGTTCATGGCGACACCACGGACGGTGGGACGGACACCCTTCCAGCGCTTGCGGCCGGCCTTGCCCCAGTTGATGTTCGACTGCTCGGCGTTGCCGACCTCGCCGATCGTGGCGCGGCAGCGCACGTCGACGTTGCGGATCTCGCCCGAGGGCAGACGCAGCTGGGCGTAGGGGCCGTCCTTGGCGACCAGGCGCACGGAGGCGCCGGCCGAACGGGCCATCTTCGCTCCTCCCCCGGGACGGAGCTCGATCGCGTGGATCACCGTACCGGTGGGGATGTTGCGCAGCGGCAGGTTGTTGCCGGGCTTGATGTCGGCGCCGGCACCGGACTCGATGACGTCGCCCTGCTGCAGCTTGTTGGGGGCGAGGATGTACCGCTTCTCGCCGTCCTTGTAGTGCAGGAGCGCGATGCGCGCGGTGCGGTTGGGGTCGTACTCGATGTGAGCGACCTTGGCGTCGATGCCGTCCTTGTCGTTACGACGGAAGTCGATCAGACGGTACTGGCGCTTGTGACCGCCACCGATGTGACGCGTCGTGATGCGGCCCTGGTTGTTGCGGCCACCGGTCTTCGACAGCGGGCGCAGCAGCGACTTCTCAGGCGTCGATCGGGTGATCTCGGCGAAGTCGGCCACCGACGAGCCGCGGCGACCGGGCGTCGTGGGCTTGTACTTGCGAATAGCCATTGTTCTTGTCCTCTATCCCGACCGTCAGCCGACTGCCGTGAAGATGTCGATGGTGCCCGACTTGAGGCTGACGATCGCGCGCTTGGTGTCCTTGCGCTTGCCGATGCCGAAGCGGGTGCGACGGGCCTTGCCCACGCGGTTGATCGTGTTGACCGAAGCCACCTTGACGCCGAAGATCTTCTCGATCGCGAGCTTGATCTCGGTCTTCGAGGCGCGGGGGTCCACGAGGAACGTGTACTTGCCCTCGTCGATGAGCGAGTAGCTCTTCTCGGAGACGACCGGCTTCAGGATGATGTCGCGCGGGTCCTTGTTGACGGCGGTCATGCCGAGACCTCCTCGGTGGCGCCGGACTTCGACGTGACGAACGCGTCGTAGGCGGCCTTGGTGAAGACGATGTCGTCGGAGACGAGCACGTCGTAGGCGTTCAGCTGGCCGTAGGTCAGCACGTGGACGTACGCGAGGTTGCGCACGCTCTTGACCGTCAGCTCGTCGTCGCGGTCGATGACCACGAGGACGTTCTTGACGGCGCCGAAAGCGGTCAGGACCGCGGCAGCGGCCTTGGTCGACGGAGCACCCTCGATGCCGAACGACTCCACGACGTGGAGACGCTCGCCACGAGCACGGTCGCTCAGCGCGCCCAGCAGGGCTGCGGCGATCATCTTCTTAGGGGTGCGCTGGCCGTAGTCACGGGGCTTCGGGCCGTGGACGATGCCACCACCGGTCATGTGCGGCGCGCGGATCGAGCCCTGACGGGCGTTACCCGTGCCCTTCTGCTTGAAGGGCTTGCGACCGGCACCGGAGACCTCGCCACGACGCTTGGTCGAGTGCGTGCCCTGACGGGCGGCGGCGCGCTGGGCGACGACGACCTGGTGGATCAGCGGGATGTTCGTCTTGACGTCGAAGATCGCGGCGGGCAGCTCCACGGAGCCGGCCTTCTTGCCGTCGGACTTGCGAACGTCGAGCGCGAGAGTCGAGTCAGCCATGAGATCAGGCACCCTTCACTGCGTTGCGGACGTAGACGATGCGGCCACGGGCACCGGGGACGGCGCCCTTGACGAGCAGCAGACCCTTCTCGGCGTCGACGGCGTGCACCGTGAGGTTGAGGACGGTCACGCGCTCGCCACCCATACGGCCGGCCATGCGCATGCCCTTGAAGACGCGGCTCGGGGTCGACGAGGCGCCGATCGAGCCGGGCTTGCGGTGGTTGCGGTGCGCACCGTGCGAAGCGGAGACACCCTTGAAGTTGTGACGCTTCATGACACCGGCGGTGCCCTTGCCCTTGCTGGTGCCGACGACGTCGACCAGCTGGCCGGCCTCGAACAGGCCGTCCACGGTGAGCTCCTGACCGAGCGAGTAGTCAGCGGCATCCGCGGTGCGAACCTCGGTGAGGTGACGACGCGGGGTGACGCCCGCGGCCTCGAAGTGGGCCGTCAGGGGCTTGTTCACCTTGCGGGGGTCGATCTGGCCGTAGCCGATCTGAACGGCGTTGTAGCCGTCCTTCTCGACCGAGCGGAGCTGGGTCACGACGTTCGGGGCGACCTCGATGACGGTGACGGGAACGAGCTTGCCGTTCTCGTCCCACACCTGGGTCATGCCGAGCTTGGTGCCGAGGAGGCCCTTGGAGATCTTGGAGTTGATGTCAGCCATGTCGAACCTCAGAGCTTGATCTCGATGTTGACATCGGCCGGGAGGTCGAGGCGCATCAGCGAGTCGACGGCCTTGGGCGTCGGGTCGATGATGTCGATGAGGCGCTTGTGGGTGCGCATCTCGAAGTGCTCGCGGCTGTCCTTGTACTTGTGGGGCGACCGGATGACGCACACGACGTTCTTCTCGGTCGGCAGGGGGACCGGGCCCACCACGGTGGCACCGGCACGGGTCACGGTGTCGACGATCTTGCGCGCGGACGAGTCCAGTCCGGCGTGGTCGTACGACTTCAGGCGAATGCGGATCTTCTGTCCCGCCATTGTCTGCTCACTCTCTTTCTCGCGTCTTACCCGACCAAGGGCATCGGACGCACGGTGGCGCTTTCGCGCCCTGGCACTTCCCCTCGCTCGCGCGAGAGATGCTGCACCGCTGTTCAGCTGTCAAACCGGATGCCATGGCATCCGGCCCGCCCCCCGCACGCAGGCGTGCGGATCCCGGGAAGGATGAGGGGTTCGGTGTGCGTTCTGCTGCCCGCGGCCCAGGACCCTGCGCTTCCGCGCCGCCTGTGCACTGCCCTGGCAGTGATCCTGGCGCGCGCCGAGCGCACGCCGGAATGTGGAACCTGGTTAGTCTACGGGGCTCCCGGGCGTGTCGCAAACCCGGGCGTGTCGCGTGCGGCATATCCTCAGCCCCCGGTCGGGAACGCGACGGCGCCGCCCCCGATTCCCGGGAGCGGCGCCGCGCAGAGCAGGGTGCGGTCAGGCGTTGCCGATGTTCTTGTCGACGTTCGCCCGCACCTCGTCGACCTTGGCGTGCTGCTCAGCGGGGACGACCTTCTTGATGGCGTCCGCGGCCCCGTCGAGGAGCTTGTCGCTGACCTCTTCGGCCTTCTCGCTCTTGAGCGCCTCCTCGATCTTCTCGCGGTTCTCCTCGAACAGCTGCTTGCCCTTGTTGATGATGTCGTCGACGCCCATGGCGGCTCCCCTCGTTCGGGCGGACCTGATTCTCCGCTGGTGGGCCCATTGTGCCGACTGAGGGAGAGGGAGGGAAGTCTCCCACCCCACGACATCGCCCCCTCCCGAACGAACCGGGAGGGGGCGATGGCGGGAGAGACGGAGTCGACTCAACCGGCGGGGAAGTTGGAGGACGAACCCACCAGGGCGCCGCTGTTGACATGTTCGGCGCCGAAGGCGACGGCGGCCTGGATCGGGTTGGACTTGGTGGGTCGGCCCGGTCCGGTAGTGCCCGGCACGAACGTGCCCGAGTAGATGGCTCCGGGCAGCAGGACGGTGGTGTCAGAGGTCACGGTGATCGACGGGGCCTCGAACTCGACGAACCACTCCGCATCGTCGTCCGAGATGTTGAGGCCGGTGACGACCCACGCCGTGCCGGAGTAGCTGATCGTCTCCCCCAGAACGAAGCTGGAGCCGTCGGGCTTGGTGAGCGTGGCCGTGCTCCAGGGCCCGCGGAGGCGGTAGACACCCGTGAACTTGCCCGAATCCCACGAACCGCTGACGTTGGTGATGCTGCCGCCGGAGCCGGTCAGCGACCCGGATGCCGTACCCGCGGACTGGTTGGCGGAGATGTTGCTGCCGACGAAGGCGTTGGTGCGGGCGGTGCCCGGGCTCGCCGACGCCAGCGGCGCGGCGACCGCCACGGCGATGACGGGCGTGGCCCACGCGGCCGTCTTGATGACGGCGCGGCGGCTGAGCCCGGCGCCGACCGACGGGATGTTCTCGGTGGTCATGTTCCCCCCTAGGGTTCGGTGATGCACACGGCACGATCGGGTGCGTCGAGTGCGAACTAAGGTGATGTTTTCCAGTACCGCGGGTGATTTCGCGAAGAGCGTCCGGATCTGGCGCGCCGAGTATGGAAGTTGTCGCGCAGGAGCGGAACGGGCCCTGACGCGTCAGCGTCGGCGCGCCGCCGCGCGGACCGCCGCCGGCGAAGGAAGACCCTCGGCGGCGAAGGCACGGGCGAGACTCGATCCGTTCGCGAGCCCGCAGGCGTGCGCCACTCGCTCGATCGTCAACGACCGGTAGACGGGGTCTTCCAGCAGCGATGTGGCGTGCGCGACGCGCGCGGCACGGATGCTGCGGTCCATCGTCGTGTCGTGCGCGGCGAACTGGCGCTGGAGGGATCGGAGCGACGTGTTGAGCTCCGCAGCGACGGCTGCAGGCGTCAGATCCGGATCCCCGACCCGCGCCGCGATGATCGACAGCGCCGCCGAGTAACCCTCGCCGATCGTTCGGCTCTGCTCACCGCGCAACGAAGCGACGACGACCCCGACGAGCATCTCCTGCAGCAGGCGCTCCGTGTAGTACAAAGTCAGGCCCGTCTGCCGACGGTCCGCCGTCGCGCAGACCCAGGCGAAGGTGAGGAACGGCCAGAAGAGCGCGGACCCGACGTCGACGGCGAGCGCTCCGACACCCTCGAGTCCGATCCCCTGCAGCACCTGCTCCGGGAAGGCCATGGTCACGTAGGCCCGCGCGGGAAGCAGAGACGGCATCGCATCGCGGTCCGACACGACGAGCGCCACGCAGCTCCGCTGCTCGTGCAGGCCTCCCTGGGCCGACGGGGGCCGGTCGAGGGAGACCACCATCCAGGCTTCGCCCTCGCGCGCGTCGAAAACGGGCACGCCGGGTCGCGGGTCGTTGTAGGCACGTACCCGCACACTGCCGAAGGGCGTCGCCGACGGCGAATACCCGTGCTGTGTCGTCGACAAAAGACGCTCACTCCACGCATCACTGAGGTCGCGACGACGTGTTCGGGAGCACGTGCCGCGGCGCCGGCTTCGGGTGCCGGCTTACGCTCATGCAAGCGCACGAAACGATGCTCTGGGCGCGTTTCACCCCGAACCTCACCCTCCAGCGACGAGTGTTCGTGCGCCGGGAGGTGCGATCAGTCGGTGGGGAACGCCTCGCCCCGCTCGGTGGCGGCGACGAACTGCGCCAGGCGCGAGACCTGCGTCATCGTCCACATCTCCGATAGGTGGGACTGATCCTGGTAGATCGGAACGCCGGAGGTGTCCACCGCTCGGCACACGTCGCCGGTGCAGATCGCGTCGTCCGTGGAGAAGACCGACGCCACGGACTCGTCCGCGATCGCCTCCTGCGTCGCCTCGTCGAACGTGCGGATCAACTCGTGCGCGCTGTCCCAGTCGGACTCGCACTCCGACTGGGAGCCGTGGAGAGTCGACAGGCAGGCAGTCGGGTTGAACAGCATGCGCGGGTTGTCGCGGACGACCCCCACCTGCGCCCCGAGGCCGCGAGCCCACTCGATCTGCTTCCCGAGGGCGTCGCGCCAGCGCTCCTGCTGGTCGCTCAGAGCGAGGTGCTCGCCGTTCGCTCCCCGGATGCGGCCGTCATAGGCGTTCGCGTTGGAGATGATGACCGCGTCGGGACGGACGGCATCCAGGATCTTCGTCGTCTGCGCGCGGTAGGGCTCGCACTGGGGATCCTTCACACCCTGCAGGTCGGTCACCGGCACGTCCATCGACGGGCAGGAGCTCAGCCAGCGGAAGACCAGACGGTATCCGGCCTGTTCTGCCAGCGCCTCGGCCGCGCCACGCCAGTGGCCGGCGTGCGAGTCTCCGATCACGGCGATCGTCTTCTCTCCCGACGGGTCTCCGAGGATGCAGGCGTCGACCGAGCCGAATGTCTCGACCGTGCCACCGGAGCAGTCGCGCGCCGGCAGGGTCTCGGCGGCCTTCGCGTACGTGCGCATCGGTTCGGTCCGCAACATCGCCGAGCCCGCCGCGAAAACCCCGAACGCCACGACGACCGTCGCCACGGTGGCCGCGAGTCCGACGAAATAGGTCCGACGGACGGAGGCGGCCAGGAACGGCCGGAAGCGCAGCGGCTGCTCGATGAACGAGTAGCTGAGGGCTGCCACGCCGAGCGAGAGGACCGCGGCGACGGCCATCGCCGGCGCCGAACCGGGGAACAGCTCCTTGGCGAACACGATCAGCGGCCAGTGCCAGAGATACCAGGAGTAGGAGACATTGCCGATCCACACCGCCGGCCGACTCTCCAGTGCGGGCGCGAGAGCGGAACGGGCTCCGCCGCCGGCCACGATGAGGAGCATCGTCCCCACGAAGGGCACGAGGGCGAGGTAACCCGGGTACGCGTCGGCTTCGGACAGGAACACGAAACCGGCGACGAGCACGGCGACGCCCGTGAGACCGACGACCGTGGCCACGACCCGACTCCGGATGACCGCCGTCACCGGGAGGAGCGCCAGCAGACCCGCGCCGGCGAACTCCCACGCCCGGGTCGGGAGGAGGTAGAAGGCCGCGTTCGGGCTCACCGGCGTCAGGAACACCGACAGAGCGA
This sequence comes from Microbacterium sp. IEGM 1404, assembly GCF_030056775.1. NCBI lineage: Bacteria > Bacillati > Actinomycetota > Actinomycetes > Micrococcales > Microbacteriaceae > Microbacterium > Microbacterium sp. IEGM 1404. The sequence goes on along the minus strand of NZ_JASHKP010000003.1, from coordinate 169,016 downwards.
GCGAACCCACGAAGACGATCGAGAACGCCACGGCGAGGACCGACCGCAGCGTGAACCGCCGAGCCGCGATCCAGATGCCGGCGATCAAGATAAGGGGCCAGACGACGTAGAACTGTTCCTCGACGCCGAGCGACCACATATGGAGGAACGGGCTCAACCCGCTCCCGGTGTCGAAGTAGTTGGTGGACTCCCGCCAGAACAGGATGTTCGCAACGTAGAAGACCGAAGCCGCCCCCTGCAGCGCGAGGGAATCCCACCCGAGGACGGAGCCGACGAGCGCCCCGACCACGAGGGTGAACACGACCGTCACGACCAGCGCCGGAACCAGACGACGGATGCGTTTCGCCCAGAACAGCCCGAGTGCGATACGACCGGTCTTCTCCGCCTCGCGGAGAAGAATGGTGGTGATCAGGAAACCGCTGATCACATAAAACACGTCGACGCCGATGAATCCACCGGGAATTACCGTCGCTCCCGCGTGGAATGCGACGACCGGGATGATCGCCAATGAGCGCATTCCGGTGATATCGCGCCGATACCAAGCCCCCGCGGCGTTTTCAGACATGATTCTCCTCGTGCGCCGCGAACCTCCGTGAGGGCGACAGTAAAGAACACTGGTTAACAGCGTGTTTCCCCGGTGGGAAGAACCGTCGCAAACGGACGGCCAAAATCACGGGGTCGCCGTGTCTCCGGGCTGCGGCGTGCTGCTCGAGGTCGGGCTCGGCTCAGCCGTGGCGGGGTCGGTCGGCGCGGACGTCGACGGATCGGTGGTGCCGGTGCCGCCGGAATCCGCGGGAGTGGTCGGCGACGGCGTCCCCACGGAGGGCGTGCGGGAGGGGACGCGCCCCGACTGCTGGTCGAGGACGCGGGTGTTCTCGGCCGTGAGCGCGTCGACGGCCGCGACGAAGGCTGCCATCTCGGTCAGGCCGTCTGCACCGGTCTGCTGCGCGGCACGGACCTCGCTCGCCGCATCGATCACGGCGAGACGGAAGCTCTCGCCCGCGGCGTCCTCGCTCTGCACGACACTCTGAGCCGCCGTCTCGATCGACGCACCCAGATCGCGCAGGCGCGCCCGGAGGTCATCGAGCGCCGACGTCACCCCGGAACGACTCGTGCGGACCTGGGCGATGAGGGCGGGCAGGGCGTCGCGTTCGCGACGCACCTCGTCGAGCGCGTGCCCCACCGCCTGCAGGGACTGCTCATCCACGGCGCCGCGCTGGTAGTCGGGTACGACGACGGTCGGCACGGAGGCGACTGTCGAATCGAGCGTCGTGCGAGCGGAATCCGCCGCGTCCAGCGGCGCGTCCTCGACGCGCCCCCGTAGGGAAGGCAACACGCCTGCCGCCGACTGCGACACCGCCTGAGCATCCTCGATCACCGCCGTGAGAAGGTCGCTCGAAGTCTGCAGACCCTTGATCTCGTTGCGCAGCTCCGCCTCGCGCTCACGCAGGCCGTCCATCGCTTCCACGGCGGGATTCGCCGTTGCGCGCTGGACCAGGGCGAAAGTCGTGGTCCCCGCCAGCATCGCCACGGCGGCGATCGCGACAACGATGCTGAACGCTCCCACCGACCCTCCGCGGCCCCCGCGGGGGAACCGGGGTCGACGACCGGCCTCGGCGAGTTCGGGGGCCATCCAGCCGCGGTCGTCACTGCGCGGCATCGCGGCGCCTACCAGATCCGCGAGCTCCGTCCCCGCCTTCGGTGACGGCGTCGACCTCCCGCCCCGATCCGAGAGCCCCGCGGTCGACGACGGCCGGACGCTGCGCGTCGAGTCGCCCGATCCGACGAGCGCTCGGAGGTCCGAGCCGCTCGGCGTGTCCGGCGTGTCCGACGTGTTCGCCTCGGCTCCCCGCACGGCTTCCCCGGGCCCCACGAGGGCTCGGAGATCGGCATCTCGCGGAGAGGGAGACCCGCTCGTCGATGCCGCCGCGGGACCCACCAATGCGCGGAGGTCGTCACCGCTGCGCCCGGAAGGAACCTTCCTTTCGCGCGCGAAAGGGTCGTCGGACGAGTCTGTTTTGCGGTCCATGTGTGGGGGTCTCCAGGACGCTGCTCTCGGGTGCGCGGGTGAGATGTCGTATGGTGTCGGTGGGTGCCTCAGGCAGCGGAACGTCTTTGGAAGAATACCTCGGGCCGCTTCTCGTGCAATCTGTTCGAGTCTCCCGCGGCACGTAAATCGGCGAACGGACGAGGCTTGGAACTGCGCGACTATCTCCGAATCCTGCATCGGAATTGGATTCTCGTTCTTGCATTGACCGTCCTGGGTGGGGCGGGTGCGTTCGGATGGTCTCTCCTGCAGACCCCGACGTACGAGGCGAGCACCCAGCTCTACGTCTCCGTACGGTCCGACAGCGCGGGGGTCAGCGAGCTCGCTCAGGGCACGACGTTCGCCCGGCAGGCCGTGGTGAGCTTCGTGGATGTCGTGGACAGTGCTCTGGTGCTGGATCGCGTCATCAACGACCTCGACCTGGACACGACGGCCCAGCAGCTCGCACAGTCGGTTCAGGCCTCCTCGCCGACCGACTCCGTGATCATCTCCGTCAAGGTGACCGACACCGACGCTGAGAAAGCGGCATCCATCGCGAATTCGATCGGCACGAACTTCGCCGACGTCGTGGTGAACCGTCTGGAGAAGCCGGAGGGCGACACGGCCAGCCTGGTGCGCGTCGAAACCATCGAACCCGCGCTGGTGCCGGTCTCGCCGTCGTCCCCGCGTGTCCCGCTCAACGTGGTCCTCGGTGTGGTCCTCGGCCTCGCTCTCGGACTCGGTATCGCGATCCTGCGGTCCGTCCTCGACACCCGGATCCACTCGCTGCACGACATCGAAGCGGCGACGGCCGCACCGGTCCTGGGAGGAATCGCCCTCGACCCGGATGCCAAGAAGCGCCCGCTCATCGTGCACGCGGATCCGCGCAACCCGCGCGCCGAGTCGTTCCGCAGCCTGCGGACCAACCTGCAGTTCATCGATGTCGACGGGGACACGCGCTCGTTCGTCGTCTCCAGCGCCGGGCCGGGTGAAGGCAAGTCGACCACGACCGCGAACCTGGCGATCGCCCTCGCCGAGACGGGTGCCCGGGTGGCTCTCGTCGACGGCGACCTGCGCCTTCCCCGCGTCGCGGATTACATGGGCATCGAGGGCGGAGTCGGGCTCACCGACGTCCTCATCGGCCGCGCAGAGCTCGTCGACGTCCTGCAGCAGTGGGGAACCGGCAAACTCTTCGTACTGCCGTCCGGTCGGACGCCCCCCAATCCCTCTGAGCTCCTCGGAAGCCAGGCCATGCAGCGGACGCTCGAGGCCTTGGCGTCGGCCTTCGACTACGTCTTGATCGACGCCCCGCCGCTGCTGCTCGTGACCGACGCGGCCGTGGTCTCGCGGTTCACCAGCGGCGTGCTCATGGTGGCGGCGTCAGGCACGACCAAGAAGCCGCAGCTCACCGCGGCGGTCGAGAAGCTCGACGCCATCGGGTCGCGCCTCTTCGGCGTGATCGTGACCATGCTCCCCTCCCGTGGACCGGACAGCTACTCCTACGGGTCGTACTCGTACGCCGAGACGGCATCCGCGGACTCGCGGAGCAAGACCCGGTCCGCGCGCAGCCGACGGAAGCCCGACGAAGAGTGACGTTCACGATCCTCACGGTCTGCACCGGCAACATCTGCCGCTCCCCCGTGGCCGAACTGCTGCTGGCGCGCGGACTCGCCGGATTCCCCGACGTCGCCGTGGAAAGCGCCGGCACCGGTGCGCTCGTCGGCGCGGGAATACCCGAGCCCGCACTGCGCCTGCTGAGCGCCGACGGTGTCGACGGCGCCGGTCATCACTCCCGGCAGCTGACCCCCGCGCTCGTCCGCGAAGCCGACCTCGTGCTCGCCATGGCCCGGGAGCACCGGCGGGCGGTCGTCGAGCTGGTGCCCGCGGCGACGCGACGCACCTTCACGGTGCGGGAGCTGGCGCGGGTCGCGGAATCCCTCCGTGAAGAACCCGGGCCCCGGATCGAGGCGGACGACGAGTCGGCGCGGATGCGCGCGGCCGTCCTCCATGCGGCGGGTGTTCGGGGAATGATCCCCCAACCGGATGATCCGCGCGATCTGGACGTCATCGACCCCTATCGCCAGTCGGACGAAGTGTTCCGCGAATCCTTCGCCCAGCTGACGCCCGCCGTGGCGAGCGTCATCGCCTTTCTTTCCCGGTCAGCCGGGAAATGACGAAACGTGCGGTTCACCTGAGCGTGACGTGACCGCACAGCGCACCTGTTACTGTTCCACCGAGTCGGGTCGACGGGGGCACGCGTTGATCAACGAGAGCGAATCGCTTCGCACATCGGGATGATGCGGACCTCCCCGCGAAATGACGCCCGGATCCGAACCTGCTATTTCCTTGGAGATCCTCAATGACAACTCCCCGCCGCGCGCTGGTCACAGGCATCACGGGCCAGGACGGAGGGCACCTCGCCGAGCTTCTGCACGCGAAGGGGTACGAAGTCTTCGGTCTGATCCGTGGGCAGAACAACCCGCGCAAGGAGGCGACCGTCGCCGAGTTCCCCTATGTGACGCTCATCGAGGGCGACCTGATCGACCCCACCTCGCTGGTGCGCGCGGTCGAGGTGAGCGACGCGGACGAGGTGTACAACCTGGCCGCGGTCAGCCACGTGGGGTACTCCTTCAAGAACCCCACGCTGACGGCCGACGTGACCGCCAAGGGCGTCCTCAACGTCCTCGAAGCCGTCCGCATCACCGGTCGCGCCGAGCGTACCAAGGTCTACCAGGCGTCGACCTCCGAGATGTTCGGCGGGCTCGACTACAACCGTCCCGGCGCCGGCTACAACGAGAACTCGCTGTTCCACCCGCGCAGCCCCTACGGCGTCGCGAAGCTGTACGGCCACTGGATCGCGAAGAACTACCGCGAGAGCTACGGGATGTTCGTATCCTGCGGCATCCTGTTCAACCACGAGGGCGAGCGTCGCGGCGTCGAGTTCGTGACGCGGAAGATCACCCACGCCGTGGCCCGCATCAAGCTCGGCCTGCAGCCGAACATCGAGCTCGGCGACCTGTGGCCCAAGCGAGACTGGGGCTACGCCGGCGACTACGTCGAGGGCATGTGGCGGATGCTGCAGCACGAAACCCCCGACGACTTCGTCCTCGCGACCGGAGAGACCCACTCCATCGAGGAGTTCCTCACCCTGGCGTTCGCCGAGATCGGCATCGACGACTGGCGCCCGTACGTGGTGCAGAACCCGGCCTTCCTGCGTCCCGCCGAGGTCGACATCCTGCTCGGCGACCCCTCGAAGGCGGAGAACGAGCTCGGGTGGCGTCGCGAAGTCGACTTCCCCGGACTGGTGAAGCTCATGGTCGCCCACGACCTGGCCGAACAGGGCCGCTTGCAGAACCGATGACGCGGACGCTCGTCGTCACGGGAGCCAACGGCTTCGTCGGCTCCCACGTCGTCGCGCTCGCCGCGCAGCGGGGCCTGTCGGTGTGGGCGGTCGGGCGTGAAGCGCAGCCGACCGCCGCCGTCGCCGCCCACGCAGACCGGTACTTCTCCGCCGACCTCGCCGAGGGCTGGCCCGTGGACGGCGACGTCGATGCGGTCGTGCACCTCGCGGGACTCGCCGCCGTCGGACCGTCTTTCGCGCAGCCTCAGCGGTACATCGAGATCAACAGCCGGATCATGACGAATCTCGGCGAGAGCGTCCTGGCCTCGGAGACACGTCCGCGGCTCATCGTGGTCAGTTCGGGCGCCGTCTACAAGCCCACGCCCTCCGGCACCGTCGACGAGGGGAGCGACACGTTCGCGTCGAGCCCGTACGTCGTCGCGAAGCTGCTCGTCGAGCAGCAGTGCCGTTACTACGCGGGGCGCGGCCTGGACGTGGTGGCGGCGCGACCGTTCAACCACATCGGCCCGGGGCAGAGCCGGGGATTCATCGTCCCCGACCTCACGGCCGCGGTGCGGACGGCGACGGACGACGCCCCTGTCCGCGTGGGCAATCTCGCCGCCCGCCGTGATTACACGGATGTCCGCGACGTGGCATCCGCGTACCTCACCCTGGCCACGGCCCCCTCGCACGCGCACGACCTCTACAACATCTCCACCGGCACGTCCCAGAGCGGCGAGGACCTCCTCCGGGTCATCGGGGAGACCCTGCATCGGGACGACTTCCGGGTGGAGATCGACCCCGCGCGGATGCGTCCGAACGACCCTCCCCGCATCGCCGGAGACTCCTCCCGCCTCCGCGAGGAGTTCGGGTGGGCTCCCACCATCGCGTGGGAGGACTCCGTGCGGGAGTACATCGCCTCCGCCGCCGCCTGACATCCGCTCGCACGCGCCCACTCCGAGGAGCCCTCCGTGACCACACACCAGTCGGACGAGACCGTGGACGTGGCCATCGCCCACGACTATCTGACCCAGCGCGGCGGCGCTGAGAAGGTCGTGCTGGCTCTGCAGCGGGCATTCCCGTCCGCTCCGATCTACACGACGCTGTACGAGGCGTCGACGACGTACCCCGAGTTCGCCGACTCGCGGATCATCACGTCGCCGTTGAACGCGGTGGGCCCGTTGCGGCGCTCGCACCGCCTCGCGCTGCCGTTCCTGGCATGGGCGGCGAGCCGCATGCGCGTGCGCGCGAAGCACACGATCGTGAGTTCGAGCGGGTGGGCGCACGGATTCCCCGCGACCGGATCGAAGATCGTCTACTGCTACTCCCCCGCCCGATGGCTGTACCAGCGCGACGCCTACATGGGCTCCTCGGGCCTCTCGCCGCGCCGGATCGTCCTCGACGTCCTCTCGCCGTTCCTGAAGCGCTGGGACCGGCGCGCCTCGACGACCGCGACGACCTACTTCGCCATCTCCACGGTCGTCCAGCAGCGCATCAAGGAGACCTACGGCCTGGATGCCGAGGTACTCCCCGCTCCGCACACGGTGGACACGAGCATCGCCGAAGAGCCCGTCCCCCTGCCCGACGCCATCGCCGCGGAACCTTTCTTCCTCTGCATCTCCCGGCTCCTCCCCTACAAGAACGTGGATGTCGTCATCGAGGCGTTCAACGAGCTCGGGCTGCCGCTCGTCGTCGTGGGTGCCGGCCCCGAGGAGCGCCGGCTGGCCGGTCTGCGCGGCGACAACGTCGCCATGGTGAAGGACCTCACGGACGGTCAGATCGCGTGGCTCTACGCGCGGTGCCGCGCGGTGGTGTCGGCCAGCTTCGAAGACTTCGGCCTGACCCCCATCGAGGGCGCCGTCCACGGGAAACCTTCGATCGTCCTGCGCTGGGGCGGATTCCTCGACACCATCGACGAGGGCACGACCGGGGTCTACTTCGATTCCCCCGACGCCGCGGCCGTCATCGAGGCAGTGCGGGGATTCGAGACGCGGAGCTGGGACGAGGACGCGATCAAGAACCACGCGCAGCGCTTCACCGAAGAGCACTTCGCGGCTCGGTTGCGCGAGGAGATCGCCCGGATCGACGCGCTCTCCGCAGGCGGTCAGGACCGGGCGAGCTCATGACGGCTGAGCGGGCATCGGCCCCCCTTCGCGTCGTGTTCGCCGACCACTCCAGTGAGCGCGGAGGTGCGGAGTTCGCCCTCGTCCGCCTGCTGCAGACCGACCAACCGTGGTCGCCCGCCGTGGTGCTGCCCCCGGTGACGGACGGCACCGACGTCTTCACCGAGTCCCTCGGGTCCCGCGTCCCCATCGAGCACGTCGGACCGCGACACGTCGCCCGACGGCAGGGAGGCTCAAGAGCGGTCGCCGCCGCCCGTCTCGCGCTGAAGATCGTGGCATCCGGGGTGTCCCTTGCCCGACTCCGCGCAGTGCGAGACGCCGACGTCCTCGTGGCCAACACCACCCGGGCCGCCGTCTACGTGGCCCTCGCCGGTGCGCTCACGCGGACGCCGTTCGTCGTGCACATCCGAGACCTCATGACCCCGGATGCCATCGGAGGGACCGCGACGCGGCTGATGCGCCGCTTCGTCCTGCCTCGGGCGGCGGGTGTCATCGCGAACTCCCGCGCGTCGCTCGAGACCGTCCGCCCGTACCTCCGGACGGAAGTCGTCGAAGTGATCCCGAGCCCCTCCGGCTTGCACCCCGTCGACCCGGCGGCGCTGAGCGTCCCGGACCCGGTGACGCGCATCGGCCTGGTGGCGCGCATCGACCCCTGGAAGGGTCAGGAGCTGCTGCTGCGCGCTTTCGCCACCGCCTGTCCCGATGCGGGCGCGTCACTCGTCTTCTTCGGCGGACCGTCGTTCGGACACGAGGATTTCCTTTCCGACCTCGCCGCGCTCGCGGTCAGCCTGGGTGTCGCCGATCGCGTGGAGTTCGCGGGACACCGGGCCGACGTCGACGCAGCCATCGCGAGTCTCGACATCTGCGTCCAGTGCTCGCTCCGACCCGAACCGCTCGGACAGAACGTCCTGCAGTACCTCGCCGCCGGGAAGCCGACCATCGTCTCGGGCGAAGGCGGACCGTCCGAGTGGGTCACGGACGGCGAGAACGGTCTCGTCTTCACCCCCCGGGATGCGGACGCGCTCGCCTCGGCCATCCGTTCCCTCGTCGAGGACCTCGCCCTCCGTCGCCGGCTCGCCTCCGGCGCCGCAGCGACCCCCTCCCTCCTGTCGGACCAGCAGGTCGGCGAACGGATCTTCTCCGTCGCGGAACGGAGCGCATCGACATGACCCGGATCTGCTTCATCGCCGCACCTCTCATCGCCCGCAGCGGTGTCTACAACTCCACGGTGGAACTCGTCCGAGCCGGCCGGAAGGCCGGGTTGGAGTGGACGGCCGTGCTCGGGGTCTCCACCAAGGCCGGGGGATCGCCCCTCGTCGAGGAGGGGATCCGGGAGTTCGCACGGGAACCATCGGGGCTGGGCGGTGTGCGCCGTCTGAGCAGCGATCTGAGCGAGCTCCCCGAGGTCGCTGCGGCCGACCTCCGCGTCAGCATGGTCCCGCAGACGGACATGGCTCTGAGCCTCCGCAGCGCGCCGTGGGTGGCGTATCTGCGCGGTCTCCCCTGGCCCGCTCCGACCGAGGCCTCCGCACTCAAGACCGCCGCCTGGCGCACGCTCGAGCTGGCGGCGCTGCGGCGCGCCCGTGAGGTGTGGGCCACGACGCCGACGCTCGCCGACGATGTCGGCGCTGCCGTGGATCGTCTCGTTCCGCCCGGGCTCGTTCCGCCCCGGGCCCCGTCCGCGAAGGCGAGCACCGGGGACGTCGTGTGGGCGGCGCGGTTCTCGCGCGACAAGAACCCGTCGCTGTTCCTGGACGCGCTTCGTGGTACGCCCGTGCAGGGCGTGATGTACGGATCGGGGCCGCTCGAGGAGCAGGTCGGCGCCGAGGTCCCCACCAACGTCCGGATGGGCGGTTGGCGGTCGCGCGAGGAGGTGTGGGCGTCGGCCCGGGTCTACGTCGGCACGTCCACGCGCGAGGCCTTCGGCCGCAGCGCCGTCGAAGCCGCCATGCTCGGCATCCCTGTCGTGATGTCACGGGCGTTCGGCTGCGCGGAGATGATCTACACCGACGAGACCCTGTCGCGGCAGTTGGTCCTCGACCCCGCCGACGTCCCTGCATGGACCGCCGCCATCACCCGCCTCACGGCCGACGAGGCGTTCTACACCGCGGTCGCTGCGCACGCGCAGTCCAACGCGCAACGCCTCACGGTCGAGTCGGCGGTGGACAACGTGCGAACCGCCGCCGAAGCCGTCCTGCACCGCTGAGAGTGCCGCAGCGCCCGTCGGGGGTCAGTTCCAGCGCCCGGCGGACGTCCCGCGCAGCGCGGGCCGCGACGGACCGGGCGCGGGCGCGGCGATCTTCTTCACTCCGGATTGGCAGGCGACGGCGAGCAGGAGCGGAAGCCAGTAGGACTGCTGGTCGTAGAACGCCGAGGTGGCCGCGAACACGACGATCCCCATCATGAGCCCGGCCGGCACAGCCTCCGTCTTCGTCCGGATCGCCTGGATCAGCAGGCGCAGGTAGCCGACCGTCGCGAACACCTGCCACATGAAGAAGAAGAGTCCGCCGCGGTACCAGGCGTGCAGGATGTAATTGTGGACCGGCGTGTAGCCGTTGTAGGTGCCCGCGTTCGTGGCATCCATGCCGACACCGATGAGGGGATTGGCACTGATGAAGCGCCACGCCCACTCGTAGGTGAGGATGCGCGTGCTCACCGACGCCGCACCACCGTCGACCTCGGCCGTTCCGAGGACGACCTCGACCCGGGTCGTGATGGGCGAGAGCGCTCCGAAGGGATCGAGACCACCGGCGCCGGCGAAGATCGCGACGAGGGTGCCGCCCAGCACGATGGTCACGAACGTCGCGACCAGACGCCGCTTGACCGCCAGGATCACGACGAGCCCGGTCGTGGCGGCGAGCATCGAGCTCAGGCTGCCGCTGAAGACCAGCGCGAGTCCGTTCAAGCCGAGCAGCGCGACGACGAGCACCTTCGCCCCGCGCCGCGCGCGCGGGAGGGCGGCCAGCAGGCCGAGGATCGAGATGACGCCCATGATGCCCAGGACGTTCGGGTGTCCGGCGAGACCCGTGATGCGCCCGAAGATGAGTTTCGTCTCGAAAGGGGTGCCGCCGAGCAACTGCCACATGCCCATGGCGGCGGAGAAGGATTGCGCGGCCACGAACGCGGCGCCGACCACCCACAGGAAGGCACGGCTGTTCAGGACGTAGTAGCGAAGGACGAACGGCGCCAATCCGACCATCAGGGCGAGCGGGATGGCCACCTGCAGGCTCGAGTTGACGTTGGTCGTCGTCCCCGAGAGAAGACCACCCAGCGGGATCAGCACGAGCGCGGAGATCCACACGAAGGGGAACGGCGGCCGCGCCACCCGCCCTCCGATGACGCACAGCGCCAGGAGGATGATGACACCCCACGAGACGCGGGAGGAAACGGTCGCGTCGGTGAGGAGGAAGCGGTCCAGCGGCAGGAGCGCTGCGATCACGCTGAACAGCAGGATGCCGACGATGTGGCGGCGCCTCCGGGGCGCCGGCTCGAGGGGCGTCGACGGACGGTTGCCCGCCCGGGGAACCGTGGATGTCATCGGCGCCTCCGTGCCAACGTGAGAACTTCCCGAACCTGGCTGCGGTAGATCGGCACAGCGAACAGCAGCACGGCGAGATAGACGGCGGATGCCGCGAGACCGACGGCGATGACGACGACGGGCTGATCCAGCAGCGAGGTTACCAGAAGGCCGATCCCGGCGATCGGAACGCCCACCGACAGGACGATCGCCAACGCCGAGACGATGAGGCCACCGGTGGGGGTGTCCGTCGCACGCGCCGCCCAGAGCATCTGCGCGATCCAGAAGATCGCGTAGCCCGCGCTGACACCCCACGCGACACCGATGAGGCCGAAGGGCAGGCCCGCGAGGATGCCGACGATGATGACCGGCTGCGCGACGAGGTAGAAGCGGAACTGCCGTCCCGCGTGCCCCTTCGAGAGGAAGAGCCAGTACGGCACCTGCCCCATCGCGCGGAAGACGCCGGAGATCGCCAGCACCTGGAGCACGGGGGCGGCGGGCAGCCAGGTCTCGCCGAGGACGACCCGCACGAGCGGTTCGGCCATGCCGACGATCGTTCCGTAGCAGACGGCCGCGAGCCCGACGCTGAAGAACTGCCCGGCCCGCAGGAACCGACCGAACGCGCGCGCGTCGTCCTGGACGCGCGAGAGGATCGGCACGGCAACCCGCGACATGGGTGCCGTCAGCTGGGTGAGCGGGAGGACCGTGATCTGGTAGGCGCGGTTGTACCATCCCAGCGGCGTGCTGCCCACGGTGAGACCGAGCGCGACGGTGTCGAGGTTCTTCGAGAGATAGGCCAGAGTCTGGGTGCCCGCGAGCGCCCCGCCGAAACGGAGGAAGCGGCGGATGGACGTCCTCCGGAAGTAGCCCCGCGGCCACCACCGGGCGAAGACGAGGTCCAGGAGCAGTCCGCCGACCGCGATGACCAGCGCCTGCACGACGAGCGCGCCGTAGCCACCGATGCTGACGGCCCAGACGATCGCGGCGGCCAGACCCGCCGCTTGCGGCAGCGCCTCGGTGAAGCCGAGCGTCATGAAGCGCAGATCGCGGTTGATCTGCGCCTTGAACTGGGTCGCGATGCCGTTGATGAGGAACGTGAACGCCAACGCATGGGTGATGCCGACCAGCTCGTCGCGTCCGTACAGTGCGGCGATGGGTTCGGCCAGCAGGTAGGCGACGGTGGTGAGGACGGCGCCGATCAGGGTGTTCGCCCAGAAGAGATTCGACTTCTCCTCCGCGGAGACCGTCTTGGCCTGGACGCTCGCCATCGACAGTCCCATGTCGCGCAGCAACTCGCCGATCCCGATGAGGGCGGTCACCATCGCGACGAGACCGTAGTCGGCCGGGTCCAGAAGCCTCGCCAGGATGACGATGCTCAGAGCCAGCAGCACGAGCCGCACGCCCTGCCAGAGGATGGTGGCCCCCGCGCCTCCGAGCGCTGACCGGCCGAGACTCTTAGTCGCCATTCTCGACCCCGGTCGGGGCACCCATGGCATCCCGAGCCACGTCGTCGATGCGTCGCACCGCTGCGGCCAGCAGGCGCCGTGCCTCCGGACCGCGCTCGAGCGCGCTGGTGATCACCGCGTCGACCGTGTCGGCGTCGCCGTCGGACACCGGAACGGAAACGTCGGAGTATCCGATCGCATCGAAGTGGCGTCCGATCTTGTAGTTCGGCCCGAGCGAGAGCGCAAGGGGCACGGCTCCCTCCGTCATGGCCACGATCAGTACGTGCAGGCGGTCGCTGAGCACGATCGCGGAGCGTCGGTAGACGTCGCGGAGCAGACGCTCCTGTTCCCCGTGGCTACGACCGTCGGGCCAGTCGACCAGCTCGGCGTCGAGGGCCTCGGCCAGCTCGCGCGACCGCGGCGAGTCGCGCCCCACCTGGGTCACGACGACGACGTCGAGGCCCCGGGCGCGGGCCGCGTCGCCGATCGCGGCGACGAGCGCGGGCGTGAATGCGGGCTTGTCGGACCGGTAGGACAGCACCAGGAGATTGCGGCCCTCCACCTCGGTCGAACCGCGCTCGGCGAAGCCCCAATCCGGCATGACCTCACCCAGACGGAACCTCGCGTAGGTGTCGGCGTCCCTCCACGCGACGACGTTGCTGAGCCGGAACAGCGCGCGGTAGATCGGCGTCAGACGCGGTTCGGGGCTGCGTTGCCCCAGACCGAGCCGCAGCACCCTTCCGCGTTGCAGACGGATGGCGATGGCAGCCGGCACCATGCGCAGCTGCGCCAGCAGGTACCGGCGTCCGAGGATGAGCTCGCCCGGCTTGTCGACGAACCAGGTCCCGCGGCCGCGGCGGATCGACGCCCACAGCGCAGAACGCCAGGCCCCTTTGTCGTGATAGACGACGTCGGAATCGGACAGCTCCAGGGCCGTCACGAACTCCTCCGAGGCGGCCCCGAGGAAGATGTGCAGCGGTCCGCGGGTGCGGAGCTGGTCGAACATGGTGCGGCGCAGGACCACATCGCCGATGTTGTCCTCCTGTCCGGAACCCAGAACGAAGATCGTTGTCATGCGGTGTTTCTCTATCCCTCGACCGATTCCGTGGGGCGGGCGTATTCGGTGACGAGCCGACCACGGCTCGCTCCGATCCACCCGAGGCCCCGTGTGATGTACGCGGTGCTGCGCGCCTGGACGCCCCGTCCGAGGACCACGTCCCGTGCGGTGGCGGCGGAACCGTAGGCGATCCGCGCGAGTCCCGCCACGACGACCTTGGTCCGCGACCTCTGACGCAGGAGCATGCGCCCCGACACGTTCCCCTCGCGGATGCCGCGACGCCAGATCCATGCGAAGTTCGCGCGCTCCGCCGGGACGTCCTCGTCGACGACGGCCTCATCGCACCAGATCATGCGCGCGCCGGCGTCGCGGAGGACGCGGAAGAACGCGGTGTCGCTACCGCCGGTCATCGAGAAACCCTCGTCGAACCGGGGCGACCCCAGCGAGCGGAGATAGTCCAGCCGCACCAGGGTGTTGTTCGTGGCGGGCGACAGGGAGGGGTCGCCCGTGCGGAAGCGCGCCCGTTGGATGAAACCTCCCCGGGCGATCCAGGCGGGCGCGTCGGCGGGGAGGACGGAGACGACGGGTCCGGAGATCACGTCGGCGTCGTAGCGCTGCTGTGCGTCGGCGAGGCTGCGGAGCCAACCCGGGTGCACGCGTTCGTCGTCGTCGACGAAGATGAGGAAGCGATCGTCCTCGCGGACGAGGTCCAGCCCGCGGTTGCGGGCGGCGGCGATGCCCGGACGGGGTTCGATGACGTACTCGATGTCGAGGGGCGAAGCCTCGCACACCGCCCGACCCGTGCCCTCGGCGTGGTTGTCGACCACCGCGATCCGGACGTCCTCGCCGACGACCTCGGGCTCCAGCGACCGGAGGAGGTCGGCGAGGAGTTCGGGCCGCTTGTAGGTGGCTATCGAAATCAGGAAATCTGCCATTACTCGTGGTTCCTGTCGGTCGGGGAGAGATCGGGCATCTTCTGCCCGTTCTCCTGAAGTGCGATCCGCGCGGCGTGCCATCCCGCCATCCCGTGCACGCCGGCCCCGGGGGGAGTGGCGGCGGAGCACAGGAACACGCCGGGGATCGGGGTCCGCCACGGTCGCGCGGTCAGCGTCGGGCGGGTCAGCAGCTGTGCCAGGTCGACCCGGCCCCCCAGCACGTCCCCGCCGACGAAGTTCGGGTTGAGCTCGGCGAACGACGTCGCGGGGCGCGCCTCGAGGTGGACGACGGTGTCGCGGAAGCCGGGTGCGAAGGTCTCGATGCGGCGCAGGATGGACTCCGTCGCGTCGCTGCTCGATCCGTTCGGGACGTGAGCGTACGCCCAGACGATCTCCCGATCGGACGCGGCCGGAAGGCGGGAGCGATCGAGGCGCGTCGGCTGGGAGAGCAGGACGAACGGCGCGGAAGGATGCCGACCTGCTCGGGCCTGCTTCTCCGCGCGCGACACGTCCCGCTCCCACCCGCCCAGGTGAACCGTACCGGCCTGGCGTAGACGGGCGTCGGTCCACGGCACGGGCTCGGAGAGGATCATGTCGACCTTCGCCGCGGCGTTTCCGTAGCGGTAACGCCGCAGGCGGTCGCGGTAGCCGGACGACAGCAGGGGCGCGGCCGCGTCGGCGAACGGGCGCGGCCCGGTGTCGAACAGAGCGATGTCGCCCGGCGCCCACACCTGGCGGATGTCATCGACGACCGTGTCGTTCACGACGCGGCCCCCGTGCGCCCGAAGATCGGCGACCATGGCCGATGCGATGGCTGCGGAACCGCCCACCGGCACGGGCCACCCGACGGAGTGCGCCTCCGCGGCGAGCACCGCACCCACGAAGCGGGCCGCCATCGATCCGAACGGGGCCGCCCCGTGGGCGACGACGCCCGAGGCCAGCGCGCGCGCCTCCCCCGTCAGCGCCGAGAAGCCGACCGCGGCGGCCGCCATCGCCAGCGCACCGACGGCCTCGCTCGGTCGTCCGCGCAGAGCCAGCCCGCTCAGGGCCCGGACCGCTCCGATGTTGTCGACGAGAGGACGCATCACCGCACCCCAGGCGCGTCCCGACCCGCCGAGCTCCTCGACGGTGCGATCGAGGTCGCGGTAGGCGACGGCCGAACGACCGTGCAGCGCGTGCCCGAACGAGACGTCGGGGGTGACGAAGTCGACCCGTCGGTCCAGCTCGAACGAGGTGAAGAACCGGGATGCCAGGGCCATCGGATGCACGGCGGAGCAGACGTCGTACAGCCCACCGTCCCCCACGAAGGCCTCCGTCCGCAGCCCCCCGCCGGCGACGGCATCCTTCTCGTACACGGTCACGTCGTGCCCGGCGCGCGCCATGACGACCGCGGCGGCGAGCCCGTTCGGCCCGCTCCCGACGACGCTGACCCTCACGCGCGCCGCTCACGCATGTCGGGCCGTCGCTTCCGCCGGTGCACGCCGGGAACGGCGCACCCGGTGGATGATCCACATCACCACCGGGGAGAAGAACACCGCGTACACGAGCGTGTAGTCGATGAAGGAGATCCCCAGGGTGAGATACACACCCGTGTGGAAGCACGCCAGCAGCAGGAGCCAGCACCGGTAGAGAGTCGGTGTGAGGACGAAGACGATGAGGAGCCCCTCCGCGGCGATGGTCGCGTAGTCCAGGAGCTTCCAGAACAGGTCCACGTCGAAGGGCAGAAGCCACTGCCCGAGCGGTCCGAGCTTCTCGTTGATGGCGATGTCCCGGGCGATGTACCCCCGCGTCGCCTGACGCGACGGGTCCAACCAGCCGCCCATGACCTTGGGCACGGCCGCCGAAAGCATCGCCCAGCCGATCGTCATGGCGTAGAGCAGGACCGGCATCCCGCGCGTCCCCTGCGCCGGACGCGACCGGCGGGAACGCCACCACGCGTCGAAGGACCACCGATGCCCCCAGCCGGCGAACACGAGGAACAGCGGCACGAGCTCGAAGAGGATGAAGTGGTCCACCTTCGAGAAGGAGTACGAGATGCCCGCCGCGGTGATCATCACGGCGGTCATGAGGATCGAGACGGGGAGAGTCAGGATGCCGACGGCGAGGAGGACCGCCAGCACCGCGCGCACGACCGTCAGTGCGATGAGCAGCCCCTCCGGCGGAACGCTGTGGATGAAGCCGAACAGCCCCGGCCGCGGGTGGACGAACTCGTTCGGGACGGCGGCGATCCACAGGATGTCGACGGGGAAGAGCAGGATCCACAGCCCGTAGGCCATGCGCAGGACGGCGAGGAAGCGCGCATCGGGGCGATACGAGTCCGCGGCGCGGGCGATGATGCCCTCGAGGCGAGCGATCACAGCGCGACCTCCGTCCATTCGCAGGGTTGGCGGTCCGAGATGCTCGCGTCCTCCACGTGGACGCTGACGTCCTCCCAGCACAGGCGCAGGTCGGTGGCATCGTCGCGTCCGGTCACGGACTCCACGCGGCCCCGCAGCCAGTCACGGAGGTGATCCGACACGTCGCCGCCCTTCGGAGGCTTGAACACGTAGTCGAGGGAGGGGCGGGCGGTGGAGAACCGCAGCGTGTTCACGATCGCGTAGGGGTCGATGTCGGCCGTCGTGCCGTCGCTGAAATCCACCTCGCCGGAAATGAACGTCACCGGGTACGTGCCCTGTGCGCTGGCCGCCAGACCGAAGCTCGGCATCCGGATCATGGGGTACGGCTCGGGCGTCACCTTGAAGGAGACGAAGCCCTGGATCGCCAGGAAGATCAGAAATCCGGCGACCACGATGAGCCGCCACGGCCGGCCCGCCTTTTTCTCCGTGGATTGCGTTGTCGTCAACGCGGCTCCCCCTCCGTCATTTCGAGGCGGAATCAACGAGCCACGTACCGACCGTCTGCCCGCATCGTCGCACCCGCCGCAAAGACGCTACCAGCAGCGCATGTCGGGGAAATGACGAGCAGACCAAAGTCCGGGTCACGTGCCGACGCCGACCACGCAGATCCACGCGCTCCTCATCGGCCCGCCGGAGCGAGGGTGACATCGATGAACGCCCGATCCCCCGATTCCTTCGACGACACATTCACCAACAACGCACCCTTACCGGCATCGTCCTGCGTCAACCCCAACGACAACACCCCCGCACCCGACGACGCGAACGACTTCACGAAACCCGTCAGATCCGTCGTGTTCACCGACTGCGACCGCTGCGACAGGAAACTCCCCAACAAATCCCCCACCACCGGACGATTCGCCCACGTCACCGAACCCTCCGACCACGACCCCGTCGCCCGATGAACATCCACCCGCATCACCGCAGGATCCGTCCCCGCCTCCTGAATCACCGAACTCGTCGACAACACCGCCGACGTCACCGA
This sequence comes from Microbacterium sp. IEGM 1404, assembly GCF_030056775.1. Classification (NCBI taxonomy): domain Bacteria; kingdom Bacillati; phylum Actinomycetota; class Actinomycetes; order Micrococcales; family Microbacteriaceae; genus Microbacterium; species Microbacterium sp. IEGM 1404. The sequence goes on along the minus strand of NZ_JASHKP010000003.1, from coordinate 151,195 downwards.
CTTCCCCGCCAACGCCGACAAATCGAACTTCAAATACGACACCCGCTCCGCCGTCGTCGCCAACGCCCCCTTCACCCGCAACGACCACGACGACCCATAATTCGTCGACGAATTCACACTGTCCGTATACGCATCCTCAGACACATAAATCCGCAACGACGTCGGACTCGGATCCACCACCGTCACCGCGACAGTCGAGGACACCACCACCCCCGCCGCCTGCGCCGTCACCGTCACCGTCGCCTGCCCCGGCGACACCGCCTTCAACGACCCCGACGACGACACCTCCACCACACCCGGAGCCGACGACACCACCGACACCTCAGCACCCGAGAAATCCCGGCCCATCGTGTCCTTCACCGCGATCGTCGGAGACACCTCCGACCCCAACGACATCGGAGCAGGAACCCCCGACACCGCCACCGACTTCAACACCCCCGGCGGCACCGGCGCCGTCACCGGAGCGAGGGTGACATCGATGAACGCCCGATCCCCCGATTCCTTCGACGACACATTCACCAACAACGCACCCTTACCGGCATCGTCCTGCGTCAACCCCAACGACAACACCCCCGCACCCGACGACGCGAACGACTTCACGAAACCCGTCAGATCCGTCGTGTTCACCGACTGCGACCGCTGCGACAGGAAACTCCCCAACAAATCCCCCACCACCGGACGATTCGCCCACGTCACCGAACCCTCCGACCACGACCCCGTCGCCCGATGAACATCCACCCGCATCACCGCAGGATCCGTCCCCGCCTCCTGAATCACCGAACTCGTCGACAACACCGCCGACGTCACCGACTTCCCCGCCAACGCCGACAAATCGAACTTCAAATACGACACCCGCTCCGCCGTCGTCGCCAACGCCCCCTTCACCCGCAACGACCACGACGACCCATAATTCGTCGACGAATTCACACTGTCCGTATACGCATCCTCAGACACATAAATCCGGACACGGTTGGGATCGTCGACCGTCACTTGGATCGAGGACGACACCACCACGCCGGCGAACCGCGCCGACACCCCGACCCGGACGACGCCGGCCTTCCTCGCCACGACGTTGCCGTTCGCGTCCACGCTCAGGATCGAACTGTCGCTGGAGACGTAGGAGCTGTCGGCCGTTCCGGGAGTCCCCGTCCACGTGAGGGCGCTCGAGAGCGTCGCTGTATCGCCGACCTTCATGTCGCCCGGGACCCCCGTGACGCTGGCGCCGCTGAGCACGGACGTCGGCGCGGAGAACCAGTCCTGGCCGTAGTCGAACTCGAAGAGGCGGGCCTCCTGGAGCCTTCCCGGCCCGGTGAGGACCAGGCGCACCGCGGTCGACCACCGTGCGCCGCCGAGGACCGCGTCGTCCCACTGCGTCTCTCCGTTGTGCACCAGGGACTTCACCGTCGTCCAGGTCTTGCCGTCCTGCGTCGTCTCGATCTGATACCGCACGGGAGTACCGTCGCCGGGCGCCCACGCGAACCGCCCCGCCTTGAAGAGCTTGAGTCCGCCCAGATCCCACGTCACTACGGCGCGGTCCCGGTTCGCGTACCAACTCGTCCCGCGGTCGTTGTCGTAGGTGTACTCCGCGCGACCCCCGTCGGATGCCGAGATCTTCGCCCCCGCGATGGCGATCGGCGCGCGGAAGAAGTCGATGCGATACGTGCGCGCCGCCACCCCCGAACCGGACACGGTGACGGTCGCCGATCCGGGGATGCCGGAGGCTTGCGTGACGGTCACCGAGCCGGAGGACGCCGTGGCCGTCACCTGGGGCACCGCGGTGCCCGTCACGGGCACCCGGTAGCTCGGCGTGTCCGCCCGGAAGGTGTCCAGGGCACGTCCGTTGATGGCGATACCGGACAGCTCCGCGGAAGCCGGCGCCGCCGCCCACGCCGACAGCGGCACGACGGCCTCCGTCGGCGGCAGCTCCGAGCTGGTCTCGCCGGGGAGCAGGGGGGCGAAGTCCACGGCGACGGTCGCGGTACCGATGAGGTCGGTTCTCACGATGAGTTTGCGGATGTTCGTGTTGGCCGCCTGCGACGGGTTGGGCATGGTCACCCAGGGCTGCGCCGCCGTCACTTCGAACCGGGCGTTCGACGGGTTGACGAGCGTCGCGGCGAGGCGCTTGCCGTTCTGATACAGGATCGCCGTCTTCCCGTCGGCGGCGATCTCGACGTCGGCCCCCGTATGCATCGACCACAGGATCGACGTGGTCCGCGACGTCTGGATCTCGTCCTGGATGCGCACACTGGTCCGCTGGTCGAAGAGCCTGGCGCCACGGCGCCAGCTCTGGACGTCGGCGGAGTAGAGGTTCGTGATGTCCGAGACCGCGAACGCCGACTCCGCGGAGAACCCCGATGCGACGGCGGTCGTCGGCGACCCGGGTTGCGGGATCTGCCCCTTCTGCGGGTTGATGAGGATCGTGTTGTGCCCCTGCGGACCGACCCGGTAGTAGTCCCACCGGTTCGTCTTGTCGTTGAGCAGGTCGTAGGTCGCCTCGTCGCGTCCGAGGTCGACGGCCCACGTCTCCCCCATGGCAGAGAGGAGGAAGTCGCCCGCGTCCATGTGCTGGTGGCTGAGCTTCGGATCGCTCGCCGTGCGCATCGACAGGAAAGTGGCGTCGGTGTCGGTGTGCGAGCCGCGTGCCGCGAAGACGCCCGTCACGGGGTCCTCGTAGTCGAGCGGCGCCTCCGAGGACCCCGCGTCCAGGCTCGGCGTACGCCACAGCAGAGTGAGGGAGGCGAACCGCGTCGACCGGGCCTGCGCGGCGGCGCTCATCAGCTGGGTGTCCTGCAGGGCGAACCCGAGCCCCGCGAAGGCGGGGGCCGGATCGACGGTGGGGAGGGTGTCGGCGAACGTCGCGAACTGCCCGTTGGGCATGCGTGTGCCGAGCATGAAAGTTCCGCTGGCGCGCACGCCCGTCCCGCTGAGGAGGCCCTGGTCCGATCCCGTCGTGATGATCAGGCTGTTCGCGAGGGATGCGAGGTGACGGGTGGCGTACGCCCAGTAGGACTGCCCCTCGACGAAACCGCCGGCGGCGGCGTAGGCGCGCAGCCCGTTCGTCAGGCTGTCCATGCCCTCGCCGTACACCTCGGCGGGGACGGACGACGTGGTCTCGCCGTTCACCGCCAGCGCGCCCATGATCATGGCCGAGTTCACGATGACGTTGACGTTGTCCGCACGCCCGGTCCAGTTCCCGATGTTGCGATAGGGCCCGGGGTTGTTGTCGGCGACGCGGTAGACCGCGAGCGAGGGCTGCAGCCCCTTCGTCACGATCGCATTCGTGATGGCCGTCCGCTGCGCCGCCGTCCAGTCGTCGTACCCCCAGTCCAGCGCGACGGCCAGCGCCGATGTCATCTCGGCCGTGTCGAGGAAGTGGTCCGGATTCCAGTTGGCCAGCGCCATGGCCTGGGACACCTCCTGCCAGGCGCGGGTGAGGAAACGCGTGTCCCCCGTGATGCGCTTGGCGAGAAGAAGGTCCTGGATGCGACGGCCGAGCAGCTGCGCGTCATCCAGCATGTTGCCGTCGTCGGCGGCGTTGTACTTCAGCTTCCCGGCGGTGAGCAGACTCGTCGCGGAGTCCGTGACCCAGCCCGCGAGCTCGGCGGAGACGGGATCGCCCGCCACCTGCGCGGAGAGCTGCTGCATCCGGTCCGCCGAAGCGATCAGCCGGGGATGCCCGCCGGCCGCGGGGAGCGGCGGTCCGGCCGCTTCCGCCGCCGGTACCGCGACGAAGAGAGTAGCCACCAGCGCCGAGACGACTCCGATGACTCCGGTCGAAAAACGAATGCCTGCCCGCATATCGATGCCCAACGAGAGAAGGGATTGCGGCCCAAAGCGACCGCGTTTGCATCAATTTACGCCAAGACGCGTAAACGCACGAATGGTTGACGGGCGGCGCAGGCGTGGACAATTGGCACAGAGCGTGAATGAAAGCCGACCCGACTCCTAGGATGAAGAAGCAAATCGAAACCCGGCCGGCGGATCGACCGCCGACCGCGAAGGCGAATTCCTTGAGAGATCCGCACGGCCCGAGCGCCGCAACGAATGCGCCGGACGAGGACTCGTCCGTCGTCATGCCGCATGCCGTCGCCGTCGCCCTCCTGCCCCCCGCGATCCATCACATCGCCGCGGCGCACGGCATCCGCGTGCTCTCGATCAAAGGAGCAGTGCTTTCCCAGCAGGGTCTGCGTTCGCGTCGGCGGCCATCGGACGTCGACGTCCTGGTGGACCCTGCGCGGTTCGAGGATCTGGTGCTACTCCTGCGCTCGATGGGGTGGCGAGACCGGGACGGCAAGGTCCTGGTCCCCCTCCCCCGCGACGGTACGGTGCTCGCGCCGCACGCACGGACGCTCGAGCACCCCCGCTGGCCCTGCCAGCTGGACCTGCACAGGTACTACCCCGGATTCCTCCGTCCGGCGCAGGACGTGTTCGACCGCCTGTGGGCACATCGTCACACCGCACAGCTCGCGCACGCGGACTGCGATGTCCCCTCCCCGACGGATCACTGGCTGCTCGCCGCCCTCCACGTCCTCCGCTCCGGCGACGGGCCGCAATTGCAGGAGCTCGAGACCGCGGCCGCAGAAGTCCTCCGCGGGCGCGAGCAGGACCTCCTCACCCGCGCCGAGGAGCTGGGAGCCGTCGGACCGCTGCGGGAGCCGCTGACGCGACTCCTCGGGGCGTCCCCGGTCGTCCCGGAATCCGATGTCGACCTTCTCGTCGAGTGGACGCGACGCATCCACGACCCCGGCAACCTCCCGGACGCGTTCCTCGAACAGTTCCGCGAGGCGGGCGGTGCGACACGCATCCGCCTGGCGTTCCGGCAGGCATGGCCGACACCCCGCTCCGCACGCGCGTTCCACGACGTGGGCGACGGACCACTCGGACTGTTCCGGTTCTATCTCGCGCGGCTCGCTCTGGCCCCCGCGAAGATGTCGGCCTATGTCCGACTCCACCGGCGTGCACGTACGAAGGAAGAGCGATGACGGACACGGCGATCCCCTACCGGGCCGCGCACGTCGCGTGGACGGCGGTGGACGGATGCGTCTACGCCGTCGCCCCGGCGGGCCCGACGCCGTTCACGGTCGTCGAGTTGTCCGAGACCGGATCATCCGTCTGGATGCATATCGACGGCGCTGCTGCCGTGCCCTCGATCGTCCGCCGCGTCGCGGACGAGTGGGGAGTCGGGACGGACGATGTCGCCGAAGGCGTCCGCTCGTTCCTCCGGCAACTCACCGATCAGCATCTCGTCGTATGGGAGGCCACAGCCCCCGAGACGTCGCCCCCGGCACCGATGTAGGGCGCCTCAGGAGGAGGGGCGACCCTCTCGGCGAGATCTGCGCGACGTCGATCCGGCGATGGTCTGCGCCTCCGAAGCGGGCACCGCGACGTGCGTCGACCGCGCGGTCCGGGGTTCCGTGGGCGCGGGCGTATCGAGCGGAACCGATGCGGACGCAGCCGACGTGGCGTAATAGTCCCCCGCGTAGCGGTAGTCGTCGTAGCCCTTTCCGCGGCCGCGGATGGGCACCCGGTTGATCACGACGCCCAGGCAGCGGGCCCCGGCACGCTCGAGGTTCTGGATCGCCCTCTGCAGCGTCTCGACGGTGGTCTTCCCGACGCTCGCGACGATCATGGCCCCGTCGGCGTTGTGGGCGAGGACCGCCGCGTCGGTGACGGGCAGGAGCGGAGGGGCGTCGATGATGACGGTGGCGTCCGCCGCAAGACGGTGCAGAAGGTCGTGCATGCGCGCCGACCCCAAGACCTCGGACGGGTTCGGGGGCAGCTTGCCCGCGCCGAGGACGCGGAGGTTTCCGTCGAGTCCCACCGGCTGTGCCACGTCCTCGAAGTCGGCGCGCCCCGAGAGCACGTCGGTGAGCCCGACTCCCTCGACCAGACCGAAGATGCTGGCGACCATGGGCCGCCTCAGGTCGCCGTCGACGAGGACCACGCGCTGTCCGCTCGCGGCGAGGATGATGGCGAGGTTGGCGCTCGTGGTCGACTTCCCATCGCCGGGCAGCGGGCTGCTGACCACGATGATCCGAGGCGGTCGATCCACGTCCATGAACTGGATGTTCGTCCGCAGTTCGCGCATCGCCTCCGCGACACGGTAGTGCTTCGCGCGCGCACCCTCGTCGAAGCCGCCGTCGAGAGGGATCAGCCGGCCCGCCGAGGTGAACGACTTCTCGAACGGGATGGTACCGACCACGGCATGGCCCGTCTCGCGCTCCACGACCTCGGCCGAGCGGATGCGGCGGTCGACGATGTACCGCGTCGTCGCGGCTCCCACGCCCGCCGCGAGTCCGACGACGGCCCCGACGATGAGCGCGATCCGCAGATTCGGGGAGCTCGGCGACTCCGGAAGCTGAGCAGAGTCGCCCGGGACCAACTGGACGAGCGCCTCGCCACCGGTGGCGCTCTCGAGCTTGTTGATCTCGGAGGACATGGCGCGCACCCATGCCTGGGCGAGGTCTCGGGCGCCCTCCGGCGTCGAGGCGGAGGCCTGGACGACGATGTTGACGGTGTCGAGGGGGTTGGTGACCTTCACCTGACGGACCAGCGACTCGGGCTGAGACTGCAGACCGAGGTCGGAGATGACTTCGTCGGCCACCGACCGCCACGTCCCCACATCGATGTAGGACTTGACCTTCGATTTCGCCAGGTTGTCGGCGATCAGGGCGGAGCCCGTGTCGGAGCTGGCGCCGGTGGATGCCGACACGAAGCCTCCGGCGTCGGCCGTGTAGACCGGCTTCTGGAGGCTGACCCATCCGGCTGCGGCGAGGACGCCCAAGAGGATTCCGAGGAGGATCATCCACCATCCGGTGCGGGCGATTCGCCAGTACGTTCGCAGTTCCACAGGTGATTCATCCCCCCGATTGGGAGCCCCTGGACTTCCCGATGCTGCATTGCCACGGCGCGCAATGGAGAAAGGCTCAAGGCGATTGTAGACGAGGTGATTTCCAGCCACCCTTATGGGTGATGCATTGGCGGCCCTCGGGCAATCCGGTCATATTTACGACACGTTCCTCTCGAATTCACGACGTTGAGGTGGCCGCGCAGCGCCCCGAGCCCTCGCAGGCGGGATACTCCCCCGTGCGCCGCTCGACGGCGTCGAAGTCGCTCGAATGCCCGTGATTAGGATGATCGCTCAGGCGCTGCCGCACCGGATCCGTGTACCGGACCGGACCAGGCGCACAGTCAGGAGCAACATGAGATCGACGTCCGACGCCCCTTCGACGTCCGTGCTCGCGTCCGTCGACGCTCTCGGCGTCGGTGTGTCCATCCTCGTGCGCGATGGCGGGGAACCCGGGGCCGTCGATCGCGGCCGCTCCGCGTGGCGCGACGCCGTCTCCTCACCCGGTAACACGCAACTCCGGACGGTCGAGGTTTCGCTGTCCGGTGAGGACGACGTCGCCGGCGCGCTGTCCAACCTCTCGACCCACGTCACCTTGGCCGCTCTGGACGCGTTGCGCGGCTCGCGGTTGCTCCTGCACGCCGCCGGTGTCGCGGCCCCCGACGGCCGCGTGTTCGCGTTCGTGGGCCCCTCCGGCCGCGGCAAGACCACGGCGGCGCGCCACCTGGGCGCCCGTTTCGGCTACGTCAGCGACGAGAGCGTGGCCGTGGATGCCGCACTGACGGTGTGGCCGTACCGCAAACCGCTCTCGGTGATCGTCGAGGGAGAGCAGTTCAAGCAGCAGATCGCCCCGAGCGACCTCGGGCTCCTCCCCCTCCCCCCGGCTCCGCTGCAGCTCGCAGGGATCACCCTCCTGGAGCGCGATCCGGACACGCACGCGCCGGGTATCTCCCCGGTCGACCTGATCGATGCGATCTGCGAGATGACCCCGCAGATCAGCTACCTGCCCGAGCTGCCCTCGCCGCTGCAGTACGTCGCCCGGATCATCGACCGGATCGGAGGCGTCACCCGGTTGATCTACCGGGATGCCACCGAACTCCCCGCCGTGGTGGACGAGATGTTCGCCGCCACTCCGCCCGCCGCCCAGCCCTGGTCGAGCGCGCCCGAGGGGAGCGCACCGGGGCCGTGGCGGTGCGCGGCGGTCGAGGACGCCATTCTGGTCGACGGTCGCGCGTGCATCCTGCGCGAGGGCGTGGTCACCGCACTCGACCACCGCGGGTGCCTCGTGTGGACGTTGTGCCGCCAGGGGGCGGACGCACGGGAGATCACCGATGCCGCGGTCGCCGCGTTCGGCGAACCCGCGGACGGGGACCCGGCCGCCCTGATCGCGCAGACCATCGACGAGCTCGTCGGCCACGGACTCCTCGAGCGGGCATGACGACGCCGACGCCGACCGCTGCCCGACCGACCCGTTGGCGACGGATCCGTCGGTCGCCGTTGACGCACCTCGCGCTCGCCCTCGTGTTGCTGGCTCTCGTCCAGGGGCTGGTGATCAAGCCGTTCCAGGTGCCGTCGGAGTCCATGTCCCCCACCCTCGAGGCCGGGGACCGTCTGCTCGCCAGCCGCAGTGCATACACGGTGTCCGCGCCCGGCGCCGGGGACGTCGCCGTCTTCGCCCGTCCGGACACCTGGGGCCCGCGACCCGAGCGCGGCGCGCTGCGCACCGCACTGGGATGGATCGGCGACATCGTCGGGTTCGGTCCGAGCAATCAGGATGCCCTCGTAAAACGCATCATCGGCGAACCCGGGACCACGGTCCGTTGCTGTTCCGACGCGGGACAGGTCGAGGTGGACGGTGTTCCGCTGAGCGAGGGCTACATCGTCACCGACCTTCCGTTCACCCCGGGGGCGAACGATTGCTCGAGCTCCCCGGCATCGGCTCGATGTTTCGGCCCGATCACCGTCCCCGCGGGCGAATATCTGGTCCTCGGCGACAATCGTGCGAACTCCGCCGATTCGGTCATCGCCTGTCGCGGGAATGCGACCCCTCCGCCCGATTGTGCTCGATTCGTTCCGCGGGAGGACATCATCGGCAAGGTCGTGACGATCGTCTGGCCGCTGGATCGCCTCCGGCTGTTCACCGACGGCGGGTGAACACCTCAGCGGCCCGGCCCGCGCGCATCGTCATGCCGCAGGGGTGAAGAGGACGTCGCAGGACGGGTCGATCGTGACCGGTGTGTCCGAAGCGGTCGGCGTATGCCGCAACTGCAGCGGGCCGAGCGGCCCCTCGGGCAGTTGCACCGTCGAGGAAACCGTTCGAGAGCCGCCCTGGGGAACCACCACGAGCCGACTGAGCGCGGTGTTGCCGGTCTGCGACCCCGACCGGTCGAAGCCCGACACCTCGCTGACGGCCGGATCCGTGGCGATGACCTGGCCGCCCGGTGGGGCGAAGAACAGCACGTCGAGCATCATCGACGTGCGAGGCAGCCCGAAGTTCCCGTTTCGCGCACCCAGCGTGTACTTGCTCGTGATGCTGTTCGGGATCGAATTGGTCAGCGTGGTGGTCGTCGTGATCGTTCGCGCGGACGCGTCGCATGTCGCGGAGACGGCCTGCGCGAGGTGATACTCGAGCTTCCCGACGGAGTAGTCGTTCAGGTACGTACCCACCTGGGTCGCCGTCGTGTTGTCGGCGTGCAGCGCGCCGTCCAGGCCCAACTCGGTCGAGAGTCGCTGTGCGGCCTCGTCCGTGAACGACAGGAAGAGGCGCTGCTCGTCGGCGGACTGCGTCAGCGCGTCCAGCATCTTCGCCGGGTCCCATTTGCCCGACGTCAGGTGGGAGAACACCGCACGGGACACTTCGGAGAAGAACGCGTCCGAGTCCGCCCCGGACGGGAACCGCTCGTAGGCGTCGCTCAGAAGCAGCTTCACGGCGTTGTCGCTCGAGATCTGCTCCCCCGCGACGTCGACCGGACCGGCGACCGCCAGCATGTGCGACAGGACGACGGGGTCGATGGAGATGACGCCGTCGAACCTCTCGCCGTTGGTGCGCGTCCACAGGTCCTGGAACAGCTGCACGGTCGTCGGGAAGTCCGGCGTCATCGTGTAGTCCTGCGAGTAGCGCGCGAAGGTCGCCGGGTACAGCGCGAGCGCGTCGCCGGGGATGTCGCTGAACTGCTGACCCGCCGTGCCCTCCTGATAGAAGGTCGCGGAGCTGGCCTGGTCGAGCAGCTCGAACTTGCCCTGGTCGACCTTCATGATGATGCTCGCCGCCGGGTTGCCGCCGGTCGCGCGGATCTCCGCGTTGTTCTGGAAGATGATCAGGTACGTCTTGCTCCCGTCGCCACCGGCCATGCTGAGCAGCGTCGGCAGGTACCGGTTCACGACGTCGAGGGTGGGCGCCGTGCGGTCGATGACATCCCGGATCTCTCCGACGGGCCCGGCGACGGCATCCAGGAGCTGGTCGGACTGGATGCCGTCGGTCTCGGCCTTGGCCGCGGTGAACGCCTGCGAGACCACGGGGATCGACGCCTGCGCCTGCTGGAAGGGCTGCAGATCGAAGCCCCCGCCCTCGAGCGCGAGCTTCTTGATGTCCAGGTCGGAGATCATCTGGATGCCCGGGGGGAGGGCGTCGCGCACGAGGATGTCCACCGCGCGCGTGACGCGCGAGACGGCGTCGATGTTGGCCCCCACGACGGGGATCTCGGAGGCCTTCTGCCACAACGGGCTCTGGACCGTCTGAGCCGCGCGGGCCGTCCGGACGCTCACATCGTCGGCGGCGGCCTGGAGACCCGCCTCATCCTTCGCCTCGACCAGCGAGCCGAGTCGCCCGAGCGTGGCCTTGGCGGCCAGGAGATCGTCGCGGACCTCGACGGCCTGCACGGCCAGCGTCGCGCCGAGGATGCCGGCTACCGCGGCCGCTCCCCCGATCAGGCCGAACGCTCCGCCCAGCACCCAGGGCCAGACGCGAGGACGACGACGTGCGGTCTCGCCGGGCTCGGTCACCGAGGTGGCGTCGGAGTCCGCGATCGCGGCATCCTCGGCGCCCGTCCCGCTCGTCGCTCGGCTTCGGTTGTGGCGGCGCAGGTTGTCACCCATGGGGGAATCCTAGGTCAGACCGTCTGAGCGCCCCCTGCCAGCATCGTCCGACGACTCCGGGGGCGCGGACCTCAGACGAAGAGCGGGGCCACCGCGAAACCGGCGGCGACGAGGATGGAACTGAGACCGCCCATGATGGGCAGCGCGGTCGCACCGACGCGGCGACCCGTGACGTATCCGACGACCGCGAACAGGACGCCCGCCGCAGCGACGGCGAGTCCGATGACCGCGGCGCGTTCGATCAGACCGGATGAGTCGTTCCGCAACAGCAGCAGCGCACCGAGCGCCGGAACCCCCACCGCCACGATGGCGAGCAGAAGGGAGACGACGCCGAGGATACGCGAGAGCGGCTTCACCCGAGCGACTCTACCGGCGGCAACCGTGGGGCAACGACGAAGGGCCGGGCCCAAAGGCCCGGCCCTTGCCGGTCAGTCCGTGAAGGACTTACTTGAGGATCTTGGTGACGGTACCGGCACCGACGGTGCGGCCACCCTCACGGATCGCGTAGCCGAGGCCCTCTTCCATGGCGATCGGCTGGATGAGCTCGACCGACATCTCGGTGGTGTCACCGGGCATGACCATCTCGGTGCCCTCGGGCAGCGTGATGACGCCGGTCACGTCCGTGGTGCGGAAGTAGAACTGCGGGCGGTAGTTCGTGAAGAACGGGTTGTGACGGCCGCCCTCCTCCTTGGACAGGATGTACGCCGTGCCCTCGAAGTTGGTGTGCGGGGTGACCGAACCGGGCTTCACGACGACCTGGCCGCGCTCGACGTCGTCACGCTTGGTGCCGCGAAGGAGCAGACCACAGTTCTCGCCGGCCCAGGCCTCGTCGAGCTGCTTGTGGAACATCTCGATACCCGTGACCGTGGTCTTCTGCGTCGGGCGGATGCCGACGATCTCGACCTCGGAGTTGATCGCGAGGGTACCGCGCTCGGCGCGACCCGTGACGACCGTTCCACGACCCGTGATGGTGAAGACGTCCTCGATGGGCATGAGGAACGGCTTGTCCTTGTCACGCACCGGGTCGGGGATGGACTCGTCGACGGCCTCCATGAGCTCGACGATCGAGTTGACCCACTGCTCGTCGCCCTCGAGAGCCTTGAGGCCCGAGACGCGCACGACGGGGGCGTTGTCGCCATCGAAGTCCTGCGAGGAGAGGAGCTCGCGAACCTCGAGCTCGACGAGCTCCAGGATCTCCTCGTCGTCGACCATGTCGGCCTTGTTCAGCGCGACGAGCAGGTAGGGGACGCCGACCTGCTTGGCGAGCAGCACGTGCTCACGCGTCTGGGCCATCGGGCCGTCGGTCGCCGCGACCACGAGGATCGCGCCGTCCATCTGAGCGGCACCGGTGATCATGTTCTTGATGTAGTCGGCGTGACCGGGCGCGTCGACGTGAGCGTAGTGACGCTTCGGGGTCTCGTACTCGACGTGCGAGATGTTGATGGTGATACCGCGCTGACGCTCTTCCGGCGCCGAGTCGATCGACGCGAAGTCACGCTGGACGTTGGTGGCCGACGGGAACTTGTCGGCGAGCACCTTCGAGATGGCAGCGGTGAGCGTGGTCTTGCCGTGGTCGACGTGACCGATCGTTCCGATGTTCACGTGCGGCTTGGTCCGCTCGAACTTGGCCTTAGCCACTGGGTCCTCCTCAGGACGTTCAATGCAGAGTGACGGGCGCTGGATTGCGACCGGTTCTCTACGGGGATGGTTCTCAGGTTACTAGAGAGTCGGTATTGAGTTTGAGCGGATGCCGGGAACCCGGCCGGGGCGCGGGCCCCCGGCATCCACGAGAGCGGTGTTACTCGCCCTTGTTCTTCTGGACGATCTCGTCGGCGACGGCCTTCGGCACGTCGGCGTAGCTGTCGAACTCCATCGAGTAGACGGCGCGACCCGAGGTCTTCGAGCGCAGGTCACCGATGTAGCCGAACATCTCCGACAGCGGGACATTCGCCCGCACGACCTTGACGCCGGCGGCGTCCTCCATCGACTGGATCTGGCCACGACGCGAGTTCAGGTCGCCGATGACGTCGCCCATGTACTCCTCGGGGGTACGCACCTCGACGGCCATGATCGGCTCGAGGATGGTGGGGTTCGCCTTGCGGACCGCCTCCTTGAAGCCCATGGAGCCGGCGATCTTGAACGCCATTTCCGACGAGTCGACATCGTGCGAGGCACCGTCGAGCAGGATCGCCTTGACGCCCACCATGGGGTAGCCGGCGAGCACGCCGACGTTCATGGCGTCCTGGAAGCCCTGGTCGGTCGGCGCGATGTACTCGCGCGGGATACGACCACCGGTGACCTTGTTCTCGAACTCGTAGGTCTTGTCGGCCGTGACCTCGAGCGGCTCCAGCGCGAACTGGATCTTCGCGAACTGACCCGAACCACCGGTCTGCTTCTTGTGGGTGTAGTCGTGACGGTCGACCGCCTTGCGGATGGTCTCGCGGTACGCCACCTGGGGCTTTCCGACGTTGGCCTCGACCTTGAACTCGCGCTTCATGCGGTCCACGAGGATGTCGAGGTGCAGCTCGCCCATGCCCTTGATGACCGTCTGACCGGTCTCCGAGTTCTGCTCGACGCGGAACGTCGGGTCTTCCTCGGCGAGCTTCTGGATGGCGACACCCAGCTTCTCCTGGTCGGCCTTGGTCTTGGGCTCGATCGCGACCTCGATGACCGGCTCCGGGAACGTCATCGACTCGAGGACGACCTGGTTCGAGGGGTCGCTCAGGGTGTCACCGGTCGTCGTGTCCTTCAGACCGATGACGGCGTAGATGTGACCGGCGGTCACGGAGTCGACGGGCATCTCCTTGTTGGCGTGCATCTGGAAGATCTTCCCGATGCGCTCCTTCTTGCCCTTGGTGGCGTTGACGACCTGCGCACCCGAGTCGAGGTGACCCGAGTAGACGCGGATGTAGGTCAGACGACCGAAGAACGGGTGCGTCACGATCTTGAACGCCAGAGCCGCGAAGGGCTCCTCGCGGTCGGCGTGGCGCTCGATGACGATCTCTTCGTCCTTGGGGTCGTGGGCCTCGATGGCCGGCACGTCCAGGGGCGAGGGGAGGTAGTCGACGACCGCGTCGAGCATCGGCTGGACACCGCGGTTCTTGAACGCCGAACCGCAGAGCACGGGGTAGAGCTCGGAAGCGATCGTCAGCTTGCGGATCGCGCCCTTGATCTCGGCGACCGTGAGCTCCTCGCCACCGAAGTACTTCTCGAGGAGCACGTCGTCGGACTCGGCGACGGTCTCGAGCAGCTTGTGACGGTACTCGGCGGCCTTGTCAGCGAGGTCGGCCGGGATCTCCTGGATCTCGTACTTCGCACCCATGGTCACGTCACCCTTGGCGTCGCCGGGCCACACCAGGGCACGCATCTCGACGAGGTCGATGACGCCGACGAAGTCGTTCTCGGCACCGATGGGGAGCTGGATGACGAGCGGCTTGGCCTTCAGGCGGTTGACGATCGTGTCGACCGTGAAGTAGAAGTCGGCGCCCAGCTTGTCCATCTTGTTGACGAAGCAGATACGGGGGACGTCGTACTTGTCGGCCTGGCGCCACACCGTCTCGGACTGGGGCTCGACGCCCTCCTTGCCGTCGAAGACGGCGACGGCACCGTCGAGCACGCGCAGCGAACGCTCGACCTCGACCGTGAAGTCGACGTGCCCGGGGGTGTCGATGATGTTGATCTGGTTCTTGTCCCAGAAGCAGGTGACGGCGGCGGAGGTGATCGTGATGCCACGCTCCTGCTCCTGCTCCATCCAGTCGGTGGTGGCGGCACCGTCGTGCGTCTCACCGATCTTGTGGTTGACGCCCGTGTAGAACAGGATGCGCTCGGTCGTCGTCGTCTTGCCGGCATCGATGTGCGCCATGATGCCGATGTTGCGGACCTTGTGGAGGTCGGTGAGCACGTCTTGTGCCACGGGTGTCTTCCTTACCTGTTGGGAGGTTGATGCCGGGCCCATCGGAGGGTCCGCGACCGGGGTTCGGTCGCGGACCCTCCGCGGGTGTTACCAGCGGTAGTGCGCGAAGGCGCGGTTCGACTCGGCCATCTTGTGGGTGTCCTCGCGGCGCTTGACCGCGGCACCGAGGCCGTTCGAGGCGTCGAGGATCTCGTTCTGCAGACGCTCGGTCATCGTCTTCTCACGACGACCCTTGGCGTAGCTCACGAGCCAGCGCAGCGCGAGGGTGTTCGCGCGGTGCGGCTTGACCTCGACCGGAACCTGGTAGGTCGAGCCACCGACGCGGCGGCTCTTGACCTCGAGGGTGGGGCGCACGTTGTCGAGCGCCTTCTTGAGGGTGGCGACAGCATCCTGGCTGTTCTTCGCCTCGACGCCACGGAGGGCGTCGTAGACGATCGACTCGGCCAGCGACTTCTTGCCGTCGACGAGGATCTTGTTGACGAGCTGGGTGACGACGGGAGCGCCGTACACCGGGTCGTTGACGACGGGACGCTTCGGGGCGGGACCCTTACGAGGCATGGTTCTCAGCCCTTCTTCGCGCCATAGCGGCTGCGAGCCTGCTTACGGTTCTTGACAGCCTGGGTGTCGAGCGCACCGCGGACGATCTTGTAACGGACACCGGGGAGGTCCTTCACACGACCACCGCGGACGAGCACGAGCGAGTGCTCCTGAAGGTTGTGGCCCTCACCGGGGATGTAGGCCGTGACCTCGGTACCGTTGCGCAGCTTCACGCGGGCGACCTTGCGCATCGCCGAGTTCGGCTTCTTGGGGGTCGTCGTGTACACGCGGGTGCACACGCCGGCCTGCTGGGGGTTCGACTTCAGCGCGGGAGCCTTGGTCTTCGAGACCTTCGGCGAGCGGCCCTTGCGAACCAACTGCTGAATGGTTGGCACGTTCTCTCCTTGTTTGTGCTGCACGGTGACAGCGTCGTGTCTCCCCCGACTCGGTGCGGATCTTGCGATTCGTGACGTGTCGGGCTCACGTGTGATCCACCGCGCGCCAGAATGATCGGACGCGATTGTGGTGGATATGCCGTGGGGGTGACCTGTTCGCAGGCCCTTCCCTGAGATGGTGCGAGCGTTGTTCCGTGCCGCAGACCCGGAGGCATGACGCACGGCGCGCGTGAACGCACACCCGCTCAATGATACGCGCCCGGGAGGGTGCGGGCAAACGTGCGCGGCCCGACGCTCAGCCCATCAGCAGGAACAGGGTGATCGCTGCGGCGACGACGACCGCCGCGACCGTCACCGCGAGCACTAGACCGCGGATCCGAGCGCGCCGGGGCGTGCGCGGCCGCACCTCGGCGGCATCCGGCGCGTCGGTCGGGCGTACGGGCGGGACGGCGCGGGTCACGCGGATCGCCTCGTCCGCACGGGGCCGGTACAGCTCGTGATCGCCGACGGGGACACGCGCCGCGCGGGGCACGGGTGCGGGATCGCCCGACGGGATCTCGGGCGTCTCGGCACGGTCACGCGATGTGCTGCGGCGCGTGCCCGTCGCGGTGTCGTCGTCGACCGTGGATGCCTCGTCCTCGGTGCTCGCGGGCGTGGCCTGCGCGGGCCCGGTGGCACGCCGCCGACCGGGAGCGGTGGTCTCGTCGACGGCGGGCCCGTCCGATGGATCGGGAGCCCGTCGTTCGCGCGCCACCCGGACCGTCTCATCGGCGGGGACGTCCGACGGGGCGGATTCCGGCTCGGGCGCCGGACGGACCTGCCGCACCTGGACCGTGTCCTCCGTCGGCGCGTCACGCGTCACGCGGACGGTGTCGTCCCCCGGCGCATCGCGAACGACACGGACCGTGTCCTCCACCGGGGCATCACGCGCGACGCGGACGGTGTCCTCCCCCGCGGCGAGCCGGGCGGAGACCGCGGTGTCCTCGTCGATCTCATCCGCGTCGACCGGAGCGGAGGGACGAGTCGGCCAGGCGCGCAGACGACCCGCCCACAGGGTGACCTCGTCCGGATCGTCGGGGACGTCGTAGGGGCCGCTCACGGTTCCCTCCTCGTCAGTCGCACCTCCGCGTCACCGAGGAAGAACCGCTCGCCCGCCTCGATCTCCTCACCGGGAGGGGCCTCCACCTCGGTGCCCATGAGCGTCGCGAACAGCACGCCGTTCGTGGAGTCCAAGTCGGTGACGAACCAGGTCTCGCCGCGCAGCTGCAGTCGGGCGTGGGTCTTCGAGACGGTGCGGGTCTCGTCGGCGATCGGCACGAGCTGGGCGTCGGGGTGCGCGGCATCCGGAGCCGGCCGGCGTCCGAGGATCACCACGTCGGACGTCAGGTCGACGGGCACGCCGTTCGGCGGCACGAGAGCCCACGGGATCCGACGGCGCCGGGTGACCACCGTGCGGTCGAGGGCGTCGAAGTCGGCGTCATCGGGCTCGGCGGGGAACTCCGGCTGCGTGTAGAGCGCCGACACCGACGTGCGCGCCGACCGCGGCGCACCCGCGTGCGGGGCGTCGGCGACGGCGGACACCGCCTCCGAGAGCTCGGGGAAATCCTCGTCCGGCCCCTCGTCCGCGGGCGCGGGCACGGGGGTGCCGCCCGGCGCCGGACGCGTGAGCGGTTCGTCGATCACCGCGTCCGTCTCGGGAGAGGGGGCGGAAGGCGCACGCCACGGCTCAGCGTCGTCCGGTGCGCCCACGGGGGCATCGGGCTCGCGCTCGGAAGGGGTGACGGCTCCGGCCGGCGCGGCGGGGCGGCCGCGCGACGGGACGGCCGGGGTGAGGGGAGCCGCGCTCCACGGGGCATCCGCGTCGGCAACGGGCGACGCGGCGGGGGGTTCCTCGCGGGAACCCGCGGGCGGGTCGGCCCGTGCCCGCAGGGCCGCCAGCGCCTCGGACACGGAGGTGCGGGCGTCCTCGGGTGTCGAAGTCTGCGGGCCGTCCGACGCGTCGACCCGCGCATCGGAGGGGGGCGGCGCGAACACCGGCGCACCGGGGAGCGTGGGCGGCGCCCAGTCCGTGGGCGGGGGCGGCGCATCAGCGAGCGACGGGGACACCGCCGAGAAGGGCAGGGCGATCGGCTCCGACACCGGTGGGGCGACCGACGCGTCCTCGCCGCGCGCGGTGTCCGGTGCCGCCGGCGGCTCGGGCGTCCAGCCCCCCACGAGGGGGACGTAGGGGCCGGCGAAGTCCTGGCCGCGACGCACCGGCGCGGAGTTCTCGTCGACCCCGCCGGAGCGACGGACGCCGGGCTTCTCCCGCGCCCAGCGCGCCGAACCGAATCCGAGGATGCTCGCCCACACGACGCCCAGAAGCGCCCCGAGGACGGTCATGCCCGCCCCACGGTCGAACCCGCGGTTGACGCGGTGCACCGCGACGACGAAGACGACGGCGAAGGCCAGGGCACCGAACAAGGGGATGAAAATCAGCAGGACGAGCCACGGCGAGAACCCGCCGACCTTCAGGATCGTCCCGAGGTTGACGAACGGCACCCACGCCTTCCAGGTCGACTCCCCCGTCTTTGCGAACACGGCGGCGAGCGCCAGCGCGTACCAGACGTACACGATCACGAAGAGGAGCAGCGTCAGCGCTCCCAGGAGTACACCCGTGGAATCGTTCATGTCGTCTCGCGCCGCCCGGCGGGCGGGCGCTTCCCCCTCTCGTCGCGGTGCGGCGGCCGTCGGCGCATGGGGCTCGGGGCGAAGAACCGCAGGAACGATCTCAACGATACGGCCGCGCGGACGCGGCGCCACCAGCCGCGCTGACGCGTCAGCACGCGGCGCTCGTCCTCCACGATGCGCCAGAACTCCGCCGCTTCGTCGGCCGTCACGGTGCGGGCCGAGAAGACGGCCCGGTCCGCGTCGTCGGCGAGTCGCCTCCCCGACGGGGTGTCGAACGACTCTGCCACCTCGCGCCGGGTCGAGGAGGGCCGCGGGTCGCGGCCGGCATCCACTCCGGCATCCACGTACTCGTCCCACCCGCCCGCGATCGACACGCGCGGATCCGGGTCGCGACGCCGACCCCGACGACGGACGGCCTTGGCCACCACGACGGCGAGGAACGGGCCGAACAGGATCAGCACGACCAGCAGCGCGATACCGGTGATCCGCAGGATCGGCCAGAGCCATGCGAGATCGAGCCCGTCGTCGTTCCTGTCGTCGTCGGTGAGCGCGTTGTCCTCCTGCACCGGGTCGGGCGGAACGACCTCGTCAACGGTGTCCGGGCGTACTTCGGTGACGTTCTCGGGGTCGCGCTGCTGCGTCACCTCGAGGCTGGGCGAGAGCTCCCACTGCGGGGTCGCATCGATCGCGGCCCATCGCCCGTCGACGTCGCGCACCTCGGTCCACGCGCTCAGATCCCGCGCGCGGCATTCGCCCGCCTCGCACGTCGCCACACCGGCGTCGCTGGAGGTGAGGCGCGTGCCGACGACGACGCGCGCGGGGAAGCCGAGTTCCTGGGCGACGAGCGCGGCGGCGACGGCGAACTGCTCGTCGTCGCCGACGGCGGCGACGTAGTTGCCGGTCGACTGCGCGCGCGGGTCATCCTCGCGTTCGAGCAACCGCTGGAACATCGTCTCGATGCGCGCCAGCGAGTGGCCCGACGCGCTCGGCTGCAGCTGGTAGCCGGCGAGGTCCGTCGTCCACCTCGGTGCCGTCGCACCGGCGGCGGGGGCGAGTCCGTGGCTCAGGTAGCCGCGATCGCGCAGGAGACGGATCAGCGCGACCAGATCCGCACCCGAGCTCCCGGTGGCGTGCTCGTCGACCCACCGGCGAAGGTTCTCCCCGCCCGCCACGCCACCGTCGACACCGGATGCCGTGAAGGTCGCCGGGTCGACATCGGTCGGCTCCACCGCGGAGATCGTGTACGCGTCGCCGGGGATCAGTCCGCCGTCCGCGATCTCGACGCCGGCCTGGGCATCCGCGCTGTAGTAGAAGCGGTCGGCGAGGACGTTCCGGCGGTCGCCCTCGAACGTCGCCGACACGAGTCCGGCGGCCGTCGGCATCCAGATCCCGCCCAGGTCGCCGATCCGGATGTCGGCCTCCACCGCGCGGCCGGAGCCGGCCGGCAGGCTCGAGGGCACCCGGACGAACGCGCCCTGCCTCGAGCCGGAGGAGCGGTAGACCTCGCCGTCGTACACGTCCAGGGTCGCCACACGGATGCGCTCGGGCGCGATGCCGGTGCTGTCGACACGGAACAGCACGTCCTCGTCGCGGGCGTCGGAGAACATCGCCCGGTACTCGGAGAGCGGGCTCACCGCCTCGGCGATCTGCCGCTCGGGACCCGCGGCGGATCGCAGCACGCGGCGATCGGCATCCTGGGCGGCCCACGGCACGACCGCCACGGCGGCGACGACGGCCACCACGACCATCGCCGCACCCAGCGCCGCACGGCGCCGATCGGTACGCGACCGCCGCCGCGGCTGGGCGACGGCGCCGCTCTCGCTCGCCCGACGGAGCGCGCGCGTGCGTTCGTCGCGCGTGCGCCACGCGAGCCACAGCACCGCCGAGAGGACGGCCGCGACCCCGATACCGGTCTCGACGGGGGCCGCGAGCGATAGCGGGCCGACCGTCAGCGGCGCGCTCGTCGAGGTGCGACCGAAGAAGAGTCCGAACCCGCTCATCGCGAGCCCGCTCACGACGGCGAACGGGGCGAGTCGATCGGAGCGGAGAGCGAGCCCGAGGGTCGCCGCCGTCCCGACCAGGAACACCAGGAGGGCCGGAACGAGCAGGTTGCGGTAGTCGCCGACGGGGAGCTCGACCGTCACCAGGTCTTTCCACGCGAGCACCACGCCGGCGAACGCCTCGCCGAGACCGCGCAGGATCTCCACGGGACCACCCAGACGCGACGGCACGGCCAGCGGCACGGCCAGCACCGCGAACGCGCCGACGAGGAGGGCGGCGGTGACCCAGCCGCCCCAGCGGCGCCACGCACTCACCCCGACGAGCCCCGCCGAAACGGGCACCGCGACGGCCACGAGGACGAGGAAGGTCGGCGACGCGTACACCGGCCACGCCGCGACGGTGGCGAGGAGAACGGACACGCCGGTGAACGCGCCCGCCGCGACGACGCGGGCACGTCGGGCCGGATCCGTCCGACGCGCGGAACCGCTCACGAGGTCGCCCCCCGCACGAGGAGGCCCGCGAGATCGTCGAGCGTGCCGATCGTCAGGACCGTGAGGCCCGCGACGCTCCGCATGCGCGGGTGGGCCCGTTCGTCGCACACGACCGCCGCGACGGCGGTGTCGGAGGGGAAGGCCAGAGCAGCCTGACGCAGCCGCCCGATCGACACGGCGGAGCCGACGACCACGAACGCGATCGACAGCCTCTCGTTCGCCTCGGATGCCAGGCGGCAGACGTCCTCGACCGGCATGGTGTTCTCGTGGTGGGCGATCGCGCTGAAGCCGTCCAGCATGGCGCGCGGCGTCGCCGTCGGGACGTGCCGGATCGCGCGGAGCCGGCCCTTGACGACCCGCGGGATCTCGGTCCCGGTCACCACGTCGATGTCGCGCGCGTCGCGGACGGCACGGAGCCCCAGCGACGCGGCGGCCGACACCGCGAGCTCGTACTCGTCGGCATCCGCGTACTCCTGGGTCGCCGCGGCCAGCACCACGGCCATCCGCGACCGTCGCGACTCCTCGTACTGCCGCACCATCAGCCGCCCGGTCTTGGCGGTCGACTTCCAGTGCACCTGCCGTCGGGAATCCCCCGGGACGTACTCGCGGATCGCGTGGAAGGACATGTCGGCGTCCACCAGCCGCCGGGTGGCGCTGCCCTCGAGGTCGCGGATCAGACCGGCACTCGTCGACGGGAGTCCCACCGTGCGCGGGTGGACGTACAGGTCGTGGACGTCGTCGAACGCGTGCTCGCGGCGCAGCAGACCGACCGGGTCGCTGCGCACCGTCGTCACGGGTCCGATGCGCACGACCCCACGGGGCAGGGGCGGGATCTCCAGGGGCTCGGTGACACCGTGGCCCGGCCGCAGCAGCGGGACGGCGAACTCCACCAGACCCCGGCCGACGGGGATGTCCAGGCGCCCCGGGAGCGCGGGGCGACCGCTGGAATTGCGGACGGCGATCTCACCCGTGACCCCGTGCCCGGCGACGACCCGCTCGTGGGTGAGCGACAGATCGACGTCGTACGCGCGTGCCCCGAAGAGGAACGGGACGCTCATCAGCAGCAGCAGCAGCGCGACGGACCCTGCGACCATCCACTCCACCCACCCGAAGACCAGGCCGAGGACCAGCCCCGCCGTGGCCGCGACCGCCACGACCGCGCCCGCCGGTCGCACCGTGCGACCCGCCCACCGCGCCGCCGCCTCTCCGGCATCCACCACCGTCCGCCACACCTCGGCGGTGCGCACGGCGGCGCGCACCAGCCGACGGGTGCGACGGGTCGACGTGGACGTGATCGAGGTGCGCGAACCGGTGCCGACCGTGCCGGCGGAGGTACGCGTCAGCCGCGACTCGGTGAGGCTCACGTCGGGCACGACGTCACCCCTCGGTGGCGGAGGATCGGGCGGGCGTGCACGACTCAGGCGCTCTCGCGCTGCGTGGGGGGCACGGTGTCCAGGAGCACCTGCCCGACGACGGCCTCCTGGGTGACACCGTCGAACTCCGCCTCGGGGTGCAGGATCAGACGGTGCGAGAGCACCGCGACGGCCAGCGCCTTGACGTCGTCGGGTGTCGCGTAGGTGCGCCCCTGCGCCGCGGCGCGCGCCCGCGTCGCCCGCGTCAGAGCGAGCGCGCCGCGGATGCTGACGCCGAGCCGGACCTCGTCGGCCGAGCGGGTGGCATCCACGATCCGGGCGATGTAGTCGAGGACCAGGGCGTCGACGTAGACGCTCGCGGCGAGGTCGGCCATGCCGACGAGCGCCTGCGGCGTGATGATGGGACGCAGATCCGCGGTGGCGACCGGAGCGCCGTCCAGGATGCGGACGGTGGCGGCGTGGTCGGGGTAACCGAGCGAGGTGCGCAGCAGGAACCGGTCGAGCTGCGCCTCGGGCAGCCGGTACGTTCCCGCCTGCTCGACCGGGTTCTGCGTCGCCAGAACGAGGAACGGTACGCCGACCTCGCGCGAGACGCCGTCGATGGTGACCCGCGCCTCCTCCATGACCTCGAGCAGGGCGGACTGCGTCTTCGGGCTCGCGCGGTTGATCTCGTCGGCCAGGACGATGTTGGCAAAGATCGGGCCGGCGTGGAACTCGAAGGTGCCGGTCTTCTGGTCGTACACCGTGATGCCGGTGATGTCGCCCGGCAGCAGGTCGGGGGTGAACTGGATGCGGGTGTTCGTCCCCTGCACCGACTGCGCGATCGCGCGCGCGAGCGAGGTCTTGCCCGTTCCCGGGACATCCTCGAGGAGCACGTGCCCGTCACTGAGCATGGCCGTCAGCACGAGCTCGACGACGTGCCGCTTACCGAGCACGGCGCGCTCGACGTTGTCGGCGATCTGCGCGAAGGTCTGGGCGTACCAGGTCGCCTGCTCCTGGGTGATCGTCATGGCGGTGCGTCTCTCTGTCGGGGGGATCGGGAGGGTCAGGGGGTGGTGGGGGCGGACGGATCGTCCGAGGCGGTACCCGGCTGGCACGTGCCGCTCGTCTCGAGGACCGCGGTGTCGAGGCCCCAGCCGCGGGCGGACCAGTCGACGGTGACCAGGACGTTGGTGACCGTCGTCGCGCCCTTGGGGACCAGGTCCGACCCCTCGGGCGGGGTGAGGACCTTGCCGTTCTTGTCGGTGTAGCGGGCGGCCGCGCGGTCGAGGCTCATCGCGGCCTGGTCGTTGCTCGAGCTCGACGACACCTGGAGGCGTTCGCCCGCGACACAGGATGCCACCCGGGTGCTCGCCTGCACCTGGTACGGCGCACTCCCCGACGCGGGCGCGACCCGACCGGTCTCGGACGTCGTTCCCCAGATCTGGTGCTGGAAGTACACGCCGATGTTCGGATCCGAACCGAAGACCGAGGACCGGTCGCCGTCGAAGTTGGTGTATCTGACCTCGTTGAACCGCGGGGGCTTGCTGCCCTCGTCGATGCCGGAGATGCGCCACCTCGCGATGGAGCCGTTCTCCGCGTAGTCGGGCCGCGCCGCCACCTCGAACGTGTACCCGCGCGGTGCGGCGGTGTCCTGGGCCACGCGGTACTCCTGCGTCACGCTCTGCGACCCGTACGAGGTGCCGTCGAAGCTGGACTCGACGCAGAACGTGAAGGTGTACGCGACGCCGTCGAGCTTGCCGGGGAAGTCGCGCCGCGGACCGTCGTCGCCGACCCGGCAGAAGCCGCCCTCGACGATGCCGTACCGCAGCTTCGAGTCGGTGCCGTTCTGCCGCGCGGTTCCCTCGACCGTCACGGTGGAGACCCCGTCGCCGGTGGAGCGCGAGGTGATCGTCATGTTCGGCTCGAGCGGCGCCCCCACACCGTGCGCCGAGAAGGTGAGCGCGCCGCCCTGCGCCGAACCGCCGAGTCCCGCCGGGACCTGGAAACGCGACGTCGGGGTGACCGTGATCTGCGTGCTCGAGTTGCTGCCGACCTGGAACCCGTCGACCCGCACATCGTTCTGGTTGCGCCCCACGCTGACGGTGCGCGTCTCACCGGCCGCGCTGCGGATCTCGAGCTGCCCGGTCTCGGCGGACTCCACACCTCGGATGACGAGGTCGGCGACGTTGCCCTCGCCACCGCGCGTGACGACGGGGGTGAACTCCCCGGATCGGGGCTGCGCGGGCGGATCGTACGCCCACCCGTTCGTGCGCACCGAGCCGCTCGACTCGCCCACCGCGTTCACCGCGGTGACGACGTACTCGCGCTGTTCCCCGTTGGGGGCGCTGATCGAGGGGCACGACCCGTCGGGTCCGCACTCGGCGACGACCTGCCCACCGAAGCGCACGCGGAACCCGGTCAGCGCGGGATACGCCCGTCGGGCCTCTCCGGGGTCGATCCGCAAGGTGAGCGATCCGTCGGCGTAGGCCGTCTGGCGGACGCTCGCGGGCGCGCGGGGGAAGCCCTGGAGATCCAGCACCACGCGGGCGTCGCGCGTCCCGGCCGTCGAGCGCCCCTGGGCGTCCTTGAGCGTGACCGTGGCCGCGCACGTGGCGCCCGGCGCGTCGGCCGTCCACGAGGCCCGCACGCTCGCCGACGAAACGACGTCGAATCCGACCCCGACGCACGCGCTCGTGGGACGCACGCTCACGACCTCGAGCGGGGTGCGCGGCAGCGGATTCACCTCGCCCGGCAGCCCCACCGCGTCGATGGTGCAGCTCGAGCCGGATGCCTGCGAACACTGCAGCGTCGTCGTCCCGCCCTGCGGAAGGGTCGACGGGGCGGCACCGACGCGCAGCAGAAGACGCCCGGGCGCGACCGCCTTGTGGCTCGTCACCGACACGATCGCGGCGTTCTCGCTGCCCGGGACGGCGCGGTCGGCGCCGGTGACGGTCATGATCGAGCCGTCGAGCGTCACGGACGAGAACGCGGACCCCGAGTATTCGAGCGCGTACCGGATGCCGGCCCAGTCCTCGCGACCCAGTTGCCAGCCGGTCATGTTGCGCAGGTCGAACGTCGCCGTCTCGCCCGGTCCCACCGTGAGCGAGCCGGGACGCAGCTCCGGCTGGGGCTCGCGCGCCACGACGCCGATCGGCACGGACAGCACCGTCCACTCCTCCGTGCCCGCGACGCGCACCGGCACCTGGCACGCGTCGGTCCACGGCGAACCGCTGCCCGCGTCGTAGCGGACGACGGTGCCGGTGACGCTGCAGCGTCCGTCCGGGCGCACGCCGGTCGTCGTGACGGCGGGACCGACTTCCAGGGTCGCCCTCCGCGGGACGGCGACGAGGGCCGCCATGTCGAACTCCACGGATGCCAGCTCGTCGACGCGCTGCGCGGACCCGGGCCGCAGTGCCAGAGTGAGGTCGTCGTCGCCGGGGACCCGGACGAAGGCGTACGTCGTGACCTCCTGGCCGCCGACGGTACCGGTCACGGCGAACGGGATGACGCGCCGCGTGGCGGGAAGCTCTCCCGAGACCCGTCGGCCGTCGACGCGGACACCGGTCGGCTCGCCCCAGAGCGACACGCGCAGGTCGCCCACATCGCCCCCCGACCAGGTCGCGCGGCCGTCGAGCACGTCGACGCCCGAGACGAACTGGTCGCGGTCCTCGAGCGTGAGGACGGTGTCGGACACCACGGGATAGTCGGGCACGCTCTCCCGCACGACCTTGACCACGACCAGGCCGCGCCCGGTGTTCCCCGAGTCCGACTCGACGTCGTAGAGGAACGACATCGTCGCGGAGGCCTCGCCGGCGCGGATCACGACCCCCGTCTCGGAGACGTTCTCGACCATCGCGTCCAGCCGCGCGTACTCGGGATTGTCGCTGCCGTCCACAAGGGTCTTCGGCAGATCCGGTCGCACGCCCGTGAGCTTCAGGCGGCCCTGCGTGGGGTCGATGTCGTTCGCGAGCGGGCTCACGCGGATGCGGCTGTCGGGGCCGGCCTGCACCTGGACGTAGTCGGTGAACGTGATGGGACTCGGGTTGGCCTCGGCATCCAGGACTCCGATGCGGACCGTTCCCTCGCCCGTCGCGCCGGAGGGGTCGGACACGCGGTAGCGGAACGAGACCTGCCCCCGGTCGCCGGCGACGGAGGAGTACACGATGGAGGAGCCGTCGGCGGAGATCGAGGCGGTCCCCCGATCGGGCTGCGTCACGATGCGGTCGAGCACCACCGCGTCGCCGTCGGGGTCGGCGCCGAAGCTGCGGAACGGCACGGTCGTCGTGCCGCCGCTGAGGACCCGTCCCTGCAGCGTGTCGGGGACGGGGGCGCGGTTGGCCTCGGGACCGAGGACGGTGATGCGCACGGTCGCCTCGTCCCACAGCGACGGCGTCCCCGTCGTGTAGACGCGATAGGTCACCTCGTAGGATCCCGGCGTCGTCGGCGCGAGGTAGCGCAGCACACCGCCGGAGGCGAACGCCAGCCCGTCCACGGACGGAGTGGCCTGCACGGATGCCGGGTCGAGGGTGGGACGCCCGCCGGCCGGGGACACGTCGTTGTCGAGCACCGGGATGTCGGCCTGGGTACCGGCGCGCACGGTGACGGTGTCGTCGACGGCGATCGGGGCGATCTCGGGAGCGGGAGGGAGCAGGTAGACCGTGGCCTCGCCGCCGACGCGCGAACCCTCGTCGTCGGTGCCGTCGCTGACGGTGTAGGCGACGGTTCCGAGCAGACCCGGGCCGCCTTCGGCGGTGGATCCCGAGACCCGGAGGTCGTTCTGGCCGACCGTGTCGACCGTCAGGGACGCGCCGTCCTCCGCGGACGCGACGACGTCGCTCAACAGGAGCACGCGCCCGGTCGGGTTGGACACCGCGGCGAACACGTCGAGCGTGGCGTCCTCCTGCGGCCGCACGAAGGCGACGACGGGTGCGGTCGACAGCTGGGCGGGGGCGTCACCGGGCAGCAGCGTGATCCGCGCGGTGCCGGTGGCGTCGCGTCCGGCCCCGGTGACGGTGAAGTCGACGCGGTAGACGCCCGGCTGCGACGCCGAGAAGTCGAACGTCGTCGTGCCGCCGACGACGGTCGCGGTCGCCTGCGCGTCGTCGAGGACGCGGACCGAACCGATGGTCACGTCGCCCGCCGTGCCGGTCACGTGGGGGCCGACGTCGACCGTCAGTGCCGAGCCGGCCGTGTCGACGACCGCGAAGGACTGCACCGCGAGCGCCGGGTCGGGCGCCACGCGGATCAGCAGCGGCTTCGTCGTCGTCGCGCCGCGGGTGTGGGCCACGGTCACGTCGAGCTGGACGGTCTGCTCGCCGCCGGACCCGTCGTCGGAGTGCTGGTAGACGACCTCGCCGGCCGGAGTGGATGCCACGCTCCCGATGCCGCTCGGGTTGTCGACCGACAGCAGCAGCAGCGGGTCGCCGTCCGGATCGACCCAACCGGGGAGGACGGGGACGGTGATGGTGCCGCCGCGCGCGACCTCGGGCGTGGGCCAGGCCTGGAGGCACTTCTCGACACCGCACCAGACCGGGGCGGCATTGGAATCGTCGGGGGCGACCGACAGGGTCACCGTCGTCGACGGGGAGGTGAGACCGTCGGCGGCGGTGCCGTCGGTCACCGCGTACGAGAACGTCGCCGAGCCGGCGGCATCCGGAGCGACCCGGACCGCGAGCCGCTGACCGTCGTCGGTGACGGAGAGACTGCCGAACCCGGGGTCGAGGCCCGTCACGCTCTCGCCGACGATGCTCAGGACGTCCTCGTTGGGATCGTGGTCGTTCAGCAGGACCGGCAGGGTGATCAGCCGACCGGCACGCACGCCGAAGCTGTCGGGCTCGGCGATCGGGGGCTTCGGGTCGAGCACGACGCTCAGCTGCTCCTCGCTCTGGACCGCGGCCTCTTCGGTGCGGTCGTCGAGCGTCCAGCTCTGGCTCGACGCGAGGAGCGTGCCGTCCGGAACGGTCCACACCCATCCGGTGCGGGTCTCGTTGAGGATCACGGCGTGGTCGGTCGCGACGAACACGGGCCTGCGCTGATCGGGCATGGTCGCCCCGCCGTAGGGGAGATCGGTCTCGCCGGCATCCGATCGCCACAGGGTTCCGCGGGCGTCGCCGGGCAGGAGCCACGCGGCGTACGCCACTCCGTCGTGCTGCACGGGCTTGGCCGGCTGCCCGAGCACGTTGCCGCCCGCGCCGACCTCGCGCCGCGGTTCGCCGCCGTCGACGGGGATGCTCCACAGCGACTGGTCGTCGGCGAGGTAGACGGAGCTGCCGCGCGGGTCGGGGTCGCCCACGATGAGCTGCTCGGTGGTGTCGAGGTCGACCGGGTCGTGGCCGCGCACCCACACGCGGCCCGCGTCGGCGTCGACGAGCACCCACTGATCCCCCGCGGCGGTGATCACCGGGGAGGTCACATCGACCTCGAGGGCGTCGCGCCCCTTCAGCTCGTCGGCCTCGATGTCGTACCGGATCACCGAGGCGTCCACGGACGAGTAGGCGAACAGCATGCCGCGGGCATCGACGGTCACGGCATCCGCGGTGTACGTGCGCGCGTCCTCGTCGCCCGCGGTCCCGAACGGGTCGAGCTCGGTGACCGACTGCCCGGCCCGGCTGAGCCGACTCGCGTACAGGGCTCCGCTGTCGGTGCGGTAGACGACGAAGTCGCCCGCCGTCACGACCGAGGTGGTCCCCGGCGGGGTGTCGGGAGCGGAATCGAGCTGCTCCTCCTGCAGGTCGACCGGCTGAGCCTCGTCGATGCGGGCGATCTTGCTGTAGCCGTCGGTGAAGAGGTAGGCGCCCTCCGGACCCTGCGCGACCTGGCTGGGGTTGCCGGCGGTGCGCACCGTGTCGAGTTCGCCGACCGTGGTGTTGACCCGGGCGTAGCGCTGCCCCTCGCCGGTCTGGAGGGCCCAGACCGCGGTGTCGACCTCGGGGGTCTCCTGCGCGTCGAGACCGGGCCAGACGATGCTGGCGGTGACGACGAGCGCCGCCGCGACGAGGGTCGAGGTGAGCCCCGCGATGGTCCGACGCTTCATCGGAGGATCCCGGTGGCCAGCAGTGCCACGACGACGACCGCGGCGGAGGCGACCAGGGTGGCCCCGGCGAGCACCCACGGCAGGACGCGGTGGGCCGAACGCGTGGGCGCGGAGATGTCGGTGTCCTCGTCACGGGCGAGGCCCGCGACCCCGGACGGGTCGCGGAGCTTGCGGACGCTCTCGCGCTCGACCCGGGAGCGTGCGGGGCCGCGCAGCGCGCCGTCGGCGAAGTCGACCGCGCGCGCTGCGGGCGCCCATTCGGCCGCCGGCACCTCGAGCGGCGACGCGGGGAGCCCGAGCTCGGACTGCACCTTCTGCAGAGCCTCGCCCACCTCGCGGGCGCTGGCGAAGCGGTCCGCGGGGCTGCGCGACATCGACCGTGCCAGGACCGCCTGCAGCGCGGGCGGGACATCGGCGCGGGCGATCTCGGTGTAGGACGCGCGGGCGATGCGGCGGCGCAACTGCTCGCGGGAGTTCTGCCCGCGCTCGCGTCGCTCGAACGGGCTGTGGCCGGCCAGCAGCGAGTACACGGTCGCGCCCAGACTCCAGACCTCGCTCGACACCGTGCCGGCCGTCTGCTCGGCGATGACCTCGGGGGCGCTCCACGGGACGCTCATCGCGAGCATCTCGTCGGCCCCCTGCCGCACCAGCGACGACGAGATGCCGAAGTCGGCGAGCACCGGCGCTCCGAACGTCGTCACGAGGATGTTGCTGGGCTTCACGTCGCGGTGGACGAGGCCGGCGTGGTGCGCCGACTCGAGGGCGCCGGCCATGCGGACCCCGATCGAGAGCACCTCGGCCACCGGCATCCGTTCCACCCGATACCGCTGCGCGAGCGAACCGGGGCAGTACTCCATGACGATGTAGGGCCGACCGTCGGCCGAGATCCCGGCCTGGTAGACCGTGACGATCGAGGGGTGCGCCGAGAGGTGGGCGAGGACGTCGGCCTCGGCGTTGAACATGCGCAGAAGGTCGGGGTCGCGGACATCGCTCGGCAGCACCTTCACCGCGACGTCGCGACGGGGCATGTCCTGCCCGTAGAGGAAGACGTCGGCGAAACCACCGGAACCGAGGGGTCGGATGTAGGCGAGCCCCGGCAGGATCGGGGGTGACGAGGGCAGGCGCTGCGGCATTGTGCCCCCTCCCCGGAACTCGCGTCCGCCACACCTCGCGCGGACAACCCGGCAACTCTAACAAAGCCCCCCGATCCGGTCGCGGGCTTGTGGAGAGGGCTCAGGATGCCAACGGTCCGGGGTCGCGCGGATCGAACGGGGCGTCGAGCGAGCGCGAGAGATCGTCGAGCATCGCCGCGACCTGCGGCTCGACGTACTCCGCCACGGCCGCCTGGATGCGCAGCCGATGATGCAGCAGCACCGCGCACACCTCCCGCCCGATCATGTTGGCGTAGTCGTCGGCGAGGCCGACCTCCTGCCGCAGCGCCGCCTTCGCGGCATCCGACAGCGGCGGGAGCGCGGGGATCGCGGCGTCCTCTTCGGCGGCCAGACCCGTCAGCGTGAAGAGGAACGGCGCACCGGGCTCGGGCTCCGGGTCCAGCGGCATCCCCTCGAACTCGGGCTCGAGGCCCTCGGCGGGACGGTACGAGCGACGGCGGTTGCGGGCCGCCTGCTGGTCGAGCTCGGTCTGCAGCATCGGGAGGTTCCGCGACGTGTACTCGGCGACGGCGTGGTCGACGATCGACTTCACGCGCGTCGAGAGGCCGTGCTGCACGCCGTGCGGGACATCGGACCCGAGGCCGGCCGCCGACAGCACCGGCGAACCGAAGCACCGACGGCACGGGGCGACGCGCCCGCGATGATTCGCCGGCTCCCATCGGGGCAGCCACGCGAGCCAGGCGTCCACCGCCTGGCCGACCTGGGTCTCGAGCGACCGCTCCACGCTCCTACGCTAGTGCGACAGACCCCCGAGCGGCGGATGCCACGGCCCCCGGATCAGCGATCTTCGTCGTCTTCGCGCTCCCAGCGCCAGTGCGGGCGCTCCCCGCCGCTGCGGACGAGCAGGACTCCGAACGCCCCGGCGACGAGGGCCGAGACCGCGACGACCGCACCCGGCCACCCGAGGGCCACCGCCCCCGCGGCGGCGAGCCCGCGCGCCGCGTCACCTCCGGTGACCGCAGCGCCGACGGCGATCCCCACGGTCTCCCCCACGTACGCACCGAGCGCGCACGGCACCGCCGTCAGGTAACCGGGTGGGACGGCTCGCAGGCCCCACAGCAGCACGCCGGCGAACACCGTCAGGGCCAGGAGCATCCCCGCCACCCCGGGCAGCGGCCCGAGCCCGCGCACCGGGATCACATCGGCGTCGAGGGCAAGGCTCGCCACGCCCAGAGCGGCGATGGCCAGCGCGAGGAAGACGGCCGTCGCGAAAACGACGGCGACCGGCGGGGTCACCCCCGCCGGTCGCGACGCGTCTGTCATGGCATCCGGTCTCAGCGGGCCAGCAGGGGTCCGGCTTCGAGCGTGCGCTCGTACTCGCGCTGCGCCTCGTCGTTCAGTTCCGTGACGCGGCGTCCGCGGCGGGCGACCCACGCCCCGAACCAGATGGTGAGCTCGCGGCCGAGGACGAAGGCTACGATGGCGAGCGGCGCGAGGACGCTCTCCTGCAGGAGGTCGACGCCCTGGCGGTTCGTGAGCATCCAGAACGGCGCGGCGAAGAGGGCTCCCAGGAGGTAGCCGCCCCAGCTGATGACGCCGACCAGGAGGCCCCACACCACCCAGTGGCCCCATCCGCCGCGGTTGATGATCGCGCCGAGGAACCAGAAGCCCACGAAGAAGGCCACCGTGGGCACCCAGAGGCTCCACGTGGTGAGGGCCGCCAGTGCGGCGTCTGCCAGGTCGGACGTCTGGATCGTGCCGAGCAGCAGCCCGAGGCCCAGGGTCGCGGCGAGGTACAGG
This sequence comes from Microbacterium sp. IEGM 1404, assembly GCF_030056775.1. NCBI lineage: Bacteria > Bacillati > Actinomycetota > Actinomycetes > Micrococcales > Microbacteriaceae > Microbacterium > Microbacterium sp. IEGM 1404. Next base: position 118,946 of record NZ_JASHKP010000003.1, on the reverse strand, counting down.
ACGGCGAAGACGAGGGTCGCGAGGAGACCGATCGCACCGGCCGCACCGCGGTTGCCCCGGGGACGCGGAGCCTCGGGGGCCTGGACGAAGATCGGCTGCGCGGCACCGACGGGCCGCGTCTCGTCCGCGTAGGCGGGAGCGACGGCGGTCGCCGACGCGGCACCCGCTGCCGCGGCGCCCGCGGCGGGGGCGGCGTCGGCACGGTGCTCTTCGCGCACGGGCTCGGCGGTGGCGGTGTGCGAAGCGCCGGCTTCCGGCTCGGCCGACGCGGCGTAGGCCGCCCACCGGGCGTCCTCGTCCTCGAGATCGACGGAACGGTGCGCGGCGGGAGCCGAGACGGGGGTCTGGCTGCGCGGCTCGACGGGCGAGGCGTCGTGCACGGTGGTCGTGGCGGCGGGGGCCGCCGAGTCGTGACCGCCCTCGCGCTCGTTCCAGGCCGCGGCCGCTTCCTCCGGGTCGACCGCGTCGCGGCGGGCGGCCTCGGCGTCGGCGAGCCCCTCGTGGGCACGGCCGACGACGTCGTGCGCCTCTTCCTTGGGCTCGTCGACGGGGTCGCCGTACGACTGGGGGTCGCTCATCGGGGTCTCCTCACGCGCGCAGATATGGTGCGGCGCCAGGCTAACCCGCGCCACGGCCCGCGCGGCGGAGGCGTGCCGTCGTGTGTCGGTCTCGACCGTGTCGGCGGGTCCGCCTAGGGTGGGCGACATGACCGGTCGACCCCCCGCTGCGGCCCTCGCCGCGGTGCTCGCGCTGACCGCCGCGCTCGCGCTGAGCGGGTGCGCTCCCGAGCAGGGCACCGCGGAGCCCGCGCCCACCGCCGCCTCCCCGAGTGCGTCCGGCACCCCGGGTGGCACCCCGATCCCCACGATCACCCCCACCGTCGCCCCGGCGGCGATCCCCACCGACTGCCGCGCGATCCTCACGCCCGACGTGCTGTCGCAGCTCGGGTCCATCCCCCTGAACGATCCGGCGGCGGGCCCCTCGGGCGTCCAGCCCGATGGATCCCTCATCTGCATCTGGCGTGACCCCGGCGCCGACACGACCGGCCTCATGACCACGATCACGCGCATCGACCGGGGTCCCGCCCTCGACATGCTCAACGACCTCGTCAACACCCAGGGGTTCAGCTGCTACACGCCCGACGACGGCACCCGCTGCGAGAAGACCTGGATCAACACCACGTACGCCGTCAACGACGGGCGCACGCTGTTCTGGCGCGACGACGTCCTCATCGACACCCAGTACTCCAACCTCGCCCCCACGGGCTACACGGCGAGCATCATCTCCGCGATCTACGGCTGACGCGTCACCGCGCCCGGCCGGGGCGGCGCTCCGGCGCGGAGGGGGTCCGTGCGCGCCGGGTGCGGGGTACGGCCGCGGGGCCGGGAGTCGTCACAGGCATAAACACGATTCGCACACATAAACGCGTTCTCCCCGTGTTTATACGTGCGGATCGCGTTTATGCGTGCCGGGGACGGCGCCTCAGACTACTCGCCGAAGGCGCGGGATGCCACGACCGCGACGTACCCGTCCGGCATCCATCCGTCGAAGGTCGACGACACCCACCGGTCGCCGCGGACGTCGTGCACCTCCACGACGTCTCCGGCCGTGCGCTCGCAATGCTCGGTGTCCCCCGCGGTCGTGCACGCGAAGCCCTGACCGGTCAGCGTCGCCACCACGGCGGCAGCCCCCTCCGCCGAAACCGTGGCGACGCTCGTCTCCAGCCACCGGCCCGACTCGCCGCGCCAGTGGCAGGTGATGACGGGCGTGCCGGCGGCCGCCGCGACCGCCTCGGGTGTCGACGAGGCTGCGCTGTGCCGCTGCGTCAGCAGCGCCTCGGGCGACCACACCAACTCCGACCACATCGGCTGCGTGTACAGGTCACGGCACGTGGTGGCCGGCCCGGGGACGCGCGGGGCGTCCGTCCACGGCGTCGTCGTGGAGCCGGCCCGCAGCGTATCGCCGACGAAGCTCACCGCTCCGGGCACCCCCGGCGCAGCGAGGAACGCGAGCACCGCGACCACGGCCGCGCACAGCACGCCGACCGGCCATGCGATCCAGACGCTGCGTCCCGCGACTCGAGCCATCCGTTCCTCCCCGTCCACGGTAGGCGACCGACCCCGGCGCGTCGGCGCGGCGACACGCCGCGCGCCTCGACACGTCACCCGTCGGAAACGCGCCGGGCACGACGAAGGCCCCCGGCGCGAGCCGGGGGCCTTCGGGGATCAGGATGCCGCGCCGAGGCGTGGCATCCGTCTCACTCAGTTATAGGTACCGGGCGTGAAGTCGTCCGTCGAGAAGCTGTCGAAGTCGACGTAGCTCAGGTCGGCGTCGCTGTAGGCGCCGTCCGAGGCGAAGATGCGGTTGGGGTACCGCTCGCTCTTGGCCTCCTCCGTCGCCTCGACCGTGACGTTGCGGTACTTCGCAAGACCGGTTCCGGCGGGGATGAGCTTTCCGATGATGACGTTCTCCTTGAGGCCGACGAGCGGGTCGCTCTTGCCCTCCATGGCCGCCTGCGTCAGGACGCGGGTGGTCTCCTGGAACGATGCCGCCGACAGCCACGATTCGGTCGCGAGCGACGCCTTCGTGATACCCATCAGCTCGGGACGACCCGACGCGGGGCGCTTGCCCTCGCCGACCGTCTCGCGGTTGATGGTCTGGTAGCGCTTGAAGTCCACCAGCTCGCCGGGCAGCAGGTCGGTGTCGCCGTGGTCGACGACGGTGACCTTGCGCAGCATCTGGCGCACGATGACCTCGATGTGCTTGTCGTGGATCGGCACACCCTGCGAGCGGTACACGCCCTGGACGCCGTTCACGAGGTACTTCTGCACCTCGCGGGCACCCTGCACGCGCATGACCTCCTTGGGGTCGAGCGTTCCGACCTGGAGGGGCTCGCCGACCTTGACGTGCTGGCCGTCCTCGACGAGGAGGGTCGCACGCTTCAGGACCGGGTAGACCACGGGCTCGTCGCCGTTGTCGGGCGTGAGGATGACCTTCTTGGCCTTGTCGGTCTCGTCGATCGTGATGCGGCCGTCGGCCTCGGCGATCGGCGACGCACCCTTGGGGGTACGGGCCTCGAACAGCTCCTGCACGCGGGGCAGACCCTGCGTGATGTCGTCGGCCGACGCGGAACCACCGGTGTGGAAGGTACGCATCGTCAGCTGGGTACCGGGCTCACCGATCGACTGGGCCGCGATGATGCCGACGGCCTCGCCGATGTCGACGATCTTCCCGGTGGCGAGCGAACGGCCGTAGCACTTCGCGCAGACACCGACGGCCGAGTCGCACGTGAGGACCGAGCGGACCTTGATGGTCTCGACGCCACCGGCGACCAGCTTGTCGATGAGCACGTCGCCCACGTCGTCGCCGGCCTCGGCCAGAACCGTGCCCTGCGCGTCGACGACCGCCGTGGCGAGCGTACGGGCGAAGACCGAGTTCTCGACGTTGGCGTCCTTGACCAGGGTGCCGGTCGAGTCGACCGCGGCGATCGGGAGCTCGAGGCCCTTCGACGTACCGCAGTCCTCCTCGCGGATGATGACGTCCTGCGAGACGTCCACCAGACGACGCGTGAGGTAACCCGAGTCGGCCGTACGGAGAGCCGTGTCGGCCAGACCCTTACGGGCACCGTGCGTCGCGATGAAGTACTCGGCGACCGACAGACCCTCGCGGTACGAGGAGATGATCGGACGCGGGATGATCTCACCCTTCGGGTTGTTCACCAGACCACGCATACCCGCGATGTTGCGGATCTGCAGCCAGTTACCACGGGCGCCCGACGAGACCATGCGGTTGATGGTGTTGTCGGCCGGGAAGTTGTCGCGCATCGCCTTCTGGACGGCATCCGTGGCCTCGGTCCAGATCTTGATGAGCTCCTGGCGACGCTCGGCGTCGGTGGTGAGACCCTTCTCGTACTGCGCCTGGACCTTCGCGGCCTGCTTCTCGTAGCCCGCGACGATCTCGCCCTTGTTCGGGGGCGTGAGGATGTCGCTCAGCGCGACCGTCACACCCGAACGCGTGGCCCAGTAGAAACCGGCGTCCTTGATCCGGTCGAGCGATGCCGCGACCTCGACCTTGGGGTACTCCTCGGCCAGCTTGTTGACGATCTGCGACAGCTTGCCCTTGTCGGCCTGCTCGCGGACGAACGGGTAGCCCTTGGGGAGCGTGTCGTTGAAGATCGCCTGACCGAGCGAGGCATCCACGAGACCGTGCTTCTCGTAGCCCTCGGGCGCCTGGCCCTCGAGGAACGTGAGGCCGGGGATGCGGATGCGCGCCTTGGCCTGCAGGTCGAGGGTGCCCTCGTCCTTGGCCAGGATCGCCTCGCCCACCGAACCGAACGCACGGCCCTCGCCCACGGCACCCTCCTTGAGGGTGGTGAGGTGGTGGAGGCCGATGATCATGTCCTGCGAGGGCAGGGTCACCGGGCGGCCGTCGGACGGCTTCAGGATGTTGTTCGACGCGAGCATGAGCACGCGCGCCTCGGCCTGGGCCTCGACGGACAGCGGCAGGTGGACGGCCATCTGGTCACCGTCGAAGTCGGCGTTGAACGCCGCGCACACGAGCGGGTGCAGCTGGATCGCCTTGCCCTCGACGAGCTGGGGCTCGAACGCCTGGATGCCGAGACGGTGCAGGGTGGGCGCACGGTTCAGCAGCACGGGACGCTCGCGGATGATCTCTTCCAGCACGTCCCAGACCTCGGGACGGTAGCGCTCGACGGCGCGCTTGGCGGCCTTGATGTTCTGCGAGTGACCGAGGTCGATCAGGCGCTTGATCACGAACGGCTTGAACAGCTCGAGCGCCATCTGCTTGGGCAGACCGCACTGGTGGAGCTTCAGCTGGGGTCCGACGATGATGACCGAACGACCCGAGTAGTCCACGCGCTTGCCGAGCAGGTTCTGGCGGAAACGACCCTGCTTTCCCTTGAGCATGTCGCTCAGGGACTTCAGGGCGCGGTTGCCGGTACCCGTGACGGGGCGACCGCGGCGGCCGTTGTCGAACAGCGCGTCGACGGCCTCCTGCAGCATGCGCTTCTCGTTGTTGACGATGATCTCGGGGGCACCGAGGTCGATCAGGCGACGGAGGCGGTTGTTGCGGTTGATCACGCGACGGTAGAGGTCGTTCAGGTCGGAGGTGGCAAAACGGCCACCGTCGAGCTGGACCATCGGGCGCAGCTCCGGCGGGATCACCGGAACCACGTCGAGCACCATCGAGGCCGGCGACATGCCGGTCTGCAGGAACGAGTTGACGACCTTCAGACGCTTGATCGCGCGGATCTTGCGCTGGCCCTTGCCCTCGGAGATCTGCAGGTGCAGGCTCTCCGACTCGGCGGCCAGGTCGAAGGTCTCCAGGCGACGCTTGATCGACTCCGCACCCATGTGGGCCTCGAAGTACTGACCGAACCGGTCCTGGAGCTCGTGGAAGACGTCGTCCTCGGGCTTCAGGGCGCCGACCTCGAGCGTGCGGAAGTCCTCCCACACGCGCTCGAGCTTGGCGATCTGCTCGTCCGCGTTCTTGCGGATCGAGGTCATGTCCTTCTCGGCGGCGTCCTTGACCTTCTTCTTCTGGTCCGCCTTGGCACCCTCGGCCTCGAGAGCCGCGAGCTCCTCCTCCAGCTTCGCCAGACGGGCGGCGATGCGCGAGTCGCGACGGTCGCCGAGCGTCTTCAGCTCGAGACGGATGTTGTTCTCCTGCGTCGCCAGGTCGCGGTGACGAGCATCCTCGTCGACCGAGATGACCATGTAGGCGGCGAAGTAGATGACCTTCTCGAGGTCCTTCGGAGCCATGTCCAGCAGGTACCCGAGGCGCGAGGGCACGCCCTTGAAGTACCAGATGTGGGTGACGGGCGCGGCGAGCTCGATGTGGCCCATGCGCTCGCGACGGACCGAGGACTTGGTGACCTCGACGCCGCAGCGCTCGCAGACGATGCCCTTGAAGCGGACGCGCTTGTACTTGCCGCACGCGCACTCCCAGTCGCGCGAGGGTCCGAAGATCTGCTCGCCGAACAGACCGTCCTTCTCGGGCTTCAGGGTGCGGTAGTTGATGGTTTCGGGCTTCTTGACCTCACCGAAAGACCAACGACGGATGTCGTCGGCGGTGGCCAGGCCGATACGAAGCTGATCGAAAGTGGTTGATTCGAGCACTGGTTCTCCTGTGTCGGAATTCTGTTCGTTGCCTGGCCGGGTCAGATCTCGTCGATGGACGAGGACTCGAAGCGGCTGGAGATGTTGATGCCGAGCTCTTCGGCGGCGCGGAAGGCGTCGTCGTCGGTGTCACGGAGGTTGACCGCCGTGCCGTCAGCCGAGAGGACCTCGACGTTCAGGCAGAGCGACTGCATCTCCTTCATGAGCACCTTGAAGGACTCGGGGATGCCGGGCTCCTGGATGTTCTCGCCCTTGACGATCGCCTCGTACACCTTGACGCGGCCGAGGATGTCGTCGGACTTGATCGTGAGGAGCTCCTGCAGCGCGTATGCGGCGCCGTAGGCCTCGAGCGCCCACACCTCCATCTCACCGAAGCGCTGGCCACCGAACTGGGCCTTACCGCCGAGCGGCTGCTGGGTGATCATCGAGTAGGGGCCCGTCGAGCGAGCGTGGATCTTGTCGTCGACGAGGTGGTGCAGCTTCAGGATGTACATGTAGCCGACCGAGATGGGCGCCGGGAACGGCTCGCCGTGACGACCGTCGAACAGGATGGTCTTCCCGGTGGAGTCGATCAGTCGCTCGCCGTCGCGGTTCGGGATCGTCGAGTCGAGCAGACCCGCGATCTCGTCCTCGAAGGCGCCGTCGAACACGGGGGTCGCGACCTTGGTGCCGGGCGCGGCCTCACGGGCCTGCTCGGGCAGGTGCGCGGCCCACTCGGGCGTGCCCTCGACCTTCCAGCCCTGCTGGGCGATCCAGCCGAGGTGGAGCTCGAGGACCTGGCCGAAGTTCATTCGACCGGGGATGCCGAGCGGGTTGAGCACGACGTCGACCGGGGTGCCGTCGGCGAGGAAGGGCATGTCCTCGATCGGGAGGATCTTGGCGATGACACCCTTGTTGCCGTGGCGGCCGGCGAGCTTGTCGCCCTCGGTGATCTTGCGCTTCTGGGCGATGTAGACCACGACGCGACGGTTGACGCCCGAGCCGAGCTCGTCGTCGCCGTCCTCGGCGTTGAACTCCTTGACGGCGATGATCGTGCCCTGCTCGCCGTGGGGCACCTTCAGCGAGGTGTCACGGACTTCGCGGCTCTTCTCGTTGAAGATCGCGCGGAGCAGGCGCTCCTCGGCCGACAGCTCGGTCTCTCCCTTGGGCGTGACCTTGCCGACGAGGATGTCGCCGGGACGCACCTCGGCGCCGATGCGGACGATGCCGCGCTCGTCGAGGTCCTTCAGCAGGTCGGGGCTGACGTTGGGGAGGTCACGGGTGATCTCCTCCTTGCCGAGCTTGGTGTCGCGCGCGTCGACCTCGTACTCCTCGATGTGGATCGACGAGAGCGTGTCGTCCTTCACGAGGTCCTGGCTGAGGATGATCGCGTCCTCGAAGTTGTGACCCTCCCACGTCATGAACGCCACGAGGAGGTTCTTGCCGAGGGCGAGCTCGCCGTTCTCGGTCGCGGGACCGTCGGCGATGACCTCGCCGGCCTCGATGCGCTCACCGGCCGAGACGACCACGCGCTGGTTGTAGGACGTGCCCTGGTTGGAGCGGTCGAACTTCCGGAGGAAGTAGTCCTGGGTGCCGCCCTCGTCGAGCTGGATGGTCACGACGTCGGCCGAGACCTCCAGGACGACGCCCGCCTTCTCGGCGGTGACGACGTCACCGGCGTCGATCGCGGCGAAGCCCTCCATACCGGTACCCACGACGGGCGACTCGCTGCGCACGAGCGGGACCGCCTGGCGCTGCATGTTCGCACCCATGAGGGCGCGGTTGGCGTCGTCGTGCTCGAGGAACGGGATGAGCGAGGTCGCCACCGACACCATCTGGCGCGGCGAGACGTCCATGTAGCCGATCTCGTCGACGGGGAACAGGTCGACCTCGCCACCCTGGCCGCGGCGGGCCAGGATGCGGTCCTCGACGAAGTGGCCGTCGGCCTTGAGGGCGACACCGGCCTGAGCGACGATGTGGTCGCTCTCCTCACTCGCGGTGAGGTAGTCGATCTGGTCGGTCACGCGACCGTCGACGACGCGACGGTACGGGGTCTCGATGAAGCCGAACGCGTTGATGCGCGCGAACGAGGCCAGCGAACCGATCAGACCGATGTTCGGGCCTTCCGGCGTCTCGATCGGGCACATGCGGCCGTAGTGCGAGGGGTGGACGTCACGGACCTCGACGCCGGCACGCTCACGGGACAGACCACCGGGGCCCAGCGCCGAGAGGCGACGCTTGTGGGTCAGACCCGCGAGCGGGTTGTTCTGGTCCATGAACTGCGACAGCTGCGACGTGCCGAAGAACTCCTTGATCGCGGCCACGACGGGGCGCACGTTGATCAGGGTCTGCGGCGTGATCGCCTCGATGTCCTGCGTGGTCATGCGCTCGCGGACGACGCGCTCCATGCGCGACAGACCGGTGCGGACCTGGTTCTGGATGAGCTCGCCGACGGCGCGGATGCGACGGTTGCCGAAGTTGTCGATGTCGTCGACGTCGAGGCGGATCTCGGCGGCCTGGCCGTGACGCACGCCGTCGAAGGCGGTGTCGCCGCGGTGCAGACGCACGAGGTACTTGATCGTGGCGACGATGTCGTCGACGGTCAGCACCGAGTCCGACAGCGGCTTGTCGAGGCCGAGCTTCTGGTTGATCTTGTAGCGACCCACCTTCGCCAGGTCGTAGCGCTTCGGGTTGAAGTAGAAGTTGTCCAGCAGCGCGCGGGCGGCCTCGGCGGCGACCTGCTCGCCCGGACGGAGCTTGCGGTAGATGTCGCGGAGCGCGTCTTCCTTCGTGAGGATCGTGTCCTTCGACAGCGTCTCCTCGATGGAGTCGAAGCCGGCGAACTCGGCGAGGATGTCCTCGCTGGTGAGGCCGAGGGCCTTGAGGAAGACGGTGACGGACTGCTTGCGCTTGCGGTCGATGCGCACGCCGACCTGGTCGCGCTTGTCGATCTCGAACTCGAGCCAGGCACCGCGCGAGGGGATCACGCGCGCCGAGACGATGTCCTTGTCGGACGTCTTGTCGGGCGTCTTGTCGAAGTAGACACCGGGCGAACGCACGAGCTGCGACACGACGACACGCTCGGTGCCGTTGATGATGAACGTGCCCTTGTCGGTCTGGAGCGGGAAGTCGCCCATGAAGACCGTCTGGGTCTTGATCTCACCGGTCTGGTGGTTCATGAACTCGGCCTCGACGTACAGCGGGGCGGCGTAGGTCTTGCCGCGCTCCTTGCACTCTTCGATCGAGTACTTCTCGGGCTCGAGGTACGGGTTCGTGAACGAGAGCTGCATGGTCTCGCTCAGGTCTTCGATGGGCGAGATCTCCTCGAAGATCTCCTCGAGACCGCTGATCTCGGGCACATCGGTGCGCCCGGTCGCCTGGGCTTCGGCGACGCGCGCCTTCCAGGCCTCGTTGCCGACCAGCCAGTCGAACGACTCGGTCTGCAGCGCGAGCAGATCGGGAACGGTCAGCTTGTCGGAGATCTTCGCGAACGAGAGGCGGGATGCGCCGCGTCCGCTCTTCGGGGTGGTGGTGGATGCGTTGCTCGCAGCAGCCAAGGGAAAAACCTCCAGAAGCCCGGGCGAGGGGCTCGTGATTCCTTGTCGTCAGGTGGAGTGCGTTCCTGCCCCGATAACCTGCGAGTCGCACACCGCGGTGAAGCGGGGACGGGCAGGCTCAGCCGACCACCATATGAGGGCAGGGGGAATCGAGGAGCGCAAAGTCCAAGCATACGCGGGAGGACGCGCCGTGTCCAGTCGAATTCTTGACGACTTTGCGTACCTGCGGTATAACCGCGGGCGCTCCTCCGGGATTCCCGCGTCCGACCCTACCGAGACCCGCGGAATCGCACGCGATCACCGGGCCGGACCTGCGCGAGTCGATCGAGCGTCGCATCCGTCACCACCGCGATCACGGGGTACCCGCCGGTTACGGGCCCGTCGGCGAGCAGGATGACCGGACGCCCGTGGGGCGGTACCTGCAGGGCGCCGGGCCGCATGCCCTCGCTGGGGAGTTCGTCGTGCCGCACCCGTTCGAGCGCCGGACCGTCGAGACGGATGCCGACCCGGTCGGCGTCGCGCGAGACGGTCCACGTCGCCTCGCCCAGGGTTCGCCGGGCGGCGGGCGTGAACCAGTCGGCGCGCGGACCGGGGGCGACGTCCACGTCGATCGAGGAGTCCGGCACGGACCACGGGAAGACATCCACGACGGGGATCGGATGCGACGCCTCGCCCGCGCGCAGCACGTCGCCGGCGCGGAGCGCGGGCGGTCCGAGCGACGCGAGCACGTCGTTAGAGCGGGACCCGAGCGTCTCCGGTCCCGTGACCCCGCCGCGCACGGCGAGCACGAAGCGCGCACCCCCGCGGGCGACACCGATCGACAGCTCGGCGCCGGCGGGGAGGAACACCGGGGTGTAGGCATCCACCGCCCTTCCGTCGAGGTGGAGATCGCCGAGCGCGCCCGTGACAGCGACCCACGTGTCACGCTCGGCGACGGCGCGGAATCCGCCGAGCACGATCTCGACGCCCGCGGCATCCTCGGCGTTGCCGACCAGGCGGTTGGCGATGCGGAGTGCTCCGCGGTCGAGCGCGCCGGACCGTGCGACGCCGAGCGCGGCGCGTCCGGGGCGGCCGAGGTCCTGCACGGTCGCGAGAGCGCCGGGGGCGACGATGCGGAGCGCGGGGAGGCGGGAGGAGATTCCGGGATCGGAGGATGCCGCGGCGGCATCCGCCCCTCCGCTCGCCGAATCCCCTCCCGTGGCCGCCGACACGGCCGCGCGCAGGGGCACGAACCGGACGCGGGCGCCGGGGGCGAGGAGCACCGGGTCAGCGGCATCCGGATCGAAGAGCGGAGCATCGGTGGTGCCGATCAGGCGCCAGCCGCCGGGGGTCTCGCGGGGATAGGCGCCCGAGAAGCCGCCGGCGAGACCGATCGACCCGGCGGGGACGCGGGTGCGCGGTTGCGCGAGCCGCGGGACGTCGTGGGGCCAGGCGTCGCTCACCAGGTAGGCGAACCCGGGGGCGAAGCCCGTGAAGGCGACGGTCCACTCGGCGCCGGCGTGCCGCGCCACGAGGTCGGCGGGACGGATGCCGAGCAGGGCGGCCGTCTCCTCAAGGTCGGGGCCGTCGTACCGCGTCGGGATCTCGACGAGCGCGCCGGGTGCCGTGGCATCCGGAGGGGTCTGCCCGACCGAGAGGATCCACGCCCGGACCGCGGCGGGGGCGATGCGCGCCGGGTCGAAGGCGACGAGCACGGTGCGGGCCGCCGGGACGAGGTCGTCGACACCCGCGGGCGGGCTCGCGGCGAGCGCCGCATGGAGTCCCAGGACCCGGGCGAGATCGTCGACCTCGGCCAGGATCGCCCGCTCCCCCATCGGCCGCAGTGTCACCACGGCGCGCGTACCTCTATATGCGCCGCGTCCAGTGCAGCCCGCACGGCGCGGGCCATGGCGACCGCGGCGGGGGTGTCGCCGTGCAGGCACAGGGATGCGGCATCCACCGTGAGGGACGTGCCGTCGACGGCATCCACCGTCCCCTCGAGGGCCAGGCGCAGCGCGCGGTCGGCGACGCGAGCGGGGTCGGCGATGAGCGCTCCGGGCCGGTCGCGCGGCACGAGCCCGCCGCTCGCGGTGTATCCGCGGTCGAGGAACGCCTCGGGCACGAACGGGAGTCCCGCGGATGCCGCGGCCTCGACGATCGCACCCGGGAGACCGAGCACGGGCAGGGGTCGGCCGAGGCGGGCGGAGTGGTCGGCGATCGCGGCGACGACCGCGGCGGCCTGCACCGGGTCGGCGGAGACCGCGTGGTATAGGGCACCGTGGGGCTTCACGTAGCGGAGGTCGGCGCCGGCGGCCTCGAGGGCATCGAGCTGACGGGCCACACTCGCGCGCAACTCGGACGCGGGCGGGTCGCGGCGGATGCGGCCGAAGTTCGCGCGGTCCTCGTACGACGGGTGCGCGCCGATCGCGACGCCGAACCGCGCCGCGCGCTCGACCGAGGCCCGCATCGAGGCGTCGTCACCCGCATGCCCGCCGCACGCGACGGACGCGCTGCTGATGACCGCGAACATCGCCTCGTCGTCGGCGGTCGGCATCCCGTCGCGCGTCTCTCCCAGGTCGGCGTTGAGGTCCACGCCCCTCACGCTACCCACGCTTCGCGCGCGTGAGTCGCCAGGATTTGTCGCTTCGCCGGCCGCGGAGGCGACAAATCTTGGCGACTCACGCCCCCAAGCGGCGGGGGTCAGCGGGAGCGGACGATCGCCGACCAGACCGGGAAAGCGGGGTCGTGGGCGGGCCAGACCTCGGAACCGGGGCGGCGGTGGAGGGACGCCAGGCGGGAGATCGCGCGATCGGCGAGCGCGGGGCCGTCGTCGCCCACCGTCGAACCGCAGCGGACCTCGCGCTCGATGTTGTCGAGCAGGTCCGCGGCGTCTCCGGCCAGGACGACGGTGCGCTCGGGCAGCTCGACGGCGAACGACTGGTGCCCCGGGGTGTGCCCGGACGTGTCGATCGCGGTGAGACCCGCGGCCAGCGGCGTATCGCCGTCGAGCAGGCCGAGGGTGAGGCCGTCGCGGTCGAGGTCGGCGCGGAAGAGGAAGTTCCCGCGGGCGTCGGTGGTCTCGTTGACGTGCTGCCACTCCCTCCGCTGCAGCAGCAGCGGCTGATCGGGAGTGAGCAGGCGGGCGGCACCGGTGTGGTCGAAGTGCGAGTGCGTGAGCAGCGCCGCCGCGAGATCGTCGAGGTCGAGCCCGGCCTCGGCGATCTGGTCGACCAACGGGTCGCCGGGCGGGACGATCGGCGTGTAGTTCTCGTAGTCGAAGGATGCCGTGCGCGTCGCGCGGTCGCGGATGCGCGCCGGGTCGAACCCACCGTCGACGATCGCCCACCCCTCGTCGAACACGACCGCGACCGCGGTCACCGGCTCCATGAGGAACCGGAAGCTGCTGCCGCCGTGGAGGGACACGGCCTCCGGGATCGGCTCGTACGCCACGACCATGGGGACCAGGCGCCGCGGCCGCCCGCCCAGCCGCAGCGGCGGCAGGTCGGCGTGATCGACGACCGTCGAGCTCACGCCGTCGCCGCCCGGTACGCGCGCCACCCGCCGTGGGCGGTGATGTCGGTCGCGCCCTCCAGGGCGACGGCCTCGCACAGGAAGCCGGCGACACTCGACCCGTCGGAGAGGACGGCGGAACCGATCCCCATGGGTGCGGGCAGATCCGCGACGAAGCGACCGAACCCGGCGGCCGGAAGCCGCCACACCTCCCCCGCGATCGCGGCGCCGCCCTCGGCCGCGCGGGCGAGGCCCGGCTTCGGCGGAACCGTGTCGAGGGCGTGGAGCCGGTACTGCGCGGCGGTCTCGACTTCGGCGACGAACGTTCCGCCCGCGGCGACGAGCTGGTGGTTCAGCGGCTGCCCGCGCAGGTGCGCGCCCACGACGAGGAGGTCGACGGACGGCGCCTGGATGCGTTCGGCGAGCTGCGCGAGCGTGCGGTCGGCGAACGGCGCACCGGTGAGCATCACCCCGAACGCGCGGCCACCCACCACCCCGGCGGGGACGGCGAGCGCGCTCCGGTCGAGCAGGTTCGCGAAGTTCGTGTACCGACCCATGCGGCTGTTGGCCCCGACCGGGTCGGCCGCGACCTCGTCGAGGGTCGGATGCCACGTGGTCGTCGGCGTGAGCAGCGCCACGGTCCCGTCGAGTCGGCGCAGCCCCTCGGCCCCGAGGCGGTCGAGACGTTCGCGGTCGCGGAAGTAGTCCGCGGCCCGCGCCTCGGCCCCGCCGAGCACGATCCCGGCGACCGTGGGGTCGAGGTCGGTGCCGACGAGCTCGGGGTGGGCGGCGATGAAGTCGCCCACGGCCGCCGTGCGCTCGGCGACGAACGCCCCGCCGTAGAGCAGCGACGCGGCCTCGAGGAGCGGCGCGATGTCGACCTCGACGATCTCGACCCCCGAGGCGGCGAGCGCCGCGACGACACCGGCGAAGGCTTCGGCCCAGCCGTCAGCGAGTCCCTCGAGGTGCTCGGGCGTCGGGACGGCCACGCGCGGGCGCGCGTCGAGCGGCGGCGCGGGGCGGTCCTCGCGGCCGAGCGGATCGATCCCGTCGGGGCCGGCCATGAGCTCGGCCGCGGCGCGGGCGTCGGACAGGTCGCGCGCGAACACCGTGACGCAGTCGAGCGTGCGGCACGCGGGCACGACGCCGGTGGCGGGCACGAGCCCGACCGTGGGCTTCACGCCGACGATGCCGTTGAGCGCCGCGGGCACGCGACCGGAACCGGCCGTGTCGGTGCCGAGCGCGAGGTCGACGACGCCGAGGGCCACGGCCACGGCCGATCCCGAGCTGGAGCCGCCCGAGATGCGGGTGGGGTCCCACGCGTTGCGCACGGCGCCGAACGGACTGCGGGTGCCCACGAGTCCGGTGGCGAACTGGTCGAGGTTCGTCTTGCCGATCACCACGGCCCCGGCCGCGCGCAGGCGCGCCACCGCGGTCGCGTCGCGCTCGGGACGGTACGCGTACGCGCGGCTCCCGGCGGTGGTCGGCATCCCCTCGACGTCGATGTTGTCCTTCACCGCGACGACCGTGCCGGCGAGCGGCAGGCGCTCCCCCGCCGCGACGCCGAGATCGACCTCGGCCGCCTCGGCGAGAGCGTCGTCCTCGTCGCGGACCGTGATCCACACCTCGGGGCGGTCGACCTCGCGCATCCGGGCGTACGCGGCGCGGACCCGCTCGACGGCGCTCACGCGTCCACCGCCACGGCGGCGAGCAGCTGACCCGCGGCCACGGTCTCGCCGGGCCGTACGAACACCTCGGCGACGGTCCCCGTCACCGGCGACCCGATCGGGGTCTCCATCTTCATCGCCTCCAGCACGATCATCTTCTCTTCCTTCTGCACGGCCGCTCCCTGAGCGGCATCCACGCGCCAGACCGCGGCGGCGAACGGCGCGGTCACCCCCACAGTTCCGGGCGGCAGCTCGCGGCCCGCGGTCGGGGCCGCGGCAGGTGCCTCGTCGACGCGGTCGAACTCGCCGCTCGCGCGCCACCGCTCGCGCTCCTCGTCGAAAGCGCGGCGCTGGCGCTCACGGAACGCCTCGATCCCGGGCGCCTCGTCGGCGAGGAACCGCTCGTACTCCGCCAGGGCGAACTCGCCCTCGACGGTCTCGAAGTCGCCGCGCCCGGCATCCACGTCCGCCCGGAGGTCGAGGAGCTCCTCGGCCGAGACGGGGTACCAGCGGATGCGGTCGAAGAACCGCAGCGCCCACGGGTTCTCGGCGAACAGCCCGCCGCGGCGGAAGCGGTTCCAGATCTGCACGGTGCGGCCGACGAACTGGTAGCCGCCCGGGCCCTCCATGCCGTAGATGCACATGTACGCGCCGCCGATGCCGACGGAGTTCTCCGCCGTCCACGTGCGCGCCGGGTTGTACTTCGTCGTGACCAGGCGGTGGCGCGGGTCGAGCGGCGTCGCCACCGGCGCCCCGAGGTACACGTCGCCGAGCCCCATCACGAGGTACTGCGCGTCGAACACGGTGCGGTAGACGTCGTCGACGCTGTCGAGGCCGTTGATGCGGCGGATGAACTCGATGTTCCACGGTGTCCACGGGGCGTCGTCGCGGACGCCCGCCATGTACCGCTCGATCGCCAGTCGCGTCGCGGGATCGTCCCACGACAGCGGCAGCCGCACCTCGCGCGACGGCACGACGAGCTCGGACGTCGGCGGCAGGTCGTCGTCGAGCTCGCGCAGCAGTCCCACGAGTTGCGACGCGCGCAGCACCGAGGCATCCGTGTGCACCTGGAGCGACCGGATGCCGGGGGTGACGTCGAGGATCCCCTTCGGCGCCTCCTGCGCGAGGCGTTCCTGCAGCGCGTGCACGCGCATGCGCAGCCCCAGGTCGAGCACCTGGTCGCCGAACTCGACGAGGACGTTGTCGTCGCCGTCGCGGCGGTACGTCGTCCGCGGGCGGAGGACGCGCTCGCCCTCGACCTCGGCCTCGCGCGACGCGATCACGCCGTCGTCGCCGTCGCCCGTCCCGACGAGGGCGGGGGCGGCGATCGCCGGGTCGAGCGTGGCGGCATCGGCCTCGCGCACCGGCGCGAACCGCACGACGTCGCCCGGCCGCAGCTGCCCGAGCTTCCAGAGATCCCCGGATGCCACGACCACCGGGCACACGAACCCGCCGAGGCTCGGCCCGTCGGGGCCGAGGAGCACGGGGGTGTCGCCGGTGAAGTCGAGCGCGCCGACGGCGTAGGGCGTGTCGTGGATGTTCGAGGGGTGCAGCCCCGCCTCGCCGCCGTCGGTACGTGCCCACGCGGGCTTGGGGCCGGTGAGCCGCACGCCGGTGCGGGCGGAGTTGACCTGGACGCGGTACTCCGCGGAGTACAGCGCATCGATGTCGGCGCGGGTGAAGAACTCGGGGGCGCCGTGCGGCCCCTCGGTCACCGCCAGGACCCAGGTCGTGTCGAGGTGCGGGCGTCGCTCCGCGAGGATCGGCGCCGGGTCGGCGATCGCGGCGGCGCCGGGGCGCAGCACGTCGCCGGTCACGAGCGCGCGGCCGCCGTGCCCGCCGAAGCCGCCGAGCGTGAAGGTCGACGCGCTCCCGAGGTACGACGGCACGTCGAGGCCGCCGCGCACGGCGAGGAACACGCGCATGCCCGGGCCCTCGGCGGTGCCGATGCGCAGCACGCCGCCCGCGGGAACCTCGATCGGCTCCCACTGCGCGGCGGCGACACCGTCGACCTCGACCGCGACCGGCGCTCCCGTCACGGCGACGACCGAGGCCACGCTGAAGCGCAGGGTCGGACCGGTCAGCGTGATCTCCAGGCCCGGCGCCCCCTCGGGGTTGCCGACGGCGAGGTTTGCCTCGCGGAAGGCCACGGCATCCATGGGCCCCGACGGCGGGACGCCGATCTGCCAGTACCCGACGCGTCCGGGGAGGTCCTGCACGGTCGTGAGCATGCCGGCATCCACGACGTCGATGCGCGGATCGGGGTCGCGCGCGTCGTCGAGGGTCCCGGTGTCGTGCGCGACGGCACGGACGCGCGGGTCGTTCACGATCTCGCGGATCATGCCGGCGCCGGTGACGATGCCGTCGATGCGCGTGTCGGCGAGCGCGGCGGAGAGCCGGTCGAGCGCCTGATCGCGGTCGGTGCCGTACGCGATGACCTTGCCCAGCAGCGGGTCGTAGAACGGCGACACCTCGCTGCCGGCCTCGACCCAGGCGTCGACCCGGATGCCATGGCCCTCGGGCAGCTGGACGGCGGTGACGAGTCCGGTGGACGGGGTGTTGCCGCGGTCGGGGTCCTCGGCGTAGATGCGGGCCTCGACCGCGTGCCCCCGGGGTTCGCGGGCCTCCGCGAACAGTTCGTCGGGCACCGCGTCGGGGCCGCCGCCGGCGAGATCCAGCATCAGGCCGACCAGGTCGACGCCGAACACCGCCTCGGTGACCGGGTGCTCGACCTGCAGGCGCGCGTTGACCTCGAGGAAGTACGCGCGCTCGGCGACGGGGTCGTAGACGAACTCGGCCGTCCCGGCGGAGCGGTACCGGATGCCGGATGCCAGGGCCGCCGCGGTGCGGTGCAGTTCCGCGCGGACTTCCGGCGGGAGTCCGGGCGCAGGCGCCTCCTCGACGACCTTCTGGTTGCGACGTTGGAGCGAGCAGTCGCGGTCGCCGAGGACCGCGACGCGGCCCGCGCCGTCGCCGAAGAGCTGCACCTCGACGTGCCGGGCGGGGCGCACGAACTTCTCCAGGAACACCCCGGGCGTGCCGAAGCTCGCCTCGGCCTGGCGGACCACCGCGTCGTACGCGGCGCGGAGCTCGGTGGCATCCGCGCACACGCGCATGCCGATGCCGCCTCCGCCGCCGGTGGCCTTCAGCATCACGGGGTAGCCGATGACGGATGCCGCGGCCTCGGCCTCATCGACCGACTCGAGCACGCCGGTGCCGGGGAGGAGCGGCACACCCGCCGCCTCGGCGAGCGCCCGCGCGCGGTGCTTCAGACCGAAGGCCTCGAGCTGCTCGGGCGTCGGACCGACCCACGCGAGCCCCGCGGCCTCGACGGCGCGTGCCGCGTCGGCGTTCTCGGCGAGGAACCCGTACCCCGGGTGGACCGCACCGGCGCCCGTGGCGCGGGCGGCCTCGAGGATCGCGTCGATGCGAAGGTACGACTCCGCGGCGGGGGCGGGACCGAGGCGCACGGCCTCATCGGCCTCGCGGACGTGCGGGGCGGCGCGGTCGGCGTCGGAGAACACCGCGACCGTCCGAAGTCCCCGCTCGCGCGCGGAGCGCAGGATGCGGCGGGCGATCTCGCCCCGGTTGGCGACGAGGAGCGTGTCGAAACCGGTCACGGGCGCGTCCCCACCATGCGCAGCGGCGTGCAGCTGAAGTCGTTGCACGGGTTGTTCATCTGCGGGCAGTTCGACACGATCACGAGCACGTCGCGCTCGGCGCGGAGGGCGACGCGCTTCCCGGGCGCGGACATGCCGTCGACGATGCCGAGCGACCCGTCCTCCTCGACCGGGACGTTCATGAACCAGTTGAGGTTCGACACGAGGTCGCGGGCGCCGAGGCCGTAGCGCGCGGCCTCGGCGAGGAAGTTCTCGCGGCAGCCGTGCTGATAGAGCGTGTGGTGGCCGTAGCGGAGGGTGTTCGACTCCTTGGAACAGGCTCCGCCGATCGTGTCCTGCCGGTCGACCTCGTTGCCGACCACGGTCATGAGCGGGAGGCCGAGGTTGCTCCGCAGCACCGTGCCGGTGCGGACGTAGACGTTGCGCTGCCACGCGATCGTGTCGGCGGCGCTGTAGCGCTCGTCGGTGTCGTCGGCCGCGTAGACGAGGAAGTCGGCGGACTGGTTGCCGCCGACGTCGACGATCGTGAGGACGTCGCCGGCGCGGACGATGCCCGACCACGGTCCGCGCGGCGCGACGCGCTCGTCGAGCACGACTTCGCCAGGAACGAGGGGCTCTGACCAGTCGAGGGGGACGCCGTCGGCGTGGACGGGACGTTCGGGAACGGTGGTGATCATGACGACTCCTGCTCAGAGCCCGGCCAGGGCGGCGTACGTGATGCTGTTGCGGTAGGCGCGTTCGCGCTCGGGGGTGAGGGAGAACACGGCATCCTGCTCACCCGTCGGGCGAGACGCCCACGCGACGACCTGCAGCGGACCGACGACGTAGTCCTCGCGCGGGTCGAGCGGGTGCGGGGCGTTGGCGACCAGCACGATCAGCGGCAGCTCGGCGACGATCTCGACGGAGGCGCCCGGGCCGGCAGAACCGAGCCACTCGAGGTCGCCCTCGGGGTTCGCGCGCACGCCCTGGAAGAACGACACCGCCGGCGGCAGGTCTCGCGCGGTCAGGCCGTGCTTGCTCGCGGCCAGCCGCAGCAGGCCGTGGCCCGACGGCGAGGCCCCCTCGGGGGCGGCGTCGCCGTAGCGCTGCTCGTTCCAGGCGTCCGTGGAGGTGCCGCAGAACGCATCGTGGTGGCCGGAGGTGTCGGCGGCGATCGTCGCGAGGACGCGGCCGTCGCCCGAGAGCAGCGGGTGACCCTCGCCGAGGTACGCCTGCCACGGGATCTTCTGCGTGTCCGCGACGTTGAGGCGCTCGCCGGGCTCGACGGCGTTGAAGAGGAGCACGGTGGCGCACGCGTCTCCGGTGGGATCCGTGAAGCGCAGGCGCGTGCCGCGGGCGACGCGCAGGTGCGTGTAGCCGCCCGGGGCCACCGTCTCGGCCCAGCGCAGGTCGCCCTGGGCGACCCCCTCGGGTGCGAAAGGCGCCGCGGAGGGCGGGAGATACGGCATCCATTCCGACTGTGCGGCGCGGGCGCGGGCGTCCTCACGGGCGCGCCCCACGTTGCCGAGAGCGTCGACACGACCTTCCATGTGCAGCCTCTTTCTGTCGATTGACAGGTATTAGAGCAGGCGTGCGTTTCGGTGGCGTTACGCGGCCCCCGGGTACGGTGGAGCGCATGGCCGCCACCCGAACCGGACGCCCCCGCGCCTCGGGTGCGTCCCCCACCGGACTCGGCACGCGCGCCGACGTCCTGGCCGCCGCAGCCGCCCTCTTCGGCACGCGCGGGTACGCCTCGGCCAGCACCCACGCGATCGCCGAGGCCGCCGGCATCCGCCAAGCCACGCTGTACCACCACTTCGCGCGCAAGCAGGACATCCTCCTCGCGCTGCTGCTCGACACCGTCCAGCCCTCGCTCGACGTCGCCGCCGAGTTGCTCGCGCGCGAGGAGGAACCCGCCGCGCGCCTGTGGGCACTGTGCGTCGCGGACGTCACGCTCCTCGTCGAAGCCCCGCACAACACCGGCGCGCTGTACCTGCTGCCCGAGGTGTCGGACGCGGCGTTCCAGCCGTTCCGCGAACGCCGCAGCGAGCTCGAGACGACCTACCGCACGCTCGTGGCCGCGTGCGGCGTCGCTGCCGCGGCAGCCGGCGCCTCCCTCGTGCTGGCGCTGGTGGAGAGCGTCATCCTGCAGCGCAAGGGCGGGCAGGCGGCGACCCTGGATGCCACGACC
Source organism: Microbacterium sp. IEGM 1404 (assembly GCF_030056775.1). Taxonomy (NCBI): domain Bacteria; kingdom Bacillati; phylum Actinomycetota; class Actinomycetes; order Micrococcales; family Microbacteriaceae; genus Microbacterium; species Microbacterium sp. IEGM 1404. The sequence continues at coordinate 98,327 of NZ_JASHKP010000003.1, read as the reverse complement.
ATCGCCGCCGCCGCATTGCGGGTGCTCGACCTCGACGCCGCGACGCGCGAGCGCGCGGCCGCGGCGGGTCCGGGCGTGCTGTCGGCGCTCGGCTGAGCCGCGTCCGCGCGGTGGCGCCCCGATCCCGGAGCCGCCGCGTCCGCGCGGTGGCGCCCCGATCCCGGAGCCGCCACGTCCGCGCGAGCACGCATAAACGCGATTCGCGACCATAAACGCGCCGTCCACGCGTTTCTGCGCGCGAAAAGCGTTTATGCGTGAGGGGGAGCCGGGACGCCGGATGCCGCACCCCGGCGCCGCGGGCGATTTCACGCGCCTTTTACACGGCCGAAACCACGCGGGACCCCGGCGAGCGGATCGTTTCTGTCAAACAACAGAAACCCGATCCGTCCCTCATCGCCGGGAGCCCGCCATGATCATCTTCGGAGTCGCGCTCAGCGTCGTCCTCATCCTCGTCGTCGGCATCGTCGTCGCACGCAAGGTCGACGGCGACAGTGCGAACTACCTCGTCGCCGGGCGCCGCCTCGGCGTGCCGCTCGTCGCCGTCAGCCTCACCGCCGCCGCCGTCGACGCCAACGCGACGGTCGGGAACACCGACCTCACGTCGCAGTTCGGCTTCTGGTCGGGGGCGTCGCTCGCCATCGGCCTCGCCGTCTGCCTCCTCCTGACGGGGCTCTTCCTCGCCAAGCGCATGAACTCCATGAAGCTCTTCACGCTGGGCGACTTCTTCCGCCTGCGGTACGGACGCCCCGTGGAGCTGCTGGCATCCGTGCTCATGATCGTGTCGTTCACGTTCCTGCTCGCGGGGAACCTCGTCGCGTGCGGCTTCCTCCTCGAGCGATTCGCCAACATCCCCTACGCGTGGGGCGTGGTGCTCGCCGTCGTCCTCGTGCTCGCGTACACGGTCGCCGGCGGCCTGTTCTCGGATGCCTACACCGCGGCGATCCAGACCACGATCACCGTCGTGGCGGCCATCGTCCTGCTCGCCTGGGTCGCCCTCTCGTACGGGATCGTGATCCCCGAGGGCATGGGACCGCTCGACCTCCAGCAGCTCACCGACCCCGCCGCCGGAGCCCCGATCAACTGGGCGACGCTCATCTCGCTCGCCATCGGCGACATCGTCGCGATCGACTTCATGCAGCGCATCTTCGGCGCGAAGAGCCCCACGGTCGCGCAGCGCTCGTGCTTCATCGCCGCCGGCCTCACCGCCGCCATCGGCTCGGTCTTCGCCATCGTGGCCCTGAGCGTCTCGTCGACCCTCGGGCTCTCGGTCGAGAACGGCCCGGTGCTGTACCAGCTCCTCGGCGACTACGCCCCGCCGATCATCGCGATCCTCGTCCTCTCGGGCATCGTCGCCGCGTCGTTCTCGACGGCCTCCGGCGCGATGCTGGCGACCTCGGCGATCGCCGTCCGCAACATCTTCACGGTCCGCCGCCACACCGGCAGCGGCCCCGACCCGCTGCTGCGCTGGACGCGCATCGCCATGATCCCGTTCGTGATCGCGGGCGCCTTCCTCGCCATCCGCGTCAGCCAGACCGGCATCCTGCTCACCCTCGCCTTCGACCTGATGCTCGCGTGCCTCGCGGCGCCGTTCGTCATCGGCGTGTTCTGGAAGCGCCCGGGCGCCGTCGCCGCCCTCGGCGCCATGGCCGTCGGATTCGTGGTCCGGATGACGCTGCTCGCCCTCACCCCGACGCTCTACGGCGTGCCGAACGACATCTTCTACATTCCGAACGACCTGATCGGCCCGGAGTTCGACGGATGGGCGACGCTCGTGTCGGCGCTCGTCGGATTCGGGACCTACGTGGTGCTGGCCTTCGTGGTACCGCGCCGGGAGCCCGAACTCGACCGCGAGATGGCCGTGCTGGCCGACCTCGCGGCCGAGCGGGAGGCGTCGGAGCGCGAGGGCGTCGAGGTCGCCGCGTGAGTTTGGATCCAAAGATGCACTTTTCGGATCCCTGGCGCTAGGGTGCTGCCCGTGACCATCATCGATCTGAGCATCCCCGTCCATCCCGACATGCTGCACTGGGGTCGCCGACCCACGTACGAGATGGTGGAGGAGATCTCCGACACCAACCCGAGCGAGGTGTCGCGCTGGCTCATCGGAGCGCACACCGGCACCCACGTCGACGCCCCGAGCCATTTCGTGCCCGGCGGGACGACCGTGGACTCCCTGCCCCTCACCCACACCGTCGGCCCGGCGCGGGTGCTCGACCTGCGCCACGTCGAGAAGGAGATCACCGCCGACGACCTGATCGCCGCGGGCGCCGAGGGGGCGACGCGCGTGCTGTTCAAGACGCGCAACTCCACCGATGCCCTCACGCGCAACGAGAAGAGCCCCACGTGGGTGGGGCTCGGCCCCTCCGGCGCACAGTGGCTCGTCGACCAGGGCGTCGTCTTCGCCGCCAACGACTACATGACGATGGAGGCCCCCGACCACACGGTCGAGTGGCCCACCCACGTCATCCTCTGCAACGCCGGGGTCGTCATCCTCGAGAACGCGAACCTCGCCGACACGGAAGCGGGCGACTACTACCTCGTCTGCCAGCCGGTGCCCTTCGAGGGCCGCGAGGCCGCGCCCGCCCCGGCGCTGCTGCTCCCGGCCGAGACGGCGAACGTCGTCTGACCCGCGCGCGGGGCGCCCCGGATGCCGTCAGGCGCCGGGGCGTCCCGCTCCGCGGTCGAGCAGGCGCCGAGGTTCGCCGATGAGCATCTCCTCGACCCGCACCTCGCCCAGACGCGCCCGCAGCTTCGGCACGACGGTTCCGAGCAGCCGGGCGTAGCCGTACCCGCCGTGGCGGGCGAGCTGCGCCTTCGTCCACACCGACTGCCCGAGCACGTACGACGCCGACGGCCGCTCGGCCACGGCGTCGACGAAGAAGCGCAGACGCTCCCCGTCCGTGGGGTTGAACACGCGTCCGACGTGCACGTCCTCGGTGCCGAAGCACATCTCGAGCGTGGCGCCCGCATCCGACAGATCGCGCCAGTATGGGGCATCCAGGCACTCGTCGGCGTTGGTGAAGATCACGCGATCCGTCGGCAGCCCCGCACCCGCGAGCTCGTCGAGCACGGCGATGCCGTCACGCGCATCGGGGTCGAGGCGCACCGTGACGCTCGCACCACCGTGGGCCGCCGCATCGGCCGCCGCGCGCAGCATGCCGCGTTCGGCGTCCGGGAGCCCGGCGGTGGTGCCCAGGATGCCGAGGAGACCCGCGCGGTAGTCCGTGCCGGGGACCGCGTCGTCGAGCGCGACGGCGAACAGGTCGCGCAGGCCGTCCTCGTCGAGCGCCGCGATCGCGGGCGGAAGCGTCGAGCGGATGTAGGTGCCGTACGCGACGACGATGGTCATCCCCGACCGCCGCGCGATGGCGGGCAGCCGCCCGTGTTCGGGCCCCAGACCCCACGACGTGGACTCGACGAGCGCCCGCTGCCCCGCGGCGACCGCCGCGCGGAGTTCGTCCACGGCGGCATCCGGATCGTCCAGCCGCAGGTTGTCGGCGAAGGCCAGCATGTTGCGGCGGAGGTACGCACGCGTCTCGGGGCGCACGGTGGGCGGCCCCGGGGGCGGGGGCTGCTCGCCGGGGCGCTGCAGGCGGGCCGAGTCGGCGAGCACGTGGTCGTGCATCGACGTCGCGCCGAGCGCCTCGGCCGGGAGGGGCCCCAGGACGGTCTCGATCATGCTCATTCCCCCGTTGCGGATCCATTATTGCGTCTTTAGGATCCAATCATGACACTTGTGATTCGCCCCGCCGAGCTGGATGCCGCCGAGCTGGAAGCCAAACCCCTCGCCCCGCCGAACGCCGAGCCACTGTCGGGCGAGATCATCGTCCGCGGCAAGGCGCAGTTCGTGAACGACGACCGCACCATCATCTCCGGCGTCTGGGAGAGCGACCCCGGCACCTCGCGGTGGGAGTTCCTCACCCGCGGCGAGATCGTGCACATCCTCGCTGGACGCATGACCGTGCAGCGGGACGGCGAAGAGGCGGTGGAGCTCACCGCCGGCAGCGCCGCGTACTTCCCGATCGGGTGGACGGGCGTGTGGACCGTCATCGAGCCGGTCCGCAAGCTCTACGTGGTCTACAAGCCCGCCGCCTGATCTCCCCAGGCTGCACGCCCTCGGCTCCCGCCGGGACGTGCAGCCCGAGCCGCTCAGCCGAGGCGCAGGAGCCGCGCGGCGTTCTCGCCGATGATCGCGGCGGCTTCGGATTCCGAGAGCCCGGGCAGCTCCTCGACGATCGCGGCCGTGGCGCCCGGGGTGTACCAGGGGAAGTCCGACCCGAGCACGACGCGCTCCACTCCGACCTCGCGTACGAGGGCCACGACCTGCACAGCCGTGGGCGCCAGGGGCGCACCGATCCAGTGCACGATCTCGGACAGGTCGAACCGCAGCGTCGGCTGCGCCTCGGCGAGCGCCGCGACGTCGCGCCACGCCGCCCCGCCCAGGTGCGCCATGATGACGGCGAGCCCCGGCCGCTCCCCCGCCACGGCGGCGATGCGCTTCGGGTCGGCCCAGCCGAAGCCGCGGACGTCGGGGCCTCCGTGGAACACGACCGGCGCACCGGCCTCCTCCAGCGCGTCGTAGGCGCCGGCGAGGCCCGGGTCGTCCGGGTACGTGCGGATGGCGATGGGGTGCAGCTTCAGGCCCCGCGCACCGTGGTCACCGAACATCTCGGCGAAGTGCGCGTACACCTCCGCGGACGTCATCACGGCGGGATTGGCAGCGAGGAACGGCAGCAGGCGCGGATGCTGCGCGCCCACGTCGCACAGCCACCGGTTGTACGCGACGAGGTCGTCGCGGAGGTCGGCGTGCGGCGGGACCGCCGGCCAGTAGTCGGCACCGCCGGGCGGGTGCGGGAGCTCGGGCAGTTCGAAGCTCCCGAGCACGGCGGCGTAGTCGAACCCCTCGGTCTCGAGCGTCGCGAGCGCGTCGGCGACGGTGCCGGCGAGACCCGCGAAGGTCACGTCGTCCTTCTCGCCGTACTCGACGATGGGGTAGGCGGTCAGGTCGTGGAGGCCCTGCGCCGGATCGGCGTACAGGTGCAGGTGGGTGTCAATCCTCATCGTCGACCTCCGGTGCCGGATGCCGGGTCTCGACGACCGTGACCATCTCGAACACGTTGTTGCCCGACAGCGTGGTGACCCCGATGCCGGCGGACGTCGAACGTCCGATGCGGTCGCCGAAGACCTCGACGAAGAGGTCGGCCGCCCCGTTGGTGACGAGGTTCACGTCGGTGAAGTCCGGGGCGACGCACACGAAGGTCAGCGTGCGGATGAAGGCGGACACCTCGTCGAGCGACCCCACGGCATACCGGATGAGGCCCAGGACGTTGATCGCGGCGTACCGGGCGGCCGCGTAGCCCTCCTCGAGGGTGACGGTCTCGCCGACGCGACCGGGGTGCACCTTGTTGCCCCGGCGATCCTCGGGCGTGATGCCGCTGATCGTGAGCGTGCGTCCCAGGTGATGGAAGGCCTTCATGGTGGCGTAGCGCTCACCGTAGGGCGGGTCGCTGTAGTCGGGGATGATTAGCCCCAGTTCCTTCACGCGTTGCTCCGCGGACCACGCCATGACAGCTCCCGTCGTAATGGATCCATTATCTGTGAGATAGGATACAACCGAAGAGAGGTGCGCCATGACATCCCCGGAAGCACGCGTCCGCGAACTCGGCCTCGAGATCCCCGACTACAGCGACCCGCCGTTCGGCATCCGCTACGGCCGCATGAAGCCGTTCCACCGCATCGGCTCGCTCATCGAGCTCGCGGGCCTCACCCCCGAGAACCGCGCCGGGGATCGACTGCACCCGGGCGTGGTCAGCGTCGACGTGACCGTCGAAGAGGGCTACGCCGCCGCGCGCCTCACCGCCGTCCACACCCTCGGCATGATCCGCTACGCCCTCGGGTCGCTCGACAACGTGGTGAGCCTGTCGCGCGCCCTCTGCTTCGTGGTCTGCCCGCCCGGTTTCGAAGACCTGCACCTCGTCTCCAACGGCGCGACCGACCTCTTCCTGGACGTCTTCGGAGAGGATGCCGGCAGCGTCGGCCGAGCCTCGATCGGGGCGACGAGCCTGTCGCGCAACAACTGCTTCGAACTGTGGCTCAGCCTCGAGTGCGCACCGGAGACCCCCGCGGCATGAACGGCGCGCGGGACATCACCCGCACCGTGCCGTTCTGGCTGATCTTCGCCGCGTCGACGCTCGGAGGCATCACCAACTCCGCTAGCACGCCCCTCATCCCCGTCTACGTCACCGACGTCCTCGGGGGCGGGACCGAGCTCGCCGGCGCTCTCATCTCGCTGGCTGCCGTGGCCTCGATGCTGTCGATGCCGATCGCGGGGGTGCTCGGCGACCGCTTCGGCTACCGTCTCGTCGCCGTGATCGGAAGCGCCGTGGCGACCGCCGCGATGGTGCTGCTCGTGAGCGTTCCGACCGTGTGGGGCGCGGGTCTCAGCCGCATCCTGTTCGGTCTCGGCGGCTCGGCCGCGGTGACGCTCCTCATGGCGTGGCTCGTGACCATGGCCGCGCCGGGGCAGCGCGGGAAGGCGCTGAGCATCTACGGCCTGAGCGTCTGGATCGGGCTGGCGCTGGGCCCGCCGCTCGGCACCGCGGTCGAGGCGATCGCCGATCCGCGCACCGTGTTCCTGATGTGCGCCGGGCTGGAACTGCTCACCGGGCTGCTCATCCTCGCGCTCCCCCGCGTCCCCCGCGCGCTGCCGCGCGCCGGAGCGACACCGCGCCCCCGGGGCCTGCGGGCCCTGTGGCGCGCCTTCCTCGCGGTCTGGACGCCCGGGGTCGTCGCCGCGGCCGCCTGGTGCGGCGAGGGGCTCATGCTCGGGTTCCTCATCGTGCACCTCTCGGCCGCCGGCATCCCCGCGACGGGCATCACCGGCGCGGCATCCGTGTTCGCCGTCTTCGCCGTGTCGGTCATCGTCGCGCGCCTGTTCCTCGCGAGCCTCCCCGACCGGATCGGTCCGCTCCGGGCGACCGCGATCTCGCTCGTCGCCCTCACCGCGGGCCTGACGACGCTGGCCCTGGCCGGCGACTTCTGGATCGCCTCGGTGGGCGCCGCACTCATCGGCGTCGGCTTCTCGCCGCTCTACCCGTCGCTGACGATGCTCGCCACGCGCGGCCTCCACCCCGAGAACCGCGCCCTCGGCGTCGGCCTCTTCTCGAGCTTCACGAGCATCGGCTACGGCGGCGGCGCCATCATCGGCGGCGCCGTGATCGCCACGGCGCCCTCGATGTGGGCGTTCCTCCTCGTCGCGGGGCTGCAGCTGGTGGCGCTCGCGGTGCTGGTGATCTTCACGCGCGACGACTCCCCCCGCACGCCGTCGGATGCCATCGAGCCCCGAGATCCGGCCGCCTGACGCGGTGCGTCGCGGCGCGAGCAGGGACTCCTAATCTGTTTCGCCAATGAGCACCCCCAAGCTCGCCGTCGGATACAACCACCGCAGGTGCCTACCTGGTCGCGAGATCGCGCGGGAGCGAGTACCGAGCGAGGTAGGCACAGGCCTCGACCTGCTTAGGCAAGCGGAATCTCCGTCGCAGTCGAGATTGGCGACCGTAGCGGCCCGACAATCGGATACTTCACGCTCATGGCTGTCGTCAGCTATGTGGCCACCTTCTAGGGCGGAGAGCTGAGCCGAAGGGCGTACCGCGTCCTGAAAGTTCTCAGCGGTGGAAGCATGGCCCCCGGTGCCGGGATCGGCGGGTGCGTAGCCGGGGAGATCGCAGCTTCAGGCGAAGGCTTTAGCCACCCGCAACACCCCGGAGGATGCGAAGGCTCGTCGCGCGACGCCCCCACTGGGTCGACGCGGCACCAGCCCCGACTGAGCATCTGCGCCTCTGGGAAGCCTTCCGCATCTACTGTGCAGTGATGAGCGCGACGCGGTACATCATCCCGGGCGAGGACATTGCGAACACTCCGATGCTGAAACTCGTTCGCGCTAATCGCCAAGCCGGGACACTGTGGCAAGAATTCAACGCGTGGCTAACGTCGGTGAGCCCCCAGACGCGGGCCGAGTTCAGCGATGGCGGCCGGCAAGTATTGTTGCGCGCAAGCCTCCCATCCGAGCCGCCTACGGACGAGTGGGCACTGCAATACGCGGATGCAATCCACAACTTCCGCGCTGCGCTCGACGGCCTTGCCTGGGAGGTGGCACATCTCGACGGGGCGAAGCCGACATCATCGGCTGCGAGATCCCTCTATTTCCCCCTCGCCAAATCCGCGGACCGGTGGGCAACTGTAGTTCAGCAGACTCTGAGGAGCGTGCCTCCGGACGTACTGGAACGGATCCGATCAGTTCAACCTTTCATGGCACGGACAGAGGGCGAGATACCAACGGTCTTGCTCCATGAACTTGATAGAGCCGATAAGCACAGATCATCGCTCAGCGTGCGACTGACGGGGCGAGACCGTCAAACCCTCGCGCTCATGACGAAGTTCGACCCGAGCGTGGATAGGCGCACAGACCCCCTCCTGTGGGACTTCTACGAATTTCTCGCTGATGGCGTCGAATTGCACGATGGCGTGCCCGTGGCACGACTTCGCGCGAAGGTGCCCTTCGTGGACGTGTCCATCGAAACCCTGCCATTGAGACTCGACACAGAAGTCTCAAGCATCAAGTACGACGCGTTCCTTCTGCTTCGCGCGATCGACCGGCACGTGACAGGCACCTTCATGACTGTTCTGCTCGGAGGACTCGTCAGAGATTGGGCCGACTACGTCGTTCACGGCGCTCCCCGTCCCACAACGCCCTGGATATAAGGGACCACGCTGACGGCCGAGCACCCGAGCAGCGGAACTTTCGTCGGCGCCGCTCGACGCTGACGCTCGCCGCTCGCGTACCGCATAGCGATCGCTTGGTCATCGTGCAACGGATGCAGGCCGGACCGGTCAGCGATCGCGGCCGCGGAGTGACCGTCAGCCGATCCCCATTCGGACACCTTTTCCAGACGGCGAGCTACCCGCCCTCCACGGCCCCGTCGTCCGATCGAGCCTCAGCGTCACCGACGACTGGCGTTTCGACCCGGACCGCTACGTGCGATAAGCCTCAAAACCGGTTTGGGATGCTGTCTGACGTCGAGGTGACCGGGTGGTGCGAAACCGATCGTTTGCGCACCGCCTCGCGGGCGGCGATGCGAACCCGATCGGATCAGTCCAGGTCTGCAGATGCCCAGATTGCGTCCTCCCCGGTTGCCTCTTGAACGCACCGCGCAAATTCATCTCGTGCGCGGGTGCGTTCGTCGCCCAGCACCTCTTCATCTCGCAGCACAGAGAGCACGTCGGGCACCTCAGGGTGGAGAGCTACCAGACGCCATCGCTCCGCTGCTTCGTCGACGCGCGACGGAAGAGTGGTCTCGAACTGCCGCTTCATGGCGGGGGTCGCCTCGTCATTGAGAGTGACGTCGTACCCGAGCTCGTTGACCACCTCATCCACTTTCCGTTGCCCATCGTCAACGTTGAGCACCACTGGTCGAACGAACTGAGTTTTGGTCTCTATGAGGTGCATCCCAACCTGTTTTGCCATCGCGCCGGTGATGAAGTTGAGCCGGCGGCACACCAAGATGGGCACAATCGGAATGTCCGGGTGAGCCACCTGCACGGACGCGGCCTTGTCAAGAAGCTGGTAGAGCTCCTGCGTCCGTGGGTAGATCCACTCGCGCAGGTTCTTAGCCTCGATCATCGTCAGAACCGGTCGCATCGGCATACCGTTAGCGTCCAGACGCAGCAGCCACGCAGCGCTGTCGAGAGGACCGCCAGGCACTCGTGCGCCGAGGAGATCTCTCACTTCGCCGCCAGAGGGATTTAGCAGCCGGTATCCGTACGGTGCAGTTTCCAGCAGAGACGCGTGCACCACGCGCTCGAGCGCTGACCCAACCGGTGAGGGGTTCCAATCCCGTCCCGGGGTCGCCCACGTCCGGTACCGCGCCAGCAGCAGCCTTTTCCGACCCGCGACGCGTGCCGCGGCCTTGCTGGGCTCCGCGGTCACGAACACGCGCTGAACACCACCTCCGCGAGTGGCCGCGCCCTCGTAACTGATGACGCCCTCACGGCGGAGTCGGGCAGCCGCGGGCGTGAGGAGGTGGGGCTGGATTGTCGGGAACTCACCCCAGGGACGGTCGGCGGCCTTCGCCTCGAGTTCTCTAGCTCCGAAGGCAAGCTCACGAGCAGCGACGTCTCGGACGACGGCGTCAGCGAGTCGTGCCCACTCTTCCTTCGTCCGCCGACCTGCCATGACAGAACCGTAACGGCGCACCACACCCACGGAGGGGGAGACATTCCTATATTGCACGCTGCTCTCCGGTGAAATGCCCGGAGGATCGATCGCGATAGATTCCGGTCATGGGGATGACGGACTCGCAGCGCGAGGCGATCACGCAGATGCTTGCGACAGCGGAGGATCTCGACCGGTGGCGGGTTCGAGCTCGCGAGATTGAGCGACCGGAGCGAGGTAGCGATCTCGCACAGGACGACCAGATCTTCGAGCGGATGCCGATCAGCGAGGTAGTGCGATACTCCCTCGCCTCGTCGGGCGAGCACCTCCGTCTCGCCCTCGATGCGGTCAGGGCGAAGCAGCTGTACCCGTCCTCGCACTTCACCGTGCTCCGCGGTGCTCTCGTCGGAGCGTCACAAGCTGTCTGGGTGCTGGCACCAGACGAGCGGGGCACGCGCCGTGATCGGGGCCTCACGGTGATCGCAGAGATGTACGCCCAGATGGACAAGTACTACAAGTTCCTCGAGACGACGGACCTGAAGGCCAACGACCAGACTCAGCTGAGAGAACAACAGCTCTGGTTGGCCGAACGTAGCGCACAAGTTGCAGCACGGAAGACCACCCGGGCAACACTGAACCTCACCGACGTAATCGGTAGCGCCGTCGACACCACCTTCCGCGACAGAGGCTCGCGTGAAGCCCTCCGTGGGCTGTGGCGGGAGATGAGCGCAGACGCCCACGTGCTCGGCTGGTCAATGTTCCAGAGAGCAGTCTTCGGCCCCGTGGATCGACGCACCGGTCTCGGCGAGGCCAAAGCCGGCGGTGAGCCAGAGCTCGTCGCAGAACCATTCCTTGGCTCCTACCGCCTGCTGAAGCGCGGTTGGTCCCTCTTCGACCAGCGCTGTGAGGCCCGGTAGCGGTGACGATGACCCTCGCCGGCATCCCCAGCTGCTGGCACGCGAGACGTCACCCGCTCACTGGGTGATGCTCGACTCCCGCGACCAGATCGCGGGAACGATCGAGCTGCCCGCACGGACGATGGGCCGCTCTATCGGGTCGAGGTAGCCGGCGGCGGACTGCTTGGCTGGGCGATGTCGCTCAGGACGGCCACGGAGCGGCCGCAACGCGTCATCATCTCGGCCAGAGTACCCGGTGACGGGATCAACGGCTCGTGACCGTCGACGAGGCGTGAGAGCCGCGCGTGGTGCAGGTGTGGTCGCCCATGTCGCAGCTGCAGCGCTCCTCCAGGCCGGGCGTGTGGTTCATCTACGACAAAAGCACGCGGATAGCGATCGTCCGCGTCGTGTGCGGCCGCAAGCTGCTGCGCTCGGTGACGTTCGACGCGGATCCGGCGCGGCGGCAGCTCATCGGGTACTTCCCCGAGGATGCGATGCGCCTGGCTGTGGAGTGCGCCTGGTCGGAGTACGTGCGGGCCACGGGCCCGTCGACGAGCAACCGGAGATGAAGCTCTCCCGCTGTCCGGGAGAGATCGGGCCGTTCGTCGCCGCCCGCTCGCGTTCACCTAGGTCACACCGACACCGGCTCGGAACGACGTCGATGCGCGAGGCCTCTGATGTGGCCTGCGCCGCCTCGTCGACCCGGCCGCACGACGGCCCCCTCGGCGGCACCCTTCCTGGTTTGCCGCGCCCCTCACCAGAGCCGGAGACGCTTCGCCGGCAGCAGGTCGCTCATCGCCACCGCGACGGTGTCGTCGCCGCGGGTGATCCAGACGCGCGCGTCGGGCCAGTAGTCGGTGAGCAGTTCGGCGCACACGCCGCACGGCTCGATCACGTGCTCGGTGCCGCCCGGGCGGCGCAGCACGCTCACGCCGGCCACCACGGTCCCGGCGGAAGCGATCACATTGCCCGCGGCGACGCCCTCGGCGCACACCGAGGAGCGGCGGGCCGAGCCGTCGACGTGCACGCCCGTGACGATCCGGCCGTCGGCGAGGCGGAACGCGGCCACCACCTCGTGCCGGCCCTCGCGGTAGACCGCGCCGAGCTGCGTCCGCGCGGCCTCGAGCAGCTCGGCATCCGCGTCGGACATTCCGGCGGGACGCGCGAGCGGCGGCCGATGGGTCACACCGGCACCGCGATGCGCATGATGCGGGCGTAGTTGCCGCCCTCGACGAGCGCGCGGTCGGCGGCATCCGGGATCGCCTTCGCGATCTTCATGCGCTCGAGGTCGAAGTCCGAACCCGGCCACTCCGAGCCCATGAGGATCTTCTCGGGCCCGAGCCGCGCGTACGCGCGCTTCACGTCGGCCATGAGGGTCGCGGAGGTCTCGAGGTACACGTTCTCGCGGCGCTCGGCGACGATGATCGCCTCGGGCACGTTCCAGACCGCGCCCATGTGCGCGATGATCGTCGGCACGTCGGGGTGGTCCTTGGCGATCTCCTCGATCGAGAACGGTGCGCAGAAGGCGTCGTCGAGCGCGTTGATGATCACGGCCATGCCGTTCGCGGCGCACGCGCGGAACACCGGGTCGAGCAGACCGTGGTCGGCGACGTGGTAGCCGTGCATGCTCGGGTGGAGCTTCAGACCCCGGATGCCGGCATCCGCGAGTCGCTGGATCTCCTCGACGGCGTCGTCGGCCTGCGGCATGACCTGCCCGAACCCGATGAACCGGTCGGGGTGGGCGTCCTGCAGCCCGATGATGAAGTCGTTCTCGATGCGCTGCGCGAGCGAGCACACCATCGCCATGTCGACGCCGGCGGCATCCATGCGCGAGAGAATCCGCTGCGGATCGAACGGGACGTGGGCCGGCGGCTCCTCACCGGGGCGTGCGCCGGTCAAGTAGTCGGAGCGGCCCCGGACGTCTTGGGTGGTGTTGTAGGCGTCGATGATCATGGGCACTCCTGGCAGTCGAGGGAAAGGAAAAGGGGGATCCGGGTTCAGACCGGGACGGGGATCGCGGCCGTCGCGACGGCTTCGATGAGGTGGACGCGCTCGGGGGTGCGGCACGCCAGGCGCACGCGCGCCCCCACGGCGAGGGCCGACAGGTCGGTCGACGGGGACAGGGAGGCGACGACCTTGCGCCCGTACGGGGTCGCGAGCTCGAGGCGGTAGCGCGAGCCCTGGAAGCTCACGAGCCGCACCGTCCCCTCGACCGACCAGACCGGGGTGGTCTCGCCGGGGGCGACGACGCTCATGTCCTCGGGTCGCAGCACCGCGGTGGCATCCACGATCAGGCCGGCGGTGTCGTCGACGAGCGCGCCGTCGGAGACGGGCAGGAGGTTCGCCTCGCCGAGGAAGCTCGCCACGTAGGCGTTCACGGGCCGGCGGTAGAGGTCTTCGGGCGTGGCGACCTGCACGAGGCGCCCCTCATGCATGATCGCGACGCGGTCCGACATCGTCAACGCCTCGGTCTGGTCGTGCGTGACCGAGACGGTGGTGATGCCGACCTTCCGCTGGATGCGGGTGATCTCGACCTGCATCTGTTCGCGCAGCTGCTTGTCGAGGGCGGCCATGGGCTCGTCCAGGAGCAGGATGCCGGGGTTGGCGGCGAGCGCGCGGGCCAGGGCGACGCGCTGGCGCTGTCCGCCCGAGAGCGACGCCGGCGAGCGATCGGCCATGCCGGGGAGCTGCACGAGCGACAGCATCTCGTCGGCGACCGCGCGGCGCTCCTTGACCGGGCGCCGGGCCGCGAGCAGCGGGAAGGCGACGTTGTCGCCGATGTTCAGATGCGGGAACAGGGCGTACGACTGGAACACGACGCCGACGTTGCGCTTCTGGGGCGCGAGACGTTCGACGTTCTTCCCGTCGAAGGCGACGTGACCGGCATCCACCGCCTGGAGGCCGGCGATGACGTTCAGCAGCGTCGACTTGCCGCTGCCGCTCGCGCCGAGGAGGGTGACGAACTCCCCCGGCTGGACGTCGAGCGAGACGCCCTTGAGGACGTGGTTGGCGCCGAGGGTGACCTCGACGTCGGTGACGGAGAGTGCGACGGTCATTCGATGACTCCTTCCGGGCGGACCGCCGCGGTACGGGCGCGCTCGCGGCGCGCTCCGGACCGGCGCGATGCGCGGCCGATGACGAGGGGGACGACCGCGAGGACCACGATCGCGAGGACGGAGACGAGCGTCGAGGCCGCCGTCAGCTCCGGGGAGAACGCCTCGGATGCCGCGTTCAGCATCTTCAGCGGGAGGGTCTGCACTCCCGGTGGCAGCAGGAAGACCGCCAGCACGACCTCGTCGAACACGACGACGAACGCGAACAGCGCGCCCGAGAGGATGTAGGGCAGCAGGGCCGGGAGCTCGATCTTCCACAGCACGAGCGGCCAGCGGGCGCCGAGGGTCCACGCGGCCGGCCGGAGAGCCGGGTCGATGCGCGCGACACCGCCCGAGACGATGACGAACACGTACGGCAGCGCGAGGAGCGCGTGGCCGAGGACCAGAGTGAGCACCGAGCCGCGGAGGAACGACAGCTCGGACCCGGCGCCGTAGAGTCCCACGGCGTACGCGATCGGCGGCAGGGCGATCGGGACGATGAACAGGGTCCGTATCCACCGCTGGGCGGCACGGCTGCGGACCCGCGTGAGGCCGATGGCGCCCACCGCTCCCAGCACGGTGGCCAGGAGCGTGGCGGCGGCGCTCTCCCACAGCGAGAAGGTGAAGGCGTTCATCCAGCGCCGGTCGCCGAGGACCTTCGCGTACCACTGCAGGGAGAACCCGTCCGGCGGGAAGAGGATGAAGCCGCCCTGCGTCCACGAGGTGGACACCAGGATGAGGAACGGCACGATCAGGAGCAGGCTCGCCAGCAGCGCGACGAAGATGACGGGGATCCGCCAGGCGCCCAGGCTCCGGGCAACGGTGGTCGTCATGTCAGCCCCACTTCTCGCTCACCTTGAACAGCCGGTCGGCGACGAGGTAGATGAGCATCGTCCCCCCGACCAGCAGGATGCTCATGGCCGCCGCCAGGTCGGGGCGGTCGGCCTTGCTCATCTGCGCGTTGATGACGCCGGAGACGGTCATGTTGGCGGGGCCGCCGAGCAGCAGCGGCGTCACGTAGAAGCCGAGCGACATCACGAACACCAGGACGCCGCCGCTGATGACCGAGGGCACGATGTGCGGCCAGGTCACCGTGCGGAAGGTCAGGAGCGGACCGGCGCCGAAGATCGTGGCGGCGTTGAGCTGCTCCTTGTCGATCGACTGGAGGGAGCTCATCACGGGCAGCACCGCGAACGGGAGCATGACCGCGATCATCGCGGGGTACATGCCGGCGACGGTCTGGTAGATCTCCACGGGCTGGTCACCGAAACCGATGACGCCCAGGAACCAGTGGATCGCCCCCTTCGGGAGCTCCAGCAGCACCCACCCGAACGAGCGCACCATGACCGACGTCCACAGAGAGAGCAGGAGCGCGGCCAGGAGGGCGACGCGGAGCCAGGCCGGCGACGTCACGATCGCGAGCGCGTAGGCGGCCCCGAGGATCATGGTGAGCACCATCGTCACCACCGCGATCACGATCGTGCGGCCCAGGGAGCCGAGGAACGCCGGCACGGCGAACGCCTCGGGGTACGCGGAACCGCCGCCCTCGAACGACATCGCGACGAGGGCGATCATCGGGACGCCGAGGGCGATGGCGAAGAAGGCCAGGGGCGGCCACACGAGCCAGCGGACCTCGGCTCGGCTGATCCCGCCGCGGAGGCCGCCGGCGGACCGCGCCCGCGGCATCCTCGTGGCTAAGGTCGCACTGCTCACGGGTTCATGCTCCTCGGTCGAGATTGCGGGGGAGTTTCCCCCGGGAGGGATCCGTGTCGGCGGGGTCAGCCGACATTGTGGATCCAAAGTTAGCTCTTGTGGATCCGATTGTAAACGGGCCGTGTTTCCGGCGGGTAACAGCGCACCCGGAAACAGCGGAAGGGCGCCTCCCCGGGGGAGACGCCCTTCGCGAAGGTGCGGGAGATCAGCCCGCGAGCCATGCCGTGTAGGAGTTCAGCAGCAGGTCCGCGTTCTCGGCACGCCACTCCTCGCCGTACGACAGGAGGTTGGTGTGGGAGGGGGCGTTCACGACCTGCGACTTGACGTCGTCGGGGAGCTCGTCGAACACCGCGGGGTTGACGGGGCCGTAGCCGGTGCGCGTGGTGAAGACGGCCTGGCGGGCCGGGTCGTTGATCCACGAGGCGAGGGCCGCGACGGCATCCGGGTTCTTGGCCGACTTGGGGGAGACGAAGCCCGAGGGGATCGCGAAGGCCTGGTTCCACTGGACGGTGATGTCCTGCCCGGCGTTCTGCAGGGCACGGAACTGGCCCGTGACGGTCACGGCGATGGCCACGCTGCCGCTGCTCAGCAGCTGCTGGGTCTCGGGGTAGGACTGGTAGAAGACGAGGCTGTCGCGGATCGAGTCCAGCTTCTTCTCCGCGCGCGGGATGTCCAGCGGGTAGAGGTCGGCCGGGTCGACGCCGTCCGCGATGAGGGCGATCTCGTACGAGGAGTCGTACGAGCCCGGGTCGCCGGGCCAGGCGCGCTTGCCGGGGAACTTCGTCGTGTCGAAGAAGTCGGCCCAGTCCTGGGGTCCGCCGTCCGGGAACGTCGAGGTCAGCCAGCCCTGCGCGATGCCGAAGACGAAGCCGCCGATGTAGTAGGGCCGGACGTTCTCGGGGAGGAGGCTCCCCTGGGCGTCCGCGGGGACCTCGGTGAGGTTGTCGAGGTTGGGCAGGATGTCGGAGATGCCGGCCTGGAAGATGTCGTAGTCGCCCTCCTCGCCCTTGAGCTCGCTCTTGTAGACGGCGTCCTCGATGCTCGTCGAGACGACATCGACACCGGTCTCGTCGATGAAGCCGTCGAAGTACGCGACCTGGCGGCTCTCGTTCGTCGGCCCGCCGTAGTCGGCCCAGACGACCTGGCCGCTGAGGGCGGCACCGTCGCTGGAGGCGGGCTCGGAGCCGGTGGCGCCGGCGCAGCCGGCTGCCAACAGGCTCATCGCGGCGAGTCCCGCGACGGTGGCGGCGATGCGCCGGGAGCGGTTCGGGGTCTTCATGATGGGGGTACTCCTCGTGCTGTACGGAAGGGGCGGCGCGGACGCGGCGCGTGTCGGGTCACGCGCCGCACGCGGCGGCCGGGTGGAGAATCATGGATGTATCTGGTGTGGAATTGGATCCAATATTGCAGGATTGGATCCGCTTGTACATGCCGGGATTGTTTCGCGGACGTAAAACGTCGCTCATTCCCCCGGCGTGCGGCCGGTGAACCCGAGGATCCCCTCGATTCCCGCGGTCACCGCGAGCAGCTCCGCCTCGCCGCGATGACGGCCCATCACCTGCATCCCGACCGGCAGATGCCCGTCGAATCCCGCCGGGGTGACGACCACGGGGTGCGCGGTCACCGTGAAGCGGTTCGCCAGCATCTGCCACCGGAAATAGCGATCGTAGACGGCGTCCCCCACCCGCTCGACCCACTCGACCTCGGCGGGAGGCGCGACGACCGGGGTGGCGGGGGCGATGATGACGTCCACGTTGGTGAACAGGCGCTCGGTGCGCCGGAACACCTCCGTGCGCGTCCGCAGCGCATCGGCGAGCTCGGTCGCCGTGATCCGCTCGCCCTGGCGCACGTTGCGCAGCAGATCCGGGCGCATGAGCTCCGGGTGCGCGGCCGCCTCGCCCCGGTAGGAGGCGAAGAAGTTGTACATCTCCACGGTCTCCCAGGCCGCCTCGGCATCCGTCAGCTCGAGATCCAGATCGACGACGTCGTATCCCGCGGCCACCAGGGCCTCCCGCGTGCCGGCGTGGACGGCCGCGACCTCGGCCGAGATCGGGACACCCCCGGCATCCCGGCTCCACCCGATCCGGACGGACCCCGGATGCCGCGGCGTCAGTGAGGCGAACACGGCCGGCTCCTCCGCGATCGACAGCGGCGCCATCGGGTCGGGCCCCGCCATCGCGGCGAGCGCGTAGGCGACGTCGTCGCTCGTGCGCGCCATCGGCCCGAGGACGCCGTGCGCGGTCCAGCCGTTGTCGAGCCGGCCGCTCGCGACACGGCCGGGGGTCGGGCGGAGCCCCACGACGTTGCAGAACGCCGCGGGGTAGCGCAGGCTCCCGCCGCTGTCGGAACCGTCGGCGAACGGCAGCATCCCCGCCGCGACGGCCGCCGCCGCTCCCCCGCTGGACCCGCCGGCGTGGCGCGACAGGTCGTAGGGGTTGCGGCACGTGGCGGCGATCGCACTGAAGGTGAGCGTGCCGAGCCCCGCCTCGGGGGTGTTGGTCTTGCCGATGACGAGCGCGCCGGCGCGCCGCATGCGCCCGACGACCATCGCATCTGCGCGGGCGGGCGCGGCATCCGCGTGCAGGCGCGAGCCGTGACGGGTCGGGAGCCCCTCGACGTCGAGGAGGTCCTTCACGGCGGTGGGCAGTCCGTGGAGCAGCCCCACCTCGTCACCGCGCGCGACCACGCGGTCGGCTTCGCGCGCCATCGCGAGCGCCTCGGACTCGGGCACCATCGTCACGATCGCGGCGACCGCCGCGTTGTGCTCCTCGATCCGCGCGAGGTGGGCGCGCATCACCTCCTCGGCGGAGAACTCCCGGGCGCGGATGCCGGCGGCGAGGGCGCGGGCGCTCCGTCGGTGCAGGGGGGTGTCTGTGGGGGTCATCCGGGGGTCTCCGTCCGGTCCAGGAGCGCGACGGGGCGCGCGACGAGCATGTCGGTGAGGCGGGCGTCGTCGACGCCGACGCCCGCGAGGAGCGGGACGATGCGGGTGAGGACGTGGCCGTACCCCATCCCGCCGTAGCGGGTGAGCTGTCCTTTGGTCCACACGGAGCAGCTCAGCGTGATCGCCGCGTCGGGCCGTGCGGCCACGAGCGCGCCGAGGAAGTCGAGGCGCTCGCGGTCGGTGTGGTCGCGGATGCCGCCACCGAAGGAGTGGTCGCTTCCGAAGGCGAACTCCACCACCGCGCCGGTGTCGACGACGTCGGCGACGTAGCCGAGATCGAGCACCTTGTCGATGTTGCAGAACAGGATCCGCTCGGGTGCGAGGCCTGTGGCGGTGAGGATGCCGGCGACCTCGGGGCCGCGCCGCGCGGCGGCATCCAGGCGGATGCTCACCGACGCTCCGGCCTCGGCGGCGGCGCGTCCCGCGGCGCGGAGGGCGCGTCCCTCGGCCGCGGTGATCTCGGCGCTCGTGCCGAGGAGGCCGAGGAGACCGGCGCGATACGACGTCCCGGGCACCGCGTCGGTGAGCGCGGCGCGGAAACGTGCGAGCATCTCCGCCTCGTCGAGGTCGCGCCATCCCGCGGGCAGGGTCTTGTCGATGTACGAGCCGTAGGCCGCGACGATCTGCACGCCGCTGCGGCGGGAGATGTCCGGCAGGTCCGCGTGCCGCGGCCCCATGCCCCACGACGTCGCCTCCACGACCGCGTGCAGGCCCGCGGCGCGCGCGGCGGCGAGTTCCTCGGCTGCGGTGTCAGGCGCGTCGAGCGTGAGGTTGTCGGGCATCGACATCCAGTTCCACCGGAGGTCGCCCCACGTCTCCAGGCGCGGCGGCCCGTCGAGGAACGATCCGTCCGGCAGGGGTCGGGCGAGACCCCGCGAGTCGGTGAGCAGGTGCTCGTTCGTGGATGTCGGCCCCCACCCCTCCGGGGAGACGGGCCCGAGGACCGTCTCGATCACGGGGCGTCCCGGCGGTAGACCGTGCGGCCGCCCACGACCGTGCGGCGCACCTCCAGCCCGCGGAGCGCCGAGACGCCGGCATCCACGGGATCCGCCGACCACAGCGCCCAGTCCGCGAGCATGCCCGGGCGGATCATGCCGCGGTCGTACTCGGCGAGGCTCGCGTACGCGGCACCGGTCGTATACCCGGCGAGCGCCTCGTCGAGCGTGATGGCCTCGGACGGGTCGAGAGGGTCGGGAGAATTCGCGACGAACCGTGTCACCGCCTGCCACATGAGGTGACGCGGGTCGAAGGCGAAGTACGGCCCGTCCGATCCGAGCGCGAGCACCGCGCCGGAGTCGATCCACGACCGCATGGGGTTGGCGCGCTCGGCGCGCTCCCCCAGCTTCTCGCGGAGGCCCACGCCGTTGTGCCAGATGATCGAGGGCTGGAGGGATGCCACGGTCCCGACGCTCCCGGCGAGACGCATCGTCTCGCGGCTCGGCTCGAGGTAGCCGTGGATGACCTGGTACCGGTTCTCTCCCACGGCGGCGCCGGCGCGCGCGTACTCGCGGGCCACGAGCGCGATGGCCGCTCCCCCCACGGCGTGCGTGCCGACGCCCCAGCCGTTCTCGGCGCAGAACGCGACGAGGCGGGCGTAGTCGGCATCCGGGATGCGCTGCTCGCCGCGGTAGCCGGTGGCGTCCCACGGCTCGTCGAGGAGCGCCTGGCCCTTCAGGGCCTCGCCGTCGGCGTAGACCTTGATCGGTCCGAGTCGGAGGTGGTCATCGCCGAACCCGGTCGAGACACCGGTCCCCTCGAGGTGGGCGATGACGGCGTCGACGTCGGGGGTCTCGGGCGACCCGATCTCGAGGTAGGGCATCGCGACGGTGCGCATCGTCAGCCGGCCGCGGCGGTGGGCCTGCTGGTACCCGCGCATCTCGTCGATCGTGACGGCGGGGTCGACGACACCGGTGAAGCCGAGGGCGTGGAAGAGCGGCTGGACGAGATCGAGGGCCGCGACCCGCTGGTCGAGCGTGGGCGGCTCCTCGCCCGTCCAGTCCTCGTCGTCGAACGTGCGCGCCATCGCGTCGATGAAACCGTCGACATCGACGTCGTCGGCCACGTGCTCGCTCGCCTTGAGGCCTCCGCGCTGCATGTGCAGGTGCGCGTCGATCAGGCCGGGGAGCACGACGCCGTCGAGCTCCTCCGTCTCGTAATCGGCCGGAAGCGCCGCGCGCACCTCATCGAGGTCGCCGACCGCGAGGATGCGACCCCCGTGCACCGCGAACGCCTCGGCGTGCGGCCGGTCGGGGTCCATCGTGCGGACGGGCGCGATCAGCAGGGTGGGGGTGTCGTTCCAGGGGGACGCGGTCATGCGGGGCTCCTAGGAGGCGGGTCAGAGGGGCGGGCGGCGCGTCATCGTGTCGGCGACGGCGCCCTCCCAGGTCAGGCCGAACTCCAGCAGCATGCGGTCGGCGCGGTAGGGGCCGACGAACTGCACGCCGATCGGCAGCCCCTCGGTCGAGAAGGTGAAGGGGAGCGACAGCGCGGGCATCGCGGTCGCCGTGATCCGGCTGCACGAGCGCTGCCAGGAGTAGTAGCGGTCCATCGCGACGCCGTCGATCTCGGTGGGGTACTCCCACTCGACGGGGAACGGCAGCACCTGCACGCACGGGGCGAGCAACAGGTCGACGTCCTCGAACAGCGCCTGGAACCGGCGGAACAGGCGTGTCCGGGCGCCGGCCGCGCGCACCAGCGTCTCGGCCGTGAATCCCGCGGCCCACGCGATGTCGTCCTTCAGCGTCTGCTTGACGAGATCGGGGTGCTCCGCGGCCTCGTCGCCGTGCGCGTCGAGGAACTCCAGCGACCGGAACGTCTCGAAGACGAGGTCGGCCTCGGACAGGTCGAGGTCGACGGGGATCACCTCGGCCCCGAGGTCGGCGGCGAGGCGCGCGGCCGCGTCGGTCGCCTGGCGCACCTGCGGGTCCAGGGGCAGCCCGCCGAGGTCGGGGCTGTAGGCGATGCGCGCCCCCGCGAACGGGCGGGGCTGCAGCGACAGGAACAGCGAAGGATCCTCGTCGATCGACAGCGGCGCCCGACGCTCGGGAGCCGAGATCACCGACAGCAGCAGCGCCGCATCGCGGACGGTGCGCGCGAGCGGACCGAGCACCGAGCCCGGGTCCCACGCGTTGCCGGGGCGGGCCGAGGCGACGCGGCCGGCGGTGGGACGCAGGCCCACGAGGTTGCCGAACGACGCGGGGTTGCGGATGCTGCCGCCGAGGTCGGATCCGTCCGCCACCGGCAGCATGCCACTGGTGACGGCCGCGGCGGCGCCGCCGCTGCTGCCCCCGGCCGAACGGGAGAGGTCGTACGGGTTGCGCGTGATGCCGAAGACGTCGTTGAACGTGTGCGATCCGACGCCGAACTCGGGGGTGTTGGTCTTCCCGACGAACACGGCCCCGGCGTCGCGGATCCGGCCCGAGATGACGCTGTCGGTCTGCGCGACGGTGCCGACGTGGATGCGCGACCCCGATGTCGTGGGCAGCCCCGCGACGTCCATGAGGTCCTTCACGGCGAACGGCAGACCGTGCAGCGCGCCCATCGAGAGGCCGCGGGCGCTGAGGGCGTCGAGTTCGCGCGCGCGATCGATGGCCTCGTCGGGGCGGTACGAGACGATGGCGTTGACCGCGGGGTTGATCTCGTCGATGCGCTCCAGGTGCGCGCGTACGACCTCCTCCGACGACACCTCCCGGCGGCGGATCGCGTCGGCCAGGTCGGCGGCGGCGCGTTCGGTCAGTTCGTGCGTGCTCATGCGGCGTCCTCGATCAGCATCCGGGCGATGTTCTCGCCCACCACGACGGCGGGCATGGCGGTGGTGGCACGGGGGACGCGGGGCATGATCGCGCAGTCCGCGACGCGCAGCCCGTCGATCCCGTGGACGCGTCCGCGCGCGTCGACGACGGCGAGCGGGTCGTCGGCGAGTCCCATCCGACACGTGCCGACCGGATGCCAGTAGTTGTCGGGGTTCGCGTAGAGGTGGGCCGCGAGTGCCTCGCGCGTGAAGGTGCCGGGGCCGGGGTGCAGCTCTCGGCCGACGAGGGGCGCGAGGTCCGGTGACGCGGCGAGCTCGCGGAGGATCCCGACGCCGTCGACGAGCATCCGCACGTCCGCGCCCTCCGGATCGGTCAGGAACCGGTGGTCGATGACGGGTGCGGCCTCGGGGTCGGCGCTCCGGATCCGCACGAAACCGCGCGAGCGCGGCTGAAGGGCCGACGTGCCGATGCTCCACCGCGTGCGTTCGCCGCGATGCGTCGGACTGTACGGGAGGAAGTGCAGGTCGAACGCCTCGCTCTCCAGACTGGATGCCGCCTTGCCCATCGCCTGCTCGTCCGGGGCCCATCCCGCCGCGCGGGCGGCATCCATCGCCGCCGTCATCCGCGCCGACCCCTCCCAGTTCATGAGGAGGAACGGCTGATCGTGGAGGTTCTCCCCCACCCCGGGCAGGTGCTGGACGATCGGGATGCCGAGCGGCGCCAGCTGCGCCGCCGGGCCGATGCCCGAGCGCAGCAGCACGGTCGGGGAGTTGTACGCCCCGCCGGCGAGGACCACCGTGCCCGCGCGGACCGTGCGCGTCTGGCCGCGATGGACGACGACGACACCGGTCGCGCGGCCGCCCTCGACGACGACGCGGTCCACGAGCGCCTCGCCGACGATCGTGAGGTTCGGGAGCGACCGCGCGGGATCCAGGTACGCGAACGCGGTGTTCACGCGCACGCCGTCCTCGATGTTCACGTCCTCGGGGGCGAAGCCCGCGTTCTCGTCGAGGTCGTTGAGGGTGGCGACGCGCGGCATGCCGACCGCGGGGGCGGCGTCGTACCAGGCGTTCTGCCAGGGGGTGAGTTCGGAGGCGAGGTAGCGGCGCACGCGCATGCGCCGCGTGCCCTCCTCGAACAGCGGCCGCAGGTCGTCGGCCGCCCACCCGGCGAGCCCCGCCTCGGCCCACGCGTCGTAGTCGCGCCGGTGGCCCCACGTCTGGGTGCAGCCGTTCATGTCGGACGATCCGCCGATCGCGCGCGCCCGCTCGAACCCCACCTTCCACGGGTAGGTGTCACCGGAGTCGTACCCCCAGTCGTGGGAGCGACCCAGGCGCGTAGCATCCACGAGATCCGCGGGCCAGGCGGCGTCACCGCGGGGTCCGAAGTCGGGACCCGCCTCCAGGACGAGCACCTCGCGGCCGGACTCGGCCAGCCGTGCCGCCACCACGTTGCCCGCCGTGCCGCCGCCGACGACGACGTACTCGGCCGCGGCGGGGAGGGGCGTCGTCACGCGGGCACCGGTGCGCCGTCCAGCGACGCGTGCACGTCGGCCGCCGTGACGAGCGCGTCCCGCTGCAGGTACTGCACGGCCTCGAGGGCGTTGTCGTGCGCGCGCTGGGTGGACCCGGCGACGCAGTCGGTCACGACCCGGACGCGGTAGTCGTGCTGGTGCGCGTCGACGGCGGTGTAGTGGATGCAGACGTCCGTGAGGCCCCCCACGAGCACGACCGTGTCGGCCTTGTACGCCTTCAGCACGATCTCGAGCTCGGTGCCGAAGAACGCCGAGTAGCGGCGCTTGCGGATGAGGAACTCCTCGGGCTGCGGGTCGAGCCACGCCGCGATCTCGGTGTCGGGGTCGCCCTCGATGCAGTGCGGACCCTCGGCACCGTCGAGCTCGCGGCCGATGTCCACCAGGGAACGCTTGTGCACCTCCTGGATCCACACGACGGGCACCCCGGCGGCGCGGGCTCCGTCGACCAGCGCACGGACGCGCTCGCGGCGCTCGGCGCGGCCGCCCATGAGCACGGGGATGCCGCCCTCCTCGGGCGGGGTGGTGCCCGCGCCGCCCTGGATGTCGACGACGATCAGGACGGTGCGGCCGACCAGGTGGGCGGGGCCGATGGGTGCGATGTCGGTCACGGGTGTCTCCTAGAGCGTCGGGCGGTCGAGCAACCGCCGCGGAGTGTGGATGAGGATCTGGTCGGCGGCCGCCGGGTCGCCGGCGATCTTCGCGATCGCGGGGCCGATGCGGGCGAAGAGGTGGTCGTAGCCGCGCCCGCCGTTGCGGCGGAGGTTCGCCTGCGCCCACACGTCCTGCGCGATGACGAGCTGTTCGCCGTACCCCTCGGACAGCAGCCACTCGACCATCTCGAGCCGCTCGGCATCCGTCGGGTTCCGGAGGTCGGCGCCGCCGTAGTAGAAGTCCGACCCGAACGTGTCGTACGCGAGCACGGCCCCGGCCTGGGCGATGTCGCGGTGGTAGGCCTTGTCCCAATACTCATCGAGGTGCCCGATGATCACGCGGTCGGGCGACATGCCCTCCGCCACCAGCACCTCGAGGACCTCGGTCCCCGCCATGCCGCGGAACGACTGGTGGGTGTAGACGGTTGCCCCGGTCTCCGCCCCGGCGCGCGCCGCCGCGCGGAGCGAGCGCCACTCGGCATCCGTCACGGGGTAGCTCGTGCCGATCTCACCGAGGAGGGCGGGAAGGATGCCGGTGCCCTCGATGCCGTCGCGCAGCTGGGTCAGCAGCAGCTCGGTGAGGGTGTCGACGTCGGCGGTCCGGACGTCATCGGGCATCGTGGGCTCGACGTAGAAACCCGCACCGACCATGACGTGCACGCCCGACCGGCGGGAGATCTCGGGGAGTTCGGCGAGGCGCCGGCCCATGCCGTCGAGCGTGAGCTCGACGACGCCCGATCCCCCGGCGGTGACGACGTGGGCGAGCTCCTCGGCGGCGACGGCGGGGTCGTGCAGGACGATGTTCTCGGGGATCGAGAGGAAGTTCCAGCGCAGGTACGCCATGAGCTCGGGGCCCATCGGCACCCCCTCGGGCGGCAGCTCGGTCGGCGTCTTCGCCCAGATGCGCAGGTCGCTCAGGAGGTGCTCGTGCATCGAGGTGCGGCCGAGGTCGGCGGCGTCGATGGGCCCGAGGACGGTGTGGATGGGCATCGGTCACTCCCCGAAGACGGCGCGACGCGGGTTGTCGCGGTGGATGGCGTCGAGGGTCTCGGGTGCGATGCCGGCCTCGACGGCGATCTGCCGGAACTCCTCGAAGAGGAAGGTGTATCCCGGGCCACCGTACGCCCGCAGGTGCGAACGCTGGCAGACGTCGTGAGAAAGCAGCACCTTGTGCGCGTAGCCCGCGTCGATGATGCGGCGGAGGTACTCGATGCGCCGGTCGATCTGGTGGCGCACCAGCGCACCGCCGACCCGGCACGTCATGAGGCAGTCGAACTCGACGAAGGCCCCGCGCCGGAGGAGCTCGAGCGAGTAGTCGATGCTCTTCACGGTGTCGGCGTGGCCGATGACGACGCGCGAGGGGTCGACGCCCTCCTCGGTGAGGATCTCGAGCTGGGCGAGGCCCGTCGGGAAGGATGCCGCGTGCGTGGAGATGAGGGCACCGGTCTCGCGGCCGGCGCGGGCGGCCGCGCGGAACGAGCGCTCCTCGACGGCGGTGATGTGCGACAGGTCGGACGCGATCTCGCCGATGACGCCCGCGCGCACGCCGGTCCCGGGGATCTCGTCGAGGAGGTCGGCGATGAGGAAGTCGGCGAGCGTGTTCGTCGGAGTGCGGTCGAACCACTCCTTGTCGAGGTAGGTGTCGTAGTAGTGGCCCGTCCCGAGGATGACCTGGATGCCACTGGCCTCGGCGGCCCGCCGGGTCGCCCGGACGTTCGCGATCGAGCGCGATCCGGTCCGCCGGTTCTGCTGCAGCTCGGTGATGTCGTCGCTCTCGCCGAACGGCGCCGCGTAGTCGCTGAGTTCGCCGTTCGTCAGGTCGATGAGCGTCGATCCGCCCGCCGCGCGGAACAGCGCCAGCTCGGCGAGCATCTCCTCCTCGACCGCGAGGTAGCCGTCCTGCGGGGTCGTCCGCGTCATGTTGATGTACACGTGCTCGTGCGGCAGCGTGACGCCGAGCTGTTCCGGGGAGATCGGTCCCGAGACGCCGTGGACGGTGAGCATGCCGGTCAGGCCTCCGGGATCGCGATGACGACGCTCTTGGTCTCGAGGAACCCGCGGAGCCCCTCTTCGCCGAGGTCGCGTCCGAGGCCCGACTCCCCCGTGCCGCCGAACGACAGCGCCGGGTCGAAGAGGTTGTACGTGTTGATCCACACCGTGCCGGCGTCCAGGGCCGCGGCCATCCGGTGCGCCCGCCCGAGGTCGCGGGTCCACACGCCCGCGGCGAGACCGTACGCGGTGTCGTTGGCGATGCGGAGGGCATCCGCCTCGTCGTCGAACGGGATGATGCCGACGACGGGTCCGAAGATCTCCTCGCGGGCGATGCGCATGTCGTTCGTGACGCCCGAGAACAGCGTCGGCTCGACGTAGAAGCCCGGCTCGCGGACCCCGCCGCCGGCGAGGAGGGTCGCGCCCTCGTCGACGCCCGCGCGGATGTAGCCGAGCACGCGCTCGCGCTGCTCCTCCGACACGAGCGGGCCGACCGTGATGCCGCCGTCGAGGCCGTCGCCGACGGGCACGCGGGCGACCGCGGCGGTCATGCGCTCGGTCATCTCGGCGAGGATCGAACGCTGCACGAGCAGACGGCTCCCCGCGGTGCACATCTGCCCGGAGTGGCCGAACGACGCGCGCATCGCGGTGAGGACCGCGGCATCCAGGTCGGCGTCCTCGAAGACGATGTTCGGGCTTTTGCCGCCGAGCTCCAGCGTCACGCGCGTGAAGTCGTCGGCCGCGGCGTGCGCGACGAGCCGCCCCACCTCGGTCGAGCCGGTGAAGGTGATCTTCGCGATGCCCGGGTGCGCGGTGAGCGCGGCGCCGACGGATCCGTCGCCCGTGAGGATGCTCACCGTGCCGGCGGGGACGCCCGCCTCGGCCAGGATGCCGCCGAGGCGGAGGAGCGTCAGCGGGGTGTCCTCCGCGGGCTTGGCCACCACGGGGCAGCCCGCGGCGAGCGCGGGGGCGAGCTTGAACGCCGCCGTCATGATCGGGAAGTTCCACGGCAGGATGATCGCCACCGGGCCGACCGGCTCCTGCACCGTGTAGACGTGGTGTCCCCCGCCGTCGACCGCGACGACCGTGCCGCCCAGGCGCGAGGGCGCGCCCGCGAAATGGCGGAAGGTGCGCGCCGCCATCGCGGTGTCGGCACGCGAGCGCTCGATGGGCTTGCCGTTGTCGCGCGTCTCGAGCACCGCCAGCTCTTCGAGTCGCTCCTCGATGAGGTCGGCGACCCGGTTGAGGATCCGGGCGCGCTCGAGGGGCGCGAGCCCGCGCCAGCGCCGGTCGGCGTGGGCTTCGGCCGCGATCGCGACCGCGGTGTCGACATCGGCGGCCGTCGCGTCGGCCACTCTCGTGAGCACCTCGCCGGTGGCGGGGTCGATCACCGCGCGCGCGGGGCGCTCGCCGAGCGGCATCCGCTCGCCGCCGAGGAGGAACGGTTCGTACTCCGGCAGCGCGGTGACGGTGGGGCGAAGGCTCATGGGGGTCCTCAGAAGATCTCGAAGTACTCGCGCTGCTCCCAGTCGGAGACGTGGCGAAGATAACGGGCGAACTCGGCCCTCTTGATGGTCGCGTACCACTCCACCACGACGTCGCCGAGGGCGGCGCGGAAGACGTCGTCGGCCTCGAAGGCGTCGACGGCGGCCCCGAGGGATGCCGGCAGCGCCGGGGCGTCCGTGCGGTAGGGGTCGGTCGTGGGGGCGGGCGGGATGAGCCCGCGCTCGATGCCGTCGACGCCGCTGATCAGCTGCGACGCGATGTAGAGGTACGGGTTGGCCGCGGGCTCGCCCGACCGGTTCTCGAGCCGCGTCGCGGGGTCGCCCACGCCGCCGACGGCGCGGACCATCGCACCCTTGTTGTCGATGCCCCACGCGATGCGGTCGGGCGCGAGCGAATTCGGCTGGTACCGCTTGTATCCGTTCACCGTCGGGGTCGTGAACGCCGCCGCGGCACCGGCGTGCGCGAGCAGACCGCCCAGGTACGCCGAGCCGAGCAGCGACAGGGTCGTCCCCGGCGCATCGGGCACGAACGCGCCGCGACCGGTGGCCCGCTCGGTGAGCGACTGGTGCAGGTGCCACCCGGTCGAGGCCCCGTCGGCGCCCTGCGGGCGGGACATGAACGTCGCGTGATAACCGAGCCCCGCGGCGATGCGCCGGACGGCGGTGCGGCACAGGACGATGGCATCCGCGATCTCGGCCGCGGAGCCTGCCTCCATCGTGATCTCGAACTGGCTGGGGCCGAACTCGAGCTCGATCGAGCGCAGCGGCAGGTCGAGGAGCGTCAGCCCGCGGTACAGCGCATCGACGAGCGGCTGCATGCGGTCGAGGCCCTCCTCGAGCAGCAGCTGTGAGCCGCGCGTGGTCGGCGCGGTGAGGGAGGCTGCCCCGGGGCGACCGGGGGCACCGAGGTGCTCGGTACCGAGCGCTGCGTCGTCGGCGCGGAAGACGTGGAACTCCAGCTCGGCACCGACGGTCATGTCGTAGCCGCGCGCGGCGAGCGCGGTCAGCTCGTTGCGCAGGATCGTCCGGGTGCAGAACGGAACCGGGCTGCCGTCGGGGAAGCGGAGGTCGCACAGGATCCAGGCGGTCCCCGGTGCCCACGGCAGCACGCGGAACGTCGTCGGATCGGGCACGAGGACGATGTCGCCCGCGCCGCTGAAGCCGTCGACCCCGACGCCCGTCTCGGAGCTGAACACCGAGAACACCGACTGGCCGGAGGTGTCCTTCAGCAGCAGCGAGCTGGGGGCGGTGACGCCCGAGCGCATCGCCGCGGCGATGCCGCCCCGCGCGATCGTCTTGCCGCGCAGGATGCCGTGCTGGTCGACGAACGAGAACCGCACCATGTCGATGCCGAGCTCGTCCACGACGCGGCGCATCTGTCCGGCCGCGGCGTACTGCGCCTCGCTCCACAGCCCGTGCCGGTGGACGAATCCCTCGCGGTCGGCGGCGAGCATCGGGCGGGCGGAGATCCCGCCGCCGCTCTCCGAGACCGGGCGCTCGTCGACGTTGCGCTCACGCATCGACGGTCTCCTCGGCGGTCGTCTTCGGGGCCGCCCACGGCGAGGCCGCGCGGCGCTCGTGCTCGCGTTGCACCCAGCGCTCCTGCCACGCGTCGTTGGCGGCGATCGTGTCCATCGCGAGCGGCCCGGTGAGCTTCGCGGCATCCTCGTCGCTCACGGGGTGCGACGGCGTCTGCCCGCCCGCGGCGAAGGAGTCGATCGCGCGGAGCAGCAGGCGCCGGTTGGCGGTGACCGCGCGGTCCGAGACGCCGAGGCGCTCGACCGTGCGGTCCTGGATGGCGCCCATGCTCTCGACGGCCCACTGGTCGTGGACGTTGATGTCGAGGCCCATGCCCGTGTAGGTGAGTTCCTTCTGCTCCTGCGGGTCGAAGCCCCAGTTGTTGTCGCGGTTGCGGATCGGTCGGTAGTCCGGGAGGGTCACGCCCTCCAGTCGCTGCTGCAGCAGGGTGTCCTTGTCGGTGACCTCGGCGAAGTCGTACCAGATCATGTACCAGTAGTGGTGCTCGTCGTCGATCGGCACGTGCCACTGCGTGAACACCTTGGTGTTGCCGAAGGGGACGACGAAGGCGTTGGGGAACATCAGGTTCGTCACGCGCACGTGCTTGATGTCCTCGGTGAGCTGGCGCAGCGCGAAGACCCGGAGGCCGTGCTCGGCGCTCTCGACCTCGATGTCGGGCCGGTAGCTCTCGCCCACGAGCATCGAGAGCTTCTTCCCGGTGCCCTCGACCTCCTCCGCGAACTGCTGCCCGTACATCTCGCGGGGGTCCTCTTCGATGAAGCGGTGCAGGAACGACACGTGGCTCGGGTCGATGCCGCCCTCGAGCCCCTGCAGCCAGTTGCAGTCCCACAGGCCCTTGAAGGCGAAGGTGTACTCCTCCGGCGCGACGAAGCAGTCGTAGTCGGGGAAGGGCGGCGGGTCGCCCGCGCCCATGTAGGTGAAGATGATCCCGTTCTTCTCGACGCACGGGTAGTTGGCGATGCGGATCTTGCCGAGGAACTGGCTGTGCTCGGGCTCGGCGGGCTGCTCGACGCACTTGCCCTCGCCGTTGTAGAGCCACCCGTGGTAGAGGCACCGGATGCCGTCCTCCTCGAGGCGGCCGTACGACAGGTCGACGCCCCGGTGGGCGCAGTAGCGGCTGATGAGACCCCAGCCCTCGCGCTTCTTGAACAGCACGAGGTCCTCGCTCATGATGCGGACGGCCTTGACCGGCCGCTCCCCCGGCATCTCGGACACGAGGGCGGCCGGCTGCCAGTACGAGCGCAGGAGGTTGCCGAGCGGCGTACCCGGCCCGGAGCGGGTGATCTTCTCGTTGTCTTCCTGCTTCAGCATGGCCGTGGCCTCTCGTGGTCGGTGCGGGTGTGGTGCAGGCGGATCAGGCCTGGAGGACGAGGACGGGGCACGCCGAGCGCGAGACGCACACCATCATGCAGTCGTTCGCGGCACGCTCCTGGGCGGTGAGGACGAAGTCGCGATGCTCGACCTCCCCCTCGAGGACGCCCGTCTCGCAGCTGCCGCAGATGCCCTCCTCGCAGTCGGAGAGCACGTCGACACCCGCGTCGCGCAGCACCTCGAGCACACTCTGCTCGGGTTCGACGGTCACCTCGACGCCCGTGAGCGCGAGGCGCACGGCGAACGGTCCGCCGGGCTCGTACTCCACGACGGGGGCGGTGAAGTACTCCAGGTGAAGGCGACCGGATGCCGCGGGCACCAGGCGCGTGACCTCCTCGAGCATGCGCGCGGGACCGCACGCGTACACCGCGGCGTCCGGGTGCGCCGCGAGCTCGGCCGCGAGGTCGGCGCGCACCCCCTCGTCGCGGGCGACGACGTCGACCGTCCCGCCGGGCAGGGCCGCGAGATCGTCGAGGAACGCCATGCGGGTGCGCGAGGCGCCGAGGTACAGCACACGCCACGGCACGCCCGCCGCGGCGGCGGCGCGCACCATGGGCAGAACCGGAGTGATGCCGATGCCGCCCGCGAGGAACAGGTACTCGTCGGCGGGTTCGAGGCCGAAGTGGGTGCGCGGACCGCGGAGCGACACGACGTCGCCCGGGCGCAGCCGCTCGTGAACGGCGCGGGAGCCGCCGCGGCTCTGCTCCTCGCGGAGGACGGCGATGCGGTACCGCGCCGAGGCGGGCTCCCCGCACAGCGAGTACTGGCGCACGGGCGCACCCGGGAGGGCCAGGTCGATGTGGGCGCCGGGCGTCCATTCGGGAAGCGGGCCGTCGACCCCCTCGAGCTCGACCGACAGCACATCGGCCGACTCGAGCGTCAAGGAACGCACACGGGCGCGGAGCTCGGTGGCATCCTCTCGGGTCGTCATGTTTGGATCCTAACAGATACAGATTGGATCCCGAATCATCAGCCTGGGAGCCAGTCCCGCGTGGATTGCGTGGCATCCGGCGGCCGTTCTGCTAGGTTCGCACCTCGTGGGATCGCGACCGCGATCGACCGAGAGGGGCAGCATGGCCGCACGGGGGGACACCGAGATCTCGGCCGCCGGGGGACACGCCCTCGTCGACGAGATCGCCGCCAAGATCCGGGAACGCATCATGTCGGGAGACATCCCGATCGGCGCGCAGCTGCGTCAGGCGGAGCTCGCGAGCGACTTCGGAGTCAGCCGCACCCCGGTGCGCGAGGCGCTGCGGCAGTTGCAGACGGGCGGCCTCATCGAGGTCCTCCCCAACCGCGGTGCCGTCGTGCGCGTGCCCGCGCCGTGGGAGGTGCGCGAGGCCTATGAAGTGCGCGCCGAGCTCGAAGCCCTCGCCGCCGCCCGCGCCGTCGAGCGCATCTCGCGCGGCGACGTCACGCGCCTGCGCGAGGCGAACCAGGACATGTACGACCGCTCCGTCGAGCGCGAGCGCGGCCAGGGCGACCCGGCCCTCGCCAGCCGCCGCGAGAACGACGTCTTCCACAACACCATCGCGCAGGTCTCCGCCAACGCGCGCCTCGCCCGCGCGATCGACGAGATCAACGAGACCTTCCCCCGCAACGTGTCGGCTCAGCTGCTCGTCGGCGACGACCGCCACCGCGAGGAGAACTTCCAGGAGCACGTCCGCATCATCGAGGCGATCGAGCGGGGCGACGCCGAAGCCGCCCGCCGCGAGATGCGCGAGCACGTCCTCAAGGCCGGCGAGCAGCTGGCGCGCTGGTACGAGCGGCGCTCCGCGACGGTGTTCACCGGCTGACGCGGCACAAGGTCAGCGAGCGTCGGTTTCCCTCCCGGCGACGGACTTGCTGAGACCCGCGTGACAGCACGTGTCACGTCAATCTCAGTAAGCGCTCCTCAGCCGACCACGAGCGGCACGGCCATCAGCACCGCCGACGCGCCCATCGCCAACGGCGGCAGCCGCGTCACGAGCGGCCGGTCGCGATGCGCCGTGGCGAACAGCACCACGCCCCCGACGGCATAGGCGGCCACGCCGAGGAGGGTCAGCAGCACGAGCGGCATCGCCCCCGCCCCGTGGTGGGACGAGCCCGCGGATGCCGGGACGTGCGCGGCCAGCAGAAGGGATGCCATGAGCACGGCGCCGAGCGCGTCGAACGCGCGCATCCGCCGGGGCTCGCCGCGCCGCACCCGCCCCGGCGCCACCGCCACCAGCGCCGCGAGGAGCAGCGCCGCCGCCCAGAACACCGCCGGCACGCTCCCCCCGCCGAGAACCATGTCGCCCATGGCCAGCAGCATGAGCGCCGCGATGAGCAGCTCGCGCACACGCGCGGCGGGACGGTCGGCGGCGACGCAGCACGCGCCGGCCGCCGTCGTCACGAGCGCGCCGACGTGCAGGACCTCGCCCATCAGTGCCCGTGGTGGTCGTGCCCGTGGTGCCCGTGCGCGGAGTGGTCGTGGTGCTCGTGCCCGCCGGCGTCGTGTCCGTGGAACGCGTGCCCCTCGGCGACGGCCCCGCCGGAACCCGCTGTCGGCGCGTGGCAGTGGTCTCCGCCCGAAGACGGCGGCAGGTCGAGCGACGGGTTCCGCGTGAAGAACCCGTCCGGCTCGAAGCGCAGACCGATGCGGTGGACCGGCATGATCGGCCACTCCTCGGGCTTCGGGTAGTGGTGCACGCCGACGATCGGCCACAGCACGAGCTCGGCACCGTCGAGCGGCCGATCGGCCTGCTGCCAGGCCGTGATGCCCTCCGCCTCGAGCGGAGCCTGGTTGGGGTAGTCGCCCGTGATGAAGCGCTCGTTCGGGTCGTAGGCGGTCGCCCACAGGTGCTTCGACACGAACGGGGCCTTGCGCTCGACGATGCTGCCGGGCTTGGCGAACAGACGCGTCGTGTGCATCGCCGACAGGCGGTACGCGGTGCTCTCGCCGAACCGGTTGGTGCGCTCGGTGTTCTCCACCCGCCAGTGCACCGCCCGGGACGCGTCGGCCATCCGGCCGGCATCCTTCTCGGAGGCGATGACCTCGGAGACCATCTTCACCGCGTTGCCCCAGGGGTTGAGCTCCTCGTCCTCCTCGACCTCGGCGTGCACCTCGACCAGGCGGTTCTTCGGTCCGTCGATCGCGGTGTCCATGCGCACGGCGAAGTAGTGCTGGTGCGTCGGGGCCTGGACGTTGGGGCTGACCATGCGACCGAAGGCGGGCATCTTGCCGTCGTCGATACCGGAGACCGACAGGATGCCGGTGAGCTTGATCTCCAGTTCGATCGAGCCGTCCTGGTACAGCGACCAGTAGAAGCCGTAGTCGTAGTTCGCGACGGTGGCGAAGAACGAGATCACGAGGCGGCGCGAGCGGCGGACGTCGGCCTCGCCGGTGCGGGTGTTCACGTGCTTCCAGAGGATGGAGGAGTCCTCCTCGTGCAGGCACACGCCGTTGGTGATGGTCTGGGCCTCGCCGACGCCGTCGAGCACGTGCGCGTCGAAGTAGTGGATCTCGCCGAGGCAGTCGCATCCGAGTTCGAGGGATGCCGTCAGGGGGCCGGCTCCGTACTCGCCCCAGTCGAAGAAGTTCTTGCGGTACGCCGTCGGGTCGGCGTCGAGGTACGGCACGTACATCTCGTTGACCGCGGCGCGGCGGAGGACGGGACGCTCGACATCGCCGTCGCGGTAGGCGATGTCGTGCAGGACGAGCCCCTCGCGGTGCGTGAAGCCGATGCGGAACGACCATTTCTGCCACGTGACCCGGTGGCCCTCGACGGTGAAGCCGGGCCCCTCGGGCTGGGTGATCTCCAGCGGCGCGACGTGGCGGTCCGGACCCCAGGTGCCGGAGCGGTAGTTGCCGCCCTCGCTGGCCATCGGGATGACGCCGTGGTCCTCGATGCGGATGATGTCGAGCGTCTCGAGGTCGAGGATCGGGACGAGCCCCGCGACGGGACGCGCGTATCCGTTGTCGTCGGCGTCCTCGCGGTACCAGACGGTGCCCCACGACAGGCGGCGGTCGGCGAGGTCCTCGGGCTCGAACCCGGTGATCGACTCGGGGTCGACCCACACGTGCGTGGTGTCGGTGATCCCGCGCTTGGCCAGGGCCTCCTTCAACAGCGGGTGCTCGCGGGCGGCGCGGGCGATCGCGCGCGCCTCGTCGCTGGAGACGCCGGGGCGCTTGGCATCCACCGGGCTCCAGGATGCCAGCGACGCCTCGGCGCGATCGGTGCCCGAGGTCCAGCCGGTGACCTCCCACGCCGCGTGCGCGGCCGGGTTCATGACCACCAGGCGCACCGGGCGTCCCTGGCCGGGGGCGAGGCTGCGGGCCAGGCCCTCCTCGACGGCGATGCCCCAGAAGCGGGGCTCGGCGCCGATGCGGTCGTCCGCGCGCACGAGCGCGGTGATCTCGACGATCTCGCTCGGGGTGAGGGGATCGCTCCAGTGCCGGTCGGCGGTCATCGGGTCTCCTTGCTGCGGTGGTGCGGGCGATGCGGGTGGGTTCAGGGTGCCGGGACGAGCACGGCGACGCCGTCGGCGCGGGGATCGCTCGCCGCGTCGCGCACGCCGGCGTCGCCGACGCGGCGGACGAACTGGACGTGTCCGGCTTCATCGGCGGGGCCGGGGAAGGCCGCGACGCCGAGGCCGAGGGTCTCGGCCCGTTCGATCACGTCGGATGCGACCCCCGGTTCGGTCACGAGGGTCAGCCGGTCGTGACCGAGGTCGCGGTCGCCGATCACCCAGCGCGGGCGGCCGAGCAGCTCGTCGAGGTCGGTGGCGGGGTCGGTGGCGTCGGGCAGCAGTTGCGCGAGGATCCAGGGCTGCGCCCGACCCCCCTGGCATCCCGCCACCACCGTCACGTCGCTGCGGTCGACGATCGCGGGCGCGAGCGTGTGCGGCGGGCGGGCGCCGGGACGGATCACCGCGGGGGAAGCCGGATCGATCGAGAACGCTCCGCCGCGGTTGTGGAGCAGGATGCCGGTGACGGGATCGAGCAGACCCGAACCGAAGGTCTGGTAGACGCTCTGCACGATCGTCACGGCGTAGCCCTCGTCGTCGATCGCGACCACGGCGGCGGTGTCGCCCTGCGGACGCGGCTCGCCCGGACCCGTGAGGGGCGGGGCGTCGAGCGCGAGCAGCGCCTCGAGGTCGACCGGGCCCGCGGCGGGATCGCCGAGGTGGGCGCCGCGCGCCCGTGCACCGCGGACGCTCGCCTCGAGGAGCTCGGGCGCCCCCGGCTCGCGCTCGCCCGCCGCCGCGACGCCGAGGAGGATCGCGCCCACCGAGGGCGGCGGGGCGACGCTGTACTCCGCGTCGCCGATCGTGCGGGTCAGGGCGTCGACGACCTCGGGGCGGTAGCCGGCGAAGTCGTCGTCGGTGTGGACGCCGCCGTGGGCGCGCAGCGTCCGGACCAGGGCGCGGGCGATCTCGCCGTCGTAGAAGTCGCGCGGGTCGGCCGCGAGGCGGCGGAGCGATGCCGCGAGCGCCGGCTGGACGAGGACGTCGCCCTCGGCGAGCAGTGCCCCGTCACGGGTGAAGACCTCGCGCAGCCCGGCGTCCGCGTGGATCGCGTCGGCACGCGAGACCAGGGCGCGCACGAGACCCGCACTCACCGGCGTTCCGGCGTCGGCGACCTCGGCGGCCGCCGCCAGCGCCCGCGAGACCGGCAGCACCGCGCCGAGCTCGGCGATCGCGGTCCACCCGGCAACCATGCCCGGCACGGTCACCGAGCCCGCGCCGGCGCGCGGCACCTCGCTCCAGGCCGCCGCGGCCTCGGCGACGGCGGCCGGCGCGGTGCCCGCGGCGACGACCGCGGTCGTGGAGCCGTCCGGGCGGCGGACCAGGGCGATGACGTCTCCGCCGATCGCGCACTGGTGCGGGTAGACGACGGTGAGCATGGCGGCCGCGGCGAGCGCGGCATCCAGGGCGTTCCCTCCCGCGGCGATCGCGGAGCGTCCCGCGTCGACGGCGGCGGCGTGGGGGGCGGCGAGGGCGATGGCCATGTCAGATCCCCCGTCGTGCGGCCGAGACGAAGGCGAGGTCGGGGCGCTCGATCCCCGTGGCGAGGTCGGCGACGGCGTCACCGATCGCGGGCCCGAACTTGAACCCGTGTCCCGAGCACGCCGACACGGCGATGACCTCGGGGACCTCGGCGAGCGGCCCGATGACGAAGCGCTTGTCCTCGGTCATCGTGTACAGGCACGCGGCCGCCTCGACGGGGGTGGTGTCGACGCCGGGCACGAACGCGTGCAGCAGATCGCGCAGCGCGTCGACCTCGACGGGGGTGGGCGGGGCGACGGGCGTCTCGGGGTCCCAGACCTCGCCGGCATCCACTCCGAGCTTCACGCCGTTCCCGTCGGCATCCGGGATGCCGAAGACGAGCCCCTCGGGGCGGTCGACGGAGAAAGCTCCGAGCGACGGCGGGGATCCGGCCGACTGCCCCGCGCGGACGGTGACGGTGAGGATGCGCCACACCTCGAGGAGGTTCGCCAGCTGCGGCAGCAGACGGCCGGCCCACGAGCCGCCGGCGACGACGAGCCGCGCGGCGCGCACGACACCCTGATCGGTGCGGACCTCCACGCCCTCGGACGCCGGCTCCCAGCCGAGCACGCGCTCCCCGTCGCGGAGGCCGGCGCCCGCCGCTTCGGCGAGACGCCGGAGCGCGAGGAGTGCCCGTTCGGCCTCGAGCACACCGGCCGACGGGTCGTACACGGCGCGGTACCCCTCGGGCACCGCGAACCCGGGCATCAGCGCTGCCATCCGGTCCCGGTCGTCGACCAGGACGCAGTCCGGTCCCTGCAGCTGCGACGCGCCCTCATGGGCGTAGAGGCCGCCGGTGCGGTGGAAGAGCGTCTCCCCCGACGCGCGCTCGAGCGCGCCCCACGCGTCGAAGGCCGTCTCGACGAGCGGATTCCACACCGGGTTCGGGTACGCGCGGCGGATCATGCGGGTGCGCCCGTGCGAGGAGCCGCGCGAGTGCCCCGCGGCGAAGCGGTCGATGCCCACCACGCGCACCCCGCGTCGGGCGAGGCTCGCGACGGTGGACATCCCGTGGATGCCGAGCCCGAGCACGACGACGTCGGCCGAGACGACCGCGGTCATCGCGTGATCCCGGTGGCGATCGCCGCGACCCCGTCGACGAGGGCGGACAGGTCGGTGTCGTCGTTGTACACGTGCGGCGAGGCGCGCACGACGCTCGGCACACCCCGATCGCCCAGGTCCCACTGGCCGTGCGTCGCCGGCACCGAGACGACCCGCACGCCGCGGCGTGCGAGCTCGACGACGGCGTCGGCGGATGCCACTCCCTCGATGACGAAGGTCACGATGGCCGAGCGCGTCCCCGGGGGGTCGGCGACGGTCACGCCGTCGAGGGAGGCGAGCGCCTCGCGGAGCCGTCGACCGGCATCCACCAGCCACGCCTGGGTGACCGGGATGCCGCGCTCCGCGGCCTCGTCCAGTGCGGCGCCGAGACCGAGGCGTGCGGCGATCGCGCCCTCCCAGGTCTCGTACCGCCGCGCCGAGGCGTCGAGCTCCCACTCGGAGCTCGTCGTCCAGCGCGCACCCCGCACGTCCGGGGCCGCGGGCAGCAGTCGCTCGAGCAGGGCGCCGCGCACGTACGCGAACCCGGTGCCGCGCGGGGCGCGGAGGAACTTGCGGCCGGTGGTCACCATGACGTCGCAGCCGATCTCGGCCACGTCGACCGCGAGGTGCCCGACCGACTGGGTGGCATCGAGGATGTAGGTCCCGCCGTAGCGCCGCACGACCTCCCCGATCTGGGCGGCCGGCTCGACGAGACCGGACGAAGTGGGCACGTGGGCGACCGTCACGATCGACGGTACCCCGTCGGACAGGAGCGCTTCGAGCGCGGCGACATCGACGCGGCGGCGCGCGTCGTACGGGGCGATCACGAGGTCGATCCCCTGCTCGCGAGCGAGGCTCATGAGGTGCAGCGCGTGGCTGACGTAGGTGCTGCTCGAGGCGACGATGCGCTGCCCCCGCGCGGGTCGCAGCGCATCGAGCAGGACCCGGAGCCCGGTGGACGCGCTGTCGAACAGGGCGATCTCGCTCGGGTCGGCGCCGACGAGGCCGGCCGCCGAGGCGTACACCGCGTCCAGGTGTCCGCGCCGCTCCGCCGCCGCCTCGTAGCCGCCCTTCGCCTCTTCCAGACGGAGGTGCTCGACCACCGTGGCGACCACGCCGCGCGACGGCAGAGCCGCACCCGCGGCGTTGAAGTGGCTCGCGAGCGTGGAGCCCGTGGTGCGTTCACGCTCGGCGGCGACGTCGATGGAGGATCCGTCCGCGGGGAGCGCGGATGCCGAGGCCGGTGCGGCGTCTGCGATGGGGAGCGGGTTCATGGGGGACGGGTTACCTCCGAGTAGGATCCAAACATACTACATGTGGATCCAATCTGTGGTCCCGGCCCCCGGAGGTGCCATGTCGCGCATGATCGCCTACGTCAGCCCGGGCCCGGTCGACGTACCCGCCGCCCTCGGCGACGATGTCCTGACATCCTTCGCCGCGCTCTCGCGCGTGCACGCCGACGGCTGGGGAGCGGGCTGGCGCACGAGTGCGGGCGTGGGGGCTCGAGTCGTCGCGGGACGACCCGCGACGCGCCACGACCTCGCCCGCGCCGTCCGCGTCCCGGCGACCGCGGCGCTGCTGTACCTCCGCTTCGGCAGCGCCGGAAGCGGTACCGGGGAGGCGGAGGCGCAGCCCTTCCTGTTCGGCGACGAGGCGTTCCAGCACAACGGAGCACTGTCCCCGCCCGACCGACTGCGCGCCGAGCTCACCGACGGCGAGCGGGCCGACCTCCGCGGGAGCAACGACAGCGAGCTGTACTTCGCCCGGCTCCGACGCGCCC
The DNA here is from genome assembly GCF_030056775.1 of Microbacterium sp. IEGM 1404. Taxonomy (NCBI): domain Bacteria; kingdom Bacillati; phylum Actinomycetota; class Actinomycetes; order Micrococcales; family Microbacteriaceae; genus Microbacterium; species Microbacterium sp. IEGM 1404. Next base: position 58,305 of record NZ_JASHKP010000003.1, on the reverse strand, counting down.
TCACGCCCGGCACCGTTCCCGACCCCGGCCGGATCGCGGATGCCGTCGCGGCCGTCCGCGAGTCCTACCCGGAGGCGTGCCTGAACGCCCTCCTCCTCACCCCCACGGCGCTCGTCGCCGTGCACTCCTCCGCGTCGCGGCCCGCCCCGCGCGCCGCGTTCGCCGCCCGGGGATTCGCCGAGGCCGATCTGCCCCCCGGCCACGGCGACGACTACAACGTCCTCTTCACCCGCCGCACCGCGTCCGGTGCACGCCTGGTCGCGACGACCGGCATCCCCCTCGCCGGCTGGACCCCTCTCCCCGCCGACACGGTCTCGCTGGTGACCCCCACCTCCGTGGCATCCACCCCCCTCCCCCGTCGGGCGAGCGCGTGAGTCGCCAAGAATTGTCGCTCCGGTGGTGGTGGAGGCGACACTTCCTGGCGACTCACGCGCGTGGAGCGCGAGGAGCGCGGGATAGCGTGGAGACATGGCACGGATGCGGGTGGAACCGGACGATGCGCCGACGGCGCGACTGTCCGACGGGGCGATTGCGCGGGTGACCGCGTCCACCTACGTGTCGGGGTCGGAGCTCGTCGTCGACGGCACCCCGCAGTCGCACGTCGACCTGGAAGACCCCACGCACCTGCACTTCGAGTACGTCGCGCGCATGGGCGCGGTCATCGACAGACTCCGGATGCCGGGACAGCCGCTGACCGCGGTCCACCTCGGCGCGGGCGCCCTGACGCTCCCCCGCTACGTCGAGGCCACCCGACCCGGATCACGGCAACAGGTCATCGAGTTGGAGCCGGCGCTGTGGGACCTGGTGCGCGATAACCTCCCCCTTCCCCGCGGGGCGGCGATCCGCGTCCGCATCTGCGATGCCCGCGCGGGCCTGGGCCGCCTGCCCGCGGGCCTGCACGGCGCCGTCGACCTGCTGGTCAGCGACGTCTACTCCGGCGCGCAGACCCCCGCGCACCTGACCACGGTGGAGTTCTACCGGGATGCTGCGTCCCTCCTCGCACCCGACGGCGTCCTGCTCGTCAACGTCTCCGACGGACCGGGGCTCGCGTTCGCGCGGCGTCAGGTCGCGACCGTGCGCGAGGTGCTGCCCGAGGTCATCGTCCTCGCCGAGGTGCAGGTTCTCAAGGGCCGACGGTTCGGGAACCTCGTCGTGGCGGCCTCCGCCGCACCCCTCCCGGTCGAGTGGTTGCCGCGTCTGATGGCCGCCGGGCCCCACCCCGCGAAGGTCGCCCAGGGCGGCGAGATCGACGAGTTCATCCGCGGCGCGCGTCCGGCGACGGATGCCGACGCGACACCGTCACCGAAGCCCTCGGCATCCATCTTCGACCGGTGAGCCCCGAGGTCATGACCTGTTCGCGGCCGGACGGTGTGGCGATGCGGCTCCGGCCGCCGACGCACCGCAGACTGGAGACCATCGGCCATTCGAGAGGAGCGACGGTGAGCTACATCCACGGGTACGACCCCGACACATTGCGCGAGATCACCGACTCTCGCGAGTGCGCGGAACGACTCGAGGAGATCGGTTCGCAGCGCAGCCTCCCCGCCCTCCTCGAGCGCACCTGGCTCCTGAAGGTGCTCGACCGGTTCGACGAGGCGCTGACGGTGTCCGAGCAGTCGGTGCGCGTGGCGCGGATGGCCGGAACCCGCCGCGACCTGCTGCGCGCGCGCATCCTGCACGCGACGATCCAGCAGTGCCGGGGCGCGTTCGCCGCGGCCGAGCAGGAGCTCACCGCGTGCGCCGAAGAGGCCGAGGGGCAGGGGTGGTCCGGCATCGCCGCGTTCGCCCTGCAGCACCGCGGCAAGGTCCACTACGACGAGGGCGACTTCGAGTCGGCCCGTCGCGACTTCAAGCGCGCGCTGTTCCTCCGCCAGAACGCGGGAGCCGGCGACGCCGAGCTCGAGTCGACGCTGCTGGCGATCGACGCCGCCGACCGGCGACGGGCCCGCGCGGTCGTGGCGAGCTGACGTCGGAGCCCCTCTCTACGATTCCCCTCATGTCCGATCTGCAGCGTGTGCGCGTGTGGGCAGAGGCCCTGATCGCTCTGCACCTCGACGAGTCGTGGTCGTTCGCCTTCGACAACGCCAAGCGGCGCGCGGGCCTCTGCGACTACGGCCGTCGCCGCATCAGCGTCTCGCGCTACCTCACGGCGCGGTACGACGATGACACCAACCACCAGACGCTCCTGCACGAGGTCGCCCACGCGCTCGCGGGAGCCGCGGCCGGGCATGGTCCGGTGTGGAAGAGGGCGGCGCGCGAGCTCGGGTACGTCGGCGGCACGACCCACGCCGGCGAGACGGCCACCGAGCTGGCCCCGTGGGTGGGCACGTGCCCGTCCGGTCACGTCGCCTACCGGCACCGCCGGGCGACGCGTCCCACCTCGTGCGCCAAGTGCGCACCGTATTTCGACCCGCGCTTCGCGCTGACGTGGGTGCATCGCGAGATCACCCCCGCGACGCGGCTGGCCGCGGCGACGCCGCGCTGAGCCGCGTCCGGCACCGTTTCAGGCGGCGGTGAAAGCCCCGTCGCGCAGCACGGGGACCACGGATGCCGCGTCGCGCTCGGCCGCGGCGAGGACGAGGTCGCGCTCGCCCGCGTCCGCGCGCAGCCGGCCGGTGCCGCTGGCGGTGAGCAGGTGCCGCACGGCCCCGCGGAGCGCCCGGAACCCCTCGCCGGCGACGGCCGCGTCCGGCGAGGCATGGTCGATTCCGAGGTCGCCGAGCGCCGCCACGACGGCGCCGGCACCGAGGAGATCCTCCACGGCGAACCGCGGGCCCGACTCGTCGTCGTCGCCGACCGCGATGATCACGATGCTCGTGCGGTCGCCGCGCGAGCGCTGCACCTCCAGCACGTGCGCGGCGACGGCGGCGGCGTTGCGGATCCCCCCGGCCACGACGTGCGCGCCCTCCCGCTCGGCGGCGAGCGCGATGCGGTCGGCGGCGCCGGCCTGTGCGGGAGCGGCTTCCCCGCTCTCAGCGGCCGCGAGCGCCTGCGCGGTCAGTCCCAGCGTCTGCACCACCACGACGACGTGCGCCGGAGCCACGCGTCCGAGCCCCGCCTCGCCCCACTCCAGGCGCACCTGGTAGTCGACCTGCGAGAGAGCGGCGGGGGTGTTCGGCATCCCTCGAGCCTACGACGGGCGTCGGGAGTCGCCCGGCTCGTCAACCCGACCGCGTTCCCCGCGGAGAGTTGGCACAATGCGAGCATGCGCATTCTGCTGAAGTTCGAGATCGACTGCGATCCGGATGCCGCCTGGCGGGCCCTGCACTCCCCGCGCGCCGTCGCGGAGCTGTACGGACCCCTCCTCGACGTCGAGCCGCTCGAGGAGACTCCGACGTCGTTCGCCTCGGGTGACGACGTCCCGGTGCAGATGCGTGCGGCGGGTGTCTTCCCCGTGGGGCGCCAATTGATCTCGGTCGCCGACCGCGAGACGTCCGACGGCAACGGCCGCGTGCGAGTGTTCCGCGACTGGGGTGTGCCCCTCACGGGTCCGCTCGCGGCGCTGGACGTCTGGGACCACCAGATGGCGGTCTCGGCCGTGCCCGGCGACCCGAACCGGACGCTGTGGCGCGAGCGCCTCACGATCGGCGGTGCCGCCGCGCCCGCCCTGTGGCCCGGCCTCTGGGCGATGTGGCAGTGGCGCGCGGCGCGCATCCGCGCGCTCGCCCCCACCTGGGCGCACGACCCGGAGCTTCACGAGGACTGAGTCGCGCTCAGACCAGCCCGTGCCGGTAGGCGAACACGACGAGTTGCACCCGATCGCGGAGCGCGAGCTTGGTGAGGATGCGGCTCACGTGCGTCTTCACCGTCGCCTCCGAGAGGAACTCGCGCGCGGCGATCTCGGCGTTGCTCAGGCCCGCCGCGGCGAGGGCGAAGATCTCGCGCTCCCGTTCGGTGAGGGCCCCGTAGCTCGACGGCACCGGGTCGGTCGCCCCGCCCTGGGCGATGTGGGCGAACAGGTCGCGGGTCGCCTGCGCGGCGATCACCGCGGATCCGGCGTGCACCGTGCGCACCGCCGAGAGGAGGAACTCCGGATCGGAGTCCTTCAGCAGGAAACCGCTCGCCCCGTGCTGGATCGCCCGGGCCGCGGCCTCGTCGAGGTCGAACGTCGTCAGCACCACGATCCGCGGGGCGTCGGGGTCGCGCAGGATCTCGGTCGTCGCGGCCAGCCCGTCCATCACCGGCATCCGGACATCCATCAGCACGATGTCGGGACGCGTCGCCCGCACGACGTCGATGCCTTCGCGGCCGTCGGACGCCTCGCCCACGACCTCGAGGTCGGGTTGCGAATCCAGCACCATCCGGATGCCGGCGCGGAACAGCGCCTGGTCGTCCACGAGCACGAGGCGGATCGGGGAGGTCATGGGGTCGACTCCTTTCCCGGCGCGGGGGCGCCGACCGGAAGCGTCGCACGGACGACGAACGCGTCCGCTTCGGGCTGCGCCGACAGGGTTCCCCCGGCGAGCTGCGCGCGCTCGCGCATGCCGATGATCCCGTGCCCGCCCGCGGACGCGGCGATGCCGACGGCCCGGCGGTTGCGCACCGTCATCTCGACGCGGTCCGGATGCCACGCGAAGCGCACCGTCACGCGCGGGTCGGCTCCGTGCCGGAGCGCGTTGGTGAGCGCCTCCTGGAGGATGCGGTAGAGCGCGAGCTGGACGGCGGCGGGCGGGTCGGCGGGCGGAGCGGGGTCGACGGTGGTCTCGAGGTCGACGCCGGCCGCCCGCATCTGCGCGGCGAGGGTCTCGATGTCGGCGAGCGTGGGCTGCGGCCCGTCCGCCTGACTGTGCCGGAGTTGCTGGAGGAGGAGCCGGACGTCGGACAGGGCCGCACGGGCGGTGGACGAGATCGTGGCCAGCGCGTCGGCGGCCGCGGCGGGGTTCTGACCGGCGGCGTAGCGCGCCCCGTCGGCCTGGGCGATCACCACCGCGAGCGAGTGCGCGACGACGTCGTGCATGTCGCGCGCGATGCGCACGCGCTCCTGCTCGGCGATCGTGGCCTCCTCGGCCGCACGCTGCGCCGCCGCGTTCTCGGCCGCGCGGCGCGTGGTGCGCACGAGGGCGCCCGACCCCCAGCTCAGCAGGAAGGCGAAGCCCGACGTCAGCAGCACGGCGAGCACGGCGAGCACGTTCTCGGGGTGGAAGATCTCCTGCCCGCCCCGCACGATCAGGTAGCCGGTCACGGTCGCTGCGCCCACGAACGTCGAGATGAAGCCCGCCCAGTACGCGCGTCGGCTGCCGTAGGCGGCTACGGCGTAGAGGACCACGAAGACGGCGAAGTCCGTGGTGGTCGGGGAGCGCAGCAACGCCATCTGCACGACGGCCGCCACCCAGGCGAGGGCCAGCGCCACTCCCGGCTGCAGACGACGGAAGGCGAAGGCGGCCGAGAAGAGCACCACCACCACGAGCGCACCGAGGTTGCCGACCACGTCGCCCGGCTCGAGCTCGATCACGAACGAGAGCAGCCCGAAGAGACCGGCCGCGACGAGGTCGACGACCAGCTGGTATCGGAGGAGGGGACGCAGGGCGATGCGCATCCCTGTCACGCTACGCGGCGCGTGGCGCCGTGGCATCCGTCCGCAGATGTATTCACGCACGGTGCGGCAGGCGCCTCTCGGCATCCGCGAACCCCTCCTGGCGTTCGGTGCCCTCGCCCCGGGGCGCCGGCCTCACGTGGAGTGTCCAAGACACGCGGACCCGGGCGAGCCCTATCGGCGTGTCTTGGACACTCAACAGCGGCAGGCGCAAGCGCACGCGCACGCGCGCCGGGTCAGGCGGGGAAGTCGGCGGGTTCGATGGGGCGCGCCTCGAAGAAGGTCTGCAGCACGATCGTGGTGCGGGTGTTGACCTGAGCGGCCGCACGGATGTCGCGGATGAGGGTCTCGAGGTCGCGCGGCGTGGGGACGCGGACGAACAGCATGTACGCGGCGTCGCCGGCGACCGAGTGGCACGCCTCGATGGCGCTCAGGTGCGCGAGCAGGTCGGGGGCGTTGTCGGGTTGCGCGGGGTCCAGCGGGGTGATCTCGACGAATGCGGCGAGCGGGCGACCGAGGGCCTCCGCGTCGAGCACGGGGCGATAGCCGCGGACGATCCCCCGCGCCTCCAGCCGACGCAGACGCGACTGCACGGCCGACACGGACAGGCCTACCTTCTCGGAGAGGTGCGCGAGCGTCGCTCGCGCGTCGAGGGAGATCTCCCGCACGATGGCCGCATCGACGGTGTCATCGAGCCGGACACGGCGAACGGAACCATCGGACATGGGCCGAGAGTAGCGGATGCCGCGCCCCTCCCCGTGCGAGTCACGTAAGTTTTCCGTTAGCATGACGTTTTGACAGGAATATTTCCCGTACTGCCGATCGGAGGCCACCATGTCCCTCGCAACGCCCGCGCGTTCCGCTCACGACCTGCTCGACGGGCACGGTGTGGCCGATGTCGAGCGCACTCCGGCGTGGACCCTGCTGAAGGACGCAGCGGTCGAACTGCAGACCCTGCAGGCCTCGGACGGCTCCATCCCCGAGGCCGCCGACCACCCCCGCGCCGCCGCACTGGTGGCCGACATCGTGGACGCGATCGCCGCCCTGACCCCGCTCTTCCCCTATGACGACGCCTACCTCCGCGCCGTCGTGGTGGACTTCGACCGGTGGAAGGACGCCGGCTTCGGAGTGCCCGACTTCCTCGACTCCCTCGTCGCCTTCCAGCCCCAGCAGCACCGGGTCGACGGCATCCGCCACCTCGTCGTGTTCCCCATGTACACCCAGAACGGGTCGCGCGACCGGCACGTCGAGGCCGTCCTCGTCGAGGTCATCTGGCCCGAGTTCATCGCGCGGCTCGAGACCGAGTACACCAACGGCCTGTTCGTCTCGCTGCGCCTGGTCGACTTCACGCCCGGGTACGACACGAACTCCGCGGTGCTCTTCCCCGAGACCGTCGCGATGCGCGAGGTGCCCACGTTCACCTGGGGAGCGATCTTCCAGGACCGCGAGGCCGCCCGCTACCGCCGTGTGACGCGCGCGGCCGCCGAGATCACCAAGCTCGAGCTCCCGGCCGCTGCCGCCCGCATGCTCGACGACCAGTCCCTCACCGAGCAGACGTTCGTGATGTGGGACATCATCCACGACCGCACGCACATGCGGGGCGACCTCCCGTTCGACCCGTTCATGATCAAGCAGCGGATGCCGTTCTTCCTCTACTCGCTCGAGGAGCTGCGCTGCGATCTCACCGCGTTCCGCGAGTGCGTCGAGATCCACAAGCGCCTGTCGGCGCGGGACGACCTGGATGCCGCCGAGCAGGCGATGCTCGAGCACGCCGAGCTCGTGCAGTACGCGGTGATCTTCGACCGCATCTTCCGCTTCGCCATCACCGGCTCGCGCGTGCGCAACTACGACGGGCTCGGCGGCCAGCTGCTGTTCGCGTGGCTGCACCAGCGCCGCGTGCTGCACTGGACCGACACGTCGCTGGCCTTCGACTGGGACGAGGTGCCCGCCGCCGTCGTGGCCCTCGCCGACGCGATCGACGAGCTGTACTGGCGGTCGATCGACCGCCCGAAGACGGCGCACTGGCTGGCCGCGTACGACCTCGTCCGTTCGGTCGTCACGCCGCACCCCGCCTCGGTGTGGGCGCGCGGACTGTCGGACGACGTGCTCGCGGGGCTCCCGAAGGGGTACACCGACGCGGTGCTGGACGACGAGTTCCCGCTGTCGATGTTCTTCGAAGCGCTGGAGAAGAAGATGCGCCCCGTCATCGCCTCGACCGAGGGCATCACCGGGCGCGACTGAGCCGACACCCGGTCCGGCCCGCACTCCGCGGGGGTGGCGGTGAAGGCGGGGTGTCGGACACGATGTCCCCACGACGGTACGTCGCCGCGGCCGACGTCGACCGGACCGATCCACGGAGGAGACGGCATGGACACGGGTATCGAGGGCCGGACGGTGCTGCTCGCCGGCGGAACGAGCGCGGCCGGCCGCAGCGTCGCCCGCGCGCTGCGGGCGGCGGGGGCCACGGCCGTCGTCGTCGGCTCGGACGCTGGGCGACTGGCATCCGTCGCCGCCGAGATCGACGGCGTGGTCACCGAGCAGTGCGACCTCACCGATCCGGATGCCGTGGCGGCACTCCGCGACCGCGTGCACGCCGCGCACGGCGGGGTCGACGGCATCCTCCACCTGGTCGGGGGGTGGCGCGGCGGCGGAGGTCTCGCCGGTCAGAGCGACGAGGACTTCGCCTTCCTGCTGCGGTCCTTCACGGCACTGCGGAACGTCACCCGCGCGTTCGACGACGACCTCCGCGCATCCGATGCCGGCCGCCTGGCGATCGTGTCGTCGACCTCGGTCGCACGGCCCCTCGCGGGCGGCGCGAACTACGCCGCGGTGAAGGCCGCGAGCGAGGCGTGGACGCGGGCCGTCGCCCAGGGCTTCGCGAAAGCCGCCCGGGACGCCGGAGCGGACCCTTCCGCGGCCGCCGTGGTGTTCCGCGTGAAGAGCCTGGCGGGACTCGAGGACGCGCTCGCTCTCGCCTTCCTCGGGCTGTGGGGAGACCCCGCGGAGGACGTCAACGACGTGACGATCGAGCTCGCGGGAGCCTGAGGCCGCGCGGGCCGGGCTCAGCCGTCTCGGTCGCCCGGCGCAGCGGGGCGGTCGCGGGGAGCCGGCACCGCGGCATCCGGAATCCCGCCCGCCCGCGCGGCGAGCGACGACGCCTCGTCCTCCGGCCCGGGAGCATCGTCCGCGCCGGAGGCGTCGTCGGTCGGCATCGCCTGGTACTGCCGGGACAGCACGCGATACGAGCGGGTGAGGAAGGCCGCCGCGCCGACGACCACCATCACCAGCCCCGCGAAGAAGAACACGAGCGCGATCCCCCGCCCGATGCCGTCGCCGAGGAGCCATCCCCACGTCGCCTTGCCCTCGGCGGCATCCATGTAGGGGATGATCACGAACTGGGCGATCGGGGCGATGAGGAACGCCGTGATCGGGGCCGACGCCGACTCGAACGCGGCGGCGAAACCGAAGACGCGCCCTTGCGTCTCGAACGGGACGACCTTCTGGATCACGGTCTGCTCGGCGGCCTCGACCGCGGGGATGAGCGCCATGTACACCCAGATGCCGGCGACGTACAGCCACCACCAGTCGCGGAGCGTGAACGCCGCCCCCAGGACGCCCATGGCGATCACGATGAGGAGCATGGTGCGGATGGGGTTCCGCCCGAGCCCGAACTTCGCCACGAGCGCGCCGCCGATGATGAAGCCGGTGGCGGTGACGCCGAGGATCAGACCCCAGCCCTCGACCGTGAAGAGCTGGAGGCCGTACGGGTCCATGAGGGCGAGGTAGACGCCGCCGATGAGGTTGTTGAACGTCGAGAAGATCAGGAGCGCGAACAGACCCGGGGACGCCCGGACAGCCCGGATCGCACCGCGGACGTCGACCGCGGGAGCGCGCTCGCCCGCGGGCTCGGGGCGCGCCTCGGGGATCCGGATCGTGAGCAGGTGCACGAGGGCGGCCAGGGTGAGGACGATCGCGATCGCGAGCGTCCACCCCATACCCAGCTGCCCGACCGACAGCCCGCTGAACACGCTCGTCACCACGAACGACAACCCCTGCACCGTGCCGACGAGACCGTTGGCGTTGGCGCGACGGTCTTCGGGGATGAGAAGGGTCACGGTCGTCGACAGCGCGATGTTGCGCATGTTCTCGATGACGGCCCCGCCGAGCACGACCCCGGAGAAGACCCAGAACCAGGGGCCGCCGAGATCGAGCAGCGCCCGCTCGGGGAAGGCGAGCCAGAGCGCCCCCGCGATGAGGAAGGCCACAAGCGTGACGACCCCCGACACCACCATGACGCGGTGCTTGCGGTGCCGGTCGACGATGGTGCCGAAGAGCATCGCGAAGACCGCCAGCAGCAGCATGTACGCGCCGCCGATGATGCCCGTCGCGAGCACCGACCGCGTCTCGAGGTACACCCAGAAGGTCAGCGCGAACCAGAGGTAGCTCGTGGTGACGTTGGCCGCCGCCGTGTTCACGAGAACACCGAGGAAGGCGCGACGACTCGCGGCGCCGTGCGCCGTGACGGCGGGGGCGGGCGGGGGCGTCTCGGTCATGCGGCACACGTTAGCCACCCCCTCCGACATCGGCCAGGGCCCCGGCGTGGACGGCATCCGCGATGACTACGCTGGAGGGGTGACCCCCCTGCATGACACCGCCGTCCGCGGCTTCGCGTCCGACAACTACTCCGGCATCCACCCCGACGTGCTGGCGGCCATCGCCTCGGCGAACGAGGGCCACCAGGTCGCCTACGGCGAGGACGTCTACACCGCGCGACTGCAGGAGCTCTTCGCCGGCCTGCTCGGCGACGGCGTCGAGGCCTACCCCGTCTTCAACGGCACCGGAGCCAACGTCGTCGGGCTGCAGTCGATGCTCCCCCGCTGGGGCGCCGTGATCTCGGCATCCACCGCGCACATCAACGTCGACGAGGGCGGTGCACCCGAGCGCGTCGGCGGCATCAAGCTCCTGACCGTCCCCACCGACGACGGCAAGCTCACGCCCGAGCTCGTCGACCGCGAAGCCTGGGGCTGGGGCGACGAGCACCGCGCGCAGCCGCTGGTCGTCTCGATCACGCAGTCGACCGAGCTCGGCACCCTGTACACGCCCGACGAGATCCGCGCCCTCGCCGACCACGCGCACGCTCGCGGCATGCGCCTGCACATGGACGGCGCCCGCATCTCGAACGCCGCCGCAGCCCTCGACCTGCCGCTGCGGGCCTTCACCCGCGACGCCGGTGTCGACGTCCTGAGCTTCGGCGGCACGAAGAACGGCGCGATGATCGGCGAGGCGATCGTGGTGCTCGACCCTGCGGCATCCACCGGGCTCACCTACCTGCGAAAGCTCGACATGCAGCTCTCGAGCAAGATGCGCTTCGTGTCGGCGCAACTGGTCGCCCTGCTCGAGAACGACCTGTGGCTGCGCAACGCGCGGCACTCCAACGCCATGGCCCAGCGGCTGCGCGCCGGCGTCGAAGCGGGGATCGCCGACGGGTCGATCCAGGGCGTGGAGTTCACGCAGCCGACGCAGGCGAACGGCGTCTTCGCGATCCTGCCCGAGGGCGTCGCCGATCGCCTGCGCGAGAGCTTCCGCTTCTACGACTGGGACGAGGCGCGCCGCGAGGTCCGCTGGATGTGCTCGTTCGACACCACCGAGTCCGACATCGACGCGTTCGTCGCCGCGATCGCGCGCGAGACCGCGCGCTGACACCCGACACCCGACCCCCGGCGGCCGCTCAGCGCGCGGACGGGCGGCCGAGCACGAACGTCGACGGCGAGGGCCGCCAGTGCCGGGCCACGTACTCGACAGCCTCGTCGACGCCGAGCGCCCGGCTGGAGTTCCCCACGCGCACCCAGAGATCGGTGGTCGATCCGCCGTCCTTGGGCTGCGTGAGGAACACCGGTCGGGGTGCCGGACGGCACACGACGACGCACACCGCGGGAAGCTCCGGCCCGGGAGTCGCGAAGACGATCCGCGGTTGAGCTGCGGCGTTGCGGCCGAGGGCGGTCGAGAGCATGTCGCGCAGCCAGAGCTCGAACCGATCGTGGTCGGGCGTGCGCAGGGTCGCGAGATCGCGGTCGAGTCCGATCGCCGTGCCGGCGTCGTCCGCACCGATCACCAGCGTTCCGCCGCGCGAGTTCAGGAACGCCGCGACGGATTTCGCGATCGCGATCTCCATGCGCGCGTCCTTGCGGTTCTCGCGGACGTTCCAGCGCGCGGTCTCCTTGAATTCCACGCGGTCGGACTCGCCCGCCCGCAGCACGGCCGTGACGTCGATGTCGCCGCCGTCGCGGCGAGCGGCGGCGACCACCGCCGCGACGACCGCCGAGAGCCCGAGGCTCGCCCCGACCGAGAACAGGATCGTCGTGGGCACCCACAGGCGCGCCGCCCCGCCGACCCATGCCGACAGCAGCAGTCCGACGCTCACGCCCAGCACGCCGATGACCGTCATGGTCGGCATGCTCAGCGACCGCGCGGGGCCGAACACGCGACGCAGCAGGAGGGCGATGAGCGCGGCCAACGCCAGCACGACGGGCAGCGCGATCGCGAGATCGACGAGGGAGGTGTCCATCGGCATCCGGTTCTCGCGAGGGTCAGCGCAGCGCGCCCACCGACGCCAGACCGAGCCGGATCAGCGTGCCCCGCCCGCCCTCCATCTCGGCGGAGAGGGCATCGGATGCCGCCTCCTCGGGCGAGAGCCACGTGACTTCGAGCGCGTCCTGCCGCGGTTCGCACGTTCCCGTGACGGGCACGACGTACGCCAGCGACACCGCGTGCTGGCGGTCGTCGTGGAAGGCGCTCATGCCGGGGAGCGGGAAGTACTCGGCGACCGTGAAGGGCGCCGGCTGCGGCGGAAGGAGGGGGAAGGCCATCGGGCCCAGGTCGTTCTCGACGTGACGGAACAGCGCGTCGCGCACCGTCTCGCCGTAGCGCACGCGGCCGGACACCAGCGTGCGCGTCATCTCGCCGAGCGGGGTGGCCCGCAGCAGGATGCCGACCTGGGTCACCGCCCCCATGCCGTCGGTCCGCACCGGCAGTGCCTCGACGTACAGCATCGGCAGTCGCCGCCGCGCCTCGGCGAGCTCGACCTCGCTCAGCCACGCCGGGTTCGTGTTGGGACCGGAGCCTGAGGGAGCACCCGAGAAGGGCGTCGAGAGCGGCTCGCGCTCGTCGCCGTTGTCGCCGGGATCGGGGTCGGGTGTGCGCACGGGCATGCTCCCTGTATATCAACGGTCCGCGGCGTTGCCTACGCGGGAGGCGACGCCATGCCGCCGCGCGCGGGCGGGCGGAGCCCGTGTCGGAGGCGTTTGCCACAATGGCCGCATGAGCGAGCGCCCGATCCTCGACCCGTCCGTCGTCCGCTGGTCCGTGCCACCGGCCGACATCGGCGAGCGCCCCGTGCTGCTCCTGCTGCACGGCTACGCGGCCGACGAGCACGACCTGTTCGGCCTCGTGCCCTACCTGCCGGACGATTTCGCGGTCGCGAGCGTCCGCGCACCCCTGACGCCTCCGTGGCCGACGCCGGGGGCGTCGTGGTACCCGATCGAGGGGCTGAACGGCCGCGATCCCGTCGCGGTCACACTCGCCGCAGAGTCGCTCCTGGCGTGGATCGCCGAGCATCTCGGCGACCGTCCCGTCGGACTCCTCGGCTTCTCGCAGGGCGGCGCGGTCGCGATCCAGACCCTGCGGGTCGCTCCGGAGGCCGTGTCGTTCGCGGTGGTGCTCGCCGGGTACGCCGCGGGCGGCGAACTGCCCGGCGACGCGGTGCTGGCCGAGCGCCGACCGCCGGTCTTCTGGGGCCGCGGGTCGCGCGACGACGTCATCCCGCCCGCTCTCGTCGACATGACGGCGCAGTGGCTGCCCGCCCACAGCGAGTTGACCGGCCGCGTGTACCCGGGCCTGACGCACTCGGTGTCCGAGGAGGAGCTCGCCGACGTGCGCGCGTTCCTCGACGCGCGGCTGGCGGCGGGGTCCGCGGCATCCGAGGGTTGAGAAGAAGGAGACCGAGCGACTATCGTGGACAACCCTGTCCCCGAGAACGAGGTCTCCTCCGGTGAAGAACGTCGACGCTTCCGCGCCCCTGTCCGCGCGCTGACCCGTCGACCCGCCGTTTCTCGGCCGCCCTCCGCTGATGCGGACGGGTCCGGTGTCCGCGCATCCCGCGTCCCCGGAGTCCCGTCATGCCTTCCCTTTCCCCTTCTCTCGTCTTCGACCGCGTCCGCGTCGTCTGGCCGGACGGCGCCGTCGCCCTCGACGGCGTCTCCGGCGCCATCGGCACCGGCCGCACCGGTCTCGTCGGCCATAACGGCGCCGGCAAGTCCACGCTCCTCCGCGTGGCGGCGGGGCGTCTCACCCCCTCGTCCGGGACGGTCTCGGCATCCGGTGAGGTGGCGATGCTTCCCCAGCGTCTCGCGGCCGATCCCCGCCGTCCGGTCTCCTGGCTCCTCGGCGTGGAGACGGCGCTGACCGCCCTTCGCGCGATCGAGTCGGGCGATGTGGCTCCGCATCATTTCGACGCCGTCGGCGACGACTGGGACGTCGAGGCGCGCGCCCACACCCTCCTCGCCGAGGTCGGCTTGGCATCCGATGCGCTGGATCGGACCGTCGGCGAGCTCTCCGGCGGCGAGACGATGCTGGCGGCGCTCGTGGGCCTGCGCGCCCGCGCGGCCGACATCACGCTGCTCGACGAGCCGACCAACGACCTCGACCGCGAGGCGCGTGCGCGGGTGGGAGAGCTCGTCCGCGCCTGGCCGGGCACGCTCGTCGTGGTGAGTCACGACGTGGGCCTGCTCGAGCTGATGGATGCCACCGCCGAGCTCTACGGCCGCAGTCTGAGCGTCGTCGGCGGTCCGTACAGCGTCTGGAGAGCGCACCGCGACGCCGAACAGGAGGCCGCCGTGCGCGCCGAGCGCGACGCCGCGCAGAGTCTTCGACGCGAGCGACGACAACGCATCGAGTCGAACGACAAGCTCGCCGCCCGCGCCCGCGTCGCGCACAAGGCGCAGGTCGAGAAGCGGGTTCCGAAGATCATCGCGGGAGGACGGGCCAACGCGGCGCAGGTGAGCGCGGGCCGATTGAGCACCGAGATGAGGGGGAACGAGGATGCCGCGCGCGCGGCGCTGGACGAGGCGTCGGCCCGCGTCCGCGACGACGACGTGGTGCGCATCGACCTGCCCGATCCGGGCAACGCGCCCGGTCGGCGCGTCCTCTCCCTGGGGGATGGCGAACGCGAATGGATCGTCACCGGCCGCGAGCGGGTCGCCCTGGTGGGGCGCAACGGCGCGGGGAAGACGACGCTGCTCGAAAGCGTCGTGCGCGGCGCGGAGGCGGCGGGAGCGGTCCGCGCCCGGGCGAGCGTGGAACACGTCGGATATCTCCCCCAGCGTCTCGACGACCTCGACGACGCCGCCTCCGTCCTCGACGCCGTCTGCGCGGCGGCGCCGGGCGTTCCCGTCCCCGCGGTCCGCGACCGGCTCGCCCGCTTCCTCGTCCGCGGCGACGCGGTCACCCGCCCCGTCGGCTCGCTCTCCGGCGGCGAGCGATTCCGCGTCGCGCTCGCCCGCGTGCTGCTGGCGGATCCGCCGCCGCAGCTCCTCGTGCTCGACGAGCCGACCAACAACCTCGATCTCGACACGGTCGACCAGGTGGTGTCGGCCCTCCAGGCGTACCGCGGGGCGGTGCTCCTGGTCAGTCACGACGACGCGTTCCTCGCCCGCCTCGGGCTGGACCTGCGGCTGGAGCTGAGCGACGGGAGGCTGATCGAGCGCGCGCCGTGACCTCGACGCGGCGCCGCCGCCGGCAGAAGGCCGACCCCCGCAGAGGAACGTCGTTCCGCGACCGGCGAACGTCAACCCCGGCCCGATGTCGGAGGTCCGGGGGAGGATGTCGGCATGGCCGACGTACTCGACAGGTTCGGTCCTGCGACGCAGGACTGGTTCCGCGGTGCGTTCTCGGCGCCCACCACGGCGCAGAAGGGCGCGTGGGAGTCCGTGGCATCCGGTCGCAACGCCCTGGTCGTCGCGCCCACCGGATCGGGCAAGACGCTCTCGGCCTTCCTGTTCGCGATCGACCGCGTCTTCCGCGAGAAGGCGCCCGAGGTCCCGGATGCCACTCCCCCGCGCCGCGGCGCGAAGAAGACGCCCACGCGCACCCGCATCCTCTACATCTCGCCGTTGAAGGCCCTCGGCGTCGACGTCGAGCGGAACCTGCGTTCGCCGCTCGTCGGGATCGGGCAGTCGGCGCGGCGGCTCGGAATCGACGTCCCGGCGGTCACGGTGGGCGTGCGCTCGGGTGACACAACCTCGAGCGATCGCCGCAAGCTCGTCTCCGATCCGCCCGACATCCTCATCACCACCCCCGAGTCGCTGTACCTCATGCTGACGAGCCAGGCCGCCGAGACTCTGCGGGGGGTGCACACGGTCATCATCGACGAGGTCCACGCGGTCGCCGCGACCAAGCGCGGTGCGCATCTCGCGGTGAGCCTCGAACGGCTCGACGCGCTCCTCGACGCCCCGGCGCAGCGCATCGGGCTCTCGGCGACGGTGCGCCCGATCGACGAGGTGGCCCGGTTCCTCGGGGGTGCGCAGCCCGTCGACATCGTGGCCCCGCGGGCGACCAAGGCGTTCGACCTGTCGGTCGTCGTGCCGGTGGACGACATGCTCAATCCCCCGCCCCCGCCCGGCAGCCCCGCTCCCGACGACCCGACCGACGGCGAGTGGTTCTCCGAGCGGCCCGAGAGCACCGAGGTGTCCGGCTCGGTGTGGCCGCACGTCGAGGAGGCGATCGTCGATCGCATCCTCGAGCGCCGCTCGACGATCGTCTTCGCCAACTCCCGCCGGCTCGCCGAGCGCCTGACCGGGCGTCTGAACGAGATCTACGCCGAGCGGCAGGGCATCGACGTTCCCGAGCCGACGGTCCCGGCCACGATGATGGCGCAGGCCGGGTCCTCGGCCGGTGTCGCCGCGATCCTCGCCAAGGCGCACCACGGCTCGGTCTCGAAGGAGCAGCGCGCCCAGGTCGAAGACGAGTTGAAGTCCGGCACCCTGCGGTGCGTGGTCGCGACCAGCAGCCTGGAGCTCGGCATCGACATGGGCGCGGTCGACCTCGTGATCCAGGTCGAGGCGCCGGCGAGCGCGGCATCCGGCCTGCAGCGCGTCGGCCGCGCGGGCCACCAGGTCGGCGAAGTCAGCCGCGCGGCGCTGTTCCCGAAGCACCGCAGCGACGTGCTGCACACCGCGGTCGTCACCGAGCGCATGCTGTCGGGCAAGATCGAGGCGATCGCCGTCCCCCAGAACCCGCTCGACATCCTGGCGCAGCAGACCGTCGCGGCGTGCGCTCTCGGGTCGATCGACGTCGAGGAGTGGTTCGAGACGGTCAAGCGCAGCGCGCCGTTCCGCTCGCTCCCCCGATCGGCGTACGAGGCGACGCTCGATCTGCTCGCGGGTCGCTACCCGTCCGACGAGTTCGCCGAGCTCCGCCCGCGGCTCGTCTGGGACCGCGACGCGGGCACCCTCACCGGCCGCCCCGGAGCCCAGCGCGTCGCGGTCACGAGCGGCGGCACGATCCCCGACCGGGGCCTCTTCGGCGTCTTCGTCGCGGGCGAATCCCAGAACGCCCGCGTCGGCGAGCTCGACGAAGAGATGGTCTACGAGTCGCGGGTCAACGACGTCTTCACCCTCGGCACGACGAGTTGGCGCATCGTCGAGATCACGCACGACCGGGTGAACGTCCTCCCCGCCTTCGGGCAGCCCGGGAAGCTGCCGTTCTGGCACGGCGACGGCCTGGGTCGTCCCGCCGAGCTCGGCGAGGCGCTCGGCAAGTTCTCACGCGACATCGCCGGAGCCGACCGCGCCAAGGCCGAGGAGCGCCTGCGCGAATCCGGCCTCGACGACAACGCGATCACCAACCTCCTCGCCTACCTCGCCGAACAGCGTGAGGCCACGGGCAGCCTCCCGACCGACCGCACGCTGACCGTCGAGCGCAGCCGCGACGAGGTCGGCGACTGGCGCATCATCCTGCACTCGCCGTACGGCATGCAGGTGCACTCGCCGTGGGCGCTGGCGGTGAACGCCCGCATCCGCGAGCGACTGGGCGTCGAGGGCGCCGCGGTCGCGAGCGACGACGGCATCATCGCGCGGGTTCCGGATGCCGCGGCCGAACCGCCCGGGGCCGATCTCTTCGTCTTCGAGCCCGACGAGCTCGAGCAGATCGTCACCGACGAGGTCGGCGGCTCCGCGCTCTTCGCCTCCCGGTTCCGCGAGTGCGCCGCCCGCGCGCTGCTGCTCCCGCGGCTGAACCCCAACCGGCGGTCGCCGCTCTGGCAGCAGCGTCAGCGCTCGGCCCAGCTGCTCGAGGTGGCCCGACGGCATCCGTCGTTCCCGATCATCCTCGAGACGCTGCGCGAGGTCCTACAGGACGTCTACGACCTCCCCGCGCTCCTCCGCGTGGCGCGGCAGATCGGCGAACGCCGGATCCGCCTGGTCGAGACGACGACCAGCCAGCCATCCCCGTACGCGCGCGACCTGCTCTTCGGCTACGTCGGCGCCTTCATGTACGAGGGCGACTCGCCGCTCGCCGAGCGCCGCGCGGCCGCGCTGTCGGTCGACCCGGCGCTGCTGAGCGAGCTCCTCGGCAAGGTCGAGATGCGCGAGCTCCTCGACCCCGAGGTCATCGCCCAGTTCGAGCGCGAGGCCCAGCGCCTCGATCCGGACCGCCGTGCGCGCGGCGTCGAGGGCGTCGCCGACCTGCTGCGCCTTCTCGGCCCCCTGGATGCCGCGGAGGTGGCCGCCCGTCTCGAGGGGGAGTCGTCCGAGGAGGCTTCGGCGCATCTCCAGGCACTCATCGAGGAACGGCGCGCGATCCCCGTGACGATCGCGGGAGTCTCCCGCGTCGCCGGCATCGAGGACGCCGGGCGGTTGCGCGATGCGCTCGGCGCGGCCCTGCCCGTCGGCATCCCGAACGCCTTCCTCGAACCCGTGGCCGATCCCCTCGGCGACCTCGTGGCCCGCTACGCCCGCACGCACGGCCCCTTCACGACCGACGCGGTGGCCGAGCGGCTGGGCGTCGGTGTCGCGGTCGCGCGTCTCACGCTGCAGCGTCTCGAATCGCAGGGGCGGCTGTCGAGCGGATTCTTCCTGCCCGAGGCCGCCGCCGGCCGCGGCGACGACACCGAGTGGTGCGACGCCGAGGTGCTCCGCCGCCTGCGCATGCGGTCGCTCGCGGCGATCCGCGGCAGCGTCGAGCCCGTGCCCCCGTCGGCGTACGCGCGGTTCCTCCCCGTCTGGCAGCACCTCACGCGCCCCCTCGAGGGTGTCGACGGGGTGCTCGCGGTGATCGAGCAGCTCGCCGGCGTCCCGATCCCGGCGAGCGCGTGGGAGTCGCTCGTGCTGCCCTCGCGCGTCGCCGACTACACCCCCGCGCTGCTCGACGAGCTGACCGCGACGGGCGAGGTCGTGTGGTCGGGGCACGGCACCCTGCCCGGTCGGGACGGATGGATCGCCCTGCACCCCGCCGAGGCGGCACCGTTCACGCTGCAAGATCCGGACGACCCCGAAGATCCCGCGCCCGATTCGCTCGAGGCCCGCCTGCTCACCGCTCTCGACGGCGGCGGCGCCTACTTCGCGGCACAGCTGAAGCAGCTGATCGGCGCCGAGAACGAGCAGTCCGTCAACGACGCGCTGTGGGCTCTCACCTGGGCCGGTCGGGTCACCAACGACACGTTCGCTCCCGTCCGCGCGCTGCTCGGCGGCGGCGGACAGGCCCACCGCGTCGCCCGTCGCGCCCCCCGCGCCCGCATGTACCGCGGAGCGGCCCTGCCGCGCCCGACCTCGGCGCCCCGACCGCCGTCGCTCGGCGGACGCTGGTCGCTCCTCCCGGACCGTGAACCGGATGCCGCTGCCCGCGCGACCGCGACGGCGAGCCTGCTGCTCGACCGGTACGGCGTCGTCACGCGCGGCGCCGTGCAGTCGGAGGGCGTTCCGGGCGGCTTCGCTCAGGTGTACCGCATCCTCGCCGGTTTCGAGGAGGCGGGGCACTGCCGCCGCGGGTACGTGATCGAGAAGCTCGGTGCCGCCCAGTTCGCGGCCTCGGCCACCGTCGACCGGCTCCGCGAATTCGCCGCGGTCGCCGACCCGCCACCGCTGCGGACCGTCACTCTCGCCGCGACCGACCCCGCCAACCCCTATGGGGCGGCGCTCGGTTGGCCCGCGCTGGAGGGGGTGACCCACCGCCCGGGACGCAAGGCGGGCGGTCTGGTCGTGCTCGTCGACGGCGAGTTGACGCTGTACCTCGAGCGGGGCGGGCGCAGCGCGTTGGCGTTCACCGACGACGAGGCGCGGTTGCAGGCGGCCGCCCGCGACCTGGCCGAGACCTCGCGCCGACGCCGACTCGACACCCTGACGGTCGAGCAGGTCAACGGCGAGTTCGTGTACGGCACGGCCGTCGGCCGGGCCCTCCGCGAGGCCGGGTTCGTCGAGTCGCCGCGCGGGCTCACGCTGCGGCGCCTGACGGCGGGAGACACGCTCCGCGAGGCCGCCCGTGCCTGAGGGCGACACCGTTCACCGCGCGGCCGCGAAGCTCTCGGCCGCGCTCACCGGCCGCCAGGTGACGAGGTTCGACATCCGCGTCCCGGGGAGCGCCACCGCCGACCTCCGCGGCGAGACGGTGCACGAGGTGGTCGCGCGCGGGAAGCACCTGCTCGAACGCATCGGCGCCTACACGCTCCACTCGCACCTCAAGATGGAGGGCCGGTGGGACGTCTATCGTCCGGGCGAACGCTGGCGCCGCCCCGCCTTCAAGGCCCGGGCGATCGTCGGTGTCACGGGTGCCGACACCGTCGGGTTCGACCTCGCGATGGTCGAGGTGCTGCCGACCGCCGACGAAGACCGGGTCGTCGGACACCTCGGCCCCGACCTGCTCGGTCCCGACTGGAACGCGGCGGAGGCCGTGCGAAGGGTCTCGGCCGACACGCGCGCCGCGCACGTCGCTCTCCTCGACCAGCGGAACGTCGCCGGCTTCGGCAACGTCTACGCGAACGAACTGCTCTTCGTCCGCGGCATCGCCCCCACCACCCCGGCGAACGAGATCGACGTGGCGGCCACGATCGCGCTCGGCCATCGCATGATCCACGCCAACCTCCCGCGGGCCGAACGCACCTTCACCGGCGACAATCGGCCCGGCCGGCGCATGTGGGTCTACGGGCGCGACGGAGCACCGTGCCGACGGTGCGGCACCCCGATCCGCGCGACCACCTTGGGCGCCTCGGCGACGAGCGAACGCAACGTCTTCTGGTGCCCCACCTGCCAACCGGGCTGATTCACCCCGCGGCCCCGGGCAGGAGCGGCGGCGGATTGCGTCGACGATCCAGGGCGCGGCATCCGGCCATGAGAGCCGCGCACACCGCCGCCGCCACGGCCGATGCCAGTGCGCCCAGGAGGACGGCGGGCACCAGCACCAGAAGCACGGACGCGCCCGCGATGATCGCCACGTACGCGAGCAGGAGGACCCACAGGGATGCCACCCCCACCGCCGTCCCCGCGACGGCCGCGGGAATCACAGCGTGCTGACCTCGTCGCACCGCGCGGGAGACGCCGACGATCGCACCGGCGGCGCCGAGCATCGCACTCGCAGCACCGAAGACCGCTCCGCTGACGACGAACGCACCGAGAGAGCCCCAACCGGTCCACGTGAGAGTGGACCCGAGAACCGCGCCCATCCCGGCCCCGAGGGGCAGGGCCGCGATCAGAGCGGGTCCATATATTCGCCACGGCATGCCCTCACCGTATCGACCGATCCACGGCGGGAACAGAGAGCGGATTCCTCGCCGCTGTCAACCCGCCGTTTCTGTTGAGCCGGGCATGCGACAACGGTGGAAGACAAACCGGCGCAGCGGAAAATCCGTGGTCCGGCGGGAATCCGCTCGGGCGTCCGCGCCGAACAACCATGCACGGGAATGAGAGTGAACCCGCATCGGTTGTCACATTAGTCGGCTCACCCGAAGAGCCGATCGGAGGGGATCGTGGGAAAGAACTACATCGACATCGAGAACGACCACGGCGAGACGCTGCGCTACCGCAAGCACGTCAACGGTCGTGGACTCGTCGCGCACGGCGCGAAGGTCCACCCGTCGGCACTGGTGGAGAACGGCGCGTACGTCGAGCCCGGAGTGCAGATCGCGGCGGGTGTCCGTGTCGGTAGAGGCGCGTGGATCGAATCCGATGCCGTGATCGGGCCGGAAGCACGCATCGAACCGCACGCGCACATCTGCGCGGGAGCGGTGATCGGCGCGGGCGCGCACATCGGCGTCCGCACCCAAGTGGGATCGAAGGCCCGCGTGGCGGTCGGCTCGCTCATCGGCGACGACGAGATCATCAACGACGGCGAAGCCGTCGCCACCGATCGACGAGGTCTTCGCCTGGCGGCCTGAGGCTCACGCCTCTCGGCATCCATCACCCGCACGTTCTTCGGAACGTGCGGGTTTCGTCTTCTCGGGATGAAATGTGCTTCGACGTCGAGAGAAAACGGCGCCAATTCGTTTCGACGTCGAAGAACTCGAAAGCTCGCGATTTCCTCGACGTCGAGAGTCCGCTGCCGAATTTCCTCGACATCGAGAAACTCACGCGAGCAACGTCAGCACGAATCCGATGAGCGGGAGCGTTCCCTGGACCGTGGCCGGTCGCAGGTATTTGCGGCCGGACGTGACGAGCACGAGCGCCGCGGCGACCATGGAGCCGAGCGAGAACAGCAGCAGCGTCCGACCGGCGACGTCACCGACTCCGTTCACCGCCCAGAGCACGACACCGAGGGCCGCACCGATCGCGAGGAAGAGGTTGTAAAAGCCCTGGTTGTACGCCAGGGGCTTGGTCGTGTCGGCCGCCTCCTGCGACGTCAGGCCGAAGATCCGCCACACGCTCGGGTGCGACCAGCGCACGCTCTCGAGAACGAAGATGTAGACGTGGAGCAGGGCGGCGAGCCCCGCGAAGACGAGCGCCAGGATGCCGAGCATGTGCCCACGTTAGCCTGGGGGGTATGGCCAAGAGCGGAAGCGGATCACGGGGTGCGCGCGGGGGCGCGGGACGCCCGCGGTCCGGGGCGTCGGCGCGCAAGCCTGCGCCGGCGCGTAAGCCCGCCCCGGCGCGCAAGAACGCCGCTTCCCGCGCGCCTCGCCCGTCGTCGTCGCCGCCGACCGCCGACCTCGCCCGCACATTCACCCTCGGCGCGGTTCCGGGTGCGACACCGGGCAAGTGGATCGGGCTCTGGCGCGACCGGATGCCGCACGTACCGCTGGAGCTGCGCGAGATCTCCGTGTCCGGTCAGCGCGCCGCCCTCGACGACGTGGATGCCGCTCTCGTGCGCCTCCCGATCGACGGCGCCGACGACCTGCACGTCATCCCCCTGTACGACGAGCTCCCGGTCGTCGTGATGTCGACCGAGTCGCCGCTGACCGCCGCGGACGAGGAGATCACGGCCGACGATCTCGCCGGCGAGATCCTGATCGTCCCCGCTGACGACGTCCTCGGAGCCCGGATCCCGGATGCCGCGCCCCCGGCGTTCGCGCCTCCCGCCGACACCGCAGAGGCGATCGCGACGGTGGCCGCCGGGGTCGGCGTCGTGATCGTGCCCATGTCGCTGGCCCGCGCCCACCAGCGCCGGGACGTGGAGTACCGTATCCTCGCGGACGGCCCGGTCTCGACGGTCGCCCTCGCGTGGCGGCGGGACGCGACGACCGACGACGTGGAGACGTTCGTCGGCATCGTGCGCGGCCGCACCGCACGCTCCTCGCGCTGACGCACGGCCCCGAACGCCTCTCAGCGCTTCGTCGTGCGCCGTACCTCGTCGACGGTCGCTCCGCCCCGCAGACCCCGCGCCCGCGCGCCGCGCAGGACCGCCTCGGCATCCACGGGTCCGTCCGACAGTGCGTGCAGGTCGACCTTCACCGGGATCGGCAGTCGCTTGCGCTCGCGATCACGATGCGCGGCCGCGGCCGCCTCGGCTTCGTCGACCTCGTCTCCGGCGAGCGTGCGGACGGTGAGCCCGCAGTCGAGCTCGGCGGCGGCCTCGCGCAGCAGGGCCACGATCTCGCCGAGGTTCTCGACATCGGTCACGAGAAGGGTCGCGGTGGTCATACCCCCATTGTCGCGGCGCGTCACGCCCCGGGGGTCGTGCGCGCGACACGCATAGAATCCCTGGGTGACCGGTCGACTCCTCTACGTCTGCGCGCGTCCGCAGCGCGAGGCGGCCGTCGCCGAATGGGCGTCCTTCCGCGACGGGCTCGGCGTCGCCGACGGCGACCTGGTGCACCACGATCTCGTCCGCACAGCGCTTCCGTCCGACCTCGAGCGCTACGCCGGGGTCGTGGTCGGCGGCAGTCCCTTCAACGTCACGGACACGGACAAGACCGACGAACAGCTCCGCCTCGAGCGCGACCTGGAGGAACTGGCATCCGCGGGGCTCACCGGGCGGACGCGGACCCTGTTCACCTGCTTCGGGATCGGGGTCGTCACGCGGCTCCTCGGCGGCGTGGTGACCCTCGATCACCCCGAGGGCACCGGCCCCGCCGAGATCGAGCTGACCGAGGAGGGGGGAGGCGACGAGCTGTTCGGCATCCTGAACCCCCGTTTCGAGGCGCTCACCGCGCACAAGGAGGGCACCGCCGAGGTCCCTCCGGGGGCGACACTGCTGGCCCGCAACGACGACTGCCCCGTGCAGGCGTACCGGGCGGGCACGAGCCTGTGGGCGACGCAGTTCCACCCCGAACCCACGGCGGACGCGTTCGTCGCACGCATGGCCGTGTACCGCGCGGCGGGCTACTTCGACGCGGACGCCTTCGACGAGGTGGCCGCGCACGTCCGCACCGCCTCGGTCGAGCAGCCGACCCTGCTGCTGCGCACCTTCGCCGCCCTCGCGGTCTGACACCGCCCGCGACGCGCGCGCGACGGCGCCGGTCGCTGTCAAGCCGGAGCGCGGAACTGGCTAGCTTATCTAGTGTTCTATCCATGAACGCGAGAGATCACGTCACCACCACTCCGCACGGATCCGACCTGGTACGCCAGATCGTCCTCCTCTCCGCGGTGTCGTTCATGCTGATCGCCGCGGTGATCGGGGCGGGAGCCTTCGGCAACACCGCCGTCGAAGACCAGCAGGGCGGTGCGCTCGACACGGACGGGTCCTACCTGGCTCCGGCGGGACCCGCCTTCTCGATCTGGTCCGTGATCTACCTCGGCCTGATCGCGTACGCGATCTGGCAGGCGCTCCCCCGCCAGCGCGCCTCGGAGCGCCAGCGGGCGATGGGCTGGCCGATCGCCGTGACGATGGTTCTGAACGGGCTGTGGCTCGTCGCCGCGCGCTTCGGCACGCTGTTCCTCACCGTCGTGGTGATCGTGCTGCTGCTCGTGGCGCTGGGCTGGGCCTTCCGGACCGCGGTCGTCACGCGCGACCCGCGCGGCGGCGTCCTCGACTCCGTGCTGATCGACGGGGTCACGGGACTGCACCTCGGCTGGGTCACCCTGGCGACCGTCGCCAACACCGCGGCGTGGTTGACCACCGTCGTCCCGCCGTCGTGGGAGGACGCGGCGAGCGCGATCGGGGTCACGGTCCTGGTCGTCGTCGCAATCATCGGCCTGGCGATCGCGTGGCGGAGCGGCTGGCGCGTGGCTCCGGCGCTCGCCCTCGCGTGGGGGCTGTCGTGGCTCGCCGTGGAGCGCCTCACCGGATCTCCGACGAACACCCCCATCGCGATCACCGCGATCCTCGTCGCCCTCGTCGTCCTGCTGCCGCCGGCCGTCGTCTCGGGCCTGCGTCTCATCCGTCCCTCGATCGACTGACCCGCCGCGACCCGTCAGAGCGCGGGAGCCGCGATCGCGCTGCCTCCCGCGGGGACGGTCAGCAGTCCGTCCTCCAGGACGGTCCCGTCGACGGTCGCGAGCAGAACACCGGCGCCGGATGCCACGGGCACCGCCGCCTCGGCATCCGAGAGGTTCACGAGCACGACGAGGTCGCCCCGGTGCAGCTCGTACACGCGGCCGCCGGGGGCTTCGAGAGCGCGCGCGGACAGGCCGTGGCGGGAGGGGTCGGTGAGCTCGGGACGCGCGCGGCGGAGCTTCGCCAGCTCGCGGTACAGGGCGAGGAGTTCGGCGTGGCCGTCACCGTCGGGCTCGGACCAGTCGAGCTTGGACCGGCGGAACGTGTCCAGGTCCTGCGGGTCGGGGACGACCGACTCGTCCCAGCCCATCTTCTCGAACTCGGCCACGCGGCCCTTGGCCGTGGCCTCGCCGAGCTCGGGCTCGGGGTGCGAGGTGAAGAACTGCCAGGGGGTTCTCGCGCCCCACTCCTCGCCCATGAAGAGCATCGGCGTGCCCGGGGCGGTGAGGGTGAGCACGGCGGCCGCGGCGAGGCGGTCGAACGGCAGGCTCTGCGACAGGCGGTCGCCGGCGGCGCGGTTGCCGATCTGGTCGTGGTCCTGCGCGAACGTGACGAGGCGCCAGTTCGGCACGTCCTCCGGGATCGGGTGGCCGTGCGCGCGCCCGCGGAACGTGGAGTACGTGCCGTCATGGAAGAACCCGCCCTCCGACACCTTCTCGAACGCGTCGATCGCGGCGAAGTCCTCGTAGTAGCCGATCGTCTCGCCGGTGAGGGCGACGTGCGCGGTGTGGTGCCAGTCGTCCGACCACTGCGCGGCGAGCCCGTACCCGCCGGCCTCGCGCGGCAGGATCAGCTTCGGATCGTTCATGTCCGACTCGGCGATCGTGGTGAGAGGGATGCCGCGGTGCGCCGACAGGGCGTCGGTGCGTTCGGCGATCTCCTGCAGCACGTGCACCGGGCGGTGGTCGAGCAACGCGTGCACGGCATCCAGTCGGAGACCGTCGACGTGGTAGTCGCGCATCCACAGGAGCGCGTTCTCGACGATGTAGGAGCGGACGGCGTCCTCGTCGAGGTTGATCGAGTCGCCCCACGTGTTGCGGCTGCCCTCGCGCAGGTACGGACCGAACTCGGGCAGGTAGTTCCCCGACGGTCCGAGGTGGTTGTAGACCACGTCCTGCACGACCGCGAGCCCCGCCGCGTGGGCGGCGTCCACGAACCGCTGGTACGCGGCCGGGCCGCCGTACGCCTCGTGGACCGTGTACCAGAGCACACCGTCGTAGCCCCAGTTCCAGACGCCGTTGAAGCCGTTGACCGGCAGCAGTTCGACGTGGGTCACGCCGAGGTCGACGAGGTGATCGAGGCGCTCGATCGCGGCATCCAGGGTCCCCTCGGGGGTGAAGGTGCCGAGGTGCAGCTCGTAGATGAGGCCGCCGGCGAGCTGGCGCCCGGTCCAGGCGGCATCCGTCCACGCGAAGGTCGACGGATCGAACCATGCGGATGCCTCGTGCACACCGGCGGGCTGACGCCGCGACCGCGGGTCGGGGCGCAGGTCGTCGCCGTCGCCGAGGACGAAGCCGTAGCGTTCGCCGTCCGCGAGGTCGACCGGCGCCGTCCACCAGCCCCCGGCGCCGGGCTCCATCTCGACGTCTTCGACGACGTTCTCGCCGCTCTCGTCCAGCCGCCGCAGTCGCATGCGCTGCGCCTTGGGTGCCCACACCTCGATGCTCATAGCTCCCCGTCTCCTTCGTCGTCAGTTCTCACAGTTCTCACGCGTGAGTCGCCAGAAATCGTCGCCTGGGGCTACCCGGAAGCGACGAATCTTGGCGACTCACGCGAATGGGTACGGCCTCAGGAGCAGGCCGGTTCGTCCACCAGGAGAGCGACCGGAAGGAACTCCAGCAGCTCCGACATCAGCACCGGGCCACCCGGGAAGCGACGGCCGGTCAGGACGTCCACCGCGGCGACGTCCGGGCGCAGCAGCACGGTGTCGCCCCAGCCCCCGGCCGCGCGCAGACCGTGCGGGAGGCGGGTCGCCACCGCGGAGACGCCGCCGCGGTCGAACGCGACGACGTGTCCGGATGCCGCGCCCGCGGCCTCGAGCGGACGGTACAGCGAGTACCGCTCGGGGCAGTCGCGCCGCACGCGCAGCGCGCGCGAGGTCACGATGAGCTTCGCCGCGCCGGTGGCATCCACCTTCGGCGGCGGGGCGTCCTCGGCGTCGAGCGAGGCCAGCAGACGCGCCCGCTCGGCGAAGTCCACCGCGCGACGGTTGTCGGGGTCGACCAGCGACTGCTCCCACAGCTCCGAGCCCTGGTACACGTCGGGCACGCCGGGTCCGGTGATCTGCAGCAGCTTCGCGGCGAGGCCGTTGGACCAGCCCGCGTCGGCGATCTCGTCGACGAACGCCTGGACACGGGATGCCGCCGGCCCCGTCGCCGCATCGACGACGGCGTGCATGCGCTCCTCGAACGCCTCGTCCTGCTCCCACCAGCCGGTGACCTCGGACGCCTCGCGCGCGGCCTTCTCGGCGTACGCGTGCAGACGCTCGCGGTACTTCGCGAGACCCGAGGACGTGGATGCCGAGGCCGGCCACGCCCCGACGATCGCCTGCCACAGCAGCGCGTCGAACGGGCCGTGCCCGGTCGAGGCGATCGCGCGGAACTCCCCCAGCACCTCGGCCCAGCGCGCCGGGATCTCCGCGAGCACCGCGATGCGGGCGCGGGTGTCCTCGCCGCGCTTGGTGTCGTGGGTCGACAGCGTCGTCATGGCCGTGGGCCACGACGCCTGCCGCTGGGCCTGCGCAGCGTGGAAACCGTCGACGTCGAGGGAGAACTCCGCCGGGTCGCCGCCGACCTCGGTCAGCGATCCGAGGCGCGTGTAGCGGTAGAACGCGGTGTCCTCGACGCCCTTGGCCATGACCGGACCGGTGGTCTGCTGGAACCGCCACGCGATCTCGAGGTCGGTGTCGGTCAGGGCAGGGACCAGCGCCTCGATGACGTCGCCGAGCTCGGGCCGGCGCTCCTCGGCCTCGCCGACGGCGGCATCCAGGTGCGCCCGGCCGGCCGGGAGGTAGGAGCGGTAGACGGGGAAGCACGCGAGGATCTCGGCGAGCGCGTCCTGCAGGTCGGCGGCGGCGAACTCGTCGCGCAGCGCGGACGGGAGTCCGCGGACGATGCGGCGGATCTCGGACACCTGGATCGTGTCGGCGATCCGTCGCTTGGTGTCGTGGATCAGGTCGTGCCAGCCGGTGAGCGGCGCGAGGTCGCTGTCGGCGCGCAGGCGCGCGTCCAACGCGTCCAGCGCCGCCTCGCCCGCGGGGTCGGTGAGCACGCGGTCGATCTCGGCCAGCGCGTCGTACCCGGTCGTGCCGGCGGTCTTCCACCACGACGGCAGGGCCTCGCCGTGCTCGAGGATCTTCTCCACGAGCACGTACCCGGCATCCTCGCCGCCCGCGTCGCGCAGTGCCGTGGCGAGCCGGTCGAGGTAGCCGCCGGGGTCGACGAGTCCGTCCGGGTGGTCGACGCGCAGGCCGTCGGCGAGGCCCTCGCGCACCCAGCGCAGGATCTCGGCGTGCGTGGCGTCGAACACCTCGGGGCGCTCGACCCGCACGCCCGCGAGGGTGGTGACGGCGAAGAAGCGCCGGTAGTTGAGGTCGGCCGCTTCGTCCTGCCAGAACCGCAGCTCGAAGTTCTGCGCGTGTAGGAGGGCGCGGATATCCGACGTCCCCGTTCCCGGCGCGACCGGGAAGACATGGTCGTAGTAGCGGACCAGGCCGTCGGGGGCATCGGTCGCGGGGGTCGGATCGTAGGAGATCTCGTCGATCACCTCGGCGAGGTCGGCGCCGAGCACGGGAACGCGCACCTTGCCGCCGCCGAACTCCCAGTCGATGTCGAACGCGTCCGCGTGCGCCGAGGCGCGCCCCTGGCGGAGCACGTCCCACCACCAGGCGTTCGTGCGGGGCTCGGACACGCCCATGTGGTTCGGCACGATGTCGATCAGGATGCCGAGGCCCTCGGCGCGGGCGGCCTCGGCGAACCGGGCCAGCCCCTCGGCGCCGCCCCGCGCGGGGTCGACGCGGGTGACGTCGACGACGTCGTAGCCGTGGTCGGAGCCCGGCGTCGCCTCCAGCAGCGGCGACAGGTAGGCCCACGACACCCCGAGGTCACGGAGGTAGCCCGTGACCTCGGCGGCGGTGCCGAGGGGGAAGGATTCGCGGATCTGCAGGCGGTAGGTCGAAAGCGGATGCCGCATTCTGAATCAGAGCTCCGGTTTGGGGGCCTGCCCGGGCAGGTCGTCGGTGGCGGTGACGGCGATCTGCGCGGTGAGCGAAGCGGCCACGGTGTGGTCGATCTCGGGCTCGGGCAGGTGGTGCTCGCGCAGCACGATGAGCGACTTCGGCTCGAGCTTCAGCGCCTCCCCGGGCGCGATCGGCTCGGTGTTGGCGCGCTCGCCCGCCGTGTCGACGTACACGTCCCACTCGGGCGAGTACTGGATGTCGGGCACGTGGAAGTCGACGGTGTCGTCGCCGGCGTTGAACAGCACGAGGAAGTGGTCGTCGCTGATGGTCTCGCCGCGGCGATCGCGCTCGCGGATGCCCTGCCCGTTGAGGAACACGCCGACCGCGCGGCCGAAGCCGGAATCCCAGTCCTCGGGCTGCATGAGCGAGCCGTCGGGGCGCAGCCACACCACGTCGGGGATGTTGTCGCCTTCCTCCATCTTCACCGGGCGCCCGTCGAAGAACCGGCTGCGGCGGAAGGTGGGGTGCTCCTTGCGGAGGCGCGCGAGGGCCGCGGTGAACTCGATGAGCGGGTGGTCGACGGCCGACCAGTCCACCCACGTGATCTCGTTGTCCTGCGCGTAGCCGTTGTTGTTGCCGCCCTGGGTGCGGCCCAGCTCGTCGCCGTGGAGCAGCATCGGCACGCCCTGGCTGAGCAGCAGCGTCGCGATGAAGTTGCGCTGCTGCTGCGCGCGGCGCTTGCGCACCTCGGGGTCGTCGGTCGGCCCCTCCACGCCCAGGTTGTTGGACCGGTTGTGCGATTCGCCGTCGTTGTTGTCTTCGCCGTTGGCCTCGTTGTGCTTCTCGTTGTACGAGACGAGGTCGCGGAGCGTGAACCCGTCGTGCGCGGTGACGAAGTTGATGGATGCCACGGGCCGGCGCCCGGAGTGCTCGTAGAGGTCGGCCGAGCCGGTGAGACGGGAGGCGAACTCGCCGAGGGCCTGCGGCTCACCGCGCCAGAAGTCGCGGACGGTGTCGCGGTACTTGCCGTTCCACTCCGTCCACTGCGGCGGGAAGTTGCCGACCTGGTATCCGCCGGGACCGACGTCCCACGGTTCGGCGATGAGCTTGACCTGCGAGACGATCGGGTCCTGCTGCACGAGTTCGAAGAAGGCCGCGAGGCGGTCGACCTCGTAGAACTCCCGGGCCAGGGTGGATGCCAGGTCGAAGCGGAATCCGTCCACGTGCATCTCCAGCACCCAGTACCGCAGCGAGTCCATGATGAGCTGCAGCGTGTGGGGGTTGCCCACGTTCATGCTGTTGCCGGTGCCGGTGTAGTCGGTGTAGTAGCGCTTGTCGTCGTCTTCGAGGCGGTAGTACGCCTCGTTGTCGATGCCCCGCATCGAGAGGGTCGGGCCCATGTGGTTGCCCTCGGCGGTGTGGTTGTAGACCACGTCGAGGATGACCTCGATGCCGGCGGCATGCAGCGCCTTGACCATGGCCTTGAACTCCTGCACCTGCTGACCGTGGTCGCCGGTGGAGGAGTAGGTGTTCTGGGGCGCGAGGAACGCGATGGTGTTGTAGCCCCAGTAGTTCGACAGCCCCTTCTCCTCGAGCGTGGAGTCGTTGACGAACTGGTGCACGGGCATGAGCTCGATCGCGGTGACGCCGAGCTTGCGCAGGTGGTCGATGACGGCCGGGTGGGCGATGCCGGCGTACGTGCCGCGCAACTCCTCCGGGACGTCGGGATGCAGCTGGGTGAGGCCCTTGACGTGCGCCTCGTAGATGAAGCTCTCGGCGTAGGGGATCTTGGGCTGACGGTCACCCGCCCAGTCGAAGAACGGGTTGATGACCACGCCCTTCATCATGTGCGCGGCCGAGTCGTCGTCGTTGAACGAGTCGGGGTCGCCGAACTCGTAGCTGAAGACGGGCTGCCCCCAGTCGATCTGACCCTCGACGGCCTTGGCGTAGGGGTCGAGCAGAAGCTTGCTCGGGTTGAACCGCTTGCCGCTGGCGGGGTCGTACTCGCCGTGCACGCGGTAGCCGTACCGCTGGCCCGGCTGGATGTTCGGGAGGTACGCGTGCCAGACGAACGCGTCGACGTCGACGAGCTCGACGCACGTCTCCGTGCCGTCGGCGTCGAAGAGGCACAGCTCGACTTTCTCCGCGTTCTCGCTGAACAGGGCGAAGTTCGTCCCGTTACCGTCGTAAGTGGCCCCGAGGGGATAACTGGATCCTGGCCATACCTGCTGCACGTCGCTCACGATAGACCAGGGAAGTTACGGCCGATGGGCCGGGTCATCGTCGTTGACAGCACCCCCTCCGCCGACTATGCGCGCGGATCTCTATGCGCGCTCCGGAGGGTGGACGAGCAGGTCGATCCGCTCGTCGAGATACCGTGCGAGCGGCAGGTACCCGCCCTGCGCGCTCCAGCGCACGGTGAGCTCGCCGTCGCGCAACGCGAGCGGCGCCGTCCGGGCGTCGAGCGCGGCCGGATCGAGTGCCCGCCAGCCGATGTGCACCGTCTCCCCCTCGGGCACTCCCCCGCGATGCGCGGCGGCGGACAGCTCGGCCCGACGGCGCTGCGACTCGGCGGCGAAGCCCCGGCGCACCTCGGCGCGCGAGCGCACGATGTCACCGGTCGCGAGGACGCCGTCGTCGGTGAGCAGCAGTACGCCCAGATGCCAGGCTCGGCCCCGGTCCACGATGCGGGGAGCACGCGGGATGCCGAGCAGCCGCCGCCCCTCCTGGAGTTCGCCGATCCGCTCGCGGGGGGCGTCGGCGAGCCGTTCACGCGCCGCGGCGAGGAGGTCGTCGACCGTGCTCACGGCATCCCCTCCACCACGGAGCGCGCGTGGTCGAGGTCTCGCGTCCGAGCGGTGGCCGTCTCGCGCGCCGCCGCCGTCTCCTCCTCGGCCGCATCGAGCGCCGCGTGGGCTGCGTCCGCGTCCTTCTCGACCCGCGCGATCTCGGCGCGGAGGCCCTCGAGCCGTTCGCGGACCCGGTCGGCCTTCTCCCGGGCGGCGGTCTCCCGCGCCGTCGCCCCGGCGAGCGCGCGGTCGGCGTCCGCGCGTGCCCGCTCCGCCTCGCGCACCGCGCGCTCCGCGGCCTTCCGAGCCCGGCGCTGCGCCAGGTCGTCCCGCGTGGGCGTCTCCACGACGGCCGCGCCCTCCGGCACCGAACCGGCCACCGCGGCGCTCGGGTCGGTGTCGTCGGCCAGATCGACGGATGCCACCAGCCGCCCGGTCAGGATCATCGCCGCGGCGTGCGGGTCGATGATGGCCGCGTTGACGGTCTTCTCCACGGCGTCCCGCATCGGAGCGCTCAGGGGTGTTCCCGCTTCGGCCGCGAGATCGGCCGCCCGCCGGGCGAGGGCGGCGACCAGCTGACGACGCTGCCGACCGAGACGGGTCATCTCCACGGCATCCGCGTCGTCCTGCGCTTCCCGGAGCGCCTGCGCCAGCTCGACGGCCTCGGCGAGCTGGCCGTCGCGGGAGAGCAGATTGACCGCCCACGCGGCCAGCGTCGGCTTGCGCAACTTCGCGATGCGGCGCCCCACCGCGCCGCCGATCTCCTCGGCGCGACCGTTGCGCGCCGCGGTGAATCGTGCGGGCGGAAGGGCGAGCAACTCGGCCGCGACCTCGTCGAGGAGGGTCGCCGCGTCACTCATCCCCCCATTGTGACCCGTCCGGTCAGAGGGGGACCACCCCGGGACGCGGACCGCGGATCTCGCGGTGCAGGCGCTCCATGCGCGCGTCCAGCTCGGCCGCGGTGTCGGCGGCATCCTTCAGCTCCGCCAGCAGTTCGTCGGGTACGAGGCGGTCGTACTTGTAATAGATCTTGTGCTCGAGGCTGGCCCAGAAGTCCATCGCGATCGTGCGGAACTGCACCTCGACGGGGACGTCGACGCGTCCGGTCGAAAGGAACACGGGCACATCGACGATCACGTGCAGGCTCTTGTAGCCGTTCGCCTTCGGGCGCGCGATGTAGTCCTTCACGTCGCGCACGGTGATGTCGTCCTGCTGCGTGAGGAGGTTGGACAGCCGGTAGGCGTCGTCGACGAAGCTGCAGGTGATCCGGATGCCCGCGATGTCGGTGATCGTGCTCCGGATGGAGTCGAAGTCGGGTTCGATGCCTTTGCGCCGGACCTTGTCCACGAGACTGTCGGGCGACTTCACGCGACTCGAGACGTGCTCGATCGGGTTGTAGTCGTGCATCTCCTGGAACTCTTCGCGCAGGATGGTGATCTTCGTCTCGACCTCGGCGAGACCGAACCGGTACTCCATGAGGAAGCGCTGGAACTCGTCGCGCATCGCGCGGAGCGAGGCTCCGGACACCGTGATCTGCTGATCCTCCAGCGGGTCGGACATGGGAGCGACGCTAGCGTCGGCTCCTACGAGGGTCCTGGGAGGTCACTCCCCCGCCGGCGGGGCCGACCGCGGGATGAGTTCGCCGTCCACGACGTCGATCCCGGTGAGTTGGTCGAAGACCTCGGGGAGGTCGCCGGCGTCACCGGGTTCGGGAAGGAGGGGGAATCGGCTGTCGCTCACGGCGGGGTCCTTTGCTGGATGTCCCCAGACTGACAGAGCCGCCAGGCGCAACGGGTGGCCTTGACACCCCGTCGGCGGCCACGTAGCTCTCCGGATCCCCGCCGGTATCGTGGAGACCATGGGCACGATCTTCTACGGCGGCGGCGGGACGGCGGTCCCCATCGAGGACCGCGCATTGGCGCATCTCAAGGTCGTCATCTCCACGAAGCTCCGCCGCGGTGAGAGCTTCACTCTCTCCTGGCAGCACCCCGAGGGTCAGCCGCGGGGCCGCAGCACGCTGTGGCTGCACCCGGCGATCCCGCTCCGCTTCGTCTTCGACGAGGCCGAGCCCACGAAACTCAGCCGCGAGTGGATCGAGCGGCTCGCCGACTCGGCGAACTCCTCGGGCGGCATCCTGCTCGTCCCCGAGGACATCGCCCCGGTCGAGGAGACTCCGAAGCGCTGAGGTCAGCCCTCTTCGACGAGGGTGTCCTCCGAAGGCTCGGGCGTGATCGCCAGACCGTTCGGACCCGAGGCGGCCAGCATGAGGTCCTCCACCCAGACGCGGTTGATGCGCGGCTGGCGGCTTCCGTAGAAGTGGAACTGGATCGGCACCGAGGGGTGCATCCAGAAGCTGCGGCGACCGCTGCCGTCGCCGACCTTGACGTCGAACATGAACGACTCCGAACGCCGGAGCTTGTTCATCACGACGATGCGGAGGTGCGCGAGCGTGCGGTCATCGATGTCGACGGCGTTCGCGACGGTGTCGTAAATGAAACGGCCCATGATGTCGAGCCTATCCGAGACCCGCGTGCGGCCGTCCCGCGAATACCACGGCACGGGGTGCCGAATCAAGCCCCCGGTCGTGGATCCACGACCGGTGTTGACTGACTCGCGTGGGAACGTTGTACTACGGGGATGTCGCGACGCCGATCGAGATCGAGGATCGCGCGCTCGCGCACGTCAAGGTCGTGATCGCCACGAAGCTCCGCCGCGGCGAGAGTTTCACCCTCTCGTGGACGCACGGCCCGGGCCAGGAGGTGGGCCGCAGCACCGTCTGGCTGCACCCGTCTATTCCGTTGCGCTTCGTGTTCGACGACCCCGAACCCGCGCTCCTCAGCCGGGCGTGGATCGAGGACCTGGCCAACTCGGCGAACTCCTCGGGCGGGCTCCTGCTCGTCCCCGAGCCCGGGAGCGACGCTCCGCGGACCTGAGTCAGGCCGTGCGCTGGTCGAGGATCTCGCGCGCGCCCTCTTCGACCGCGGTGGGAACGACGAGCGGACGTCCGGCCGAGAAGGCCTCCCACTCCCGCAGGACGATCGTCTCGATGTGCACGGGGTCTTCGCCGGGGTAGTCCAGGCGCAGTCGCGAAACGACCGAATGCAGGGATGCCACGGGCACGCCCTCCACCGTCTGGACGGCGTCGACGGCGGTCACGCTCACGCGCGCCTCGATCGCATTTTCGTCCATGGCCTCATGGTTTCACGGACGCCGAGCGATTCCTAATACTCAGAATTCAACTAGGCTTCCTAGCTTCTTACGCGGGACGCGCATTCCGATCAGAGGGAGACGTCGGCCCCGATCGGCGAGGGCTCCCCGTCGTGATGCGGGTCGACCTGGTCGACGGCATCCTGGAGCCGGCCGAGGCAGGCGATGACGGTCGCGCACTCCTCGGCGGTCATGTCGACGACGGCCGCCATCATGCGCGAATGCATCGAGCCGAGCGTGGCGCGCACCTCGGCATCGCTCGCCGCGGTGGCCACGATGTAGATGCTGCGCCGGTCGGTGGGGTGCGGCGCGCGCGTCACGTGGCCGGACTTCTCGAGCCGATCGATGATCGCCGTCGTCGACGCCGTCGAGACACCGAGGTAACGGGTCAGTTCGCTCGGCGAGACCTGCCGGCCCTGCCCGGTCGCCCGCAGAAGGTAGCGGAGGACGAGGAGTTCGTTCTCTCCCATGGACATGGACTCACGGGTGCGGCGCCGCATCGCGATCTCGGCCGCGCGGTAGACGCGGAACGCCTGCAGCACCTCCACGGCACGACGGCGGCGGTCTTCTTCGCTCGCGCCGTACCAGTAGCGCGACGCCTGCGAGCCGTTTTCCACTTCGGCATCCTACGTCAGGAGGACCGCGCAAGGGCCCTGCCTCTTCGCATGGCGTACAGGTACGATGGTAAATATATCGGCCCGCTACTTGATGGGCATTCGAGATACGAGGAATGCGAACTACCCCGTCGGGGAGGTGACGAGAACATGACCACGGAACAAGACGTGGTGAAGGCCGTCAGCGACCTGTCCGAATCCGGCGCCGCCTCCGAGCGCGTCGCCCTGCAGTCCCTCGGCATCGGCCCGAACGACGCCAAGGTGCTCCGATTCCTCCTCGACCGCGAGGACGACGACGAGCCGGTGACCCCGCGACTCCTCGCCGAGATGCTGGGCATCTCGTCCGCCGCCACGACCGCACTGATCGACCGCCTCGCCGACGCCGGCTGGGTCGAACGGGTTCCGTTCCCCGGCGACCGCCGCTCCATCGT
This sequence comes from Microbacterium sp. IEGM 1404, assembly GCF_030056775.1. Taxonomy (NCBI): domain Bacteria; kingdom Bacillati; phylum Actinomycetota; class Actinomycetes; order Micrococcales; family Microbacteriaceae; genus Microbacterium; species Microbacterium sp. IEGM 1404. The sequence continues at coordinate 21,643 of NZ_JASHKP010000003.1, read as the reverse complement.
CGTGCGCGCGACGATCGACGCGGCCTCCCCCGCACGCCACCTCCTGGCGGTGCGGCGCTCGTCGGTGGCCGAAGCCGCGTCGCGACTGGGGGCCGACGAACGCCGAGTCGTCGCAGAGTTCCTCGACGAGGTCGCCCGCGCCGAGACGCAGCGCGTCGAGCACCTGAACCCCCGCGCCGGACAGTCCCGCCCCGCCTGAGCGGCGGGGCGGGCACGGGTCAGTCGTTCGTGCGACCCGTCTCGTGCTGGAGACGGTCGATCTCTTCCGAGGCCTCGGCCTTGGTCAAGTCCGCGGTGATCTCCTCACCGGCCTCGCGCGCGAGCGTGTCGAGGTAACTGCGCTGCGGTGCGGTCATCGGCTCGTCGCCGGTGACCCAGTCCGAGGGGTCCTTCTCTACGGGGTCCTGTCCCTCACGCACGGCGCCGAGGGTCTCTTCTTCATGGTCACGGGGAGCATCGGTCATCGCGCCAGGCTAGGTCGGCGTCACCGGCGCTCCGCCGGGATTGACAGCCCCCGCCCGGTGGGTGCGGCATCCTGGACGGATGCCCGACGACACCCGCCCCGCCGACGTCGACGTCCAGACGTTCCGGCGCGGCGCAGCGCAGACCCGGGTGACGATCGTGTCGACCGGCGCATCCGGTCGCCCCTTCGTGCTCGTCGCCGGGATCGGGGTCGCGGCCAGCTACTTCGAGTTCCTCGCGCCGCTCCTCGCCGAGCACGGCGACGTGTACGCGCTCGATCTCCCGGGATTCGCCGGGATGCCGGCATCCGGTCACGAACCGACCGCCGCGTTCTTCGCCGACCAGGTCGAGGGCGTGATCGACCATTACCGCATGGACGATCCCGTGCTCGTCGGGCACTCGATGGGCACCCAGGTCGTGGTCGAGGTGCTCACGCGGCGCAACGACCTGTCCCGAGCGGTGCTCGTGAGTCCCGTCGTGGACGAGAGCGAGGCGACGGCCCCGCTGCAGGCCGTGCGCTTCGTGCAGTCCACCGCGCGGGAGTCCCTGCACATCGCGGTGATGGCGGTCTCGGCGTACCTCTTGTGCGGGTTCCTCTACTTCGCCGAGGTGCTGCCGCACATGCTGCGGTACCGGATCTCGGACCGGGTCGGGCTGGTCCGCGCGCGGCTGCTCCTCATCCGCGGCGAGTTCGACCGTCCGTCGCCGCGGCGGCTGCACTCCCGTCTCGTCGCCCGTGCCCGCGACGCGCGGCGCTGGGAGATCGAAGGCGCGGCCCACTCGATCATCAACGGCCATGCCGTCGGGGTCGCCCGCCTGGTGCGGGAGCACCTCGACGACGACCTCGCCGCCCGCGGACGGCTCACGTCCGAGGAGGCGCGCGTTCCGCCCGCGCGGCACAAGGACCTCCGGATGATCCTGGATGCCACGGCCAGCCGCTTCGCGGAGTGGTTCAGCGCGCTGCACCACGACCAGGACGGAGTCGAACGGGCCAAGGCCCGCCACGCCCGCATCCTTTGGCGCGCCTACGTCTCCCGGCGCTGACCGGCGAGCGTCGCGGCACGGGCGGCGGCGGGAACCGCGGCGAGGAAACCGCCGACGAACGTGTCGCCGAGCCCGATCGTGGTCGGGTGGGGGACGTCGACCACGTGGGCGGCGACGCCGACGGCCGGCATCCGCTCCTCCACCGCGGCGACGACGGCCGCGCCGCCGGGGTGACGCGGAAAGGCCGCGGTCGCGTCGAGGTCGGCGAGCGTGCACGCGTCACCGACCCGGTAGCGGGTCGCCGCCGTGCGCACCGCGCTCTCCAGACCCGCGCGGTGACGATCGGCCTCGGGCCCCACGGCGATCGCCCAGTACTTCGTGTGCACCACGAGCGCGGGAGCGGGGATGAGCGCGCGGGCCTCGGCGAGAGCGGTCGCGACGTCGTGGGGAGACAGCAGGTCGACGCGGCGGCCGAGGTACTCCTGCAGCTCGTCCTCGTTCATGCCGTACACGTCGATGCGGTCGAGGAGGCGTCGGCGCACGATCTCGGCGAAGGTGCGGTCGTAGAACCCGGCGTCCTCGTAATAGACGAGCGCCTCCGGCGGCAGGCCGCGCATCGCCGCGACGAGATCGTCGAGGCGGCTCGCGAGCAGGGCGGCATCCTGCATCGTGTTGAACCCCGACACCAGGAAGGCGTCCGCTTCCGCGAGCGCGTCGCCGAGGTCGGCGGCGATCGCCATCTCGCGGTTCGGGGCGTCGTTCGCGAAGATCAGGCGGTTCGCCGACGGTGCGGTGACCGCGCCGTCGGGGAGGGTCACGGTCGTCCCCTCGGGGTACTGCACGATGAGGTGCGGATCGAGGGTGTCGCGCGCGGCCGAGGAGACGACCCGCATCGACGCGGGCAGGAGCCGGCGCACGGTGTCGTCGATGCTCACGAGATGCTGCACCGTCGGCACGCCGATCCGGTCGAGGGCGATCCCCGCGCGCACGCCCGTCCCGCCGAGGGTCACCGCCACGTCGAACCGGGCGGCGAAGTCCTCGATGATGTCGGAGCTTCGGACGTGCCGCTCGCCTCCCCCGCCGTGGGCGAGGAAGGCGAGCACGGTCACGACGAGCGTGCGCTCGTCGACGATCGGCGCCGTGGTGACGAGCTCGCCCCGGTGGATGCCGTACTCGGCCGCGAGGGCGGTGAGCACGGTGGCATCCCACCGGATCTCGTAGTCGACGGTTCCGCCGAGTCCGAGGACGAGGTCTCCTGCCATGACGCCGATCCTCCCCGATCAGTACAGGTCGGCCTTGCCGGCGGCGCCGAACAGGTCGATCTTCTCGGCCGCGGTCACCTTCATCGCCGCGATGGGCTCCGGCTGGATCGCGTTCGGCTCACGCAGGCGACGGTCGGTGCCGAGCACCTCGCGCATACGGTCGTGGTACGCGACCTTGATGTCGCTGGAGATGTTGATCTTGTTGATGCCCAGCGACACCGCGCGCGCGAGTTCGGCGTCCGGGTTGCTGGATCCACCGTGCAGCACCAGCGGGATGCCGACGGCCGCCTTGATCTGCTCGAGCAGGTCGTGGCGCAGCTCGGGGTTCTTGTCGGACGGGTACAGACCGTGCGAGGTGCCGATGGCGATCGCGAGGCTGTCGACCCCGGTCTGCTCGACGAACCGCACCGCATCGTCGACGTTCGTGTAGATGATCTCGGCCGCGCCGGACTCGCCGTAGCTGTCGTTCGCGCCGATCGTTCCGAGCTCGCCCTCGACCTGGATGCCGGCCGCGTGCGCCGCCTCGACGACCTTGCGGGTGATCGCGACGTTCTGCTCGAACGGCTCGAGCGAGGCGTCGATCATGACGGACGTGAAGCCGGAGTGGATCGCCGTGATCATCTGCTCGTAGGAGCCGCCGTGGTCCCAGTGGATGGCGACGGGGACGCTGGACCGGTGGGCCCGTGCGTGCATCGCCGGAATGAGGTCGGTGGTGATGTGCGAGACCTCGTCGGGGTGGATGGCGATGATGACCGGAGCGTTCTTCTCTTCGCTGATGTCCATGATCCCGGTGAACATCGCCCAGTCGCTGATGTTGAACGCCGGGATGGCGAAGCTGTGGGCGTTGGCCACGTCGAGGATGGACTTGCCGGTGTAGAGCACGGATTTCTCCTTGTTCGGGGTTGGGTAGGCGGGATCAGCTCTTCACCGAGCCGGCCGTGAGGCCGCTGATGAAGAAGCGCTGGAAGAAGAGGAAGAGCACCAGCACGGGGATCGAGCCGAGGATGCTCATCGCCATGATCTGGTTCCACTCGTACGAGTGCTGGCCCATGAGCAACTGGATGCCGATCGGCACGGTGCGCATGTCGAGGGTGCGCGTGAGGGTCAGCGCGAAGAGGAACTCGTTCCACGCGATCATGAACGTGTAGATGCCGACCGACACGATCCCGGGGATGGAGATCGGCACGAGGACCCGCCAGAGGGCGGTGAACGATCCCGCACCGTCGACCCGGACCGCTTCGTCGAGCTCCTTCGGGAGGGTGTTGAAGTAGCCGGTCATCATGATGATCGCGTAGGGCAGCGTGAACACCATGTAGGTGAGGATCAGGCCCGGGTAGGTGTTGTACAGCTTCAGCGCCACCATGAGCCCGAAGTACGGGATGAGCAGCGTGATCGGCGGGACCGCCTGGACGCTGACGATGATGACGTTGACGATGCGCTTGCCGCGGAAGTCGAACCGACTGAACGCGTACGCGGCCTGGATGGCCACGAGCAACGTGAGGACGGTCACCGCCCCGGCCACGACGTAGCTGTTGATGAAGAAGCGCACGGTCTCGGGCGTGGTGAAGATCTTCACGTAGGCGTCGAACGAGAACGTCTCGGTGATCAGCCGCGGGGGCAGCTCGAAGATCTGCGTGTTGGACTTGAACGAGCTCGAGAGCATCCACAGGACGGGGCCGGCGGCGAAGACGGCGCCGAGCACCAGTCCGATCAGCACGCCGGTCTTGGCGACGCGGGTGCGTGCGACGGTGGTCAGGGCCATGTCAGTCCCTCGCCTTCTGGTGGCGGACGTAGAGGACCGCGATGATCATGGACATCGCCAGCACGAGCACCGCCGAGGTGGCAGCCATGGAGAAGTCGTACGTGGCGAACGCGAGCTTGTAGGTGTAGGTGCTGAGCATCTCGGTCACGTCGATCGGGCCGCCGCCGGTGGTGAGCCAGATGAGCGCGAACTGCTGCGACGTCCAGATCAGGTCGAGGAGCAGGAGGCTGACGATGATCGGCCGCAGCTGCGGGATGGTGACGTTCCAGAAGCGCTGCACCGGGCTCGCGCCGTCGACGGTCACGGCTTCGTAGAGGTCGCTGGGGATGCCCTGGAGCCCGGCGAGCAGGCTCACCATGAAGAAGGGGTAGCCGGCCCAGATGTTGATGAACGTGACCGTGCCGAGGGCGAGCTGGGGGGAGGCGAGCCACTCGATGTTCGTGTTCAGGAGGAAGTTCACGATGCCGTTGGGGGCGAGGAGCATGCGCCACAGCACGGCGATGACGGCGACGGTGAACAGCCACGGCAGCACGTAGAGGCCCCGGAAGATCGCCCGGGGGACGGCGCCGATCAGGCGGCTGTTCAGCAGCAGCGCGAACGAGAGACCGAGGACGAGGTGTGCGGCGACGCTCGTCAGGGTGAAGAAGAGCGTGTTGCCGGTGGCCTTCCAGAACCCGGCGTCGGTGAGGACGGCGATGTAGTTGTCGAGCCCGACGAACTGCGGGTTCTTGTTGGTGATGACGTTGTCCTGGAACGAGTACCCGATGACCATGACGATCGGCACGATCATCAGCACGAACAGCAGGATCAGCGTCGGCGACAGGAAGGCATAGGCCTCGGAGGCCTTGCGGAGCTGGCGTGTCCGCCGGGACGCGGGGCGCCCGGTGACGATCAGCTCGGTATCGGGGGGAGTGAGGGTGCGCATGGTCATGGTGTGCGGCCTTCCTGGCGGGGATGCCGCGCCGCCCGGGTTCATCGGCGCGGCATCCCCTGTCAGCGTCGGATCAGAACTTCGACGTCCACTCGTCCTGGGCCTTCTTCAGCGCGTCCTTCATCGACTGCTGGCCGTCCAGGGCGGACTGGAACTGCTCGCCGAACTGGCGCATGAGCTCCTCGGCGACGGGCAGTCCGGTGAACTCGTTCGCCGGGTAGCCGGCCTTGTAGATCTCGAACGCCTTCTTGAACAGCTCGTCGTCCTGCACGAAGGTCGGCTCGGACTGGGTGTTGCCGGGGAACGCCTTGGCCATGGTCGACAGCTCGGAGTTGACGTCCTTGCCCATCAGGAACTGCACCAGCTTGAAGGCGGCGTCCTTGTGCTCGGAGTTCTCGGCGACGCCGATGCCCCACGAGGCGTAGGGGATGCCGCGTTCCCCGGTGAAGCCGTCCTCGGCCGGGATGGCCGAGATCGAGAACTTCAGGTCGGGGTTCGACTCGCGGATGAGGTTGATGTGCGCGAGCGAGTCGATCATCATGCCGACGCGACCGTTCGTGAACTCCTCGACCTTGTCCTGCTCCTTCATCGTGAACGATCCGGGCGCGATCACCCCGTCGTTCCAGAGCTGCTGGATGTAGTCGGTGGCCGAAGCGACGTCGGCGTTGGTCAGGTCGGGCTGTCCGTCCTTCAGCATCGATCCGCCCGAGGCCCACACCCACGACATCACGTCGTTCTGCACGCCGTTGGGCGCCTCGAGCGACAGCGGGAGCACCCACCCCGAGGCATCCCCACCGAGGGCCTTGATCTTCTTCGCCGCGTCGGCGAACTCGGTGCGGGTGGAGGGGGGCGTGCTGACGCCCGCCTGGGCGAGGATCGCGTCGTTCGTGAACATCGGGTACACGAAGTTGACGACCGGGATCATGTACGTGCTGCCGTCCACCTGGATCTGGCTGGCGAGCTGGCTGTCGTCGAAACCGGCGTCGCTCATCAGCTTCGACAGGTCGGCGATCACGCCCTGCTTCGCGAAGTCGCTGACCCACGCGCCGTCGAGACCGACGACGTCGGGCATGGTGCCCGAGGCGGCACCCGCGAAGAGCTGCTCCTTGGTCGAGGCGTAGGGGCCGCTGACCAGGTCGACCTTGATGCCGGGGTTCTCCTGCTCGAAGGTGTCCATGAGCGCGCGGAACTGTCCGTCGGGCAGCTCGGGCTCCCACCACTGGGCGAACTCGATCGTCACGTCTCCGCCGCTTTCGGGGGCTGCCGAGCTGGACGAGCACCCCGCCATCGCCAGGAGTGTCGTGGCCGCCGCGGCGGCACCGACGAGCTTGATGGCGTTTCGACGCCCGCGCCCGCTGTTGTCCATCGTTTCTCCTCATTGAGATCTGCTGTTATTCGCGCTGTTATGCGCCTTCTTGCGTCTTTCAGCACGAGTATGCGCGGATGTGCGGCGTGCGTCAAGATCACGATGCAAATTCGTGACTATTGCGGCAAGGAACGGCGGCCTTTATGCATGAGAGCCGCAAAATCGTGCCGTTTCATGCTGAATTCGGCAGAAACACGTCGATCTGTGTGCCGCTCTGTGCTAGAGATGACGGCATGGAGGGCACAACCACTCAGACCAAGAAGCGGCTTCCGGCAGGGCGGAAAGCCGAACTCGCCGCCTACGTCGCCGAAACCGGCCAGGTCACGGTCGTCGACCTGGCCTCGCACTTCGGCGTCTCGATCGACACCGTCCGTCGTGACCTGGATCAGCTGGACCGCGAGGGCATCGTCGTACGTACCCACGGGGGCGCGGTGAGCGCGATGTCGGTCCCCGGACGCGACCGCGGACTCGACGTGCGTCTGCAGATGCAGACCGCCGAGAAGGAGAAGATCGCCACGATCGCCGCGGACCTCATCGAAGACGGCTCGGTCGTGATGCTCAACGCCGGCACCACGACGCTGGCCGTGGCCCGGGCGCTCCGCAACCACCGCAACCTCACGATCGCCACGAACAATCTGCGGATCCCCGCGGAGATCTCCCCCAGCGTCTTCCGCGATCTGTTCATCTTCGGCGGCGCCGTCCGGACGATCACCCAGGCCACGACCGGTCCGGTGACGCTGGCGGCCGCGTCGAGCAGCGCCGACGTGGAGATCCGCTGCGACTACGCCCTCATCGCGGTCGGAGCAGTGGATGCCTCGGGCTTCTCGACCAGCAATCTCGGCGACGCGACGATGATGAGCGAGATGATCCAACGCGCCGACCGCACCGCGATCCTCGCCGACTCGACCAAACTCGATCGACGCCTCTTCGCCCAGGTCGCCGCCCTGGAGAAGGCCGACTACCTCATCACCGACGCTCCCCCGTCGGCGGCGCTCGCCGCCGCGCTGGAGGAGGCCGGCGTGACGGTGCTCACGCCCTGACGGTCGCGGCTCAGATCGTGAGGAGGACCTTCGTCGCGCGGCGTTCGTCCATCGCGCGGTAACCCTCCGCGGCCTCCTCGAGCGGGAGGGTGAGGTCGAAGACCGCGCCCGGGTCGATCTCGCGGTCCCAGATGAGCTGGATCAGCTCGGGGAGGAAGCGGCGCACCGGCGCGGGTCCGCCGTGGAGGTGCACGGCGGAGCGGAACAGCTCCTGCCCCTCGAGCGTGACGTCATGCGAGACGCCGACGAACCCGATGTGCCCGCCGGGGCGGGTCGAGCGCACCGCCTGCTCCATCGACTGCTGCGTGCCGACGGCCTCGATGACCGAGTGCGCGCCGAGCCCGTACGTGAGCTCCTTGACCTTCGCGATGCCCTCGTCGCCGCGCTCCTCGACGATGTCGGTGGCCCCGAAACGACGCGCGAGCTCCTGCCGGTCGGCGTGCCGCGACATGGCGATGATGCGCTCCGCACCGAGCTGCTTCGCGGCCAGGATGCCGAGCAGCCCCACGGCCCCGTCACCCACCACCGCGACGGTCTTCCCCGGACCCACCTCGGCGGCGACCGCGGCGAACCAGCCGGTGCCGAGCACGTCGCTCGCGGCGAGGAGGGAGGGGATCAGGTCGGCGTCGGGCTGCCCGGGGGTCGCCACGAGCGTGCCGTCGGCGAGCGGGATGCGGGCGAACTCGGCCTGGGTTCCGACGCGTCCCATCGGGACCACGTGCACGCACCGCGACTGGTAGCCCGCCTGGCAGATCTCGCAGGTGTTGTCCGAGGCCATGAACGAGCCCACGACGAAGTCGCCCACCTTCACGTTCTTCACCGCGTCGCCGATCTCGGTGACCACGCCGACGTACTCGTGCCCCATCGGCGTGGCATCCACGTCGTCCGCCCCGCGGTACGGCCACAGGTCGGAGCCGCAGATGCACGACGCGGCGAGCCGGATGACGGCATCCGTCGGCTCCTGGATGATCGGGTCGTCGCGGTCTTCGACGCGCACGTCTCCGGCGGCGTGCATGATGACTCCACGCATGGCGGTTCCTCTCGGGTGAAAGCGGCTGTCTCCGGTGTACTCCTCCGAGCTGTGCGGTGCCGAGGGCTTGCGGGATCAGAATCCGGTCGACAGCACCCGGTCGAGCATGTCGCCGAAGTAGTCGACCGACTCCCGGGAGACGCACAGCGGCGGCTTGATCTTCAGCACGTTCTGGTGATCACCGGTGGGCTGCATGACGACGCCGAGTTCGAGAAGGCGGTCGCAGATCGCGGCGGTCTCCTCGGTGGCGGGCTGGAGGGTGTCGCGGTCCCGCACGAACTCGAGGCCGAGGTATAGCCCCGCCCCGTGCACCGTCCCGACCAACGGATGCCGCTTCCCCAGCTCCTCGAGACGGGCCTTGAGGTGTCCGCCGACGACGCGGGCGTTCTCCTGCAGCCCCTCGTCCTCGATGATGTCGAGCACGGTCGTGCCGACGACCGACGACAGCGGGGAACCTCCCGTCGAGGAGAAGAAGTAGCCCTGCGTGCGGTAGCGGTCCGCGATCTCGCGGCGGGTGATGACCGCGCCGAGCGGGAAGCCCGCACCGATCGACTTCGCGACCGCGACGATATCGGGCACGACGCCCTGCTGTCGGAAGCCCCAGAACCACGACCCCAGGCGACCGAAACCGACCTGCACCTCGTCGGCGATCGCGAGTCCGCCGAGGTCGCGGACGGCGGCGTAGACCTCGCGCAGGTAGCCGTCGGGGAGGGCCACGCCGCCGGCGTTGCCGTAGAAGGTCTCGCTGAGGAACGCCGCGGGGGCGTGGCCGTCGGCGGCGAGCGCGCGGATGCGTTCGACCGCTTCGGGCGCGTAGCGCGCGGCATCCGGCCCGCGATGACGGCCCCGGTACGAGTTCGCGGCCTCGACCGTGTGCACCCAGTCGGGGCGGGTCTCGAGCGCGTAGGGGTTGTCGGCGATCGAGGTCGACACGGCGTCACTGGCGTAGGTCCAGCCGTGGTACGCCTCGGCCATCGCCACGACGTCCGTTCGGCCGGTGGCCGCCATGCCGAGACGGATCGCGAGGTCCACCGCCTCCGACCCGGAGTTGACGAAGAACACCGTGTCGAGCTCGTCCGGGAGGGTCGTCGCAAGGCGCTCGCCGTACTCGGTGATCGCTGCGTAGTGGAACCGCGAATTGGTGTTCAGCAGCCGCGTCTGACGCGAGACGGCGGCGTGGATCCGCGGGTGCGCGTGCCCCACGGAGGCGACGTTGTTGACCATGTCGAGGTACACGCGTCCGTCGACGCCGACGAGATACTCGCGCCAACCGCGCTCGATCCGCGGCGGTCGGGCGTAGTAGTGCTCCTGCACCTCGGCGACGACGGCCTCACGGCGTGCGAGGAGGTCGTCGGCTACGGCCTCCGGCGCGGTGACGCCGAGCGCGGGGGTCGCGTCGCCGATCACGGCGCGCCACCCGGGCAGGTCGCTGGGGCGCACGGCATCCGGGATCTCGGCGGGGTCGAGCGTGGTGAGCAGTACCCGCACGCGCGTTCGCGCGGGAACCTCCGCGGAAGAGTTCGGGATGCCATCTCCCACGCGCACCGAGAGCGCACCGTCGGGCAGCTCGAGGTGTGTCGGCGCGGCGAACCAGACGGACGCGGCCGTCGGCACGGTCGCCGGCTCCTCGGGAGTCCGGGACGGGGCCCCGAGCAGCGTCGGGACGAGCGCGGGGAGGACGACCGCGTCGGCGCCGTCGTCCAACAGGCGCTGCGCCGCGGCGTCGAGGGCGTCCGGGTCAAGCCACGCGCCCTCGTCCGACAGGGGCGAGAGGGTCGTGGCGTCCAGGACGACAGGGCGGATGCCGGCGGGAAGAATCGGTGCACCCTCCCATGCGGCGGCGTCGGCGGAGGGGCGGCCCAGCGCGTGGCGGATGCGGGCGGTCGCGACCTCGACCGGCACCGCGATCGCGCGGCGGAGGATCTCGAACTCGCGGTCGAGCGCGCCGCTGGCGTAGTCGTTCGCGTCGTCGAGGCGCACCTGCTGGCGGCCGCTGAGGACGAGCACCACCCCGCGCAGCACGACGAGCGGCCACAGCGCCGTGATCTCGTCGTCGGACAGCGGACGGCGCCGGTCGAACGCCGCGATCGCGGGCAGCGTCGAGGCGTACGACGCTCCGTCGTGGTGCAGCACCGACGACACCGTGACCGCGATCTCGCCCACGGCCCACGACTCGATGACGTCGCCGAAGTCGATGACGGCATCGGGGAGCGTGCCCACGCCGTGCGGGCGCAGGACGTTGTCATCGGTCACGTCGAAGTGACCGAGCTGCCGCGGCAGGGCGGCGGCGACGGGGTGCAGCGCGGCCAGGGCGGCGGCCGTCGCCGCGGCGCAGTAGTGGCGCACCTCGGCATCCGGTTCGGTCGCGGCGATCTCGGCGATCACGCGCTCCGCGTGCTGCAGGTCCCACTGCAGCACGCGGCCGGCCGCGGGATGCGTCTCTCCCGCGAGCGCGACGCTGACGGCCGCGGCCAGCTCGCCGAGACGTTCGACGGTCCGGGGCGGGAGGTAGCCCGAGCCCGTGAGGGTCGAGCCCGGGACGAACGAGATCACCCGCGCGTGCAGCCGCCCCTGACTCGTCTCCCACCAGCCGGTGAGGGGGCCGCGGGGTCCGGCGACGATCTCGGGGATGCGCAGCCCCGGTTCCGCCCGCGCGACCGCGGCTGCCGCGGCATCCTGCATCTCGATCTCGGTCTCGCTGAACACGGGGTTGCTGATCTTCAGCACGCCCAGCGGCTCGCCCGCGCCTCGGGGACGGACGAGGAAGTTCTGGTCCTGCTGGCTGCCGAGGCTGCCGAGTTCGGCGTCGAGCCCGTGCACGTCACGCAGGAGCGCGACGGCTTCGTCGGTGGGAAGGGTCGGCGTCGGCAGCTCGCCGGCCGTGAAGTAGTCGAACAGGGTGTCGGTCATGACGGGCTCCATGGGGCGCGGAACGGGGTGGGGCGACGACGCCCCGGGTCTTCGGGTGACGAAGAAAACACTAGGGTGGCGCGGTGCCCCGGGGAACGGGACACCGCGCCGGAGTGTCAGGCCAGAACGCGCTCGGGGGCGGGGGCCTCGTCGTCGAACTCGACCTCGGGCGGGCGCCGACGGAAGCCGCGCGTGAGGACCGCGAGCCACACGATGCCGACGCCGATCCACACCAGACCGACCGTGAGCGCCAGCGGCGAGAGGCTGAACCACAGCCACGCGGTCAGGGCGAACCCGAGGGCGGGGAGCACCCCGAAGCGGAACACCGCCGCTCCCCCGCGCCGCTTCTCGTCGATCAGGAAGTGCTTGATCACCGACAGGTTCACCAGCGAGAACGCGGCGAGCGCCCCGAAGCTGATGAGGGATGCCACGGTGTTCAGGTCCGCGAACAGGGCCGCGAGCGACACCACACCGACGAAGAGGGCGGCGCCGATCGGCGTCTGGTATCGGCGGCTGAGTCGGGCGAAGAACCGCGGCAGGACGCCGTCGCGTCCCATGGCGAACAGGATGCGGGAGACACTGGCCTGGGAGGCCAGCGCGGCGGCGATGCACCCGGCGATGTAGGCGACGAGGAAGAACACCTCGAGCCAGCGGCCCGCAGCGACCTCCATGATCTGGTTCGCCGCGGCATCCGGGTTCGTCAGGTCGGCCACGTTCGGGACGACGAGCGTCGAGACGTAGGCGATCACGGTGAAGATGAGCCCGCCGATGATCGTCGTGAGGATGATCGCGCGCGGGACGGTGCGCTGCGCGTCGCGCGCCTCTTCCGACAGGGTCGAGATCGCGTCGAAGCCGAGGAACGACAGCGCGAGCATCGCCGCGCCGGCCAGCAGGCCCGGGAAGGTCAGCCCGGCGTCGTAGAGCGGCTGCAGCAGCGACACCCCGGGGTTCTGCGCGACGTGCACGATCGCGCACACCACGAACACGGCCGCGAACACCAGCTGCAGGCCGACCAGGACGAGGTTCGCGTTTCGCACGACGGTGATTCCGACGATGTTGAGTCCCGTGATCAGCAGCACGCCCGCGAGAGCGAACACCCAGGGCGGGATGCCGGGGAGCTGGGCGTTGAGGTAGATGCCCATGAGCACGTAGTTGATGAGCGGCAGCAGCAGGTAGTCGATCATCAACGACCACCCGGTGAGGAAGCCGACGTGGCCACCGAACGCCCGTCGCGCGTAGGTGTACGCGCTGCCGGCGCGCGGGAACGCCTTCACGAGAGCGGCATAGCTGAATGCGGTGAAGAGCATCGCCACGAGCGTCACCAGGTAGGCCGTCGGCACGTGGCCGCCGGTGGTGACCGCGACGAGACCGTAGGTGGTGAACACGGTGAGCGGCACCATGTACGCCAGGCCGAAGATGACGAGGGAGGGCACTCCCATGACTCGCCGCAGCGAGGTGTCGGTGGAGGAGGACATCGGGTTCCTGTTCGGGTCAGAGAACGGTTGCCGCGGGGACGGCGGTGAAGGTAGGGATGCCGCGGCGCCAGGTGCCGCGGACACGCGCGTCGGCGATCCGGGACGCCGGGATGCGGCGGATGTCCCGGTCGAGCCAGACGAGATCGGCGATCATTCCGGGGCGCAGGGTCCCCCGGTGGTCCTGATCGCCGGCCTGGTGGGCGACGCCGAGGGTGGCGGCGTCGAGGGCCTCGGCGATGGTGAGTCGCTCGTCGGGCTGCCAGCCGCCGACGGGGAGCCCGTCGGCGTCCTGGCGGGTGACGGCGGTGCGGATCCCGGCGAGCACTCCGGGCGAGGTGACGGGCCAGTCGCTGCCGAAGCTGAGGCGGGCACCGGCCTTCTGGGCCGAGTGCATGCGGTACTGCCGTTCGCGCCCGGGTCCCAGGCGCGGAAGGGTGAGGTCGGTCATCACCGCGTCGGGCATGGCCCACTGCGGTTGGAAGCAGAAGGTCACGTCGAGTTCGGCCAGGCGCGGCAGATCCGCCGGGTCGATGACCTGGGCGTGCGCGACGGTCAGCCGTCGTCCGCGGCGCAGACTCTCGCGGATCCGTTCTGCCGCGTCGATCGCGGCGCGGACCGCCGCGTCGCCGATCGCGTGCAGGTGGACGTCGAACCCGGCGGCGTCGCACGCGGCGACCGCATCGACCAGCTGGTCCGGCTGCCAGTTGGGGAGGCCCCGGGTCTGGGCGTCGTGGTAGCACTCGAGCAGGTGGGCGGTGTGATTCTCCAGGATGCCGTCGACGAAGAACTTCACCGTGCGACACGTCAGGCTGGGCTCGTCCCGCACGGCGCGGGCGATGCGATCCAGATGCTCGAGCTGTCCCGGCCACCGCCGCGGGTCGGCGCGGAGGGCGAGGTCGACGTCGACGTTCAGGCGGCCGGCGCGGGCTGCGGCGATCCAGGACGGGACGTCGTGCTCCTCCGTCCAGGCCTCCTGCACCCACGTGATGCCCTGCGCCGCAAGGTGCCGCGTGGCCCAGCCGAGCGCCTCGACATCGGCGGCCACGCTCGGGCGGGGAGCACGATCGAGCACGAGATCGATCGCGGGTCGCTCGACGAGGGTGCCGCGCGGCGATCCGTCGGCCCGGCGCAGGATGCGCCCGAGCGCGGGATCGGGGGTACCGGCATCCACGCCCGCGGCTTCCAGAGCCGCGGTGTTGACCCAGGCCGTGTGGTAATCCCACGCGTGGAGCACGACCGGGCGATCGGATACGGCCGCGTCGAGCCAGCGCGCGTCGAAGACGCCGCCGTCGACGAGGGTGGCGTCGTAGCTGCCCCCGATCAACCACGGCTCGTCGGACGCGGCGCTCCAGGCGCGCACCCGCTCCACGATCTCGTCGACCGAGCCGGCATCGCGCAGGACGGGGCCACTGTGCTCACGCCCCGCCAGCAGCGGGTGGGCGTGCCCGTCGCGGAAGGCGGGGAGCAGCAGTCCACCGTCGAGATCGATCGTCGCGGCATCCGCGGGGATCGGGTGATCGGGGTGCGCGATCACGCCGTCGACGACGACCAGCCGATCGACGTCCGGGCCTGTGCCATCGACCCGGATCACGCCACCGTGGAACACGACGACTGCCATGGAAACCTCCTTGAGACCACGCTGGAAAGAAACATACAGCGTAGGTTTTAGGAACGCTACGGTTTCTTTCCATCCCCCGTGGCCCGTTTCGCCGACTCTTCACGGCACCGATACACCGCCGAAACACGGCCGATCGCGTAGCGTTGTCAGACCCCGACCGAAAGGCTCCGTCGTGCCCCGGCCGTCGCATCCGAAGCTCTCCCGCGAGGCGATCGCGCGCGCGACACTCGCCCTGGTCGATCGCGACGGACCCGACGGGGCGAGCATCCGCCGCGTCGCCGATCGGTTGAACGTGCACCCGACGTCGCTCTACAACCACGTGCCGAACCTGGCCGCCCTGATCGAGGACGTCCGCGCGCTCGTCTCCGCGCGTATCGACTCGACCGGCCTACGCGAGCGGGAGTGGGAAGAAGGGCTGGCGCTGTGGGCACGGTCCTATCGCGATGCCTTCCGGCGGCATCCGAAGACGATCCCGCTGCTGATGTCGCACCGGTCGTCCGCGCCCTCATTGATGTCGCAGTACGAGGACTTCGCACGGGCCGCCGAGCGAGTGGGCTGGACGAGCGACGACATCCTGCCGCTGCTGACGGCTTTCGAGTCCTTCATCCTCGGCAGCGTGCTCGACATGTCGGGACCGAGCGTCATGTTCGATCCCACCGGGCAGGAGGAGACGGTGCCGCGCTTCGCCGCCGCCTATGCGACGCTCGAGCGCTACGACCCGGTCGACCCGGTCGCCACGCGCGCGTTCGAGCTCGGCCTGTCGCTGCTCATCGCCGGAGCCCGTCCGCGCGGGTGATCCGCGCGCGTCACAGCCCGTCGGGCCGCGGCGAGCGCCACGCGGAGAATCGCTCCGCCAGTGCCGCGCGGGTCTCGGCATCCGGAAGGAAGACGTCGACACCGCCGTCGTAGGGGGCGACGCCCCAACGCATGCCCGCGTCGGTGAGCAGCACGGCGGCGCGATCGTCGATCACCGCGGCGAGGACCGGCTCGAGGTCCACGTCGACGTCGACCCAGAAGTAGGCGAGAGCGTCCTCCCCGTCGGCGACGCGCCAGGCGCGCGCCCCGGGCAGGAGGTGCCGCGTCCATCCGCCGGCACCGTCGGCGGCATCCCAGTCCTCGCCGACGACGAGGAGCGGGCCGTCACCGGATGCCGCGCGCGCGGCGTCGCACAGCTCGTCGACGATGCGCGCGACACGGGCGCGATCGGCCGGCGTCTGCGCGACGCGGGCGGCACCGGGGAGCGTGTGGAAACGCACCCAGCGGTCGGGGTGCACCGTCCGCAACGAAGGACCGCTCGGCTCGGCGTCCGGCCAGAGGCGGTCCCACCGCGCACTCCAGTCGGCGGCGCGGGGATCGACGTCGGTGGGCGCGAACGCGCCGCCCGGGAGAGAAGCGTGCATACCCGAACCCTCCCACGGCCGAGCGCCGCGCGTCACATGCGGGCGTAGCGCGAACGGGCGAAGCAGAACAGTCCGTAGACCACGAGACCCGCACCGACGAGCCAGAGCACGATCTGGCCGAACGGCAGGCCGGCGAGGGAACGCAGGGCACCGTCGAGACCGCTCGCGGCATTCGGGTCGTGGGTCAGCGCCGCGACGACGAACAGGATGCCGGCCACGCCCACGGCGATACCCTTCGCGACGTATCCGACGGTGCCGAACACACGGATGCCTCGGCCCGCGGGGCCGCTCGGCACCGACAGGCTCTTGAGGAACGCGCGCGTGATGCCGCGGACGACGAATGCGACGCCCACCGCCGCGACGGCCACACCGACGAGGACGAGGAGGAAGACACCGCCGGGCGACGCGAGCAGCGTGGCGCTGAAGTTTTTCGTCTGGCCCGACGAGTCGGCCTGGCCGCCCGTCGCCACCGTGTACGCGGTGCCGGCGATCGCGGCGTACGCCACCGCCGTGCCGAGGTACTTCGCCCGATATCCCCAGCGCTTCTTGGCATCCGGGTTCCGCTCGACGATCGCCTCGCTGATCTGCCAGATCGCCAGGGCGGCGAGGCCGACGACGATGACCCACAGGAGGAACATCCCCGCGGGTGCGGCGGCCACCTGACCGAGGGCCCCGGACTGGTCGGCGCTGTCTCCCGCGCCGCCGGTGGCGATGGTGATCGCGATCACGCCGATGAGAAGATGCAGCAGCCCGAGGACGACGTAGCCCACACGGGCGGCGACACGGAAAGCGGTCGAATCTTGCGCCTTGTCTGCGGCGGCACTGGCAGATGTCATCCGTGCACCGTAGCGCTCAGACCGCCGCCGTGGCAGCCCGTTGCGCGCGGCGCTCTCTTGCCACTTCGATGGCGGCCCACACCAGCGTCGCGACCGCCACGCCCTCCAGCATCCCCGCCGTCACATCCGACAGCCAGTGGGCGTGCAGGTAGGTCCGGCTCCACATCATGAGCACGACCCAGGTCGCGCCGACCGCCCACACCCAGCGGCGTCGGAGGATGAGCCCGAGCGTCACCGCGATCGTGGTGGCCACGGCCGTATGCCCCGAGGGGAACGACGTCGCGACCGTCTCGGCGAGCGAGTCGGCCGGCCGCGCCCGGGCGATCACCGCGGCCATCGGTGCTCCGATCGCGACGACGAGGGCGATGGCTCCCCCGACGTTGAGCGCATCCCAGGGGCGGCGGCGCACGAGGAACACGATGGTCGTCGCGACCCCGATCAGGATCATGCCGATCGTGCCGCCCACGATCGCCGGCACCCACGCGACGATGACGCCGACGGGCGAGGCGATGGCCGACATCATGTCGTCCCACGCGGCGTCGATCGGCAAAGGCGCCGAATCCGACAGGGCGACGACGAGTCGCAGTGCGACGAAGAGCACGGTGGCGACGACCCCGACGACGAGCGCGCGGGCGCGGCGCGCATCAGGACCGACGGGCGAGGCGGGGGGATCGGTGTCGACCGCCGCGGCGTCGTCGGTGGAGGCATCCATTCCCACATCATGGCAAGCGGCTCCCCGCCAGAGGGGGCACTTGCGAACCGTCGGATCAGTCCTCTCGGAACACGACGGGCGCGTCCGCGAGACGGAGGCCCGAGGCACGGATAGCCGCCTCGACGGCGTCCGCGGAGGCAGGATCGCCTCTGATCTGGGTTCTCGGGACACCGTCGGTCGGCGTACCTCCGCCGGCACCGTCCCAGAATTCCGTCACGCCGTACTCGTCGACGATCGTGCGCAGCAGCGCGGCGTACGCGGCTGATTCTCCCCGCGCAGGTACAGCGGTCAGCTGCGGCCCGCTGATCTCGATCTCGCGGTCGGCCTCGACGCCGGCGGCCCCCCGCAGGTCGTCGGCCGCGGCGACGAACGGGATCATCGACGAGACCTCCGCGCGGCCGTCGAGCAGGTCCTAGAACGAGAGGCGACCGTTCTCCCATACGGCGGCCTGGATGCTGCGCCCCGGGGCGAGGCGGTCCACCGCATCCACCGTGGGCACCACGTCGAGCCGGAAGTCCGGGCAGCCGGATTCCGTACGGTCGGCGAACACCCACACCTGGGCACGCGCGGGTGTCTGCACGACGAGCCCCCAGTCGATCGGGTCGGCGTTCCGCGAAGAGCACGCGATCTCGAGGACGGCCGGCAGTCCGGAGCGCTCGACCGTGACCCGGAGGGAGGACACCGGGCTCCAGAAGGCGGGCGCCTCCACCCACCGTTCCTTCTCGACGGCCCCGACGCCCGGCATCGCGGCGATCTCCGCAGCAAAGGCATCGAATTCCGCGCTCGGGCGATCGAAGTGCGTCTCATCGATCGACCAGCCGAAGACCAGCACGAAGCCGCCGCCGAGTCCGATGGCGGCAAGGACGAGCGCGGCGATGCCGAGGGTCCTCAGCCGGGACACCCGTGTCGGCGCGGACGTCGTCATGAGAGCCCCCGTTCCCGCGCGTGTCGGGTCCGAGGGTACAGACGTGAAGGAGACGCCGAATGGACGTGGGGGGAACGGGACGGGGTGGGGTGGGCGTCACCCCGGGAACAGCCCTGAGAGCACGAAGGCCCACAGGCTGATCACCACGAGCATCCCCAGGCTGTAGCCGATGGACGCCCGAAGGATCTCACCCTCTCGCCCCGACAGGCCGACCGCTCCCGCCGCGATCGCGATCGACTGCGGGGACACCACCTTCGCCGTGGTGCCGCCGGCGGTGTTCGCGGCGATGAGGAGGTCGGGCTGAACGGCGATGCGCTCGGCCGTCGCGACCTGGAGGGGACCGAAGAGGGTGTTGTTGTTGACCACCGACCCGGTGAGGAACACTCCGATCCACCCGATGATCGGCGCGAACAGCGGGAACAGCGGACCCACCGCGGCCAGCGCGCTCCCGATGCTCGCCGACCCTCCGGAGTAGTTCGCGATGTTGGCCAGCACCAGGATCGCGGCGATCAGCACCAGTGCCCGCCAGAGCTCGCGCAGCGTGGCGGCGAGCTCGCGGCCCAGATCGGAGCCCGACAGGCGCGGCGTCGTGAAGAACGACACGAGCACCGCGAGAAGGATCGCCGTCCCGGTGGCGTTGAGGGGCGTGAAGTCCCACGTCACCGCGACGGTCGTGCCGCTGGCGGTGGCGACTTCGCCCGTGAGGCCGGGAATCGGCAGCTTCAGCACCGCCGCACTCAGCGGTCCGCCGGCGGCGAAGAGCGCCTTGAACCACGGCAGGCTCCACACGAGGATGAAGCCGGTCAGGATGTAGAACGGACTCCACGCCACGATCACCTCGCGCGCCGTGTGCCGCTCGACCGGGGGCGCCTCGGTGCCCCCCTCGCGGAAGACGTGCCGGGGTTGCCATACGCGGCCGAAGAGGAACAGCGCCACCATCGCGCCGAGGCCCGCACCGAGGTCGGCCAGCTCGGGTCCGAGGAACCACAGGACTCCCGCCTGGATGCCGCTGAACACGACGCTCACGAGGAGGACGGCCGGCCACGTCTCCCGCAGCCCGCGCCATCCGTCGAGGATCACGACGAGGAGGAACGGCACGAGGAACGTCAGCGGCTGCAGAAGGAGGACCATCGTGCGCGACAGCTCGGCGACATCGATCCCCGCCACCTGGGCACCGACGATCACCGGGATGCCGATCGCGCCGTACGCCCCCGCCGCGACGTTGGCCACGAGCGACAGCATCGCCGCCTTGACCGGGCGGAATCCCAGCTGCACGAGCAGCGCCGCGCAGATCGCGATCGGGACACCGAACCCCGCGGCCCCCTCGAGGAACGCTCCGAAGGCGAAGGTGATCAGCAGCACCTGGATGCGTTGGTCGGTGGAGATGCCCGAGATCGAGGCCCGGATGACGTCGAATCGCCCGCTCGCGACCGCCAACCGGTACAGCCAGACGGCCATGACGATGATGTAAGCGATCGGCCAGACGGCAGTGAGCAGGCCGATCAGCGCCGACCCGCCGATCGCGGGAGCGGGCATCCCGAAGACCAGGGCCGCGACGATGACTTCGGCGACGACCGCGATGGCTGCGGAGACGATCCCGGTGAGCTTGAGTACGACCAGGCACAGCAGGAAGATCACGAGCGGGATGGCGGCGACGAGCGCCGACAGCCAGAGGCTGGAGAGGGGATCGACGTTCTGGGTCCACAGCGCGTCGGTCATCGCGGCCCCACCCCGTATGCCAGGGTCACGGTCCACGGGTCGCGCGAAAGGTCGGCCAGAGAGTAGTGCACCGGGCGGTCCGGCACCCATCCCCGGGAGAGGTCCTCATCGAGGCGGATGTGCTCGGGCTGAACCCGGGATCCGCGGCCGTCGGCGTGACGGACGGCGGTGACGCGGGTCCAGTGGGCGAGCAGCTGCGCCGCGCCGGCATCCGGGAAGAGGTGCGAGTGCCGACGCATCTCTTCGAGGTCTGCCGCCGTCGGGTTCGCCGCGCGCAGGTCGACGCCGAGCGGGATGACGGTGTCGGCGACCGCGACGACGGTCGCCGGACCCCTGCTGCACGTGTGGATGGACAGGGGCACCTCTTCACCCGCCACCGTCGCGAGCAGGCGGGGGTGATAGCCGAACTGCGCGGGAGCCTCGCGGACGACCCTGACATCGCGGGGCTCGGCGCCCAGGAGTGCGGCGATGACTTCGCTCGCCAGAAGACGCTTCCGCTCGTGGTGGTCGAGCCGATCGCTCACCCCGAGGGCTGCGGCGACTCCCGCCGGTGCCGACAGTTCTTCCGAATCCACGAGCTGCCCCTCTCTCGTCGCGGCGTGCAGAGACCGCGTCGACGGCTCCACGGTAGCGAGAATCGAGACAATTCTGAATGACCCCCGTGGCGGAGCGGTCGGGACTAGGCTGCGCGAGTCGCGGTGCCCTCGGCCAGGACGGACGGTCGCCGGCTCGGCCAGGACCGACGGTCGACGGCTCGACCAGGACGACCACGGTGGTGCGAGTTTCCCCTCGCTCGATGTGCGTGAACCGCGCCCGCGAGCCGTGCGGCGATGGCCGCCCACGCGCCCCGCACACGCACACGCGCCCCGCACATGCGCCGGCGCCCGCTCCCGCACCAGAGGAGGCCCCCGCCGCGCGGGCATTCCTCAGAACGGTGCGGGCTCTGCGCTGCAGGTTCCGGGCGGGTGGGGTGGTGGCGGTGGTGCCGGTTCGTCGGGGAGGAATCGGACCGCGGGTGTGTACGGGAGGGGGTGGTCGGTGTAGACGCGTCCGGTGGGGGAGGTCCATTCGAGGATTCCGGCGGGGAGTTGTCTCACTTTCCAGCGGGTGAATTGTTTCTGGGTGTGGTGTCGCTGGCACAGGTGGGCGAGGTTGCTGACGTCGGTGGGGCCGCCGAGGGCGTGGTCGTGGGTGTGGTCGACTTCGCAGCG
>NZ_JASHKP010000039.1:0-211 GCF_030056775.1 Microbacterium sp. IEGM 1404 | reverse complement strand
CCGGCCCACGGCCCACGCCGGGCGCGCCACGCGCGACACCCCCGGGGACCCGCCACCGCCCGCCCCGGTCGCAGCCCCCCCCGACCCCCGAGCACCAGCCCGACGCCCCCACCCCCCTCCCCCTCCCCCCCCCCCGCCCCCCTCTGGACGCGCTCGGCGGCCGTCAGGGGGGGCCCCGGGGCCGCAGGGCCCCCACCGGTCACCGCGACGA
>NZ_JASHKP010000038.1:0-212 GCF_030056775.1 Microbacterium sp. IEGM 1404 | reverse complement strand
CGCACGCCCACGGTGGGATGACGCCCGCTCGGGATGCCCATCGGGCGCCCCCTCACCGGGGCGGGGACGACGCGACTGTCGAGGCCGTACACGTCGCGCACCGTCTGCTCGGTGATGACCGCGCCGGGATCTCCCGCGGCGATCACCCGTCCGGCCGCCATGGCGAGGAGGTGGACGCCGGACCGCGCGGCGAGGAGGCGGTCGGGCCGCAC
>NZ_JASHKP010000037.1:0-213 GCF_030056775.1 Microbacterium sp. IEGM 1404 | reverse complement strand
CCCCCACCCGTTGAGGGTCCCAGACCCGCGGACGCCGCACGAGGCGACCCGCGTGTCTTGGACACTGAACTGAGGTGGCGGCCCCGCCCCACCCGCCGAGGCGGGCGGGGACACCGGGTCCGGCGTCCGCGGCCGGACCGCCGGAACAGCGTCACCGCGACGGCCCACCCGACCGCGAGGATGCCGGCGCACCACGCCAGTGCGATCCACACG
>NZ_JASHKP010000036.1:0-215 GCF_030056775.1 Microbacterium sp. IEGM 1404 | reverse complement strand
GCACCAGGGCGTCGTAGATCGGGGCGTCACCGTGCGGGTGGTAGTGCCGCATGACCTCGCCGACGACGCGGGCGCACTTCGAGAACGACTTGTGGGGACGGAAGCCGCCGTCGTACATGCCGTAGATGTCGCGGCGGTGCACGGGCTTCAGGCCGTCGCGCACGTCGGGCAGCGCTCGCCCGACGATGACGCTCATCGCGTAGTCGAGGTAGCTC
>NZ_JASHKP010000035.1:0-215 GCF_030056775.1 Microbacterium sp. IEGM 1404 | reverse complement strand
GAGCGACTGGTCGTACGACAGCGACGCCGACGTGATGTGCAGCGTGTTCGCGGTGTTCGCCGTGCGCATCAGCACGGGGTACTTGCCGGGTTCCTTCACCGTCACCGGCACGCTGTTCTCGGTCGCGCGGGGGAGCCCGATGAACGAGCCCCGGAGCGTCCCGAAGACAGCGGGCGTGATCATGCCGGTGCGGGTCCACTTGCTGTTCGAGCACA
>NZ_JASHKP010000034.1:0-216 GCF_030056775.1 Microbacterium sp. IEGM 1404 | reverse complement strand
AAGCTGAACCCCGGCGAGACGAGGCCGCTCACGACGGCTTCGGCGTCGTCGACGAGACGCGCCGACTGCCACCCGCCCGCGGGGACGGTCGCCTGCAGCCTCTCCCCCGCCGCGAGGGCCGCGCCGAGGACGACCGGAACGGCATCCGAAGGCGCAGCCCCCTCGCCACCGAACAACAGCTCGAGCCGCCCCGGTCCGTGCCACAGCCACACCTCG
>NZ_JASHKP010000033.1:0-216 GCF_030056775.1 Microbacterium sp. IEGM 1404 | reverse complement strand
CCCGCGCCCACGTGCAGGTGATCGTGGATGCCGGCATCTCGCTGCCCCAGGATCGTCGCCACGAGTTCGATGTCCTCGCCGCCGCCACCGCTCACGGGCTCAGCCCTGGGCGGGTAAAGACCCGTCTTCTGGCGTTGGCGGAGTCGCTGCAGCCGACGACCCTCACCGAACGGCACCACCGCGGCCGCCAAACCCGGTGCGTGCGGGTCGTGACCG
>NZ_JASHKP010000032.1:0-217 GCF_030056775.1 Microbacterium sp. IEGM 1404 | reverse complement strand
ACCCAGCGCCGTCGTCTCGGCGCCGACCGGGCGGACGACCGGCACCCCGAGGATGTCGGCCTGGAACTGCCTCAGGGCGTCGTTGGCGGTCAGGCCGCCGTCGACCTTGAGCTCGGTCAGGTCGACACCGGAGTCGGCGTTGCCCGCGTCGAGCACCTCGCGCGGCTGGAAGGCCGTGGCCTCGAGGGCGGCGCGGGCGATGGGCCCCTTGTTGACC
>NZ_JASHKP010000031.1:0-217 GCF_030056775.1 Microbacterium sp. IEGM 1404 | reverse complement strand
GTGCGGGTCGCGCCCCTGCACGGCAGAGCCGCCGGCGGAGTCACCCTCGACGAGGAAGATCTCGCTGATCGACGGGTATTTCGACGTGCAGTCCTTGAGCTTGTCGGGCATGGCCGCGGACTCGTAGACGCTCTTGCGCCGAGCGGTCTCTCGGGCCTTGCGGGCGGCGAGACGCGCGGGCGCCGCGTCGATGGCCTTGCGGATGATGTTCTTGGCC
>NZ_JASHKP010000030.1:0-222 GCF_030056775.1 Microbacterium sp. IEGM 1404 | reverse complement strand
GCCCCACAGGGGAGAGCGGAGCGGCCGAAAGGCCCCGCGTCCTCTCAAGCGGTGAACGAATCCCAAAGCTCGCGCCGGATGGTGTAGAGTTTCGGTTCTGGTCTTCGACCGGCTTCCACGACGTTGATCCTTTGGTGGGTCCCACTGTGTGAGGTTGGGTTGGGGGTCGTATAAGGTAGTGAAGTTGCCTCGCGGGTAGGTCGAGAGATCGTTTCTGTGGGT
>NZ_JASHKP010000002.1:487807-1071359 GCF_030056775.1 Microbacterium sp. IEGM 1404 | reverse complement strand
CCCCACCCACCCGAATGGGGACGGATCCGACACACCACCCGATGGGGAGGAGGGGGGCCGCCGACCGCAGCTCAGAGAAAGGGCCACCTACCTGCGGTTTCCGCAGCAGGAGCCGCCGCGGGTGAAGTTTCACAGGCGCGCAGCTACGGTCACGCGCGGTTGCGGACTCCGAGTTCGCGCGACCACGCGACCTCGCGGCTCAGCTGCCCGGTCCGCTGGAACAGCCGCACCTGCTGCGTGTCCGCCAGCGCTGCGGCAAGCTCGTCGCGATCGGCGGGCTCGAACCCGAGGCTCTGCCAGAACGGGCCCGACCGACGGCTGAAGAGCCACGCCGTGCGCGCTCCTTCTTGGGCAGCGCGAGCGAGCGCGAAGGTCGCGAGGGTGCTGCCGCGCCCGTGGGATCGCTGCGTCGGTGCGACCGCGACGCTGCGGATCAGCGCGTGGCGCCCGTCGCCGCTGAGCTCGTATCCGGTGCTGCCGACGATCGCTCCCGCCTCATCGCGTTCCACCCACAACCGCACGCTCGGCGAGTCCAGACCGCTGAGCGTGAGGTCGACCGCGCCGAGGAACGCCGTGAGCGCCTCGACATCGCCCGGACGGCACCGCTGGAGATCCACCGTCCGAGTCAAACACTTGCGGACACCTCGCCCCGCCGCCTCCCACTCCGCGTGCGCCCGTCGGCGCGAAGATGCGTACCGGTCATCCGTTCGCGGTGTCCGCCCCCACAGCGGGGTGGCCGCCACCACTGCCGCACGACCGCGCGGCGGGAGGGGATTCGGGGAGCCGAGGATGGATGCCGGGCCGTTCGCCCTCCGCGCGCCGAATCTCCTCCGCTCGCGCGGTGCACCGGCAGCCGGCGACCGGCGCCCCGCGCCCCAGCACGCCCCCGAAAACACACCCGCCCCGTGGCATCCACAGGACACCACGGGGCGGGAGGCGCGGGCCGGTTACAGCGTCGACGCGAAGGGGTCGAAGCCCTCGTCGAGCAGCGGCACAGGGGCCACGGTGCTGTCGATCTCGAGCGTCCGGCCGGTGGCGGAGGACTCCTCGGCCGACAGCATGACGTCGAGCACGTGGAATCCGAGCTCGCCCGTGGCGATGTGCGGGCGGTCGGCGGCGATCGAGCGGGCCATGTCGAGCACGCCGAGTCCGCGGCCGACGACGACGCCCTCGTTGGGGATCTCGATCCACTCCTGCTCGGTCTTCATGCCGTCGCGGAAGACGCCGAGCGGCTTCACGTACGCGATGCGTCCCTCGAAGCGGTTCGGGTCGGCGAGCACGATCGTGCCCTCGGACCCGTGGATCTCGACGACGCCGTGACGTTCGAGCGCGGAGTCGAAGCTCAGCAGATGCGTGCCGTGCTGGCCCGCGGCGAACGACGTCAGCACCTGCACTGTCGACGGCACCTCGACCGGGAACGTCTGGCCGGCGCGGGGGCCGGTGTGGATCGTCCGCTCGAGACGCGGACGCGAGCCGCGCGCGGTCACGGCCGCGATCGGGCCGAGCAGGCTCACGAGCGCCGAGAAGTAGTACGGGCCCATGTCGAGCAGGGGTCCCGCGCCGCGGGCGAAGAGGAACGCGGGGTCCGGATGCCACAGGTCGGGGCCCTGCGTCTGGAACGACGTCTGCACGAACAGCGGCTCGCCGATCACGCCGTTCTGGATGGCGCGCTTGGCCGTCTGGAAGGCGGGTCCGAGGAGGGTGTCGGGTGCCGAGCCGATGCGCACGCCCGCGGCATCCGCCTGCGCGAGGAGTTCGCGCGTCGCGTCGCGGTCGAGGCCGATCGGCTTCTCGGTCCACACGTGCTTGCCCGCGGCGATCGCCGCCGACGACACCTCGACGTGCACCTGCGGGATCGTGAGGTTCACGACCAGATCGACGTCGGGGTTCGACAGGACGTCGTCGGGGGTGCCGGCCGCGGCGACGCCGTGCTCGTCGGCCTTCGCGCGGGCGCGGTCGGGCAGCAGGTCGCCGACCGCGACGACGTTCACATCGGGGAACGACGTCAGGTTCTCGAGGTACGTCTGGCTGATGACGCCGGCGCCGATGACGCCGACTCCGAGCGGCCGGCTCATGCGACGAACCCGCCGTCCTTGAGGAAGGCCAGGCTCGCGGCGATGTCGGCGAACACGTCGCCGGGCGCGCGGTCGTACTCGATGACGGCGTAGCGGATGCCGCTGCCCGCGCGCAGCGCTTCGGCGAGGGGCACGTCCGCGGTGCCCGCGTGGCGCTGGTCGAGGACCGCGGTCGACAGCTCGCCGGCATCCGGACCCCAGGGGTTGGATGCCGGGACCACGCCGTCCTTCACGTGCACGGCGGTCAGCCGGTCGCCGAGCTTCGCGACGAGCGCGGGCACGTCCTGGCCGCCGGTCAGCGCCCAGAAGAGGTCGAGCTCGAGCTGCACGCGCGCGTCGGTGAGCTCCACGAACCGGTCGTAGGCGGTCTGTCCGCCGAAGTCGGCCACGAACTCCTGCGCGTGGTTGTGGTAGCCGACGGAGAGGCCGAAGGTCGCGGCCACGTCGGCGGCGCGGTTGAGACGCTCGGCGATGTCGGCGACCCCGTCTTCGGTGAGCCAGCGGTCGGCCGCGACGAACGGGTCGATGACGGTCTGGATGCCGATGGTCGCGGCCGCCTCGAACACCACCTCGGGCGCGGGCGTCGGGATCGAGCCGTCGGGCGTCCACAGCTCGTCGCTGAGCAGCGGGGCGTGGCCGGTGGGGGAGGCCAGGCCGCTGGCATCCAGGGCCGCCCGGATCTCGGCGGGACGGTCGACGAACGCGAACGCCTCGACGTTGCGGAGGCCGAGGGCGGCGAGCTTGTCGAGCGAACCCGACATGTCGGCCGAGAACTCGGATGTCAGCGTGTACAGCTGCACCGAGGCTTCGGGGAGGGAGGGGGTCATCGGAGTCCTTCTACAGATCGTCGTTGAGGGCCGAAGGGGCCGTGCCGCCACTCTAACCTCCAGGTGGAGGTTACGCTAGCCCTGACGGATGCGAGAAGGTGGGCGGATGAGCGAGGATGCCACGATCGGCCGACCCGGCCAGCGGCGCCGGGGCGTCGAGCGGCGGCAGGAGATCCTCGACCGCGCCATCGAGGTGTTCCGCCGACGCGGGGCCGACGGCACATCGCTCCGGCGCATCGCCGAGTCGATCGGCGTCTCGCACGCCGCGCTGCTGCACTACTTCGACTCGCGCGAGCAGCTCCTCGTCGCCGTCTACGACCACGCCGCCGCCAAGCAGGGCGAGGACGAGGCGGCGCGCCCGGTCGAACGGGGCGTCGAGGAGATGATCGCCGCGGCGACCGCCAACGTCGAGGTGCCGGGCTTCGTGCAGCTCTACTCCACGCTCGTCGCCGCCGCGCTCGAGGTCGACAGCGGCGTCGGCAAGGACTACTTCACCAGCCGTTTCGAGCGGCTGCGCGCCGAACTCGGCGCGACGTTCCGGGAACAGCAGGCGGAGGGGCGCATCCGCGACGACGTGTCGGCCGACCACCTCGCGGCCTTGCTCATCGCGGCATCCGACGGTCTGCAGATCCAGTGGCTGCTGGATGCCTCCGTCGGCCTGAGCGACACTCTCCGCACGTTCGGCATGCTGCTGCAGGCGCCGCGCGCGGAGTGAGGGGCCCGGCGCACCCTCAGTGATTCGCGCTGTCTCCGTCTTTGAGGAGCGGATGCCGCTGAGGTCGCGCGGATCGCTGAAATTGCGTGGGCGCTCGCCGCGCGACCGCGCTCAGCGCCCCGATCGCCAGCCCGCGCGGTGCAGCCGGTCGACGCCGTCGAGCAGGAGGTCGAGGGCGAAGTCGAACTCGGTGTCCTCGTCGCATGCCTCGCCCGCTCCCGGCGCGGTCGTCGCCATGCGGATGATGGCGGGGTACTGCGCGGCGTAGCCGGCCACGGCGGCGGACCGCTCGTCGGGGTCGTCCGGCAGGCTCGGCGTCGGGAGGACGTCGCGCGTGAATCCCCACATCCGCGTGCTCAGGGCGTGCATCGCGTGATGGACGAGATCGGCGGACAGCCCGCCCGCGAACATGGCATCCATCAACGCGTCCATGTGGGCGAGCACGCGGGGCGTCGCCCGCTCGCGCGTCTCGATGGCTTCGCGCGCCCAGCCGTGGCCGCGAAGGCGCGCGCGCGTCGCGAGAATGCGCGCGCGGACGGCTCCGCGCCAGTCGGCGGTGCCGGGAGCGTCGGGGGTGCTCGCGAGCACGTGGTCGAGCATCTCGTCGACGAGTTGCGAGCGGTCCGCGACGTGCTTGTAGAGCGCCATCGGTGTCACGCCGAGACTGTCGGCCACGGCGCGCATGCTCGCGGCGGCGAGTCCGCGGGCGTCGGCCAGCTCGATCGCAGCCTCCACGACGCGTTCCCGGTCGAGGCGAGGACGGGGAGTTGACACGTATACACCGTACACCTATGCTCGGCGCTGCGTCGGTGTACGGCGTATACCGAAAGGATTCCCATGCTCTCCCCATCGCGAACCCGAGCGCGCAGCGCCGGCATCCTGTACCTCGTCACCCACGTCACGTCGATCGGCGCGGTCGCCGCATACGCGACGGGCGGCGTCGCGCTCGGCGCATTGCTCGAGTTCGTCCTGGCTCTCGCCTGCGCGGGCACCGGCGTGCTGCTGTGGACCCTGCTCGCGGAGGCGGGCGCCGCGCGGGCCGCGACGTTCGCGGGGCTGCGCGTGGTCGAGGCCGCCGTGATCCTCGCCGGAATGCTGCCGTTGGTGGGCACGCTGCTCGTTCCGGGAACGAGGGTGGATGCCGCGATGTCGGTGCACGCGGCCGCGTTCCTCGTCGGGCAGGGGCTTGTGATCGCGGTCAACTCCGTGGTCCTCGGATCGCTGCTGTGGACGTCGCGGGCCGTTCCGAGGGTGCTGGCCGCCCTCGCGCTCGTCGGCGGCACCCTCGTGCTGCTCAGCGATCTCGGTCAGCTGTGGTCCGTGATTCCGCTGAACGGCGCGGTGGCCGCGGCGGCTGCGCTCCCGATCTTCGCGTTCGAGATCTGGTTCGCGATCCGCCTGATCGTGGTCGGAGTTCCGGCATCCCTCGTCCCACTTCCTGTCGTTCTGGAGGCGCGAGAGTGACAGCAACTGGGACATGAACCGCCATAAGTGGGACACGGGCAGGATGGATGCCACGGCGGCGGAGCGCGCGTCAAGCCCGACCGCTCTCAGGCTTCTCCACATCACGAACGGGTAACGTTTCCGGGTCTGCGCGACGCTCGCTCGCGCCGGTGCCCCCGGAGGTGAAGCCCGTGAGTGCGACGACCGCTCCCCGTGTCGACGTCCGGTTCGTGGCATCCGCTCGCCCGCCGGCGGCACGCCACCTGCCCTCGCTCACGGGGCTCCGCTGGCTGACGGCGATGCTCATCTTCGGACACCACCTCATGGCCGTGGAGTACTTCGGCGGCCGCGCCGGAGACGTCTGGGGTTTCGTGTTCGAGGCCGGGAAGACCGGCGTGACGCTGTTCTTCATCCTGTCGGGCTTCGTCCTGGCGTGGGGATACAAGCCCGCGCAGTCCGCCCGGTCGTTCTGGCTGCATCGCGCCGCGCGCATCTACCCGCTGCACGTCGTAGGAGTGGTGCTGGCGGTGATCGCCGCGGCGACGCTGGTGCCCGAGATCCGCACCGATGGCGTCGCACCGCTCGGCGCGAACCTGCTCCTCCTCAGCGGCTGGGTGCCCGACTGGTGGCAGGCAGGGAACCCCGCGAGCTGGTCGCTGGTGTGCGAGGCGTTCTTCTACCTGACCTTCCCGCTCGTGATCCGGCTCGTCGCCGGACGTTCGGCCCGTGTCCTCTGGGCCGTCGCGGCGGGGGCGCTCGCGCTCGTCGCCCTGGCCCCCGCGATCGCCGCCGTCTCGCCCGTGCCGATGGCGGCGGCATCCACCCCGCTCCTGCGGCTGCCCGAGTTCGTCCTGGGCGTGGTGCTGGCGTTGCTGATGAAGCAGACCGTGTGGCGGCCAGCGCCGCTGCGGTTCGCGGTGCCTCTCGCGGTGCTCGGCTACGCCGTGTCGGAGGCGCCGGCGATTCCCGGCACCGACATCCACCCGGGCCTCGCCGTCACCGTCGGCGGCTTCGCCCTGCTCGTCGCCTCGCTCGCGTCGGCCGACGCGCACCGTTCGTCGACGTTCCTCGCAGGGCCCGTGTGGCAAGAGCTCGGGCGCCTGTCGTTCGCGTTCTACCTCGTGCACCTGCTCGTGATCGCATCGGTGTCGTCCGCGTGGCCCGACGGTCACCCCGAACTGCACTGGCCCCGCGCGATCGCGCTCGCCGCGGTGGCGTTCGCGATCTCGCTCGGCCTCGCGTGGGTGCTGCACCGCGGTGTCGAGACGCGCGCGCAGCGCGTCCTGCTGCGCTTCGACCCCGACCGGCGGGGCTCCTCTCGTCCGGCGCGTGGGGTGGATGCCGCGGTTGCGGTGGCCCGCTGACGCGGTGCGTCGGGAACAGGCGTCGCGCCGAGGACAGGCTGATTCCGCCGGTTTCGGCCTGTTTCGGTGGCATCCCCTGTTCTGGGAACGGGATGCCGGGGCCCTTGGCCCCGCGGACCGTCACGGTTAGAGTCGCCGGATGGTGGCAATCGGGGGACTCCACGTGATCGTTCTTCTGCTGGCGTGGGCCGTCGGCATCGCCGTGATCGGAGCCGCGGTGTACTTCGCCGTGCGGCTCGCGGTGACGCACGCGCTGAAGGCGCACACGCTGTGGGTCGACAACGGCAAACCCTGACGACGGCGCCGGCGCCGCGCTGAAGGCACGCGCCCCGACGGGCGCCGACGCCGCGCCGGCACGGTTGAGTGTCCAAGACACGCGGATGCCGCGCGGTACCGTCCGCGTGTCTTGGACACCGAGATCGGGTGCGGGCGCGCACCCCGGGCGCCGATGCCCGGGACGCCTCCCAGCCGCGCCTCGGTACACTCTTCCGTGCCCGAAACACTCCCGACACCCGATCGCGAGGCCGGCCGCGTGGCATCCATCGATCCTCATGAGCTCGAGATCGCCCTGCGCGTGCTCGATGCCGCTGCCGCTCTCGACCCCGAAGATCCGGCGTACATCGCCCTGCGTCGCCAGACCGGGAAGCTCTACAAGGACGTCAAGCGGCAGTCGCGCAAAGAGAAGCGCCAGCGCATCGCCGACGCCGACAAGGCCGTCGTCGCCGCCACCGCGACCGGCGCGGCCGACCGCATCGACGACGAGACGCGCGGGATCCCGCTCGCCACCCGCGTCGAAACGCCCTACGCCGGCGAGCTGATCAAGCCCCGCAACTGCTACATCTGCAAAGAGCTCTACACGCTCGTCGACGCGTTCTACCACCAGCTCTGCCCCGACTGCGCGGCGATGAGCCACGCCAAGCGCGACGCGCGCACCGACCTCACCGGCAAGCGCGCACTCCTCACCGGTGGCCGCGCGAAGATCGGCATGTACATCGCGCTGCGCCTTCTGCGCGACGGCGCCCACACGACCATCACGACGCGCTTCCCGCGCGACGCCGTGCGACGCTTCTCGTCGCTCCCCGACAGTGCGGACTGGCTGCACCGCCTCAAGATCGTCGGCATCGACCTGCGCGACCCCGCCCAGGTGATCGGACTCGCCGAGTCGGTGGCATCCGCGGGTCCGCTCGACATCCTCATCAACAACGCCGCGCAGACCGTGCGGCGCTCGCCGGGTGCGTACAAACCCCTGGTGGATGCCGAACTCGCACCGCTCCCGGACGGACCCCTGCCCGAGCTGCTCACCTTCGGCCACACCAACGACGCGCACCCGCTCGCGCTGGCGCAGTCGGTGTCGGCCCACCCGATCCTCGCGTCGGCCGCGCGCACGGCCGACGAGCTCACCGCCGAGGCGATGGCCGCGGGGTCGTCGTCGCTCGAGCGTCTGGCCGCGGGCACCGCGATCGACGCGGGCGGCCTCGTTCCCGACGAGGACCGCATCAACAGCTGGACGCAGCACGTCGACCAGGTGGAGCCCCTCGAGATGCTCGAGGTGCAGCTGGCGAACATGACGGCGCCGTTCCTGCTGGTGAGCCGCCTGCGTCCCGCGATGGCGGCGTCGACGGCGCGGCGGAAGTACATCGTCAACGTCTCGGCGATGGAGGGCGTGTTCGGCCGCGGATACAAGGGTCCCGGACACCCGCACACCAACATGGCCAAGGCCGCGCTCAACATGCTCACGCGCACCAGCGCCCGCGAGATGTTCGAGTCCGACGGCATCCTGATGACCGCCGTCGACACCGGCTGGATCACCGACGAGCGCCCGCACTACACCAAGGTTCGCCTGGCCGAGGAGGGCTTCCACGCCCCGCTCGACCTCGTCGACGGCGCCGCCCGCGTGTACGACCCGATCGTGCGCGGTGAGGCCGGCGAAGACCTGTTCGGCATCTTCCTGAAGGACTACCGCAAGAGCTCGTGGTGACGCCGCGGCGCGGGTCGCGCCGGCACCTCGGGTGAGTGTCCAGGACACGCGGTCGGTGGGGTTGCGGCTGCGCGCAACCTGCGGCCCAGTGTCCAGGACACGCGGATGCCGTGGCATCCTGTCCGCGTGTCTTGGACACTGAACCGCGGCGGTGACCCGCGCCTCGGCGATCCGCCCGGCTGTCTACCCACTGCTGAGTGTCCAAGACACGCCGTCGGCGGGGGCGGCGATGCGGCGTGTCGTGGACACTCGACCGCCTGGCGGCCCGCCTCCCGCCCCCGCACCTCGACAACTCGATTACCGAGCAGTAACCTGAATCCCGATTACCGATCGATAACCCAATGGAGGGTCGTCATGGCGCAGGACTACCGCGCGCTCGTCGAGCAACTGCGCGAGCGGCGCGAAGACGTCGCGAGAGGCGGGCCCGAGAGAGCGCGCGAGCGGCACACCGCGCGGGGAAAGATGCTCGCCCGCGACCGCATCGACGCGCTGCTCGACCGGGGGAGCCCCTTCCTCGAGGTCGCGCCGCTCGCGGCGTTCGGCATGTACGACGGCGACTGCCCGGCCGGGGGAGTGGTCGCCGGGATCGGCCTCGTGCACGGGCGGCACGTCATGGTCGTCGCCAACGACGCCACGGTCAAGGGTGGCACGTACTACCCGATCACGGTGAAGAAGCACCTCCGGGCGCAGGAGATCGCCGCCGAGAACCGCCTGCCGTGCGTCTACCTCGTCGACTCGGGCGGGGCGTTCCTGCCGATGCAGGACGAGGTGTTCCCCGACCGCGACCATTTCGGCCGCATCTTCTACAACCAGGCGCGGATGTCGCGCGACGGCATCCCGCAGATCGCCGCGGTGCTCGGCTCGTCCACGGCGGGCGGGGCGTACGTGCCGGCCATGAGCGACGAGACGGTCATCGTCCGCAACCAGGGCACCATCTTCCTCGGCGGGCCGCCGCTCGTGAAGGCGGCGACCGGCGAGGTCGTCAGCGCGGAGGACCTCGGCGGCGGAGCCGTCCACACCCGCGTCTCGGGAGTCACCGACCACCTCGCCGAGAACGACGCGCACGCGCTGCAGATCGTCCGCGACATCGTGGCGACCCTGCGCCCGCCGGAGCCCCGCGCGGTCGAGCCGGCCCCCGCGCCGGAACGCCCCGCGAGCGAGCTCGAAGACGTCGTGCCGGTCGAGCTGACCGCCCCGTACGACGCGCGGGAGATCCTCACCCGGATCGTGGACGCCGACAGCATCCACGAGTTCAAACGCGAGTACGGCGAGACCCTCGTCACCGCGTTCGCCCGCATCGAGGGGCACCGGGTCGGCGTGATCGCGAACAACGGCGTGCTGTTCGGCGAGTCGGCCCTCAAGGGCGCCCACTTCATCGAGCTGTGCGACCAGCGCGGCATCCCGCTGGTGTTCCTGCAGAACATCACCGGGTTCATGGTCGGTCGCGAGTACGAGTCCGGCGGCATCGCCAAGCACGGCGCCAAGATGGTCAACGCCGTCGCGTGCGCCTCGGTGCCGAAGCTCACCGTCGTCGTCGGCGGATCGTTCGGCGCCGGCACCTACTCCATGTGCGGCCGCGCGTACTCGCCACGATTCCTCTGGCTCTGGCCGGGGGCACGCGTGTCGGTCATGGGTGGTCCGCAGGCGGCATCCGTCCTCTCCACCGTCCGGCGCGATCAGATCGAGGCGGGCGGCGGCGAATGGTCGGCCGATGACCAGGCCGCCTTCGAGGCACCGATCCGCGCACAGTACGAGGAGCAGGGGAGCCCCTACTACTCCACGGCCCGACTCTGGGACGACGGCATCATCGAGCCGAGCCAGACCCGCGACGTGCTCGCCCTCGCGCTCGACGTCGTCGCGCGCACCCCCCTCGACGCGCCGGGCTACGGCGTCTTCCGGATGTGATCCGCATGTTCGACACCGTCCTCATCGCCAACCGCGGCGAGATCGCCTGCCGCATCATCCGCACGCTCCGCCGACTCGGCATCCGCTCGGTCGCCGTCTACAGCGACGCGGATGCCGACGCGCGGCACGTCCACCTCGCCGACGTCGCCGTACGGCTCGGTCCCGCCCCCGCCGTGCAGAGCTACCTCGACACGGATGCCGTGCTGCGCGCCGCCCGCGACACCGGGGCGCAGGCGATCCACCCCGGGTACGGCTTCCTCGCCGAGAACGCCGCGTTCGCCCGCGCGTGCGAGGAGGCGGGCATCGCGTTCGTCGGTCCCACCGCCGACGCGATCTCGGTCATGGGCGACAAGATCACGGCCAAGCACGCCGTCGAGGCGCGCGGGGTGCCCACGGTGCCGGGCATCGCCCGGGCGGGGATGACGGATGCCGAGCTCATCGCGGCCGCACCCGAGGTGGGGTATCCGCTGCTCATCAAGCCGTCGGCCGGCGGTGGGGGCAAGGGCATGCACGTCGTCGAGGCCGAGCGCGACCTCGCGGGAGCCCTCGCGGCGGCCCGCCGAGAGGCGGCCGCGAGCTTCGGAGACGACACCCTGTTCTTCGAGCGGTACGTGCGCACGCCGCGCCACATCGAGGTGCAGGTGCTCGCCGACGCCCACGGCGCGGTCGTGCACCTAGGCGAGCGCGAGTGCTCGCTGCAACGGCGCCACCAGAAGGTCATCGAAGAGGCCCCGTCGCCGCTGCTCGATGCGGCCACGCGCGAGCGCATCGGCGCCGCCGCGTGCGAGACGGCCCGCAGCGTCGACTACCGCGGCGCCGGCACGGTCGAGTTCATCGTCTCGGCCGATGCGCCCGACGAGTTCTTCTTCATGGAGATGAACACGCGCCTGCAGGTCGAGCACCCCGTCACCGAGGAGATCACCGGCCTCGACCTCGTCGAGCAGCAGCTGAGGATCGCCGCCGGCGAGCCCCTGACCCTGACCCAGGATGCCGTGACCCTGACGGGCCACGCGATCGAGGCGCGCGTGTACGCCGAGGACCCGGCATCCGGATTCCTGCCGACGGGCGGACACGTCGCGCGCGTGGTGCACCCGGTCGGGGAGGGGATCCGCGTGGACACGGCGCTGGAGGACGGCCTCGACGTCTCGGTCGACTACGACCCGATGCTCGCGAAGATCATCGCGTGGGGCCCCGACCGCGAGAGTGCGCGGCGACGGCTCGTCGCGGCGCTCGGCGAGACGGCGGTGTTCGGGTTCGCGACGAACGTCGATTTCGTCCGGCGGCTGCTCGAGGTGCCCGCGGTCGTCGCGGGCGACCTCGACACCGGGCTGATCGCGCGGGAGTTCGACCGGCTGCCGCTCGCCGCCCCGCACGACGACGACTTCCGCGCGGTCGCGGTGCTCCTGGATGCCGCGACGCGATCGGCATCCCTCGCCGCCGGAGCGTGGGGCCGCGGCGACGGCTGGCGGCTCGGGTCGCCCGCGCCGCGGCGCCATCGGCTGGCGTCCGCCGGGGTGGAGCGGATCGTCACCGTGCGCGGGGCCGGAGCCGCACTGTCGGTCGACGTCGACGGCGAGGTCCTGCCCGCCCGGGTGCGGACGTCGGGCGACGCCACGGCGACGGTCGACCTGGGTGGTCGCGTGCACACCTTCGCGGCCACGGTCGAAGCCGCGGGCGTGTGGGTCGCCCGCGAGGGCGCGGTGCTGCGTATCGACACCGTGCGCGAGAGCCATCGCGCCGACGCCACCGCGGATGCCGACCCGCAGCTCGTGTCGCCGATGCCCGGCACCGTGGTGATGGTGCACGTCGCCGACGGCGCGACCGTGGAAGCGGGCGACCCCGTGCTGGCGGTCGAGGCGATGAAGATGGAGCACGTGGTGCGGTCGAGCGTGGCGGGGACGGTCGCGCTGCAGGCGCGGGTCGGCGACGTCGTCTCGCGCGGGCAGGCGCTCGCCGTGGTCGCGCCCGCCGCCGTCGGTGCCCCCGCGCCGCCCGCCCCGGCCTCCGCGCCGCCCGCCGCGTCGGCCCCCGCCCCCGCCGCGTCGCCCTGAGCGTTGAGTGTCCAAGACACGCGGATGCCGACGCGACCCATCGGCGTGTCTTGGACACTGAACCCGCCGACACGACGACCCCGAGACGACACGAACCGAAAGGTGCCCTCATGAACGGCCCCGCGCTGCTCTTCTGCCCCGCCGATCGCCCCGACCGGTACGCGAAGGCGGCGGCCGCCGCCGACACCGTGATCCTCGATCTGGAGGATGCCGTCGCACCGGCCGACAAGGCCCGGGCGCGCGAGGCGCTCGCCGCGACGCCCCTCGACCCGGGGCGCACGATCGTGCGGGTGAACCCCGCGTCCACGGGGGCGCATGCGCTCGATCTCGACGCCGCGCGCGCGGCCGGCTACACCCGCGTGATGCTCGCCAAGGCGGAGTCGGCCGCCGACGTCGAGGCGACGGCGGCATTCGAGGTGGTCGCGCTGTGCGAGACCGCGCGGGGCATCGTGCACGCCGCCGAGATCGCGGCGCATCCCGCCACCGTCGGCCTCATGTGGGGCGCCGAAGACCTGATCGCGAGCATGAACGGGCGCTCCAGCCGCTTCGCCGACGGGCGGTACCGCGATGTGGCGCGGGCCGCGCGCTCGTCGGTGCTGCTCGCCGCGCACGCCTTCGGCCGCGCCGCGATCGACGCCGTGCATCTCGACATCGCCGACGTCGAGGGGCTCCGCGCGGAGTGCGAGGATGCCGCGGCCTCGGGTTTCACCGCGACGGCGTGCATCCACCCGAGCCAGGTCGGCGTCATCCGGGCCGCTTATGCGAGCACCGACGAGGAGCGGGGGTGGGCGCGGGCGGTCCTGGAAGAGGCGCAGGGGCAGCCGGGGGTGTTCCGATTCCGCGGCCGGATGATCGACGAGCCCGTCCTCCGTCAGGCGCGTGAGATGCTGCGCGGAGCAGATCTGCGAGAGGAGTGACGCCGTGACCGCGACCTGGAGGGCGACGCAGAAGGCCAACCGCCGCGCCTCGCTGATGCGCTCGGCCGCGCAGTTGTTCGCGGAGCGCGGGTTCGCCGCGGTGTCGACCGTCGAGCTGGGCGACGCCGTCGGGATGAGCGGTCCGGCGCTGTACAACTACTTCCCGAGCAAGGAGGCTCTCCTCGCGGAGGTGCTGATCGACGCCAGCCGGCGGCTGCTGGAGGGATGCCGCGAGCTCGTCGCCGAGCCCGGAGCGCCGGCCGAGCTGCTCCGGCGTCTGGTGCGGTTCCACCTCGACTTCGCCACGGCGGACCCCGACGTCATCCGCATCCAGGATCGCGAGCTGGCGCAGCTGCCGAGCGACGTCAACCACACGGTGCGGAGCCTGCAGCGTCAGTACGTGCAGGAGTGGGACGTCGTGCTGGCATCCGTTCGCGCCGAACTCGACGCTGCCGAGCGTCAGACCCGTCTTCTCGGAACCTTCGGGCTGCTCAACTCGACGCCGCACAGCGCGGTGGCCGCGGATGCGTCCGACATCCTCGCCGGCATGGCGCTGCGCGCCCTCACCGGCCCCTGACGGACGCCCGCCCGGCGCCAGATCACACGATCCGGTCGAGCGCACACGTTCCGGGCGTCCCGTTCGTGTGCGCTCGACCCGATCGTGTGCGCTCGCGCCGCACCCGCGCGCGACTCACGCCGGCAGGAAGTACTCCCGCGCGAGCGGGGCGATCTCGAGACCGGATGCCGTCGCGGCGGTGACCCAGCGGAGCTCGGCGATCTCGGCATCCGGGATCGGCTGCTGGTCGCCGATGTCGACGCGGAACACGTCGGCGACCACCGCGAAGCCGGGTTCGTTCGCCGCCGTCGCGGTGAAGGAGCCGAGCGGCTCGAGGGCGTCCGGTTCGACCCGCAGCCCCACCTCTTCCGCGAGTTCGCGCGCGAGGGTCTCGGCGGGCGTCTCGCCGGGCTCCGGCTTGCCGCCGGGCTGCATGAACGCGGTCGTCCCGGCCTTGCGGACGAGCAGCAGACGCCCGTCGCCGTCGGTGATGACCGCGGCCGAGACGTGGATGAGGCGCGGGGTCGGAGTCACCCCCGCACGGTAGCACCGGCTCGCGCGCGGTCGAGTGTCCAAGACACGCCGTCGGCGGGGCGTGCGGTACGGCGTGTCTTGGACACTCGACGGGGCGTCGGGGCGCGCGGATCAGACCCGGGCGGTCACCCGGCGCGGGACGAGGCGCTCGAGCTGCGTCACGTGCGCGGGCGTGAGCTCGGCGAGCGAGGTCACCTGCAGCAGTTGCATCGTGCGGACGACCTGGTCGGCGAGGATCTGGATCGCTCGGTCGACGCCCTCGCGGCCCCCGGCCATCAACCCGTACAGGTACGCGCGGCCGATGAGCGTGAACTTCGCTCCCTGGGCGATGGATGCCACGATGTCGGTGCCGCTCATGATGCCGGTGTCGATCGCGATCTCGGTGTCGGCGCCGACCTCGCGCACCACCTCGGGCAGCAGGTGGAACGGCACGGGGGCACGGTCGAGCTGGCGTCCGCCGTGGTTGGACAGGACGATGCCGTCCACGCCCAGGTCGGCGAGGCGCCGGGAGTCCTCGACGTTCTGCACGCCCTTGATGACGAGCTTGCCGGGCCACAGCGCCCGGATCTCGGCGAGGTCGTCGAACGAGATCGAGGGGTCCATGGCGGAGTTCAGCAGCTCGCCGACGGTGCCGCCGGTGGCGCTGAGCGAGGCGAACTCGAGCTTGGGCGTGGTGAGGAAGTCCCACCACCACCAGGGGCGGGGGAGCGCGTCGATGATCGTCGACACGCTCAGCTGCGGCGGGATCGAGAAGCCGTTGCGCTTGTCGCGCAGACGGGCACCCGCGACGGGGGTGTCGACGGTGAAGAACAGCGTGTCGAAGCCCGCTGCCGCGGCGCGCTCGACCAGCGCGTACGAGATCTCGCGCTGCTTCATGACGTACAGCTGGAACCAGTTGCGTCCCTGCGGGTTGGCCGCCTTGACCGACTCGATCGAGCTCGTGCCCAGTGTGGAGAGGGTGAACGGGATGCCGGCGGCCCCCGCAGCGCCCGCGCCGGCGATCTCGCCCTCGGTCTGCATCAGCCGCGTGAACCCGGTCGGGGCGATGCCGAACGGCAGCGCCGACGATCCGCCGAAGATCTGGCAGCTCGTGTCGACGTGCGACACGTCGCGCAGGATCGACGGGTGGAACTCCACGTCGGCGAAGGCCTGGCGGGCGCGGGCGAGGCCCTCTTCGCTGTCCGCGGCGCCGTCGGTGTAGTCGAACGCGGCGGCCGGCGTGCGACGCTTCGCGATGTCGCGGAGGTCGGCGATCGTCAGGGCGGAGTTCAGCCGACGGCGGCGTCCGTTGAAGTCGGGGCGCTTGAACTGCATCAGCTCGAGCAGCTCGACCGGGTTGGGGAACTGGCGTGTCACGGCGGACATGGCGTGCCTTTCGGGAGGGGAGGAGGTTACGGGAGCATCCAGGACAGGACCGACGACTGCAGTCCCACGAGCAGGCACATCACGACGAGCATGCCGACGCTCCACCAGATGACCTTGCGCAGGATCGTGGACTCCTGACCCACGAGGCCGACGGCGGTCGCGGCGATGGCGAGGTTCTGCGGGCTGATCATCTTGCCGATGACACCGCCGGAGGTGTTCGCGGCGACGAGCAGCGTCGGGTCGATGCCGGCCTGCAGCGCGGCGCTCTGCTGCAGGGTGGCGAACAGGGCGTTGGCGCTCGTGTCGGAGC
Organism: Microbacterium sp. IEGM 1404; assembly: GCF_030056775.1. NCBI lineage: Bacteria > Bacillati > Actinomycetota > Actinomycetes > Micrococcales > Microbacteriaceae > Microbacterium > Microbacterium sp. IEGM 1404. Next base: position 1,055,319 of record NZ_JASHKP010000002.1, on the reverse strand, counting down.
CGGTCACGGCGGTGCCGAACCAGCCGAGGATCGGCGAGAGGAAGGCGAAGAGCGCCCCCGTGCCGGCGATCCAGGCGCCGATCGTGAGCGTCATGCCCGACATGTTCATGACGTAGGCGAGCGCGAGCACCGAGCCGACGGTCAGCAGTGAGAAGCGGAGCTTCACGAGCGTCTGGATCCAGGCGCGACCCGCCTCCCGCAGCGGCAGGCGGTAGACGAGCGCGACGACGATGCCGCACAGGATCAGCAGGCTTCCGGCGGACGACAGCCACGCGAACGTGTAGACGGTGGAGCCGGCGGCCTTGCCGCTCGCGGTGAGGATGTTGCCGTCCAGGCCGGGCCACGGGATCTTCACGTCGGTCGAGGCGAGGAACGTCTTCACGGGCGTCCACAGCTTCGCCAGCGAGAACACGACGATCACCAGCAGGTAGGGGAACAGCGCCAGGAACACCGTGCGGGGCGTGAGCCGCGGACGCGCGGCCGGGGTCTCGGCATCCGTCGTCCCGGCCCCTCCGCCCGAGCCGGGGACGCCCGCTCCGACGAGGCTGGTCGCGCGCTCCTTGAGCAGGCGCTCGCGGGCGGCCGCGGTGCCGCGGGGCTGCCAGAAGCGCAGCAGCACGACGGCGGCGGCGATTCCGGCGAGGGATGCCACGATGTCGGTCAGCTCGACCGAGATCCAGGTGGCGCTGACCCACTGGGCGACGGCGAAGACCGCACCGAACGTGAGGGCGGCGGGCCAGGTCTCCTTGAGCCCCCGCCAGCCGTCGGCCAGCAGCACGAGGATGAAGGGCACGAACAGCGCCACGAGCGGGGTCTGGTGGCCGACGTACGCGCCGATCTCGCGGTAGTCGATTCCGGTGAGGCTCCCCGCGGTGACGATCGGGGTCCCGACGGCGCCGAAGGCCACCGGGGCGGTGTTGGCCAGCAGCACGATGACGGCCGCACGCATCGGGGTGAAGCCCACCGCCATGAGCATGACGCCCGTGATGGCGACCGGTGCGCCGAAGCCGGCGAGCGCCTCCAGGAGTCCGCCGAAGCCGAACGCGATGATGATCGCCTGGATGCGGGGGTCGTCGCTGAGGGCGTTGATGACCAGGCGGAGATCCTCGAACCGGCCGCTGCGCACCGTGAGCTCGTACAGCCAGATGGCGTTGAGCACGATCCACATGATCGGGAAGAGGCCGAAGACGAAGCCCTGCGTCGCGGAGAGCGCGGCGAGGTCGACCGGCATCCGGAAACCGAACACCGCCACCAGCAGCGCGACGCCGAGGCCGGACAGGCCGGCCCAGTGCGCCTTCCACCGCAACACGCCGAGGGCGAGGAACACCGTGAGGAACGGGAGGCTCGCCACGAGAGCCGAGAGAACGATGCTGGCGCCGATCGGCGCGAGTTCGGGGGTGTACATCGGGGCCTTCCTTCGAACGACGTTGTTGCGAAGCGCCAACCTTTTAGAGGTCAGACCGCTAACGCAAGGTAACGGCTGGACCGATACGCTGTCAACACCCACTCCCGAAGGCGGCAGGTCATGGCATCCGTTCCCGACGTCGAGGACGCAGCAGGCGACCTCTGGCTCCCGGTCCGCAAAGCTCGCGCCCACGAGTTGGTGATCGAGGTCATCGAGGATCGCATCCTGTCGGGGGTCCTCAAGGTCGGGGACGCCCTCCCGCCCGAGCGCGAGCTCGCCGCGAACCTCGAGGTCAGTCGCGCCGGTGTGCGCGAGGCCGTGCGCGTGCTCGAGAGTCAGGGCGTGCTGCGCTCGCAGCCCGGCGCCGGCGCCGCCGCGGGCACCTTCGTCGCGGCCCTCCCGCGCGAGGCGCTCACCCGCTTCCTGCGTCTGCACGTGGCGCTGTCGAACTTCACCATCCAGGACGTCACCGAGGCCCGCATCGTTCTCGAGCGCGCCTCCGCTGCCTCGGCCGCACGCGATCTCCACGCCGCCGCCCGTGCCGAGATCGAGGCGGCGCTCGCCGCGGGCGAGGCCGCGATCGGCGCCCGCGGAGCGTTCAACGAGGCGGACACGCGATTCCATCTGGCGATCGCCGATGCCTCCGGCAGCAGTCTCTCCGCCGCGCTGACGGGGGCGATCCGCGAGGCCGTGCGCGCCCCGCTGCTGCACGCGATCGAGCGCAACGCCGACTGGGGTGACCAGTCGGCGCTGCTGCAGCGCGAGCACCGCGCCATCGCCGAGGCGATCTTCGACGGCGACGCGGAACGTGCCGCGAGCCTCACCGAGGCGCACATCCGCCGGGCGACCTCGGTGCTGTTCGAGGCGGAGTCGCCCGGACCCCTACCGCGGCCGGGCGGTACCGTCGTCGACGGGCACGCCGTAGGAGGCCACCACGCGCTCGAGGTAGCGGGCGATGACTGCCTGTTCGTCTTCGCTGAAGTCGTCGAGCACGGCATCCACCGAGGCGATCATGGGCGCGAGGTGGCTCATCGCGCGGTGGACCGACGCTTCGGTCGGCACGACCAGCAGGCTGCGACGATCGGTGGGGTGGGGCGCGCGGGTGACGTGGCCGAGGGCGACGAGACGGTCGATCGCCGCGGTCGTCGCGGCGGTGGTGAGGTCGAGGCGGCGGGAGAGCTCGCCGGGCGAGAGCGGGCCCGACATCACGAGGTGCCCCATGGCGTCAAGGCCGGTGGGGTTGACGGAGAGCTCGTGCTGCAGCGACTTCTCGAACTCGGTGCCGGCGCTGAAGAGGGCGCGCACCAGCGCGGTCGCGGGCCGCACGGGAGGGAACCCCGGACCGGCGGGGGCCGTGGAAGATTCCGTCGCTTCCATGAGTGGCATCCTACGTCGAAATTGCGCTACCTTTCTCGTATCTCGATTTTCGAGATACTTCAAAACCTAGCGAAAGACGACGATGAACGGCTTCCTGCGTTTCCTCACCTCGGCCCGCACGTCCTGGATCGTGCTGGTCGTCGCGTTCGCCGGCGTCGCCGCTCTCTTCGCGCTCGGTTCCGGCTCCTCGTCGGAGACGGCACCGGGTTCCGGGCTCCCCGACTCGGCTGAGTCGGTCCAGGTGCAGAAGATCCTCGACACCTTCCCGGATGCCGACACCACCTCGGCCCTGCTCGTCTTCGCGTCCGACGACGGCGAGGCCCTCCCCGCCGACACCGTCGCCGCGATCCAGCAGAAGGCGTTCGGCGACCTCGTCGACCTCACCCCCGACGGATTCATCCCGCCCGCCCAGGTGTCCGAGGACGGCACCGTCGCGCTGCTGGTCGTGCCGCTCACTCCCGAAGAAGACGTCGCCGCCCAAAGCGAGCGCGCCGACGAGATCCGCACCCTCGCCGCCGACGGCCTCACCGGCGTGAACACCTACCTCACCGGTCCCGAGGGCTTCGAGGTCGACATCGCGGCGGTCTTCGACGGCGCCGACTTCACGCTGCTGCTGACCACCGTGATCGTCGTCGCGGTCCTCCTGCTCATCACGTACCGCAGCCCCTGGCTGTGGCTCGTCCCGCTCGTCGTCATCGGCACCGCCGACGCGTCCGCCGGCATCGTCGCCCGCCGCGTCGCCGCGCTCGCCGGAGTGCAGTTGGATGCCTCGGTCACCGGCATCCTGTCCGTCCTCGTCTTCGGCGCGGGAACGAACTACGCCCTGCTGCTCATCGCCCGATACCGCGACGAGCTGCGCTTGGCCGAAGACCGCCGCGAGGCCATGCGTCGGGCGGTCCGGGGAGCCGGGCCCGCGATCATCGCGAGCGGGTCGACGGTCGCGCTGGCCCTGGCCACCCTGCTCCTGGGCGAGCTGTCGGGCAACCGTGCGCTCGGGCTCGCCTGCGCCGTGGGCGTCATCGTCGCGATGGCGTTCGCCCTCATCGTGCTGCCCGCCGCCCTCGTGCTGTTCGGTCGCTGGCTGTTCTGGCCGTACGTCCCGCGCTTCGGCTCGCCCGACGCGATCGCCCGCAGCCCGTGGGGCAAGCTCGGCCGCGGCGTCTCGAAGCGCCCCGTCGTCGTCGCCCTGACCGGCGCCGTCGTGCTCGGCGCCCTCGCCAGCGGCCTGTTCTTCGTGCAGACGGGGCTGTCGCAGAACGACCGCTTCCTGCAGAAGCCCGACGCCGTGAAGGGCCAGGAGGTGCTCGCGGAGGCGTTCTCGGCGGGGGCGACGTCGCCCGCGACGGTCGTGGCCCCGGTGGCCGACGCCGACGCCGTCCTCGAGGCGGCCGGGAGCATCGAGGGGGTCGACTCCGCCCGTCTCGTCGAGGAGACGAGCGACTGGGCGCGCATCGACGTCACCCTGAACGCGTCCGCCGAGACGCCCGAGGCGTTCGCCACGATCGAGCGGCTGCGCGCCGACCTCGACGGGGTCGGCAGCGGCCAGACGCTCGTGGGCGGTCTGGACGCTCAGGCTCTCGACGTCGCCGGTGCGCAGCAGCGGGATCAGAACCTGATCATCCCGCTCATCCTCGTGCTCGTGTTCATCGTGCTCGTGATCCTGCTGCGCGCGCTCCTCGCGCCCGTTCTGCTGCTCATCGCCGTCGTGGCGAGCTTCTTCTCCGCCGTGGGCGCCGCATGGTGGCTCTTCCAGACCCCGCTGTTCGGCTTCCCCGCGATCGACACGAACGTGCTGCTGTTCAGCTTCCTGTTCCTGGTGGCCCTGGGCGTGGACTACAGCATCTTCCTCGTCACCCGGGCGCAGGAGGAGACGCGCACACTGGGCACCACGAACGGCATGATCCGCGCGCTCGCCGCGACCGGTGCGGTCATCACGAGCGCCGGCATCCTGCTCGCCGCCGTGTTCGCCGTGCTCGGGGTGCTGCCGCTCATCACCCTCACCCAGATCGGCGTGATCGTCTGCATCGGCGTGCTCATCGACACGCTCCTCGTGCGCACGGTCATCGTCCCCGCCATGGCGTTCATCGCGGGCGACCGGTTCTGGTGGCCGCGCAAGCCGAAGGTGACGGATGCCGAGGCCGCCGCCCACGCCGACCCCGAGATCCCGCAGACCCGCGCCGAGCGCCGGAAGCGCGAAACGGTCTCCTAGACCTCCGGGCCGGGGGATGCCCCAGATACCTCCCGGCCCGGAGCCCCGCCGTCAGGTGAAGGCGATCAGCCCCGCGCGGGCGGCCGCGACGATGATCTGGACGCGGTCCCGGACGCCCCACTTGGTCATGATGCGGCCGAGGTAGGCCTTGACCGTCCCTTCCGACACGATGAGCTCGGCGGCGATCTCGGCGTTGGACATCCCGCGTGCCAGGCACCTCAGGATGTCGCCCTCGCGGTCCGTCAGCGGTTCCAGGTCGGGTGAGGCGGCCGACGCCGGACGCTCGCGCTCTCGCACGTGCTCGACCAGCAGGGCGGCGATCCGGGGGGAGAGGGACGTCGTGCCCTCGTGCACGCGGCGCACACCCGCGACGATCTCCTCGGCGGGCGAGTCCTTCAGCAGGTAGCCGGAGGCGCCCGCGTGCAGCATCGGCAGGACGGTGTCGACCGTGTCGAAGGTCGTCACGGCGAGAACGCGCACGTCGGGCCAGCGCTGCGCGATCTGCGCGGTCGCGTCGATGCCGTCCATGCGCGGCATCCGCACGTCCATGAGGACGACGTCCGGTCGATGGCGACCGACCTGGTCGAGCGCGTCGCGACCGTCCCCCGCCTCGGCGACCACGGTGGTGCCCTCCTCGCGGGTGAGGAAGTGCGCGAGGGCCGACCGCACCAGCGGGTCGTCGTCGACGAGGAGCACGCGGATCTCGGCCATGCCGCGAGCCTACCCAGCAGCCTCCCTGGACCTTCGGCCAGCGATGTGGTCGAAGGTCCACTGCGCCCGCGCACGGCCGCCGGAGATCCTCGGACCGGGGCAACGACCGGGAACACGAGGGAAACCGCATGATGATGATTCGGTCCGGAATCTGGACTGCGCTCTGCCGTCTGCTTGGCCTCTGTTCCTGACGCGTGCCCCCGGGTTTCGGGTACCACGGGGGCACGCGAGTCACAATGGAGCGGTGTCCGCAGGCGCCCACGTGACCGCACCACGGGATCGCTCGTGGCTGCGGAAGACCACCCCGTTGACGCGCGTCGAGAAGACGGCGTTCGTCGTCCTGCTGCTCGCCGCCGTCGCGCTGAGCGTGATCTCGATGGTCGCCGACGGCGGTGGCGACACCACCGACGGGCTGTTCGAGCTCGTCGTCACGGCGCTGTTCGCGCTCTATCTCTGGTCGGCGGCCGCCGGGACCGCGTCGCTCGGGGCGGCCCTGGTGCTGTCCTTCCCGGCGGGGCTGTCGCACCCGACGTTCCTCGCGTTCGCGATCGCCGCGCTGTGCGTGGTCCGGCTCGGCACCGGGGCTCTCGTCCTCGGGTATTCCGCCACGCTCGTCGTCGCCGCCGTCGCGGTCGCCCGCCAACCGGCATCCGGGCCCTCGACGGCCGTCGGGTTCGTCGTGGTGGCGATCGTGCTGGGCGGGATCGGGCTGCTCCTGCGCGGGGCCCAAGCCCGCGGTGAGCAGCTCGGCGCGCAGCTGGTGCGGTCCCGCGAACGCGAGCAGGCGGCGGCGGCTCTCGAGCGACGCCGGCTCGCGGGAGACCTGCACGACGGGATCGCCCACGACCTGACGGTCATCGCCCTGCACGCGCAGCTCTTGGATGACCCCAACGCCACCGTGCGGCAGACGGCGCAATCCACGATCGGCGTCACCGCGCGGAACGCGCTCGGCGACCTGCGCTACCTCATCGAGATCGCCGCGGACGAGGAGTCCCCGACGCCCGGGTTCGCGTCCGACCCCGCGGCCGCGGTGCGGGAGGCCGCGGACACGCTCACGGCCGCCGGCTACCGGGTCGACGTCCACGCCGCGCCCCTGCCCCGGGCGCCCCGCCGCGTCGGCGTCGTCTTCGCCCGCGTGCTGCGCGAGTCCCTGACGAACGTGCTGAAGCACGCCGCACCCGGCACGGTCGTGCTGACGGTACGGGCGGACGAGACCCACGCCGAACTCACCGTCCGCAACGCGCTCCCCGCCGTGCGGCGGGAGGACATCCCCTCCGCGGGAACGGGCGTCGCGCGGATGGCCGGGCTCGTGCGAGAAGTGGGCGGCGACCTGCGCGCCGGGCGCGAGGCCGATGACTGGGTCGTCGTGGCGCGGGTACCGCTGGGCTGACGCCCGCGCCGTCGCGGATCCCGGCCGCGCGGGCTGGCGGGAGGTCCAGCCGGGTGTGGCCGGAGGGGCATTCCGCCAACCGCCGACCCCGCCGTAGCGTCGCGATCCCCGGCCGACGAAAGGACCCCCTCATGCGCACCCTCGCCCGGCGACCCCTCAATCCGGCCTCGCGCGCCCTGCTGTTCGTCGGCCCGGTGATCCTCCTCCTCCTGGGGGTCGTGCAGGTCGACACCCCCGCCGGGGCGACCGTGGCGTTGCTGTCGGTCGTCGCCCTGGTGGTCGTCACGTTCTGCTCGGGGGTGCGACTCCGGGCGGGGGAGCGGGGGGTCTCGGTCTCGGTGGTGCCGTTCTGGGGGCGCCGCCTCCGATGGGATCAGCTGGCGCGGGTGGATGTGGCGGAGGTCGATGCCGTCGAGGACTTCGGCGGGTGGGGTGTCACGGGCAGCCCTCACGGCCCGGGCATCCTCGTCAGCATGGGCGAGTCCCGCACCGTGCGATTGACCACCACCGACGGGCGCCGCTACTTCGTCGGGCTCGGCGACCAGGCGGGGGAGGCGGTGGACGCGCTCCGCGCCTCCGCGCCTCCCTCCGCCGGGGTTCGCTTCACGGTGGGAGCGGACCCGCGGCGGAGGGCCGGCGTCGTCGGTTCAGAGCTGTGACAGGTGCGCCTGCGCGAGGATCTCGGCCTTGGGCCGCTCGTTCGCCGCGAGCGCGAGCCAGGTCTCGACCACCGTGTCGGGGTTGAGCGACAGCGACTGGATGCCGCGCGCGACGAGCCACTGCGCGAAGTCGGGGTGGTCGCTGGGACCCTGGCCGCAGATGCCGACGTACTTGCCCTGACGCTGGCACGCGTCGATCGCCATCCCCAGCAGGTGCAGCACCGCCGGGTCGCGCTCGTCGAAGGCGGATGCCATGAGCGCCGAGTCGCGGTCCAGGCCCAGCGTCAGCTGGGTCATGTCGTTCGACCCGATCGAGAAGCCGTCGAAGTGCTCGAGGAACCGCTCGGCGAGGATCGCGTTGGCGGGCAGTTCGCACATCATGACGACCTTCAGGCCGTTCTCGCCCCGGCGGAGCCCGTTCTGCGCGAGCAGGTCGACGACGGCCTTGGCTTCGCCGACCGTGCGGACGAAGGGCACCATGATCTGCACGTTCGTGAGACCCATCTCGTCGCGGACGCGGCGCAGGGCCTCGCATTCCATGTCGAAGCAGGCGCGGAACTCGGGCGAGACGTAGCGGGCGGCACCGCGGTAGCCCAGCATCGGGTTCTCCTCGTCGGGCTCGTACAGCGTGCCGCCGATGAGGTTCGCGTACTCGTTGGACTTGAAGTCCGACAGCCGGACGATCACCGGCTCGGGGGCGAACGCCGCCGCGATCATCGACACGCCTTCGGCGACGCGCCGGATGAAGTACTCCTCGGGCGACGGGTAGGCGGCGATGCGGGCGCGGATGTCGTCGGCGAGGGTGCCGTCGAGGCGGTCGAGCTCGAGCAGGGCACGCGGGTGAATGCCGATCTGCCGGTTGATGATGAACTCCAGGCGGGCGAGCCCGACGCCCGCGTGCGGCAGGCGCGAGAACGCGAACGCCTGGTCGGGCGTGCCGACGTTCATCATCACCTTCACGGGGGCGGACGGCATCCGGTCGAGTTCGGTGATCTCCTCGGCGAAGTCCAGGATGCCGTCGTACACGACGCCGTCATCGCCCTCCGCGCACGAGACGGTCACCTCCTGGCCGTCGGTGAGGGCGTGCGTGGCGACGCCGGTGCCGACGACGGCGGGGATGCCGAGTTCGCGCGCGATGATCGCTGCGTGGCACGTCCGGCCGCCGCGGTCGGTGACGATCGCCGACGCGCGCTTCATGATCGGCTCCCAGTCGGGATCGGTCATGTCGGCCACGAGCACGTCGCCGTGGGCGAAGTCGGCCATCTGGTCGATCGAGCGGAGCACGCGGACGCGTCCCGCACCGATGCGCTGCCCGATCGCGCGACCCTCGACGAGCACCGGGCTGCGCTCGGCGAGCACGAACCGGCGCAGCACATTGGCCGACTGCCGCGACACGACGGTCTCGGGCCGCGCCTGCAGCACGTACAGCCGCCCGTCGATTCCGTCCTTGCCCCACTCGATGTCCATCGGGCGGCCGTAGTGCTCCTCGATGACGAGGGCGATGCGGCCGAGCTCCTCGACCTCCGCGTCGGTGAGGGAGAACCGCGCTCGGTCGGCGGCATCCACCTCGACGAAGGCCGTGCTGCCGTCGACGTGGCGTCCGTCGGTGTACCGCATCGCGATGGCCTTCTCGCCGACCGAACGCTTGAGGATCGCGGGACGTCCCGCGCGCAGGGCGGGCTTGTAGGCGTAGAACTCGTCGGGGTTCACCGCACCCTGGACGACCGCCTCGCCGAGACCGTACGAGCTGGTGAGGAACACCGCGTCCTCGAAGCCCGACTCGGTGTCGAGGGTGAACATGACGCCCGAGGCGCCCACGTCGGAGCGCACCATCCGCTGCACGCCGGCGGAGAGGGCGACCTCGTGGTGGTCGAAGCCGTGGTGCGCGCGGTACGCGATCGCGCGGTCGTTGTAGAGCGAGGCGAAGACCCGCCGGATCGCCTGCAGGATGTTCTCGATCCCGCCGATGTTGAGGAAGGTCTCCTGCTGCCCGGCGAACGAGGCGTCCGGGAGGTCTTCGGCGGTGGCGCTGGAGCGCACGGCCCAAGTGACCGCCTCGGGGTCGGCTTCGCCCGCGACGAGGGCGGCGTAGGCGGTGCGGATGTCGGCCTCGAGGTCGGCCGGGAAGGGCTGCTCCTCGATCCACGCGCGCACGCGCCCGCCGAGCTGGCTGAGGGCTGCGACGTCGTCGACGTCGATGCCCTCGACCGCCTCACGGATGCGGGCATCGAGCCCGTCGTGGGCGAGGAAGCGCCCGAAGGCGTCGGAGGTCGTCGCGAATCCCGGGGGGACGCGGATGTCGGCGGATGCCAGGTGCGACACCATCTCGCCGAGCGAGGCGTTCTTGCCGCCGACGCGGGCCAGGTCGCCCATGCCGATCTCGTCGAAGCGCAGGATGTTGGTCATGTGAGGGGCCTTTCGTGGGGTCGGTCCCGCAGGTTCATGGACTGCAGGAGCACGGCGGACATCTCCTCGACGCTCCGGGTCGCGGAGCTGAGGAACGGGATGTGGGTACGGCGGTAGAGGTCTTCGGCCCGGCGGATCTCGAGGGTGCACTGGGCGAGGCTGGAGTAGGTCGAGTTCGGGCGGCGCTCGTGTCGCACCTGGCTGAGCCGGAGAGCGGTGGTGGTGAGCCCGAAGCAGCGGTCGGCGTGCGGCGCCACGATGCGCGGCAGCCCGTCGGTGGGGAAGTCGTCGTCGGTGAGCGGATAGTTCGCCACGAGGAGCCCGTAGTGCAGCGCGAGGTACATCGTGGTGGGGGTCTTGCCGCAGCGGGACGGCGCGACGATGATCACGTCGGCGCTGGCGAGATCGCGCTCGCTCTGGCCGTCGTCGTGCTCGATGGCGAACTCCACCGCCCGCATGCGACGGAAGTACTGCTCGAGGTCGCCGAGGCCGTGGTACTGCCCGGCGCGCGTCTCGGCCGTGGCGCCGAGCGCGGTCTCGAGCTCGGTGAGGTGTCCGGCGAGGAGGTCGATCACGACGGTCGCGGATGCGGCCAGACGGGCCCGGATGCCGGCGTCCTTCAGCGTCGCGAAGACGATGGGCGCCTCGCCTGCCGCCGCGGACCGCAGCACGGCTCGTTCGACGGACTCGATCGCCGTGGCACTGTCCACGAAGGGGACGGTGTGCCGCTCGAAGCGCGCACCGGGGAAGTTCGCCAGGAGGGCGTTGCCGAGTGTCTCGGCGGTGATCCCGGTGCTGTCCGACACGAAGAACACCGCACGGGGCGCGACCGAGGGCACGGCGGTGAGGTCGAAAGTCGGGCTCATGCGTTGACGTTAGGGGCAGCCGTGCGCGTCTTTGCGACCACTATGACCAAAAGAATCTCGAAATTTACGACATGTGCAAATCCTCGACAGTGGTCAGACCTCTACTGCTCGCACGGCCTGAGCGGGATATCTCGACGTCGGTGCACACGGAGGGCGCTCAGCCGGCGGGGAATAGACTGGATGCCATCGACTCCGTCTCTCCGGGACCCTCCGTGACCACTCCTGCTTCTGTGCGCTCCTTCGATGTGCGCCACGTTCAGTTGGCGCGCGCCTTCTTCGCCGCCCTGGCGGCGGTCATGGTCACGTTCTCGTCGGATCATTCGGCGGCCGTCGGCTCGAGCGTGTTCAGCGGGTTCGCGCTGGCCACCGCCCTCGTCCTCGTGCTGTCGGTCTGGCTCGTGTACCCGAGCGGCCAGCGGACGACGCCGATCCTGCTCGCGGTGGTGAGCGGGCTCGCCGGGCTCGCGGCCAGCGTCGGCGCGTGGCGGACGACGACCTTCTTCTTCGTCCTCGTCATCGTGTGGGCGGTCGTATCGGGCGCGCTCGAGATCATCGGTGCCGTGCGCGACCGCCGCGCCGGGCGCCCCGACTCCCGCGACGGTCTCACGGTGGGGATCATCACGCTGATCCTCGCGGTCGGCATCCTCCTCACCAGCCCGGCCTTCTCGTACGACTACACGATCGACGGCGCCGGCACCTTCACCCTCACGGGGATCACCATCGCGGTGGGCATCTTCGGCGGCTACGCGGCGATCATCGCCGTGTACCTGGCGATCGCCGGTTTCTCGCCCCGCCGCCCGGAGCCGGTTCCGGCCGTACCCGCCGAGGAGGCCGCATCATGACCGACCACAAGCCCACCCGCCGCGATCTCATGAAGCCCGTCCAGCTGCTCGGGCTCGCCTTCGTCGCGGCGCTCTTCGCCGGCATCGTGACCCTCGTGTCGATGGGGGCCTTCCAGGCCCGCCCCGCCGACGAGATCCAGCGCGCGCTCGTCATCGGCGCCATCGCCGCCGGCGTCACCTTCATCGTCGTGCTCGTCAGCGTCGCGCTGCTGCTGCTTGCCGTCGACCCCGCTCAGGTCACGAAGACGGTCGATCGCCCGCTCCTCCTGCCGAAGGACGACGACACGTCCGCGGCCCCCGAGAGCCCTGACGGCCCCGAGACTCCGCGGAACTGACTCCCGCGCCGCGCTTCAGACCCGACGCGGGTCGATCATCGTCATGCCCGCCGGGGCGGCGGTGTCCATGCGCGGCAGCATCTCCGCGGCCTCGCCGAGACCCACGACCCGCTCGATGAGATCCTGCGGCCGCAGCGTCCCGCGGGCGATGAGGTCGAGCATCGCGGGATAGTCCGCCGCCGCCATGCCGTGGCTGCCGAGCAGGTCGAGCTCCCACGCGATGAGACGGGCCATCGGCATGGGCGTCTGGCCGTCCGCGGTCGGCAGCAGCCCGATCTGCACGTGACGGCCGCGTCGGCGCAGGCTCAACACGGCGTCGCGCGCGGTCTGCGCGCTGCCGACCGCGTCGATCGACACGTGACTCCCGCCGTCCGTGAGCGCGTCGACCGCCCGCGGGACATCGGCGTCGCCCGCGAGGATCGTGTGCTCCGCGCCGAGACGGCGCGCCGCGTCGAGCGCGGCGGGCGTCCGGTCGACGGCGATCACGCGGGCGCCCAGGGCGGCGCCGATCATCACGGCGCTCAACCCCACGCCCCCGGCCCCCACGACCGTCACCCACTCGCCGGCACGCACGCGCGCGCGGCCGGTGAGAGCGCGGAAGGCGGTGGCGAAGCGGCATCCGAGGGCCGCCGCCGCCTCGAACGACACCCCGTCCGGGATCGCGACGAGGTTGGTGTCGGCCGCCCGCACGACGACGCGTTCAGCGAACGAGCCCCACTGGGTGAATCCCGGCTGCTCCTGACGCGGGCAGACCTGTGCGTCACCGTTCCGGCACCACTCGCACTCGCCGCAGCCCATGACGAACGGGACGGTGACCCGATCGCCGACCGCCCAGTCCGCGACGCCCGTCCCGACCTCGGCGATCACGCCCGCGAGCTCGTGCCCGGGGACGTGGGGGAGGGTGACGTCGTCGTGGCCGACCCACGCGTGCCAGTCGCTCTTGCACAGTCCGGTCGCGTGAACCTCGACCACGACGCCGCCCGCCGGTGCCGTCGGCGCGGGCACCTCGCGGACCTCGAGGGGTTCGGCCAGGGCATGCATGATCATCGCGCGCACGGCATCCATTCTCCCCGGCGGCCGCAGACGCGGGATCGCCCCGGGAACCGTCGCAACGGTCCCGGGGCGATCGTGGTGCGTCAGGCGCGGCGGCGCCGGAGCAGCAGCACGCCGGCGCCCGCGAGCAGCGCGAGCAATGCGCCGACGGCGAGGCCGATCGGCGCCTCGGTGCCGGTGACCGCGAGGGCGTCCGATGCGCCGGCGGTCCCGGATGCCGTTCCCCCGGTGCCCGCGGTCGATCCCGGCGTGGTGGCGGAGGGCGTGGGAGCGGGGGTGGTGCCCGGGTCGGTGCCGCCGTCGACCGGGGCGGTCACGGTGAGCTCCGCGGTGCGGGTCTGCTCGACGTTGCCGGCGACGTCCGTCGACCGGAACCACACCCGGTGGGTGCCGGCCTCGGTGAACGACACCTCCGTGCCGACGGTCCAGGTGGTCCCCTCGTCCAGCGAGTACTCGGTGGTGGCGACTCCCGAGGTGGCATCCGTCGCGAGGAGCGTGAGGACCTGGCCCGGTGCCGCGACCGACGCCGTGACGTCGGGGAGGACCAGGGCGCGGGCCGACGAGGCCGCGGTGACGTCGGCTCCCGTGACCGGGGCCACGGTGTCGACGGGCACGGCCACCGACCCGGTGACGTCCTCCTGCTCGACGCCGTCGATGAGGGCGCGGTAGCCGACGGTGTGCGCACCGTCGGTGTCGACCGTGACCTCCGTGCCGTCGACCCACTCGCCGTCGTCGATGCGGTGCTGCACGACGACGTCGGCCCCACCGTCGTGCGAGAGCTGCACCTTCACCGGAGCGCGGAACCACCCGGCCGCGTTGGGCTCGGAGCCCAGCAGAGGCGTGATCGCCGCGATGCCCCCCGCCTCGGGCACCACGATCTCGGGGATCTTGAGGTACGAGCCCGGGGTCGAGAACGTCAGGCGCAGGCCCGTGGCCAGCACCTTCGTGAACGACAGCGTCGTCTCGGTCCCGTTGACGACCGCCGGCGCGTCGCCCGTCGGTGCGACCGGCAGCCACTCTCCCGACGGGGTGCGGTACTCGGCGCTCACGCCCGCGATCGTGCCCTCGGTGTTGGTGAAGGTGACGTGGTCGAGGCGGTGGATCTCCCACGTCTCGATCGTGAACGTCGCGGCATCCTGGAATCCCGCGTCGGTCCAGGTCGACCACTGCGTGTTCTGCTTGCCGTCGCACGCGTTGCCGGCCGGCATCGTGGCCCACTTCGTCTGGTGGAAGGATGCCGAGACCGTGGCGTCGCCGCCGCGGCACACGTTCGGGATCGAGGCGTTGCCCCAGATGTCGACCTCCGCGATCGACTGCCAGGTGTTCGCGTCGCTCGTGAGGCGCATCCGCAGGGCGCTGGCCGCCGGCAGGGAGCGAGCGTCGATCACGGCCACGGGCGCGGACTGTCCGGCATCCTGCGACAGGGTCGCCCCGACCTCGGTGTCGATCCACGCGCCGGAGTCGTCGCGGTACTGCGTCTGGATGCGCGAGGGCCACGTGGCCGTCGACCCGTCCTTGTAGGTGTGCACGACGATCGAGTCGAACGTGCGGGTCACGCCCCAGTCGAAGGCGAGCCAGCTGTCGCGCGGGTAGCCGTTGCCGGTCCAGTCGTCCCAGCCCTTGCCGGTGGGGTTGCCGTCGACGACGGCGCCGACGAGATTGCTGCGGCTGGACGCCGAGACCGTCGCCTCGGGCGCGATGTTCGCGATCCCCGGTTCGGTGACCGTGATGGTGCGCTGGAAGGTTCGGCCCGCGGTGAAGTGCGCGTCGGCGGCGAGCGTGCCGGTCACCGTCTGCGGGCCGAGCACGCTGGTGTCGAGCGTCGACCAGGTCACGGCGACGGGGCCCACCGTTCCGTCCGAGTCGACGTTCACCGTCGCGGGCAGGTTCGCGGTGGTGCCACGGCGGACCGTCAGGGGCACCGCGTTCGGGGTGAGCGACCAGGTGCCGTGGCCGAAGCCCTTGTCATCCCAGTACGAGGCGTCCCAGCCGTCGCCGTAGCGCGCGGGGTCCTCGGCGGCGGGGTTGTGCATCTCCAGGCGGCCGTCCTCGCCGACGGTGAGCGGCAGCCACACGTAGGTCGAGTTCGATTCGCCCTCGTTCCAGCGGTCGCCCATGTAGACGAACTTGCCGGGCTCGAGCTCGAAGACGTTGGTGGCCTGCGAGCCGAAGGTCGAGCGGTTCGTGTCGCCGATCGACAGGAGGCCGTCACCGCCGTCGGGAATCGCGCTGTAGTACGTGTCCTCGTTCGCGTCGCCGGCCTGAACGCCGCGGATCCACGAGCCCATGAGGTCGGTCGTCGTGTAGTACGTCTGCGGGTTCGGGGCCCACCCCGTCGCCCCCGAGGCGATCGCGGTGTAGGTGCCGTCCCGCTCGAACAGCGCGGGCGCCTCGAGGTAGCCGCACTCCTTCACGATCTGGAAGTCCTCGCCGCGGACGGGCGCGTCGGCGCTGCCGTCGGCCAGGACGTAGGGGTACCGCCCGTCCTCCGAGTACTGGTGGATGCCGAGGGTGTCGGTGTCGGTGGTCTTCAAGACGTTCGTGTAGCTGTCGTCGAGCTCGGCGATGTACAGCGACGAGTTCTCCTCGGACGAGTACGAGATGTACGCCTTGCCGTCGTCGTCCTGGAACACCGTCATGTCGCGCGCCTGGCCCGGCACGGCCCACTGCGAGCAGGCCCTGTAGTCGGTGCGGTTGGGCATGCGGAACGCGCCGACCATCCGGAACGGACCCGCGGGGGAGTCCGACACGGCGACCGCGGCCATGGAACGGGCGTAGGTGCTGCCGCCGGGCTCGGTGCGGCCGTCGGCGTGCCACCACATGACCCACTGGCCGGTCTTGTCGTTGTGCAGCACCTTGGGGCGCTCGAAGATCGCGGTGTAGTCCGCCGTTCGCTGCGAGTTCAGGTGGTAGGCGAGCGCGTCGATCTTCTCGTCGCGGGGCTGCCCGTTCTCGTCGACGGTGTCGTACAGGTTCTCGAAGTACGGGGTGAGCAGGTCGTCCCGCGTCGTGATGCTGCGCAGCGCGTCGCCGAGGTTGGTCCAGTTCAGGGCGTCGGTCGAGCGGTACACCGCGACACCGGGGCTGTTCCAGTACCCGTTCGTGCGGTCCTCGCCGTACCAGTAGTAGACGGTCTGGCCGTTCTCCTGGGTCGTGACGACCTGGCCGCCGTGCGCCTGGATGTGACGCCCATCGGTGTCGTACCACTTCGGGTCGAGGTAGTCGGCGGCACCGCGCCCGGGGTCGGCGAGCGGCTCGAATTTCGTGTAGGTCACCGGGGGATCGACACGGGGGACGCCGTCGTTCGGGTCGGTGTCGAGGGCGACGGCGGAGAGGGGGGATGCCAGTGCCCCGGCGACCACCGCGACCGTGGCGGCCGCGAGGAGTCGGCGGGAAGAGAGGGCGCGTCGATGCGTCATCGCGTCGGTTCCGTTCCGCGTCGCGACGTCGCGACGCATGGGCGACCCAGGGCCGCGTGGGGATGTTGACGTCAACACCGTAGGGCCAGAGAGGCCCGCGCGTCCACTCCCCGGACGCATACCGTCGCGGGGATGCGTCAGCGCGCGGCATCCGGGTTGGGAATACCGCGCGCTGAGGGGGGCTTACAGCGAGTCGACCACCCGCGAGGCCAGGCCGGCGTACGCCGCCGGGGTGAGCGCGAGCAGACGCTCCTTCGCGGCATCCCCGATGTCGAGGCCGCGGACGAAGTCGGCGAGCTCGGGGGCGCCGACCCGGCGTCCGCGCGTGAGGTCCTTCAGCAGCGCGTAGGGATCGGTGATCCGCGACCGGCCCGCGGCGATCTCGGCACGCACCACGGTCTGGATCGCCTCGGCGAGCACTTCCCAGTTCACGTCGAGGTCGGCCAGCAGCACGTCTTCCGCGAGCGAGATCTCGGTGAGACCGCGCTGCAGGTTGTCGAGCGCGAGCAGCGAGTGGCCGAACGCGACGCCGATGTTGCGCTGCGTCGTGGAGTCGGTGAGGTCGCGCTGCATCCGGCTGGTGACGAGGGTGGATGCCAGGGTGGCGAACAGTCCGCCGGCGATCTCGAGGTTCGCCTCGGCGTTCTCGAACCGGATCGGGTTGATCTTGTGCGGCATCGTCGACGACCCCGTCGCCCCCGCGACGGGGATCTGGGTGAAGTACCCGAGCGAGATGTAGGTCCAGATGTCGGTGGCGAGGTTGTGCAGGATGCCACCCGCGTGGCGCGCGCGGTCGTACAGCTCGACCTGCCAGTCGTGCGACTCGATCTGCGTCGTGACGGGGTTGAAGCCCAGGCCCAGCGACTCGATGAACGTGCGCGTCAGCTCGGGCCAGTCGACGTCGGGCTCGGCGGCGACGTGCGCCGACCAGGTGCCGGTCGCACCCGAGAACTTCGCGAGGTACTCGCCGGCATCCAGCTGGCGGATCACGCGCTCGAGGCGCCACGCGAAGACGCCGATCTCCTTGCCCATGGTCGTGGGGGTCGCGGGCTGGCCGTGCGTGCGGGAGAGCATCGCGGCGTCGCGGTGCTCGACGGCGAGGGCGGCGAGGGCGGCGGTGACCGAGCGGAGCGTCGGCAGCCACACGCGCTCGACCGCGCGCTGCACGGTGAGGGCGTAGGCGGTGGAGTTGATGTCCTCGCTCGTGCAGGCGAAGTGGGTGAGCTCGGCGAGGGCGGTGAGGCCGAGGCTGTCGAGACGGTCGCGCACGAGGTACTCGACGGCCTTGACGTCGTGGCGGGTCACCGCCTCCTTCTCCTTGAGCCAGGCGATCTCGTCGGCGCCGAACTCCTCGTACAGGGCGCGCAGGCGCGTGCGGTCGGCATCCGAGACGGGCGACGTACCGAAGAGCGAACGGTCGGTGAGGGCCAGGAGCCACTCGACCTCGACCTCGACGCGGGCGCGGTTCAGGCCCGCCTCCGACAGGTAGTCGCCGAGCTCCGAAACGGTGGCGAAGTAGCGACCGTCGAGCGGGCTGAGGGGCTGCGGGGGCAGAGCGGACACGGGTCTCCCGGGGGTCGCGCGAAAAGGTCAGCCCGCGGCACGGATGGCGGGCTCGAGCTGCCGGAACAGGGCTCGGCTGGCGCGTTCGATCATACCGAGCACCTCGTCGAACATCGGTGGCCCGGCGTAGTAGGGGTCGGGGACGTCGAGGGTCTCGGCATCCGGGACGAAGGAGAGCAGCAGCGCGATCTTGTCGGCGTCGTCGTCGTGACGGGCCCACCCGCGCAGGACGCGCTCGTGACTGCGGTCGAGCGCGACCACGAGGTCGTTGTGCGTGAAGTCGGCGAACGTGAACTGCCGGGCGCGATGCGCGGCGCCGTCGTAGCCCAGACGCTCGAGGGCGGCGAGGGTGCGGTGGTCGGCGCGTTCGCCGACGTGCCAGTCCCCGGTGCCCGCCGAGGTCGAGACGACGCGCGATCCGAGGCCCGCCTCCTCCGAGATACGCCGGAACACCACGTCGGCCATCGGCGACCGGCAGATGTTGCCGCTGCAGACGAAGACGACGCGGAAGGGCGCGTCGGCACTCGCGGTCATCCCTCCATCATGGCGGGGAGCGGCCGTCAGCGCATCAGCGGCGTGAGCGTTCGTCGTTCCGCGGCCGCAGGAGGCCGCCGAGGATCGCGTTGATGATGCCGATCAGCAGCGCGGCGACGACGGTGAGCCAGAACTCCCCGGTGCGCAGGCCCCAGTCCCAGTTCGAGGTGATGACCGCGGTCAGCCACAGCAGGAAGCCGTTGATGACGAGCGAGATGAGCCCGAGGGTGAGGATGTAGAGCGGGATGGCGACGATCTTCACGACCGTGCCGACGATGGTGTTGACCAGGGCGAAGATCAGCCCGACCAGCAGCAGCGTGAGCGCCACCTGCAGTCCCTCGCCGGGGGCGAAGGGGATGAGCGTCACCTGCAGGGCCGGGAGCAGGGTGACGATCCAGATGGCGAAGGCGTTGACGGCCACGCGGACGACGAAGCGCATGCCCCCATCGTGGCACGGGGGTCTGACGCGCGCACGGGTGTCCTCGTTAGGCTCGACCCGTGAGCGAAGACCCGGTCCTCCCCCGTATCCGCCCCGAGATCGCCGCCCTCCCCGCCTACCGGCAGGGACGACAGGCGAGTTCGGACGCGTTCAAGCTGTCGAGCAACGAGAACCCGTTCGACCCGCTGCCGGGCGTGCTCGACGCGGTGCGCGCGTCGACGGCGATCAACCGGTACCCGGATGCCACGGCCGCACGCCTGCGCGAGAGGCTCGGCGCCCGGTACGGGATCTCGGCCGATGACATCCACGTCGGCGCCGGAAGCGTCTCGCTGCTCGCGCAACTGCTGCTGGCCACGGCGGGCCCGGGCGACGAGGTCGTCTACGCGTGGCGGTCGTTCGAGGCGTACCCGTCGCTCGTGGCGGTGACGGGGGCGACGAGCGTGCAGGTGCCGCTCACCGCCGACGCGCGTCACGACCTCCCCGCGATGGCGGCAGCGGTCACCGACCGCACGCGCCTCATCATCGTCTGCAGCCCGAACAACCCGACGGGCCCGACGGTCGGCTTCGACGAGTTCACGGCCTTCGTCGACGCCGTGCCCGCCGACGTCCTCCTCGTGCTCGACGAGGCCTACGCCGAGTTCGTGACCGACCCGGATGCCGTCGAGGGCCACCGCGTCCGCGCGCTGCTCGCGCGCCCCAACATCGTGATGCTCCGCACGTTCTCGAAGGCCTACGGTCTCGCGGGTCTCCGGGTCGGCTACGCGATCGGCCACACGCGCGTGCTCGACGCCGCGCGCAGCACCGCCATCCCGTTGGCGGTCACCGCCGCCGCGGAGGAGGCGGCGCTGGCGAGCCTGGATGCCGAGAGCGAGCTGCTGCACCGCGTCGCCGTCCTCGCCGCCCGGCGCGACGCCCTCGTCGCCCGCCTGCGCGAGACCGGATGGGACGTGCCCGACGCCCAGGGCAACTTCGTGTGGCTCCCCGCCGGTGACCGCGCGCTCGAGGTGGCCGCCGCGTTCGAGGAGGCGGGACTCATCGTTCGCCCCTTCGCGGGCGACGGTGTGCGCATCTCGGTCGGCGAGGAGGAATCGATCGACCGCCTGGTCGAGGTCGCCGCCTCCGTCGCCCCGCGTTGAGTCGAACGATGACTCGGGATGCCGCGACCACCCCGGTCATCCCGGGGTTCTTCCCCGATCCGTCGGTGTGTCGTGTGGGCGAGGACTACTTCCTCGTGAACTCGTCGTTCGAGTACGCGCCCGGCATCCCGATCCACCGCAGCCGAGACCTCCGGACGTGGACGCAGATCGGCAACGTGCTGAGGCGCGAGGTGCAGCTCCCGGCCGGTGTCTCGGGGGCGAGTCGGGGGATCTACGCGCCCACGATCCGCAACCGCGACGGCACGTTCTTCGTCGTCGTCACGAACGTCGAACGCGGGGACGAGCAATTCGTGGTGACGGCGACCGACCCGGCGGGGCCGTGGTCGGACCCGATCGTGTTCCCGGGCCTCGGCGGAATCGACCCCGACCTCGCGTGGGACGACGACGGACGGTGCGTCCTCACTTATTGCGCCCTCGACGAGGGGCTGCGGCCCGAGGACGGCGCGCTGCCGGTGATCGCGCAGGTGCGCGTCGATCTCGATCGCGGCGTCCTGCTCGAGGAGCCGCGGGTGATCTGGCGGGGGAGCGGGCTCGCGCATCCCGAGGGTCCGCACCTGTACCGGCGCGGGGAGTGGTGGTACCTGCTCACCGCCGAGGGCGGCACCGAGCGCGGGCACGCCGTCTGCGTCGCGCGATCCCGGGCGATCGACGGTCCGTTCGAGGCGGCGCCGACGAACCCGATCTTCAGTCGACGCAGCACCGGCTTCCCGGTGCAGAACACCGGGCACGCCGACCTCGTCGAGCGCCCCGACGGCTCATGGGCGATGGTGTACCTCGGCGTGCGACCGCGCGGATTCACGCCCGGGTTCCACGTCGCAGGACGCGAGACGTTCCTCGCCCGCGTCGCGTGGGTGGACGACTGGCCCGTCGTGCACACCGACGACGTGCTCCTCGAGCGCCCCGACACCGCGTTCACCGACGACTTCGCGACCGCCGACCTGCACCCGCGGTGGGTCTCGCCCGACGGACCGCTGCCCGGCCGGCATCCCGCCGGTGGTGTGGCGGTGGGCCCCCACGAGCTCGCGGTGCGCGTGCGCGACCTGCGCTGGCGGTTCGACGCCCGCGTCGACGCCTCGGCCGCCGTGGCCCTGCGGGTCCGGCTCGACGAGTACCACTGGTACGCGATCACCCTCCAGGCCGGAACGGCCGAGGTCCGGGCGCGCATCGGTCCACTCGAGGCATCCATCGGTTCCGCTCCCGCGACCGGCGATGTCGTGACGCTCCTCGTCGAGGCGGTGGATGCCACCCACGACGGCCCCGACGACCTCCGCTTCGGCTTTCTCGACGCGGACGGCGAGCGGTGGATCGCGGCGCTCGACGGCCGCTACCTCTCGACCGAGGTCGCCGGCGGGTTCACCGGCCGCGTGCTGGGCCTGCGTGCGGTGGGGTCCACCCCGGCGCGGGTGGCGGCCGTGCGGTACGTCCCCCTCGGCGACGAGTGACGCCGCGCGCGGCTTGTCGGAAACCCATGCCGAAATGCGGCATCCGTTGTACACCTCATGCGGTGCGGGGCATGACGTGACCGTTAGCGTGGGTACATGACCCCGTCCGACGACCCGGCTCTCGTGCGCGTTCTGGCGGCCGACGGCACCCTCGCGCCCACCCCTGAGGCCGAGCGCTATCTGCCCCTGATCGAGGCCCTCTCCGACGCCGAACTCGAGACCTTCTACCGTGACATGGTCTCGATCCGCGCTTTCGACGTGCAGGCGACGAACCTGCAGCGTCAGGGGCAGCTGGCCCTCTGGCCGCCCTCCTTCGGACAGGAGGCCGCGCAGGTCGGCTCGGCCCGCGCCGCGCGCGCCCAGGACCACATCTTCCCGTCGTACCGCGAGCACGTGGTGACCCGCATCCGCGGTGTCGACCCGATCGACATCATCCGGCTCATGCGCGGGCTCACGCACGGCGGCTGGGACCCCTCCGACCCGAAGAACGGCAACACCCACATCTACACCCTCGTGCTCGGCGCCCAGACGCTGCACGCCACGGGCCTCGGCATGGGGCTGGTATTCGACGGCAAGTGCGGCACCGGCGACCCCGAGCGCGACGAAGCCGTCATCGTCTACTACGGCGACGGCGCGTCCAGCCAGGGCGACGTGCACGAGTCGATGGTGTTCGCCGCGAGCTTCCAGACCCCCGAGGTGTTCTTCCTGCAGAACAACCAGTGGGCCATCTCCGTCCCGGTCGCCACCCAGTCGCGCACCCCGCTCTACCAGCGGGCGGCGGGGTACGGCATCCCGAGCGTCCAGGTCGACGGCAACGACGTGCTCGCCAGCTACGCGGTGTCGAAGCTCGCGCTCGACGAGGCCCGCGCGGGCGGTGGCCCCCGCGCCATCGAGGCGATGACCTACCGCCGCGGTGCGCACACCACGAGCGACGACCCCACGAAGTACCGCACCTCCGCCGAAGAAGAGGCGTGGGCGCACCGCGACCCGATCGCCCGCCTCCGCACGTTCCTCGAGGCGCGCGGCGCGTCGCAGCAGTTCTTCGACGACGCGGATGCCGAGGGTCGCGCGCTCGCCGACGACGTGCGCGTGCGCACGAACGAGCTCGGCGGGCTCCCGCGCGCGCACATGTTCGAGAGCGTCTACGCCGAAGCCCACGCGCTGATCGCCGAGGAGCAGCGCTGGCTCGACGACTACGAAGCCGCGATGGAAGGAGGAGCGCAGTGACCGAGAACCTCCCGATCAGCCGCGCCCTCAACGCCGGCCTCCGTCGCGCGCTCGAGACGAACGACCGCGTCCTGCTCATGGGTGAGGACATCGGTCCGCTGGGCGGCGTCTTCCGCGTCACCGAGGGACTGCAGAAGGACTTCGGGCCGCGCCGCGCCATCGACTCGCCGCTGGCGGAGTCCGGCATCGTCGGCACCGCGATCGGTCTCGCGATGGGGGGCTTCCGCCCCGTCCTCGAGATCCAGTTCGACGGCTTCGTCTTCCCCGCGTTCGACCAGATCACGTCGCAGCTGGCGAAGCTCACGAACCGTCACGAGGGCGCGCTGCAGATGCCGGTCGTCATCCGCATCCCGTACGGCGGGCACATCGGCGCGATCGAGCACCACCAGGAGAGCCCCGAGGCGTACTTCACGCACACGCCGGGCCTCCGGGTCGTGAGCCCCTCGACGGCGAACGACGCGTACTGGATGATCCAGCAGGCGATCGACTCGCCCGACCCGGTGATCTTCCTCGAGCCCAAGGCGAAGTACTGGCAGAAGGGCGAGGTCGACACCGAGGCGCCCGCGCTGCCGCTTCACGCCAGCCGGATCGTCCGCCGCGGCACCGACGTCACGCTCGTCGGTCACGGCGCGATGGTCACGACGCTGCTGCAGGCCGCGTCCCTCGCCGAGAGCGAGGGCACGAGCTGCGAGGTCATCGACCTGCGTTCGCTCTCCCCCGTCGATTACGGCCCGCTGCTGGACTCGGTGCGCCGCACCGGTCGCATGGTCTACGCGCAGGAGGCGCCGGGCTTCACGTCCCTCGGATCCGAGGTCGCCGCGACCGTCATGGAGAGGGCGTTCTTCGCGCTCGAGGCCCCCGTGCTGCGCGTGTCGGGCTTCGACGTGCCGTTCCCGCCCGCGAAGCTCGAGGGCACGTACCTGCCCGACGCCGACCGCATCCTCGAGGCCGTCGACCGGTCGCTGGCCTACTGACCCCTTCCCTCCCGCATTCCGTTGCGGCGACGCCGGTGCAATGCTGGCTCCCGAGCAAAGGACACACCGTGACCGAGCAGACTTTCGTCCTCCCCGACGTCGGTGAAGGACTCACCGAGGCCGAGATCGTCCAGTGGCGCGTCGCCCCGGGCGACACCGTCGCCGTGAACGACGTGATCGTCGAGATCGAGACGGCGAAGTCGCTCGTCGAGCTGCCGTCGCCCTTCGCCGGCACGGTCGGGGAACTCCTCGCGACCGAGGGGGCCACGGTCGAGGTCGGTGCCCCGATCATCACGATCGGATCGGCGGATGCCGCGTCCCCGGCGCCCGCGCAGCCGACCACCGTTCCCGAGGCCGACGATCCGGGCGGAGCGGTGCTCGTCGGCTATGGCACCGGCGGCGCCGTCTCGTCGCGGCGGCGGAAGCCCGCGGAGCGCCCGGTGAAGGCATCCGTCGGTGTCGTCGCCAAGCCCCCGATCCGCAAGCTCGCGCGCGACCTCGGCGTCGACCTGGCGGCGGTCACCCCGAGCGGCCCCGCCGGTGAGGTGACCCGCGACGACGTCGTGAAGCACGCCGAGCAGGCCAGCGTCTTCCGCAACATCGAGACGCCCGAGTGGGGTGCCGTGCGCGAGGAGACGATCCCGGTCGCCGCCGCGCCCGCGCCCGCGCCGGTCGACGATGCCCGCGAGGAGTCGATCCCGGTCCGCGGCGTCCGCAAGGCCACGGCGAACGCGATGACGTCGAGCGCCTACTCGGCCCCGCACGTCTCGGTGTGGGTCGACGTCGACGCGTCCCGCACGATGGAGCTGGTGAAGCGGCTGAAGGCCTCGCCCGACTTCGCCGATGTGAAGGTCTCGCCGCTGCTGATCATGGCGCGCGCCGTGATCTGGGCCCTGCGGCGCACCCCGATGATCAACGCCGCCTGGGTCGACACCGAGGACGGCGCGCAGATCCGCGTGCGCCACTACGTCAACCTCGGCATCGCCGCGGCGACCCCGCGCGGCCTGCTCGTGCCGAACATCAAGGACGCGCAGGCGATGAACACCCGCGAGCTCGCCAAGGCGCTCGAGAACCTCACGCTCACCGCGCGCGAGGGCAAGACGAGCCCGGCCGATCAGGTCGGCGGCACGTTCACGATCACGAACATCGGCGTGTTCGGGGTGGATGCCGGTACCCCGATCATCAACCCCGGTGAGGCCGGGATCATCGCGCTGGGTGCCATCCGGCAGAAGCCGTGGGTCGTCGACGGCGAGGTGCGCCCCCGCTGGGTGACCACGGTGTCGGGATCGTTCGACCACCGCGTGGTCGACGGCGACGGGATCTCGCGGTTCATCGCCGACGTGGCATCCGTTCTGGAGGAGCCGGCGCTGCTGCTCGACTGATGCGTCCGCCGGACAACGCTCAGGGGCGCGGTGTCACGGGCGGAGGAGCGTCCGGGACAGGGAACTCGGCCGCCCGTCGCCAGCGCTGCGGCCAGACGAAGTTGATCGCGCTGAGGCAGAAGATGCCCCAGCCGACCAGCAGGATCGGCAAGCCGGGGGACGATGGCTGCGATCCCGAAGCGGTGATGACCCAGACTCCGACGAATAGGACTACGAACCCTGTGGCCGCCCCGATCGGCGTGACTTCTCCGTGGGCCAGCCACCACCGGCGGGCAACGGGAATCAGCCGAACGGGCAGGCCGACCACGAGGGCGACCAGCGCCGACGGCACGGCGACGAGGAGCGGGACCACGATGATGGCGATGATCGTCACGATCCCGTCGTACTCGGTGGACATGGCGACGAGGCACGCCGCGGCCGTTGCCCAAAGTGCCGCGCCACCCGCGAAGAAGTTCACGAGGGTCAGAACGCCCCACTGATCGCCCCAGGGTGGCACCCCCGGCCGACGTGGCGGGGGCGTGGCACCCTCGATCGCCGACATGTGCCGATGATGGCACCGGCCCGCGCGCGGCGCACCGCCGATGCTTCGACGCGATGCCTATTGCGTCACTCCGGCAGCGCCGGATGCCGCTCGCCTGGCGTCGGCTGTGTCGGAATCTCGCCGTCCCGCAATGGTCCGAGGGGTCGGCGCTGCGGGGTTGGCTGCAGAAGGCCAACGTGTTCTTCTTACAGTTCCAGCGTGCATCCCCATCCACGCCCGCGAAGGCCGAGGAGGTCACCGCATGATTTACATCGAGATAGCTGTCGCAGTACTCGCCATCGCGGGGACCGTACTCCCCGCGGTCGGGAAGATTCCGCGCAACCGCATCGTCGGGGTACGCACGCGAGCCACGCTCGCGAGTGACACCGCTTGGCGGGAGGGGCACCGGGCCACGATTCTTCCGATGACGTTGACCGGTGGCATCGCAATCGTGGGCGGCACGGTCCTGGCGGTCCTCGGGTTCGTGAACGAACCTTTCGTCGTCATCGTTCTCGCGTTCGTCCTTCTTTCTGGCGCGGCCTGGAGCAGTGCGGCAGCGCGGCGAGCAATCCCAGAGGCCTCCACGAAATAGCTGTCGACGGTGGCGACGTATCCGGCGTGTCGTCGAGACGCTCACGGCCACGAGGTCGATGACCGGCCTTTCCCTGAAAGCCTGCGCATGCAGCCCGGATCGGGCATTGCCAGGCTTCTGCCAGGGTTTCCCGCGATCGCCGTCCTGACGCGGATCGCGCCGCTCCAGAAACGCCGCAGATCGGCATCCCTCCCGTTTCCCACCCATCCGATTCCGCGTGCTCTTCGGATCACCCCACATGCGGCGGAAGCGCCGTAGACGGAAACGGAAAGGGAAACCTGATGCGTACGTACAACACGAAGACCCGAATCGGCATGATCGCTGCGGCCGGCACCGGAGCTGCGGCTCTCGCCGTCGCCGGACTGGCACTGCCGGCCTCGGCCGATGACAACGTCACCTCGACGGATGCCTCGACCACCGCGACGCAGTTCGTGGATGCGTCCGACCCGTTCTACACGTGGGTCAGCGACCTCATCGACAGCGGTGACTTCACCGCCAGCCCCCAGACCGCGGTGGGCGACATCGCGAACATCGGACCCCTCGTGCAGGGACCGCTCGTCAGGGACTCGCTCAACGGCGATGTCGCGTCGGGCAACCAGACCCCGGTCGTGTCGGGCAACGACACGACGGCCCCCATCGGGTCGGGCAACGACACCACCGCGCCGATCGGCTCGGGCAACGACCTCGGCTCCGGCAACGAGGTGGGCTCGGGCAACGACGTGACCGCTCCGATCGACGCTCCCGTCGGCTCGGGCAACGACACGGGCGTCTCCACCGGCGACGCAGGCGTCTCGACGCGCGACAACGGCGCCTCGGTCGGCGACATCTCCGGCTCCGTGGAAGACATCTCCGGTTCGGTGGACGACGTCGTCGGCGACGTCACCTCCGGTGTGGACGACGTGGTCGACGGCGCGCTCGACCTCGGCGGCATCCTGCGCTGATCCGCAGCGATTCCAGCGGCGTCACCCTTCGGGGTGGCGCCGCTGTCGTCTGCGCGGGTCAGTTCGGCCCCGCGCTACTCCGGGAGCGCCGGATGCCGCTCGCGCGGCGCCGGACGCGCCGGAATGAGCAGCGCCAGGACGAGCGCGACGATCGCCGCGCCGAGACCGAGGGCGAACGAGACGTCGAAGGCCTGGGCCGTCGGGACGCGGGCCTCGCCCTCGCCCGTCGACAGCGTGGCCAGGACGACACCGACCACGGCCGCCGATGTGCTCGCGCCCAGGGAGCGCGCGAGGGCGTTGAGGCCGTTCGACGCGCCCGTCTCGCTCGGTGGCACCGAACGCATGATGAGCATGGGCATCGCGGCGTAGCCGAAGCCGATCCCGAAGCCGATCAGGATGTTCGCCACGACGAAGTGCCACACCTCGGTCGAGAACAGCAGGCTGAAGCCGTAGGCGACGATGAGCGACACCGAGCCGGCGACCAGGAGGACGCGCGGGCCGATGGTCCGCGCGAGGGTGCCCGAGATCGGCGAGAGCACCATCATCACCAGACCCGACGGCATGACGACGAGGCTCGCGGCCAACAACGACAGGCCGAGACCGACTCCGGTGGCGGTCGGGAGCTCGAGGATCTGCGGGTGCGAGACGTTCGAGGTGAACAGCGCGAAGCCCATCGCGATCGACGCGAGGTTGGTCAGCAGCACGGGACGGCGGGCGGCGACGCGCAGGTCGAGGAGCGGCTCGTCGATGCGGAGCTCGTACCAGCCCCACACGAGCGAGACCAGAATGCCGCCGACGGCCAGGCCGAGCGTGAGGGGCGACGTCCACCCCCACGAGTTGCCGCGCGACACCGCGAGGAGCACGCCGATGAGGCCCACCGCGAGTCCTGCCGCGCCGACGTAGTCGAAGCGACCGGCGGTGCGGAGCACGCTCACCGGGACGATCCACAGCACCAGGAGGAACACGACGGCACCGAGGGCGGCGGCGATCCAGAACAACCAGTGCCAGTCCGTGCGCTCCGCGACGAGGGCGCTGATGGGGAGGCCGACGGCTCCGCCGACGCCGAGGGTGGCGCTCATGAGCGCGACCGCGCTGTCGACCCGGTTCTCGTGCAGGACGTCGCGCATGATCGAGATGCCCAGGGGGACGACGCCGACCACCGCACCCTGCAGGGCGCGCCCCACGATCAACCCGACGATGCCCGGGGAGAGGGCCGCGATCACCGACCCGGCGATCATCACCACCAGGAGCACGAGGACGATCCGTCGCTTGCCGTACATGTCGCCGAGGCGTCCCGCGATCGGGGTGATGACGGCGGCGGCGAGCAGCGTGGAGGTCACGACCCACGCGGTGTCGTCGCGGGACGCGTTCAGCAGCTCCGGCAGCCTCGCCTGGATGGGCACCACGAGGGTGAACAGGAACGACGAGCACAGACCGGCGAGGGCGAGTACGGCGACCACGGCGCCGTTCGGGGTGCTTCGGGACAGTCTTCTCCGCGCGTTCTCGTCCCGTGGCATCGATCCCAGGCTATCCGTCCCGCTCGGGGCCAAGGTGGGCGCCTCGGAGATCACCGTCAGGTCGCCAGAAGCGCGTCCGTGGACGGCGGCTCGCGCGTAGATGTCGGTGCTGAACGCGACTTGCATGCGAAAGCGCTGACCAGCCGACTGACGCGCCCCTCACCGCGCGGCGACGGACGGCGGGCTGCTCGTTGCCCGCACCCGCAGGGCGGGGGAGAAGACCCGCCGCTCGGGCTCGATCCGCCCGCGGATGCGTTCCAGCAACAGGTGCGCGGCGGTCGCCCCCATCTGCTCCCCGTCCTGGTCGACCGTGGTCAGGCCGATGAGCGGGTGGCTGGCGATGGGGACGTCGTCATAGCCGACCACGGCGAAATCGGCGGAGCCGAGCCCGCGGTTCGCGACGACCTCCAGCGCCGACAGCGCGAGCGAGTCGTGTCCGGCGAACAGGGCCGTCGGGCGCACCGCGCGATCCAGCAGACTCGCCACCGTGCGGCGCGCGTCGTGCTCGGCCGGGTCGATGCGGATGACTTCGGGCTCGAGCCCGCGCTCCCGCATGAGCCGTTCGTACACCCGCAGACGTCGGGGGTGCGGATCGGTGCGGGGCTCGACCAGGACCCGTTCATCGTTCGTGACGTGCGCGATCCGCGTGTGTCCCGCGGCGAACAGGTGCTCCATCACCAGCCGGGCCCCCTCGTCGTCGTCGCCGACGACGACGTCGTAGTTGCGGGGGTGGTCGTGCTGACCGACTTGGACGAGGGGGACTCGCTGCCCCAGGCCCTCGAGCCACGCCTGCGGAACGGCGGGGGCGACGGCGATGATCCCGTCGACCTGTCGGTCGTACAGGCTCTCGAGCGCTGCCGTTCCGCTGACCGGGTCGGCCATCGGGGCGATGATGAGCTGGTATCCCGACTCGCGCAGCGACTGCACGGCGCCGGTGAGGATGCGCGTGAAGAAATCGTTGTCCACCTGCGGGAGCTGCACACCGATCGTCGAGGTGGACCCGCGCATCGCCCGGGCCGCCACGCGCGGACGATACCCGAGCGTCTCGATCGAGGCGGTCACTCGTTCGCGCATCCGGTCGCTCACGCCGTAGGCGTCGCGGATGACCTTCGAGACGGCCGCGCGAGAGACCCCCGCGTGACGGGCGACATCCTCGATGGTCGCCGCCCGGGTCGGTGACCCGGCGGAGGGCGCGGGATCGAGCATCGAGCTCCTTCAGTCGATTCGTTCCTCCAATGTAGATCGGTTGACGAAATCGCGCCAGTCGGTTTATGGTCTGTTTCGTCGCCTCGTGTAGATCGGTTTACACAACCCGAACTCGACCGGTTCGCGGAGCGACACGTCGTCCGGAATCCTTGCATCCGGTCCCTTACAAGGAGGTAAGCAGTGTCCTCATTCATCAGCCCTCGTCGCGCGGTGATCGCCGTCGCCGCGACAGCGATCGCCGCCACCACGCTCGCCGGGTGCTCCGGGTCGTCGGGGTCCACCACAGCCGACGGCAAGGTGGAGATCTCGTTCCTCACGACCAACGGCGACGACGCGATCGCCACCGGGAACGCCCTCATCGCCGCCTTTCAGAAGGCCAACCCCGACATCACGGTCACGCTCAACACCCGCCCGGGCGGGACCGAGGGCGACAACCTCGTCAAGACCCAGCTGTCCACGGGCGAGATGGACGACGTGTTCTTCTACAACACGGGATCGCTCTTCCAGGCGCTGAACCCCGACCAGACGCTCGCGAACCTCGCGGACGAGTCGTGGGCATCCGAGGTCACCGACAACTTCAAGACCGTCGTCTCGACCGACAACGGCACGTACGGTGCGCCGCTGGGAACCTCGATGGCCGGCGGCATCGCCTACAACACCAAGGTGTTCGCCGACCTCGGTCTGAGCGTCCCCACCGACTGGTCCTCGCTGGTCGCGGATGCCGAGAAGATCAAGGCCGCGGGCATCACGCCCATCGAGCAGACCTACGGCGACACCTGGACCTCGCAGCTGTTCCTGCTCGCCGATTTCGGCAACGTCCTCACGCAGGACAAGAACTGGGCCGAGGACTTCACCGCCAATAAGGCGAAGTTCGCCGATGAGCCTGCCCTCGCCGGATTCACGCACCTGCAGGACGCCTTCGACAAGGGGCTGTTCAACGCCGACTTCGCCTCGGCGACGGCCGCGGACGGTTCGGCGGCACTGGCCACCGGCAAGGCGGCGATGTACCCGATGCTCTCGAGCGCCGTGCTGACCAACATCAAGCAGACCAACCCCGATGCCGTCAAGGACATCGGCTTCTTCGCGATGCCCGCCGACAAGGCCGCGAACACCACGCTCACGGTCTGGGAACCCAGCGCCGTCTACATCCCGAAGACCACCGAGGGGGCCAAGCTCGACGCGGCGAAGAAGTTCGTGGCGTTCATCAACTCGTCCGACGGCTGCGGCATCCAGAACGACAACTTCGTCGCCGGCGGACCCTTCTCGATCAGCTCGTGCTCGGTGCCCTCGGATGCCGCACCGATGGTCGCGGAGATCCAGAAGTACATCACCGACGGCAAGAGCGCCCCGGCCCTCGAGTTCCTCTCGCCGGTGAAGGGCCCCAACCTCGAGAACATCGCGATCAGCGTCGGATCGGGCATCTCCTCCGCCGCAGACGGTGCGGCGGCGTACGACGAGGACGTCAAGAAGCAGGCTCAGCAGCTCGGCCTCGCCGGCTGGTAAAACCAGCGCCGCTTTGCGGCGCGTCCCGTGCGGCGCGGCAGCCTTCGCCCGTTCGCACTCCGCGGGGCCGGAGCTCCTCCTCCGGCCCCGCTCTTCTCTTCACGAAGGAGTCACCGATGACCCACACCTACGCCAACGTGGTGCCGCCACAGGCACGCGCCCGGCGGAGGAACCCCGCACCGACGACGGGTTCCGGTCGCAAGATGCGCAGCATGTACCCGTCGTGGTTCTACATCCCGGCGGCGGCGCTGTACGTCGTGCTCTTCGCGGTGCCGACCTTCGCATCGTTCTACTTCAGCCTGACGCGGTGGTCGCTGTTCGACGTTCACTTCATCGGGCTCGACAACTTCGTGCAGTTCTTCTCGGACCCGCAGCTCTCGCAGGCGGTGACCAACACCGTGATCTACGCAGTGGTCACCAGCGGCGCCAAGGTGATCCTCGGCCTCGGGCTCGCCGTGCTGCTGACCTCGGAGATCATCGGCCGGGGGTACCTGCGCGCGGTCACGTTCTTCCCCGTCCTCGTCTCGACCATCGGCGTCGGCTTGACCTTCAAGGTCTTGCTCGACCCCTTCGACGGACTGGTCAACGGAGCCCTGTCGGTGTTCGGCATCCAGGGCCCGGGGTGGCTGACCGACCCCAACCTGGCCCTCATCAGCGTCGCCTTCGTCGACGTCTGGAAGGGCCTCGGAATCGCGACGCTGATCTACATCGCCGGCATCGTGGCCATCCCGCAGGAGTACTTCGAGGCCGCCCGCGTCGACGGCGCGAGCGCATGGAAGGTGTTCCGCAACATCACCTTCCCGCTGTCGTGGCCGGCGACCGGAACGGTCATCATCCTGTCGCTGATCGGCGGTCTGCGCTCGTTCGACCTGATCTGGGCCATGACCAAGGGCGGGCCGGGATTCAGCTCGGACGTCATCGCGTCGGTGATCTACAAGCAGTACCAGGCCGGCTTCTACGGTCTGTCGACCGCCGGGAACGTGGTGCTGTTCGTCGTGGTGACCGCCGTCATGATCCCTCTCTCGATCTTCATCAACAAGAGGAGCGTGGACTCATGAGTCGTCTCGCCGTCCGCCGGTGGACCGTCGGGTCGATCGCCATCCTGGTCTCGGTCGTCGTCTTCCTCGTCCCGTTCGCCTTCATCCTCGTCACGGCCGCCAAGACGGCACCGGAGGCGTCGGCTCTCGCGTTCACGTGGCCCACGGAGTGGAAGCTGTGGGACAACATCGCCGCGGTGCTCGCCGATCGCAACGGCATCCTGATCCGCGCCTTCGTCAACAGCATCGTGCTCACGGTCGCGAGCGTGATCATCATGGTGATCCTCGCCGCCATGGTCGGTTATGTGCTGCAGCGGAAAAAGTCCCGGTGGAACCCGCTTATCAACTTCTTCGTGCTCGCCGGCCTCATCGTGCCGCCCGCCGTCGTGCCGACCATCTGGGTGCTCCAGGGACTCGGGATGTTCAAGACGCTGGGCGGACTCATCCTCATCGAGGCCACGTTCGGTCTGTCGTTCTGCATCCTGCTGTTCCGCGCGTTCGTCGCCACGATCCCGCGCGAACTCGATGAGGCGGCCCTGATCGACGGCGCGGGTCCGATCCGGCTGTTCTTCCGCATCGTGCTTCCGTTGCTGAAGCCCGTCATCGTCACGGTCATCGTGGTGCAGGCGGTGGCGGTCTTCAACGACTTCGCCAACCCGCTCTACTTCCTGCCAGGTGACGCGAACGCGACCGTGCAGCTGACGCTCTACGCCTATGCGTCGAGTTCGACGAGCGCGGGTCAGTTCAACCTGCTGTTCGCCGACATCCTCCTCATCACCATTCCCCCGCTCGTCATGTACATCTTCTTCAACCGCCAGATCGTGGCGGGCATGACCAGCGGCGCGATCAAGGGCTGACCCATGTTCACGATCTCTCGTCTGATCGCGCCGACCGCACCCGTCGACGGCGCCCCCACCCTCGTCGGTCGATTCGCCCTCGACGAAGGTCACGGTCGTGTCGCCGAGGCCACGCTCCGCTACTCCGCCCTCGGAATCGTCGAGGCGGTGCTGAATGGGTCCCGGGTGTCGGACGAGCTCCTCACCCCGGGGTGGTCGAGCTACGAGTGGCGCATCCGTGTCGCGGAGACCGACGTGACCTCGCTCGTCGAGCAGGAGTCCACCCTCGAACTCACGCTCGGCAACGGCTGGTACCGGGGAAACCTGACCTGGATGGGCGCCACGGCCGTCTACGGCGACGCCCTGGCCGCCATCGCCGAGGTTCGGATCGAATTCGAGGACGGCCACGTCCAGCTGTGGGGCACGGACGAGACCTGGCTGGCTCGTGTCAGCGATACGGTGCACGACGACATCTACCACGGACAGACCATCGACGCCCGCAGACGCGGACAGACGCCGAGCGAGTCCGCTGTGCGCGTCCTCAAGGAGCCGAACGAGCGCTTCGAGGCGTACGTCGGTCCTCCGGTCGTCCCGCTGGAGACGCTCCCGGTGCGTGATGCCTGGGCGTCGCCCTCGGGCACGGTCATCGTCGACTTCGGAGAGAACATCGTCGGCTGGGCGCGGGCGAAGGTGTCGGGTGGGTCGGGCGCCGTCGTGACGCTGCGTCACGCCGAGGTCCTGGAGAACGGCGAGATCGGCGTCCGGCCCCTGCGCTCGGCTCGCGCCACCGACCGGTTCATCCTGTCCGGTGACGACGACGTGTTCGAGCCGCGGTTCACTTTCCACGGATTCCGATACATCGAGGTCGACGGGTGGCCGGGCGGCCTGGAGGCCGTCCGCCGAGGCGGACTCGAAGCCGTGCGGATCGGGTCGCGTCTGCGTCGCACCGGGACGTTCTCGAGCTCGGAACCGCTGCTGGACCGCCTGCACCAGAACGTCGTGAACAGCACCCTCGGCAATTTCGTCGACCTGCCCACGGACTGCCCGCAGCGCGACGAGCGCCTGGGCTGGACCGGCGACATCGCCGTCTTCGCGGCCACGAGCGCCTACCTCTTCGACGTCGAGGACTTCCTCCGCGATTGGCTGCGCGACGTCGTCGTCGAGCAGGAGCACCAGGGCGGTGTAGTGCCGTACGTGGTGCCCGATGTCCTGAAGTACGTCGGGGTGCCGGAGGACATCACGCCCGTCGACTCCACGGCCGTCTGGAGCGACGCCCTCGTGTGGGTTCCCTGGGCGGTGTGGATGGCATCAGGGAACGACCGCGTGCTCGCCGAGAACTTCGGCGCGATGCTCTCGCACCTCCGGCACGTCGAATCGCTCGTCTCGCCGTCCGGGCTGTGGGACCAGGGGTTCCAGTTCGGCGACTGGCTCGACCCCGACGCGCCGCCGCACGATCCGGCGGATGCCAAGGCCGATCGCAGTCTGGTCGCCACGGCGTGCCTGTACCGGTCGGCGGATCTGACCGCACGCATCGCGCGCGTCCTCGGCCGGGACGACGTGCTCGACGAACTCGAGCAGCTGCGCTCCCGCACGCGGGAGGCCTTCCGTGGCGCGTACGTCGACGCGGTTGCGCGGCGCCTCCGCAACCACTGCGAGACGTCGTACGCGCTCGCGATCGTCTTCGGTCTGCTCGACGACGACGACCGAGTCTGGGCGGGCGCGAATCTCGCAGAGCTGGTCGTGGCATCCGGGTACCGCATCTCGACCGGCTTCGCCGGGACGCCCTACATCCTGGACGCCCTCAGCGGCACGGGACACCTCGACGTCGCTGGTCGCCTCCTTCTCCAGCGGGAGTGCCCCTCGTGGCTCTACCCGGTGACCATGGGCGCGACGACGATCTGGGAGCGCTGGGATTCGATGCTGCCCGACGGCACCATCAACCCGGGCGAGATGACCTCGTTCAACCACTACGCGCTGGGCGCTGTCGCGGACTGGATGCACCGCGAGCTCGGCGGGCTCACCCCCCTCGAGCCGGGGTACTCGCGAGTGCGGATCGCCCCTCGGCCGATCGACGGTGTCGATCACGCGCAGACGTCATTCGACAGCCGCCACGGAGCCATCGCGGTGTCGTGGCGCCGAGACGGCTCGCGGGTGCAGGTCGAAGCCACCATCCCCGAGGGTGTCGTCGCCGAGATCCGACTGGGCGACGTGGACGAAGAAGTGGGCCCCGGCGTCCACCAATTCTCCGCGGAGGTGGCAACAGCCGTTTCCGTGTGATCGACCGGCAGGCCGACCGTGACGGCGGTCGGCCTGCCATTCGCCGACGGCGGGTGCGCCGTCGGATTCTCAAAGAAGAGGAGAGAAGTGTCCATCAAGAGAAACGCGACCGTCGGTGCCATGATCGGCGCCCTTCTGCTAGCGGGGGCGTCGGCGCCTCCCGCGGTCGCCGCCAGCTCGGTGACGTTCAGCGCGACTTACGGCACGGATTCGGGGCTCCAGCTCGACGACAGCCGGCTGCTCAACGGTTCGCAGGGCGGTTATGCCGTGACGAAGAACCTCCACCTCCTGCCCGAGACGCTGGGTGAGGTGAACTCCACCGGCGTTCGCTCGGTCCGCATCGACCACATCTTCGACGACGACTTCTACGGGCTCGTCTCGC
Source organism: Microbacterium sp. IEGM 1404 (assembly GCF_030056775.1). Taxonomy (NCBI): domain Bacteria; kingdom Bacillati; phylum Actinomycetota; class Actinomycetes; order Micrococcales; family Microbacteriaceae; genus Microbacterium; species Microbacterium sp. IEGM 1404. The sequence continues at coordinate 1,019,118 of NZ_JASHKP010000002.1, read as the reverse complement.
GGAACGCGTCCGGGGCGCTCACCTTCGACTTCACCAAACTCGACTCGGTCGTCCTTCCGGTCTTCGATCAGGGCATGGTGCCGTGGTTCACCTTGAGCTACATGCCCGGGGCCTTGGCGAAGGACAAGTTCACCGCGCCCTCCAGCCTCACCGACTGGTCCACGGTCGTCTCGACGACCGTGAAGCACTACGCCGACCTCGGACACACCGGCCTGAACTGGGAGGTGTGGAACGAGCCCGACTTCGACTTCTGGAAGTCGGGCACTTCGGCGTTCAACGACCTGTACGCGGCGTCGGCGAGCGCGGTCAAGAGCGCCGATTCGACCGCGCAGATCGGCGGGCCCGCGGTCTACAACATCCAGGCGCCCATCATGGGGACGTTCCTGGACTACATCGCCGCGCACCCGACGGTACCGTTCGACTTCGTTAGCTGGCATGACTACGGCGGCAACGACTTCTCGAAGTCGGCGACCGTGGCGGGCATGCTGTCGTCGCGGAACATTCCGGCGAAGAAGCAGTACGTCACCGAGTGGCACACCACGGCTGCTTTCGGTTCCACTCCGGGTGGTGACGCCGACACGAACGTCCTCGCCTCGTATGCGGCGCGCCGTCTGACCTCGGCGCTGCTCCAGCCGACGCTGAACGGGGTGTTCTTCTTCAGCCCCGTCGAGGGATGGAACCCGACGGCGGACTTCTCCACCGACCTGGGCCTGCTCACCGTGGAGGGACACCGCAAGGCTGTCGGAAACGTCTTCGAGATGTTCGACCTGATGCCCTCGACGGTGCTGACCTCGACGACGTCGGGTGCCCCGACCGATCGCTCCGTCGGGGCGATCGCCACCGGTGACACCGGGAGCAAGACTACGGCGTTCCTCGCCTGGAACGACGGCACGGATGCCTCCACGGTCTCGCTCTCGGCGAGTTCTCTGCCGTTCGGGTCGTCCAACTTCTCGGTGACCCGGTACGACGTCAACTCCACGGCCGGCAACTACTACGCGGATTGGTCCGCGGGGACGCGCAACCGCACGACTGGGCCCAACGAGCTGCTGCGTCCCTCCAGCGTGAACGTGGCGGCACCGGCATCGACGTGGTCGTCGCAGGTGAGCCTGCCCGCGAAGTCCGTGTCGCTGTTCGTCCTGGCCCCGTCGACTCAGTCCACCGGCGCCGTGGCCGTGACCACTCCCACGTCGGCGACGAATGTTGCGCGCGCGAGCACGGTGACCGCCTCCTCGAGCTACACCGGTGGCGGCTGGGGCGGGGCGAAGCTCGTCGACGGCCGTCGCCACACGTACGACTCGTCCGACACCGGCGGCATCTCACAGGGCTTCACCTCGGATGCGACAGCGACGGCCTCCGCCACGCAGTGGGTGCAGCTCGATCTCGGCAGCGCGAAGTCGTTCGACACTGCCACCCTGTGGCCGCGGGACGACCAGGATGCCGACGGTGCCGGGTTCCCGGTCGACTTCGTGCTCGCGGGGTCGAACGACGGAACCATCTGGACCTCGCTCGTGAGCAAGACGGGGTACAAGACGGGCCAGAAGGTGGCGGGTCCGCAGGTGTTCTCCACCGGGAAGGCGTCCTACCGCTACGTGCGTCTGACCGCGACGAAACAGGGCCAGCCGATCACAGAAGGGGCGTCGCAGGTGTACCGCCTGCAGCTCGCAGAGCTCGAGCTGACCAATGCCGGCATCCTGAACCCGGGATTCGAGAGCGGCGACCTCACCTCGTGGTCCGTCGAGGGGGCGGCATCCGTCGTCGCCACCAACCCGTACGACGGGCGCTATGCGGCGACGTTCACCGGCGCGGGCAAGGGCGTGTACCAGGTGGTCTCGGGCCTCACCCCGAACACCACGTACACCTTCACCGGCTTCGCGAAGTCGTCGGCCGGTGAGCCGGTGTACCTCGGGGCGAAGAACTTTGGTGGCACCGAGATCTCGACGCCGGTGACGAGTTCGCACTGGAAGCAGGCGTCGGTGACCTTCACCACCGGCGCGTCGGCGACCTCCGCGCTGCTGTACTTCTACAAGAACAGCGGTTCCGCGACGGCGTGGGTCGACGGCGGGGTGCTGGTGAAGCAGTGACCGGATAGTCGCTTGAAGAAGTCGCCCCTCCTCGCGATCGCGGGAGGGGCGACTTCTTTGAGGGAGGTCTTCGCATCCTCTCAGCGGGATGATATGTTGACGTGAACACTGAAACGATTCAAAGTCGTTTCTCCCCCTCGATGCGAGCTCGCCGCTGAGCCCGCTGGACCGCAATCACCGACGATTGGATCCGTCTTGACGAACACCGCCCTCTCGGCGTCGACCCCTCGTCCGTCCTCTCCCTCCGCTTCGCGGCCGCTGCGTCGCGTCACTGCCGCGCTCACCGTCGCCGTGCTCGCCGCCGGTACGGTGCTCGCACAGACGGCTCCCGCCCTGGCCGCTCCGGCGTCGTCCGCGTCCGTCGCCGCCGCGCCCAGCGTCACGGGACTCGAGACCGAGCACCTGACCGATCCGATCGCTGTGGGCACTGCGACCCCGCGCTTCAGCTGGCACTCCGAGTCGGACGCGCGCGACCAGACGCAGTCGGCCTATCGGATCCAGGTGGCGCCCTCGGCCGACGACCTCGCGGTCGGCCGCGATCTCCTGTGGGACTCCGGCAAGGTCTCCGGCGACGCGCAGATCCTCGTCCCCTATGCGGGCGAGGGGCTGGCATCCGGAACCACGTACGCCTGGCGCGTGCAGGTGTGGAACCAGGACGACGCGGCGTCGACGTGGAGCGACGTCGCGACGTTCGGCACCGGCCTGCTCGACGCCTCCGACTGGAGCGCCCAGTGGGTCAACCCGGCCGGCGGGGTCGGCACCGGGGGTTCGTACCTGCGCGGTGTCGTCAGCCTCAGCGGCCAGCCCACGAGCGCCCGCCTGTACGTCTCGGGTCGGGGCACCTACGAGCGCGGCAACGACGGCCAGGGCATCTGCTGCGGCCAGGACTTCGGCCTGAACCGCAGCATCTACGTCCCGTTCCTCAACGGCGACCGCGTGGGCGACGCCGAGTACGAGACGCAGCCCACCGACAGCCGGAAGCGGTCCTACTACCGCACCTACGACGTGGCATCCCAGCTGAAGGCCGGTGAGAACGCCCTCGGCTTCACCATCGGCGAGGACTCCGACGTCATCGCCCAGCTCGTGGTGACCTACGCCGACGGATCGACGCAGACCTTCGGGACGGATTCGTCGTGGACCTCGGTCGCCGGTCCCACGACCCGTGCCCACAAGTACAACGGCGAGCAGTACGACGCCCGACTCGTCCGCGCCGGGTGGGACACGCCCACCGGCGGCGGCACCGGTTGGCAGCCTGTCGACGTCGTCTCGGGCGATCGGGGCGCCCTGGATGCCGCTCCCAACGAGCCGATGCGCGTGATCCGCGAGATCCAGCCGAAGTCGATCACGGAGTACGCGCCCGGCCAGTACCTGCTCGACTTCGGGCAGAACATCTCCGGCCGCACGCGCCTGACCACCACGATCGCTTCCGGTGCGGTCGTGACGGTGAAGCTCGGCGAGAAGCTCTCCAACGGCCGCATCGACAACGGGGCGATCGGGGCGCAGCAGACGGCAACCGTCACCGGCGCGGGTGCGCCCCTCGTCTTCCGGCCCAGCTACGGGTACGCGGGCTTCCGCTACGCCGAGGTCACGGGGCTGGCGTCCGCCCCGACGGCCGACACGGTCGTCGCCGAAGAGATCCACAACGACGTCGAGAAGGTCGGGACGTTCACCTCGTCGGAGGACATCCTCAACCGCCTGCACACAGCCGACCTCCAGACGCAGGTCAACGGTCTGCACGGCATCCCCGAGGACACTCCGACGCGTGAGAAGCGCGGATGGATGGCCGACGCGCACGTCGCCGCCGAGGCGACCATGGGCAACTACGACATGGCCGCGTTCTACACCAAGTGGACCGCCGACATCCGTGACGCCCAGCGTCCCGACGGCCGCATCCCCGACATCGTCCCGAACGAGCTCGGCGGCTGGGAGAACGGCTCCGACCCCGCGTGGGCGGTCGCCGGTGTGCTCGTGCCCTACTACGCGTGGCAGGACTACGCCGACGACGGACTCATCGCCGCCAACTACGACGCGATGGCCCACTGGGTCGACTACGTCGGCACCACCACGACCGACGACATCGTCACCAACCCGACCTCGCAGTGGGGCAACGACTGGCTCTCGATCGAGCAGACCGACGGACGACTGTTCCGCACCGGGTACTACTACTGGGGCGCCCAGATCGTGGCGGGATTCGCGGAGCGACTCGGCAAGACCGATGACGCCGGGCGGTACTCGGCCCTCGCCGACCGCATCGAGGCGGCCATCAACCGCACGTTCTTCAACGGCGTCGACAGCTACGGGTCGAGCCAGTTCGCCGAGGCGTTCCCGCTGACGCTGGGCATCGTGCCGGCGGCGCAGCACCAGCGCGTGGTCGACACCCTCGTGAAGAAGGTGCAGGACCGCGGCGGCAAGTTCACCGGTGGTCTTCCGGGCACCCACTACATCCCGCTGGCTCTCGAGCAGAACGGTCGATCCGACCTCGTGCTCGCCAACCTCCGCGACACCACGAAGCCGGGTTGGGGGTACATGCTCGACAACGGCCCCGGCACCATCTGGGAGGACTGGGATGGCGCGAACTCGCTGAACCACCCGATGTTCACCTCAATCGACGACTTCCTCTACACCGCGGTCGCGGGCCTGGACCAGGCATCGGATTCGACCGGATACAAGGACATCGTCTTCGCGCCGAAGGTGACCGACACGGTCGCGAACGCGCAGGCCTCCCGCGAGACGCCGTACGGTGAAGCGTCCATCTCGTGGAAGAACACCGACGGCGCCGTCTCGATGGACGTGTCGGTGCCCTTCGGGGCCACCGCGACCGTGCGTCTCCCCGGTGCGACGGTGGCCGGCACGACCGAGTCCGGCGGAGTGGCCGCCGAGGCCGTCGGCGTGCACACCATCGCGCAGGACGCCGACGACGTCGTCATCACCGTCGGCTCCGGCGACTACTCCTTCGCGCACGACGCCCGCTTCGGCGACCTCGTCACCGCTCGTGACGCAGCCGCGGCCGCGTCGACGGCCGTGGCGGCGCTCTCCGACGTCGACGCCCGCGCCGCGCTCACCGATCGTGCCGCCGCCGCGGTCACGGCCACCGGCAAGGCCCTGGCGGCCTACCGGGCCGGGACGGACGTGGATGCCGCCGGTGCGCTGGCCGCCGTCCGCGCTCTGCGCACCGGGGTCGACGAGGCCGGCCTGGATGCCGTGTCGGCGCCGACCGTCGCGACGCCGGCGGACCGCGCGATCGACGCGCTGTCGCAGTTCATCGGCGAGCGCGCGGGGGCGACGCTCACGGCCCGCCTGTCCGACGCGGTCGTCCGGCCGGGCGGCACGGTCGACCTTTCGGCCACGCTGAGCTCCACCGGTTCGCTCGGTGTCGACTCGATCGCCTCGCGGCTGTCGCTGCCGGGCGGATGGACGGCGGCCACGACCGCCGACTGGACGCCCGCGCAGGTGACGGCCGGGGGAATTTCCACCGCGGCGTACTCGATCTCGGCTCCGGCCGAGGCGGTGCCGTCCGATCAGGTGCTCGCGCTCGAGGTCGACTACGTCGTCGACGGCGTGACGCTCACGCGCCGCATCGAGATGCCCATCCGCCTGGACAGCGCCCTCGCCGTCGGCGACGTCGTCATCGACCCGTCGGTCGCCGACGCCGGCGGACGTGCCTTCGCCCGCGTGCCCCTCACGAACGTGCGGGCCTCGGATGCCATCGATGCGACCGTCTCGGTCTCGGGCCTGCCCGCGGGATGGACGGTCGACGGCGACGTGTCCGTCACGGTTCCCCCCAGCGGTGCGATCGACGCGATCGTGCCCCTCGTCGCGGCGGCGGATGCGGACAGCGGCCGTGCCGTGGTGACCGTCTCCGACGGTGCCGGGGTGAGCGTCCAGAAGGATGTCCTCCTGCTCGTGCGAGGCTCGACCTCGTGCGGTCTCGACCCGACCGGCGCCGCGTGCCTGCCGTCCACGACGAAGCTGATCTCGAGCTTCGAGTCGGGCACGGAGGGCTGGGTCGCCGGTGAGAACAGCTCGTCCGTGGCATCCGTCGGCTCGTTCGCCAACGGTCCCGGTCGTGCCTCCTCGGGCGCCAAGGCCCTCGAGGTGACGCCGGACGGCTCGCCGCAGCGGGGTGCCTGGCGGTCGACGTCGGTGACGCTGGACACGCCGGTCTCCACGGACGGCGCCCACTCGCTCGTCCTGGATCTCGACAGCTACGGCGGTGCCGGTTCGACCTACGTCGGACGTGTCGTCGTGACGGGTGCGACCAAGACCGCGAGCGTCGAGCAGGCGGTCACCCCCGACCAGTGGAACCGTCTCGTCGTGCCGCTCGCGGCGCTGGAGGGCGAGGATGTCACCGGCGTGACCGTATCGTTCCGCGCAGACGGGGCGCAGGCGTGGGGTGGCAAGTTCCAGATCGACGCCGTCGGTCTGGACTCCTCCTCGCCTTCCGCGCCGAACCTGGCACAGGGCAAGAACGTGTCGGCGGGAACCTGGCTCGACGGCTGGGGCTGGGGACGCTCGATGCTCACCGACGGTGCGCTGACCTCGACGTCCAGCGCCCACGGGTACACCAGCGACCCCGCCCGCGCGTCGGCGACCACCACGGAATGGGTGTCGGTCGACCTGGGCTCGGTGCAGCCGGTCACGCGCGTCGTGCTCTACCCGCGCACCGCCGCAGGCTCCGAGTCGGCGGCGATCACGGGTCGCAACTTCCCGCGGGACTTCCAGCTGCAGGTGTCGCCCGACGGTGCGACCTGGACCACGGTCGGGACGTTCACCGGTCAGACCGCCGAAGACGGCCAGCCCCGCACCTATCGCGCGGATGCCGGGACCACCGGTCGCTACGTGCGGGTGTGGGTGACGACGCTCGGCCAGGGCGCGCCCGACGAGGGCGGTGACGCGAACGGCGGACACCGTCTGCAGCTCGCCGAGATGCAGGTCTTCGGCGTCGACACCGACGCGCGCATCGAGCAGCAGCCGAAGTCGGCTCGCGTCGACGCGGGAGCCGACGTGGACTTCCGCGTCGGGGTGTCGGGTGACCCTGCCCCAACGGTCGTCTGGGAGCAGTGGACGGATGCCGGGTGGCAGGACGTCGTCGGGGGCGCCGGAACGACGCTGCGCCTTCGCGGCGTCACGGCCGACGAGGACGGCGCGGTCTTCCGTGCCCGCGTCTCGAACGGGCAGGCGCAGCCGGTGTACTCGGACGAGGTCACGCTCTCGGTGTCTTCGACCAAGGTGTCGATCACGGCGCAGCCGAGCGACGTCCTGCGCACCGGTGGCGACACGTCCGCTGTGACCTTCGAGGTCGGGACCGCCGGATCGTCGGTCCGGGTGCAGTGGCAGCGGGCGGGGGCGACCACCGGGTGGACGATCGTCCCGGGTGCCACCGCGAACCGTCTGGAGCTGCCGTTCGCGCAGGTCGCCGACGGCGACCGGTTCCGCGCGGTCGTGTCGGATCCGTTCGGCGACTACGTGGTGTCCGACGAGGCGGCCTTCCAGCTCCTGGTGGCCCCGACCGTGTCGGGCCTGCCCGCTGATGTCGCCGTGCGCCCGGGTGCCACCGTCACCCTCACCGCGGTCGTCGCCGGTTCGCCGCAGCCGACGCTGCAGTGGCTGACCCGTTCGGGCGCCGAGGGGCAGTGGATGCCGGTCGACGGCGCCACCGCCGCCGAGCTGTCCTTCACTGCGACGGCGGACCAGAACGGCTCGCAGTGGGTGCTGCGCGCGACGAACGCGGCCGGCGAGGTCACGAGCGACCCCGTCTCGCTGCGGGTCGACGAGACCGTCGGCGATGAGACAGCACCGCTGGTGTGGGACACGATCTCGGGTGCGGGCGATGACGGCTGGCTGCGGTCGGGTGCATCCGTGACGCTCGAGGCGTCGGACGACGACAGCGGGGTCGCGGCGATCGAGTACCGCCTCGGCGACGGCGAGTGGACGGCGTACACCGCGCCGGTCGCGCTGCCAGACGGGACTACGACGTTCTCGTACCGGGCGACCGATCGCGCGGGCAACGTGGCCGAGACGGTGGTCCGCAACGTGCGCGTCGACGGTGCGAGCCCGCGACTGAGCAGCTGGCTGGGCTCGGACGGACGCGTCGTGGCCGTGGCATCCGACGGCGGCTCGGGCGTCCGAGCGCTGCAGTACTCGGCCGACGGCTCGACGTGGGGGGATTCGCTCGCCGCGGCGCCGGCCGATCTCGGCGAGGGCGCGCAGGTGCGGGCCGTCGATCGGGCGGGCAACGTCAGTGACGCGGTGCGACTCACCGCGGGCACAGCGCCCGCGCCCGTTCAGGTCGCCGCCGGTGTGGAGCTGGTGATCGAGGCGAACGGGTTCGCCGCGGGCTCCCAGGTCGCCGTCGAACTGCACTCGGTCCCGACGCTGCTGACGACGGCGACCACGGACGCGAACGGCATCCTGTCGGTGCGCGTGACGGTTCCCGCCTCGGTCGAAGCGGGCTCCCACACGATCGTGCTCGTGCCGGTGACGCAGTCCGGCGACGGTTCGACGTCCGGCGGGGAATCGCAGGGCACCGTTTCCATCCCGGTGGACGTGCTCGCCGTGACGGGCGCGGATGGGCGGGGGACGCCGTGGCTCGTCGGGGGAGCGGCCGGCCTGACGCTCCTGGGGCTGGCGCTCTTCGTGATCGCCCGCCGTCGCCGCCCGGTCGACACCGCCGACCTCGACTGAGAAAGCTTGCGTCGGCATCCGCGCCCCTCTCCGGAGGTGGTGCCGGATGCCGACGCGGCGTTCCGGGGCCCGGTCGCGTCCCTGACGCCGGCATAAACGCTTCTCGCGCGCATAAACGCGGGGAGAGCGCGTTTCTGCGCGCTGAGGGCGTTTATGCGTGATCTAGAAGACGTCGCCGACCCACGCTCCTGAGTTTGAGAACGGTTATCACTACCGATACAGTGGATGCCATGACCCGACGCCTGCTCGCCCCCCTCGTCCTCGGCGCGGCCTCCGTGCTCGCCCTCGCCGGTTGCGCCGGCACGTCGCCCTCGGCCGGGTCGACGCCGGGCGCGGACGGCAAGGTCGCCGTCGTGGCATCCACGGATGTCTACGGCTCGATCGCGCAGGACATCGGCGGCGACTTCGTCGACGTGACGTCGATCATCACGTCGCCGACGCAGGACCCGCACGAGTACGAGGCCAGCGCCCAGGACCAGCTGACGCTCAAGGGCGCGCAGCTCGTCATCGAGAACGGCGCCGGATACGACTCGTTCATGGAGTCCCTGGTCGAGGCGAGCGGCTCGACCGCCGAGGTCCTCACCGCCGTCGAGTACAACCACGACTACCCGGGTTCCGAGTCGCACGACGACTCCAGCGCCGCGCCCAGCGAGAGCGCTGACGACCACACCCACGCCGAGGGCGACGGACACGACCACATCGAGGGCTTCAACGAGCACGTCTGGTACGACCCGCACACCGTCGAAGACCTCGCGAAGGCGATCGCCGAGCACCTCGGCGAGCTCGCCCCCGAGCACGCCGCCGACTTCACCGCCAACGCCGACGCCTTCGTGCAGCAGATCGCCGGACTCGAGGATTCGCTGGGTCAGATCGAAGCGAAGGATGCCGGGGCGAAGGTGTTCGTCACCGAGCCCGTGCCGGTGTACCTCATCGAAGCCGCGGGTCTCGTCAACGCGACCCCGAACCAGTTCAGCGAATCCGTCGAAGAGGGCCAGGACGTCCCGCCCGCGACCCTGCTGGAGTCGCTCCAGCTGATCGACTCGGGCCAGATCCAGGTCATGATCGTGAACCCGCAGACCGGCGGTGCCGAGACCACGCAGGTCATGGACGAAGCGAAGTCCAAGAACATTCCGGTGCTGGAGTTCACCGAGACGCTTCCCGAGGGCCAGACTTACCTCTCGTGGATGCAGAGCAACATCGCCGCGCTGTCGGACGCCCTGGCGGCGTGAGCGACGCCGTCCCCCTGCGCATCCGCGGCGCCGCGCTCGAACGCGACGGACGCGAGCTGTGGTCCGGGCTCGACCTCCAGGTCGAGCCCGGCGAGCTCGTTGCGGTCCTCGGCCCCAGCGGCTCGGGCAAGACGACGCTCCTCCGGGCCATCCTGGGCCTCGAGCGGCTGAGCGGCGGCACGATCGAGGCGCTCGATGCGCCCGTCCGCCGCGCCGGCAACCGCCGGATCGGCTACGTGCCGCAGCAGCGGCCCCTGCCCCGCGAAACGCCGTTGCGCGGGCGCGACATCGTCGGTCTGGGCGTCGACGGGCACCGGTTCGGGCTGCCGTTCTCACGCCGGAGGGATCGTGCCCGCATCGACGAACTGCTCACGGCGGTAGGTGCCGACGCGTTCGCCGACCGCCCTGTGGGGTTGCTCTCCGGCGGCGAGCAGCAGCGGCTCCGCGTGGGGCAGGCACTCGCCGACGACCCCCGCCTGCTGCTGTGCGACGAGCCCCTGACGAGCCTCGACCTGGCGAACCAGCAGGCCGTGGTGCGGCTCATCGACCGCCACCGTCGCGAGCGCGACGCCGCGGTGCTGCTGGTCACCCACGACATCAACCCCGTTCTGGCGAACGTGGACCGCATCCTGTACATCGCCCACGGCCGTTTCACGCTCGGCACCCCCGACGAGGTGCTGACGTCCGAGACGCTCAGCGCCCTTTACGGCGCACCGGTCTTCGTGACCCGCGCCGGCGGACGGCTCGTCGTCGTGGGTGCGCCCGACGCCGACGAAGCCCACCACCACCACGACGAGGACGACGCATGAACTGGGCGGACGTGGGCGACGCGCTGTTCGGCGGTGTGAGCCAGTACGGGGCGATCCTCGAACTCGTGCAGAACTCCGTCTACGCGGGCGCGGTGCTCGGGCTCGTCGGCGGACTCATCGGCGTCTTCGTCATGCAGCGCGACATGGCGTTCGCGGTGCACGGCATCAGCGAGCTGTCGTTCGCGGGGGCGGCGGTGGCGCTCCTCATCGGTGTCGACGTCGTGTCGGGGTCGATCGTGGGGTCGCTCATCGCGGCGGCGATCATCGGTCTGCTCGGAGCCCGTGCGCGCGACCGGAACTCGATCATCGGCGTGCTGATGCCCTTCGGCCTGGGTGTCGGCATCCTGTGCCTGTCGCTCTACAACGGCAGGAGCGCCACCCGGTTCAGCCTGCTGACCGGGCAGATCGTCTCGGTGCAGAGCGCCCAGCTCGGCTGGCTCGTCGTCATCGGGCTGATCGTGCTCATCGCGCTGCTGATGATCTGGCGCCCGCTGCGGTTCGACTCGCTCGACCCGCAGTCCGCGGCCGCCCGCGGTGTGCCGACGACGGCGGTGTCGCTGGGCTTCATGCTGCTGCTCGGACTCATCGTCGCCGTCGCCGTGCACATCATCGGCGCGCTGCTCGTGATGGCGCTGCTGGTGACGCCGGCCGCGGCGGCGATGCGGGTGGCATCCGGTCCGCTCTCGGTGCCGCTGCTGGCGGCGCTGTTCGGCTTCGTGTCGGCCGTGGGCGGCGTGCTTCTCGCGGTCGCGGGGACCCTGCCGGTGAGCCCCTACATCACCACGATCTCGTTCGTGATCTACCTCGTCTGCCGGGTCGTGGGGGCGCGACGCGACCGCACCACCCGGGCGGTGTAGCCGCCCAGGCGATTCACCACCGGCCTCGGTAGACTCGGCGGCATGGTCCAGCGCAACACGTGGCAGCGAGAGCGCGTACGCGAAGCTCTCGCCGGCGCCGGCGGCTTCGTCAGCGCGCAGTCGCTGCACGCCACCCTGCGCGACGAGAACACCGGCATCGGCCTGGCCACCGTGTATCGCGCGCTCGCGGGACTCGCCGCCCAGGGCGACGCCGACTCCCTGCAGAGCCCCGAGGGCGAGAACCTGTTCCGCGCGTGCGAGACCCGCGGCCACCACCACCACCTGATCTGCCGTTCGTGCGGCGTCGCCGTCGAGATCGAGGCCGACGCGGTCGAGGAGTGGGCGCAGCGCACCGCCGCCCAGCACGGCTTCTCGCAGGCCGAGCACGTGGTCGACATCTTCGGTGTCTGCGCCGACTGCGCCCTCGCGCGCGCCCGTGAGCGTGGCGACGACTAGTCGCTCCGTCGCGTCGGCACCCCCGCGTTCCGGCGTCGCGCGCACCTTCGTCGGCCTCGGCGTGGGCGTTGCGGTCATCGCCGCGCTCTTCCTCATCGACGCGTTCGCGCCCACCTTCTTCGCCGCACCCCTGCCCACCCGCGCGCAGGACGGTCTGACCCTCGCGCTCAGCGTCCTGATCGAGTCGTTGCCGTTCGTCGTGCTGGGTGTGCTGCTGTCGATCATCGTGCAGGTGTGGGTGCCGCCGGGGGCGATCGAGCGGTGGATGCCACGGGCACCGTGGGCGCGCCGGGCGGTGCTGTCGCTGCTCGGCATGCTCATCCCGGTGTGCGAGTGCGGCAACGTCCCGTTCGCGCGCGGGCTCCTCATGCGCGGCTTCCGGGTCTCGGACACGCTGACCTTCCTCGTGGCCGCGCCGATCGTCAACCCGATCGTCATCATCAGCACGCACGCCGCGTTCGGCTTCAGCGACGGCATCCTGGTCGCCCGTCTCGTCGGCGGCTTCCTCATCGCGAACCTCATCGGGTGGCTCTACAGCCGGCATCCCGATCCCGACAAGCTCCTCACCGAGCGCTTCCTCGAGACGTGCGAGATCGTCGTCCAGGAGCGCGGCGGTCGCGGCCGCCGGTCGCTCGCCCAGTTCGTCGTCGAGCTGCGCTCGGTGATGCCGGCGCTCATCATCGGCTCGATGGTGGCGGGGGCCGTGCAGGTGCTGATCCCGCGCAGCGCGCTGCTGGCCATCGGCTCCGATCCCGCGCTGTCGATCGCGGCGATGATGGTGCTGGCCGTCGTGGTGTCGCTGTGCTCCAACGTCGACGCCTTCTTCGCGCTGTCCTTCGCCTCGACGTTCACGCCGGGGTCGATCGTCGCCTTCCTCGTTGTCGGTCCCGTCGTCGATCTGAAGATGTACGCACTCCTGCGCACGACCTTCACCACGCGCGTCCTCGTCGGGTTGACCGCGATCGTGGTGCTGTCGGCCTTCGCCCTGGGAACGGTGGTGAATCTCCTTGTCTAGAACGGGTGCTCTGGCCACTCGGTGGCTCGGTGTCGGGCTGACCGCGTGTCTCGCGGTCACCACGATCGCGCTGTGGCTCACCGGTCGCATCTCGCTGTACGTCAACCCCGACTCGGCCTGGTTCGCCGTGGGGATGGCGGTCGTGGCCGTCGTGGGGGCGATCGCGACGTTCGCGCTGCCCCTCGGGGCCGAGGCCGACCACGGCCACGATCACGAGCACGGGCACTCCGCGGCACCCGCTCTCGCACGCCGCGAGGCGTTCGCGCACGCCGACCACGACCACGGCGATGCGCCGGACGAGCACGACGTCGCCGCTCACGACCACCTCGCCGCGCGGCCCCGACTCACCGTCGCGGGCCTCGCCGCGTTCAGCGGCGGCCTCCTCGCGTCGGGAGCGGTCGTGGCCGTCCTCCTCACCCCGCCGGCGTCGCTGTCGGCCGAGCTCGCCGTCTCGCGCGACGTCGGCGCTCCGCCGCTCTTCGTCGGCTCCGACGTCGTGACCCTCGCCGCGTCGGGCGACACCTCGCAGTTCGGCATCGGCGACTGGTCGGCGATCTTCGCCCACGCGACCAACCCCGAGACCTTCGACGGGAAGCCCGTCACCCTCACCGGGTTCATCACCCCCGGGCAGGACGGGGCGACCTTCGACCTCACGCGGCTCGTCATCACGCACTGCGTGATCGACGCGCAGACGGCGCGGCTGCCGATCACCGCCGCGGGATCGGCTCCGTCGACGGGGCAGTGGGTGACGGTGACCGGAACGGTGCGCTCCACCGGCGACGGCGCCCTCGAGGTGCGCGCCGACCAGGTCGCGGCGATCGACGAGCCGGCGGACCCGTATGAGTACTGACTCCCGCCGCGCCCGCGCGCGCAAGCGTCGCGGCCGCGGGTTCCTCCTCGCCTTCGCGGCGGTGCTGGGGGCGCTCGTCCTCGTCGGCGGTGTCGGCGGCGTCGTCTCCGTCGCCCAGGGTCCGCGGGTGACGGACGTGCAGGTCGATCCCGCCGCCGCCGTCGCGGCATCCGGTGCCCGGGTCATCCTCACCACGACCCAGTCACTCGAGAAGATCGACGCCTCGCAGGTCCAGATCGAGCCGGCGACGCCGTTCACCGTCGACACGTCCGGCCGGAGCGTCGGCATCCGGTTCACGCTCCCGCTGCGCGACGACTCCGACTACACCGTCACCGTGAACGGGGTGAAGGGCCTGGGAGCCGGACCCGCGTCGACGCTGAGCGAGACGTTCCGCACCCCGCCGCTGTCGGCGTTCCTCCTGCAGCGCGGCACCGCCGACGGCGACACGATCTTCCGCACCGACCTGCACGGCGACGCGGGGCTGCCGGTGTTCACGCACGAGCACATCGAGGACTTCCGTGCGACCGCGAACCACCTCGTCGTCTCGGTGCGCGAGGGCGACAGCGCGCGGGTCATCGTGACCGACCTCGACGGGCAGAACGCCCGCGACATCGCCCTGCCGGGACCCGGCTTCGTCTCCAACCTGCAGTCGGCCGACCGGGGCGAGCGCGTCGGGTTCACCTTCTCGGATGCCACCCTCGGCACCACCGGAGGGCGCGAAAGCAAGCTGTTCACGGCGTCGGCCGCCGACGACGCGCCCCCGGTGGAGATCGGTCTCAACGGCGGCGACGTCCGCGTGGCCGACTGGAGGTTCGTGCCCGACACCGACAGCATGCTCGTGCTGACGTTCGATTCACGGCTCCTCCTCACCGACGCGCAGGGCGGCAACGCCGCGCCGCTCGGCAGCGCCCTGTCGATCGACGGCATCGCGCGCGGCTCGTCGGTGGCGATCGTCGAGCGGCTCGAGGGCATCCGCGAGATCGACCTGACCGACGGATCCGAGCAGGCGCTCGTCGCCCCCGTGGACCCGCCCGGGATGCCGGGGCGTGCGACGCCGGTCCCGGGGGCGGGCGCGGGGACGATCCGGTCGTTCGCCGACATCGGCTCGGACGGTGCGTACCGCGCCACCACGATCGGCCACGTCGACACCGACGGCACCGTCCGCGCGCTGCTCGAGGTGCCCGGCACCGACACGGTGTTGCAGACGTGCGTGTCGCCGAGCGGACGCTACGCCGCGGTGCTGGTGGCGCCGAAGGCGGTCGACAACCCCTTCGACCGCTACCAGCTGCCGCTGCCCGGGCGCCTGCAGACCCACCTCGTCGAGATCGACTCCGGCCAGGAGGTCGCCGCTCTGCAGGGGTTCGACCTGTCCTGGTGCCAGGTGCCGCCCGGATGACGCGACCCGCCACGCGCGACGACCTCGCGGGGCTGCCGGTCGAGGTCGCGCCGTCGCTGCTCGGCGCCCACCTCGAGACCGTCGTCGGCGGCGAGACCGTGCTGCTGCGCATCAGCGAGGTCGAGGCGTACCACGGGCTCGGCACGGGCGACCGTCCCGATCCCGGGTCGCACGCCCGCAGCGGCCCGACCGCGCGCAACGCCACGATGTGGGGCGAGCCCGGGCACCTCTACGTGTACCTGAGCCACGGCATCCATTCGTGCGTCAACGTGGTCTGCGGGCCCGAGGGGGTGTCGGGCGGTGTGCTGCTGCGCGCCGGCGAGGTGATCGAGGGCGCCGCGGTGGCGGATCGGCGCCGACGCGAGCGCGGGGGCGTCGTCCGGACGCCACGCGACCTGGCCCGCGGGCCGGGACGACTGGGGGATGCCGTGGGCCTGCGGCATCCTCTCCACGACGGGATCGACGCCGTCACGGGTGCCGAACGGGCGGGTGCCCGGGCGCGGCTGCTCCTGCCCGCCGAGCCGTCCGCGGCGACGACCGGACCGCGGGTGGGCGTCGCGGGCATCGCGGGGACGGATGCCTTCCCCTGGCGGTTCTGGATCGACGGCGACCCGACGGTGTCGCCGTTCCGGTGGGGGCGTGGTGCGGCGGAGGTGGCGGCCCGTCAAGGCGACACGCCGGGCGTGCTAGACTGAACGCTTGTCTGCGCGCACTCCAGCACGCAGTACGTACCCCTCCTTCCGATCCCGGCCTCGTGCTGTGCCCGGAGCGGGGTGCAGACAAGGGATCTTGGGTGGCACCGTCCGGTGTCACGGTACAGAAGGAGACATCACCATGGCAGCAGTGTGCCAGGTGACTGGAGCGGTTCCCGGCTTCGGTCACAACATCTCGCACTCGCACCGCCGGACGAAGCGCCGCTTCGACCCGAACGTGCAGAAGAAGACCTACTTCGTTCCGTCGCTGGGTCGCAACATCAAGCTCAACGTTTCGGCGAAGGGCATCAAGGTCATCGACGCGCGCGGTATCGAGGCCGTCGTCCGTGACCTGCAGGCGAAGGGCGTGAAGCTGTAATGGCGAAGAAGGCTCAGGACGTCCGTCCGATCATCAAGCTGCGTTCGACCGCCGGCACGGGGTACACCTACGTGACGCGCAAGAACCGCCGCAACAACCCCGACCGCATCGTGCTCAAGAAGTACGACCCCGTGGTCCGCAAGCACGTCGACTTCCGAGAGGAGCGCTAAGCACATGGCTAAGAAGAGCAAGATCGCGCGCAACGAGCAGCGCAAGGTCGTCGTCGAGCGCTACGCCGCGAAGCGCGCCGAGCTGAAGAAGACCCTGGTCGACCCCAACGCGACCGACGAGGCCCGCGAGGCCGCCCGCGTGGGTCTGCAGAAGCTCCCCCGCAACGCGTCGCCCGCGCGCGTGCGCAGCCGCGACGTCATCGACGGCCGCCCCCGTGGCGTCCTCACGAAGTTCGGCGTCTCGCGCGTCCGCTTCCGCGACATGGCCCACCGTGGCGAGCTGCCCGGTGTGACCAAGTCGTCCTGGTAAGCACCAGAACCACCGCGGAGGGCGGGGGTCCCGAGAGGGGCTCCCGCCCTCCGTCGTTTCCACCGCGGGCGACCTCCGGGGCGTCCCTCGCGTCACTCGCGCCCCACCCGAAGTGCGACACGCCGCCCTCCCGCGGGCGAAATGCGTCAAAATCCGCGTAATTCCGCGGTTCGGTTGATACTGTCGAGGCGGTCTCCCGACCACCGAGGGGAATCTCTCCTCGTCCGATGTAACGAGAGGCGACTCGACCGTCGCCTGGAGGACAAACCACATGGCCGACAAGTCCATCACCAAGACCGAGCTCGTCGCGAGCATCGCCAGCGCGACCGGACAGAGCCAGTCCGCCGTGTCGAGCGTGCTCGACTCCCTCTTCTCCACCGTCTCCGAGGCGGTCGCCAAGGGCAGCAAGGTCTCGATCCCCGGCTGGATCGCGTTCGAGCAGGTCGCCACGTCGGCCCGCACCGGCCGCAACCCCCAGACGGGCGAGGAGATCTCGATCCCCGCGGGCAAGCGCGTCAAGGTCACCGCCGGCTCGAAGCTGAAGGCTGCCGTCAAGTAAGACGACGAGACCTGTCGAGAGGGGGGATGCCAGTGGCATCCCCCCTCTTGTGTTCCCGCGCGACGTAGGCTTGGGGGGTGAATCCCCGAGCCCTGCGCGTGGCCGGACCCGTCATCCTCGTCGTGGTCTCGGTGATCTGTGTCGTCGCAGGTCTCGCCTACGGCGGGGGTGCTGCGCCGACGCTCCTGGCCGACCCCGGCCCGGCCGTGCGGTGGGGTCTGCCGATCGCGACGCTCGTCGTCAACCTCTCGGCGGCGACCATGGTCGGCGCGCTCGTGCTGGCTCTGTTCGCCTTGCCCGCGGGGGAGCGGCCGTTCGAGATCGCTCTGGACACGGCATCCATCGGTGCGGCCGTGTTCACCGTGTCGGCCGCCGCCACGGGCTTCCTCACGTTCCTCAACGTCATCAACGCGACCCCGACCCTCGATCCGCTCTTCGGTCAGCAGCTCGGGCGCTTCCTCGTCGAGACCGAGGTGGGCCCGGCGTGGCTCATCACGACGATCGCCGGTGCGGTCCTCACGGTGCTGACGTTCGCGGTACGCACGTGGATCCCGACGCTCCTGGTCGCGATCCTCGCGCTCGCCTCGCTGATCCCCATGGGCACGCAGGGCCACGCGGGGACGGAGGCGAGCCACACCGCCGCGGTCACCTCCCTGGTCCTCCACATCCTCGCCGCGGCGGTCTGGCTGGGCGGCCTCGTCCTCCTCGTCGTCGTGCGGCCGGCGATGAGCCGGTCGGAGCTCCAGACGACGCTGTTCCGCTACTCCTCGATCGCCCTGGTCGCGTTCCTCGTCGTGGCCGTCTCGGGCACGGTGCGCGCCTCGATCGGCCTCGTCGGGTGGCAGAACCTGCTGTCGCCGTACGGCATCCTGGTGCTGATCAAGGTCACGGCGCTCGTGGCGATGGGCATCCTCGGCGCGTGGTACCGTCGTCGCCTGATCGCCCGCATGGGCGACGAAGAGGGGTCGCGCCGCTTCTGGGGCGTCGTCCTGCTCGAGCTGGTGTTCATGGGCGTCGCCAGCGGCGTCGCCGTCGCGCTCGCCCGCACGCCCCCGCCCGCCGCCGACCTGCCCCTCATCGGCACGACCCCCGCCGAGGTGCTGACCGGCTCGCCGCTCCCGCCGGAGTTCACGATCGATCAGTGGTTCACCGCGTGGGACATCGACCTGCTGTGGGCGTTCGTCGCCGGTTTCGGGCTGTTCTTCTACCTCGCGGGGGTCTGGCGCCTCCGCCGTCGCGGCGACTCCTGGCCGATCTACCGCACGATCCTGTGGTCGCTCGGCATGCTGTCGATCTTCTGGGTCACCTCGGGCCCGCTGAACGTGTACCAGGACTACCTGTTCAGCGTGCACATGATCGAGCACATGCTGCTGTCGATGGCGATCCCGCTCCTCCTGGTCGCGGGTGCTCCCGTCACCCTCGCCGCGCGCGCGATCCGCAAGCGCGACGACGGCTCGCGCGGCGGCCGCGAGTGGATCCTGTGGGCGGTGCACAACCCCGTCGCCAAGGTCCTCACGAACCCGTTCGTGGCGGCGGGGCTCTTCATCGTGTCGCTGTGGGCGTTCTACTACACCGACCTGTTCCGCTGGTCGCTGTACGACCACGTCGGCCACATCTGGATGGTCGCGCACTTCCTCATCACTGGGTACCTGTTCGTGCTGAGCCTCATCGGCATCGACCCGGTGCCCTACCGGCTCCCCTATCCGGGGCGGCTCTTGATCCTCATCGCCGTCATGGCGATGCACGCGTTCTTCGGCATCGCGATCATGATGAACTCCGGCCTCATGGCCGCCGAGTGGTTCGGATCGATGGGCCGGACGTGGGGCGACACCCCGCTGCAGGACCAGTACACGGGTGGCGGTGTGGCGTGGAGCGTCGGCGAGATCCCGACGCTGATCCTCGCGATCACGGTCGCGATCCAGTGGAGCCGCAGCGACGAGCGGCAGCAGCGCCGCCGCGACCGCCACGTCGACCGGGTGGGCGACGTCGAGCTCGACGAGTACAACGCCGAATTGCAGCGGCTCGCCGCACGCGATGCGCGCGCCGCGGAGCGCACGGCGGCGAAGGGCCGCTGAGACCGGGTCCGGTCAGTCCAGGCTTCCGCCGATCGAGATGGATGCCGAGCCGTCCGGCTGCACGGAGATCTGACCGTCGACGGTGAAAGGCACGTCCTCTTCCACGGTGCGGACGGATCCGTCGAAGATCGAGCGGATGTCGACCTCGATGTGGGCCGTGGCCTCGGCCGAGGGGATCCGCCAGCCGGCCCCGTCGGGGACGACCGAGACCGTCGGCTGGTCGATGATCGACCAGGTCGGCGCGTCGTCGATGCGGTTGCGGACCGTGAAACCGAACGGGCAGCCCGTGGGCTGCAGCACCCTCTGCTCGGCGCAGCCGGTGAGGAAGTCCTCGACCCGTTGCTGCACGACGGAGACGAACTCGTCGGTGGGCTCGGCCTGCACGTCGACCGGTACCCCGGTGAGGGGGGAGTCGGCGAGGATCGCGACGCCCGGGGTCGCCGAGATCGGCGTGTCGACCGCGACCGAGTACAGCCCGGGCGAGAACACCAGCAGCGGCACGGCCGCCGAGGCGTCGGCATCCACCCCGTCGACGGAGACCTGGCGTTTGTCGATCTCGAATCCGTTGACCGAGAAGCGCATCGATCCGCGCACGGTGAGGTCGACGACGGCCAGGGGGCTCACGGCGAAGCGCCACCGAGGGACCACGCCGATCCACCCGTCCTGGCGGATCGCGAAGGTCGTCCGACCCTCGTAGGAGCCCGCGCGGTACTCGACCGTCACACGGATGACGTCGTCGACGACGGTCTCGGCGGTGACGTGCGCGGAGGTGATCGTCTGCAGGGCGTCCGTGCGGAGGAGTGCGTCGGATGCCGTGGCGGGAAGCCCCGCGCTCTGGAGCTCCGTCGAGTCGACCGCGACGCCCGGGACGGCGAGGGCTTCGGCCGCGCGACGGTCCTGGAGCAGCTCGAGGTAGTGCAGCACGAAGGCGCGCGGGCTGTAGAGCTCGCGGTAGGCCGCCGCCGCCCCCGCCCCCAAGGCGGCGATCAGCAGCACGCCCACGACACCGAGGATCGTGAGGTCGCGCGCGAGCAGGCGCGGGCGCGACGGGGCAGCACCCGTAGGCGCTGCCGGGCCCCCGTCCGTCGCGTGCACGCACCCAGTCTAAGAAGGCGACCTGCACGCGAGCGGAATATGGCGGTCGGGGACGCCTCAGCGCGGCGCGGCGAGCTCCTGCACGATCGCCACGGCCGCCAGCTGCCCCGCGGCGATCGCCGCCGCGAGCGTGGCCATGGAACCGGGGAAGTGGTCGGCGTGGGCCATGTCGCCGGCGGCGAGGATGCGTTCGACGCTCGTGCGGCCGAAGGGATCGACCCGCACCGCGCCGGATTCCTGGAACGCGACGCCGAGCTGCTCCGCGAAGGGCGCGCGTTGCCGGGACACGGGGGCGACGAACGCCCCGGCGACCTCGAGAGTCGAGCCGTCCTCCAGGGTGAGGTGCAGTCCCTCGTCGACCCCGTCCACCCGGAGCACGCGCGCCGGGTCGAGCACGACGACCTCGGATGCCACGGGCTCGAGCATTCCCCGTAGTTTCGCGGCGTGCGGCGAGGCGTTCAGTACGGCGACCGGGCGCTCCGCGAATTCGTGACCGTGACAGAACGGGCAGTTCGCGACCCGGTGGCCCCAGTGCTCCGCGAGTCCGGGGATCGGAGGGAGGTCGTCGGCGAGGCCCGTGGCGAGGACGAGATACTCGGCGCGAAGGATCTCGCCGTCCACGTCCACACGCACACCGTCGGGATCTGCCGCGACCGAGGAGACGGCGGTGTCCCGGATCTCGACCGTCGCGTAAGCGGCGAGCTCCTCGCGGCCCCGCGCGCGCAGATCCGCGGGCGCGACGCCGTCGTTGCCCAGGAGGTTGTGCGCGTGATCGACGGTGGCATTGCGATACTCGCCCGAGTCCACGAGCAGCGTGCGGCGGTGCATGCGCCCGAGGGTGAGGGCGGCCTGCAGGCCGGCGGGTCCAGCGCCGATGATGATGGCCTCGTACATGACGGGCTCCTTCCGTTTGCGTTCGCGATCATCGTGTGACTTCATGTCGACATGAAGTCAAATGGCGAGACGATCGGCGACGCAGCCGCGCGGTTCGGGCTCGAGACGCACGTGCTGCGGCACTGGGAGGACTCCGGGTTGCTGCACCCGGCGCGGAACCCGGCGGGGAGGCGCCTCTTCGGCGACGCGGACCTGGTGCGGATCGCGGTGATCCTCCGCAACAAGGCGGCGGGGATGTCGCTCGACCAGATCCGCGTGCTGCTGGACGAGGGTGCCCCCGACCGGCACCGCGTGCTCGAGGAGCACGTGGCCGAACTCGACCGCCGCGCCGCCGACATCGCGCAGGCGCGGGCGATGACCGAGCACGCCCTGCGCTGCCGAGCGCACGACATCACCCAGTGCCCCCGCTTCCGTAGCCACGTCGAAGACGTCCTCGTGGGACAGGCGCGCTGGCTCGTCAGCCACACCGAGCCACCGGAATGAAAGCGCCGGCCGTCCACAGCGCTCCCGCCCGCGGCATCCCGCGCGAACTAGCATGAACCGGTGACCACGCCCCCTCTCTCGACCGAGCAGCAGGCGCTGTTCCGGCTGATCGAGGACACGCGCGAGCACGTGTTCGTCACCGGCCGCGCGGGCACGGGCAAGTCGACGCTCCTGCAGCACCTGGCGTACAACACGAAGAGGCAGATCGCCGTGTGCGCGCCGACGGGCGTGGCCGCGTTGAACGTCGAGGGGCAGACGATCCACTCGCTGTTCCGGCTGCCGATCGGGCTCATCGCGAACGGCGACATCGACCAGAACGATGCGACCCGCAAGCTCCTCAACGCGATCGACACCCTCGTCATCGACGAGATCTCGATGGTGAACGCCGACCTGATGGATGCCATCGACCGCTCGCTCCGGCAGGCCCGCGGTCGCCGCGCCGAGCCGTTCGGCGGGACGCAGATCGTGATGTTCGGCGACCCGTACCAGCTCGCACCGGTGCCGCCGCGCGGTGACGAGGCGCGCTACATCCGCGATCACTACCGCTCGTTCTGGTTCTTCGACGCGAAGGTCTGGTCCGGCGAGACCTCGGGCGACGGACTCATCGACATCGGCCGTCACGGCGCCGACCTGCACGTGAACGAGCTGGTCGAGATCCACCGGCAGTCCGACCCGGGCTTCAAGTCGCTGCTGAACGCCGTGCGGTACGGACGCGTCACGGCCGACATGGCCGGCATCCTCAACTCCGCCGGTGCCCGCACGCCGCCGCACCCCGCCGACGGCGAGCACCCGATCATCACGCTGGCGACCCGCAACGACCGCGTCAACGAGATCAACCGCCGACACCTCGAAGAGCTCGTCGGTCGCACGCAGACGGCGAACGCCGAGATCTCGGGCGACTTCGGGCGGGGCGAGGCGAACTACCCGGCCGAGCTCGCGTTGACGCTCAAGATCGGCGCGCAGGTGATGTTCCTGCGCAACGACTCGGCCCAGTTCGGCGAGGGGCCGCGGTGGGTCAACGGCACGATCGGCACGGTCACCCGTATCGCCGGCGACAGCGTGCGGGTCGAGGTCGACGGTGTCGAGCACGACGTCGAGCCCGCCGTCTGGGAGCGCTACCGCTACGCCTACGATCCCGGCACGAAGAACCTCTCGCGCGAGATCGTCGCCGAGTTCACGCAGTTCCCGCTCCGGCTGGCGTGGGCGGTGACGATCCACAAGTCGCAGGGCAAGACGTACGACCGCGCGGTCGTCGACCTCGGAGCAGGGGCGTTCGCCCCCGGGCAGACCTACGTCGCGCTCAGCCGACTCACCTCGCTCGACGGCCTCTACCTCTCGCGTCCGCTCCGCCCGAGCGACATCCGCGTCGATGAGGACGTCCGGCGGTTCATGAAGCAGGCCTGGCTCGGCCGCCAGCAGGCGGCGCAGGCCTGAGCGCCCGGCTCAGGCGACGTGCGACGCCTTCGCCCGCGCGAGGTCGGCGCACAGTTCGGTCGTGAAGCGGTAGGCGACGAGCACCTCGTCGATGACGCGCTCCTTCTCGTCGTCGTCCCACGGGGCGGCATCCAGTTGTTCCCGGTAGACGCGCTTGAACGCCGTGGGGTCGGCGATCTCGGCGAAAAGATAGAGGCCGATGCCGTTGGTCTCGAAGCCGAACCGGCGCTGCAGAGCGCGGCCGATGGACCGGCCGCCCGAGAGGTCGCCGAGGTAGCGCGTGTAATGGTGGGCGACGAAGCCGCCGGGCCAGCGCACCGCGAGACGGCGGATCCGCGACACGTAGGCCTGGGTCGTCGGGAGGGGAGCGATGCGTTCGCGCCAGTCGGCACCGACGAGGAACGCCAGGTCGGCCTCGATCGCGGGCAGGCGCGTGAGCTTGTCGCTGAGGAACACCGAGGCGACCGGGTCGTCGCGCAGCAGATCCGCGCCGGCCTCGAGCGCGGCGTAGATGAACCACTGCTGCGAGACGTGGGCGATGTAGTCCTCGCGGGTCCCCGCGCCGGTGATGAGATCGGCCATGAAGTCCGCGAGCTCGGACGGGGCGTGTGCAGCGCTCGATCGTTCCCGCAGGGCGGCGGTGAACGAGGCGACGGCGTTCATGCCGACATCATACGCAACGGGTTAGGCGAACCTAACCCCGAACGTCCATGGATGCCGTCTGCATCCGCAACCGTGATCGAGCCGTGACTCCGCGACCGTGCACCCCGGCGCTGCGTGTGTTCAGCGTGTGTTTGAATTCTTCGAGCGCGCGATTCGTCGTGCGCGGAATCATCCGGGGGTGGACATGTGGGGTTGGCGCCGATCAGTGGCCGTCGTGGTCGCGGGAGCCAGCATCATCGCCGTCACCCTTACGGGGTGCACGCCGGAGGCGACGGCATCCATCGACGTTCCCGAGCAGGCGCAGGGCGCGCTGCCCGACGACACGGTCTCCCAGCTTCGGGATGCCGTGACCTCGGCGATGGCGATCACCGGTTCGACCGGCGCGATCGTCGGTGTCTGGGCGCCCTGGAGCGGCTCTTGGGTCTCGGGCCTGGGGACGCAGGGTCCGGGCGGGGCCGAGGTCACCGCCGACATGGGCTTCCGCGCCGCGGACGTGACGCGCGCGATGACCTGCGACATCGTCTACGAGCTCGCCGCCGACGGCACGTTCTCGCTCGATGACCCCGTGACCGACTGGGTCAGCGGCCTCCCGGGATTCGACGACATCACCCTCGGTCAGCTGTGCAACGGCACGTCGGGCCTCGGCGGGTACCAGTCGTACCTCTCGAACCAGGTGCTGACCAACCCCGACCGCGTCTGGAACGTCCGCGAGCTCATGGCGTACGGCATCGCCAGCCCCCGGCAGAACGCGCCGGGCGCGGCGTACGCGAACGCCGACACGAACTACCTCCTCGCGGGCATGGCCGTCGAACGCGCCACGGGAGAGACGCTCTCCGATCTCATCGCCGAGCGCGTGGCACGCCCGCTCGGACTCGACGCGACCTCGCTCCCGGGCCCCGCCGCCGCGGCACCGTCGGCCGATCCGCTCAACGGGTACTGGTCGCGGCCCAATGCCGACGGCGCATGGAACTGCACCGACCCCGGCGACTACACCGTGACCTCGGCGAGTCTCGGGGCCGGCGACTCGGGCGTCGTGACCGACATCACCGACCTCGGCCGGTACGCGCAGGCCCTCGCGACCGGCGCGCTGCTGCCCCAGGACAACACCCGCTTCGCCTCCCCACTGCCCGCCAGCGGCGATGCCCCCACCTGGTACACCGCCACGGGCGCCGCCTACCAGGCCGGTTCGCTCATCGGGCAGTTCGGCTCCGTCCCCGGCTACATCGTGGGCGCGTTCGCCGACCCGTCGACCGGCATGTCGGTCGCCGTGGTGCTGAACAACTCCGGAGCGAACGAGAACGCCGGCGCGTGGCTCGCGTGGGAGCTCGCGGCGATCGCGTCGAAGGCGCCCGCCGCCGACGGCCGCTCTGTCCCCGAGGCCGGTCTGCCGTGGACGGCGGAGCAGATGCGCAACAACCTCAGCACCATCGCCATCTGCCCTCCCGCGCAGTGACCGCCCGGGTGGTCGCACGATGACCGCGCGCTCGGGTCGGGGGTCCGCGGCCGCCCTGGTCCTCGTGGGGCTCGCGTGCCAGGAGGTCGGCGCCTCGTTCGCGGTCATGCTCTTCCCGGCGACCGGGCCGCTGGGCATCGTCATGCTGCGCCTGGTGTTCTCGGCCCTGCTGCTGCTCGCCATCGCCCGGCCGCGGCTGCGCGGCCACACGGCGGGCGCGTGGCGTTCGGTCGTGTGGTTCGGTGTGGTGCTGGCATCCATGAACGGGCTGTTCTACCTCGCGCTGGAGCGGCTTCCGCTGGGCGTCACCGTGACGATCGAGGTGCTCGGTCCGCTGACCCTGTCGATCCTCACGGCGTCCGGACTCGCCCGCTGGCTGTGGGCCGGTCTCGCCCTCGCGGGCGTGGGGGCGCTCGGGGCGGGCGGATGGGACCGACTCGATGCCCTCGGCGTCGTGTTCGCCCTCGCGGCGGCCGTGAGCTGGGCGCTGTACATCCTCGCCTCCGCGCGCGTGGGGCGGGAGTTCCCGCGGTTGGACGGCCTCGCGCTCGCGATGACCGTCGGCGCCGTGATCGCGCTGCCCTTCGGTGTCCTGCAGGCCGGTTCCGCGCTGCTCCAGCCCGGCATCCTGGCGCTGGGCGCGGCGGTCGCCCTGCTGTCGTCGACGGTGCCGTACGCGCTCGAACTCATCGCGTTGCGCCGCCTCCCGGCATCCGCCTTCGCGATCATGATGAGCCTCGGCCCGGCGACCGCGTCCATCGCCGGTTTCCTCCTTCTCGGACAGCACCTGTCGTGGCTCGAGATCGCCGGTATCGCGCTGGTCATCGCGGCGAGCATCGGTGCGGTGACCGCCGCCTCCCGGCGACCCGCGATCGAACCCGTCGGCTGAGGACGGATGCCACGTCCCGGCGCCCCGCGCCATCGGCATCCGATGTCCATCTTCGGGGGGTAGAACGTACTCATGCCCATCATCGACAGCGCCGTGTACGTCGACGGTCACCGCATCGAGAACCCGTCGAGCCTCGACCAGACGTTCGAGTACATGGAGGCCCACGGCGGCATGGCGTGGATCGGCCTGCTGCGCCCGTCCTCCGACGAGCTCGAGCGCGTGGCCGCGGAGTTCTCGTTGCACCCGCTCGCGGTCGAGGACGCCCTCGCCGGGCATCAGCGGTCGAAGCTCGAGCGCTACGGCGACAACCTGTTCGCCGTGCTGCGGCCCGCGCGCTACGACGACGCGACCGAGACGGTCCACTTCGGAGAGCTGCACGTCTTCGTCGGCTCCGACTACGTCGTCACGGTGCGGCAGGCGGAGGTGCCCGACCTCGCGCGGGTGCGTCGGCGCCTCGAGGGTCAGCCGGAGCTGCTCGCGCGCGGCCCCGAAGCCGTGCTGTACGCGATCCTCGACGAGGTGGTCGACCAGTACGACCCCGTCGCGGCGGGGCTGCAGAACGACGTCGACGAGATCGAGGACCAGCTCTTCGGTGGGGGCGACGCCGAGCTGACGCAGCGCATCTACGAACTCGCGCGCGAGGTGATCCACTTCCAGCGGGCGACCGAACCGCTGCGCGACATGTTGGAGGCGCTGCTGCGAGGTGCCGACAAGTACGGGGTGGAGATCGAGCTGCAGCGCTCGCTCCGCGACGTGCTCGACCACGTCCTGCGGCAGTGCGACAAGCTGGCCTCCCTCCGCGCGATCCTCGACAACGCCCTCACCGTCAACGCCACGCTCGTCACTCACCGGCAGACCGAGACGTCGCTCGAGCAGAACGAGCAGGTCAAGAAGATCTCCGGCTGGGCGGCGATCCTGTTCGGGCCGTCACTGGTGGGCGCGATCTACGGTATGAACTTCAAGAACATGCCCGAACTCGACTGGACTCTGGGCTACCCGATGGCTCTGGCGCTGATGGCGGCGACGTCCTTCGGCCTGTGGCTGACCTTCAAACGCAAGCACTGGCTCTGAGAACGCACGGCGCGCTTCGCCTCGGAGCGGGCCGTGGTGCCGATGATGGACGGGTGACTGACACCACTCCCGCGGGCTCCGGCGGCGCTGCCGAGCCGACCACCACCTCGACCGTGCACCTCGAGGACGAGGGGTACCACAAGCGCCTGAGTTCGCGTCAGGTGCAGATGATCGCCATCGGCGGCGCGATCGGCACCGGCCTGTTCCTCGGCGCCGGAGGGCGCCTCGCGCAGGCGGGTCCGGCGATCGTGCTCTCGTACGCCGTGTGCGGGCTCTTCGCGTTCTTCATCCTCCGCGCGCTCGGGGAGCTCGTGCTGCACCGCCCCACGTCGGGCTCGTTCGTCTCGTACGCGCGGGAGTTCTTCGGCGAGAAGGCCGCGTTCGTGTCGGGCTGGTTCTACTGGATCAACTGGGCCACGACGACGATGGTCGACATCACCGCGGCAGCGCTCTACATGAACTTCTTCGGCAAGTACGTGCCGTGGATCGGCGCCGTCCCGCAGTGGGTGTGGGCGCTCGCCGCCCTCGTCACCGTGCTCGCGGTCAACCTCGTGTCGGTGAAGGTGTTCGGCGAGTTGGAGTTCTGGTTCGCGCTCATCAAGGTCACGGCCCTCGTGGCGTTCCTGCTGGTGGGCATCTACTTCGTCGTTTTCGGCACGCCCACCGGAGCCCCCGTCGGGGTCTCGCTCATCGCCGACAACGGCGGCTTCTTCCCCAACGGCATCCTGCCCGCGATCATCCTCATGCAGGGCGTCGTGTTCGCCTACGCCTCGATCGAGCTGATCGGCACGGCCGCGGGCGAGACGAAGAACCCCGAGAAGGTCATGCCGCGCGCGATCAACTCGGTCATCATCCGCGTCGCGGTGTTCTACGTCGGCTCGGTGCTGCTGCTGTCGCTCCTGCTGCCCTTCACCGCGTACTCGAAGGACGAGAGCCCGTTCGTGACGTTCTTCGCCTCGATCGGCGTGCCCGGCGTCGACGTGATCATGAACCTCGTGGTGCTGACCGCGGCGCTGTCGTCGCTGAACGCGGGGCTGTACTCCACCGGCCGCATCCTCCGGTCGATGGCGGTGGCCGGTTCCGCTCCGAGGTTCGCCGCCCGCATGAACAAGGCGGGCGTGCCGTACGGCGGCATCGCGATCACGGCGTTCGTCGCGCTCTTCGGCGTCGTCATCAACTTCGTCGCCCCGAGCGATGCGTTCGAGACCGTCCTGAACGTCGCCGCCGTTGGCATCCTCGTCACCTGGGCGACCATCATGCTCTGCCAGATGAAGTTCAAGCGCCTCACCGACCGCGGTGAGCTGGTGCGTCCGAAGTTCCGGCTGTTCTGGGCTCCCTACACGGGGTACCTGACCCTGGCGTTCCTGGCGATCGTGCTCGTGCTGGTGTTCGTGGACTCGCCCGCGACCGCGCTCGTCGCGCTGGGGGCGAGCATCTGCATCGCGATCGGCTGGTTCGCGTGCCGCAAGCGCATCGCCGAGCTCGCCGAGGAGCGCGAGGGCTACACCGGCACGGTGCCGGTGGTGCCCTCCCCGTTCTCGAAGGAGTAGCCCGTTCGCGTGAGTCGCCAAGATTTGTCGCTTCTCGGCGAGCCGAGGCGACAAATCTTGGCGACTCACGCGCCTAACGGCCAGCCCGTGTAGGCCTCGGCCAGGTACGCGCGGCCGTGCTCCGACTCCACCACCGAGCGCAGCTCGCCGAGCTGGCGGCGGCGGTCGAAGTCGGTGGCATCCGGGGCCACGTGGAGCAGGCTCGTCATCCACCACGAGAAGTGCTGCGCCTTCCAGATGCGGCGCAGCGCCCGCTCGGGGTACGTCAGCAGCGCGCGGTCGTCGCCCTCGAGGAGCAGCGCGCGCAGGGCCTCGGCGAGCAGGCGCACGTCGGCGACCGCGAGGTTCATGCCCTTCGCGCCCGTGGGCGGGACGGTGTGGGCCGCGTCGCCGACGAGCGCGACCCGACCGCGGAGCAGTTGGTGGGCGACGAAGCTCCGGAAGCGCAGCACATCGCGCTGGAAGATCGGCCCCTGCGTCAGCGTCGTGCCGGGCACGCGCTTCTGCAGCTCGTCCCACAGCTGCGCTTCGGAGTACGCGGCGGTGTCGGTCTCGGGATCGCACTGGAAGTACATCCGCTGCACGGTCGCGGATCGCTGGCTGATCAGCGCGAAGCCGTCGGGGGAGTTGCTGTAGATCAGCTCGTCCGAGCTCGGCGGCGCCTCGCACAGGATGCCGAACCACGCGAACGGGTACTCGCGGAAGTAGCCGCCGGTGCTCGACCCGGTCACCGCGGCGCGGGCGACGCTGCGCGACCCGTCGGATCCGACGACGAACTCCGCCTCGATCTCGAACGGCTGCCCGTCGGCGTCCCGGGCGATCACGCGCGGGCGGTCGGTCTCGGCATCCACGACGCTGTCGGCCGTGACGCCGAACCGCAGGTCCTGCCCCGCGGCGAGGCGCGCGGCGATGAGGTCCTTCAGCACCTCGTGCTGCGGGTACAGCCAGACGGCGCGGCCCACGGCGTCGGCGAAATCGATGCGGTGGCCCTCGCCGGCGAAGCGCAGCTCGATGCCGTCGTGGCGGTGTCCGACGGTGCGCACGCGCGACGCGTCGCCGAGGGTGTCGAGCAGCTCGACCGTGCCCTGCTCCAGGATGCCGGCGCGGATCGTGCTCTCGATCTCGTCGCGCGAGCGCTGGTCGATGACGACGGAGGGGATGCCGGCGGCATCCAGGAGGTGCGAGAGCAGGAGTCCCGCGGGGCCGGCGCCGACGATCGCGACACGGGTGCGGACGGTGGGGGTCATGGCGTCTCCTTCGACGGGTACCCGCCCGATGATCGCCGGATCGCCTCCCCATCGCTGCGCGATTCCCGATGAACGGGCCGCCTTCCCCCCGTGTGAGTTGCCAGGACTTGTCGCTTCTCGGGCGCCGGATGCGACAAATCTTGGCGACTCGCGCGAACGAGCGGGGTCAGCGGCGGTAGCCGAGGGCGCGCTCGGTGTCGCGGGCGGCGCGGTGCAGCTCGCCGAGGGCGAACTGCGTCTCGGCGTCGCGCGGCAGCACCACCGACAGCGCCGCGATGACCGCGCCGGTCTCGTCGCGGACGGGCACCGCGACACCGGTGGACACCTCGTCGACGTAGCCCGGGGCGATGACCCGGCCGAGCGTCCGGATCTCGGCGAGCGTGCGGCGCAGGACGGTGGGGTCGGTGATCGTCGCGGGCGTGACGGGGGCGAGCGGCTGACGGAGCACCCGCTCCTGCAGGTCGTGCGGGGCGAATGCGAGCAGCACCAGCCCGGACGAGGAGGCGTGCAGGGGGAGCCGCCCCGCGACGCGCGTGATGTTCGCCCCCGAGTCCGGCGCGCTGAGCCGCTCGAGGAACAGCGCCTCGTCCTGCTCGAGGATCGCGAGCTGCGTGTGCTCGCGCACGCGCTGCTGCACGCGCTCCATAAAGGGCAGCGCCGCCTGCCGCAGGCGCAGCGCGTGCGACGACCGGGTCGCCAGCTCCCACAGGCGCATGCCTACCCGCACGCGTCTCTCCTCGTCGCGCTCAAGGAGTCCGGCATCCACGAGTTCGTTCACGATCCGGTGCGCCGACGAGCTCGGCAGGCCGGCCCGGCGGCCGATCTCGGCGGTCGTCTGCGCGGTGCGCGTGGGGGTGAAGGTCTCGAGGATGCGCACCAGGCGGTCGGTCACCGAGTCGCCCGAGGGGGAGTTCGCCATGGACTCAGGATGCCATGACTCCCATTCAGCGGGAACGCACTGGCGCGCGTACCGGCGCGTGCCGGAGCATGGAGCGGTCGAAGGAGACCCGATGACCCGCACCCCCGCAGCCGCACCCGAGTCGCTGCTCGCCGCCCCCGACCAGGCGACGCAGGACGAGATCACCCGCGAGATCCAGGCCGCGCACGCCGCCCTCGACGCCCGCGAGGCCGCGGGCGAGCATGTGCCGGCGACCGCCTACGACTTCCCCGCGTACCGGTCGAGCGTGCTCCGCCACCCCACGAAGAACCCGAAGCTCGTCGACCCCGAGACGATCGAGCTGTTCTCGCCCGCCTTCGGGCAGCGCGACGTCGCGGCGATCGAGTCCGACCTCACGCTGCAGCACGCCGGCGAGCCGCTCGGCGAGCGCCTGACGGTGCGCGGACGCCTGCTCGACTCGTGGGGGCGGCCGCTCGCGAACCAGCTGATCGAGATCTGGCAGGCCAACTCCGCCGGCCGCTACATCCACCAGCGCGACCAGCACCCCGCCCCGCTCGACCCGAACTTCACCGGCGCCGGCCGCGCGGTCACCAACGACCAGGGCGAGTACGCCTTCACGACCATCAAGCCCGGCCCCTACCCGTGGAAGAACCACCGGAACGCCTGGCGTCCCGCCCACATCCACTTCTCGGTGTTCGGCACGTCGTTCACGCAGCGCCTCGTGACGCAGATGTACTTCCCCGGCGACCCGCTGTTCGCGCTCGACCCGATCTACAACAGCATCCACCGGCAGAAGGACCGCGACGCCCTCGTCGGCGTCTACGACCACGCCCTCACCTCCCCCGAGTGGGCCACCGGCTACCGCTTCGACATCGTCGTCGACGGCCCCGATCAGACGTACTTCGAACAGGAGGGCGACGAGTGATGAGCACGCCCGCCAAGACCCACCGCGCCACCCCCGGTCAGACGGTCGGCCCGTTCTTCGCGTACGGCCTGGAGTTCCCGAAGCAGCACGAGGTCGTCTTCCCGCACTCGCCCGGCGCGATCGTGCTCGGCGGCACCGTGTACGACGGCGCGGGGGCCCCGATCCCCGATGCCCTCGTCGAGATCTTCGGGGCGGATGCCGACGGCTCGGTGCCCCGCGCGCGCGGCGCGTTCCGCCGCGACGACCACACGTTCACCGGCTTCGGTCGCGCTTTCACGAACGACGAGGGGCACTTCGAGTTCTGGACCCGCGAGCCCGGCGGCACGGCGGCCTTCTTCGCGGCCATCGTGTTCGCTCGAGGGCTCCCGAACAAGCTGCACACCCGGATCTACGTGCCGGGCGACGACACCGCGCTCGCCGCCGACCCGCTGCTGTCCTCGCTCGACGCGGAGGAGCGCGCTAGCCTCGTGGCGACGCGTACGCCCGACGGACACCTCCACCACGACATCCGGCTGCAGGGCGAGAAGGAGACGGTCTTCCTTGCCTTCTGACCCCCTCGACGCCGGCCTCCTCTCGCCGGCGACCGTCGGTCACGACAGCCTCGTCTCGGATCGGGCGTACCTGGACGCGCTCGTGCGTGCGGAATGCGCCCTCGTGACGGCGTACGCCGACCGGGGGATCGCGCCCCGCGAGGTCGCGGTCGCCGTGGACCACGCGTTCGGCCTGGACGAGAAGTACGGCTCGCCCTCGCTCGGCATCGATCTGGACGCGCTCGCGACCGCGTCGGTGGCCGGCGGCAACCCGGTGATCCCGCTCGTCGGCGAGCTGAAGGGCCGTGTGCCCGCCGAATGCCGCCCCTGGATCCACCGCGGGGCGACGAGCCAGGACATCCTCGACACCGCGGCGATGATCGTGGCGCGCGCCGCGGTCGCGCAGGTGATCGCCTCCCTCACGCACACCGGCCAGTGGCTGCGGAGCCTCGCCGAGACGCACGCCGACACCGTCGCCGCGGCCCGCACGCTCACGCAGCACGCCGTGCCGACGACCGTCGGTGCCCGGGCGGCCGCGTGGGAGCGCGGCATCCGTCGGTCTCTGGCGCGTCTGGATGCGCTCGTCTTCCCCGCGCAGCTCGGCGGGGCCGCCGGGACCCTCGCGTCGTTCGTGGAGATCACGGGATCGGTGGATGCCGCGGCCGCCCTGCCCGCGGCGTACGCCGAGGCCGCGGGGCTCGATGCCCCCGACGCGCCGTGGCACGTGACGCGCTGGCCCGTGACCGAGCTGGGTGACGCGCTGGCACAGGCGGTCGACGCGCTCGGCGTGTTCGCGGCCGACGTCGCGACGCTCAGCCGCACCGAGATCGGCGAGGTCGCCGAGGGCACGGGCGGCGGGTCTTCGGCCATGCCGCAGAAGCAGAATCCGGCCGAGGCCGTGCTGATCCGTTCCGCCGCTCTCCGTGCGCCGCAGCTGGCCGCGACGCTGCACCTGGCATCCGCCCTCGCGGTCGACGAGCGCCCCGACGGCGCGTGGCACGCGGAATGGCCGACGATGCGCGAACTGCTGCGCCTCGCGCTGGGTGCGTCGTGGCACGCGTCCTCGCTCGCGGCGCATCTGCGCGTGGACACGGATGCCGTGGCCCGCAACCTCGCCCTCACCGGCGGCCGCATCGTCAGCGAACGGCTGCGCGGCGTGCTCGTCCCGCTGATCGGGGCCGACCGTTTCGCGGCGCTCGTCGGCAGCGACGGCGACCTCGGGGAGGCGCTGCGCGCGCTGCCCGAGACCCGCGACCTCGACATCGACGCGCTGCTCGACCCCGCCGGCTACGTGGGCCTCGCGCCGCGCCTGGCCCGTACGGAGGATCCCCGATGATCGCGCTCACCGCCCCCGTCGGCCCCGCCGACGCCCCGCTCGTCGTGCTGGGGCCGTCGCTCGGCACCTCGACCATCCTGTGGGAGGACGTCGTGCCGCTCCTCGCCGACGACTTCCGCGTCGCGGCGTGGGACCTCCCCGGCCACGGCGCCGGTCCCGTGGCGACCGGCCCGTTCACCGTCGCCGACCTGGCCGACGCCGTCGCCGCGGCGGTCCCCGACGAGACGTTCCTCTACGCCGGCGTCTCGCTCGGCGGGGCCACGGGCCTCGAGCTGGCGCTGCGCCACGGCGGACGGCTGCGGGCCGCCGCGATCGTGGCATCCGGGGCGAAGCTCGGCGACGCGGAGTCGTGGACCGCGCGGGCCGCGCAGGCGCGCACGCAGAGCACCTCGAGCCTCATCATCGGTTCGGCGCAGCGCTGGTTCGCCCCCGACTCGATGGCCCGGCGCCCCGAACTCAGCGGACGACTGCTGCACGCCCTGCAGGACGCCGACGACGAGAGCTACGCCCGCTGCTGCGAGGCGCTCGCCGCGTACGACGTGCGGTCGTCGCTCAGTGCGATCGGGGTGCCGGTGCTCGCGGCCTGGGGCGAGTTCGACGCCGTCGCGCCCGAGGAGAAGGCCGTCGAGATCGCCGACGGTGTCGTGCGGGGGCGTGCGGTGCGCATCGACGACGCGGGACACCTGCCGCCCGCGGAGCAGCCGGAGGCCGTGGCATCCGTCCTCCGCTCGTTCTTCGCCACCGTCTCGGGAGAGGACGCCTGATGGCCACCGACCAGGAGCGCCACGACCAGGGCATGACGGTGCGCCGCGAGGTGCTTTCGGACGCGCACGTCGACCGCGCGACCGCCGCCGCCACCGAGCTCACCGCCGACTGGCAGGACTTCATCACGCGCGTCGCCTGGGGCGACATCTGGTCGCGGCCCGGGCTCGACCGCCGCTCCCGCTCGATCGCCGTGCTGTCATCGCTGATCGCGCACGGGCACCACGAGGAGCTCGCGATG
The DNA here is from genome assembly GCF_030056775.1 of Microbacterium sp. IEGM 1404. Classification (NCBI taxonomy): domain Bacteria; kingdom Bacillati; phylum Actinomycetota; class Actinomycetes; order Micrococcales; family Microbacteriaceae; genus Microbacterium; species Microbacterium sp. IEGM 1404. The sequence continues at coordinate 984,085 of NZ_JASHKP010000002.1, read as the reverse complement.
CACCTGCGCGCCGCGATCCGCAACGGCCTGACGATCGACGAGATCCGCGAGGTCATCCTGCAGTCCGCGATCTACTCGGGCGTCCCCGCCGCGAACACGGCGTTCCGCATCGCCTCCGAGGTGTTCCACTCAGAGGCGTGAGTCGCCAAGATTCGTCGCCTCTCGGCGTGCCGAGGCGACAAATCTTGGCGACTCACGCGCGCGGGGGCGGGGCGCATCGGGGAGAGCGATAGCGGGGATCAGTGATCGGCGCTTCCCGCGACGGGCGGTACGGGCGTCCAATGGAGGCGTCCTCGCGACGACGCGAGGCGGTCCGGTCTAAGGAGATCCGACGATGACGTCCGCTTCCACCACCACGCACCGTATCCACCGCGCGGGAACCGCCCAGGGCATCCTGCTCCTCGCCGGGAGCTGCATGCCGGTGCTGGGCTCCGTGCTCATCACCCCCGTGCTCCCGCAGCTCTCGGCGCACTTCGCCGCGACGCCGGGGTCCGAGGTCCTCGTTCCGATGATCGTCGCCCTCCCGGCGTTGTTCATCGCCCTCATGGCGCCCTTCGCGGGGCAGATCGTGGATCGGGTGGGACGCAAACCCCTGCTCCTCGTCGCCATGGTGGTCTACGCCCTCGTCGGCACCGCTCCGGCGTGGATGGAGGGCCTGACGGAGATCCTCGTCAGCCGTGTGCTGGTGGGCATCTGCGAGGCGGCGATCATGACCGTCTGCACCGCGCTCATCGTCGACTACTTCCACGACCAGCGTCGCAACCGCTACCTCGCCGCGCAGACCGTCGTCACCACCCTCGCCGCCACCGTGTTCATCGCGCTCGGCGGTGCGCTCGGCGGTGGCGGGTGGCACACGCCGTTCTGGGTGTACGCGGTGAGCCTCGTCCTCGCGATCCCCATGTTCTTCCTGCTGTGGGAGCCGCGCGCGGCCTCGGGCGCGTCGGCGCGGGAGGCTTCCGAGCGCGTCGCGGTCCCGTGGCGGCGCATCGGCGCACGGCTGCTGGTGACGGTGTTCGGCGGCTTCACGTTCTACGTCGTGATCATCGAGGTGAGCTACCTGCTGGTCGGGGCCGGCGTCGCCGCGGACGACACCGCGGTCATCGGCGCCGTCGCCGCCGTCGCTTCCCTGGCGACCGCCGCCGGCGGCATCCTCTTCGCCACCCTCGCTCGTCGGCTGGACGTGCGCCTGCTGCCGATCGCGTTCGGACTCCAGGCCGTGGGCCTCCTCGTCATCTGGATCGTGCCGGGCGTCCCGGGCGTGGTGGCGGGGGCGATCGTCGCATCGTTCGGTTCGGGACTCGTCCTGCCCACGCTGCTGCGGTGGGTGGTCGCCACCACGACCTTCGCCGAGCGCGGGCGGGTGACGGGCCTGTGGACGGCGTCATTCTTCTTCGGCCAGTTCCTGACGCCGATCCTCATCGGGATCCTCGCCGCCGCCCTCGGTGGGCTGACGACGGCCGTGGGCGTCGTCGGCGTCGCGGCGGTCGCCGTGGCGGTCGCGACGTTCGTCGCGACGCGTCGCCCGGACGCCGTCGCTTCGCCCTCCGAGGACGCTCGCGCCCGCGAGACCGCCTGACAGACGCGTGAGTCGCCAGGATTTATCGCTTCTCGGCGCACCGAGGCGACAAATCTTGGCGACTCACGCCTGCGCGAGCCCGCCGGACGTCGGCTGATGCGCGGGATCAGGAACGCTTATGTCTGAATGAGGCATAAGAGGGTAGCGTCGAAGGCGAACCCCACAGAGAGTGAGCGACGATGCTTCTCGAAAGAGACCTCATCCAGTCCGTCGGATTCCGCAACGTCCGCGAGGGCGACGAGATCACCGGCTTCCAGTTCCGCGTCCGCATGCCGTCGTACCGCGGCATGGCCGCGTCCCTCATCGACGGGATCGGCGTGAGCATCCCCGGGCTCGTCGACGTCGCCCCCGACGTGCCGCTGTGGACGCTGCAGGGACGGCAGTACACGCTCGCCGAGCTGTGGGACGGCGACGGCGTGCGCTGGCCGCTCGAGGACGCGGCGATCATCACCGTGCCGCTCGCCGGCGGTCTGCCCGACGGCGTGCACGAGCTGTCGATCGAGCTCCGGCTGCGCATGTCGTACATCCCGCAGGAGCACCAGCCCAGCACGTACCGCGTGACCAAGCACGTCACGCTCGCGCCCGAGGCATCCGGTGCCCCCTTCCGGTACGGCGTCTCGCTGTACAGCTACATGAGCGACTTCGGCACGGTCCTGGACCTCGAGACCGCGATGGCCTCGATCGCCGACCTTGGCGCGACGGGCCTCGAGATCCTCGGCGAAGCGCACATCCCGAACTACCCGAACCCCTCCGACGAGTGGGTCGAGCAGTGGTTCGCGCTGCTGCAGAAGTACGGCCTCGAGCCGACGAACTACGGCTCGTGGATCGACACGCGCCTGCACTCCAGCGGCCCCAACGCCCGCGACATGACCGCCGAAGAGGGCGCCGCCGTCCTGCAGCGCGACCTGCGTCTGGCGAAGCGCCTCGGTTTCCGGTTCGTCCGGCCGAAGATCGGCGTCGTGTCCAGCGACCTCGTCCCCCACCCGATCTGGACCGAGGCCGTGGAGGCCTCCCTCCCGCTCGCGGAGGAGCTCGACGTCATCATCTGCCCCGAGATCCACTCGCCCACCCCGATCAAGCACGAGGTGGTCGAGGACTACATCGCCCTCATCCGCCGCACCGGCACGAAGCACTTCGGGCTGCTGCTGGACACCGGGATCTTCCAGGACCGCCCGATCCCGCTGAAGGTCGGCGAGCTGCCGGGTCGGCGTCCGGCGTTCCTCGACGGCATCCACGTCGACCCCAACGACGTGTTCGACGTGATCGAGAACGTCGTGTTCATCCAGGCGAAGTTCCACGACATCGACGAGGAGCTCGACGACAAGCAGATCCCCTGGGAGCCGGTGCTCCGCGCGCTCAAGGACGCCGGGTACACCGGCTACCTCTCCAGCGAGTACGAGGGGGAGCGCGAACCGTGGCGCTCGATCGAGCAGGTGCGCCGCCAGCACTCGCTCATCCGCCAGATCGCCGACCGGCTCTGAGGCGCGTCATGCCCAACGGACTCCTCCACGCCGACAGCCTCCGCACCCACCCCGACGGGCTCGCGCTCCGGCTGACCATTCCCTGGTACCGCAGCCTCTGGCTCTCGTCGGTCACCTCGCTCGCGCTCTCGATCGACGGAGAGGCGGTGGATGCCGACGACCTCCGGTTCGAGCTGGGCGAGCGCCGCTACGGCCTCGACGAGCTGCCCGAGCAGAGCGAGACGCTGTGGTTCCTGCAGGAGCACCCGCTGCTGGTGGTCCGACGGGTCGAACCCGTCGCGCTCGGAGAGACCCACGACGTCGTGCTGCACGGCGAGCTGCGCCTGCCCTACATGCAGATCGCGCCCGGCCAGGACGGCGGCCCCGGCATGTACGTGCCGAACGTGGTCCACGACGTGGAGTCCCTGACGGTCGTCGAGACGGATGCCGTACCCCCGGCTCTCGTGCACGAGACGGTTCCCGCGCCGCCCGCGACCGACGACGACCCGTTCCTGCTCGGTCTGACGCTCTACTCCGCGAGCGCGGAGTTCCGCGCCGGCTGGTACGACTTCGACGGCCTGCTCGACCGGGTCGCGGATCTCGGGATCGGCCCCGGCATCGAGATCGTGGCATCCCAGATGGTCCCGACCTACCCGGTGGTCGGCGACGACTTCGTGCGCACGTGGCGCGCGGCGTTCGACCGGCACGGGTTCGTCGAGAGCTCGTTCGGCGCCAACCTCGACATGGGGCGCCGGCGCGATCGCGACATGACCCCCGACGAGGAGTTCGAGTTCTCGACCCTCATGTTCGAGGGCGCCAAGAAGCTCGGGTTCCCGCTCGTGCGCATCCAGTCGGCCAAGCCCGAGCTGCTACGCCGGCTGCTGCCGATCGCGGAGGACCTCGAGCTGAAGCTCGCGTACGAGATCCACGCACCCATGGGCCCGAACGCCGAGCCGATCCTGCGGGTGCGCGAGACCTATGCCGAGCTGGACTCGCCGCTGCTCGGCTTCGTCGCCGACTTCTCGTCCACCATGCACGCGATGTCGCCGACGCTGCTGCGAGCGGTCCGTCGCGCGGGGCTCGACGACGAAGCGGTCGCGCGTCTCCAGGAGATCTGGGCGACGGATGCCACCATGCAGGCGCGTCAGCAGGAGTTCCTCGCGTACCTGCGCGGGCGTGACTTCGACCCCGGCCGCCTGGGCTCGTTCGCGCACCTGGCGTTCAACATGCACGGGCACGTCGACCCCCGGGAGTGGGCCGACATCATGCCCCAGATCCTGCACGTGCACGCGAAGTTCTACGACATCGACGACGACGGCCGGGAGCCCGCGATCGACTACCCCGAGCTCGTGCGGGTGTTCGTCGAGGGCGGATACCGCGGCTTCTGGTCGAGCGAGTGGGAGGGGCACGCCTTCGCCGAACTCGGCGAGGTCGACCCGCTGCTGCTCGTGCGGCGCCAGCACGACCTCATCCGGTCGGCGATGCGGGCGGTGCCGGTGGGGTAGCGGCGCGCGGGAGCCGGATCGGCCGGTGAGCGGCCACGCGCCGGGTCAGCCCGCCGCGATCGTCAGGTACACCGTGCGCGAGAGGCGCTCGAGGAGGTCGGGCCAGGCGTAGGTGTCGTGGGGGCTCGCGGTCGCCGTCACGCCGAGGCCGAGGTACCGCACGCACAGGCTGTAGAAGATCTCGAACGCCCAGACGGCGCTCTCCGTCGGGAGGTCGACGCCGTGCTCCGCGGCGGCGGCGAAGAGCGCGCGGAGGAAGACCGCCTGCCCCGCGTCACCGGAGCGTCGCCCGCGCGCGAGGATCTCGGCATCCTCCACCCCCAGGAGGAAGAAGGGCGACAACAGGTCGCGGTTCTCGCGCAAGATCCCGGCGTAGGCCCTGACGATCTCGGCCGTTGCGCTCGCGAAGCTCGCGGCCCCGACCCCCGCCGCGCTCACGCGCTGCTCGGTCTCGGCGTCGAGGCGATCGAACTCCTGGGTCTGGACGGCCCGCAGCAGCTCCGCCTTGCCCGGCACCCGTCCGTAGATCGACCCGATCGACACGCCGGCCCGCGCGCTGACCTCCGCGAGCGAGAACTGACCGGTCCCGCGCTCGTGCAGGAGCTCGAGGACGGCGGCGCGCACTTTCGCGAACGAGTCGCGGCTGCGCTGCTGCTTGGGCTCCGATACGCCGCTCACGGGACCCCCTGTGCTCACGCCGTCAGTTCCACGAGGATCGCAGACTGCGGCGGCAGGGGCACATCGAGCTGGAGGGCGCCGGTGGCGGACACCGTCACCGGGTGAGGACCCTCGACCACGCCGTCCAGGGACGTGATCGTGGCGTGCACGATGGCATCCGTCCAGGGGAGGTTCTGCACCTGGATCCGAGCCGATTCGACCCCGGCGGATGCCAGGTCGGGGCGCTGCGGGGGCAGGGTCAGGCCCAGCTCGATCCGCTGCTCGCCGATCGGGATGCGGAAGGTGAAGCGGTCCTCTTCGCGCGGGGCGAGGGCGCTGTCGGGGGCGACGTAGTTCGACACCAGCACGCGCACGGTGTCGCCGTCGCGTCCGGCGGCGACGGCCAGGCCCGACTCGTCCCCGCCCGAGGCGGCGAGGCGTCGCCCGGTGAGGGCGCGTCCGGCCAGGGCCAGTGCGCGGGAACGCTCGTCGGGGGTGCCGTCCACGTCTCCGACGCCGCCCGGGTCGACGAAACCGTAGTGCGGGTCGCGGCCGCTGTCGGCGCGGAAGAAGAACGCGTGGTCGATCACCGTGTCCTGCAGCGCGATCGCCGTCGCGACCTGGAACGCGCCCTTCTCGGCGGCCGGGGCCGAGCTGCTGGGCACCGCGAGGTAGTTCCAGTACGAGAGCGTCAGGTCGGTATCGGTGAACCCGTGACGATCGAGCACGGTCCGCAGCTCGCGGGCGACGTAGCGGTAGTCCAGCGGATCGCGGCTGCCGTCGGTGAACCACAGGAACGAGAAGAAGTGGAGGGGGAGGTCGTTCTCGCGCACGAACTCCAGGAAGCCCTCGCGGTAGGGCGCGTCGGCCTCGAGCGCGAAGGCGAGGGACGGCCCACCGACCGTCAGGGAGGGGTCGACGCGGGAAACCGCCTCGCAGAACGCGCGGTACATCGCGTAGAACTCTTCGGGGCGCCCGCCGAAGTGCAGGGGGCCGAAGTCGGGCTGGTCGCCGAACTCGTAGATGCGGACGGGCTTCGCGGGTCCGCCCGCCCACCCTGCCGAGTAGTGGCGGACGACGTGCTCGACGACCCTGCCGTAGAGCTCGACGTCTTCGGCCGGGAGTTTGTTCTTCGGGATGGAACTGGCCACCGTGAACAGGACCTCCGCGCCGATCGCGTGCACCGCCTCCACCCACTCGTCGGTCGCGGTGAAGTTGTAGCTCGCCGGGTCGTCGGGGTCGGCGCTCCAGTCGGGGAACAGGCTCGTGGGGTTGTCGCGGGTGTCGAGGCGCGACACCCAGTCGAACGAGCGGACGACCGCCACCCCCGCCTCCCGCCACAGCGGCGTCATGTCGGGGAATTCGGGGTATCCCTCGACGGGGCCGGGGACGCCGCCCACGCCGTTCAGCGGACGGAAGGCGCTCTCCCGGGCGGCATCCACGACAAGGGTGCGGGTGGGGGTGTGCGACACGGGCGTCTCCTCGGGGGTCTCAGTAGGGCATCCGCAGGAGGCGGTTCGCGTACTCATTGGCGATCGGCTCGTCGTGGCGGAGGTGGTCGATGCGGGCGCGGTAGGTCTCTTCGGTGACGGAGTCGAACTCCTCGAGCATCGACTCGATCGACCTCTCGTGCACCGCGCGCACGCGCGGAAGGCGGCGCTTCATGAAGTTCAGCTGCGCGTCGAGCAGCGACTGGTCCTTCGCGAGCTCCTGCGCGAGCACGACGCCGTCCTCGATGCTCATCGCCGCCCCCGACCCGAGGTACGGGGTCATCGTGTGCGCCGCGTCGCCCAGGATCATCACGCGGCCGCGGAACCACGGGTACGGCACCCACACGGTCGAATAGGGCGTGTAGGCCACGTTCTCGGCGTGGCGGACGTCCTCGAGCGCATCGGCCAGGAACTCCGACCCGCGGGTCAGCGCGGCCGCACGATCGTGCATGATCTCGGCCATCTTGCTGGCGTCGTAACGCGGGCGCCCCTCCTCCGCCACGGTCAGCACCATGTACATGAGGTCTTCCGACAGGGGCGTCAGCATGATCTTGCCGCCGTAGCCCTGGCAGATGATGGGCTGCATGATCTTGCGGCGGTTCGGGAGTCCCGCGCGCCACGCCACTCCGCCGACGGGGCGGGGAGCGTACTTCTCGCCGAAGTACTCGCGACGGATCTGCGAGTGGAGGCCGTCGAAACCGAGCACGAGGTCGTAGTCGGCGCGGTCGCCCGTGCTGAACGTGACCGTGGCCGTGTCGGCATCCTGGGCGATGTCGGTGACGGTCGTGCTCATCCGGAAGGTGCAGCCGTTGTCGAGGGCGTGCTTCGCGGCGAGCTCGAGGAAGGCGATGCGAGACATCGTCACGCAGCCGGGGAGCCCCTCATCCTGCGTGCCGTAGCTCATGGTGCTCAGGAGCGTGCCGTCGGCGTCGTAGTTGTCGATCCCGGGCGCGGGGTGGCCGATCGCGAGCACGTCTTCGAGGAGACCGATGTCGCGCACCGCGCGGAGGCCGTTGATGCGCAGGCCGAAGCCGACGCCGGCGACGCTGATCTCGGGCTTGTCGTCGATGACGTCGACTTCCGCGCCGATCCGGGCGAGGGCCGAGGCCGTGCTCAGGCCTCCGATCCCGGCGCCGACGATAAGGATGCGCAACGGTTGTGCCATGGGGTGCTCCTCACTGAGCGGGCATCGGGAGGGGGACGAACGCGCGATTTACAGAATCAGGACGTTGGTTCTGATTTTCACCGTAGCCAGGGGGCGCCGAGGATGGCCAGCGATGGGCGCGGTGGCATCCGGATGCGCTCCATCACGATCACTGATAGCCGACCCCTACCCAGGCATAAACGCGATTCGCGCGTGGAAACGCGTGCACACCGTGTTTATGTGCGCGAATCGCGTTTATGCAGGAGAGCGGGACTCAGTGCGGCGCGTGCCCCGCGGCGACCCGGCGGCCGGCCTCGGCGAACAGTCCGCGCATCCACTCGTGTTCGGGATCGCGGTTGTGCGAGGGATGCCACCACAGCGCGCTCACGATCGGTGTCGCGGCGAACGGCAGGGGCACGACGCGGATGCCGCCGATGCGCAGCAGGTGCGGAGCGAGAGCCGACTGCACGAGACCCACGCGGCGCGTGCCGCTGACGAAGTGCCCCACCGGGAGGAAGCTCTCCAGCACCACCTCGATGTGCGGTTCGACGCCCAGCTGCTGGATCTGGCGCGCGGCCGAGGTGAACGCCGAGCGGGACTGGAACGTCAGCACCCACGGCATGTCGGCGAGGTTCTGCATCGTCAGCGACTCCCCGACCTCGTCGTTGTCGTCGGAGACGACGGCGAGCCAGTCGTCCTGCCACAGGTCGAGGTAGGGCAGCTCCGAGACCGGACCGTGCGGGATGACCATGGCGTCGGCGGAGCGGAGGCGGTTGGCGGCGTCCTCGACGATGCCGGGGTTGTGCAGCATGTAGCGGAACCGGACCCCGGGGGCCTGCTCGGCGGCGAGCTGCGAGACGACGGTGCCCACGGTGACGAAGCCGTAGTCGGAGCCGTAGATCGAGAACTCGCGGGTCGACTCGGCGGGCGACCACGACGCCTGGCTCTCGAAGACGCGCCGGGCGGCCTCCAGGGCCGTGCTCGTGTGATCGGTGAGACGCACCGCGAACGGCGTGAGCTCGTACGTGTTCCCGCGCCGCGCGAGGATCTGGTCGTTGAAGTGCGTGCGCAGCCGCGCGAGCGAGGCGCTGAGGGCGGGCTGGCTGAGGTGCAGCCGGTCGGCCGCCCGCGTCACGCTCCGCTCGGTGAGCAGCGCGTCGAGCGCGATGAGCAGGTTGAGGTCGAGGCGCGACAGCGTCGCATGATCGGTCACCACGATGTGATCCTTCGCTCGGATATGCGTGACGCCAGTGTATCCACGGGGTCTATGTGCCGCACGTGAGTTATCGCGGGGGTGGATGCCATACGCCCGGGCGGGCCTTATGTGCTCTATCTACGACACTTATGTGCTTTTTCGGCGCATCCCCTTGATACTGAGGATCACAGCACAGGCGCTCCACCGAAGGAGCCGCCGACAACGTCGTCAGAAAGGCTGGCCATGACTCAATCCCGCCGCGCTTCGCGGATCGCAGGTCTCATCGCTCTCCCCGCCACCGCAGCCCTGGTCCTCGCCGGCTGCTCCGGTTCGGGTTCTGGCGATGCCTCGCAGGGAGGATCGAACTCCTTCTCCCTCACGTACGCCACGTCGAACAACATCGAGAGCCCGTTCGAGGTCCTGGCGAAGGAATACCAGGCGGCGAACCCCGACGTGCAGATCACGCTCAACCCGCAGCCGAACGACACCTACGGCGACACCCTTCGCACCCAGCTGCAGGCCGGCAACGCGTCCGACGTCCTCGAGACCGAGGCCGGCAGCGGCCAGACTCGCAGCGTCATCCCGCTGGCCAAGGCCAACTTCCTCGAGCCGCTCGACGACACCGCCGCGAGCATGATCCCGGCCGGCAGTGAGAACCTCGTCACCGTCGACGGCAAGGTCTACGGCCAGCCGCTCGGCATCTCGTACGCGGGCATCGTCTACAACCAGACCGCCGCCACCGCGGCAGGCATCACGACGTTCGCCAAGGACGAGAGCACCCTCCTCCAGCAGTGCCAGACCGCGGCCTCCGCCGGCAAGACGCTGTTCGTGCTGGCCGGTTCGACCGTGCCGAACGCCGGCATCACGGCATCCATCATCGCCGCCACCCGCGTCTACGCGGAGACCCCGGACTGGAACCAGCAACGCCTCGACGGCAAGGTCACTTTCGCCGACAGCCAGGGCTGGAAGGACACCCTCGAGACCGTCAAGAAGCTGTACGACTCGGGCTGCTTCCAGGGAGGCGCTGAGGGCGCCGGCTTCGACGCCATCACCAACGGCATGAGCTCCGGCTCGACCGTCGGCTTCTTCGGACCGCTCGGATCGGCGTCGGAGCTGCAGAAGGCGGCCCCCGATCAGAAGTTCATCGCCGAGGCGTTCCCCCCGGCCAAGAGCAGCGACAAGGCCTACGGTGTGGCCAGCCCCACCTACTCCCTCGGCATCAACGCCGCCTCCCCCAACAAGGAGGCCGCGAAGAAGTTCCTCGACTGGCTGGCCGAGCCGGCGCAGGCCGACCTGTTCGCCCAGGCCTCCGGTGGCCTCCCCGTGAGCGGACTGTCGTCGCTCGACCTGTCGAGCACGATCTACGCCGACGTCGCCGACCTGCTCAACAACGGTGACTTCACGCCGCTGGCCAACTCCGACTGGCCCAACGCCTCGGTCTACGACGCGCTGGCCACGGGTGTCCAGGGTCTACTGACCGGTCAGAGCACGGTCGACTCGGTGCTCGCCTCGCTGGACACCGCCTGGGACCAGTGACCTCCCGCGCCGGTCGGAGCCTCGTCGGCTCCGACCGGCGCTGTCCCCATCCCCCCACGATGACGTCACAGAGGATGAGATGACCGCCACCTTGCACTCCGAAACCGAAGCGGTGATCGTGCCGCGCCGCGCGGGGAACCGGCGCCGGCCCCGCCCCCGTCGCCCCGGCCTGCTGAAATTCGGCTACTGGTGGTGGGCGCTGCCCGGCATCCTCATGGTTCTCTCGATCCACTACGTCGCCACCACGGTCGGAGGCTTCTTCGCCTTCACCAACTGGACGGGCATCGGCGACTTCGACATCGTCGGGTTCGACAACTTCCGCAAGATCTTCGCGGATCCGACCAAGGTCGCGGCCCTGGGCAACACGCTCTTCCTCGCGTTCGGCTCGGTGATCCTCTCCAACGTCGCCGGACTCGGCATCGCGATCGGCCTCAACCGCGTCCTGAAGACCCGCTACATCCTGCGCACCCTGTTCTTCATGCCCGTGGTGCTCAGCCCCCTCGCGACCTCCTACATCTGGAAGTTCATCTTCCAGTTCGACGGCCCGCTCAACATCCTGCTGCGCGCGGTGGGTCTCGGAGACCTCGCCCGGTCGTGGCTCGCCGACCCGACCTGGGCGATTTGGACCGTCCTCATCGTCGTGGTCTGGCAGAACATCGGGTTCGCCATGGTCATCTACATGGCCGGGCTCGCGGCCGTTCCCGTCGAGATCGAAGAGGCCGCGGCCATCGACGGCGCGAACCTCTGGCAGCGCTTCTGGCACGTGACTCTGCCGTCGATCCGCCCCGCTGTCGCTATCGCCACGACCCTCGGGCTCGTCAACGGCCTGCGGATCTTCGATCAGATCATGGCGCTGACCGGGGGAGGCCCGGCCAACGCCACGGCGACGCTGGCGACAGAGGTCTACAAGCAGGCGTTCTCGCTGGGCAATTTCGGCTATGGCGCGGCCCTCGCGCTCCTGCTCACCCTCATCATCCTGGTCTTCGCCGTCGTGCAGCAGCGCGTCGGGCAGGGCCGTTCCGCGGAGGACTGAACCCCATGTTCCGCTACACCAAACTCTCGGCGCTGCGCGAAGTCGGCTTCTGGATCGTCGCCCTTCTCTACCTCGCACCGTTCTACCTGCTCGTCACGATCTCGCTCAAGGGCGACCAGGAAAGCGTTTCTTCGTCGCCGCTGGCGCTGCCGACGGCTCCCTCTCTCGACAACTTCACGAAGGTGCTGACCGCGACGGGCAACTCGAACGTCGTGCTGGGCCTGGTGAACAGCGTCATCATCACGGCGGGGAGCATCCTGCTCCTGGTCCTGCTCGGGTCCCTCACCGGCTATGTCATCGCCCGCAGCACCCGCCGCTGGAGCCGCGCCGTCTATTACCTGTTCCTCATCGCGATCGTCCTGCCCACTCAGCTGGGCACAGTCCCGCTGTACATCGGCGCCCGCACCCTCGGACTGACGGGCACGCCGTGGGGCATGATCCTCCTCTACTCGGGGATGCTGATGCCCTTGGCGATCTTCCTCTACGCCGGCTTCTTCCGGGGCCTGGGCACCGAGTACGAGGAGGCCGCTGCGATCGACGGAGCCAGCCGCACGCAGATCTTCTTCCGCATCGTGCTGCCGCTGATGTCGCCGGCCACGGGAACCGTCGCGATCCTCGCCGGCCTGATCGTCTGGAACGACTTCTTCACGTCGCTGATATTCCTCGGCGGATCCAAGGCGCAGACGCTCCCGGTCGCCATGTACTACTACATCGGCTCGCTCGTGTCCCAGTGGAACCAGATCTTCGCGATCGTCATCATCTCGATGATCCCCATCCTCGCTTTCTACCTGTTCGCCCAGAAGCGCTTCATCCAGGGCTTCGCCGGCGGGCTGAAGGGCTGACCATGACCGGCAACCGTGCCGCATTCGAAGCATTCTGCGACCTCTTCTACACGCAGAAGAGAGTGGGGGATGCCTTCGCCCGTCTGGTGTCCGACGACTACATCCAGCACAACCCGAACGTGCCCGACGGCCCTGCCGCGGCGATCGAGATGCTGACGCCGAAGTTCGCCGGCACGCCCGACTCCCGGTTCGAGATCCAGCGGATCCTCGTCGACGGCGACCTGGCCATGGTCCACGTGAAAGCCTCCCGCCCCGGCGCCCCCGACGCCGCCGTCGCGGACATCTATCGATTCGAGAACGGCCGGATCGTCGAGCACTGGGACGTGCTGCAGCCCGTCCCCGGGCATGCCGTCCACGATCACCCGATGTTCTGACCCCAGGAGACCTCCATGTATCAGCTCGCCCCCAACATCGAACTGCTCTTCACCGAGGCCGGCGAATACCACGACCGCGTGCGCGCGGCGGCCGCGGCCGGTTTCGACGCCGTCGAGATCTGGGGTCCGACCGGCGTGGACGCCCCCGCGACCCCGAAGGACCTCCCGGCCCTGAAGGCTGCGCTGGAGGAGACCGGCACGCAGCTCACCGCGCAGCTCGCCGAGCCGCGGACGCAGTTCATGATCCCGCCGTGGGACCACTCGGAGTTCTACCGCAAGCTCGACGAGGGCGTCGCGATCGCGCAGGACCTCGGCTGCGCCCGCATCGTCGTCGGCAGCGGCACGGGCTTCGGCGGCTGGAAGCGGCAGGTGCAGCTGGACAAGCTGATCGAGATCTACCGGAAGGCCGTCGCGCAGATCGACGGCTCGGGCGTCACGCTCGTGCTGGAGCCCGTGAACGTCCGCGTCGACCACCCGGGTTCGCTGCTCGACCGCACGTCCGAGGCCGTCTACGTCGCGCGCGGCGTGGACTCGCCGCAGTTCGGTGTGCTCTACGACATCTACCACTCGGCCGTCGAGGGCGAGGACATGGAGGCGGAGCTCGAGAACGCGGGCGACCTCGTCAAATACGTGCAGCTCGCCGACGCCCCCGGGCGCGGGGAGCCGGGGACGGGAGACCTCGACTGGGCCGAGCGCTTCCGCCTGCTGCGCGCGAGCGGCTACGACGGGCCGATCGGCCTGGAGTACTACCCCACGACCGAGTCCGCGGCATCCGTCGCCCACATCGTCGAGCTGGGGCGCACGGCATGAGCGGGCGGCAGTACCCCGCGTCGGTCGACGTCGCGATCGTCGGCAGCGGCCCTACGGGCGCGGCGTACGCCCGCGTGATCTCGGAGCGCGCGCCGGACCTGACGGTCGCGATGTTCGAGGTGGGTCCGACCGTGTCCGACCCGCCCGGCGCGCACGTGAAGAACATCGCCGAGCCTGCCGAGCGCACGCGTGCGCAGGTCGCGTCGGAGGGCCCGGGGGAGCGGGGAACGAAGGTCGCCAGCCCCGGCGCCGCCAAGGCCGGGGTGCGCGGGGCGCGTCCCGGAACGTTCCTGCTCGACGACGGCTACGTCTTCGAGGGCGAGGACGGCCTGCCGGTCGCGGCGATGTCGAGCAACGTGGGCGGCATGGCCGCCCACTGGACCGGCGCGTGCCCGTGGCCGAACGAGAGCGAGCGCATCGGGTTCCTCCCCGACATGGACGAACTCCTCGCCGAGGCCGAGCGTCTGCTCGGCGTCACGCGGGACGCCTTCGACTCCGCCCCGTTCGGCGAGATCGTGCGCGAACGGCTGGCTGCCGCGGTCGACGACGGACGCACGGACGCGACGAAGGTGCAGCGGATGCCGCTGGCCGTGCACCGGCGCGACGACGGGCGCCTGGTGTGGTCGGGGTCGGACGTGGTCCTGGGCGATGTGACGCGGGCGAACCCGGCGTTCTCGTTGTTCGACGAGTCGCTCGTGACCTCGGTGGTCCTCGCCGACGGGCGCGCGGCGGGCGTCGTCGTCCGCGACCTGCGCTCGGGCGAGGTGCACGAGATCGCCGCGCGGGCGGTCGTCGTCGCCGCCGACGCGCTGCGGACGCCGCAGCTGCTGTGGGCCTCGGGCGTGCGCCCGCCGGCCCTCGGCCGATACCTCAACGACCAGGCGCAGGTGGTGTTCGCGTCGCGGCTGCGCGACGTCGCCCCCCTCGGGGCCGACGCTCCGGCCACCGGACTCGCCGAGTACAGCGGCGTCAGCTGGGTGCCGTTCACCGACGCCGTGCCGTTCCACGGGCAGATCATGCAGCTCGACGCCTCGCCGATCGCGCTCGCCGAGGACGACCCGGTCGTGCCGGGGTCGATCGTCGGTCTCGGGCTGTTCTGCGCGAAGGACCTGCGGGCCGACGACCGCGTCGAGTTCGACGACGCGCACGTCGACGGGTACGGGATGCCGGCTCCCCGCATCCACTACACCCTCACCGCCCGCGACCATGAGGTGATCGAGCGCGCCCGCGCGGAGATCACGCGTCTGGCCGAGGCGGTCGGCGATCCGGTCGGCGACCGGCCCTTCACCCTCCCGCTGGGGTCGTCGCTGCACTACCAGGGCTCGACGCGCATGGGTGCCGCCGATGACGGCGAGAGCGTGTGCGACACCGACGGTCAGGTCTGGGGCGTTCCGGGACTGTTCGTCGCCGGCAACGGCGTCATCCCGACTGCGACGGCCTGCAATCCCACGCTGACATCTGTGGCGCTCGCGGTCCGCGGGGCTCGCGCGATCGCGGCATCCCTCGCCTGATTCCTTGCTTATGCCAGAATCAGACAATAGAGTGTAGAAATCAGAACAAAGAAGTTCGCGGCTTCGGCCGCACCGACGAGGAGGTCGCGGTGATCCCGGATCGCATCATCGAACAGGGCACGCTGCGTGCCCGCGACGGACGTGCGGCGGTGGAGGTCCGCCTCCCCTGGTACCGGGCGCTGCCGGCATCCTGCATCTCCGCGGCGAAGCTCACGATCGACGGGGTCGAGGCCCCGACCGAGACGCTCCGCTGGGAGATGAACGGCGAGGAGTTCACGTTCGGCGAGATGACGACGAACACGCAGGAGTGGTGGTTCCCCACCGACTCCGCCGTGCTCTCGGGAGACCTCGCGCTGGATGCCGGCGAGCACGAGGTCCGGGTCGATCTGACGCTCTACATCCCGTACATCATCATCGCCGACGACGAGGTGCTCCACATCGAGGAGCACGACACGAAGACGATGACGGTTCGTCAGGCCGAGGAGGCCCTCGCATGACCGCGCTCGGCACGCCCATCCAGGGCGTCACGCTCTACAGCTTCACCCGCGCGTTCCACGGGCGCCAGTACGACCTCGACCAGCTCATCCGCAAGACCGCGGCCGAGGGCTTCGGGCCGGGCCTGGAGATCATCGGATTCTCCAGCTTCCGCGGGTTCCCCGACATCGACGACCACTTCGCCGGGCGCTTCTCCGACCTGATCGACGAGGTCGGCCTCGTCCGCACCTCGCTCGCGGTCAACGCCGACATCGGCCTGCGCCCCGACAAGCTCATGGACCAGGACGAGCTCATCGCCTACATGCGCCGGCAGATCGCGGCGGCGGCGAAACTCGGCTTCCCGATCGCGCGCGTGCAGATCTCGCTGACGCCCGACTCGATGGAGGCCCTCGCCCCCATCGCCGAGGAGTACGGCGTCACCCTCGCGCTCGAGGTGCACGCCGACCAGTACGCCTCGCACCCGCGCATCCTCGCCCTCCGCGACCGGTACGAGCAGGTCGGTTCGCCGTTCCTCGGGTTCACGATGGACTGGGGCGCCACCGTCACCGGCTTCGCGCCCTCGCTCCTCGAGGCGTACCGCCGCCGGGGCGCGTCGGAGGAGCTGCTCGCCGCCGTCGTCGCGCTGTGGGACGAGTACTACGAGCAGGGTCCGCCCGCCGACCAGGCCGACCACGGTCAGCGGTTCGGCCGCTTCATCGGCCTCTCGCACCAGTACGGCCGCCCCGACCTCGGCATCGATCTCGGCATCAACGGCACCGGACTCTTCGGTCCGGCGCGGGTCGACGACTGGCTCGAGATCATGCCCTGGGTGAAGCACGTGCACGGCAAGTTCTTCGGCATCGACGAGAACGGCCAGGAGCCCTCGGTGCCCGTCGCCGACCTCATCACCCTTCTCGTCGACAACGGTTACAGCGGCGCCGTGTCCAGCGAGTACGAGGGCTGGCACTGGAACCACTGGCAGAGCCCGTTCGAGATCATCCGCGCCGAGCAGGTCATCCAGCGCACGGCCGCCGCGGCCGCGGGCTCGCGCATGATCACGGATGCCGCCGAGGCCCGGCGCACCCTCGACACCCACCTGTCGCACGCCGTGCGCGCCTGAAAGGACACCCGCCATGAGTGACGGCATCGCCGGGACCGGCATCCAGCTCGGGACCACCCTCTACTCGATGACGAGCGAGTTCGCCGCGGGGCTGTACACGCCCGAGACGCTGATCCGCGAGGTCCACGACCAGGGCATCGGCCCGGGCGTCGAGTTCAACTTCGCGCAGCTGCTGCGGTCGTACCCCGACGTGGACGACGACTTCGTGCAGCTGTGGTTCGACTCGCTCGAGAGATACGGCCTCGAGGCCAGCGCGGTCGGCACGAACCTCGACATGGGGCGCCGCAAGGACCGCGACATGACGCCCGACGAGGAGCACGAGTTCTTCGCCCGCCAGCTGAAGTCGGCGCACACGTTGGGCTTCCGCACGGTCGTCATCCGCTCGGCGGGGAAGGAACTGCTGCGCAGTCTGCTGCCCCTCGCTGAGAAGTACGACCAGAAGCTCGCCTACGAGATCCACGCGCCCTCCGGCCCGAACGACCCGAAGGTGCTCGAGATCCGCGAGGTGTACGAGGAGCTCGGCAGCGACCGCCTCGGCTTCACCGCCGACTTCTCCTCGACGATGCACTCCCTCTCCCCGACTCTGCTGCGCACACTCGGCCAGATGGGCATGGACGAGAAGCACTTCCCGGTCATGGACGAGATCTGGCACGAGCCGGCCCCCATGCACGTGCGCAACCAGACCTTCGAGGACTACCTCTCGGGCGAGGGTGTCGACCCGCTGCGATTCGGACCGTTCACGCGCCTCGCGTTCAACATGCACGGGCTGGTGCCGCCGGAGGAGTGGCTCGACATCATGCCGCAGATCTTCCACGTCCACGCGAAGTTCTACGACATCGGGCCCGACGGCCAGGAGCCCGCCATGGACATCCCGCGCATCGTGAAGCAGTTCGTCGACGGGGGATACCGGGGCTACCTCTCCAGCGAGTGGGAGGGCCACGCCTTCAGCGATCTCGGTGAGAGCGACCCCATCGACCTCGTCAAGAAGCAGCACGCGCTCATGCGCACCGCCATCGAAGAGACCGTCGCCGCGCGCCAGCCGGCCTGACACCCCATCACGTACGAAGGAGTATCCGTGTCGAACACCACCACCGAGGCATCCCTCTCGGACCTCGTCGCCGAGATCGCGCGCCTGCGCGAGCAGGTCGAGGCCGCCCAGTCCCTCGCGCAGCGCGCCGAGGACCGCGGACAGGTCGAGAACCTGTTCAACCGCTACATGCACCTGCACAACGCGTTCGAGGACGAGCAGATCATCCCGATGTGGGTGAAGGAGGGCACCGAGGGGATCCGCGCGCGCTACACCAACGCCGGTCAGTACACGACGTGGAAGAGCGTCACCGACTACCACCGCGGCCGCCCCCACCCCGAGGGCAAGCTCATCCTCCACACCACCAACACCCCGGTGATCGAGGTCGCCGCCGACGGTGAGACCGCGAAGGGCGTCTGGCTCATGGCCGGCACCGAATCGGGCCTGACCGACCCCCGGGTCGCCGAGGCGTTCCCCGACATGTACTCGCCCGACGAGGTACTCGGCAAGAAGGTCTGGGCGCACTGGGTGTGGTGCAAGTACGCCATCGACTTCCTCAAGCAGGACGGCGAGTGGAAGTTCTGGAAGTTCCGCTGCTACGAGCTCGCCCGTGCCCCCTTCGAAGAGAACTGGGTCAGCTTCGGCCTGAAGAACCAGGGTGCGTTCGACCTCGACCTCATGTACTTCGGCGACGACGGCAAGCCCGTCTTCATGCCGCCGGCCGACGAGCCGGTGCCGTCGAAGAACCACCCCTACAGCCCCGAGACGACGCAGAAGCTCGAGCCCGTGCCGCCGGTCGCGCACGAGCACTTCGTCGACACCTTCGCCTAGGAGTCCCCGTGGCCACCCACAACTCGCTCTTCGCCGAGAAAGACGTTCGTCGCACCGACGACGGGCTCGCCGTCTCGGTACAGCTGCCGTGGTACCGCAGCCTCTGGCTGTCGGCGGTCGACGGCGTCGCCGCCACCGTGAACGGCGTCGCGATCCCCACGGAAGACCTCCGGTTCGTCCTCGAGGGTCGCGAGTACCGCGTCGAGGAGCTGCCGGAGCAGTCCGACACCCTGTGGTTCGTCGCCGACCGCCCTGACGTGCGGATCCACCTCGACACGCCGCCCGCGGCGGGCGAGACGATCACCGTCGAGGTGGTGCTGACGATGCGTCTGCTCTACATGCAGATCATGCCGGGCGTCGACGGCGGCCCCGGCCGCTACGTCACGAACCGCGTGCCGGTCGAGCGCGAGCTGGTGCTGGCATGACATCCGCCCGGCCCCTGCGCGTGGCGATGATCGGCTACGGCTTCATGGGGGCGGCGCATTCGGTCGGGTGGCGGCAGGCGCCGCACGTCTTCGATCTGACGCGCCCGGTGGAGATGACCGTCGTCGTCGGTCGGAACGCGGATGCCGTGGCATCCGCCGCCGCGAAGTGGGGCTGGGCGGAATCGGCCACCGACTGGCGCGAGGTGATCGCCCGGGACGACATCGACATCGTCGACATCGTGACTCCGGGCGACTCCCACGCCGAGATCGCGATCGCGGCGCTCGAGGCCGGCAAGCACGTCCTGTGCGAGAAGCCGCTGGCGAACACCGTGGCCGAGGCCGAGGCGATGGCCGAGGCGGCGGAGCGGGCGCGGGCGCGCGGCATCCGGTCGATGGTGGGGTTCACGTACCGGCGGGTCCCGGCGGTGACGCTGCTGCGCGACATGATCGCCGAGGGGGCGGTGGGAGCGGTGCAGCAGGTGCGCGCGGCGTACCGGCAGGACTGGCTCGTCGACCCCGGGATGCCGCTCGCCTGGCGTCTGCAGAAGGAGCATGCCGGGTCGGGGGCGCTCGGTGACATCGGCGCGCACATCATCGACATGACCCGGTTCGTCACGGGGCTCGACATCGACAGCGTCACCGGCACGCTCGAGACGATCGTGAAGCAGCGTCCGCTGCAGGCGGCCGGGTCGGGGCTCTCGGGCTCGGCCGGGGAGGGCGTCGGCGACGTCACGGTCGACGACGCCGCGATCTTCACCGGCCGGCTGTCCAACGGTGCGTTGGCGTCGTTCGAGGCGACGCGGTTCGCCACGGGCCGCAAGAACGCGCTCACGATCGAAGTGTCCGGCGACCGCGGGGCGCTCGCGTTCGACCTGGAAGACCTCAACAGCCTGCGGTTCTACGACCGCACGGCACCCGAGGGACGCCAGGGCTTCACCCAGATCCTCGTGACCGAGGCCGTGCACCCGTACGTCGCCGCGTGGTGGCCGGCCGGTCACCTGCTCGGCTACGAGCACGGCTTCACCCACCAGGTGGTCGACCTGGTTGACGCGATCGACAGCGGGACCGACCCGCACCCCTCGTTCGCCGAGGGACTCCGCGTCCAGCAGGTGCTCGACGCGGTCGAGCGCAGCTCCGCCGCAGCCGCCGCGTGGACGAGCGTGGCATCCCCCGTTCCGGTCTCGTGAAAGGTTTCGTCATGGCACGCCCGATCACCCTGTTCACCGGCCAGTGGGCCGACCTGCCCTTCGAAGAGGTCGCGCGTCTCGCGGGCGAGTGGGGCTACGACGGCCTCGAGATCGCCTGCTGGGGCGACCACATCGACGTCTCGCGCTGGGACGACGCCGACTACGTCCAGTCGCGTCTCGACATCCTCGAGCGCCACGGACTGAAGGTCTGGACCATCGCGAACCACCTCGTCGGCCAGGCCGTGTGCGACGACCCCATCGACGAGCGGCACCACGACATCGTGCCGTCGCGCGTGTGGGGCGACGGGGATGCCGAGGGCGTGCGGCAGCGCGCCGCGGAAGACCTCAAGAACACGGCGCGCTTCGCCGCGAAGCTCGGGGTCTCGACGGTGACCGGCTTCACGGGGTCGAGCATCTGGAAGTACGTCGCCATGTTCCCGCCGGCATCCGAAGCGATGATCGACGCGGGATACCGCGACTTCGCCGACCGGTGGCATCCGATCCTCGACGTGTTCGAAGAGGTCGGGGTGCGTTTCGCGCTCGAGGTGCACCCGTCCGAGATCGCGTACGACTACTGGACCGCGAAGAAGACGCTGGAGGCGATCGGCCACCGGAAGAGCTTCGGCTTCAACTTCGACCCGTCGCACTTCGTCTGGCAGCAGCTGGACTCGGTCGCCTTCGTCCTCGACTACGCCGAGCACATCTTCCATGTGCACTGCAAGGAGTCGGTCACGAACCTCGACGGCCGCAACGGCGTGCTCGGCTCGCACCTCTCGTGGGACAACCCGCGGCGCGGCTGGACGTTCGTCTCCACCGGGCACGGCGCCGTGCCGTGGGAGCCGCTGTTCCGCGCGCTGAACGCGATCGGCTACGACGGTCCGACGAGCGTGGAGTGGGAGGACGCCGGCATGGACCGGCTCGTCGGCGGCCCCGAAGCGCTCGCCTTCGTCCGCAAGCTCGGTGAGATCACCCCGCCCCACCAGTTGTTCGACGCCGCGTTCTCGCGAAAGGACTGAGCCGTGCTGAACGTGCTGATCCTCTCGGGGCACATGACCGTCGAGCACGACAACGCCCACCGCAGCTTCCGCCTGCACAACCAGTGGATCACGACGCTCCTGGAGGACACCGGGCGCTTCCACGTGCGGGTCGTCGAGGACCCGCGCGGGCTGCCGGCGAGCGTCATCGACAAGTACGACGTGCTGATCGTCGTGTTCGAGGGCCGCGACGGTTACCACGACATCGCGACCGGGTTCGGGGCCGAGACGGATGCCGCGATCCTGCGCTTCGTGCACGACGAGGGCAAGGGCATCGTGTGGTTCCACGGCTCCGCCGCCCAGGAGGACCGCTGGGGCTACCCCGAGGAGTACAACGTCATGCGCGGAGCCAAGCTCAGCGCGTGGGAGACGGGGCTGCGCCCCCGCCCGTGGGGCGAAGCCCTGCTGCGGACCGCCGAGCCCCGGCATCCCATCACCGAGGGCATCAACGAGACCTGGACCGTCACCGGTGACGACATCCTCGTCGGTGTGCAGATGTACGAGGGCGCCCAGGTGCTGCTGACGACGTTCGACGACCTCGAGGCGTACGAGAAGGCACCCGTGTGGCCGATGTCGCACTACCCCGTCGACATCCCGCCGGAGGGCATCGCGGCGCTGCCCGGGATCAACACCGACCAGCCGCTCGCATGGATCAACGAGTACGGCGCGGGCCGGTCGTTCACGATCACGATCGGGCACGACATCGACACGTTCCGGCGCATCGAGTTCATCCGGATGTTCCCGCGCGGCGTCGAGTGGGCCGCGACCGGCGAAGTCACGCTCACCGGCCCCGACCGCCGCGGCGACCGCCGCATCAACCCCTGGCCGTACTACAACGGCGAGGGGTGAGGCGCGGGCGGGGCGGGCGGGGCGGGGCGGGCCGGCGTCCGGGCTGCGGCCGTGTCACGCATAAACGCGATTCGCGCCCAGAAACGCGAGCACACCGTGTTTATGCGCGTGGATCGCGTTTATGAGTGAGGGAGAGGCATGATCGGGATCGGCATCCTGGGGGCGGGCGGCATCGCGGAACGCGCGATGGTCGAGCCGTCGCGGACCGTCGACGGTGTCGAGGTCGTGGCCATCGGCGCGCGGGATCCGGAGCGGGCGCGTGCGTTCGCCGACCGGCTCGACCTCCCCGCGTGGGGCGACTACGACGCGGTGCTGTCGGATCCCCGGGTCGATCTCGTCTACCTCGCGTTACCGCCGATCGTCCACGCCGAGTGGGCGACGCGGGCGCTCGAGGCCGGGAAGCACGTGCTGTGCGAGAAGCCCCTGTCGGCGAACGGGACGACCGCCGCGGCCATCGCGGACACGGCGGATGCCAACGGCCGACGCGCGTTCGTCGGCTTCCACTACCGCCTGCATCCGTTCATCGCGGAGCTCCTCGCCACGATCGGGTCGGGGGTCCTCGGCGACGTGCGGCGCGTGGAGGTGGACTTCAGCATCCCGCACTTCGTCGTGAAGCCCGGCAACATCCGCCTCGACGGCGACCTCGCCGGCGGCGCCGTGATGGACGTCGGCTGCTACGCGGTCGATCTGCTCCGGGCGGCGTGGGGTGAGCCCGAGGTCGTCTCGGCGTCGATGCGGACGTACGACGTCGACCCCCGCATCGACCTGCAGACCGACGCCGAACTGCTGTTGCCCGGTGGCATCCCGGCCGCGGTCCGGGCGTCGTTCCTCGGCGACGACGCCGGGGCGATGGAGGTGCGGGTCTTCGGGGTCGCGGCCACGCTGCGTGCGACGAGCGTCATCGTGCCGCAGTGGGGCGCGACCCTCCGCGTGACGACCCCCGACGGCACGGTGCTGCGCGAGGTCGCGGTCGACCCCGCCGAGAACAGCTACGCCCGGCAGCTGGAGCACCTGCGCGACGTGCTGACCACCGGCGCGGACAGCATCCTCGACGCCCGCCGCGCCGTCGGCACGATGCGCGTCGTGGACCAGATCTACCGCGCGGCCAGGTTGCTCCCGCGCTGACGAGCGCGTGAGTCGCCAGGATTTGTCGCTTCTCGGCATGCCGAGGCGACAAATCCTGGCGACTCACGCGAAGGGCGGAACCTCAGCCCAGCAGAGGGCGCAGCACCTTCTGCACGTACCAGCCCGCGACCATCGTGCTCTCGGCCGGGTGAGGGCTCTGGTCGGACTCCACCACGATCCAGCCGCGGTAGCCGTGCTCGGCCAGGGCGCCGACGAAAGCCTCGAAGTCGACCAGCGCGCGCTCGTCGCTCGGCTCGTAGAACCACCGCAGGATCTTGCGCGGGCCGCCCTCGGTGCGGACGAACTGCTCGGCGTGCGGCGTCGACGCCTCGGCGTCGTCGACCGTCTCGCGGGCGTCCTTCAGCTGCACGTGGACGACCCGGTCGGCGTACCGCCGGTACAGCGCGACCGGATCGATCCCCGCGATCGCGTATTCGGCGGTGTCGATCGCGAGACCGACCCTGGTCGGGTCCGTGGCGGCGAGCAGGCGATGGATGCCATCCCCCAGGCGCAGCGCCGAGAGGAAGTCGACGTGCAGACCGAGGGCGATGCCATCCTCGGCAACGGCCGAGCCGACCGTGTTCCACAGGTCGGCGAGCACACCGATCTGCTCGTCGGAGAGGGGCCCCGTCTGCCACGCCGAGGGGGCGGCGCGCACGACCAGCACGCTCCCGCCGAGGCGGCGGACGGCATCCGCGAACCAGCGTGCGGTGCGGGTGATCTCGCCGACCGACGCCGGATCCAGCGGGTCGGGGCCCCGGCCCATCTCGACCTCGAAGCCGACGGAGGGGTCGTACACGTAGCTGCTCACGGCGTCGAGCGCGCACGCGGACAGCACCTCGCGGAACGCCTCGAGCGAGCCGTAGAGGTCGGCGATCTGCTGGGGCGTCCCGAGCGGCTCCCACGCGCCGAAGCTCACGGCGGTGAGCTCGATGCCCGAGAAGCCGCTGATCGACACGGTCTTGAACGCCCGCTCGTGCTCGCGCTTGCGGACGAACGAGTCGATGTTCGTGTCCCATTGGTTGACGGCGTAGGCCCAGCGCACGTCGCTCATCGCGCGACCTCCTCGTTGTAGATGCCGTCCAGCACGTTCTTGGCGTACCAGCGCGAGATCGCGGTGCTCTCGGCGTAGTCGCCGCCGAGCTTGTCGGCCTTGTCGTGTTCGACGCTGATCCAGCCGGTGTAGCCGTTGTCGCGCACCGAGCGCATCATCGCCTCGAGGTCGACGAGCCCCTCAGCGGTGCCCATCTCGTAGAACCATTTCTCGGTCGTCTTCGCCGATACCTCGGCATCCGGGAACATCCGGTAGTCGTCGTTGACGTCCTTGTGGCGGGTGTCCTTGAAGTGGAAACCGGTCACGCGCGCGTGGTGCGTCTCGTACACATCGACCGGGTCGACGTCGGCGATGCAGTGCTGCGCGGTGTCGACGAAGAACTTCACGTAGCGCGGGTCGGCGTAGGAGTAGAAGCGGTCGATCTGGTCGCGCGTGCGGATGCCGGCGTAGAACTCGTGGTGGCAGGTGAGGTTGACGCCGTACTGCTGCGTGAGTTCGCCCACCTTCCCCCAGATGTCGGCCGCGTGCTTCAGCCCGTCGTCGGGCACGCCGGCCTCGTCGAAGTAGCGGGACCCGGGCATCACGATGATGTTGTCGAGCTGGATGCCGGACCACATGTCCAGCGTCCGCTGGAAGTCCTCCAGGATCGTGGCGTGGGTCGCGGGCACCTCGGGGGCGTAGCGGTCGGGGGAGTAGTAGACCCCGTGGAACGTGTTGACGATCCGTTCGAGGCCCTGCTCCTGCACGAACTCCTGGTAGTTGGCGACGGACCCGTACTGCTCGAAGATCTGCCAGATCCGGAAGTCGAACGTGTCGATCGCGTCAAATCCGACGGCGGCGACCTGCTGGAGGAATCGCTTCATCGCCAGCTTCGACTGCCACTGGTCGTAGGGTCCGGCGGGTCCTTGGGCCCGCCAGTGGTCCATGTAGCTCCACTTGATGGGGCGGTCGGTCATGGGTGCTCCTTGTTCTGATGCGCGAGCGCCTGAGGTGCCAATATGTGTCGCTGCGAGCGGGCTCCGGGCGACACATTCTGGCGACTCACGCGTGAGGGGATGGACGGTCGGAGAGGAGAGCGGCGGCCCGTGCGAGGTGACGCGAGGTCATCTCCCACGGGTCGTCGTCGAGCCACTCCTGGCCGCCCCACTCGCTGCAGAGCGTGCCGGTGTAGCCCGTCGCGGCGAGGGCGGCGCCCACGTCGCGAAGGGGGTCGGAAAGTCGGTGGTCGGCGTCGTCGAGGTCCCAGAACTTCAGGTGCACTCCGCCGATGAGGGGCAGAACGGATGCCACGTCCGAGACGTCCGAGCGCCCGAACCGCACGAGCAGGTTCATGTACAGCGTGTGCACCGGTCCCGGCACTCGGCCCGACCGCAGGTGGTCGACGACCGCGCCGTGGGTTCCGGGCTCGCGCCAGTGGTCCCGGAGCAGCGTCACGAGCGCCGGGTCGACGCCACCGCGGGACAGCGCTTCAAGGTACGTCACGGGGAGCGCCGGCATGAGCATGCTGATGTCGAGCAGCAGGCGCACGTGGGGGCTGTCGATCTCGGCGATCCGCGCGTAGGCCTCGGGCGACGCGGCCGGCGTCTGGTGCCCCTGCGCCTCCTCGTACAGCACGAGGTCGAGTTCCTCCAGCAGGGGCAGCGCGCGCTTGAGCACCGCGCCCGCCTGGCCGATCGGGAGGCGCACGCCCTGCGCGCCGAGCGCCGCGGAGGTGCGCAGCTGCGGCTCGAGGAAGGCGAGGCGCTCGTCGTCGGTGCGGCGGCGGTGACCGTCCCACTCGTCGATGCTCACGCCGACGATGCTCACTCGCCCGCCTACCGCGTCGAGGCGATCGCGCAGGTCGTGCGCCTCGGCGAGCGTGGCCGCCGGGTAGCCGCGCCACAGTTGCCCGAGCTCCACCTCGATCGCGGACGCGAGCCCCCGTTCGACCAGGGCGACCGCGAGATCCGGGGCCGTGCGTTCGGCGCGCACGACCTCGGGCGTGAGGTTGAACGCGCTCGCCGACAGCGTCCAGCCCGCCGGCAGCCCGCTCATACGCGGCTCCCGACGTCTCGCGAGACACCCGTCGTCGGCGTCTCGGTGTCCAGCTCGCGGGTGAAGAAGAAGGGCAGACGGAGGGGGCCGTCGGGCCCGCCGTCGAGGTACGGCACCTCCAGCCGGAACGACACCGACACCTCGTGGATGCCAGGGCTCGCGGCATCCGTCACGCGGAGGGCGACGCGGTCCTGCACGTGCCACCACAGCGGCTCGGCCGAGAGGTCGGCGGGGTCGACGCGGCGGTCGCCGAGCTCCACGGTCGCGCGGGCGGATCGCCCGTCGATGCGCACCTCGGGGTCGACGAGACCGGCGAGGGGCAGGGAGCGGATCCAGGGAAGGGAGAGGCGGAGGACGTACCCGTCGGGGAGGGTGTGCAGCGCATCGTCGCGCAGCGCGGTCAGGATCATAGGTCCCGAATCTACCGACTAATGTCGCAAATAGGAAGAAGTGTCAGGCGGGGATCGCCGCGCCGCGGATCGCCGCGAGCGTCGGGCGACCCTCGGCGAACCATCGCGGGAACACCGCCTCGAACAGCTGCTCTCGTGCGAGGTCCACCCCGCCGCGCAACGGCTCGCGGGCGTCGTTGACGCTGGTCACGATCGACAGGTCCCGCGTGGCGAGCGGCAGGGAGAGCTCGTAGACCCGGTGGCGCACCTCGGCGAGGAACAGCTCGCCCGCGGCCGCCACGGCTCCGCCGATGACGATGACGCTCGGATTGAACATGTTCACGAGAGCGGCGACCGCTTCGCCGATCTGCCGCGCGGAGGCCTGGATGAGCGAGATCGCGAGCGCGTCGCCCCGCTCGGCGGCCTTCGAGATGTCTTCGGGGGCGAGTTCGGTGCCCGAGGCGAGGATGTCCGCGATCGCACCCGTGCCCCCGGCCGCGACAGCCTCGCGCGCGTCGCGCACGAGGGCCCAGCCGCCGGCGACGGCTTCGAGGCATCCGATCTTCCCGCACCGGCACTGCTGCTCCGCCCCCGGAACCCGGACGTGGCCCATGTCACCGGCGGCGCCGTTAGCGCCGCGGTGCAGGCGCCCGTGCGACACGAGCCCCGCGCCGATGCCGGTGCCGACCTTGCAGTAGATGAGGTCGGGGTTGTCCTCGCGCCGACGCGCGCGCTCCCCGGCGGCGAGGATGTTCACGTCGTTGTCGACCCAGACCGGCGCCGAGTAGCGCTCCTCGAAGCGCGAGCGGACGTCGAAGTTGTTCCACCCGGGCATGATCGGCGGGGCGACCGGCCGGCCGGTCTCGAAGTCGACCGGGCCCGGGAGGCCCACGACCACGGCCCAGACCGCGGGGTTCCCGTCGCTCTCGAGGAGTTCGTCGACCATCGACGTCGCGACTGCGAGGGTCTCGTCGGGGCCGCTGGCGATGTCCCACACCCGGTGCGCCTCGGCGCGGATCTCGCCGTCGAGGTCGGTGACGCCCACGTGGATGTGCAGTCCGCCGAGCGCGCACACGACGATCCGTCCGCGCTCGGAGCGGAAGCGCAGCGTGCGCGGAGCCCGCCCGCCCGAGGAGGGGGCGTACTCGGCGTCCTCGAGGAAGCCCATCTCGACGGCGCGATCGACCCGCTGCGTCACGACGCCGCGGCCGAGTCCCGTGACGCGACCGATCTCGGGACGCGTCACCGCCTCGCCGAGTCGGACCATGTTGACGATCCGCAGCAGGCTCGTGACCTCGTCGGTCTGTGCGCCGAAGCGGAGCGTGGAGACGTTGGCCATGCTCGATCTTCACACAAGGGCGGCCTCCCGCTCCCGGTTTCGCGTCATCTATGGTTCATTAGTCTCGAACTTCGGTGCTATTCGTACTGAAGTGGCCGCGAAGGAGCGACATGACCTGGGGAGTGGGCATCATCGGGGCCGGTCCCGGGGTGGCGGCATTGCACGCGCCGACGCTGGCGCGGACCGCGGGCGACTTCCGCCTCGTGCACGTCAGCGACGGCGGCAGCGAGCGCGCCGCCGTGATCGCCGAGCGCTTCGGCGCACGCTCCTCGACCGGCGTGGAAGCGCTGCTGGCCGACGCCGAGGTCGAGGTCGTCGCCGTGTGCAGCCCGCCCGAGCAGCACGCCGCGCACGTGCGCGCGAGCCTTGCCGCGGGGCGCCGCGCCATCTTCTGCGAGAAGCCGCTCGCGACGACCCTCGAAGACGCGGAGCGGATCGTCGCCGAGTGCGCCGACGCCGGCGCCCTCCTGGTGGTGGGCACGAATCACCTGTTCGACCCGGCGTGGTCGCGGGCCACTCACCACCTGCACGCCACGCGCGATCGCGTGCGGTCGGTGTCGGTGACGCTGTCGCTCGCGCCCAACGGGAGGTATCACGAGCTCGTCACGGGCGCGCCCCTTCCCGCGGCACCGGGGCCCGCTCGCCCGCCCATCGACCCCGACGACCGCGAGCTGAGCGCGCGGATCGTCCGGCAGCTGGTCGTCGGGCTGGCCGTGCACGATCTGCCGCTCGTGCGCGATCTCGTCCCGGATGCCACCGAGGTCGTGTGGGCGCGACCGGTCGCTCCGATCGGGTTCGACCTCGCCCTCCGTTCGCCCGATGCGATCGTGCGTTTCACCGCGGTGATGGGGCCCGACGGGGCGGACTCGCTGTGGCGGGTGAACGTCGCGACCGACGGCGCGCGCATCGACGTCGAGTTCCCGCCCCCGTTCGTGCACGCGGGCAGCGCCCGCACCACGGTCCGCGACGGGCGCGGCATCCAGACCGCGTATCCGATCGACCGGCGCGACGGGTACGACGCGGAGTGGCGCGCGCTCGCGGCCCTGCTGCGGGGCGAGACGGCGATGGAGTACGACGAGCTGCGCGCGGATGCCGCGTTCGTCATCGCCGTGGCCGACGGCGCCGCCGCGGCCGTGCGGGCGGGGGTGGCCGCGTGAGCGCGATGGCGGTGGGGACCGACCTGGCCGCCTACCGGTCGGCCGTGGCCGAACTCGCGCCCCTCGTGCGGCTCGCGGATGCCGATGAGGCCGGCGTCCTGCGGGTCGTCGACGGTCGCGGCGCGTGGTGGGACCGTGTGGAGCGGCTCACCGACGCCCTCGGGGTGGTGGTGGACGAACCGCAGCCCGCGCCGGCCGCCGCCCACGAGCGGCTTCGGGTGCTGGGTGTGCCCGTGGTGGTGGCCCGGCGCCGGCTGCGGGCCGATGTCGTCGCGACGGTCGCCCCGGTGCCCGCGGCGCATGTCGTGGTCGATGCGTGGGGAGCGCCGTCCGAAGCGGCGGTGGTGCTGAGGGACGCCGTCGGCTGGGCGCGCGTGCTCGCCGGCGGGCCGCTCGAGGTCGTCGCGCACGCCGCGACGCCGACGGCCGACGTCCTCGCCCTCGCCCGCGGGCGGATCGGGGTCAGCGTGACCCGGGCGCTCGGTGGCGCGGGGGTGGGCGACGCGCTGACGGCGATCGCGCTCGGACCGCGGCGCGTGGAGGTGCGGACCGACTCTGCGGCGGCGACGATCCACGTCGAGATCGACGACCTCGAGGGCCGGCGCATCGCGGCTCCGAGACGCGAGGCGGCCGAGCGCGTGGCTCTCCGGAGGCTCCGGGATGCCGTCGCCACCGACGTGCGGCCCGGTGACCTCGACGAGCTGGCCCACGACGACGGCATCCTCGGGGTGGAATAAACCGGGTCGATACTCGGCATCCACAGGATCGGCTTCCCTGATATCGACTTCGGTCGGATAGTGGAAGAAGAGTCGGAACGGCCCGATTCACCGAAAGGATCGAAGATGATCAAGCTTCTCTCGCACCTGTCCTTCGTTGCGATCACGACGCCCGATGTCGATGCCTCGGTGGACTTCTACGTCAACCAGGTGGGTCTGACCGAAGTCGCGCGCGAGGACGACCGCGTCTACCTGCGCTGCTGGGGCGACTACTACTCCTACTCCGTCGTGGTGGTCCGCGGCGCGGAGCCCGCGCTCGAGACCATGGCCTGGCGCACCTCGTCGGCCGAGGCCCTCGAAGAGGCGGCCAGGCGCGTCGAGGCGACCGGCATCCAGGGCGAGTGGTTCGACGGCCGCGGCATCGGCCGCGCCTACCGCTTCACCGGCCCGTTCGGCCACAACATGACGCTGCACTGGGACGTCGAGCGTCACCGTGCCGAGCCCCACACCGCGTCGATCTTCCCCGACCGTCCCGAGAAGCGCAGTTCGGTCGCGGGCGCTCCCCGCCAGCTCGACCACGTCACCGTCGCGACCTCTGACGTCGACGCGTTCGTGCAGTGGTACGTCGACACCCTCGGCTTCCGCTTCATGGCGCGCACCGTCCTCGACGAGGCGCCCATCTCGGTGTTCTCGGTGCTGACCACGAACGAGAAGTCGCACGACCTCGGCGTCGTCCTCGACGGCTCGACCCGCGCCGGCCGCATCAACCACTACGCCTTCTGGGTCGACACCCGCGAAGAGCTGCTCATCGCCGCCGACACCCTCATGGAGAACGGCATCCCGATCGAGTACGGCCCCAACATCCACGGCATCGGCGAGCAGACGTTCCTCTACTACCGCGAGCCCTCGACGCTGCGCATCGAGCTCAACACCGGCGGCTACCGCAACTACGTCCCCGACTGGGAGGCGAACACCTGGAAGCCGTCGCAGGGCTCGAACAACCTGTACCGCAACGGCGCCATGCCCATGTCGATGACCGAGTCGTTCCCGCCCGCCGACGGCCCCAGCGCCACCGAAGAGGGCGTGCCCGACGAGATCAAGGACGCCCTGCTGAACCCCTACGCCGTCCAGGGCCGGGGCTGAACGTCGATCCCGGTCGGGGAGAGTGAGCACCACCATGACCACCGCACCTTTCGCCCTCGCGCGCTTCCGTGACGGGGATGCCGTGCACGTCGGCCTCGTCGCCGGCGACCGCATCCGCGCGCTCGCCGACGACGAGCTCGGCGGTGGCCTGAACGCGTTCCTCGCCGACCCCGACTGGGATCGCCTCGAAGCTCTCGCTGCGGCGCCGGGGGAGTGGCATCCGCTGTCGGATGTCACCCTCACCGCGCCCGTCGAGCCGCGGCAGGTGCTGCAGACCGGCGCCAACTACCGCCAGCACGTGATCGAGCTGGTGGCGGCGGGCCTGACGCAGAACACCGACCGCACGCCGGAGGAGGCCCGCGCCTTCGCGGCCGACATGATGGACGAGCGCGCCCGCACCGGCGAGCCCTACTTCTTCATCGGGCTCACGGCGTGCGTCGTCGGCGACGACGTGCCGCTCGTGCTGCCGGCCTCCAGCGACGTGCACGACTGGGAGCTGGAGCTCGCCGTCGTCATCGGGCGCGAGGCGTTCCGCGTCTCGCGCGACGAGGCGCTCGACCACGTCGCCGGCTACACGATCGTCAACGACATCACCACGCGCGACCTCGTCTTCCGCAAGGACATGAAGGAGATCGGCACCGACTGGTACCGGGCGAAGAACGCGCCCGGGTTCCTGCCGACGGGTCCGCTCCTCGTGCCCGCCCGGTTCGTCGACCCCGCCGACACCCCGGTGCGGCTCGAGCTCAACGGACAGGTCATGCAGGATGCCTCGACCTCCGACCTCCTGTTCGACGTCCCCGCGCTGGTGTCCGCGGCGTCCCAGACCCACCCGCTGCTCCCCGGCGACCTGCTGCTCACCGGCAGTCCCGCCGGAAACGGTCAGCACTGGAAGAGGTTCCTCCGCGACGGCGACGTCATGACGGGGACCATCGGCGCGCTCGGCACGCAGGTCGTGCGGTGCGTCGCGGAGGAGAACGCGTGAGCGCGCCGTCGGAGGATCCGGCCGACCTCGACCGGCAGAACCCCGAGGCGGAGATCGCCGCGCGCGCCGAGGCCCACCGGAATTGGGGGCGGTGGGGCGAGGACGACGTGCTCGGCACGCTCAACTTCATCGACGCCGCGAAGCGTCGCGAGGCCGCCGCGCTCGTGCGCGAGGGGCGCTCCATCTCGCTCTCGCAGCGCTTCGACACCGACGGACCGCAGAAGGGCTGGCGCCGCCGGACCAACCCCGTGCACACGATGACCGACACGGGAACGGATGCCGAGCGCGGCAACCAGGGCTTCCCGCACGGCATCGGCGGCGCCGACGACGTCATCGCGATGCCCCTGCAGTGCTCGACCCAGTGGGACGGCCTCGGGCACATCTTCGACCACGGGTTCGCGTGGAACGGGCGCCGGGCGGGCGACGTCGTCACGAGCGACGGCGACCTCGTCACCGGCATCGAGCACGCGGCCGACGTCATCGTGTCGCGCGGCGTGCTGCTCGACGTCGGCCGGCACCTCGCGCCCGAGAGCGGTGAGCTCGCCGACGGGTACGCCATCACGGCCGCCGACCTCGACGCGTGCGCGGCCGCCGAGGGCGTCACCGTCGGTCGCGGCGACATCGTGCTCGTGCGCACCGGGCAGTTCGCCCGCGTCACGCGCGAGGGGTGGGGCGACTACGCCGGCGGCCCCGCGCCGGGGCTGTCGCTCACGACCGCCGGGTGGCTGCACCGCACCGAGATCGCCGCCATCGCCACCGACACCTGGGGGTTCGAGGTGCGGCCGAACGAGTTCGACGTGCCCGCCTTCCAGCCCCTCCACCAGGTCGTGATCCCCAATCTCGGGCTCACGATCGGCGAGATGTGGAACCTCGACGCGCTCGCCGAGGCGTGCGCGTCGGCGGGGCGCTGGGAGTTCCTGCTCTCCGCGCCGCCGCTCCCCATCACCGGCGCCGTCGGGTCGCCGGTGAATCCCGTGGCCCTGCTGTAAACCTGATCCCCGTGGAAAGAACAGAGAGGTTCTGACATGACCGCCGTTCAGAAAGTCGCGATCGCCGGAGCCGGCGTCGCGGGCCTGGCATCCGCCATCTTCCTCGCCCGCGCGGGCGTCGAGGTCGACGTCTTCGACGCGCAACCGTCGCTGCCCACCCGGGGGTCGGGCATCACGCTGCAGGGGAACGCCCTGCGCGTGTTCGACGCGCTCGGGGTGTGGGACGAGATCGCCGCGGCCGGCAACGCGTTCGAGGGCCTGAACCTGCGCGCGCCGGGGCCCGGGGCCCCGATCGTCGCAGCGCTCCCCGATCTCAAGACGGGCGGTGCAGACTACCCCTCGGCCATGGGGCTGTCGCGACCCGACCTGGCCCGCATCCTCCTCGCCGCCGTGGAGGAGCACGGCGCCCGCGTGCACTTCGGCCGGCGGGTCACCGGTCTCACGCCGTCCGGCGACGCGGTCGACCTCGAGGTCGACGGTGCGCCGGCGGGAAGCTACGACCTGGTCATCGGCGCGGACGGCCTGCACTCGACGGTGCGCGAGCTCGTCGGCATCCACGTGTCTCCGGAGCGCAACGGCATGGGCATCTGGCGCACGTTCGTGTCGCTTCCCGAGGGGGTCGACCGCACCGAGCTGTATTACGGCGGTCCGGTGTACATCGCCGGGTACACGCCCACCGGTGCCGACACGATGTACGCGTTCCTGGTCGAGAAGGCCGAAGACCGCTCCGGCGCCTCCCCCGAGGAGGCTCGCCGGATCATGGTCGAGCAGTCGCGCGCGTACGACGGTCCGTGGAACTCCATCCGCGCCGACATCGAAGCCGGGGCGGATGCCAACTACACCTGGTTCACCCGACACCTCGTCGAGGCGCCCTGGAACCGCGGCCGCGTCGTCGTCATCGGCGACGCCGCGCACAGCTGCCCGCCGACCATCGCGCAGGGCGCCGCGCAGGGACTCGAGGACGCCGCGGTACTGACGGAACTCCTCATCGACAGGGATGCCGTCGACCAGGCGCTGTGGGACGCGTTCCACGAGCGTCGTGTGGCGCGGGCCGAGGCGATCGTCGACGCGTCGGCGCAGCTCGCCCAGTGGCAGCTCGACGGCGTCCGCGATGCGGACGCGAGCGGCCTGATGTTCCGCGTCGCGCAGATCACCTCGGTGCCCGCATGAGCGAGGTCGTCGACGTCCACGCCCACCTGCTCATGCCGGGCCTGCACGCCGAGGTCGAGCGGCGGGTGCCCGAGGAGGTGCAGGCCGCGGCCGATCTCGAGCTGCGCCGCAACGGGCTCGCGAGCCTACAGGCGTCGGGGCGCATGATCGGCGAGCGGTTCCCGCGCCTGACCTCCGTCGAGGCACGTCTGGCCGCGATGGACGCGCAGGGCGTCGACCGGCAGTGGGTCAGCCCGTCGCCGAACCACTTCTACCCGTGGGCGAACGAGGGTCTCGCGACGTGGACGACCGGCGAAGCCAACCGGCTCATCGCCGAGCACGTCGCCCAGGCTCCGGATCGTCTCGTGGGTCTCGGCACCGTGCCGCTGCAGCACCCGCAGCTCGTGGTCGACGCGCTCGACGACGCGGTGCTCGGGCGCGGGCTCGCGGGCGTGGAGATCTCCTCCTTCGCCGGCGACGTCGAGCTGAGCGACGACCGGTTGGAGCCGTTCTGGGCGCGCGCCGCGGAGCTGCGGGCGGTGGTGTTCCTGCACCCGTTCGGCTGCTCGCTCGACGAGCGCCTCGACCGGTTCTACCTCTCGAACACGGTCGGCCAGCCCACCGAGAACGCCGTCGCGCTCTCGCACCTCATCTTCGCGGGTGTGCTCGACCGGCATCCGGGCCTCCGTCTGGTGGCGGCGCACGGCGGCGGGTACCTGCCCACCGCGATCGGCCGCTCCGACCGCGCGTGGAAGGTGCGGCCCGAGGCGCACGGGTGCGCGCACGCGCCCTCGACCTACCTCGCGAAGCTGTGGTTCGACACGGTCGTGCACGACGAGCGCGCCCTGCGGTGGCTCGTCGAGGTCGCGGGAGCCGACCGGGTGCTCCTCGGCAGCGACTTCCCGTTCGACATGGGGCTCGACGACCCCGTCGGGTTCGTCCGCGGGGCCGGGCTCGCCGACGCCGAGGCGACGGCGATCCTCGGGGGCAACGCCGAGGCGCTGCTACGCACGCGGGTGCACGCGTGAGGATCGCGCGGTGGGTCGACGGCGCCGACATCGGCGAGGGGTTCGTCGACGGTGCGGCGGTGATCCCGTTCCCCGACGGGCTGCGTGTCGCCGAGGTGCTCGCGCAGGGGCTCGACCGGGCTTCGGCGCTGTTCGGACGACGTGACCTCGCGGCGGCGCGGCCCCTGGCCGACGTGCGTCTGCTCGCCCCGCTCGTGCCGGCGTCGATCCGTGACTTCGTCGCGTTCGAGGAGCACGTCGAGGGGGTGAGCGCGTCGGTCGACGGCAAGAGCGAGGTCGTGCCCGAGTGGTACGAGGCCCCGACCTTCTACTTCACCAACCCGCATACGGTCCGGGCGACCCGCGACGTCGTGGCGATCCCCGAGACGCAGCGGCTCGACGTCGAGCTCGAGCTGGCCGCGGTCATCGGCGGCATGCCCGGTTCGGACGGGGAGAACCTGGATGCCGCGAGCGCGG
Organism: Microbacterium sp. IEGM 1404; assembly: GCF_030056775.1. NCBI lineage: Bacteria > Bacillati > Actinomycetota > Actinomycetes > Micrococcales > Microbacteriaceae > Microbacterium > Microbacterium sp. IEGM 1404. Next base: position 948,444 of record NZ_JASHKP010000002.1, on the reverse strand, counting down.
CCGCCCACATCTTCGGCTACACCGTGATGAACGACTGGTCGGCGCGTGACCTGCAGTCGCGCGAGATGAAGGTGCGGCTGGGCCCTGCCAAGGGCAAGGATTTCGCGATGACGCTCGGGCCGTGGATCGTCACGGCCGACGAGCTCGAGCCGTACCTCGACGCCGACGGTTTCCTCGCCGTGCGGGCGGAGCTGTTCATCAACGGCGAGCTCATCGGCGACGACCTCGTGGCGAACATGGGCTGGCCGTTCCCCGAGCTGGTGATGTACGCCGCGCGGAACTCCGTCGTCGTGCCGGGCGACGTGCTCGGGTCGGGCACGGTGGGCCACGGCGGATGCCTGGGCGAGCTGTGGGGGCGCCGCGGTGCGCTCGACCCGCGGCCTCTCGAACCCGGCGACGAGGTGCGCATGGTCATCGAGGGCGTCGGCGAGATCGTCAACGTCGTGGGAGAGCGGGTCGCCGCACCGCCCGTGCCGCGGGCGCGGGAGCGTTCGCGGGCGCGGTACCGCACCGATGTCGCGGGATCCCCGGCCGGGCGATGACCGATCTGCGTCTGCCGGGCATCGCCGATCACCTGTTCGTGGTGACGGGTGCCGGAGGCGGCCAGGGGGCGGAGGAAGCGCTGACGCTGACCTCGCTCGGAGCGGATGTCGTCGCGGTGGACCTGGCCGACGACGCCCCCGAGCTGCGCGAGCGCGCGGCGCCCTTGCGGGGATCGCTCGCCTACCGACGCCTCGACGTCGCCCGCGAGGAGGACTGGGCCGCACTCGCCGCGTCGCTCGACGGACGGCGCGTGCGGGGGCTGGTGAACAACGCCGGCATCACGCACCGCGCGCGCATCGGAGAGCTCGCCCGCGCCGACTGGGACCGCGTGTTCGCCGTCAACGTCACCGGCGCGATGCTCGGCATCCAAGCGCTCCTCCCGCTCATGGATGCCGGCTCCTCGATCGTCAACATCGGCTCGGTCGCGGGACTCACGGGGCATTACACGGCCGCGTACACCGCGAGCAAGTGGGCGTTGCGCGGGCTTACGCACGCGAGCGTCACGGAGCTCGGGCCCCGCGGCATCCGGGTGAATCTGGTGCATCCGGGCTTCATCCGCACTCCGATGACGGCGTCGGCGCCGCCCGCGTTCGCCGAGGCGAGCACCGCGATCATTCCGCTGCACCGTGTCGGCGAGGCGGTCGAGGTCGCCGAGATCGTCGCCTTCCTGCTCTCGGATGCCGCGGCGTTCCTCACGGGAGCGGAGATCGGTGTCGACGGCGGGCAGGCCCTGTCGGGGGCGGCGTCGGTGCTCTCCGACGCCCTCCGCTAATGTTGAAAATCGACATAAGTCGGGTATGATGGCTCCGACGTCGGGGCCCCGCGGGTCCGTTCGCCCGGTGAGGGAGCCGGAGCGGCACATACGGTCGCGTCGATCGCCCGGTCGTACGGGCGCCCCACGTATGACTCTCTCCCCCGCGCGCGTGCGCATCCTCGTCGTCGCGCTTCTCGCGGTGTCGTTCCTCGGCGCCCTCGACCACACGGTGGTCTCCACCTCGCTCGCCACGATCGCCGGTGACCTCGGCGCGCTCGAGCACATGAGCTGGATCATGGTCGGCTACACCCTCGCCGCCACCGTGATGCTGCCCGTGCTCGGCAAGCTCGGCGACGTCGTCGGGCCGCGCAGCGTCTTCCTCGTGTCGCTCGGCCTGTTCCTCGTCGCCTCGCTCGCGTGCGGCTTCGCCCCCGACCTCGGCTGGCTGATCGCCGCGCGCGTCGTCCAGGGCCTCGGCTCCGCGGGGCTCCAGCTGATGTCGCAGACGATCATCGCCCGCGTCACGAGCCCCCGCCAGCGTCCCCGCTACATGGCCGTGATCGGCACCGCCTTCCCGGTCGCGATCGTCGTCGGACCCGTCGTCGGCGGACTCATCACCGACTTCTGGGGCTGGTCGTGGGTGTTCTGGATCAACATCCCGGTGGGTCTCGCGGCCTTCGCGCTCGCCCTGGTCGCCGTGCCCCGTCTCCCCGGTGGCGCCCACCCCCGCTTCGACATCCCCGGCTCGATCGTCTTCACCGGCACGCTCGTCGCGCTCGTGCTCGCCGTGACCTGGATCGGCGACGACGCCCTGCGCCCGGCGGCGCTCGCGTGCACGGCGGCGGCGGTCGTCGGCATCCTGGCCCTCGTCGCCATCGAACGACGGGCGGTCGAGCCGATCCTGCCGCCCCGCATCCTGCGCAACCGCACGATCCTCGCCTGCCTCGGTCTCTCGCTCATCGTCGGCGCTGGCCTCTTCGCCGTCGTCGCGTACGTGCCGACGTACATCCAGATGGCCTATCGCACGACCGCGACCGTGTCGGGTCTCGTGCCGATCGCGACCGTGCTCGGCATGCTCGTCAGCAACCTGCTCACCGGGTGGTTGGTCAGCCGCTCGGGCCGCTACCGCTTCTACCCCGTCTTCGGCACGGTGCTCGGGGCCGCGGGACTGGCGACCATGGCCGCGCTCCCGGCGGGGGCGCCGCTGTGGGTGCCCATGGTCGTGATGGCCGCGGTCGGCATCGGCACCGGCTCGTTCACGAACCTCATCTTCGCCGTCGTGCAGAGCGCGGCCGCCCGCTCCGACCTCGGAGCCGTCACCGCCACCACCAACCTCGTGCGCCAGGTGGGGTCGGCCGTCGGCACGGCGATCGTCGGCGGCGTGGTCGGCTTCGGTGTCGCCGCGTCCCTCCCGGTCGGTCTGGATGCCGACACCCTCACTCCCGCGGTGGTCCGCGCCGCGTCCCCCGAGGTTCAGGACGCCGTCGCCGTGATCTACCATGACACCTTCGCTCCGGTGTTCGCCGGTCTCGCGCTCGTCTACGCCTGCGGCATCGTCTTCGCACTGCTGCTCCCCGGCGGGCGCCTGTCCGACGAGGCGCCCGCACCCCTCGATGCCGTGACCGACGCCGAACGCCAGCCCGTCTGATCTCTCAGCCCGCCTGATCTCGAAGGAGAGACCATGTCCGACACCCCCACGATCGCCGTCGTCGGCAGCGGACCCATCGGCGCCGCCTACGCGCGGGTGCTGCTGGAGTCGCTTCCGCAGGCGCGCGTGATCATGTTCGAAGCCGGACCGCAGGTCACCGAGCGCCCGGGGGAGAGCGTGCGCAACATCGCCGACCCCGACGAGAAGGCCCGCGCCCGCGAGAGGTCGCAGGGGCCGCAGGCGGGGGAGTTCCGCGACTCGCTCGGCATCCCGTCCGGCACGATCGTGGAGGGCATGTTCACGGCGCGCCAGGGGACGCACCTGCTGGACTTCGGCGGCGAAGGGTCGGCGCACGCCCCGAGCTTCCCGGCGGCGGCCGCCGCCACCAACGTCGGGGGTCAGGGCGCCCACTGGACCTGCGCGATCCCGCGTCCGGCGTTCAGCGAGAAGCTGGACTTCATCCCCGACGACGAGTGGGAAGACCTCATCTCGACCGCCGAGGACCTGCTGCACAAGCAGAGCGCGGCGTTCTCGGACTCGCCCGTGGGCGCCGCGATCCGTACGCTCCTCGACCGCGAGTTCGGGGCCGAGCTCCCCGAGGGCTACGGCGTGAGCACGCTGCCGGTCGCCGGCGATCCGCAGCCCGACGGCACGATGCGGTGGGCCGGGACCGATACGGTCCTGGGGCCGCTCATCGAGCCGGGCACCGACACCGCGGGGCGGTTCGAGCTGCGCGACCTCTCGCTCGTGCGGCGCATCGAGCACGACGATGCGCGCGTGCGGGGCGTCGTGGTGGAGGACCTGCGCACGCACGAGGAGGCGTTCGTCCCGGCGGATGCCGTCGTCGTCGCCGCCGACGCGTTCCGCTCGCCGCAGCTGCTGTGGGCTTCCGGCATCCGTCCGGCTCCCCTCGGCCGCTACCTCACGGAGCACCACGTCGTCATCGGCACCGTCGTGCTCGACGGTGAGCGGATGAGCGAGCTCGTGTCCGACGCCGAGCTGCAGGCCGAGCTCGACCGGCGCGCGCTGAACCCCGCCGACCCGGTCGCGGCAGTCAACCGCATCCCGTTCTCCGAGCCCGACCACCCGTATTCGGCGCAGATCATGTACGCCGAGACCCCGCCGTTCCCGCTCGACCCCGCGCACCCCGCCGCGGGGAACCGCTGGGGGTACATCAACATGGGCTTCGGCGTGCGGAAGTTCCCGCGCGTCGAGGACGGCGCGACCTTCAGCGACGACGAGCTCGACTACCGCGGGCTGCCGAACTTCACGATCGAGTACGCGTTGACCGAGCGGGAGGATGCCGAGATCGCCGAGGCGACCGAGCGGCTGCGGCGCGCGGGCGCGGCGCTCGGCTCGTTCACCGCCGAGCCGCGGCTGTTGCCGAACGGCTCGAGCCTCCACTTCATGGGGACGATGCGCGCCGGCACCGAGCCCGCAACCTCGGTCGCCGACCCGTACTCCCACGTGTGGGGGTTCGAGAACCTGTTCGTCGGCGGCAACGGCCTCATCCCCACGGCGAACACGATGAACCCGACGCTCACGAGCGTCGCGATCGCCGTCCGCGGTGCCCGTCGCCTGGCGGAGGAGCTCGCCTGAACGCGTGAGTCGCCAGGATTTGTCGCTTCTCTGCCAGCCGAGGCGACAAATCCTGGCGACTCACGCGCGGGGATAATGGGGCGGGTGGAGGCCTGGGAGACGCGCGAGTGGTTCCAGGAGTTCCTCGACGCGCTGAACCGCCACGACGCGGAGGCGCTGCGGGAGTTCCTCGCCCCCGACGTGCGCCGCGCGCACCTCCCCGCCGGGGCGGATGCGTGGCTCGACGAATACGCCGACCTGGTGCGCGGCTTCCCGGATTGGCAGTGGCGCCGCATCCAGATCGTCGTCGAGGAGGATCGCCTCGCCGTCCACCTGCGGGGGAGCGGCGCGCACACCGGGATCTTCCGGCACGTGTCGGCGACGCGTCGCCGCGTCAGCATCGCCTCGTTCGCGATGTACCGGCTCGCGCGCGGGCGCATCGTCGAGGCATCCGGAACCGACGACGCCGAGGCGATCCTCGCCGCAGTGCTCTGACCGTCCTCCTGTCAAGCGGCTGGAGCGCCTTTCGGGCATGTGTACTTTCGGAGGGGGACCCTGCCGGGGCGGAAGGAAGCGCGCATGACTGGTGACGATCGACCCGGTGCGGGTGTCGTGTGGGCGCGGGTGGAGGACGGATTCCACGTCGCCAGTGCGAGCGGGGTCTTCCTCGGGTACATCGACCGCGAAGCTGACGGCAGCTATCTGGCCTACAACGGACGCTCGCGTCTCGTCGGCCGCTTCCCCGGACTGGTCGCCGGGATGGCGGCCGTCGCCCAAGCGCACGCGGATGCCACGAACGCCGTGCCCGAGATCGAGTTGCGCCAGGTCCCCGACGTCTTCCCCGGGTCGGTGATGCAGTGATGACGGACGACCTGTTCTCGCTGACCTACTCGAGCAGCGCCGTCGCCCCGTTCGGTGACGACGAGCTCGCCCGGCTGCTGGAGTCCAGCCGCGTCGCCAACGTCGGCACCGACCTGTCGGGTCTGCTGCTCTACCGCAGCGGCCGATTCCTGCAGGTGCTCGAGGGTCCCGAATCGGCGGTCCGGGATGCCATCGACCGCATCCGTCGTGACCCCCGTCACCGCGACGTGCGGATCCTGGTGTCCGAGCCCGTCGAGGAACGCCGGTTCCCCGACTGGACGATGGGCTACGAACCGCTCGGAACGTCGGCGTCGGCACCGCCGGAGGGGTTCCGCGACAGCTTCGACGACCTGGACTCCGGGGATGCCACGGTGACCGCGCGGGCGCTCGCCGAGCTGACGCTGTGGTTCCGGGTGCGGTCGGGCCGGCGCGCGGCCTAGGGGTTCCTCCGCGACCTCACCCGAGCCGGGCCGCAGCCGCGTCGAGGCGGGTCTGCATGAGCCGAACGCTTCGCGCGTCGGCACCGTGATGCTCGGCGGACCGCGGCAGGGCACCCAGAAGGGGGACGAGCGCGGCGAGGTGAGTTCGAGCCTCGGCGGCGCTCAGCCCGAACATGGAGAGGGCCTCCTTCGTGAGGAAGGCGCTGACGTCCAGGGTCGTGGTGCCGAACAAAGCGAGCTCATGATCATCTCCGTGGCCGAGGGGTTCGGGGTTCACGTCGAATGCGGGTGAGAGCGCCCAACCGCCCCCTCGACGGAGGAAGCCGTGGTTGCGCAGGTGATCGTCGAGGTTGCCGACCAGGACGCCGAAGATCGCGCGCCGCCACAACTGCCGGACGTCCGCGCCGTGGGCGCGCGCGAAATCGGTGAGGTCGAGCCAATCACCCCCGTCGCCGTCCTGGGCCTCGAGCGCCGTCATCGCCGAGATGTAGGGGATCCGGGTCCCGCCGGCCCCCCGATCGAACCGACGCAGGAACAGGATCGTCCGGACGGTGCCCTCCACAGTGATCTGTTTCGTTCTCCGAGCGGGAACGTCGATCCCCCAGCGGCCCATCGCGTCGAGCATGGATGCCTCCCAAGCCATGACATTCCAGTCATCGCCGCGAGGTTTGGGGAACTTCGCGAGCCACAACTCGTCGCCGAGTCGGACATTGGCCTTGGGCCGTGCCCCGCCCAGGGAGCCGGTCGCCCGGAACAGGCGCCGCAGTGCGACCTCGTCGATGTCCGGATCGTCGCGTTCGATCTGGTCGGCAACCTGGATGATGTCGGAGAGGTCCGCCTCGGCGGGCACCCCGTCGCCGTCGGCGACGGCCGTCCCGTCGCGCCAGAAGCGTGTCGCGCCCTGGCGTCCCTCGTCGTTCACTCCCAGCATGAGTGTGAGGTCGTCGAGGCGCCGGCCCGCGGCTCGATTCTGCACCTTTCGTCCCCAGGTGTCGGGTGCGGAGTCGCTGAACGGGTTCGGCGGCCCGAGGCTCTGCGGGCCCGGGAACAGCCCGAGAGCGGGAACGAGAGCGAAGGCGTCGCGGCGGCGCAGGTAGTCGGTGTCGTAGACGAACGTCCCCGACGTGCGTGCCCGGTACAGGGTCCCGGCGACGACCTCTTCCCGTCCGAGCGTCGTCGTCACCGTGTAGCTGTCAGGCATCGCCGCGGACTCGCACCCGTTGCGGCAGCTTCTCGTCGGCCATCAGCCGTCCGCGCGGAGTCTGGAAGGGATCGGTCGCGGTGACGACGGCATCCAGCAGGCCGAGGACGCGCAGCACGCGCAAGGCGATCTCGAGCGTCGTGCCCTCGCCGTTCTCGAGCTTGCTGATCGTCTGAGGGCTGACCCCTGCCCGCTCGGCGACCATCTTGGCCGTGAGATTCATCAGTTTCCGTTGATCGGCCACGTTCTGTCCGATCGTTCGCAGGCCGCGTGTGACCGGGGTCGGAGTCGGAGTAGACATGAACTGATGTTAGTTCGATGCTTGCAGATCCAAAAGGCTTTAAGAATTGTCATTGCAGACCGTAAACGGCGTCGGTGTGCGGTGCCACTGAGGCAGTCCGCTCCGCCGCCGGATCTCAGTCCCCGCCGTTCTCGCGGAAGGGCACGTGCCGCGCCTGCATCCCGTTCGCGTCGAGGACATGGCCCGCGCGCTTGTAGACCCGGGGGACGACCCACACGTCCGTGAACGACAGCTGGGGGTAGACCTTGGCCACGCGCTGTTCCAGGTCGTCGAGGTCGGCCAGGTCCCGCAGCCAGAGGGAGATCGCGAGGTTCGCCGGTCCGGTGACCGAAGCGATGAGGCGCGATTCCGGCAGGAGCCGGAAGGACGTGGCGATCTGCTCGAGATTCTCCTGGGGAGCGCGCACCCACAGCATCACCGCGCATTCGTAACCGAGCGCGCGGTGGGCGACGTCGATGCGCCAATGCGCCCAGTCCGCGCCCAGCAGCGTCGTGACCCGTCGGGACACCGCCGCCAGTGAGCCGCCGGTGCGTTCCCGGATCTGGGCGAGTGGACGGCGGACGTCCTCGGCCAGCGCTTCGAGCACGCTCCATTCCTCCGGGGTCGGCTCCGCCGCGAGGTCGGACGCGGGCTGTGGTCGTCGGGCGACGATCGCCGCGGTCTGCGCGTCGGTGAGCACACCGAGGCGCCACTGCCCGCCTTCTTGGAAGACCCGTCGGACATAGTGCGCGCGCGTGGTCGCGACACCGGGCACGGTGGCGATGCGCGTGCGCACGCACTGATCGATCTCCGCGAGGGAGGCCGCTCCGACGGTGACGTAGACCTGCCGGTCGCCCGAGGTGCCGTGCACGCTGAAGACCTCGGGGATCACCGCGAGGGCGTCGACGGTCTCGTCGAGCCCGGCCGGGTGGCAGAGCACCTCGACGAACGCGAGGGGCTGCCGCCTCCGTCGCTCGAGCGGCATGTAGAAGCAGCTCGACCACACCGCTCCGCAGTCGGCCAGGCGGCTCCAGCGGCGCGACAGCGTGCTCGCATCCGACGACAGGATTCCCGACAGCTCGGCCCACGAGGCGCGCGGGTGCAGCTGGAGCGCGTTAACAATGCGGTAATCCAGCGCGTCGAGCTCGGGGATATCCATGCGCTCGGTTCCTTCCGATCGAACGATTCGTGCGGTCTTGGTCGATGGGGTCACCGATTCGCGCGGATGCCGCATCATGGACGAAAGTATCCCGAAAACTAATTCTTGTATCCAATTTGGAGGAATCGTGGCGCGATCGCATCGTCTTCTCGCATCCACCCTGGCCGTGGTGGGCGTGCTCGCGACCGCCGGCTGCGCGGCCGGCGGGGAGGTGAACGGTGGCGGCAGCGACGTGGATACCATCCGCACCACGTTGCTCACCGATCCGAGCACCTTCGACCCGGCGCTCTCGCGCGCCACCGACGACTACACGACGGCGCGGCTGCTCTACGACACCCTCCTGCGCCGCGACGACGGCAACGTGCTCGTGGGCGGGCTCGCGAGCTCGTGGGAGGCCGTCGACGCGAGCAACTACGTCTTCACGCTGCGCGATGACGCGACCTGCTCCGACGGATCGCCCCTCACCCCCGATGCGGTCGCCGCGTCCCTCGCGCGATTCCTGGACCCCGAGACGGGTTCGTCGGCGCGCAGCCTGGCCATCGGCGCCGGGACGGCGACGGTCACCGCGGATGACACGGCCGGTACGGTGACGGTGTCGCTATCCGAGCCCTGGTCGGACCTCCCCGTGGGGGTCAGCCTGCCGCAGGCCGGCATCGTGTGCGCTCCCGGCCTGGCGGATCTCGACGGACTCGCGGCGGGGACGGTCGCCGGAGCGACCACAGGCCCGTACACCCTCGCCGCGGCGCAGCCCGCGGTGTCGTACACCTTCGCGTTGCGCGAGGGCTACAACCAGTGGCCGGAGTTCGCGACGCCTCTCGAGGGCCGCCCGGCCGGCACGGTCGTGCTCACGCCCATCGCGGACGACGCCACCGTGGCCACGCAGCTCATGGCGGGAGCGCTCGACCTCGCACCGGTCTTCGGTGACGCCGTGGACCGCATGGAGGGCGCGAGCGGATTCCGTTCGGTCACGTACACCAACTCCACGAGCTACCTCGTCTTCAACGAGCGCCCCGGCACGATCTTCGCCGACAACCGCGATCTGCGCCTCGCCGTGGCCCGTGCCATCGACCCCAGCGCGGTCAACGACGTCGTGACGAACGGACGCGGCGAGGTGCTGCACACGCTTGCCTCGAACGCCCTGGCCTGTGTCGTCGACGACCCGGCGGACGCGATCGTGTACGACGCGGATGCCACGGGCACACTGTCGGGCGTCACCATCCGCCTCATCGGGACCACCGGGTTCGGCGCGGCCAACGACTACATCGCCGAGGTTCTGCGCGCGCAGGGGGCGACGGTCGAGGTGAACGCGCTGGACAACGCCACCTGGTCCTCCACCACCGGTGCGGGCGGGTCGGATTGGGACATGACGCTGCAGGGCGACGTGAACATCATGGGCACGCTGCCCTCGTCGCTGCTGCGGGCGATGGGTCCGGTGACGGAGGAGGGCGGCCGCTCGAAGACGGGCGCGGCGAATGACGCGGGCTACGCGGCCCTGCTGCGGGCGATGAGCGCCACCGACGACACCGAGAAGTGCGCCGCGCTGGGCGAGGCGCAGGAGAGCATCCTCCAGCGCGTCGACGCCGTACCGCTGGTGAGCACGCCCGGGATCGTCTTCATGGCCGATGGATTCAGCATCCGCGCCTTCGGTGACTACCTCGACGTGTCGACGATGCGCATCACCAAGTGACGGCGGGGGAGGACACCGTGGCACAGCTCGCGCACGCTCGGCCGGCCACAGCGCCGTCGCCACGTCGGACCGCGACCTCACCCTGGATCGGGTTCGCCGTACGCCGCGGGGCGGGCCTGGCGGCGACCATCGCTGTGCTGGTCGTGGTGTCCTTCCTCATCGTCCAGCTCATCCCCGGCGACCCCGCCGTGGCACTGGCCGGTCCCGACGCGACGACCGCGCAGATCGAGGCGCTCCGCTCGCGGCTGCGACTCGACCTGCCGGTGTGGGAGCAGTTCGCCGTATACGTCGGCGGACTCCTCCAGGGCGATCTCGGACAGTCGTTCATGTACGGGCGCCCGGTCGCGGAGCTGATCGCCGCGCGCCTCCCCTTCACCGCGGCGATAGCGCTGTCGAGCATCGTCCTCGTGCTGCTCGTCTCGATCCCCCTCGGTCTGACGATCGGTGTGCTCACCCGGGGTGGACGACGTTCCTGGCTCGACACGGGCTTCGGTGCGGTCACGGGTCTGCTCGACTCGCTCCCCGGCTATATTTTAGCGACGCTCCTGGTCGTGCTCCTCGGCACCGGGGTGGGTGTCCTGTGGCTTCTCCCGCCGGCATACCTCGCCTCGGCCCCGGTCGCCTCGCTCGTCCTCCCCGTGCTCGCCCTCTCGGTCGGGCCGATCTGCATGGTGTCGCGTCTCGTGCGCCGGGAGACGGCGGTGGCGCTGGCCGAGGACTACATGCGCACCGCGCGCGGCTGGCGTCTGGGCACCGCCGCGCTGTACCTCCGCAACGCGCTCCCGAACCTGCTCACCTCGACCCTGACCCTGAGCGGCCTGATCCTGGGCGGCATGCTCGGGGGCGCCCTCGTCATCGAGAGCGTCTTCGCGCTTCCGGGCCTCGGTACCGGCATCATCCAGGCCATCCTGAACCGCGACTTCCCCGTCATCCAGGGGATGGTGCTCGTCATCGGCCTCGTCGCCGCTCTGGTCAACCTGCTCGTCGACGTCCTGCTCGGCATCGTCGACCCGCGCACCCTCGGAGGACGTCATGCAGATTCCTGACCCTGTCGCATCCACGCCGCGCAGCGCCCCCGGGCGACGTGCCGGCAGCGCCGGACTCCTCGCCGGGCTCGTGCTCGCCACGATTCTGCTGATCATCGCCGTGGTCGCTCCCCTCGTTCTCCAGAGCCAAGCCGATGCCCTGGGTGCGCGGTCGCAGCCACCGAGCCCCGAGCACTGGCTGGGGACGGATGCCGTGGGGCACGACATGTTCGCCCGAAGCCTGGTGGCGACCCGTCTCACGCTGCTGATGACCGCGGGGGCCACCCTCATCGCCGTCGTCGGGGGCGTGGTGTTCGGCGGAGTCGTGCAGCTCCTGCCCGGACGGCCGCGGGAGCTCGCCCTGCGCGCGATCGACAGCCTCGTCGCCTTCCCGGGCCTTCTGCTCGCTCTCGTCGTCGCCGCGATCCTCGGTGCGAGCGCCCCCTCGGCCGTCGTCGCGATCGGGGTCTCCGGCATCCCGTACTTCGCCCGGCTCGCCGCCAACCTCGCCGGATCCGTCCTGCATCGCGACTACGTCGAGACCGCCCGGCTGCTCGGTGCACCGCCGCTCGCCGTCCTGCGCCGACACGTCCTGCCGAACATCGCGGAGCCGATCCTGGTGCTGACGGCCTCCACCTTCGCCGCGTCGTTGACGGCCATCTCCGCGTTGTCCTTCGTCGGGCTCGGCGTCCAATCGCCCGCCTACGACTACGGCAAGCTTCTGAACGAGGCGCTTCCCTCGCTCCTGGCGGGTCGCGCGTACCAGGTGGTCGGTCCCGCGGCGCTCATCGTGCTCGCCGGTGTCGCGGCCATGCTCATCGGCGACGGCCTCGCCGCTCGCGCGGATCCGCGCCGATCCGTGCCGCGTCGTGTCCGTCCCGTGCGGCCGACCGAGCTGCACGCGCCCGGCGACGCGCTGTTGCACGCCGAGAACGTCGTGGTCTCGCGCGCGGACGGCGTCGCGCTGGTCAAGGGCGTCTCGTTCAGCATCGGGCGAGGCGAGATGCTCGGCATCGTCGGGGAGTCGGGGTCGGGCAAGTCGCTCACCGCCCTGACCGTGGCCCGCCTCCTCCCCGACGGTCTGGAAGCGAGTGCCCGGCGGCTCACGCTGGGGGAGAAGGACCTGCTCCGGCGGCAGCCGCCCGCGGTCATGGCACGGGCGATCGCGCTGGTGTACCAGGATCCGGGAACGACCTTCAACCCGGCTCTGCGGATGGGCGCTCAACTGGGTCAGGTTCTTCGCGCCCACTTCGGCCGAAGCCGCTCGCAGGCCGACTCCGCCGTGAGGGAAGCCCTGGAGGCGGTGCGGGTCTCCGACGCGCCGCGGCGCATGCGCCAACGTCCTCATGAGTGGTCCGGGGGGATGCGGCAGCGGGCGATGCTCTCGTCCGCCCTCACCGTCACGCCCGAACTGATCATCGCCGACGAGCCGACGACGGCCCTCGATGTGACCGTTCAGCGCGAGATCCTGCGGGAGCTCCGCCGGGTGAGCATCGAGAACGGGTGCGCACTGCTGTTCATCTCCCATGACATCGCCGTGGTGCGCGCCCTCTGCCACCGCGTGCTCGTGATGAAAGACGGCGAGATCGTCGAGGAGCTGTCGGCCGGACATCTCGACCTGGAGCACGCCCGCCACCCCTACACGCGAAGCCTGCTCGAGGCCGACCCTGCGTTCGATGTCGCCCGCCCGGAGGTGTCCGCATGACGGATGTCGGCTCCATCGTCCGCGCGCGGGACCTGCGCGTCTCGTTCGGTCGTACCGAAGTGCTGCACGGCGTCGATCTCGACGTTGCACCCGGCTCCGCCGTCGGTCTCGTCGGCGAGTCCGGCTCGGGCAAATCGACGCTCGCCAAAGTGCTCGTCGGCTCCGTCGCCCCCACGTCGGGTGTCGTGGAGGTGGCGGGCATCGATGTCGGCGCGGCCGATCGCGCGAGCCGCCGGAGGCTGCACCGGAGCGTCCAGCTGATTCCGCAGGACCCGTACTCGTCGCTGAATCCCCGCCGGACCATTGGCCAGGCCCTCGCCGAGGCGATCGACCCCGTCCGCCCGTCGGTGCGAGGTTCGCGCGCACGGATCGACGAACTGCTGGATCGCGTGCGCATCCCGCGCGACGCCGTCGGGCGTCACCCCCACGAGTTCTCCGGGGGTCAGCGTCAGCGCATCGCCATCGCGCGCGGCCTCGCCGTGGAGCCGCGCGTCCTCGTCGCGGACGAGGTCACGTCGGCACTGGACGTCTCGGTGCAGGCCGAGGTGCTGCGCCTGCTCGCGGAACTCCGACGCGACCTGGGGCTGACGATGCTGTTCATCTCCCACAACCTCGCGGTGGTCAACGTCGTGTGCGACGAGGTCGCGGTCATGCGCGCCGGCGACGTCGTCGAGAGCGGGCCCGTCCGCGAAGTCTTCGCGGCACCGCGGCATCCCTATACCCGCGAGCTGCTGGCATCCGTCCCCGGTTCCCCCGACTTCACGCTCGAGACCGCCCTCGAAAGGATCCACTGATGACGATCTCCTCCGTCTCCCTCCGCCTGACCGGTGCCCGGCTGATCGACGGCACCGGTGCGGGCCCGGTGCCCGACGCCGAGTTGCACGTCGACGAGGACGGACGCATCCTCTTCGCGGGCCCCGCCGCCCACGCGCCCGTCGTTGCGGCGACGGTCACGCGCGACCTCGGGGGACGCACGCTCCTGCCCGGCTTCATCGATGCGCACGTGCACCTCGGCTTCGACGCCGGCAACGGCCCCTTCCACGACCTCACCACCGACCCGGTGCAGGTGGTGTTCGAGACCGGGCGGCGACTCGAGCAGACCCTCCACGCGGGGGTGACCACGGCACGCGACCTCGCCGGGCTGACCCTGGGCCACAAGGCCGCGGTCGAGCAGGGGCTCGTGGCGGGGCCGCGCCTGCACACGGCCGTCCGCATCATGAGTCACACGGGAGGGCACTCCGACTTCCACCTTCCCGGCGGTCACGTGAAGTACCACGTCTCCGCGGCCGACGAGATCGCCGACACCGTCGACGAGGTGCGGACGGCCACCCGCCGACTGCTGCGCGACGGTGCGGACGTCATCAAGGTCTGCACGACGGGCGGGATGTCCAGTCCTCACGACCAGCCGACCGACGAGGGGATCACGGCGGACGAGATCCGCGCCATCCGCGACGAGGTCGACCGTCATGGCGGTCGGCCCATCGCCGCGCACGCGCAGGGAACCGCCGGCATCCTCGCGGCGCTGCGCGGCGGCGTCGACAGCGTCGAGCACGCCTACGGCATCGACGACGAGGGGATCGACCTGGCCGGTGAGAACGGCACGTTCCTCGTGCCGACGCTCTCGACCGTCTTCACGCCGCTCGTGAAGGAGCGCATGCGGCCGTTCCACTACGAGAAGAAGGTGCGCTGGGTCGAGATCACGCGCGTGAACATCGCCCGCGCCATCGAGCGGGGGGCGCGCTTCGCCATGGGCACCGACTCGGGGATCTGCGCGCACGGGCGCAACCTCGCCGAGCTCTCGCACCTCGTCGAGCTCGGGATGTCGCCGATGGACGCGTTGCGCGCGGGCACGGCGCACGCGGCCGAGCTCCTTCGCGTCGACGACCGACTGGGCACGCTCGAAGCCGGCAAGATCGCCGACTTCGTCGTCGCCGACGTCGACCCGCTGGCGGACATGTCCGCACTGGGCTCCCCCGAGAACGTGGTCGTCGTGGCCAAGGCGGGCCGGATCGTCAAGGATCTCCTCGTTTCCGAGCGCGTGCCGGTCGGGGCCTGACGGCCCGCTCGCGCCGCGGCCGTTTCAGAGGCCGAGCGCCTGGAGCTCGGCATCCATCCGCTCGGCGATCCGGGCGTAGCCGACGTCGTCGGGGTGGAGTCCGTCGCCGGCCATCCAGCTGTCCGCGTCGTCGGCGTAGTGCCCGTCGAGCCAGTGGCTCGCCCCGGGGATGTGGTCAGCGCCGATCCGCTCGGCCGCGTCGCGCACCCACCCGATGATGACGTCGACGGATGCCGGCCGGTCGGCGGTGTACCAGAACGGTTCGACCACGACGATGCGCGCGCCGGGAAGGCCCTGGCGCAGCCGGTCGAGGTCGCTGTCGATCGTCGCCCGGATCTCGGCGGCGGCGCCGTCGTAGCTGAAGTTGTCGTTGAGTCCCATGGTGACGAACACGATGTCGGGGTCGTCGCGGATGATCTGGGCGGGGATGTCATCGAGCCCCGGCCCCATGCTCGCGCGCCGGTTGACGAATCCCAGGCCGTTCTCGCTGCGGTTGATCTCGGTCCAGCCGCGCTCCGCGCAGATGATCGTGGACCAGCGCCTGTCGGACGAACTCGCGCCCGTGCCGCGGGTGTACGAGTCGCCGTAGAACGCGACGGTGGTCCCACCGGGCTCCGTCGTGGGCTCCGGCTGCGCGGACGGCCCGCACGCCGTGAGGCCGAGCGCGAGCAATGCACTGAGAAGGATGCCGAGCACGCGATGCATGTGGAGGGGCTGACGGGAATCGAACCCGCGCTGTCTGCTTGGGAATTCGGGAGCGTATCGCACGATGAGCGGTGCACGCGGCTCCGGCCCAGGTGACGTCTGCATCATGAGTTGTCTCCAGCGATCATCAGGTATCGGCCGTAGTGGCCATGCAGATGGCACGAATGGCACACGATCTGGCATGCCTCGCCCGCGAACTGGTGGCTGAGGCGTACGGAACCCGCGTTCGCGAGTAGTACAAGTATGGAAACGACACCGCGGGCACTCACGCCCGATTCGCTTGTGACTCTACTCACCGTCAACGACGTCTCGCAGATCCTGAACGGGCTCTCTGTCGTAACGATTCGTCGGTTGATCCGCGATCGAAAGATCGCAATCATCCGGATCGGAAGGTCCGTCCGGATCCATCCTGCTGACCTCGCCCAATACATCGAGCAGCAGCGGCGGGAGGCGCTGTGAAAGGCGCGGCCGACGGAAAGGCTTGGGAGGGGCGGCAGAAGGCTGCTCCGGCCAAGAAATCGCCGGGAGCAGGGGGCGGGGGGCAGCCTACCGAGGAGGAGCCCCCATCCCTTACCCGGAGAGGAACGCCGCGTCTGACGACGGAGGAGCGAGCGGCCATCAATCGGAAGAACCGGCAAACCCATGGGCTCTCGTATCACCCGCTCTACAACCACTGGAAGGACATGAGGCGGCGAGTCGGTTACCGCCGCGAGTATGTCGAGCATGAGATCGACATGGATCCGCGCTGGCACGACGTGACGATCTTCATCGAGGACATAGAGAACACGATCGGACCGCGTCCCCAGGGCCGAGGCTGGAGCATCGATCGGATCGATAACGACCGGGGCTATTACCACTGGAACTTGCGGTGGGCCACGCCGAAGATGCAGGCCAACAATCGCGGCCACGCATCCAAGGATTGCCTTCTGAGCACGGGCGAAGAGGCTCGCTTTCTTTCGTGCTGGGGGCGGCCCTGCGAACAGTGTCCCTGGGAGGAGTGGAAATAAACGCGGAAGGAATGGTCACGGTCGCTGAACACGTGATGGCGGTGCTGCGGAGTTTGGCCTAGCGCGCACGTACTGAGCGGCCCTACCCCCGGCGCGTACCTAGTTCGCCTTAGACGCCTCCGGACGCGTCGTTACACGTGAGTATGACCAGCTGATTTGCCGGTTTTCGGCGTGTCCGGAGGGGTTGCTACGTGCTCCAGCCGATGAGACATGTGTCGGCTGCGGGGGTGATACCTGAGAGAGAGCCATAGTCCCTCCGAGCCCTGAGCGTCCCGCCCGCGGGCTTCCGGGGTCCCGGCGCCGCGCTGCCGTAGTTCCCAGTGAGGAAAGGACTGAGATGCAGCGCAGAAACAACTGCCCCTGGTGCGTCCACACCCGGGCCGTGGTCTGGGAGCAGCGGATCTGGCAGGGCGAGAACGTCGAGACGGTCGCGGCGGATACGCCGTTCAGTCTGGACGCGGCGCACCTTCACGTGCGGGACCACATGGGACTGGTGCTCTCGGCGGAGCCGCTCATCACGTCGGTGCCGTCGGTGTCGCAGGCCGCGCCGATCCCGGCCGCCCCCGCACCGGACGCGCCCGCCTCCACCGGGTCCGCACCGTCCGTCGCGGCCTACGCGGCTGATCTACTCAAGCTGGCATCGCAGGTGGTGGCCGCCGCTGACGTGGCCGCCGAGCACGGCTCCCTCGAAAGTGCAATGCGAGAGATCGAGATCCGGGCCTCGGCGCTAGACGAAGTCGCGTCCTCTCTCGGCGTCGACATCCACGAGGCCGAGCAGATGTTGAACGAGGTCACAGCCACTGTGCGAGGTGCTCTGCGAGCTGGTGCCGCCGGGCTGGGCAACGACCTTGAATTCCTCGCCGTCGCGATCCGCGAAGAAGGCGGGCACCGCGTCGCCAACGACCTCGAACAGCGCATCCGCGCCCGCCAGCGCGCCTGACCCCAAGGAGCAGACATGATTCACCCCGACGACCTCCCGCCCCTCCGCACGACACCCATCGTCGAACCCCTCACCCTGAGCGCACCGCACGAGTTCCCCTTCACGGTGCACTTCTTCTCCTCCAAGACCGTGCTGCTCACGGGTATGCGGGGACACACGTTCGAGTTCGGTGACGAGCTACAGATCACCGCCGCGATCTACGAGCTGTCCAAGGACCGCAACGGGCAGAGCTGGCTCGACCTCATCGATGACACCTACGCGCAGATCGAGCGGTGGGGGAAGGTGCGCTACGCGCGCGGACCCTGGCCCGACGCTCTCCCTCGCGTCCAGGCCGGCTCACCGGAGGAAGCCGACCTGATCGCCCGCGAGTGGGCCGAGGCCTGGAAGCTACCGACCGAGGAGGGGCGGAACGAGGCGCGAGCTGCTCTGTACCGCAAGTACGGTTCCCCGCCCCAGACAAGCCGGCACCTCGGCTACCTGCCAGGAGACGCCGAGTGACCAACAACCGCTCCACCAATGAGGCCTTTCGCCTCAAGGTGATGATCAACCTTCTCCAAAGCCATCTCCGAGTCCTCGTCCCCGACGACGAGCAATCGCCCTACCGCGCCCTCCTTGCCGACACGGACGCCCACACAGATATCGCCGGGCTCGCACCGTGGATCGTGCACGTCCGCACCTCTGCGAGCGGCGAAAAGCTCTCCGAGATCGTCACCGACGTCACCGACGCCGCCCGCGCGGCCGGGAGCGACTGGGCCGTCGCCATCATGAACCGGCGCGGGTACCCCGTCGAAGACAGCTACGCCATCATGCCGCTACACGTCCTCACCCGCATCTTCCGCGGTGAGGCACCCCCACCCCTTCACCCCGGCACCGGCATCCCGGAGTGAAGGACAGAGGAGACAGGAGCTCCTCGAGCGGCGGCTGGCCTTTTGCCCTCCGCAGGCCAGCCGCCGCTCCCCGCTTCGCAGAAATAGAAGAAGGGTGCACCACCCAGGAGGCGATGCACCCTTCTTCTCTCTATGAACAGATCAGGTCAGCCGAACGACGTTCCCGCACCGACACCGGATGAGTCCGGGCCGGTACGAAGGAGAGAACGGGCCGAAGGTCCGCCGACAGTGGGGGCACGTGAGCGTCATGTAGCGCGTCATGATCGTCACCTACCGCGTCGGACGGATGATCTGGTAGGTCGTTCCAGGCCGCTGTCCCGGAGGAAACGGCTCACCCTGGACGCTGGTCACCTCGTTCGTGAGGCGCCCACCCTGGAACTGGCCGTAGATCCCGCTCTGCGGGACGCTCTGGCCGGGTCGGAAACTGGGCTTGCGAGTGGTCATATGACTACCCTTTCTTGCTTGGCCGAGCACCAAGAACCTCCACGGCGCGTCGATTGACCCGCCTGCATGTGGTGGTATTAGGGTAGAAGAACCATCACCTGGACAGTATTGGTGCCTTCGACCCCGAACCCGGTTCCCCCGGCTATCGGGGTTGTCGTGCTTCGGTACGAGAAAGCTTACCGGCGAGGTCTGTCGTTAAGAGCTACAAGTGGGCACCGAAGTTACACTCGTGTGATTCGGGTCATGACCCAGACGGGTTCTCCACAACTTCTCCACGACTTCGCTCACAGCTTCGCCATCCCCGATCCCTTCTCTCGCCTGGGATCCGCGAAGTTATCCACAGGATCGACGTCAGCCGACCCCATCGCCAAAAATTAACCTGGCTCGGCGTGTCTTCGGCGTGTCGCGGGGTGCTTCCAATACGTTTATCGGCCCTCACCGGTTCCATAGATCGGCTTGAGTAGCTCGCCGAGGTCGACTTCGAGGGCCATCGCGAGCCGGTACCAAGTGATCAATGTGCCGCTCGTGGCGGCTCTGTTCGGGTCTCTGCCTGGGCCAATCCTCGGCTTGCCCGACTCCAACGCCACCAGCGTTGCGCGACCCACCCCGGCAGCGGCTGCGAGAGCGTCGTAGGACATGCCGCGGCTGCGTCGTAGCTGAGCTAGATGAACGCGAAGTGCAGCGAGGTCGGGTTCGGGAATCGGACCATCGCTTGGCACCTATTCACTCAACTGACACCCGGGCCCCGCTGTGTTATGTCTAGTCATCAGAAATGATGTCTAGTCATCCTGATCCGAAGGAGCCTCATGTCAGGCGTAACACCAGGTCCTCCCGAAGGCTGGTACCTGAATCCCGAGCAGCCAGACACGCTTCGCTGGTGGGATGGTTCCACCTGGGGGCCGGTTGCTCCCAAGCCACCCCTGCCCCAAGCTCGCACGTCGGTGAGTGCGCCGCATCCGCAGACGCAGGCCTACCTCTCGCCGCCCGCCCCACCGGCCCCGCGTGCGGTCCCAGGAACGCCGGCGCAGGGATCTCAGGCCTTCTGGCACGAGGGTCCGGAGGGGCCCCGTCCCTCTCTGCCCCCCAAGGTCAAGACTCTGAATAGCGCATGGGCCTTCGCCGCCGCTGCGATTCTCGTGCCCTTCATGATGGGCTCGCACCGCATGTATCTCGGTCGGATCGGAACGGGCCTACTGATGCTCGCTATCTGGCTGATTCCGTTCCTGGTGGTCACGTTCGAGATCGAGGAACTCCTCTTCCTCGTCGTCGTCGCTCCGCTGGTCGTATTCCCCTGGTGGGTGGTCGACGTTGTCAGGCTCCGTCGCTTGGTCGAGGACGCGAACTATCGGTGACTTCGTGTTAACCCCCAGTCGTTACCGTGCGCCTGTGGGAGTGATTCAGAGGCCAGAACCCGCTCGTCCGCCGGCTCATCGCTGCAATGCTCCCGACGGCGAGCCCTTCGGCACAGTCTGGCGGTGCGACGAATGTCGCCGCGCATGGGTTCTTGTGGGGTCTGGCCGATCGCAGCTTCCAGTATGGGTGCCAGCCATTCGAGGCCCATTCGGTCGTTGGGGTCCCGGCCTTGGGGCCGCTCTCGTCTCCTGGTTGGTAGTAGCCGGCCTAGCTGGGGCGGCGCTGGTCGTGACTTTGGCGATGGTCGCGCTTCTATCCCGTGGACCGTACTAATGCGGGCGTCCTAATCCTTGCTTTTGAGAACGGCCGTCATCGGCCTTTCTCGCAACCGTCCGAGGTGCACCCGCGTATCTAAATCCTGTATCCAAAGTATTGCCGTCTCATCTGGGGTTTTCCTGACTTCTGATACCCCCCTAGGGTATAATTGGACGTGAGCAACCACCAGAGCATCGGCTACGTCCGAGTCAGCACGAGCAAGCAGACCACCGACCAGCAGCGCGACGCCCTCGAAGCGGCCGGAGTCACCCGGATCTTCGAAGACGTGATGAGCGGCGCACGCTCAGACCGTCCCGGCTTGAAAGCCCTCCTTGAGTACGCCCGAGAGGGCGACACCATCACCGTTGTCGCACTCGACCGCCTGGGCCGCTCCATGACGCACGTCATCCTCACCATTGAGGAGCTACAGGCCAGGGGCATCCTGATTCGCTCGCTACGCGAGGGAGTCGACTTCACCCAGCCCGTCGGTCGAATGCTCGCCGGAATCTTCGCCAGCCTCGCCGAATACGAGCGCGCCCTCATCCGAGAACGAGCCGAGGCGGCCCGAGAGGCAGCCCGCCTACGCGGCAAGCAGACCGGACGCCCCCGAGCACTGGATGAGGCGAAGGTCCGCCAAGCCTGGTCCCTCCGCGAAGCAGGTTTCACGCCCTCTGAGATCGCAGCGACGCTCAAGGTCAGCCGCGCCACCGTCTACCGGGCCTTCGACACCGCCAAGACCCTCGCCCACTGAACCGGGCGCTCAAGCGGGGAAGCGAAGCGACCACAAGGTAGCGCCGGGTAAACGCAGCCTGTGAATCGTTCGCCAAGGCGGACGCTCGACCCCGCTCACCTGTACAGACAAGGGGTGCGAAAGCCGCGCCCTCGAAGGAGGAGCACGAATGACCACAGAGCTGGTCGCCAAAGGAACGCGCCGAGCCCGCCGCAAATGGGGGAATGTGAAGCAACTCCCCTCCGGTCGCTTCCTTGCCCGCTATACCTCGCCCGAGGACGGTACGTTGCGGGCGATCAAGGGCACGTTCGCGACGCGCACGGAGGCTGAGTCTGCCCTGAACCGGACGCGGGTCGAAGTCGAAGACGGCGCTTGGGTCGATCCGAAGCGCGTCCCTACGCTTGCCGCCTATGTCGAACACTTCAACCTCGTTCGACGCACCCGCGACGGTGCCCCGGTAAAGCCCTCTACCCGCGTGCTCTCGGACGGCCAGTTCCGAAACTACATTCTTCCCGCATTCGGTCACCTCCGGCTCGACGCGATCACTCTGCCTGCGGTCAAGCGTTGGCACGCCCAACTCCCGCATAGCCCTTCGCATTCGAGGGCGGTGTACTCGCTCCTCCACACCGTCCTGGCGATGGCAGTCGAGGAGGAGTTGATTCGTAAGAACCCGTGTCGGGTTCGCGGAGCTGGGAGCGCCAACACGTACGAGGAGCGCCCGCTGCTCTCCCTGTCCCAGGCGGAGTCGATCATCGCTCTCATGCCTGCGCCCGAGAGGGCGATTGCAGACGTGGCGCTCCACACACAGGCGCGGCGTGGGGAGTTGCTCGCGCTTCGATGGAGCAACGTCGACCTGGAGGCCGGCACCCTTTTCATTCGGCGTACCCTCGCGGCCAACGGCTCGGAGGTGCCAACCAAATCGAAGCGAACCCGAACCATCACGCTTGACGACGAGACGATCGAGCTCCTCGGGTCCATGCGTCGAGGTGAGAGCGCTCGGGTCTTCGTTCGGGCTGATGGGTCGGAGATGCGGGAGTGGCACGTTGCCAGAGCCTGGGCGCGGGCGCGCGAGGAGGCAGGACTGCCCGGGGCCTGGTTCCACGACATGCGCCACACCGGGTTGACGGTTCTGTCCTACGAGGGCTTGCCCATCAAGGAACTGATGGCGCGAGCGGGACACTCGACCTCAGTCGCCTCTCTCAATTACCAGCACCGCGCGGAGTCAATGAAGCGATCGGCGTCCGACGCATTTGCGCGCGCGCTCTCGAAGGACCGGTCCACGCGCGCGCTCAGAACAGAGCGGGCGGCTCGGACGTGATCTGCGGGGCCAGCGGAGGAACAGTGCTCAGCGCTTCCCCCAGCTGAGCCGAGGTCCTGACGGGGTGAGCCCCCTTCCTCAGAAGGATGCGATTGCCTTCCGGCGTCTGATCGCCGAAGTCGACAACGAACACGGGGCGCCCCAGGTTCAGTGCGCCTTCGCCCGCCGCGAGCGTTCCGCCACGCTCCCCGGCTTCAATTACAAGTAGCGACTTGGACAGACCGTAGATGATGGCGTTTCGGGCCATTGCGGCATGTGCCTGCCAAGTCTGGCTAGGTGCGAACTGCGAGAGAACCAGTGTCCTGCTGAGGTCGAAGTCCTTCGCGAAGTCGCGCTTGATACGGAAGTAGTCGAAGCCCTCAGCGAGCACGATGACAGTGTTGCCGCCGTTCTTGAGCGCCGCCAAGTGCGTTGCAGTGTCGACGCCCTTGGCGTAACCCGACACCACTGTGAGGCCCATGCTGCTCACAGTCGCACCGCACTTGTCGGCCGCGTTCAGGCCAGCGGCGCTGACGTTACGAGATCCGCACATGCCGACGCCGTCCTCATAGAGCAGCGCCTTGTTGCCCTTGTAGAAGATGACGGGCATGAGCGGCTTGCCATCTTGAACGAGCGCGGTAGGAAAGTCCTCCTGCCCGAAGATGACGACACCAATCCCGTCGTTGCGAAGCGCGATCGCCTTCCGCTGTACGTCCATGCGCGACTCCTCGCTCATGGACTCGAATGCCTTGGCGAACGCGTCGAGCCCATCGGAACGGAGCGCACCAGTGATGCGCGCGGGCGTGCGAATCTGCTCGAAGGCCGCCAGAGCGAGCTCGAGTGTGTGAACGGATACGTCGACTGTCATCGCCTGATTGTTCTAGCTACCGTGAGCGCGAATACCCGGTCGGCACCGGCTCTCTTGGCTGCGGCGGCGGCGCCCGAGGCGCTGCCCCCTGTGTGAAATACGTCGTCCAACACGATCACATCTCCGCTGAGTTGTCCCTGGACGGTGAACATGTCGGTAAGGTCCTGCGGCGATTCCTTCTGCTGTGCGCGCGGGCCGGGGGAGGTTGTCTCAACGAAGGGAATGCCGACCTTGGCCGCCACCTCGCGCGCCAGGACTTCGCCAAAGCTCTGCCCGTCGGCCTTGTGGCCCGGTGCCGTGATGATGGCCGTTGCATTGCGGTACAGCGGGTGAGTATTGATGAAGAGCACGAGGGCCTTGATCATCAGGCGCCGCGAGTTCATGGAGTTGCTCCACGTCGGCTGCGACGCGTGCTTCGTTGTGTTGATCCAATACCCCGCCGTCGTGCGCTTCAGCTCGTCCTCGTCGTCCGGCTGGTAGTACCAGTCGAGGGCGATGGTGAGATCCACGTGTTCGGGATTCGGGATGCTCAGGACAAGTGTGAGCATCTCCAGAAAGTCCTCGACTCCGTCGGGGGCTTCGCCCGCGAAACCCCAGCCGTGGCTGTACTTCTTCGCAGTCTCTTCCTTAAGTGGGCCACTACGACCGAGGTGGCCGTAGGTCATGTCGATCTGCTCTGCAATCCACGGCGGGCACTCGACGACGAGCACCTGGCCCGTGCTCACGTCGCGAAGCTCATACCTTTCGAGCTTCGACCCTCGCGTGTCCCACTTGTAGCTGTGGCGGTCAATACTAAAGATCGACATGGTTCCCCCCCGGGCGGCATCGTTGAGCCTTTTCGCGAAGGTTACATCGAACGTCCGACACGGGCCCGGATCGGCTCTGCCGGATCTGGCACGCTAATGGCACGCGGCCTGTCAGACGCCGCCCGCCGGGCGGTCTCCTCTAGAGAGAGCTGGGAAGAGGTACTGGAGGGGCTGACGGGAATCGAACCCGCGCTGTCTGCTTGGGAAGCAGAAGTTCTGCCATTGAACTACAGCCCCGAGCGCCGTGAGGCACTTCCGCCAGCATAACAGCGTCTTCCGTGGCATCCGGGTCGGGGTTCGGCGTCGAGCGCACACGATCCGTGCGAGAGCACACGTCGGGGTCGCACGGGACGTGTGCGTTCGCACGGAACGTGTGCTCTCGACGGTGCGCGCCGACCCCACGCCCTAGGCTGGGCGCGTGCTGCTCTCCGACCGCGACATCCGAGCCGAACTCGCCGACGGACGCCTGGGGCTCGACCCCTTCGATCCGGCCATGGTGCAGCCGTCGAGCGTCGACGTGCGCCTCGACCGGTACTTCCGGCTGTTCGACAACCACAAGTACCCGTTCATCGACCCCGCCGAGGATCAGCCCGAGCTCACGCGTCTCATCGAGGTCGAGCCGGACGAGCCGTTCATCCTGCACCCGGGCGAGTTCGCGCTGGGCTCGACATTCGAGCGCGTCACGCTGCCGGACGACGTCGCCGCGCGTCTCGAGGGCAAGTCGTCGCTCGGACGCCTGGGGCTGCTCACCCACTCGACCGCCGGATTCATCGACCCGGGATTCTCGGGGCACGTCACGCTCGAGCTCTCCAACGTCGCGACCCTGCCGATCAAGCTCTGGCCGGGCATGAAGATCGGGCAGGTCTGCTACTTCCGCCTGACCTCCCCCGCCGAGAACCCGTACGGTTCGGGGCCCTACGGCAACCGCTACCAGGGCCAGCGCGGCCCGACGGCCTCGCGCTCGGCTCTGAACTTCCACCGCACGAACGTCGGCACGACCGACGCCGGCTCCGCCGGACGCTGAACCGCACGCAGAACAGCCCCGTCGAGGTGACCTCGACGGGGCTGTTCTGTCGTGTTGGCGCGGCGCGGTTAGTGCGCGCGGCGCCGTGCGCGGCGATAAACGCGATTCCCGCGCAGAAACGCGACGTCCACGTGTTTCTCGTCGCGGAGGGCGTTTATCGCCGATCACGCGGATGCCGCGGGCTGACCGGATGCCGCCGGTTCACTCGGATGCCGAGGGCTCACCGGATGCCGCGGGCTCAGCGGATGCCGAACCTTCGCGGCCGCGGCTGAACCCGGCGTCGAAGCCGCGCTCGTAGGCGCGCTGCGCCGCCCGGTGGCCCCGGTCGTCGTGCCCGTGCCGTCCGTGGTGCGCGTGCCCGCCGTGGCGGGGGTCGCATCCGCGTCCGTGGTGGGGACGGTCGTGCTCTTCGGTGCCGCGCTCGCGGGGGCCGAAGCCGTCCGCGTCGGGGCGGGGGCCGCGCGGGCCGGGGCCGAAGCCGGGGCCGAAGCCCGGGCCGAAGCCGCGCCCGAACGGGCCGAAGCCGCGCATGCCGGGGCCGCGACCCCCGCGTCCGCGGGGGCCGAACGGCGCCGCGTCCGAGTCGTCGAGGCCGAGCGCCGCCGACACCGTGTTGAGGGCGGCGACGAGACGTTCGAGCTCTTCGGCGGGGACGTCGGCGAGGAGCGCCGAGCGGTCGGCATCCAGGCGGTCGAGGATCTCGCGACCCTCGGTGGTCAGAGACCAGCCGTCGTCGGTGCGCTCGATCCACCCCCGCTCAGCGAGGGCGGTGACGCGCTTGCCGCCGCGGGCGAGGCGCTCGGCGATCCAGGGAGCGTCGATGCGGCCGTCGATCGCGCGCAGTACGAGGACGGTCTTGGGGTGCAGGTCGCTGTCGCGCAGCTGCGCGAACAGGCGGTGGTGCAGCGCGTGCCCGACCGTGGTGAGGCGATGGGCGAGGCTGCGGGGGTCCAAAGGTGTGGAGGTGTTCATGGGGTGGTCCTTTCGTGTGGCGGGAGATCCGCCGGTTACATGTCATGTGACAACGGATGTACTGTGACATGTATTCCGGATGCTTGTCAAGCGACATGTAAAATCGAGTCCATGACCGCCGACCCCGCCGACGAGATCGCCGCTGCCCTCGCCAAACTCCGCGGTCGGCGGCCGCGCCCCCCGTTCGCCGGAGGCTTCGGCGGCCCCCACGCCCACGAACACCGGGGCCACGGTCCGCACCCGTTCCACGGCGGCCCGCCGTGGGCCGACCCCGGCCAGGGGCGGTTCGCCGGCGTCGCTCGCCTGCGGATGCTCGACGCCCTCGTCTCGGCATCCGGTCCGTTGTCGGTCAGCGGGATCGCTGACGCGGTCGGCGTCGATCAGCCCCGCGCGTCACGCCTCGTGCAGCAGGGCGTGCAGATGCGCCTCGTCGAGCGCGAGCCCGACCCCGACGACGCCCGCCGCACGCGCGTGCGGCTCACCGCCGAGGGCGAGCGCCTCGTCTCGAGCCTCCGGGGGAGGCGGCGGGATGCCGTGCGCTCCGCGCTCGAGTCCTTCACCGACGCCGAGCGCGCCGACTTCGCCCGCCTCCTGGCGAAATTCGCCGACGCCTGGCCGCAGGACTGACGCCGCGGCATCCCAGACACCAGAACAGGGGATGCCGCCGGAACAGGCCGATCTCGACGGAATCGCCCTGTTCTCGGCGCATGGCCTGTTCTCGTGGCGCCGACGCCGACGCCGACGCCGACGCCGACGCCGAAGCCGACGCCCAAACCCAGGCCGCCCGCAGGCCGCGTGTCAGCGGATCTCGGCGCCGCGGTTCTGCACGGGAATCATCAGCGCCAGGCCCACGGCGAGGATCAGCACGATCCCCACGATGCCGAGGCGGGTGTCGCCGGTGAGTCCGACGAACAGCGCGAACAGCCCGGGCGCGAGGAACGACACCGCGCGGCCGGTCGTGGCGTAGAGGCCGAAGATCTCACCCTCGCGGCCCTCCGGCGTCGCCCGCGAGAGATAGGTGCGGCTCGCCGACTGGACGGGGCCGACGAAGAGTCCGAGGCCGAGGCCCACGACCCAGAACAGCGGTTGCGAGGTGCCGATCAGCAGCATCGCGCAGCCCAGCACGATGAGTCCGGCGAGCGAGACGACGATGACGCGTTTCGGGCCGAAGCGGTCGTCGAGGCGTCCGGCGAACATCGTGCTGATGCCGGCGACGACGTTCGCGGCGACGGCGAAATACAGCACCTCGGTCGACGAGAACCCGAACACCTGCGCCGCGATGATCGCGCCGAACGTGAACACGCCGGCCAGGCCGTCGCGGAAGATCGCGCTGGCGATGAGGAACAGCAGCACCGGGCGGCTGTCGCGCCAGAGCGAGCGCAGCGTCCCCCACAGCAGCACGTACGACTGGAAGAAGCCCACCCGCACCTTCCGGTTCTGCGCCGGGATCTCGGGCACGCGCACGAGCACCGGGATCGCGAACGCCGCGAACCACACCGCGGATGCCAGCACCGCCAGCCGCACGTTGAGGCCGCCGTCCTTCGGCACGGCGAGCAGGCCCGCGGCATCCGGGTTCCCGAACCCCTGGATGAACAGGATCAGCAGCAGGAGGAGGAGCACGATCCCGCCGACGTAACCCATGCCCCAGCCGAAGCCCGAGACGCGGCCGATGTTCTCGCGCGTGGAGACCTGCGACAGCATCGCGTAGTAGTTGACGCTCGCGAACTCGAAGAAGACGTTGCCGACGGCCAGCAGCGTCGCCCCGAGGATCAGGTACTGCGGAGTGCCCTCGACGAACACCATCGCCGCCATCGCCAGCACGATGACGCCGGTGTTGACGGCGAGCCAGAGCTTGCGCCGACCCGAGCCGTCGCTGCGCTGACCGAGCACCGGGGCGAGGAGCGCGACCGCGATGCCCGCGATCATCAGCGCGGTGCCGACGAGGCTCGCGTTCTCGGCCAGCGCCTTCACCAGCGCGGGGTTGCGGTCGTCGTCGCCGGCGGCCGCGACGATCGCGGGGTCCACGAACAGCGAGCTCGACAGGTAGGTGCTGAAGACGAAGGTCGTGACGACCGCGTTGAACGCCGCCGAACCCCAGTCCCACAGCGCCCAGGCCAGGACGGGGCGCTTGCCGTCGGTGGAGGGGAGGGATGCCGCGGGGGCGGCGCCGGGAGTGGACATGTCGCTCACGCTAGGACCCTTCGGTGAACGCGCGGAGACGTTCGGCGCGGACGCGCCGTCGGCGGCGCGTGGGCTCAGGGTAGACCCTCGTGCGGCCTCGAACGGGGGTTTCCCGGGGTGGCGCACTACCGTGGAGTCATGGCATCCGAAAACCCCGTCCCCTCCGAAGAGGCGGACACCGCCCCCGAGCAGCTCACCTTCGCCGACCTGGGACTGGATGCCGCCGTGCTCAAGGCCCTCAAGGACGTCGGCTACGAGACCCCGTCGGCCATCCAGGCCGCCACGATCCCCGTCCTCCTGCAGGGCCGCGACGTCGTCGGCCTCGCCCAGACCGGTACCGGCAAGACCGCCGCGTTCGCCCTCCCGGTGCTGTCGCAGATGGAGACCGGGCACAAGAACCCGCAGGCCCTCGTGCTCGCCCCGACCCGCGAGCTCGCGCTGCAGGTGTGCGAGGCGTTCGAGAAGTACGCCGCGCACATCAAGGGCGTCTCGGTGCTCCCCGTGTACGGCGGTCAGGGCTACGGTCAGCAGCTGTCGGCGCTCCGCCGCGGCGTCGACATCGTCGTGGGTACGCCCGGTCGCATCATGGACCACCTCGACAAGGGCACCCTCGACCTCAGCGAGCTGAAGTACCTCGTGCTCGACGAGGCCGACGAGATGCTGAAGATGGGCTTTGCAGAGGACGTCGAGACGATCCTCGCCGACACCCCGTCCACCAAGCAGGTCGCGCTGTTCTCGGCGACGATGCCGGCGCAGATCCGCCGCATCTCGGCGCAGTACCTCAATGACCCCGAAGAGATCACGGTCAAGACCAAGACCACGACCTCGGCGAACATCACGCAGCGGTACCTCGTCGTGTCGTACCAGCAGAAGATCGATGCGCTGACCCGCATCCTCGAGGTCGAGAACTTCGAGGGCATGATCGTCTTCACCCGCACGAAGAACGAGACCGAGACGGTCGCCGAGAAGCTGCGTGCCCGCGGCTACACCGCCGCCGCCATCAACGGTGACGTCGCGCAGGTGCAGCGCGAGCGCACGGTCAACCAGCTGAAGTCGGGCAAGCTCGACATCCTCGTCGCGACCGACGTCGCCGCGCGCGGCCTCGACGTCGAGCGCATCAGCCACGTCGTCAACTACGACCTCCCGATCGACACCGAGTCGTACGTGCACCGCATCGGCCGCACCGGACGTGCCGGACGAACCGGGGATGCCATCAGCTTCGTGACCCCGCGCGAGCGTCGCATGCTGACCGCGATCGAGAAGGCCACCCGCCAGCCGCTGACGGAGATGTCGCTGCCGAGCGTCGACGACGTCAACGCCACGCGCCTCACCCGGTTCGACGACGCGATCACCACCGCGCTCGAGGACACCGCCGCGATTGCGACCTTCCGCGACGTGGTCGCCCACTACGTCGCGCACCACGACGTGCCCGAGGCCGACGTGGCCGCGGCGCTCGCCGTGGTCGCGCAGGGTGACACGCCGCTGCTGATGGAGGAGGAGACGATCTCGCAGCCGCGCTTCGACCGGGATCGCGACCGCGACCGCGCGCCCCGCGAGGGCGGGGAGCGCCGCGAACGCCGTGACAGCGACGGCCGGTTCGCCACGTACCGGATCGCCGTCGGGCGTCGGCAGCGGGTCGAGCCGCGCCAGATCGTCGGGGCGCTCGCGAACGAGGGGGGCCTCCGCCGCAACGACTTCGGCGCCATCCAGATCCGCCAGGACTTCTCGCTCGTGGAGCTTCCGGCCGACCTCTCGCGCGACACCCTCAACCGGCTGACCGACACCCGCATCTCGGGCGTCCTCATCGACCTGCGCCTGGATCAGGGCGGCCGGTCCGCGAAGCGCACCGAGCGTCCGCAGCGGCGCTCGTACGATCGCGACTGAGCCCGCGGCATCCCTTCTTCGACGCCCTCGCGACCTGCCTGGTCGCGGGGGCGTCGTGGTTCGCGGCCGCTTTGGGGCGCGTTTGTGCGTTCGGGGCGTGGATTTTCGCGCCCCAACCGCACAAACGCGCCCCAAACCCGTGGATGCCGGCTCCAGGCGTCCCGACCCGCCAGTGCAGAAGTTGAGCCAATTCATATCAAGTCTGCTTGACGCCTCGAGACACCTGCGTTAGCCTTGAGTCATCGCGGCTCAACCCGCGCAGCAGACTTCACGAAACCCCGAGTCGTGGCATCCGCCCGGCTCATGATCAAGGAGACACATATGCCACGTGCAGTGGGAATCGACCTCGGGACGACCAACTCCGTCGTGAGCGTGCTCGAGGGTGGCGAGCCCAAGGTCATCGCCAACGCCGAGGGCTTCCGCACGACCCCCTCGGTCGTCGCTTTCACCAAGGACGGCGAGGTGCTCGTCGGTGAGACCGCCAAGCGCCAGGCCGTCACCAACGTCGACCGCACCGTTTCGTCCGTCAAGCGCCACATGGGCACGAACTGGACGTTCGACGTCGACGGCAAGAAGTGGACGCCGCAGGAGATCTCCGCGCGCATCCTCCAGAAGCTCAAGCGCGACGCCGAGGAGTACCTGGGCGACAGCGTGACGGATGCCGTCATCACGGTGCCCGCGTACTTCAACGACGCCGAGCGCCAGGCGACGAAGGAGGCCGGCGAGATCGCGGGCCTGAACGTCCTGCGCATCATCAACGAGCCCACCGCCGCCGCTCTCGCGTACGGCCTCGACAAGGGCAAGGAGGACGAGCTCATCCTCGTCTTCGACCTCGGTGGCGGAACGTTCGACGTGTCGCTGCTCGAGGTGGGCAAGGACGACGACTTCTCGACCATCCAGGTGCGCGCCACCGCCGGTGACAACCGCCTCGGTGGAGACGATTGGGACCAGCGCGTCGTCGACTACCTCATCAAGCAGTTCAAGGACACCACCGGTGTCGACGTCTCGGGTGACAAGATCGCCCTCCAGCGCCTCAAGGAGGCCGCGGAGCAGGCGAAGAAGGAGCTGTCGAGCTCGACCTCGACCTCCATCAACCTGCCCTACCTCTCGCTGACCGACTCGGGCCCCGTTTCGCTGTCCGAGACGCTCACCCGCGCGAAGTTCGAGGACCTCACCAAGGACCTCCTCGACCGCACCCGCAAGCCCTTCTCGGACGTCATCCGTGAGGCAGGCGTCAAGGTCGACGACATCGCGCACGTGGTGCTCGTCGGTGGCTCGACCCGCATGCCCGCGGTCGCCGAGCTGGTGAAGAAGGAGACCGGTCGCGACGCGAACAAGGGCGTCAACCCCGACGAGGTCGTGGCCGTGGGCGCAGCGCTCCAGGCCGGTGTCCTCAAGGGTGAGCGCAAGGACGTGCTGCTCATCGACGTCACCCCCCTGAGCCTCGGCATCGAGACCAAGGGCGGCATCATGACCAAGCTCATCGAGCGCAACACCGCCATCCCGACCAAGCGCAGCGAGACCTTCACCACCGCCGACGACAACCAGCCGTCGGTCGCGATCCAGGTCTTCCAGGGCGAGCGCGAGTTCACCCGCGACAACAAGCCGCTGGGCACCTTCGAGCTCACCGGCATCGCCCCGGCTCCCCGTGGCATCCCGCAGGTCGAGGTCACCTTCGACATCGACGCCAACGGCATCGTGCACGTGTCCGCGAAGGACAAGGGCACGGGCAAGGAGCAGTCGATGACCATCACGGGCGGCTCGTCGCTGCCCAAGGAGGACATCGAGCGCATGGTGCGCGAGGCCGAGGAGAACGCGGCGGAGGACAAGAAGCGCCGCGAGTCCGCCGAGACCCGCAACCAGGCCGAGACCCTGTCGTACTCGATCGAGAAGCTGATCAAGGACAACGAGGACAAGCTGCCCGAAGAGGTCAAGACCGAGGTCCAGGCCGACGTCGACGCCCTCAAGACGGCGCTCGCCGGTGACGACGACGACGCGGTCAAGACCGCGTTCGACAAGCTCAACGCGAGCCAGGGCAAGCTCGGCGAGGCGATCTACGCGTCGTCGCAGGCCCAGGGCGAGCAGGCCGACCCGAACGTCGGCCAGCCCGGCAACGGTGAGACGCCGAACCCCGAGGAAGACGTCATCGACGCCGAAGTCGTCGACGACGAGACCGACGAGAAGAAGTAAGCGACAGAACTGATGGCACACAAGGACGACGAACAGCCCCAGGGCTCGGGCGCCGGTCCTGACGAGACGACGGGGCCGGAGGAGAACACCTCCGGCCCCGCGCCGTCGGGCGAGCAGACCCCGGATGCCGAGGGCCTCACGATCGAGGACATCCTCGGCGCCGAGCAGACCCCCGAGGCCGCCGCAGAGGGGGCGTCCTCCGACAAGGAGGCCTCGCTCCTGATCGACCTCAAGCGCCTGCAGGCCGAGTACGCCAACTACCGTCGGCGCACCGAGGAGCAGCGCGAGCGCGAGATCGAACGCGCGAAGGGCGAGGCCGTGAAGGGCCTCCTGCCCGTCATGGACGACCTCGACCGTGCTGAGAAGCACGGCGACCTCGTCGAGGGCACGCCCTTCGCGGCGATCGGCGACAAGGTGCGGGCCGTGGCCGAGCGACTCGGCGTGGTCTCGTACGGCACCGCCGGCGAGCCCTTCGACCCGCAGCAGCACGAGGCGATCTTCCAAGCGCCCACCCCGGGCGTGACCCAGGCGACGGTGCTCGAGGTCGTCGAGGTGGGGTACCGCCTCGGCTCCGTCGAGCTGCGACCGGCCAAGGTCGTCGTCGCCGTGCCGGTCGAGTAGGAGGACACATGGCGAGTCAGGACTGGTTCGACAAGGACTTCTACAAGGTCCTCGGTGTCGACAAGGGCGTGAGCGCTGCCGATCTGAAGAAGACGTACCGCAAGCTCGCGCGCCAGTACCACCCCGACTCGAACCCGGGTGATGCCAAGGCCGAGGCGAAGTTCAAGGAGATCAGCGAGGCCTACGCGGTGCTCAACGACCCCGAGCAGCGCGAGGAGTACGACCAGATCCGGGCCATGGGCTCGGGGGCGCGCTTCTCGGCACCCGGGGCCGGCGGGGGCGGCGGTTTCGACGACGTCTTCAGCCGATTCGGGCAGCAGCGCGGAGGCGCGTCCGCTCCCGGCGGCGGCTTCGAGGACTTCTTCTCCATGTTCGACCAGCAGGGCGGCGGCTTCGGCTCCGGCCGGTTCGGTCAGACCACGGGTGGCTACCGCGGCTTCGGCGGACCGCAGCGCGGAGCCGACGTCACCGCCCGGACGACGCTGGACTTCGTCACCGCCGCCAAGGGCGAGACGATCACCCTGCAGGGCGAGGACGGTGTCCCGTTCAAGGTGAAGATCCCCGCGGGGGTCGCCGACGGCCAGAAGATCCGACTGCGCGGTCGCGGCCGTCCGTCTCCGGACGGCGGCGAGAACGGCGACATCGTCGTGACGGTCGCGGTCCGGCCCCACCCGGTGTTCTCGCGCGAGGGGCTCAACCTGCGGCTGACGGTCCCCGTGACCTTCACCGAGGCGGCCCTCGGCGCCACGATCGAGGTGCCCACCCTCGGGGGCGAGCCCGTGCGGCTGCGTGTCGCACCGGGCACCCCCTCCGGGCGCGTCCTGCGGGTCAAGGGGCGCGGCATCCATTCGTCCAAGGGCACCGGCGACCTGCTCGCCGAAGTCCAGGTGGCCGTTCCGCAGCACCTCAGCGACGAAGCCCGCGAGGCCCTCGAGCGCTTCCACGCGCTCGAACCGAAAGAGAATCCCCGCGCCGACCTGATGGCCAAGGCGCGTCAGTGACGCCGTGCTCCTGGCATCCGCCACAATCGGATGCCAGGAGCACGCGATCCACGAGAGAGGAGAGGCCGTGTCCGACAAGGAACTCGATGAGGATGCGCCGATCTTCGCGATCGCCGTGGCCGCCGAGCTGTCGAACATGCACCCGCAGACGCTGCGGCAGTACGACCGGCTCGGCCTGGTCGTGCCCGCCCGCACGCAGGGCGGATCGCGGCGGTACTCCAGCCGCCACGTGCAGCAGTTGCGCGAGGTCGCGCGCCTGTCGAGCGAGGGGATGAGCCTCCCCGCGATCGCGCGTCTGCTGGCGCTCGAGGAGCGGGTGCACGAACTCGCGCGGCGCGTCACCGACCTGGAGCGTCAGCTGATGGCCGAGCGCCAGTCGCGTCCGGGCGCCCGGGTCTTCGCCGCGGGGGCCACGGGTTCGGTGGTGACGCTGCGCCACGGGGCGCGCGTGCGGCGGGCGACCGACGTGGTGCTGTGGCGCCCGGGCGGGTTGCTCGACGACGAGGACTGACGGCCGGCGCGCCGGGACGCGCTGAGGGTGCGCGGCGACGCGTGACCCGCGTCTCGCCGCCGGTCGGACGATTCTCGGACGATTGTCGGATGCCGGTTCCCCCATCCGCTCCTACAGTGAGGCGTGTTCACCGGCGACGCCCCGGAACACACCCCCGGAGGGCGCTCGTCGAACATCCGAGCGGAGGCTGACATGCCATTTGTGACCACGACCGACGGCGCCGAGATCTTCTATAAGGACTGGGGCAGCACCGACGCCCAGCCCATCGTCTTCCACCACGGATGGCCGCTGTCGTCCGACGACTGGGACGCCCAGCTGCTGTACTTCCTCGACAAGGGCTACCGCGTCATCGCCAGCGACCGCCGCGGTCACGGCCGCTCGTCGCAGATCGGCACCGGCCACGACATGGACCACTACGCCAGCGACGTCAGCGCCGTCGTCGAGCACCTCGACCTGCACAACGCCATCCACATCGGTCACTCGACCGGTGGCGGCCAGGTCGCCCGCTACGTCGCGCAGTACGGTCAGCCGCAGGGTCGCGTCGCCAAGGCCGTGCTCGTCGCCGCCGTGCCGCCGATCATGCTGCAGAGCGACACCAACCCCGAGGGCACCCCGCTGTCGGTGTTCGACGGGTTCCGCGAGGCGCTCGCCGCCAACCGTGCGGAGTTCTTCGAGGCCGTGGCATCCGGCCCCTTCTACGGCTTCAACCGCGAGGGCGTCACCCCCTCGCAGCCCGTCATCGACAACTGGTGGCGTCAGGGCATGACCGGCAGCGCGCAGGCGCACTACCTCGGCATCAAGGCGTTCTCCGAGACCGACCAGACCGAAGACCTCAAGGCCATCACGGTCCCGGTGCTGGTGCTCCAGGGCGACGACGACCAGGTCGTGCCGTACAAGGCCGCCGCGCTTCTGCAGCACGAGCTGCTGCAGAACTCGACCCTCAAGATCTACGAGGGCTACCCGCACGGCATGCTCACGACGCACGCCGACGTGATCAACCCCGACATCCTGGCGTTCATCCAGGAGTGATCGGTCCTCCGCATCCGACGGCGCGCTCCCACCCGGGGCGCGCCGTCGTCGTTCCACCGTGGGTCTCAGAGGGCCACGCGCGTCGCGGCGGGCGTCCGTACCGTGGGCCGTACCCACCCCGGACCGCACGTGAGGAGCCGCACGATGCACCCGTCGCAGATCATCGATCAGTTGTCCCACGCCCTCGCGCGACGCGTGACCCTCCGCCGCGCCGACGAGCCCGCGGATGCCGACGCCGACATCGCGTTCGGCGGTGGTGCGCTGCGCATCGGCGGGACGGCGCGCGCCGACCTCTCGCCGCGCGAGTGGGCCGTGGTCGACGCCGCGGTTCACCTGCTCGAGACGGCCTCCGGCGCGAGTCCCGCGGCGCGCCGTGACCGCGTGTTCGCGAACCTCATCGACGACGACTCGAGCGTGCGTCGCGATGCGCTGTGGGAGCTCCGTTCCCGCCGCTGGATCGACGGACGCGCCGACGGCATCGAGCTGCTCGCCGTGGTGCTCGACCCGGTACCGGAACTGGGCATCGTCGTGTTCGGGCGCCGCCTGGCGACCGTCCTCCACGGTGCCGTGCAGTTCGTCGGCGTCCACCGAGGAGCCGCGATCTTCGTGGCATCCCGCACCCTCGACCTCGACGCCCTGAACAGGACGGTGGATGCCGAGGCCGCCGCGCAGGGCATGACCGCCCGGGGGTTCGCGCTGGCGGCGGGGTCGCCCGACGACGGCGACGTGGATGACGCGGTCTCGCGCGCCATTCGATCCGCGCACCTGCGCGCGACCCTCCCCGACCAGGTGACCTCGGTGCGCGCCGAGGACCTCGGCGGCTGGGCGCTCGTGCAGACGCTGCCCCGCTCGCGCTCGCTCCTCGTGCAGGCGTGCCCGGCGGC
This sequence comes from Microbacterium sp. IEGM 1404, assembly GCF_030056775.1. Taxonomy (NCBI): domain Bacteria; kingdom Bacillati; phylum Actinomycetota; class Actinomycetes; order Micrococcales; family Microbacteriaceae; genus Microbacterium; species Microbacterium sp. IEGM 1404. Next base: position 911,858 of record NZ_JASHKP010000002.1, on the reverse strand, counting down.
CTTCGTGCTGGCGTCGTCGGAGGACTCGACGCAGCGCGACACCGTCGAGGCGTACCTGGATGCCGCGGGGCGCGCCTCCGTCGCCTGCCAGCGCCTGCACATCCACCGCACGACGCTGTACTACCGGCTCGAGCAGATGCCGGAGGTCGTCCGCGAGGCCCTGGCCGACGGCCTGCAGCGGAGCACGCTGCACCTGACCCTCAAGCTCCTGCGGTTGTGGGACGAGGAGCTGCGCCGCGAGGAGCCGGCCGCGGTGACGCCGGTGCCGCTGCCGCGCGAGCGCACTGCGGAGCGTCTGTTGGCGTAGAACCGACGGCCCGGGCGCCCGGGCGTCAGGCCGGGCGTGCGACCAGTCGCGACGAACGCGCCGCGAGCTCGCGCAACCGTCGGGGCGGCACGCGCAGGCGGCTGAGCTGCACGATGCCCTGGGAGGCGAGCACCGTGGTCTCGGCCGCGCGCCGTGCGTCTGCGGGCGAGAGGGCGATGCGGTGGGCGGCAGCGGTCTCGCACAGCCGTGCGGTGAGCGCGGACTCCATCTCGTCGATCGCGGCGTCCGCCACCGCGAGGACCTCGGGGAACCGCTCGCCGAGCTCGGCGATGCTGTTGAGCATGAGGCATCCACGTCGGTCCGCGTAGGAGAGGCAGTCGGAGACGACGCGGTCGAGGTACTCGGAGGCGGCGGCTTCGAGGTCGGCGCTGGGTCCCGCCGGACCGCCCGAGGCGAGCTCGACGCGGGCCGCGCAGTAGCGGCCGAAGACCCGGAGGAAGAGTCCGAGCTTGCTGCCGTAGCGGGCGTAGAGGCTGCTCGTGCCGACGCCGGACGCACGGGCGACCTCCTCGAGCGAGGTCCGGTCGTACCCGCGCGTCCAGAACAGCTCCTGCGCCGTGTCGAGCAGATTCTGCTCGTCGTACTGCCGAGGCCGACCCATGAGCCAACGCTATCCCGTCGCCCCCGGGGGCCCTCAATGCACTCGTCCGGTTGCGACGTACTCGTGTCCGTTCGTGCAGCACGAGAGGAACCGCTCCCACGGAGAATTGGAGGGAGCATTCCACTACTCGCCGGAGGCTGATGTGAACGACACCGCGGGGCCGTTGGCCGTGTTCCTTCGCGACCGCCGCGAGTCGTTGACGCCCGAGCAAGTGGGGATCGCGCGGGAGCCGCGCCGACGCGTGCGGGGCCTGCGGCGCACCGAGGTGGCCGATCTCGCCGGCATCAGCAGCGACTATTACCTGCGGCTCGAGCAGGGCCGCGGGCACCAGCCGTCACGGCAGGTGCTGTCGGCGCTCGGCCGTGCGCTGCTCCTCGACGGCCCCGGCGAGGAGTATCTCCACCGCATCGCCGATCTTTCCGGCGAGGGCCGACCGTCGGCCGAGGAGGACGACCTCCCGGAGGGCGTGGCGACGCTCGTCGACCTGTACGCCGACACCCCCGCCTACGCCCTCAACGGCACCCTCGACGTCGTCGCCGTGAACGCCCCCGGCCGGTTGCTCGCACCCGACCAGCTGCGCGTCGGTTCCAACCTCCTGGTCTCGGTGTTCGAGCATTTCCCCGACCCGCACTCCGAGCCGGACTGGCGTCGGACGGCCGAGACGCTCGCCGCTGCTCTGCGGTACTACGCCGATCCCCGGAGCCCGCGCCTGCGGAAGCTCGTGGCGGGGCTCTCGGCGAGCGACCCGCGCTTCGCGGAGATCTGGAGCCGGTGCGAGATCCGCCCGCACCGCAGCTCACGGCCGATGGTGCACATCGAGCCGCACGGCTGGGTGCACCTCCGCAGCGAGACCCTCGCCGTCCCCGGCACGTCCGGCTACACCGTCACGGTCTTCTTCGCAGAACCGCGCACCCCGGGCGTCGCGGCTCTTCGCGACCTCGTCGCCCGCGCGCGGGCGGAGGAAGAGGGGGATGCCGAGTACGTGGCATCCCCGTCCCTCGCGTCCGCGTCCGGGGTGCCCCGGCGGCAGGCGCTCTGACCCCGGGTCAGGCGGGGGACGGGAGGTCGTCCTCCACGGGGGACGGTGCGTCCGTGACGCTCGATGCGCGGAACCGCCGCTGATACGCCGACGGTGTCGTCCGATACCGGTCCACGAACGCGCGGCGGAGCGCGGCGGCGGACGAGAATCCCGCCGCCGCGGCGGACTCGGCGACCGTCCGCCCGTTCTCGAGCTGGTTCACGGCGAGCTCGAGCCGCAGCGACGCGATGTAGGCGCTCGGCGTGACGCCGAGTTCTTCGCGGATGACACGGGTCAGATGCCGCGGGCTGACATTCACGTGCGCGGCCAGTCCGGTCACGGTCGTCGGCCGGGTCGGATCGTTCGAGACGTACTCGGCCACCGCCTGCGCGAGGGGCGTCCGCGGAGCCGGGAGCTTCAGCGCCGCGGAGAACTGCGACTGCCCCGCCGAGCGGCGCATGTACACCAGGAGGTGCTGCGCGACGCTGCGCGCGACGTCGGTGCCGAGATCCTCCTCGAGCAGGGCGAGCGCGAGGTCGATCCCGGCGGCCACGCCCGCCGACGTGTAGATGTCGCCCTGCCGCGTGTAGATGCGCTCCGAGTCCACCGCGACGAGCGGGTACCGGTCGGCGAGCATGTCGGCGAACTTCCAGTGCGTGGTCGCGGGGAAGCCGTCGAGCAGGCCCGTCGCCGCCAGTCCGAACGCGCCGCTGCAGATCGAGGCGACCCGCCGCGATCTCTGCGAGAGCGACAGGATCGCCGCGCGCAATTCGGGGTCGTCGAAGACGGCGGGAGCCAGCTCGCTGCCCGGGATGATCACCGTGTCGAGCGGCCCGCTGTCCGCGGCCGCGCCATCGACGCCCAGGCGCAGCCCCATGAACGCCTCGACGCCTTCGCCGGTGGGCGAGAAGAACAGGATCTCGTACGCGTCGGTCGCGAGATTCGCCTCGGAGAACACCTCGGCCGGGCCGACGAAGTCCAACGCCTTCACCCCGTCGAACAGGAGGAAGCCGATGCGGCGGCGTTCGGCATCCATGTCGTGTCCTCCGGGTGATGCACGGGCGAGGGATGCCCCCACCCTTCCACCGATCGGGCTCCGGCACACGGCGATCTCCTCCGACAGGTGTCGCAGCGGCCGCTTGAGGCGCTCACGCTCGGTGGGGGCGCGCCCGGCGCTCCTCGCCAGCGCGTGATCGCCGGTCCTAGAGTGCGAGCATGACGCTCGCAACCGTTCCTCCCCCGGTGGGCCAGCGCGGCGAGAGCGCTGCGACGCGGCGGTGGGAGGCCTGGACCTACTGGCCGCTCACCGTCCTCGCCCTGCTGTGGGTGGTCGTCTACACCGCGCAGGTGATCGGCGACATCCGCGGGAGCTGGGAGGGCATCGCCTTCACGTTCATGCTCGCGGTGCAGATCGTCTTCGCCGGCGACTACCTCGTGCGACTGCTGTGGGCGCGGCCGCGAGGGGTCTGGTTCCGGAGCCATCTGCTCGATCTCGCCGTGGTGTTCGTGCCGATCCTCCGGCCGGTGCGGCTGCTCGGTGCCCTGACCCGGCTGACGAGCTTCACCCGCACGGCCGGCAGTTCGGTACGCGCGCAGCTGATCATCTACGGTCTCGGCAGCGTGCTGCTGCTCATCTGGCAGGTCGCCCTCGTGGTGCTGCAGGCCGAACGGCACGCCCCGGGGGCGAGCATCCGGACGTTCGGCGACGCCCTGTGGTGGGCCGTCTGCACCGTGACGACGGTCGGTTACGGCGACTACGCGCCCGTCACGGTCGTCGGTCGGCTCGCCGCCGTCGTGCTCATGGCCGGGGGAGTGGTGCTCGTCGGTCTCATCGTCGCGACGATCTCGTCGTGGGCGAGCGAGCGCGTCGCCCACGCGCACGACCGGCGTCGGGTTCAGCCCGACGACGCGGTCGATCGCGCGCACCCCGACCGGTGAGGGCCCGCGGTCCGCACCGTCGGACGGGGTCGCGTCGTCAGGCCGGACCGAGCCGCAGCACCGTGGCCGATTCGCCCACGCGCAGGTCGTCCACGACCCGGAGCGTCCGCGCGACGTCGTCGACGGCCGCGATCACGGTGCCGAACCGTTCCCGGTCGGCGCACACGGCGGTGACCGTGACGAAGTGCGCGCCCGTGTCCCACGTGTAGGTCGCGAACGGAGGCGTGCGCGGGTCGGCGGGCAGCGGCATCGCGAGCTTCTCGCCGACCCCGAGGTGCGGGTTGGGGAACGACTCGGTGTCGTCGTACTCCATGGGCATCATCGCGCGCGCGGCGCGCAGCTGCGACGTCGCCTCCTGCAGCTGCGCCATGACGACGAGCAGGTCGGGGTCGCTGCGCCACACCCACACCAGCACGCGGCCGGCCGCGCGGCGCATGAGGAGCGGCGCGGCCTGACTCGCCACCCAGGCGAAAAGCCCGCTGCCCGGGCGCTCGGTCGCGCCGACCGCGCGGTTCGCCTGCGTCAGCAGCATCCGGATCGCGGCCTTGCGATGCCGTCTGCCGCGCAGCCCGAGCGAGCCGGTGACGGGCACCCAGAGGTCGGTGGGGGCGTCTGCCTGGAGTCGGGGCATGGCTCCAGCCTACGAGTCCGGATGCCACGATGCCGGGGTCGTCGTACGCCCACGGCGGAAGCGCTCCCGCGATGTCGGAGGTTCGTGCCACTCTTGATCCGCGGTGGTCGTGCCGCCCCGATCGGACTCCCGGAGAACGTCGTGCTCGGAAAGCTCCTCATCCGGTATCTCTCGAGATACCGCTGGCTCCTCGTCGCCATCCTGGCGTTCCAGGCCGCGTCCGCTGTCGCGACGCTGTACCTGCCCCGCCTGAACGCCGACATCATCAACCTCGGCGTCGCCCAGGGCGACACCGGATACATCTGGTCGCGCGGCGCGATCATGCTCGTCATCTCGCTCGGGCAGATCACGGCATCCGTCATCGCCACGTACTTCGCCGCGCGTGCGGCGATGGCCGCCGGGCGCGACATCCGTCGCGACGTCTTCGAGCGCGTGAGCGGATTCTCGGAGCGGGAGCTCTCGCAGTTCGGTGCCGGATCGCTCATCACGCGCAACACGAACGACGTGCAGCAGGTGCAGATGCTCGCGATGATGGGCGCGACGATGCTCGTCAGCGCCCCGCTCCTCGCGATCGGCGGCATCATCATGGCCCTGCAGCAAGACGTGGGCCTCAGCTGGCTGATCGGCGTCGCGGTGCCGGTGCTGCTGGTCCTGGTCGCGCTGATCATCGCGCGGATGGTGCCGCTCTTCCGGAGCTATCAGACCAAGCTCGACGCGGTGAACCGCATCATGCGCGAGCAGCTCACCGGCGTGCGCGTGGTGCGCGCGTTCGTGCGCGAGCGCATTGAAGAAGAGCGCTTCCGCGGAGCGAACACCGACATCCTCGTCGTGGGTCGCAAGGTCGGCTCGCTCTTCGTCCTGCTGTTCCCGCTCGCGATGCTCGTGCTGAACGTCACCGTGGTCGGGGTCATCTGGTTCGGCGGCATCCAGGTCGACGCCGGCGGGGTCGAGATCGGCACGCTCTTCGCCTTCATCCAATACGTCGCCCAGATCCTCGGCGGCGTGCTCATGGCCAGCTTCATGACGGTGATGATCCCGCGCGCCGCGGTCTCGGCCGAGCGCATCACCGAGGTGCTCGACAGCACCTCCACCCTCCGTCGACCCGAGAACCCCGTCGCAGCCTTCCCCGCTCCGGGCGAGGTCGTCTTCGACGACGTGGCGTTCGCGTACCCGGGGGCCGAGTCGCCGGTCGTCTCGGGCATCAGCTTCACTGCGGCTCCCGGCGAGACCGTCGCGATCGTCGGATCCACGGGGGCGGGGAAGACGACGCTCGTCTCGCTCATCCCGCGTCTGTTCGACGTGACCGACGGTTCCGTGCGCGTCGGCGGCGTCGACGTGCGGGAGGCCGACCTCGACGAGCTGTGGCGCGGCATCGGGCTCGTGCCGCAGCGTCCGTTCCTCTTCAGCGGCACGGTCGCCTCGAACCTGCGATTCGGTCGGGAAGAGGCGACCGACGACGAGCTGTGGCGGGCGCTCGAGATCGCGCAGGGCCGCGACTTCGTGCAAGAGATGGAGGGCGGCCTCGAAGCCCGCATCGCCCAGGGCGGCACGAACGTGTCCGGCGGGCAGCGCCAGCGCCTGGCCATCGCCCGCGCGATCGTGCACCGCCCGCGCATCCTGGTCTTCGACGACTCGTTCTCGGCCCTCGACCTCACCACCGACGCGCGATTGCGCAGAGCCCTGTGGGAGGAACTGCCGGACGTGACGAAGATCGTCGTCGCGCAGCGCGTCTCGACGATCACCGGAGCCGACCGCATCGTGGTGCTCGAAGACGGGCGCATGGTCGGGCTCGGCAGCCACGACGAGCTGCTCCAGACCAGTGCCACGTACCGCGAGATCGTCGAGTCGCAGCTGGGGGTGGAAGCATGAGCACGCCCGACGCCCTCACCGAGGAAGAACGCGCCGAGCTCGAACTCGCCGAGCAGGCCCGCCAGGGTTCCGGCGACTGGAACAGCGTCGCACCGGGCAAGGCCGCGGCCTTCGGCCCGAGCTTCCGCCGTCTCATCGGTCTGCTGCGGCCCTACGCGTGGGCCTTCGCCTTCGTCTCGTTCCTCGGGGCCATCGGCGTGGTGCTCGCGGTGCTCGCCCCGCGCGTCCTCGGCAACGCCACGAACATCATCTTCGAGGGCGTCGTCTCGAAGTCCCTGGCCCAGGGCTTTCCCGAGGGCACCCCGAAGGACACCGTCGTCGAGGCGCTCCGCTCCGCCGGGCAGGGCGACGTCGCCAACATCGTCTCCGCCATGGACAACTTCCAGGTCGGGGCCGGGGTCGACTTCGACGCGCTCCGCATCGTCATCGTCACCGTCCTCGCGATCTACGTCGGCTCGTCGCTGCTGTCGTGGATCCAGGGCTACGTCATCAACGTGATCATGGTGCGCACCATGTGGCGTCTGCGCGAAGACGTCGAGGCCAAGATCAACCGCCTGCCGCTGTCGTACTTCGACAAGGTGCAGCGCGGCGAGCTCATCTCGCGCGTGACCAACGACATCGACAACATCACGCAGACGATGCAGCAATCGCTCTCCAGCGCTCTCACCTCGGTGCTGACGGTGGTCGGCGTGCTCATCATGATGTTCAGCATCTCGTGGCAGCTGGCCCTCGTCGCCCTCGTCTCGCTGCCGCTCATGGCGGTGATCTTCGGCGTCATCGGACCCCAGTCGCAGAAGGCCTTCGGCGAGCAGTGGAAGAAGGTCGGCCGCCTCAACGCCCGCATCGAGGAGTCGTTCTCGGGACACGCGCTCGTGAAGGTGTACGGCCGCGAGAAGGACGCGCGCGAGAAGTTCGAGGTCGAGAACGACGAGCTGTTCGAGGCGAGCTTCAAGGCGCAGTTCCTCTCCGGCATGATCATGCCCGGCATGATGTTCGTCGGAAACCTCACCTACGTGGGCATCGCGGTGCTGGGCGGCCTGATGGTCGCGGGCGGCCAGATCCGCCTCGGTGACGTGCAGGCCTTCATCCAGTACTCGCAGCAGTTCACTCAGCCGCTGTCGCAGCTGGGCGGCATGGCCGCCGTCGTGCAGTCGGGCACCGCCTCGGCCGAGCGCGTGTTCGCGCTGCTCGACGCCGACGAGCAGGACCCGGATGCCGACGACGCCCCGGCCCATGTCGAGGGCCGCGGTGTCATCGAGTTCCAGTCGGTGCGGTTCTCGTACACGCCCGACCGGCCGCTCATCCGCGACCTGTCGTTCCGCGTCGAGCCCGGCCAGACGGTGGCGATCGTCGGCCCGACCGGCGCGGGCAAGACGACGCTCGTGAACCTCATCATGCGGTTCTACGAGCTCGACGGAGGCCGCATCCTCCTCGACGGGCAGGACATCGCCGACCTCCGCCGCGACGACGTGCGCTCGCGCACCGGCATGGTGCTGCAGGATCCGTGGCTGTTCGCCGGCACGATCCGCGACAACATCCGGTACGGGCGCGAGTCGGCCACCGACGAAGAGATCGTCGAGGCCGCCGTCGCGACGCGCGTCGACCAGTTCGTCCACTCCCTGCCCGAGGGGTACGACACGGTCCTCGACGAGGATGCCGCGAACGTCTCGGCCGGTGAGAAGCAGCTCATCACGATCGCGCGCGCGTTCGTCGCGCGGCCGTCCGTGCTGATCCTCGACGAAGCGACGTCGTCGGTCGACACGCGAACGGAACTGCTGCTGCAGCAGGCGATGGCGGCCCTCCGCGAGGGGCGCACATCGTTCGTCATCGCGCACCGCCTGTCGACCATCCGCGACGCCGACCTCATCCTCGTGATGGAGCACGGCGACATCGTCGAGCAGGGATCGCACGACGAACTGATCTCCGCGCACGGCGCTTACTGGCGCCTCTACCAGTCGCAGTTCGAGAGCGCGGCCGACGACGGCGCGCCCGTGCTCGACCCGAGCGCCGCGCGCGGCTGACGCCGCCGCCCGCAGCGTTTGGGGCGCGTTCTGCCGTTTGGGGCGAGATTCCCGCGCCCCAAACGGAGGAACCCGCCCCAAACGGAGGAACGCGGAACGGGAACGTGCGGACAGCCGACGGCCCCCGCGCGCGGGCGGCATCCGGGGTCCTCCAAAACCGCTCGGGTACAGTTGTGACGCGCATGCACCGCACCGTGCGACCCGTTCCGCCGCACAGATAGGCCTCACCACCCGTGACCACTCCTGCGACGCCCGCCCCCTCACCCTCCCCCGACCGCCCGCTCAGGGTCCTGATCGGCGCCGACACCTTCCTCCCGCACGTCAACGGCGCGGCGCGCTTCGCCGAGCGGCTCGCCGCCGGTCTCGTGGCGCGCGGACACGACGTCCACGTCATGGCGCCGAGCGACGGGCACCGCAACACCGGTGTGTTCACCGAGGTCATCGAGGGCGAACCGATGACCATGCACCGTCTTCCGTCGTGGCGCTTCCTGCCGCACGACTGGCTGACGTTCGTCCTGCCGTGGCGGGCGAAGCACTACGCCCGACGGGTGCTCGACGACGTGAAGCCCGACGTGGTGCACATCCAGTCGCACATCATCATCGGGCGCGGCCTCGCGCGCGAAGCCAAGAAGCGCGGCATCCCGCTCATCGCCACGAACCACGTGATGGCCGAGAACATCCTCGACTTCACGACGCTGCCCGACTTCCTCGACCGCATCTTCGTCAAGCTCGCCTGGGCCGACGCGAAGCGCACGTTCGCCCTCACGCGCGCGGTGACCACACCCACGCGCCGTGCGGCGGACTTCCTCGAGTCGACGATCGACATCCACGGCGTCATCCCGGTCTCGTGCGGCATCGACCGGTCGAACTACACCGCCGACCTCGAGCCGCGCGACGCGAACCGCATCCTCTTCGTCGGACGCCTCACGAGCGAGAAGGGCATCGACGTCGTCCTGCGCGCGCTCGCGCAACTCGACCCGGCCCTGAACGCCACGTTCGACGTCGTCGGCGGCGGCGACCAGCGCCGCAACCTCGAGCAGCTCGCCGCACAGCTCGGCGTCGCCGACCGGGTGACGTTCCACGGGCACGCGTCCGAGGAAGACCTCCGCTCCCTCTACACGCGGGCGAGCGTGTTCGCGATCGCCTCGATCGCCGAACTGCAGTCGATCGCGACGATGGAGGCGATGGCATCCGGTCTGCCGATCGTCGCGGCGAACGCCGTCGCCCTCCCGCACCTCGTGCACGACGGCGAGAACGGCTACCTCTTCGAGCCGGGTGACGCCGACGAGCTCGCCGCGCGCCTCACCGACGTGCTGACCGCCGAGCCCGACGAGCGTCGCCGCATGCAGCAGGCGTCGCTCGACGGGGTGCGGGTCCACGACATCGGCCGCACGCTCGACACGTTCGAGGCGCTCTACCGCGGACGGCCGATTCCGGAGTGACCCCGTGCACGTGGTGATGTTCGCCGACCAGCACGTGGAGTCGCTGGGCGGTGCGCAGGTGTCGATGCGGTTGCAGCGGCGGTTCCTCGAGCGCGCAGGCCACACCGTGACGATCGTCGCGCCTCGGATGCATCGCCGAGCCCCCACCGACACCGCGTACGTCGACCTCCCGTCGATCCCGGTCACCCTCGACCGCGAGTACGCGCTCTCGTGGCCGGGTCGCCGGACGGATCGTCTCGTGGATGCCGCGCTGGCCGGCCGCGCGCCCGTCGACGTCGTGCACGTGCAGGCGGATTTCTGGGGCGCGTTCATCGGCCACCGGTACGCGGCACGGCAGGGGCTCCCGGTCGTGCACACGATGCACAACCGCGTCGACGTCGGCATCGAGGCAACCGCCCCGTTCCCGGGGCTCGTGATGCGGGTGCTCAACGCGTGGGCGCGCCGGGCGCTTCGGCCCGCGCTGCGCGGCCGGGAACCCCGGCACGAGCCCGACGGCTGGGCCTACCTGCGCCGCCTCGCACTGTTGTCGGCCGCGGTCACGGCGCCGTCGGCGCACTTCGCGCGGCGGCTCGAGGCGCACGGCGCGGTCCCCGGCGACATCGTCCGAGGCGCTGAGGACACGGCCCGCGTCGACGTCGTGTGGAACGGCATCGACGACGACATCCTGGATGCCGCCCTCGCGGCGGGATCCACCGAGCGCCGCCCCGGCCGCCCCCGGTTCGTCTGGATCGGTCGCATGAGCCCGGAGAAGCGGCTTCTGCCCTTCCTCGAGGCCGTGGCGGCAGCGGGCATCGACGCCGAGGTCGAGGTCATCGGCGGGGGAGCGCAGCTGCGCGCGGCCCGTCGCCTCGTGGAGCGCACGCGGCCGGTGGCATCCATCCGCTTCGCGGGGAGGATGCCGTACGCCCGGACGCTCGCGCGTCTCGCCGCGGCGGACGCCGTCGTGCAGACCTCGATCGGCTTCGAGACGCAGGGCATGACGGTGTTCGAGGCCGCATCGCTCGGGACTCCCGCCGTCGTCAGCGACCCCGACATCGCCGCGGAGCTCGGCGGGGGCGTCTGGAGCGTCGCGGATGCCACGGTCGCGGCGCTCGCCGAGACTCTGCGCCGCGCGGCGGCCGACATCGCCGCGGGCTCCCCGGTCGCGGTGGATCCGACGATCGGGGAGCGGTTCCGGCAGTCGTCGCGCACGGCGGCGATGGTCGAGGTCTACGCCCGGGCCGTCGCGCCGCGCTGAGCGCGCTGGACGCGGCCGGGGGTCGCGCGCCGCGACGCGTCGGCGGCCTCGGGTGCGGCGGCCCCGGTCGCGGCTGCGGCGGACGCGGCGGGCGTTGCGGCTTTGTCGCGCGGTGCGCGGAGCTCGCTGCCGCCGGGGAGGCGGCGCGGGTCGGTGGGGACGTGGCGGTAGCCGTCGGTGCGGATCAGCCAGACGGAGGCGCCGATCCCGATCAGGGCGAGGAGGCCGAAAGCGATGAAGTATGCCATGGCAGAGAAACTACGTCTGTACGAATCATGCCTGCGAGTGGCATGATGGACGACGTTCGATGTATTTCTGCCACCCGGAGGATCCATGCGTTCCGTCGCCGTCGTCGTCCAACCCGGCTTCGCCCCGTTCGAGTTCGGCCTCGCGTGCGAGGCGTTCGGACTCGACCGTAGCGATGACGGCATCCCGAACTTCGACTTCCGTATCGTGAGCCCCGACCCGGGCGTGGTCCCGTCGAACATCGGGTTCTCCATCAACGTCGAGCATGGTCTCGACGCCGCCGACGACGTCGACATCCTCGTCCTGGCCCCGATCCCCCGCGCGCAGTGGGAGCACGTCGACGAACGCGTGATCGACCTCGTGCGCCGCGCCGACGCCCGCGGCGCGTGGCTGCTGAGCGTGTGCAGCGGCTCGTTCGTCCTCGCCGCCGCGGGCGTCCTCGACGGGCGTCGCGCCACGACCCACTGGCGCTACGCCCACACGATGGCCCGCATGTATCCCGAGATCGAGGTCGACCCCGACGTGCTGTACGTCCAGTCGGGCAACATCATCACGAGCGCCGGTACCGCGGCGGGGCTCGACGCATGCCTGCACCTGCTCCGGCAGGAACTGGGAGCCGAACTCGCCAACCGCATCGCCCGGCGGATGGTCGTCGCGCCGCAGCGCGACGGCGGGCAGGCGCAGTTCATCGCGGCCCCGATCCCGGTCGACACGTCGCTGTCGCTCGCCCCCGTCACCGAGTGGATGATGCAGAACCTGCACGCCGACCTGTCGGTCGAGCGGCTCGCGGCCCGCGCGCACATGTCGCCGCGGACGTTCGCGCGCCGCTTCAAGGCCGACTTCGGTGCGACGCCGGCCGCGTGGTTGGCGCGGCAGCGGCTGCTGCACGCCCAGCGGCTCCTCGAGGAGACCGACCTCGGCATCGATCGCATCGCGTCGGAGTGCGGCTTCGGCTCGGCGGCGGTGCTGCGGCAGAACTTCGCCCGCACGATGGGGCTCACCCCCACCGCTTACCGCGCCCGCTTCTCGTGCTCCGACGACGTGGCCGTGCCCCGGGAGGCGGTTCCGGCCTGAGCTCGCCGGACCGCCCCGCCTCAGGCGTGCGCGGCGACGAACGCGGCGTGGTCCGCGCGCGACACGTCGGCGTACGCGAACGCCCAGGACGCCAGTGCCTCGGTCACCGCGCGACCGGAGCCGACGTAGCCCGCCACGGCGGCGGCATCCGGAGACTGTGCGTGCGCGCGTGCCAGGGTGACCCCGCACGCCTGGGCGTATCGGCGGAACGGCTGGTCGGCGAGCTCCACCATCTCGATGCCGCCCTTCATGTCGTGGAACTGGCGCACGTAGTAGTCGGCCTCGGCGCCCCGGACGTGCCCGAGGAACGGGTCGGACACGCCCTGGAGAACGCGCTGCAGCGACACGACCCGCGCCCCCTCCCCGTCGGACGCGATGAGCGCGACCAGCGATTCCGGCTGACGGATGCCGCCGAACTGCTGCAGCACGCTGGCGCCGGCCTGCTTCCCCTGGAGGACGAAGGCGTGAGCGTCCCCGTCCTGCAGGAGCAGGAGGTAGCAGCGGGTTCCGACGCTGCCCACGCCCACCACGCGACGCGCGACGTCGGTGATGCTGTACTGCTCGAGGGTCAGGCGCACGTCGACGTTCGCCGACGTCCGGTAGGCGCCGTCGACGGCGAGGACGCGCGCGGCGAGCTCCGAGTCGACGGGGGTCATGAGCGGCGGCTGGCGCACGAACGCGAGGCGTCCCGCCCCCACGTCGGTGGTGAGGCGGCGGACGGCGCGGGCGCCGGTCCGCCGTTCCGCATCGGCCATGGCGTTCTTCAGCACGGAACGGGACGCGCGGTCCAGCGAGTCGAGGACGTCCCGCGGCCCGAAGTGCTCGAAGTAGCGCTCGATCGGGTCGCGCTGCGCCAGCGCGCGGATCGCGCGGATGTAGGAGCCGACCGTCGCCTCGACGGCATCCCGGACGACGGACTCGTCGCGTCCGGTCTCCGCGCCGGCGAGGACGACGCTGGTGAGGAGCCTCTTGAGGTCCCATTCCCACGGCGCCCAGGCCGCCTCGTCGAAGTCGTTGAGGTCGAAGACGAGGGTGCGCTGCGGTGAGGCGTAGAAGCCGAAGTTCGCCACGTGGGCGTCGCCGCACGAGGCGACGTGGAACGGGGTGGACGGGTCGCGCGCGAGGTCGGCGGCCATGACGGCCGCGGAGCCGCGGTAGAAGGCGAACGGGTTCGCCGACATCCGCTCGATGCGCAACGGCACGAGTTCGGGGATGCGGGTCGCATTCTGCGCATCCAGGATGCCGAGCGGATCGCGGCCCTCGACGGTGAGGCGTGCGAGATCGCGCCGCGGCAATCGCTTCCGCATCTCGCGACCCTGAGCGCGGCGCTCGGTCGACGAGGGCGGCGGGTTCCACGGGATGTCGGGGCGGGGCGCGGTGGCCGTACCTGTGCTCACGCGCTCACCATAGACCCGCCGATGCCGCAGCGGTGGTGGGTGTCCCGGCATCCATTGCCCTTCCGACCGGCCGCTGCTAAACTTGAGTCAACGCAACTCAAGTTTGCGAAAGATTTCCAGGAGACACCATGAACGCCACACAACAGCCCGGACAGGGGGACGCGCGGAGCGCCCTCGAGCAGTTCGGCATCAACCTCACCGACCGGGCCCGGCAGGGCAAGCTCGACCCCGTCATCGGGCGCGACAGCGAGATCCGCCGGGTCAGCCAGGTGCTCACGCGACGCACGAAGAACAACCCCGTCCTCATCGGCGAACCCGGCGTCGGCAAGACCGCCGTCGTCGAGGGGCTCGCTCAGCGCATCGTCGCGGGCGACGTCGCCGAGAGCCTCAAGAACAAAGAGCTCGTCGCCCTGGACATCTCGGCGCTCGTCGCCGGTGCGATGTACCGCGGCCAGTTCGAGGAGCGCCTGAAGAGCGTCCTCAAAGAGATCACCGAGTCCGACGGTCGCATCATCACCTTCATCGACGAGCTGCACGTGCTCATGGGCGCGGGTGGCGGCGAGGGCTCCGTCGCGGCATCCAACATGCTCAAGCCCATGCTCGCCCGCGGAGAACTGCGCCTGATCGGTGCGACCACCCTCGACGAGTACCGCGAGTTCATCGAGAAGGATGCCGCCCTCGAACGCCGCTTCCAGCAGGTGTACGTCGGCGAGCCCAGCGTCGAAGACACGATCGCCATCCTCCGCGGCCTCAAGGAGCGGTACGAGGCGCACCACAAGGTCGCGATCGCCGACGCGGCTCTGGTGGCCGCGGCATCCCTGTCCAACCGCTACATCCCGTCACGGCAGCTGCCCGACAAGGCCATCGACCTCATCGACGAAGCCGCGTCGCGCCTGCGCATGGAGATCGACTCGGCCCCGCTCGAGATCGACGAGCTGCGTCGCCACGTCGACCGCCTCAAGCTCGAAGAGCTCGCGCTGAAGAAAGAGAAGGACGCCGCCTCGAAGGAGCGCCTGGCGACCCTCCGCGAGACCCTCGCGGCCGAGCAGGCGAAGCTCGACGAGCTGCAGGCCCGCTGGGAGCGCGAGCGCGCGTCGCTCAACCGCGTCGGCGACCTGAAGACGCGTCTCGACGCCGCCCGCGTGGATGCCGAGCGCGCGCAGCGCGAGGGCAACCTGGAGCGCGCGTCGCGCCTGCTGTACGCCGACATCCCGGCGCTCGAGCGCGAGCTGATGACCGCCGAGCGCGAGGAGCCCGCGGGCGACCGCATGGTCAACGAGCAGGTCACCGACGAAGACATCGCGGCGGTCATCGCGGCGTGGACCGGCATCCCCGTCGGTCGTCTCCTGCAGGGCGAGACCGAGAAGCTGCTCCACCTCGAGCGCGAGCTCGGCAAGCGCCTGATCGGGCAGAAGGATGCCGTGAAGGCGGTGTCCGACGCGGTGCGGCGCTCGCGCGCCGGCATCAGCGACCCGAACCGCCCGGTCGGCTCGTTCCTGTTCCTCGGCCCCACGGGCGTCGGCAAGACCGAGCTCGCGAAGGCGCTCGCCGACTTCCTCTTCGACGACGAGCACGCCATGGTGCGCATCGACATGTCGGAGTACGGCGAGAAGCACTCCGTCGCGCGGCTCGTCGGTGCCCCTCCGGGGTACATCGGCTACGAGCAGGGCGGTCAGCTGACCGAGGCCGTGCGTCGGCGCCCGTACAGCGTCGTGCTGCTCGACGAGGTCGAGAAGGCGCACCCCGAGGTGTTCGACATCCTGCTGCAGGTGATGGACGACGGCCGGTTGACCGACGGCCAGGGCCGCACGGTCGATTTCACCAACGTCATCCTGATCCTGACGTCGAACCTCGGCTCGCCGATCCTCATCGACCCGACGCTGTCGATCGAGACCAAGCGCGAGCAGGTGCAGGCACTGGTGCGCCAGGCGTTCAAGCCCGAGTTCGTGAACCGTCTCGACGACATCGTGATCTTCCAGGCGCTCACCGAGGACGACCTCGCCCAGATCGTGGAGCTCGCGGTCGACGCGCTGCACAAGCGGCTCCGCGAACGTCGCCTGACGCTCGCGGTCACGCCCGACGCCCGGTCGTGGCTCGCCGAGCGCGGATACGACCCGGTGTACGGCGCGCGTCCGCTCCGCCGCCTGATCCAGTCCGAGGTGCAGGACCGCCTCGCGATGGCGATCCTCGCCGGCGGGGTGCACGACGGCGACCTGGTGAAGGTCGATGTCGCGAGCGACGGCGAGTCGCTGGTGCTGGCCAGCGCCGGTCCCGCCGCCGACCCCGTGTCCGACGACGACGACGTGATCGAGGCCGAGATCATCGAGTAACCCGGTAGTCGGGTCCCCGGGCCCCCGGGCTTCGGCTCCGGCTCCGGCTCGGTCCCCGGCTTCGGCTCCCGGCCCCGGGCTCCCGCTCGGCACCCGGCTTCGGCGCCCGGCTCGGTCCCCCGGCTTCGGCCCCCGGCTCCGGCATAAACGCGATCCACGCGTAGAAACGCGCTCTCCCCGTGTTTCTCGTCGTGGATCGCGTTTATGCGTGGGGTGGATGCCGGGAGCCGGTGGCGCGTGGGGTGGGAGGCCGGGAGCCGGCGTCGCGTCGGGTGGATGCCGGGAGCCGGCGCCGCGCGGGATGCCGGGAGCCGGCGTCGCGGGGGATGCCGCGGCGCCCCGGACCCCCGCCCGCCGCTACCCTGGCCGCATGACGATCGCGACGGCCGACCTCTACGACGAGCGCTGTGAAGACCTCGACTCGCTCGCGCTGCAGCTGCTCGACCTCGGTGGCCGCGTCGCGTTCGCGGGCCCGATCCGCACGGTGCTATGCCACCGCGACAACGCCCTGGTCAAGCAGGTCCTGGCCACGCCGGGCGAGGGTGCGGTGCTGGTGATCGACGGCGGCGGTTCGCTCGAGTCGGCGCTGGTCGGCGACCTCATCGCCGCGTCCGCCGTCGAGAACGGCTGGGCGGGGATCATCGTGAACGGCGCGATCCGCGACCGCGCCGCCTTGGCCGGGCTGCCCCTCGGTGTGAAGGCGCTCGGTTCGAATCCGCGCAAGAGCGCGAAGGACGGCGTCGGCGAGATCGACGTGCCCGTGACGATCGCGGGCGTCGTCTTCACCCCCGGTCGGCACGTCTGGGCCGACGCCGACGGCGTGCTCGTCGAGCGCTGAGACGCGGCATCCGGTGCCCGTCTTCTTCCTCGTCGGCATCGCCGTCATCCTGCTGTGGTCGCTGGTCGCGCACCGCTTCGAACGAATCGGTGCGCTGGGCCCCGCGTTCCTCGCGCTGGCCGGGGCGGTGCTGGTCTTCGCCGACCCGGATGGCTTCTCGTCGGCTCTGGCGGGGCCGGAGGCCGAGCGCGTCGTCGAACTCGTGCTGGCGGTGCTGCTCTTCGTCGACGCGTGCGACGTCCGCGGCGGCGTGTTCGGCGGGGTGGGGCGTGCGCTCGCGCGGCTCGTGCTGATCGCCCTGCCGCTCGCGCTGATCCTCGCCGTGCTCGCGGGGTTCGCGCTGCTGCCCGATGTGAACGTCCTCGTCCTCGTGGTGATCGCGTGCGTCGTGATGCCCACGGACTTCGCCCCCGCGGCGATGCTGCTGCGCTCACCGCGCATCCCCGAGCGCGTCCGGCGGATCCTCACCGTCGAGAGCGGCTACAACGACGGCCTCGTGTCGCCGATCTTCGGCGTGTTCCTCGCGGCGGCCGTCGCGCTCCCCGCGCTCCTCGACGCCGCCGAGTCGGGAGCCGACCTCGACGCGCAGCCCGAGCTCGTGAAGAACCTCGAGGACATGTTCGACGCCTTCTTCGGTGCGGCCCCCGCCACGATCGCGGCGATCGTGATCGGCGGGGCCGTCGGTGGTGCGATCGGCATCCTCGCCCGCTGGACCGTGGCGCGCAGATGGGCGGATGCCAGTGGCATCCGGTACGTCATGCTCCTGACACCGCTGCTCGCCTACGGGATCGCAACCCTCAGCGACGTCGCCGCGAACGGTTTCGTCGCCGCGTTCGTGGCGGGCATCGTCTATCGACTCACGCGCGCGAAGGACCTCGAGGGGCGCAACGTCCCCCATGCCGAGACGCTCCTCGTCGAGGAGGCGGGGACCCTCGCGGCCAACATCATCTGGTTCGTCATGGGGGCGGTGCTGACGGTCGTGATCCTCAACGGCGTCGATCTGCGCGTGGTGATCTTCGCGGCGCTCGCGGTCACGGTGCTGCGGGCGATCCCGGTCGGCATCGCCCTGCTGCGCTCGCCGATCTCGTGGCGCGACCGCGCGCTGATCGGGTTCGTCGGTCCGCGTGGGACGGCGACCATCGTGTTCGGGCTCCTCGCGTACAACCGCCTCCCCGAGGACACGGGCGACGTCGTGCTGTCGACCATGGTGTTCACGGTGGTGCTCAGCATCCTGTTCCACGGGGTGGTGACCCCGTTCGCGGTGCGGCGGTTGCTTCCCGAGGCGTCGGGGCGCCAGATCACGTGATGTCGCCGAGGTGACCCGGCGTGTGCGCGCCACGGCGGGTGGCCTCGCCCAGATCACGTGATGTGGCTCCACCCAGGACCCGCCGCAGACGCCTCCGCCCCCGTGCCGCGAGTGCGGGTACGGGGGCGGAGGGATGCCGGGGACCGGCGGGGCGTCAGGCGTCGAGCAGCAGCGACTCGGCGAGGGGACGGCGCGTGCGGGGCGCGGACTCACGGGCGCGGACGGCCTCGTCGGCGGCATCCGGGTCTCCGAAGGCGCCGACCGCGATCACGGTCACGGGCGTGAAGCGGGCGTCGATGTCGAACGCGGCGCGCAGGTCGTCGGGGGAGAAGCCGCCCATGGTGTGGGTGGCGAGGCCGCGGGCGTGAGCCTCGACCGTGAAGAACGCGGCGGACTGGCCGGCGTCGTAGACGGCCCAGGGGCGGGCATTGCCCTCGTCGTCGACGGTCTCGGCGAGGACGACGAGCAGCGCGCCGGCGGACGGAGCCCAGCCCTGGTTGAACCCGACGAGCGACTCGACGACCTTCGCGTGCGCTTCGGTCCCGCGACGGGCGAGCAGGAAGCGCCACGGCTGGGTGTTGTTGGCCGAGGGTGACCAGCGGGCGGCCTCGAGGGCGGCGCGCAGTGCCTCTTCGTCGATGGGGGCGTCGGCGTCGAAGACGCGGGTGCTCCAGCGCTCGGCCAGGACGTCGAGGATCGGGACGTCGGTCTGCGCGGTGCGGTCGAGAACGTGGGACATGGGGGTACTCCTCGGGGGTGAGAACGATGCCGGGGCTCCGTCGACCCGATCCATGGAACGCGGTCCAGCCGCCGGATGTTCCCGTGTGACGGAGAAAGTCACAGCCCCCAGGACGCCGGTCCGGCCGTGCCCGCCGGGTACTCGTCGAGCGGCACCTGTCCGGCACGCCACGCGTCGATGACCGGCTGCACGATGCGCCAGCACTGCTCGGCGGCGTCGCCGCGCACGGCGAGCATGGCGTCGCCGTCCAGGATGCCGGAGAGCACCTCGCCGTACGCCTTCAGGCCGCCTTCGCCGAGGTCGGCCGCGAGGGTCACGCGCTCGAGCTCGAGCGGGTCGTCGGCGCCGTTGACGTTCAGGCCGAGGCTCATCGTGTCGGGGCCGAGCGAGAACGTGAGCACGGAAGGGTCGCTCTCGCCGACGAACCCGTCGGGCAGGTGCCGCACGGGCTTGAAGGTCACCGTCACCGCCGGGTCGCCGGCATCCGGGCCCAGGGCCTTGCCCGACCGCAGCACGATCGGCACGCCCTGCCAGCGCGCGGTGCGCACCTCGACCGTCATCTCGGCGAGGGTCTCGGTCTGCCGCGCGGGGTCAACGCCGGGCTCGTCGGCGTACGACGTGAAGTGGCGGTCGCCGATCGTGCCCTCGGTGTACCGGGCGCGGCGGGAGCTCTTCACCGGGTCGTCGCCCCACACGTGGGTCGCGCGCAGCACCGCGGAGGTGGCATCCCGGAGGTCGAGCTGGTCGAGGGAGGACGGCGGCTCCATCGTCACGAACGCCATGACCTGCAGCAGGTGGCTCTGGATCATGTCGACGAGGGCGCCGGCGTGGTCGTAGTACCCCGCGCGGCCCTCGAGCCCGAGCTTTTCGGGGAAGTCGACCGTGATCGCGGCGATGTCGTCGGCCGACCACACGCTCTCGATGAGCCGGTTGGCGAAGCGGACGCCGAGGAGGTTGAGCACCGTCGACCGGCCGAGGAAGTGGTCGATGCGGAACACCTGGTTCTCGGGGACGAGCTTCGCGACCTGCTGGTTGAGCGCGTGGGCGCTGGCCTCGTCGGTGCCGAACGGCTTCTCGAGCGCGAGGATCGTGCCCTCGGGGATGGTCACGTCAGCCAGTGCCACGCACGCCTTCTCGGCGACGGCCGGCGGGACGGCGAAGTACAGCGCCGGCCGGCCCTCCGCGGCATCCAGGAGCTCCTGCAGATCGGACGCCTTCGTGATGTCGGCCTGGCTGTAGGTGGTCTCGGCGACCTTGTCGAAGGCCTTCTCGGCGCCCATCGTCGCGAACGAGGCGCGCACGGTGTCGCGCCACTTCTCGTCGGTCCAGTCCTCCATGCCCGCGCCGTGCAGCCGCACCGAGCGGTTCGGCTCGCGCGTGAGCAGCTGCCCGAGGGCGGGCAGCAGGAGACGCGAGGTGAGGTCGCCCGAAGCGCCCAGGATGATGAGGGTGGTGTCCGCCGGCATGGGGCCACCGTAGCGTCCCGGTCCGACACCGACGGGTCGCTTGCAGCCGGCCCACGGATGCCACTATCGAGATGCACGGCCACGGTGTCGGCATCCCCTGCCACAATCACGAGGGTGAGCACCGCGATCGAGGACTACGCCGTCCTCAGCAACTGTCGATCCGCCGCCCTGGTGTCCCGCTGGGGGAGCATCGACTGGCTCTGCCTGCCCCGGTATGACAGCGGATCGATGTTCGGAGCGCTCCTGGGTGACGAGTCGCACGGGGCGTGGTCGTTGCGTCCGAGCGATCCGGATGCCACGGTCACCCGCCACTACGACGCCGACACGTTCGTGCTGGTCACGCGCTGGGAGACGCCGACCGGGGTCGCCGAAGTGCACGATGCGATGCCCATCGACGAGGGCGTCGAGGCCGTGGTGCGTCGCGTCGTCGGGATCTCGGGCGAAGTCGACTTCGTCAGCGAGGTGCGCTTCCGGTTCGACTACGCCCGTGCGGTGCCGTGGGTGCGGCAGATCGGCACCGGTCGCGAGCACGCGATCCTCGCGGTGGCGGGCCCGGATGCCGTGGTGCTCCGCGGTCCGCGCCTGATCGCGGTCGACACCGCGCACCGCGCCCTGTGGACCACCGTCGCGGGCGAGAGCGTCGACTCGGTGCTGTCGTGGGGGCCGTCGTGGCAGGAGCCGCCCGCCCCGATCGACGTGGATGCCACCCTGAAACGCACCATTGAATGGTGGGCCTCATGGGCGGAACGCGTGCAGGCGGCCGGCGAGCACGCGGACCTCGTCACGCGTTCGCTCCTGGTCCTCCGGGCGCTGACGCACGCCGAGACGGGCGGCATCGTCGCCGCGGCCACCACGTCGCTCCCCGAGGCCTTCGGCGGCGGACGCAACTGGGACTACCGCTACGTCTGGCTGCGCGACGCGGCCCTCACTCTCGTCGCCTACATCGACCACGGCTACCTCGACGCCGCGCACCGCTGGCGCACGTGGCTGCTGCGCGCGATCGCCGGAGACCCCGCCGACGTGCAGATCATGTACGGCATCGCGGGGGAGCGCGACCTCCCCGAGCGCGAGATCACGAGCCTCCCCGGGTACGACGGGGCGCGGCCCGTCCGCATCGGCAACGGGGCGGTGGACCAGTACCAGGCCGACGTGATCGGCGAGGTCATGGTCGCGCTCGAAGCCGCGCGCGCCGCGGGTGTGGCGGAGACCACGTTCTCGTGGGCGTTGCAGCGCGCGCTGCTCGACCAGCTCGTGGAGTGGGTCGACCGTCCCGACAACGGCATCTGGGAGATGCGCGGAGACCCGCACTTCTTCACCCACTCCCGCGCGATGGTGTGGGCGGCGTTCGATCGCGGCATCCGGGCGGTCGAGGAGAACGGACTCGACGGCGAGGTCGACACGTGGCGGCAGCTGCGCGACCGCGTGCGGGCCGATATCGACGCGCACGGCGTGCACGCCGGCGGCTGGTTCACGCAGCACGCCGACACCGACGAGGTCGACGCATCGCTGCTGATCCTGCCCCAGGTCGGGTTCTGCGCCTACGACGACCCGCGCATGCTCGCCACGGTCGAGCGTATGGAGCAGACGCTCATGCCCGACGGCTGGCTCCTGCGGTACCGCACCACGGGTGTCGACGGACTCGCGGGAGACGAGCACCCGTTCCTCGCGTGCTCGTTCTGGCTCGTCGGCCAGTACGCGCGCACGGGTCGCCGCGACGATGCCGTCGCACTGATGCGGCGGCTGACCGCGGTCGCCAACGACGTCGGCCTGTTGTCCGAGGAGTACGACCCGCGCGGCGGGCGGCAGGCCGGCAACACCCCGCAGGCGCTCTCGCACCTCGCCCTCGTGGGGGCCGCCGACGCCCTGGGCGCCACGGCTCGCTGACGACCGCCCCACCCGCCCCCGGGCGGTTCTAGAGTCGGGGCATGAGCGACGATGACGTCGAGCTGAACCATCTGCGCGAGCGCGTATACGGCGCCACCGCGACTCCGGCGACACCGGTGGAGATCGCGCGCCTCGCCGCCCTCGAGGAGGATGCCCGCGCGCGGCGCGCGCCGACGCCCGCGCCCGAGCGCGCACCGGCCGTCACCGCGCCGGCCGTCACCGCGCCGGCCGACACCGTCGAGCACACCCCCGTGGATGCCGCGCCTCCCCGCCACCGAGCCCTCGCGGTCATCGCCGCGGTCACGGCGGCGGGAGTGCTGCTGGGGGCGGGATACGCCGCGGGCGTGGCCTCGCCCGCCTTCGTCGGCGCGTCCGCCACGCCCTCGCCGACGCCGTCGACGCGGTATCCCGAGCTGGCGTTCCCGCAGACCGAGGACGACGTCATCTCGGCGAGCATCATCGACGACAGCGGAATCGATCCCGCCACGACCCGGTACATCGCCGTCATGCGCGGGTTCCGGGTGTTCCTCGCTCAGGCCGAGCGCGGCGAGGGGGTGTGCGTCGTGACGCTCATCGCGGTGAACGACCAGCCGTGGTCGGCGGGATGCACGACCGGAGGACCCTTCGATGACGGCGCCGTCTTCGGCATCGACCAGCACCTGAGCATCGGCCTCGGCGACACGTCCCGCATGTCGATCCGCGGCGCCCCCGTGCGGCTGTCGGAGTCGGTCACGGCGTACGTCGTCGAGTGAGGCGGCGGCGAGCCCGTGCGACACGCCTAGAGTCGTGGCATGGGCGACGTCGACGTCGAGCTGGTCCACCTGCGCGAGCGCGTGTACGGCGGACGCGGGAGTGCGCCCACCGAGGCCGAGATCGCGCGGCTCGCCGCCCTCGAGGATCGCGCGCGTGCCGGTGCCGCTCCGACCGTGCCCGACCCCGACACCGAGGCGCCCGCCGACGACGCGCAGCCCCCGGACCAACCCGCCGTTCCCCGCGCCCCCACCCGTCCCGTCGCCCGACGTGTGCTCACGGCCCTCGGCGCCGTGGCGCTCCTCGGACTCGGGGGCGCGATCGGCTTCGCGCTGGCCCACGTTCCCACCCCGGCCGACACGTTGGCGCCACTCCTCCCCGAACTGGCCTTCGTCCAGACCTCCGAGGATGTGATCTCCGCCGACATCCTGTCGGACAGCGGCATCGACCCGGCCAGCATCCGCTACATCGCCACGATCCGCGACTTCCGCATCTACCTCGCCGTCCCCGACGACGGTGACGGCCGGTGCATCGCGGTCTTCACCTCCACCGACAACCGGCCGTGGTCGGCGGGGTGCGCGAGCGGTGGGGAGCCCGGCGCGGCGGTCTTCGGGGTGGACGAGAACCTGTCCGTCGCCATCGGCGACCCGGCCGACGACACCGTCGCGGGCACGCCGATCCGACTGTCCGAGAGCGTCACGGCCTACGTGAGGCCGAACTAGGGAAAGGGCACGACCATGTTCCACTCCGACGGGGCGTTCTCCGGGTTCGCCGTCGACGACCTCGACGCCGCCCACCGCTTCTACGCCGACACGCTCGGCATCCGCGTGGAGGTGCTCGAAGGGTCCGGGTTCCTCCGCCTCCATCTGGCATCCGGGGGGAGCGTGCTCGTCTACGGCAAACCGCACCACGTGCCGGCGACGTTCACGGTGCTGAACTTCCCCGTCTCCGACGTCGAGGCCGCCGTCGACGACCTCCGCTCACGCGGTGTCGAGACGAAGATCTACGACGACGCGGACTTCCCCACCGACTCCCGCGGCATCATGCGCGAGGGCGGTCCGTTGATCGCGTGGTTCCGCGATCCCGCCGGCAACGTCCTGGCCGTCCTGGACGAGTGACGGCGTCCCGCGGCCGGACGCGAGAAGCGGGATGGATGCCAGAAGCCGTGGCATCCATCCCGCCGGTGACCGGGCCCGAGCCGGTCAGCCCCGCAGCGCTTCTGCCAGCTTGACGCGGGCCCCCATGCGCAGCAGGGAGTTCTGGTAGATCCGGGCGGCGATCGCGATGGCAGCGACGCAGGATGCCATGAGGATCACGAGCGACAGCACCGGCTCCCACCACTGGGCGTCACCGAGGTAGAGGCGCAGCGGCATCCCGACCGGTGCCGAGAACGGCACGTACGACATGATCGTCAGCACGACGGGGTTGTCGTTGAAGAAGATCACGAGGAAGTACGGCGCCATCACCAGCATCGTGATGGGCGTGGTCGTCGCGCCGATGTCCTCCTGGCGCGACACCATCGCCGCGGCAGCGGCGAAGAGCGACGCCAGCAGCTCGAATCCGAACAGGAAGAAGATCGCGAACCAGGCGATCGGTGCGCCGAGCGCCCCGAGCACGCCCACCTGGTCGGTCACGGCGAGCCCGATCACCGCCACGGCGGCGAGGAGGACGATCTGCGCCATCGCGAGGATCGTGTTGCCCAGCACCTTGCCGGCCAGCAGCGCCCGCACCGGGATGGCGGAGATGAGGATCTCGACGACGCGCGTCTGCTTCTCCTCCACGACGCTCTGGGCGATGGTTCCGCCGAACGTGCTCGCGGCGATCAGGAACACGATGCCGAAGCCCAGGGCGATGAAGTAGCGGAGCGCATCGGCCGCCCCGGCGCCGGGCTCGATGGTCTCGACCTCCGGGGTCTCGCTCAGCATCTGCAGGAGCGCGGGCGGGACCGAGTCCTTCACCACGACGGTGTAGTCGAACGCGGGGTTCGACGATCCCGACACCAGGGCGGCATCCACCGTCCCGTCCTCGACCAGCGCGCGGGCGGTCGCGTCGGAATCGGCGACGGTCGCGTCCACGCCCTCGACCCCCGACAGCGCCGACTGCGTCTGGCTCGTGACGGCGACCGGGATGCCGCTGCCCCCGGCGTCACGGGCGGCGAAACCGCCCCACAGGACCGACGCGAGGGCGGCGAGCACGAGGATCGCCGTCGAGATGACGAAGACCTTGCTGCGCAGCTTCGAGCCGATCTCGCGCTCGGCCACCAGCCAGATGCTCTGCAGTTCGCTCGGGCCCGAGGCCCGTCGCGTCGTCGCGGTGCTCACTGGATGACCTCCTTGAAGATGTCGGCGAGGGTCGGGCGCTGCGGCGCGAAGCTCGCGACGTCGCCGCGGGCGACCGCCGCGCGCAGAACGGATTGGGCCGCGGCGTCGTCGGCCGCGTCGAAGACGGCGTACCCACCGTCGAAGTCGAGCACCGTGATGCCGGGCTGGTCGCGGAGCCACCCCGCGTCGCCGCCGGAGAGGAGCTCGTAGCGGTGCGTCGCATGCTCGGCGCGGAGCGCGTCGCGACTGCCGGCCGCGCGGATCGTCCCGCCGGCGATGATCACGAGGTCGTCGCAGAGTCGCTCGACCACGTCGAGCTGGTGCGACGAGAACAGCACCGCCGCGCCGGTGGCGGCCTTCTCCTGGAGGACGCCCGCGACGACGTCGACCGCGAGCGGGTCGAGACCGGAGAACGGTTCGTCGAGGATGAGGACGTCGGGCTCGTGCACGAGCGACGCGGCGATCTGCGCGCGCTGCTGGTTGCCGAGCGAGAGCGTCTCGACGAGATCGTTCAGGCGCTCGCCGAGACCGAGGCGCTCGAGCAGCGCCGTCGCCTTCGCGGTGGCCTCGGCCTTGCCGAAGCCGTGCAGCCGGGCGAGGTAGGCGATGTGCTCGACGACCTTCATCTTCGGGTACAGCCCGCGTTCTTCGGGCATGTACCCGAAGCGACGCCGGTCGGCGGCGGTCAGCTCGGCGCCGTCGAGCGAGACCGTGCCGGCATCCTTCCCGAGCACGCCGAGCGCGATCCGCATGGTCGTGGTCTTTCCCGCGCCGTTGCCGCCGACGAATCCCGTCAGTCGTCCCGGGGCCACGGTGAAGGTCACGTCGTCGAGCACGCGGCGTCCGCCGTAGCTCTTGGTGATGCCGTTCAGTTCGAGCACGCTCCACCCCTTTCTGGTGATGGCATCCACGCTACGGACACGGGTGGGGGCGCGGCATCCGTCCGGGGGAGGGTTCGGGGACTCCGCCGCGCGGGGGAGGGCCTGGACGTACTGACCCCGACCGCCGCTGTCTCGGTCGAGGGCAATGCCGACGATGCCGAGGGGGGCTGTGCTACCTGTGGTGGTCGAGCCAGACTGAGTGTGAAAACGTCAACCGTGTCCTGAGTCAGTAGGGAGATTTTCCATGGCGGCATCCGCCGAGGTCGAACAGGAGATTCTCCGTGACTTGATCTCGAAATGGATCTCTTTGGGCCTCGAGTACATCAGCGGCACGGAGGGTGTCCGGGCCATCTACATCTACGCGGCCAACGAGGTGCCGGGCTCGACGTACGTGGGTATCGCATTCGATAAGGATGGTGAGATTCAATATCCTGCGCGGGCGCGTGGAGGTGGCTCTCAGGCGACGAATCTGTCTGCTCACTTGATCAAACTGCTATTCGAAGATCTAGCAGAAGCGCGACACAGCTTCGAGGAGACTGGTGTTCCGCCGCCTACGGAGTACCGCGTGTATTTCGAGATCGGGACACGAAAGCTGGACGTTCAGCTCTCGCGCGAGATCATTTATCGCGGTACGGGCAAGGCTCCCTCAGTGGACGGCTTCACCCTGTGGCTCGGGGACCGCGCCCCGAAACTCTGACAAGAGATCGGCCCGGGTGGCATGCTGAGGCCCCCGGGGCTTCGCGGCTGCGCCTCGGGAGTGGATTCGAGTTTTCGCGGAGCGGGGGCTTGCGGGTGAGCGAGCAGGGCGTGTTGACGGATCTGGTCTCGAAGTGGGTCTCGCTGGCCTTGGAGTACGCGGGCGAGGCACCTAACGTCCTCGCGCTGTACATCTACGGCGCGTCGGAGGTGCCGGGAGCCACGTATGTCAACGTACTGTTCGATCAAGCGGGCGAGATCGTCTACCCCACAGACCGACGGGTTCAGGCTGTGGCTCGGGGACCGAGCGCCCCGAGCCATCCCCTAGGTCAGGCCGTGCCGATGCGCGAGCACGACGGCCTGGACGCGGTCGCGGGCGCCGAGCTTCTGCAGCACGTTCGACACGTGCGTCTTGACCGTGGCCTCGCCGATGAACAGGCGCGCGGCGATCTCGGCGTTGCTCAGGGCTTCGGCGACGAGCCTCAGCACCTCGGCCTCACGGTCCGTGAGGGGTTCCGCGAGGACGAGGGGCTCCACCGCGGGCGACGGCGCTGCGACATCGCCCCCGTGCCCGGCGAACCGTGAGATGACGCGGCGCGTCACCTCCGGCGCGAGGAGCGCATCGCCCGCGCCGACCACCCGCACCGCGCCCACGAGCTCTTCGGGCCCCGCGTTCTTCAAGAGGAACCCACTCGCCCCCGCCCCGAGCGCATCGAAGAGGTAGTCGTCGCGGTCGAACGTCGTGACGATGAGCACCGCCGCGTCCGATTCGGGATCGGCGACGATGCGCCGCGTCGCCTCGAGCCCGTCCATGTCGGGCATCTGGACGTCCATGCAGATCACGTCAGGTCGGAGCGCCGCTGCCGCAGCGATCGCCTCGACGCCCGTGCCCGCTTCCCCGACCACCTCGATGTCGTCCTCGAGCGACAGGATCGTGCGGAATCCCGCCCGCATCATGGCGTGGTCGTCGACGAGCAGTACACGCAGGTCAGGCATGCGCCACCTCGACCTCGACCAGCGGAACTCGAACCCGCACGAGATACCCGCCGCGGGAACGCGGACCCATCTCGATGGTGCCGCCGGACACCGC
Source organism: Microbacterium sp. IEGM 1404 (assembly GCF_030056775.1). Lineage (NCBI taxonomy): Bacteria > Bacillati > Actinomycetota > Actinomycetes > Micrococcales > Microbacteriaceae > Microbacterium > Microbacterium sp. IEGM 1404. The sequence continues at coordinate 883,755 of NZ_JASHKP010000002.1, read as the reverse complement.
GGCGCGCTCCCGCATTCCGAGCTGCCCGAGCCCCGGGGTCGATGTCCCGCGCCGGCCGGTGTTGGTCACCTCGAGCTCGACCGACGTGTCGTCGAACCGCACGCGCACATCGGCCGTGGCATCCGGTCCCGCGTGCCGGCGGGCGTTCGTCAGCGCCTCCTGCGCGATCCGGAACAGGTTCACCTGGACCAGCGGCGGTGGCTCGATCGCCGGCTCGCCGATCACGGCGAACGTCGTCGGAAGCCCCGCAGCGGATGCCTCGTCAACGAGGGCCGGGATGGATGCCAGACCGTGAGTCGTCGGGGCGGTATCGGTGCCGGGTGGGTCGCCGCCGGCGGCATCCGGGGTTCGAAGGGTCTCGAGCAGCTGCCGGAGCTCGCGCAGGGAGGTGCGCGCGGACTCCTCGATCCCGCTCAGCACCTCGCGGGACTTCGCCGGGTCGCGGTCCATCACCGACCGGGCGACTCCGGCCTGGACGCCCATCAGTGAGACGTGGTGGGCGACGACATCGTGCAGCTCGCGGGCGATGCGCACCCGGTCGAGCGCGACCGCCTGCGACGCGGTGATCTCGCGCTCGGCCTCGAGTTCGGCGGTGCGCTCCTCCAGCGCGATGCGCTGCAGCCGCTGCTGGTGCGAACGCTCGCCGAAGAAGTACGCCCCGCCGAAGAACAGGGCGTTCAAACCCAGGCCGAGCAGCTGCGAGGCGACGAAGGGAGAGAACGCGCCCGTGCGGGAGGGGAAGCCTTCCGGCACCTGATCGACCGGCATCGTCGCATCCTGGAACATCACGACGAACAGCCACGCGAACATGCCGAGGATGATCGCCACCCGCACGATCGTGGCCCGGCGCCGGTTCGTGGACCACGCCCCGACCGTGTAGATGGCGATGAACATGGCGATGTTGCCCGCGTAGACCTCGGGGACCCGGAGCGTCACGGCCAAGAAGTACGCCACCGACACGATCACGGCCACGATGGACGGCCACCGGCGCCGGAACGCCAGGGGCACGGCCAGCACCGTGACGTACACGACCGCGAGGATGAATTCGGCCTGCTGGTCGCCGTAGATCCCCGCGACCGCGGAGAGCACGGCGCTGAGCAGTCCGCCGACGAACAGCACCGCGGCGAGCACGATGTCGCTCCGCCACTGCGCGCGCGTGAGGTTCGGCATCCTTCCACGGTAGGGGGACCCCCGACGTTCGGCATCCCCCGTCCGACGGAGTCAACCCCGACGGGGAATAGTCCGCGGAACGCAAAGCTTGCACGTGAATGTATTCGGACGTCTCGGCGTCCCCACGACACAGGAAGGATCATCGTGACCGACCACACCATCGGCTACATCGTCGGAAGCATCTCCAGCACGTCGATCAACCGTCGCCTCGCGAAGGCGCTCGAGAAGGTGGCACCCGAGGGCGTGACGCTGAAGGAGATCCCGATCAAGGACCTCCCGTTCTACTCGCCCGACTACGACGGGAACTTCCCGCAGGTCGCAACGGACTTCAAGAACGCGATCGAGGATGCCGACGCGGTCTTCATCGTGACCCCCGAGTACAGCCGGTCGATCCCGGGCGTGCTCAAGAACGCGCTGGACTGGTCGGCGCGTCCCTACGGTGAGGCGTCGTTCAACGACAAGCCCACCGCGGTCATCGGCACCTCGCAGGGCGGCATCGCGACCGCTGCCGGTCAGCAGCACCTGCGCTCGGTCCTCCTGCACTACAACGCTCTCGTGCTCGGACAGCCCGAGGGGTACATCCAGTCGACGCCCGGCCTGTTCGACGAGGACGGCACCGTCAACGACGAGGGCACCGCGGCGTTCCTCCGCTCGATCATCGAGGCGCTCGTGACGCTCGCCGAGCGCACCGCTCCCGCGGTGGTTCCGGCGGCCTGACGCACCGCTTCTCGGTTCGGGGCGCGTTTCGTGCTTCGGGGCGTGCAATTCACGCCCCAACGCACAGAACGCGCCCCAAACCCGTGACACCCGCGCGGGAGCCACCCGCGCGCCGCGCCCCGCGCTGCCTCAGCGACCCAGCGCCTCGGCCTTCCGGCGCAGCAGCGCCGCCTCGCGCTCGTTGCGGGTGAGGCCCGCGGCCTCGAGCAGCTGCGTGCGGGCATCTTCGGTGCGGCCCAGGCGCGCGAGCAGTTCGCCGCGCACCGAGGGCAGGAGGTGCGAGCCGCGCAGGGGCGTGGCATCCATCCCGTCGATGACCGCGAGCCCCTCTTCCGGACCGGATGCCATCGACACGGCGACCGCGCGATTGAGCTCGACGACCGGGTTCGCGGTGATCCGGCCGAGCATCTCGTACAGGAGGACGATGCGGTCCCAGTCGGTGGCGTCGACGCTCGCGGCCTCGGCGTGACACAGCGCGATCGCGGCCTGCAGCTGGTACGGGCCGCGGCCCTTGCCGAGGGCGTCGGCCCGGTCGAGGAGCGCGCGGCCGCGGGCGATCGCCGAGTGGTCCCAGCGGCGACGGTCCTGGTCGGCCAGCAGCACGGCATCCCCGTTCCCGTCGACGCGGGCGGCGAAGCGGGATGCCTGGAACTCCATCAGTGCGGAGAGTCCCAGCACCTCGGGCTCGCGGGGCATCAGCCGGTCGAGGACCCGGCCAAGGCGCAGGGCCTCGTGCGCCAGCTCGGTGCGGAGGACCGCATCGCCCGTGCTCGCGACGTAGCCCTCGGTGAAGACGAGGTACACGACGGTGAGCACCGCCGTGCGCCGCGCGGGCCACTCGGCCGGCTCGGGGACGGCGAAGGGGACGCGCGCCGCGCTCAGCGCCTTCTTCGCACGGACGATCCGCTGCTGCATCGTCGGCACCGGGACGAGGAAGAGCCGCGCGATCGCCTCGGTGTCGAGGCCTCCGACGACCTTCAGCGTCAGAGCCACCTGCGCCTCACGCGAGAGCACGGGATGACAGGCGGCGAAGACGAGCCGCAGGACGTCGTCGTCGATGGGTTCCCAGACGTCGTCGGCCACCTCGTCGAGGTCGGCGGCGAGGAGGCGGTACTTCTCGCCGAGGCGCTGCTCGCGCCGCCAGCCGTCGATCGCGCGACGCTTCGCCACCGCCGTCAGCCACGCCCCGGGGTTCCGTGGGACGCCGTCGCGGGCCCACTGTTCGACGGCTTCGACCAGCGCGTCCTGCGCGAGGTCTTCCGCGGTGCCGAGGTCGCCGACCACGCGGGCCAGCGCCGCGACGATCCGGGCGCCCTCGATGCGCCAGATCGCCGCGACGCGGCGCGAGAGGTCGGGGTCGGGGGTCACCGCCCGGAGAGCTCCTCGCGCCAGCCCTCCTCCTTCTGGATGTACTCGTTGTCGGCGAACGCCGCGAAGTCGGTCTCGTCGGTCACCCGGCGCACCTCGAGCTTGTTGCCGGCGATGAGCGGCGCGCGCCGCGCCCATTCGATCGCCTCGTCGCGCGACGACACCTCGATGATCCAGAAGCCGTTGAACAGCTCGTGCGTCTCGCCGTACGGGCCGTCGGTGACCACCGGCTCCTCGCCGCCGAACTCGACGACGAAGTTCTGGCTCATGTCTTCGGCGAGGCCGTCGCCGGCGACGAGCACGCCCGCGGTGATCATCGACTCGTTGTATGCGCCCATGTCGTTGATGATCTGCTCGAACGGGATCTGCTTGTACGCCGCGTACGCCTCGTCGGTGCCGCGCATGATCAGCATGTACTTCGTCATGGTCTCTTCTCTTCCCTGCTGTCGTTCGTTCCGGGGGAGCGGATGCCTGCCCCTACTATCGCGTCGAACGGCGACGCGCGGAATCGACAGAGCGTCGGAGAAAAGTTCCCGGATGCCGTCAGGCGGAGCGGATCAGGTGTCGTCCCGGCTCGAGCCATCATCTTCGGCGGGCCCGTTCTTGGCCGATGTCTCTCGGCGAAGGTGCACGAAGCCCGCGGCCATGAGGGCGACGCCGGCGCCGAGGATCACGATTCGCAGCACGAGGTTCACATCGGGGAAGAGCAGGTTCGGGAGGACCAGAACGAACACCGCCGCGACGAAATACCAGACGGCAGTCGATCCCTGCGGATCCTTCGTGGATGCCATGGAGCTCCTCCTTCGCTGATCGGAGCCTACGAGCAGCCCCGGCGCCCGCGCCTCCCCCACCCGACGGAGAAGAAGGATGCCGTCAGCCGAAGATCATCGGGAGGTCGTCGTCGTCCTCGCCGTGGGAGAAGTCGAGGTCGGCGACGACGGGCACATGGTCGCTGGGCGCCTCGCCCTTGCGCTCGTTGCGGTGGATCTCGGCGCCCTGTACGGCGTCGGCGAACGCCGTCGAGCCGAGGATGAAGTCGATGCGCAGCCCCTCGTTGCGGGGGAAGCGCAGCTGCTTGTAGTCCCAGTAGGTGTAACCGGTGGGGATGAGCGGACGCACGACGTCGGTGAGCCCCGCGGACTCGAACGCGGCGAACGCGGCGCGCTCGGGCGGCGACACGTGCGTGGTCACGCCCTCGATCACCGTGGGGTCGCCGTTGTCGGCATCCGTCGGGGCGATGTTGAAGTCGCCGGTCAGGGCCAGGGGCAGCCCGGGGTTCGCGGCCAGGGTGTCTTCGGTGTGGCGGCGGAGCGCCTCGAGCCAGTCGAGCTTGTAGTGGTAGTGCGGGTCGTCGAGCCCGCGGCCGTTCGGGACGTACAGGCTCCACACCTGCACGCCGTCGATCGTCGCGCCGATCGCGCGCGCCTCCTTCGGGAGGTCAGGTCCTTCCTTGCCCTTCTCGAACCCGGGCATGCCGGGAAAGCCGATCTGGACGTCTTCGATCGGCTCACGGCTCGCGATCGCGACGCCGTTCCACTGGTTCAGCCCGTGTGCGACGACGTGATACCCGGCCTCTTCGAACGCCGCGTACGGGAACTGCTCCGTCTTGCACTTGATCTCCTGCATCGCCAGAACGTCGATGTGCTCGCGCACGGCGAACTCGACGGTACGGGCGACGCGGGCGCGGACGGAGTTGACGTTCCAGGTGGCCAGGCGCATGGCATCCAGCCTACTTTCGGGCAGGGACATCGCCGGGCGCGGCAGCGGAGGCTGATCTTCTCTGATCACGACCGACGTGATCCACATGAGCACATAAACTCGACGCCGTGACTGCCGCCTCCACTCCCGAGCTCGAAGCCGACCGCCAGGCCCTCATCGGCCTCATCAACGCCGAGGCGGTGTTCCACGGCGACTTCACGCTCTCAAGCGGCAAGAAGGCGACGTACTACGTCGACATGCGCAAGCTCACGCTCGACCACCGTGCGGCCCCCGCGATCGGCCGTCTCGTGCTCGACCTCGTGAAGGACCTCGACGGTGTCGTGGCCGTCGGTGGGCTCACGCTCGGCGCCGACCCAATCGCCAACGCTGTGATGCACGAGTCGGTGCACGCGGGCCACCCGCTCGACGCCTTCGTCGTGCGCAAGGAGCCCAAGGACCACGGCCGCGGGCGCCAGATTGAGGGAGCCGACGTCAAGGGTAAGCGCGTCGTCGTCGTCGAAGACACCTCGACCACCGGTCAGTCCGCGCTCAAGGCCGTCGAGGCGCTGCGCCGCGAGGGCGCCGAGGTCGTCGCCGTCGCGGTGATCGTCGACCGCAAGACCGGCGCGCAGGCCGCGATCGAGGCCGAGGGCCTGCAGTGGCTGGCATCCATCGACCTCGACGACCTGGGCCTGCAGCCGCAGTAATCCGCTCGCGGCCGTTCCGAGAACAGGCGCCGCGCCGGAAACAGGCCGTTTCGGCGCGGATCGCCCTGCTCCGGAGACATCGCCTGTTTCCACGACACGGACCGGATGCCGCTGCGTCGCGCGTGCGAACCGTCACCGCGCTGCGCGACACGGACCGGATGCCACCCACCGGGCGGCGCGTGTCAGCTGCAGCCTTCAGGCCCGGATGCCGCGAACCTCGGTCGACGAATCATTGCCCGCCGTCGCCCGGACCGTCGAACGGGTCGCGGCGGTCGCCCTTCCGTGACCGGCGCCACTGCACGATGAAGGCGACGAGCGTGCCCGCCGTGATCAGGAACGCGGTGAGGAGCCAGAGTGTGCGGTCGTCCATGGGGTCTCCTGATCAGACGGGGCGCTTGCCCGCGGCGGCGTCGGCCACGATCTTCGCGACCCGCGCCTCGCGGGTCTGCGGCCGGACGGCCATCGCGATCTGCGTGAGCCCGAACTTGCGGACCGACGGCGGGAACGCGTCCCAGTTGGCGCGGGCGGCGGGCACCGCGTCGAGGGCGGCGGTGAGCTCGGGCGGTTCGATTCCCGCCTCGGGCCCGTCGAGGATCTCCCACGCACCGTTGGCTCGGGCGACCTCGAGCGCGCGGATGCCGGCCGGCCGGAGGCGCCCCTCGGCCTCGAGGCGGGCGATGCGCGCCTTGTTCGTCGCCGCCCAGCCGCTGGTCGCCCGACGCGGCGCGAACCACAGGCCCGAGCTGACCTCGTCGAACACGCGCACCGGGCCGTCGATCCAGCCGAAGCACAGCGCCTCGCAGATCGCCTCTTCGTATTCGACGTAGCGACCGGTGTGTTCGCCCCGACCGCGCAGCAGCCACGCGCCCTTCAACACGGTGTGGTTCTCGTCGAGCCAGCGGCCCCACTCGGCGGCGTCGACCGCCGCGACCTTCACCCCGTCGTCGAGCGCGCCCACGTCACAGGCCTTCGGCCAGGCCCTCTTCGCCGTCGGCGAGGTCGGTCTCGACCGGCTCGTCGCGGACGAGATCGGCGACGGATGCCAGGATCTCGTCGGGCCGGAACGGGTACTTCTCGATCTCGTTCTGATCGCTGATGCCCGTCATCACCAGAACGGTGTGGAGGCCGGCCTCGATGCCGGCCACGATGTCGGTGTCCATGCGGTCGCCGATCATGCCGGTGTTCTCGGAGTGCGCGCCGATCCGGTTGAGGGCGGAGCGGAACATCATCGGGTTGGGCTTGCCGACGATATAGGGCTCCTTGCCCGTGGCCTTCGTGATGAGGGCGGCGATCGCGCCCGTCGCGGGCAGCACGCCCTCGGTCGAGGGGCCCGTGGCATCCGGGTTCGTGGCGATGAAACGGGCACCGTCGCGGATGAAGCGGATGGCCTTCGTGATCGCCTCGAAGGAGTAGTTGCGCGTCTCGCCCACCACGACGTAGTCGGGGTGGGTCTCGGTCATGATGAAACCGGCCTCGTGCAGAGCGGTCGTGAGCCCGGCCTCGCCGATGACGAAGGCGGAGCCGCCCGGCATCTGCGATCGCAGGAAATCGGCGGTCGCGAGCGCGGAGGTCCAAATCGAGGACTCGGGCACCACGAGCCCCGACGACCGCAGCCGGGCGCTGAGGTCGCGGGGCGTGAAGATCGAGTTGTTCGTCAGAACGAGGAACGGGGTGCCCTCGGCCCGCCACTGCGCGAGCAGTTCGGAGGCGCCGGGGACGGGGGTGTTCTCATGGACGAGCACGCCGTCCATGTCGGTGAGCCAGCACTCCACGTCGCCACGGGTTCGCATGGGTTCAGCCTATCCCCGGGGTCGGACACGGCCACCGGGCAAAACGACGCACGGGCCGCCCGCCCGGAGGCTGACGGCCCGTGCGAGCGTCGCGGATTACTTGAACGAGTCCTTGACGTTCTCGCCGGCCTTCTTCGCGTCGGCCTTGACCTGGTCGGCCTTGCCCTCAGCGGCGAGCTTGTCGTTGTCGGTGGCGTTGCCGATGGCTTCCTTCGCCTTGCCCACGATGTCCTGGGCGGCGTTCTTGATCTTGTCGTCGAGACCCATGAGGGGTTCCTTCCCTTGAATGAAGACGTCGCGCCGGGTGCTGGCGGCGGCGGAGCCGGTGCGCTCACTACTCAGACGCAGCGACAGCGCGATTCGTCACGCGGGGGAGCGAAAAAGTTCACGAGATCGGTATTCCCGATCCGGAATGCACCGGTGACGGGGCCGAGCGATCTCGTTAGGGTCGAAGGGTGGCGCGCGACGAGTGGGACCCCCGGAACCTTCCCGACCTCTCGGGGCGCGCGTACCTCGTCACCGGCGCGACCCGCGGGCTCGGCTATTTCGCGTGCGAGCAGCTGGCGGGCGCGGGCGCGCACGTCCTGCTCACCGGCCGCAACCCCAATCGCCTCGTCCTGGCGAAGGAGGCCGTCCGGCGGACGCATCCGGATGCCTCGATCGAGACGCTCCTCCTCGACACCAGCAACCTGGGCTCGGTGCGCGCCGCCGCGGCGACGGTCCGCGCGCGCGGACGGCTGCACGGCCTGCTGATGAACGCAGGGATCGTGCACCCTCCCAAAACGCGCGAACTGGCGGGCGGCCACGAGAAGGTCTTCGCCACGAACGTGCTCGGACACTTCGCCCTCGCCGGCGAGCTCCTGACTCCTCTCGCGACGGCGCGCGGTCGGATGGTCTGGGTGGGCAGCATGTCGACCTCGCTCTGGAAGCACGTCCCCACCGACCCCGAGCTCGTCGAGGGGTACTCGCCGTGGCGCGCCTACGTGCAGTCCAAGGCCGCGACCACGATGCTCGCGCTCGAGGCGGACCGACGGCTGAAAGCGCACAGCGTGCCGGTCGACAGCCTCGTCGCCCACCCCGGATACTCCACGAGCGGCCGGACCCGTGGCATCCGGGGCGTGAACGAACCCACGCGGCTGACGCGCTTCGTCGACAACCTGCAGGCCCCGATCACCCAGTCGAAGGACGAAGGGGCCTGGGCCCTCGTGCGCGCGCTGATCGATCCGCTCGCTGAGGGCGGCGCGATGTACGGCCCCGCACGGATCGTCCGCGGCACGCCGCGCCGGGCGACTCCCGCCCGTCTCACGCGCGACGGCGGCCTCAGCGCCGACCTGTGGCGCGCGTGCGAGACCGCGACGCACGTCCGGTGGCCGTTCGAGCGGGTGCGCCGCACGGCATCCTGAATCCTCCGCCGCGATGTCGCGGCGTGCGCCTACAGTGATCGCATGGAGCCCCCCACCGCCATCGAGACCGTGGCCGACGATCGCGGGCTGACCGAGGCCGAGGTCGCCGAGCGGGTCGCCGCCGGGCAGACGAACGCCTTCGTCGCCGACAGCAGCCGGTCGGCGTGGAACATCGTCCGGGCCAACGTCTTCACGCTGTTCAACGGGATCGTGGGCGCATGCTTCCTCGTGCTCCTCCTGCTCGGCCGGTGGCAGGACGCGCTGTTCGGCGTCGCGGCGCTCTCCAACGCCGTCATCGGATGCGTGCAGGAGTTCCGGGCGAAAGCCGCGCTCGACCGGCTCGCGCTGCTCAACGCGCCGCGTGCGCGTGTGCGCCGCGACGGTGTCGACGCCGAGATCGCCCCGGCCGAGGTGGTCCGCGACGATCTGCTCGTGCTGCGCGCGGGCGATCAGGTGCCCGCCGACGCCGTCGTCGCCGCGTCGCGTGCGCTGCAGATCGACGAGTCGATGCTGACGGGCGAATCGGATGCCGTCGACAAGAGGCCGGGCGACGAGGCGTTGTCGGGGTCGATCGTCGTCGCCGGCGAGGGGACGGCCCGCGTCACGCGCGTCGGCGCCGAGTCGTACGCCAACGCGTTCGCGGCCGAGGCCAAGCGCTTCCAGCTCGTCTCGAGCGAGCTGCGCACCTCGATCGACCGCGTGCTCCGGTGGGTCGGGTGGGGGGTCGGGCCGATCGGCCTCCTGGTGCTGAACGCGCAGATGATGGTGGCGGGCGGCTGGGTCGAGGCGTGGCGGCAGGGCACGTGGTCGCAGGCCGTCGTCAACACGATCGCGGCGCTGACCGCGATGATCCCGCTCGGCCTCGTGCTCATGACCTCGATCGCCTTCGCCGTCGGAGCCGCCCGGCTCGCGGGCAAGAAGGTGCTGGTCAACGAGCTGCCCGCGGTCGAGGGGCTCGCTCGCGTCGACGTCATCTGCCTCGACAAGACGGGCACGCTCACCGCGGGGGAGATCCGCTTCGACGCGGCTCTCGAGATGCAGCCGGCCGACGGCTGGCGCGACGTGCTCGCCTGGTACGGAGCGGCCGACGACGCCAACGCCACCGCCCAGTGCCTGCGCGACCCCTTCCCTGTCACGGCGCCGCTGGCGGTGGCGCACCGGATCCCGTTCTCGTCGGCGCGCAAATGGAGCGCCGTGTCGTTCGAGGGCTCCGCGCCCGGAACCTGGGTGCTCGGGGCGCCCGAGATGGTCTTCGGTGATACCGCGGCCGACGTGACGAGCGAACTGGGTGCGGCGGTGACGCGACTGGCCTCGTCCGGCCGCCGCACGCTCGTGCTCGCCCACACCGCCGACCCGCTCGGCGACGCCGATGTCGCCGCGGAACGGTTCCCCGGCGGCGCCGTCCCCGTCGCCGTCCTGACCTTCGTCGAGGCGGTGCGCCCCGACGCCGCCGAGGCGCTCGCCTACTTCCGCGCGCAGGGCGTGGGCGTCCGGGTGATCTCGGGCGACAACCCGCGCACGGTCGCGGCGATCGCCCGCGAGGTCGGCCTCGAGGTCGACGAGGGCTACGACGCGCGCAGCCTCCCCGACGACGACGTCGAGCTCGGACGCATCCTCGAGGACCACACGGTGTTCGGTCGCGTCACCCCCGACCAGAAGAAGCGCATGGTGACGGCCCTCCAGGCGCGCGGACACGTCGTGGCGATGACCGGCGACGGCGTCAACGACGCGTTGGCGATCAAGACCGCCGACATCGGTATCGCGATGAACTCGGGGGCCGCGGCGACCAAGGCGGTGGCGCGGCTCGTGCTGCTCGACGGGCGCTTCTCGCACCTCCCATCGGTCGTCGCGGAGGGGCGCCAGGTGATCGCCAACATCGAGCGCGTCTCGATGCTCTTCCTCACCAAGACGGTCTACGCCACGGGCCTCGCCGTGCTCTTCGGCGCCCTCGTCATGGAGTTCCCGTTCCTGCCGCGACAGCTGTCGATCACCGACGGCCTGACCATCGGCATCCCGGCCTTCTTCCTCGCGCTGCTGCCGAACACGCAGCGCTACGTCCCCGGTTTCCTCCGTCGGTCGCTGAGCTTCGCGATCCCGGCGGGCCTCGTGATCGCGATCGCGCTCACGCTCTACACGCGTGCCGCGATGGCGATGGGGCTGAGCGTCGAGCAGCTGCGGACCGGGGCCACCATCATCCTCGCGATCGTGGCGATCTGGGTGCTGACGGTGCTCTCCCGCCCCGTGACCCGCGTGAAAGTGCTCGTCATCGGGGCGATGTTCATCGCGCTCACCGCGATCTTCACGATCCCGCCGCTGGGGCAGTTCTTCCAGCTGCAGGACCCGGGCGAAGACGGCGCCTGGCTCATCACCGGGGTCGTGATCGTCGCCGTCGGCGCGATCGAGATCGTGCGGTTCGCGCATCGGCGCTTCGTGCGGCGGATGCTCCGGATGCCGCCGGCGGGACCCCGCGACGCGCGTCCGACTCAGAGCATCGGCGAGGGTTCCCCCGCGGAGGGCGCCGCGCGGCGGAAGTAGCGTCGCGCCGTTGGGGGGATCCAGATCGCCGCGATCACCGCGAGTGCCGCGAGGAGCGCGGTGATGATCGTGGGATCGAGCTCCGTGAGCGCCAGCGCCAGGCCCTGCAGGATGACCAGCAGCGACAGATACGCGGTCAGGAGCGTGCGTGCCAGTCGGCTGCCCCGGGCAAGCGACGATCCGCCGGCCACGGTGAGCAGCCCCAGCAGGATCGTCGCGGCGCCCACCAACGACACCGGCAGCACGTCGTCGGCATCCACCTGATATCGCGACAGCAGGACGAGCACCCCGAGCGCGGTGTTGGCGAACCCGCCCACGTAGACGAGCACGACCGCGACGGTGACGGGGACGGGTCGACGGACCTCGACGGTGCTGGTCATGGCTGCCTCACGCTCGGCGGCTCCGGGAGCCGATGGGGTCAGCGTAACCGGGGAGCGGGTGACGCGGGGCCCGGGTCAGCGCGTGAGCCACACCGAACCGCCGGCGCCCTCGGGCAGCGTCACCTCGACGCCGTCGGCGCGGACGACGTCTTCCGAGACGACCTCGAGCTCGTGGCCCACGTCGATCCGGCGTTCCACCAGGGCGCGCAGGAGCTCCGGGTCGCGGTCGCTCACGCGCAGGACGCGCCCGGAGTGACCGGATGCCGCGTCCCGCAGCAGTACGAAGGGTGCGCGGTGCACCGCGCCCGTGGCATCCGGGATCGCGTCGCCATGCGGGTCGAACCGCGGACGACCGAGCCGCTCGTCGATGCCCTCGAGGAGCCGGTCGCTGAGCGAATGCTCGAGGACCTCGGCCTCGTCGTGCACCTCGTCCCACGAATAGTGGAACTCGCGGACCAGCCACGTCTCGATGAGGCGGTGCCGGCGGATCACCGACGCCGCGCGCCGCGCGCCCGCAGGCGTCAGCGACACGGGACCGTACGGGCGGTGGCTCACAAGTCCCTGCGCCGCGAGCTTCTTCACCATCTCGGTGACGCTCGAGGGTGCGAGGCTCAGCACCGCGGCCAGCTGCGAGGGCGTGATGGGGTCGTCCTGCCACTCGGTGTGGTGGTAGATCGCCTTGAGATAGTCGTCGGCCACGGGCGATTCCACGGGCTCAGCCTAACCGCCGCTGAACACCAGCCACAGGAGAACGGCGTTCAGCGCGACCAGGAACACGGATGCCGCCACCCCCGCCACCGTCGTGAGGGTGCGGTTGCGGTGCACGCCGAGCACGTCGCGCCGGGCGGTGAGGACCACGAGCGGGATGAGGGCGAACGGGATGCCGAACGACAGCACGACCTGACTCAGGACGAGGGCCAGCGTCGGGTCGATGCCGGCCCCCAGGATCAGCAGCGCCGGGATCAGGGTCACCAGACGGCGCGCGAGAAGCGGGACGCGGACCCGCAGCAGGCTGTGCATGATCTCGGCGCCCGCATACGCCCCGACCGACGTGGAGGCGAGCCCGCTCGCGAGCAGCCCGATCGCGAAGAGGGTCGCGACGAGAGGGCCGAGTCCGTCGCGCAAGGCCGCATAGGCGCCCTCGAGACTGTCCGTCCCCTCGACGCCGGTGAGGTTCGCGGCGGCGAGCAGCAGGATCGCGAGGTTCACGGTGCCGGCGACGGCGAGGGCGATCGTCACGTCCCACCGGGTCGCGCGGAGCAGCCGCGGAGTCGACAGGCCCCGCGCCGCTTCGAGATCGGCGGCGGCGGTCGGCACGGCGGGCGCGAAGCGGTCACGGGTCAGTGCGGAGTGGGCGTAGATCGCGTGGGGCATGATCGTGGCGCCGAGGATCGACGCGGCCAGCAGCACGGAGGTGGCCCCGTCGAATCGGGGAACGAGTCCTCCGACCACGGCGGCCGCGTCGGGCGGGGCGAAGAAGAGTCCCGCGGTGAACCCCACCGCGATGATGATGAGGAGGCCGATCACGACGGTCTCGAACGCACGGGCCCCGCGGCGCGACTGCACCAGGAGCAGCGCGATCGACACCACCCCCGTGATCACCCCGCCCCACAGCAGGGGGATGCCGAACAGCAGGTTGAGGGCGACGGCGCCGCCGATCACCTCGGCGACGTCGGTGGCCATGGCCACCAGCTCGGCCTGCAGCCAGTACGCCCGGCGGGCCCAGGGGCGGCGGATCCGCCGGCCGAGCAGCTGGGGCAGGCTCTCGCCGGTCACGATGCCGAGCTTCGCCGAGAGGTACTGGATGAGCCAGGCCATCACGTTGCCCAGCACCACGACCCACACGAGGAGGTAGCCGAACACCGCCCCGGCCGTCATGTTGCTGGCGACGTTGCCGGGGTCGAGGTAGGCGACTCCCGCGACCATCGCCGGGCCGAGGAGCCAGGCCGCGCGGCCGGTGGTGCGGCGCGGGAGCGTGGCATCCAAATTTTTCGGCATGCCGAAACCCTAGCGATATTTCGGGCGACCGAAAACAGCGGACGCCGCTCGGGTCCCGGCGGATAGCCTGGGGGAGTGACCCACGGCGACGCGACCCCGGACTCCGAGGACGCTCCGCCCGTCCCCACGCACGGCGTGGGTCCGTGGCCCGGCGGGCCGGACGCCTGGCCCGACGACCCGCGCTACGACCGCGAACTGCTCGCCGAGGGCGATCGGCGCAACGTCGTCGACCCGTACCGCTACTGGACGATGGAGGCCATCGTCGCCGATCTCGACGCCCGGCGGCATCCGTTCCACGTGGCGATCGAGAACTGGCAGCACGACCTCAACATCGGTTCGATCGTCCGCAGCGCCAACGCGTTCCTCGCTGCGGAGGTGCACATCATCGGCAAGCGCCGCTGGAACCGCCGCGGCGCGATGGTGACCGACCGGTACCAGCACGTCCGACACCACGAGGACGTCGCCGCGTTCGTGGAATGGGCGCAGGGAGAGGATCTGCCCGTCCTCGCGATCGACAACGTCGACGGATCGGTGCCCGTCGACCGCGCCGAGCTGCCCGAGGCGTGCGTACTCCTCTTCGGTCAGGAGGGTCCAGGGCTGTCACCCGAGGCGCTCGCCGCTGCGACCGGCGTCGTCGAGATCACGCAGTACGGTTCGACGCGATCCATCAACGCCGCGTCGGCCGCGGCCGTGGTCATGTACGAGTGGTGTCGCCGCTGGGCATGAGAGCTTTCTCATCCGGGAGAGGGTGAGAAACGCCCCTGGGTGTCGCAGACTACCCCTGCTGTTCGAACTCCCCCCTTCGACGGATGGATCCCCTCGCCATGTCCGATTCCCCTGAAACGACCCGTTCGCCGCGCGGTGTCGCGCGTCGCTCCGTCCTGAAGGCGGGGGCGTGGTCCGTCCCGGTGGTCGCGGTCGCGGTGGCGGCCCCCGCGGTGAGCGCCAGCACGACGGCGAACCTCGCCCTTCTCCCCCCGCAGTTCGGCAGCGGGGTGCCCCTGTTCACTCCCGCCCTCACCGAACGCTACGTCGCCAGCGAGCCCGTGGGCGTCGTGGTCGGCAACACGACGGGACAGGTCTACACCGGCCCGGTCATCCTCCGGCTGGAGGTCGATCGCCGACTCTGGGACGTGACCGGCTTCACGTACGACGCCCGCGACGGTGAGGGAGCTCGGAGCGCCGGCTTCAGCGGTCCCTCGGTCACGGGCGACCGCGCCGTCTACACCGCCACGTTCGCCGCGACGGTCGTCCCGAACGCCGATCCGTACACGGGGATCCTCGTTCGTCCGGACCTGACGTTCCTCGGCGACTACCCGGATGACACTCTCGAGCCGGCCGATTCGGTCAGCACCTGGACACTCGTCGAAGCGGCCGACCTCGACGCCTCCGACAACGTCCACGTCAACGGCCCCGGGGCCACGGAGGAGTCCTCACCGTTCGGCGCGACCGTGACGGCGGACTTCGCGCAGGTCACCTCGGGCTCGGGCTCCGCGTATCGACCGACGCAGGCGACCCTGACGTCAGT
This sequence comes from Microbacterium sp. IEGM 1404, assembly GCF_030056775.1. Lineage (NCBI taxonomy): Bacteria > Bacillati > Actinomycetota > Actinomycetes > Micrococcales > Microbacteriaceae > Microbacterium > Microbacterium sp. IEGM 1404. The sequence continues at coordinate 868,461 of NZ_JASHKP010000002.1, read as the reverse complement.
GGGGCCCAATCCCACCGCGGTGGGAGACACCGTCCGCGTCACCTTCGATGCGGCACTCGGCGACCTCGCCTCCCTCGAGGGCGTCGCCCTCAACGGAACGCCCGCGCCCGACCTGGTGTCCGAGCAGAGCAACACCGTCTCCGGCGCCTTCCGGTCGGTGCTGTTCTCGCTGACGTCGCCGCTGGCCTCCGGTGACGTCGTCACCTTCGCGCTGTCCTACTCGGATCCGACCGGCGCGACGCCGCAAGTGGGATCGTCGCCGCAGATCGGCTACAGCGCGGCCGTCCCCAACGACCCCGATCAGCGCGCCCTGTCGCGAAGCTACGTCAACGGCCCCCAGAGCTGAGCGAAGGCGACCCGGCATCGGGCTCGACCGCATCGGAGCGCCCCGCCCTCCCGGAGAGCTGCGGGCACTCGTCGACGACGGGCCGGCCGTGGACGCGGCCCGTCCGAAGCAGCAGGAGCGCCGCTCCGAAGAGCACGCCCGCGCTCACCAGCACCGAGACGGCGAATACCGCGCCCGAGAAGGGTCTGTTGCGGTACACCCACGTCGACGACGCGGCATCCCACGCCTGATACTCGACGTAGTAATAGCCGCCCGCGCAGAAGATGACCATGGCCACGATCAGCGCGACGGCCACGATCAGCGTTCCCGCCACATGCCCCCGCATGCGACCAGGATAGGGATCGCAAGTGTCGGGCGTGTGAAATCGGCGGGAATCAGGTTCCCGCGCGCGGATGCACTTCGTAAACGAACACGGCCTGCGTCTTCGAGTCGACGCGCAGGGTGGCGGAGGTGGCGGCATCCCATCGGAGGGTCGTCGGCGCGGCACCGGGCTGGCCGGGGAGACCGCACGCGACGTCGGCCGACGTGCCGTCGACGCCGCCGATCTGGACGGTGAGGGGCGCGCCCGTGGCGCTCTCGCACGCGACGACGACATCCCACGATCCGCCGACGGGCTGGAGGTCGACGCTCGCCCCGGCCGATCCGACCTCGCCGGTGCCGCGGGCGACGGCGGTGCTGCCGCCGAGACCGTTCTCGGGCAGCGCGGTCGCGGCCCACTGTTCCAGCGTCGCGGCGTCGCTCGGCAGCGCTTCGCCGGGGGTCGGTGCCGACGGGGAGAGCGACGGCGTGGAGGGAGGCGGGGTCGACGTCGAGGGAGCGGGCGACGCCGCGTCCGTCGACGTGCATCCCGCGAGCAGGATCAGCGCAGGGAACAGCAGGGCGGGGAGGGCCGCGCGGGCCGGGGGGTTCGACCTCATGACGGCACGGTACGCGCGAGTCCTGGGAGTCGCGTGGGCATCTCAGGCGCCCGCGGTCATCCACGCCCTGCCGCGCACGCGGAGTCCCAGCGTCGTGGCGCGGGCCAGCATGTAGACCCCGAAGAACGCGGCGGCGAGCCAGGCCAGACCCGCCGGGCCACCGCCCGCGAACACGGCCACGAGCACGAGCGCTGGAACGTACGGCACGAGGTTGAGCAGCCCCGCGATCGCGAGGTAGCGCGCGTCGCCGGCGCCGATCAGGACGCCGTCGAGCACGAACACGAACGACGCGAGCGGCTGCGCGACGGCGAGGACGAGGAGCGCCGGCTGGATCAGGGCGGCGATCTCGGGATCGCCCGTGAACACCAGACCGAGGACCCCGGATGCCGCGGCCACGAGCGCCCCGACGGCGACGCCGAACCACAGGCCCCACGCCACCGTGCGCGAGAGCACGTGCCGCGCCCCGGCGACGTCGCCCGCGCCGAGCGATTTGCCGACGAGCGCCTGCGCCGCGATCGCGAGCGCGTCCAGCGCGAAGGCCGCGGTCGAGAAGATCGTGAAGGCGATCTGCCAACCTGCCAGCTCGGCCGACCCGAGGCCGGTGGCCACCGCCACCGTCGCGAGGAACGCGGCGCGCAGGCTCAGCGTGCGCAGGAACAGCCAGCCGCCCGAGCGCGCCGTGCCGCGGAGCCCGCCGGGCTCGGGGCGCAGCGACGCCGCGTGCGTGCGGGCCAGGCGCGTGGCGATGACGACGTAGGCGCCCACCATGCCCCACTGCGCGACGACGGTGCCGATCGCGGAACCGGCGATGCCCCAGCCGAAGCCGTAGATGAAGAGGAAGTTCAGAAGCGCGTTGGCGCCGAAGCCGAGACCGGCGATCCACAGGGGGGTCACGGTGTCCTGCATCCCGCGCAACAGCCCGGTCGCGGCGAACACGACGAGCATCGCGGGGAGTCCCCACATCGAGATCGACAGGTACACGCGGGCGTTCTCGGCCACATCGGGTGCCGCGCCGAACACGTCGACCAGCGCCGGGGTGGCGAGGACGCCCGCGGCGGCGAGGACGGCGCCGATCGTCAGCGCGAACCACATGCCGTCGATGCCGACGGACACCGCACGACCCAGCTCGCCGGCACCGAACCGACGCGCCACGGCGGGTGTGGTCGCGTACGCCAGGAACACCATCAGCCCGACCACCGTCTGCAGGACCGCGCTGGCGATCCCCAGCCCGGCGAGCGGCGCCACGCCGAGGTGGCCCACCATGGCGCCGTCGACGATGAGGAACAGCGGCTCGGCGATCAGCGCGCCCAGGGCCGGCACGGCCAACCGCACGATCGCGCGGTTCAGCGTCGCCGGTGCGGGGGTGGTCACCGTTCGAGCCTACGGCCGCCCCCCGACACGACATGCTGAGCCCGCGTGGAGCGGAGGGATTTATCCTGTCTCCATGACCCAGACCCCCCGATCCGGTCTCGCGCTCGACGAACTGAGCGACGAGATCCGCCCCCAGGACGACCTGTTCCGCCACGTGAACGGCCGCTGGCTGGAGCGCACCGAGATCCCCGACGACAAAGCCCGATGGGGCAGCTTCCATCTCATCGCCGAACAGGCGGAGAAGGACGTCCGCACCATCGTGGAGGAGTCGCAGCAGGCCGAGCCGGGCAGCGAAGCCCGCAAGATCGGCGACCTGTTCGCGAGCTTCCTGGACACCGACCGCATCGAGGAGGCGGGAGCGGCGCCACTGGCGGATCAGCTCGCCCGCGTCGACGCCGTGACCGACGTGCCCGGCTTCCTCCGTCTCGTCGGAGAGCTCGAGCGCGACGGCGTGAGCGGCCTGCTGACCCTGTTCGTCGAGCCCGACCCGGGCGACCCCACCCGCTACGTCCCCGTGATCTACCAGGGCGGCCTGTCGCTCCCCGATGAGAGCTACTACCGGCTCGAGAACTTCGCCGAGACGCGCGCCGCCTACCGCGCGCACATCCAGCGCATGTTCGAGCTGGCCGGGGTCGCCGAGCCGGCGGCATCCGCCGATCGTGTCTTCGCCCTCGAGACCGAGCTCGCGACGCACCACTGGTCGCGCGAAGACAGCCGCGACGCCGTGAAGACCTACAACCTGCGCTCGTGGGACGAGATGGTCGGCCTCGCCGGCCTCGACCTCGTGCCGTGGCGCGCGGGTGTCGCCCCGGGGCACGAGGACGCCTTCGCCGAGGTCGTCGTCTACCAGCCGAGCTTCATCGAGTCCCTTGGCGCACTGCTGGTCGACGAGCGCCTCGAGGACTGGAAGGCGTGGCTGCGGTTCGCCGTCGTGCACTCCGCCGCGGCGTTCCTGTCGGAGGAGTTCGTGGCCGAGAACTTCGCGTTCTACGGCACGCAGCTCACCGGTGTGCCGGTGAACCGCGAGCGTTGGAAGCGCGGCGTCGGCCTCGTCGAGGCGGCGCTCGGCGAAGCCGTCGGCAAGGTGTACGTCGAGCGGCACTTCCCTCCCGCGGCGAAGGATGCCATGGACGTCCTCGTGAAGAACCTGATCGAGGCCTACCGCGAGTCGATCACCGCGCTGGAGTGGATGACGCCCGAGACCCGGGAGCGCGCGCTCGCGAAGCTCGACGCGTTCACGCCCAAGATCGGCTACCCGGTGAAGTGGAAGGACTACTCCGACCTCGACATCGAGGCCGGCGACCTCGTCGGGAACGTCCGCCGCGCCCACGTGTGGGAGCACGACCGGCAGCTCGCGAAGGTCGGTCAGCCGATCGACCGCGACGAGTGGTACATGACCCCGCAGACCGTCAACGCGTACTACAACCCGCTGATGAACGAGATCGTGTTCCCCGCGGCGATCCTGCAGTACCCGTTCTTCGACGCCGACCGCGACGCGGCCGCCAACTACGGCGGGATCGGCGCGGTCATCGGCCACGAGATCGGCCATGGGTTCGACGACCAGGGCAGTCGCTTCGACGGCGACGGGTCGCTGCGCGACTGGTGGACGGATGCCGACCGCTCGGCGTTCGAGGACCGCACCAAGGCGCTCATCGCCCAGTATGAGGCGCTCGTCCCCGAGGGGCTGAGCGAGGAGCACCACGTCAACGGCGCCCTCACGATCGGCGAGAACATCGGCGACCTCGGCGGCCTGGGCATCGCGCTCCGCGCCTACCGGCTGTCGCTCGGTGCGGACGAGCCCGCCGACGGTCCCGAGGTCGACGGGTACAGCGGCATCCAGAGGCTCCTGCTCAGCTGGGCGCAGATCTGGCAGCAGAAGGGCCGGGATGCCGAGACCATCCGCCTGCTGACGATCGACCCGCACTCGCCGAACGAATTCCGTTGCAACCAGATCGTGCGCAACATCGATGCGTTCTACGACGCGTTCGAGGTCACCGAGGGCGATGCCCTGTGGCTCGACGCGGACCAGCGCGTCACCATTTGGTGAGGTCGCGTTTGTTGCTCTCCTGACCCGGAAGGAGCCACGCTCGTGGGCATGCCACCGGTTCCCGAGCCTGCCGCACCCGAGCCTTCCGGAGGGTCCGTGGAATCGTCGCGACGCGACGCCCCGGCCCTCCGGGGTTCGGCGCGGAAGGGACCTCGACGCCTGCCGCGACGGGCGGCCGCCGGTCGCCGGTCGTTCACGGCGACGCTTCGCGCGCTCGACGAGCTCGCGGCGTCCGGGGCGAAGGTGTCGGTGCGCATCGACGACCTCGACGGCGGCTCCGCGGTGCTCGAGGGCGACGATTTCGTCACGCTGCCGGTCGCCGGACTGGGCGTCGTCCCGCTGCTGGTCGAGGTGGCCGCGGCGATTGAGGCCGGCCGTGTCGAGGCTCTCGAGATCATCGACCGCGCCACGGTCCACACCGCGTCGGCCGGGGGAGTGTGGCAGCACCTGAAGGCCCCGGCGCTGCCGCTGGCGGACGTGGCGGTGCTCGCCGCGTCCGCCGGTGACGCGCTGGCGGCGAACGCGCTCCTGCAACGGGTGGGGCTGCCCGCGGTCCGCGCGCGCATCGAGCAGCTGGGGCTGCGGCGCACCGCCCTCCTCGACCGCTTCCGCGACGACCGCGGACCCGACGACGCTCCGCACGTCGCGCTGTCGACCGCGCGCGAGATGGCCTCCGTGTTCGCCGGACTCGTCAACTCCACGGTCGTGTCGCCGGGGGTCAGCGCCCAGGTCGCGGAATGGCTGAGCCTGAACCACGACCTGTCGTTGGTGGCATCCGCGACCGGTCTCGACCCGTTCGCCCACGAGAACGACCGCCACGGTCTGCTGTTCGTCAACAAGACCGGCCGATCCGAGGGCGTGCGCGCCGAAGCGGGCGTGCTCGGCGGCCCGCGCGCGGGCGTCGCCTACGCGCTCATCGCGAACTTCGACGACCTCTCGATCGCGCACCGTCTGCGCGCGCACGACGCGTTCCGCGTGCTGGGCGTGGAGCTGATGGAGTACGTGTACTGACGGTCAGAGGTGCGCGCGGACCTCGTCGTCGGACGGCTCGACGAGGACCGTGCCGTCCGGCAGCACGACCACCGGCACCTTCGTGCTGCCGCCGAGGTCCGCCGCGCGGGCGGCGTCGTCCGCCGACGCCCCGACGTCGATGAACGTGTACTCCGCGCCGACGTCGTGCAGCAGCGCGCGGGTGCGGAGCGTGTCGGTGCACTCCTGCTTCCCGTAGACCACGATCTCGGCGCTCATCGGGCCGTGTACCCGCCGTCGACCGGCAGGGTCACGCCGGTGATCCAGTCGGCCTCGTCGGAGGCCAGGAACAGCACCGCGTACGCGACGTCGATGGGGCGGCCGAGCCGTCGGATCGACTGGTGCGCGGTCATCATCTCCTCGTATGCCGGCATCCCGCCCGGGTACTCCGCCGCGATTCCCTCGACGAGAGGCGTGAGCACGGTGGACGGGTTCACGGCGTTGACGCGGATCCGGTGCCGGCCGTAGCTGGCGGCATCCTGTTTCGTCTGCATGTTCACCGCGCCCTTGGCCACGTGGTACGGCGTGAATTCGTCGTTGCCGAGGATCCCGTAGATCGACGAGAAGTTGACGATGGCGCCCTTCCCGGCCTCGAGGAAGTGCGGGACGGCGGCTTTCGTCGCGAAGAAGACCCCCTTCACGTCGACGGCGAAGACGGCATCCCACTCCTGCTCGGTGACCTCGTGCGTGGGCTTGTCGGCACCGATGATCCCGGCGCAGTTGATCAGCACGTCGAGCCCGCCGAACGTCGCCGCAGCTCCGTCGACGGCGGCGCGCACATCGGCCTCGTTCGTGACGTCGGCGCGCGTGTACACCGCGTCGCCTCCCGAGTCGCGGATGCCGGCGGCCACCGCCTCGCCGGCCTCGGGCTGCGCGTCCAGGAGCGCGACGCGCGCGCCCTCCGCGGCGAAGAGCTCGGCCGTCGCGCGGCCCATTCCGGAGGCGGCGCCGGTGATCACCGCGCGCTTGCCCTGCAGTCGTGCCATGGGGGGTCCTTTCGTGACGGCGGGGACGCGCGGGCGCGTCCCCGCCGGAGGGGGGGTATCGGTCAGGCGTCGACGGGCTGCTTGGCGTCCGTGCGGTGGAGGAGCGTGGCGTAGCCGGACTCCTCGAGCTCGCGGCAGTACCGCTGGTAGACCTGCCCGCCGCCCATGTACACCTGGAACTCCTCCGGCTTGCCGGGGATGTTCTCGCCGAGGAACCAGGCCTTGGCCTTCTTGCCCTCCGTGTACATGACGGTCTGGCGGCCGGTCTTCTCGGTCTCCGCGCGCCACCAGTCTTCGGACTCGGGCGTCGCCTCGAAGTACTCGATCCCGTGCTCCTCCGCCCACTTCAGTGCCCGCTGGAGCCACTGCGCGCCGAGCTGGATCGGAACGATGAGGTTCGAGTACGGAGTCTGCGGTCCGAGCGACATGAAGAAGTTCGGGAATCCGTGCGCGTTGATGCCGAGGTTCGACTTCAGGCCGTCCTCGGCCCACTTCTCGCGCAGCGTGCGACCCCCGCGACCGACGATGTCGATGTGGGTGAGCGTGCCGGTCATGGCGTCGAAGCCGGTGGCGAAGATCAGCACGTCGAGCTCGTACTCGGTGTCGCCGACCTTCACGCCCTTCTCGGTGATGGCCGTGATCGGCGTCTCGGCGGTGTCGATGAGGTGGACGTGATCGTGGTTGAAAGCGGCGTAGTAGCCGTGGCCGGTCGGGACGCGCTTTCCGTTGAACGAGTAGGTGCGCGGCGAGAGGAGCTCGGCCGTGTCGGGGTCCTTCACGATCTCGGCGATCTTCGTGCGGATGAACTCGGATGCCAGCTCGCTGGCCTCGTGGTTCGTCGCGAGGTCGTTGAAGCACTCGTTCGCGAAGTGGAAGCCGCCCTCGTTCCACTTGCTCTCGAAGATGCGGCGACGCTCGTCCTCCGAGACCTCGAGCGCGCTGTGCTCGGCGGGTTCCATCGCGACGCCGAACGGGTGGTTCGCCGCCTTCTCGTAGACGAGGTCGTAGTTCTCGCGGAGCCACGCCATGTCTTCTTCCGAGACCTTGTCGTTGTTGGTCTCGACGATGAAGTTCGGCGTGCGCTGGAAGACGAAGAACTCGTCCACCTGCCCGGCGATGACGGGCACGATCTGGATGCCGGAGGCCCCCAGGCCGATGAGTCCGACGCGCTTACCCGACAGGTCGACGCCTTCCCGCGGCCACTGGGCCGTGTGGTACTTCTCGCCGCGGAACGTCTCGATCCCGGGGATCTCGGGGAAGATCGGCTGCGAGAGCACGCCCATGCCGCTGATCAGGTACTTCGTGGTGAGGGTGCCGCCGCCGACGAGGTGGACCGTCCAGGTGTTGGCATCCTCGTCGTAGACGGCGGATTCGACCCGCGTGTTGAGCCGGATGTCGCGGCGGAGGTCGAGGCGGTCGGCGACGAAGTTGAGGTAGGACAGCACCTCTTCGCCGGACGGGTAGCGCTCGGTCCAGGTCCACTCGTCGCGCACCTCCTTCGAGAAGGAGAACGAGTAGTACGAGTACTCGCTGTCGGTGCGCACGCCGGGGTACCGGTTCACCCACCAGGTGCCGCCGATGCCGTCCTCGCCGTCGACGGCGATCGTGCGCAGGCCGATCTCGCGCAGGTGGTGCAGCATCGCCAGGCCGGAGAATCCGGCGCCGATGACGATGGCGTCGTAGTCGCGGTCGCCGGTACCGCGTGCAGGGGTGGTGCTCATGGCGGGGGTCCTTTCGGTGGAGGGGGTCATGCCGAGACGCGCGACGAGCTCGTCGTGCGCACCCAGTCGGCGATTCGGCGGATGGAGGTGTCGGCGGGGACGTGCCGCCCCGCCTGAAGGGGCCAGACGTGCTGTTCGCCCGAGACGGTCTCGAACGTGACGTCGACGCCGGCGCTCGCGGCGCGCTCGGCCAGACGCACGGCGTCGGCGTACAGGGACTCGGCGTCGCTGGCGGTGATGAACAGCGGCGGGAAGCCCGTGAAGTCCGCGTACAGCGGGTTCACCAGCGGGTCGATGGGAGAGGCGCCGCCGGAGAGGTAGCGGTCGATGTTGCCCTGCAACCCCTCACGGGCGATCAGGAAGTCGGTCGCGTCGTTGGTCTCGATCGTCGCGCCCGAGTTCTCCATGTCCACCCAGGGCGAGATGGTCGCGACACGGCCGGGGAGCGCGGCGCCCCGCTGCAGTCGGCGCAGCACGGTCGCGATCGCGATGCTCGCGCCCGCGCTGTCGCCGACGGGTGTGATCGCCTCGGGGGCGTAGCCGTCGGCGACCAGCGCGTCGATCACGGCATCCGCGTCGTCCAGCTGCGCGGGGTACGGGTGCTCGGGGGCGAGGCGGAAGTCGGCGACGAACGCGGACGAACCGGCGGCCTTGGCGAGGTGTCCGGCCATCTTGCGGTGGCTGGCGGACGAACCGAGGGCGAAGCCGCCACCGTGCAGCACGAGCAGGATGCGATCGCGGTCGGCTCCCAGCGGAGTGACCAGGATGCCGGGGACGCCGCCGATGCTCGTCGAACGGTACGTCACGTCCTCCGGTTCGGCCGTCGCGCGCTGCCAGTCCTCGAAGACCCATCGAAGGACGGGGAGCGACATGTCGGGGGCGGCGGTGAACTCGACGGTCCACTCGGCGTAGATCTCCCCCAGGGGGTCGGTGGGCCTGTTCTCGGCCATTCGCGGATCCTCCTCATCGTGGATTCCAGGTCGTTCGGGGCATCGGAGCGCCCCGGTGACCCCAGGATGAACCGCCCTCCGGCCGTCGCGACGGGGTGTCGCAGAATGAGTCACCCGCGTCTCACCGTGACGCGATCAGCCCCCCGCCCGCCGCCGCAGACTGCTGGACACCACCACATCCATGCCGGCATCCACAGCGGGGGACCCACCCCTCCGGCCGGCTCTCAATGACGAGAAAGTTGGCACGCACATGCGACACAGCACCGCGCTGCGCACCGCGGCGATCTTCGCCGCCGTCGGCGCACTCCTGCTCACCTCGGCCTGTTCCACCGGATCGTTGTCCTCGGCCGGTTCCGGCGACGACGCGTCCGCGGGCGCGACCGACAGTCAGGTCACCACCGGCACCGTCGGCGTCCAGGGCGACATCCAGGACATCTCGAACTTCTGCGGCGACAAGGACATCACCGTCGCCCTCGCCGACGGCTTCGGCGGCAACTCCTGGCGCAAGATCACCCGGGCGATCTTCGAGGCCGAGGCGGCCAAGTGCCCCAACATCAAGAAGGTCCTCTACACCGACGCGCAGGGCGACACCCAGAAGGCGATCAGCGACATCAACTCGCTCGTCGCGCAGGGCGTCAACGTCATCGTGACCTTCGTCGACGGCGGCGAAGCGCTGCTCCCGACGATCCAGAAGGCGACCGCGGCGGGCGTCAAGGTCGTGCCCTTCGTTGGGTCGCCCGGCGGGACGCCCGGCAAGGACTACGTCGACTTCGTGTCGGAGGACATCACCACCTACGGCAAGAACCTCGCCGACTGGACCATCAAGACCATGGGCGGCAAGGGCAACCTCGTGATGCTCGGCGGCATCGCCGGCAACTCGTACTCGCAGGGCGTCTACGAGGGCGTCCTCGAGGCCGTCAAGGCGAACCCCGGTGTGACGCTGCTCAACACCGACGGTCCCGTCGCCACCGACTGGGAGCCGGGCAAGACGCAGCAGGTCGTGGCCGGTCTCATCACGAAGTACGGCGACATCAACGGCATCGTCGCCGACTACGGCGGGGGCTCGGTCGGTGGCATCCGTGCCTTCGAGGCCGCAGGCAAGCCGTTCCCGGTGTGGTCCGCCAACGACAGCAACGAGTTCGCGTGCCTCTGGTACGAGTACAAGGACACGCAGCCGACGTACCAGATCGCGACCGAGTCCTCCCGCAACTGGATCGTCACCGTCGCCCTGCACAAGGCGCTCGCCGCGGCGAACGGTCTGCCCAACGACGAGCCGTCCACCTACAACCTCGAGATCATCGAGGACTCCACGGACTCGTCGAAGCAGCCGAAGTGCGAGAGCAGCCTGCCCGCCGACGCGATCCTCTCCTCCGGCCTGTCGGTCGACCAGCTGAAGCAGCTGTTCCAGTGATCCCCCGCCGGGGTCGCAGCGTCGCTGCGGCCCCGGCACCCCGTCCCACTCCAGGAGGAGAAACCCCTCATGAACCGTCTCACCGGCAAAGTCGCCGTCGTCACGGGCGCCGGCCGCGGCATCGGTCGCGCGATCGCCGAAGCCCTGCACGAGGAGGGGGCGACGACCGTCGCCACCTCGCGTTCCTCGGCCGACCCCACGTTCGGCCCCATCGCCTACGCGCCGTTGGACGTGGCATCCGAAGACGACTGGCGTCGCGTCATCGGCGACGTGCTCGACGCGCACGGCCACATCGATGTGCTGGTGAACAACGCCGGCATCATCGCCTACGACCCGCTCCACGAACTGTCCATGGACGACTGGCAGAGCGTCGTCGCCACCAATCAGACCGGCGTGTGGCTCGGCATGCGCGAGGTCATCCCGCACATGATCACGCAGGGCGGCGGTTCGATCATCAACATCTCGTCGATCTGGGGCTCGGCCGCCGTCGGCGGCGCGCACGCGTACCACGCGACCAAGGGCGCTGTTCGCAACATGTCCAAGAACGCCGCGATCACCTACGCGACCCAGAACGTCCGCGTGAACTCCCTCCACCCGGGGTTCATCGAGACGCCCCTCACCGACGCACAGGCGGCCGAGGTCAACGCGTACGTCGTCTCGCAGACGCCCATGGGGCGCGCGGGGCAGCCGCGCGAGATCGCGGCCGGCGTCGTGTTCCTCGCCAGTGACGAAGCGAGCTTCGTCACGGGCTCCGAGCTCGTCATCGACGGCGGCTACCTCGCCCAGTGATGCACCCCACAGAACGGATTCGCCATGACTGACATCGACATCGGAACGGCCCCTGCGCCGCCGGGGACGGGCGCGGAGGTCTCCTCGCTCCTGCGACTGGACGGCATCACCAAGACCTTCCCCGGCGTCCGCGCCCTCACCGACGTGCACCTGGACGTGCGCGCCGGCGAGATCCACGCCCTCGTCGGCGAGAACGGCGCCGGAAAGTCCACGCTCATGGCGGTCGCCTCCGGCGCGCTCGCCGCCGACGAGGGATCGGTGTGGATCGCCGGAACCGAGCTGACCTCCGCCGACCCGCAGGAGGCGCGGCGTCTCGGCCTCGGCATCGTGCGTCAGGATCCCGCGCTCCTGCCCGACCTCACCGTCGCCGAGAACATGGCGGTGGGAGTCGGCATCCGCCGGGTCGGTGGACTCGGGCGCGCCGTCGGCTGGGCCGCCGAGCAGCTCGCACCGTGGGCCATGGGCATCGACCCGCGGACCCGCGTCGCCGACCTCTCGGTCGAGCAGCGGTTCGTCGTCGAGATCGCGAAGGCGCTCGCGCTCGACCCGCGCGTGCTCATCCTCGACGAGCCCACCGAGCACCTCAGTCTCGAAGAGGTGCAGAAGCTGTTCGCGCGGGTGCGCGAGGTCGTCGCCGGTGGTGCCGCGGTGGTCTACATCTCGCACCGCATCCCCGAGGTCAAGCAGATCTCCGACCGCATCACGGTGCTCCGCGACGGCAAGGTGCGCGGCACCTTCCCCGCGGCCGACGTGGACGAGGCGCAGATCATCGAACGTGCCATCGGCCGCAAGCTCGAGGCCGTCTTCCCGGAGAAGGGCAGCAGCGCCGGCACCATCCGGGATGCCGATCGGCTCGCGGTCCGCGCGCTGAGCGGCGATCACTTCCACGACGTCTCGCTCACCGTCCGCTCCGGCGAGATCGTCGGTCTCGCCGGTGTCCAGGGGAACGGCCAGGCGGCGCTGATCCGCGCGCTCGCGGGCCTCGAGGCATCCTCCGGCGAAGTGACCGTGGACGGCCGTCGCGTGAGCGGAGGGTCTGCCGGTGCGGCGGCCGCGGGGGTCGTCTACGTGCCCGCCGACCGGCATCGCGAGGGCGTGTTCCTTCCGCTGTCGGTCGCAGAGAACGTGTCGGCCGGCACCCTGCCGGAAGCATCCGCCGCGGGCTTCGTCAGCGACCGGCGGATGGTGGCGCGGGCGAAGGAGATGATCGGACGCCTGTCCATCAAGACGCCGAGCCCCCGCACCGCGGTCTCGTCCCTGTCGGGCGGCAACCAGCAGAAGGTCGTTCTGGCGCGGACACTCCTCGCCCGGCCCCGCGTCCTCCTCGCCGAGGAGCCGACCCAGGGAGTCGATGCCGGGGCCCGCGTCGACATCTACCGGATCCTCCGCGAGGCCGCCGACGAGGGTGCCGCGGTGGTCGTGCTGTCCTCCGACGGTGTCGAGCTGGAGGGACTCTGCGACCGCGTGCTGATCCTCTCGCGCGGCGAGGTCGTGCAGGAGCTCTCCGGGGACGAGGTCACCGAGACCGCGATCGCCCGCGCCGCTCTGACGTCCACGACCGTGCGCGCCCGCGAGGAGACCGACGGCCGTCGGCACCGCCTCCGCGCATGGCTGCGCGGCGACCACGCTCCCGCCGTCGCCCTCGCCGCGGTCTTCGTGGCGCTCGCCATCGCGGTCGCGACCACGAACGGCGCCTACTTCTCGCCGTTCAACCTCAACAACCTGCTCTTCATGATCGCGCCGCTGCTGTTCGTCGGAGCAGCGCAGCAGGTCGTGGTGCTCGGGTCGGGATTCGACCTGTCGGTCGGGCCGCTCATGGGGTTCCTCGTCGTCCTCTCGTCGTTCTGGATCGTCGACGGCGGCAACCTCTACGTCGGCCTCGCCCTCATGGTGGCCGGCGCCATCGGTGTCGGTGTCATCAACGGGCTGCTCGTCACCCGGTTCGCGATCAGTCCGGTCGTCGCGACGCTCGCGATGTTCATGGCGCTGCAGGGCCTGTATCTGCTGCTGCGGTCCACGCCCGGAGGGGTGATCTTCGCCGGGGTCTCCGACATGATCCAGTCCCGCGTCGGCCTGGTGCCGATCGCGACGATCGCGGGCATCGTGGTGCTCGTCCTGCTCGAGATCGCCCTGCGCCGCACGCGCTGGGGAGTGCAGCTGCGGGCCGTGGGGTCGCACGACGCGGCCGCGGCCCGTCTCGGCATCCGCGTCGGATGGGTGCGGTTCCTCTCGTACGTTCTCTGCTCGCTGCTGGTGCTCCCGGCCGCCGTGATCCTCATGGCCCAGATCGGGATCGGCGACGGGCGGCCGTCGTTGTCGTACACGCTGGCATCCGTCACCGTCGTGGTCCTGGCCGGCACGAGCATCTTCGGCGGGCGCGGATCGTTCATCGCGGTCATCGCCGCGGCGTTCCTCGTGCAGCAGATCCTCAACGTCTCGCCGTTCCTCGGGCTGTCGCAGGCCTGGTCGTACTGGCTGCCCGGTCTCGTCACGCTCGCCGCCGCGGGGCTCTACGCCGCGCTGCGCGGGAGCGGCCGACGTCGGCGTCGCCCGCGGGGCGCCGCCATCGCTTCTCCCGGAGGTGTCTCATGACCCAGATCGACGCTCCGCGCTCCGCGCCGGAGACCACGACCACGTCGCTCCCCGTCCCGCCGACCGGTCGCTCGGCCGAGGCGGTCTGGCGCCGGGCGCTCGCGGGCAGTTGGGTGCCGATCACCGTGGCGACCGTGGCGCTGTTCCTCGTGAGCCCGGTCATCGCGCCCGGAAGCCTGGATGCCGCGCCCCTGCTGTCGATGCTGCCGTTCGCGTCCGTGCTCGCCATCGCCGCAGCCGGACAGACGCTCATCGTGCAGCAGCGCGGTCTCGACCTGTCGGTGCCGGGCATGATCGCGCTGGCCGCGGTGCTCGCCACGGCCCTGCCGCAGCAGTACGGCTGGGGCGTGTGGCCGGCGGTCGTGGCGGCGGTGGTGCTGCCGGGCGTCTTCGGGCTGCTCAACGGCGCGATCGTGGCGGGCCTGCGGATCATGCCGCTCGTCGCGACCCTCGGCATGAACGCCGTGCTGCTGGGCACGGTCTTCTCGATCGCGAACGGCACGCCCTCGGGCGCGGCCGACGAGCTGAATCGCTTCGCGCTGGCCCGCACGCTCGGCATCCCGAACACCGCGTTGATCGCGATCGTCGTGATCGCCGTCGCGGCCGTGGTCACGCAGCGCTCGATCATCGGCCGGCGTCTCACGGCGGTCGGGGTCAGCGAACCCGCCGCGGCCGTCGTCGGCGTGCGGGTGCGGGCGTACCAGATCGCGGCGTACGGCTTCGCGGGTCTCTGCTACGGCGCCGCCGGCGTGCTGCTCGCCGGGTACACCAAGACCCCGGCGCTGTTCCTCGGCGACCAGTACCTGCTGCCGACGGTCGCCGCGGTGGTGCTCGGCGGCACGGCGCTCACCGGCGGCATCGCGTCGATCGCCGCCACCGCCGTCGCTGCACTGTTCCTCACGCAGCTCGGTCAGCTGCTTCGGTCGGTCGGCTGGCCCGACGCGCTGCAGCTGCTGACGCAGGCGATCGTGCTCGTGCTGGTCGTGGTCATCCGCGAGTTCGTGCCGGTGCTCGTGCGGCGCAGGGCCGTGCGGCGGATGGCGCGGGAGTCCTGACCCGGTACGGGTGACGGGACGGGGCGGAGGCGTGTCGGGCGCCTCCGCCCTTCCGTGTTCTGTTCGTGCGGGCGGGGCCGTTTCGTCGAGACGGCATCCGCGTGACGACTCCACTGCAGGCTGCAGTGGGGTTGTCAGCGGGATGCAGTCTCGCGGATGCCGGATGCCGGATGCCGGCCGTCAGGCGCTCAGTCGGTACGTCTTCATCTTCCGGTAGACCGTGGCGCGGGAGAGGCCGAGGATCTCGGCGGCGCGCGAGCGGTTGCCGCCGGCCTCCTGCAGTGCGCGCTGGATGGCCTCGAGTTCGGCGCGCTCGATCATCGTCATCGAGCGCGCCCCCCGCACGGACATGGGGAGGTCGGCCGCGCCGATCGCGCCTCTCCGGCCGCTCAGGGCGAGCTGCTCGATGACGTTGCGCAGCTCGACGATGTTGCCGGGCCACGCGTGGGCCTCGAGCGCGGCGAGCGCGTCGCGCGTGGGTTCGAGGTGCGCGGAAGCCGCGGCGTGGTCGGCGAGCGCGCGCCACAGCGGACCCACGTCGCCGGCCCGTTCCCGCAGAGGCGGCACCCAGGTCGTCGGGAAGCCCACGCGCGTCGCGAACGAACCTGCCTCCGCGCGATCGGCGGCCGACAGCGTCAGCAGAACGGCTCCGCGCGACGGCGTCGAATCGATGAGCGACACCATGCCCGAGAGCGACCCGGGTTCGAGGGTCTGGATGCCTTTGACCACCACGGGCGCTCCGGCGGCGAGCCGCTCGGACAGACGCTGGAGCCAGCGCCGCGACCCGAGGACGTGGCGCTCGGCCGCGTCGACGACGGTGGCGGCGCGGGCCGCGCCGGGGCGGTGGGGCAGGCCCAAGGCGAGCGAGGTCTTGCCGGTGCCGGGTTCGCCCGCGATCAGCAGGGGCGTGCGCGCCTCGCGGTGGCGGGCGACGGTCTGCGCGACGGCGAGCCACTCGGTCGACCTCCCCGCGAGCGCCGGGCGCAGCGGACCGAAGCCGCCGTGGGTCACGGGCCGCTCGCCGACGTTCACCACGGCGACGCTGCCCGCTCCGTCCTGCAGGCGGGTGACCTGCACGTCGGCGTAGCCGGACGACAGCTCGACGTTGACGCGACCGCCGCGCGCCTCCTCGGCGCACAGGCGCCGCACGAGCGCCATGTCGGCGGTGGAGAGTCGGGATGCGCGCTGGTTCTGCATCAGCAGCCCGTCGGGGCCGAGCGCCACGACCGGCCCCTGCTGGACGCGGGAGGCGGCGAGGAACGCGGCGAGCATGGTGCGGGCGGCCGGGCGCTCGGCATCCATCACGTGCTGGCCGAGCTGCGTGGCGATCGAGTGGGTGAGGGGGCGGAGGAGTTCGGGGCGTTCGGTGATGTGCGTCGACAGCGTGATCACCGCGAGCAGCCGTCCGGTGAGCGGGTGGCGGACGGGGCTGCCGGTGCACACCGCCGAGCGGTAGAACTCGGCGAAGTGCTCGTTGCCGGTGATCTGCACGCTGCGGCCGGTGGCGGCCACCGTGCCGACGCCGTTCGTGCCGACGGTCTCTTCCGACAGCACGGCTCCGCGCACCGTGCCGAGACGGTCGAGGTGTTCGGCCGCGGCGCGGTCGTGCGTCCAACGCTGCAGGATGCGCCCCTCGGAGTCGGCCAACAACAGGCCGAGGCCCGTGCCGTCGAGTTCGTCGGAGACGCGCGCGAGCGGAGCCTGGAACATCTCCAGGAGGTGGCGATCGAGGAGGTCGACGCCGACCTGCGGGACATCGCGGATGCGATCGGGCGACCCGAGCGCCTCCTTCGACCGCTGCCACGAGGTCACGAGGTCGGGGCGGAGGGCGGCCGTGGCGGACGAGGCGCTGAGGATTTCGTTCTTCGCCTGCTCGATGAGGCGTGCAGAGGCTGTGGTCATCTTCGACTCCTTCGTCGAGGACGGGCTCGCTCGCCCGTCGATGCGGATCAGAGGATCCGGATGCTATGGGCGGGCTGTCGGGTGCGCTGAGAGTACCCCACCCGCGTTCGTGGGGGAATGGGGCTCCGGTCGCTCATACCGCGACCTCGTCGAGGTGCACGAGTCCGCCGTCGGGGGTGACGCGGCGCTCGTACTCGAGCACGGCGAGGCGTCCCGCGAGCTCGATGTGGTGCTCGCTCGTGGCGCGGGCGGCGACGGGGTCGCGGTCGACGGCGGCGGCCCGGACGATCGCGGTCAGCTCGTCGAACGACTGCGCCACGCGGGCGTCGTCGAGGAAGGCGTAGCGCCGGAAGAGGCCGATGCGGGTGTGGACTCCGGCCAGCTGGTCGGAGAGGACGTCGTTGTCGGCTCCGGCCAGCAGGATCCGGTAGAACTGCGACTTGCTCTCTTCCCGGCTCGCGAGCGTGCCGTGCAGGTATTCCGCGGTCATTGCGGCGTGGTGGTCGATGAGGCGGGCGCAGTCGGCGGGGCTCGCGCGCCGCGCGAACAGGGCCGCGGCGAGGCCCTCGAGGGTGGCGCGGACCTCGTACAGCGACTCGATCTCGCGCTTGGTGAGCACCGCGACGATGGGGCCGCGACCCGGGAGCACCGAGATCAGGCTCTCGCTCTCGAGCTGGCGCAGCACCTCGCGGATGACCGTGCGGGAGACGCCGTACGCGGCGCACAGGTCGTTCTCGCGGAGCCGCTCACCGGGCGCGCGGCGCCCCTCGAGGATCTCGTCGCGCAGGAGGAGCAGCACCTGCTGACGCAGGGGAGCGGCGTGCCGTTCGATGACGGGCATGGGGCCACCGGCCTTTCGGAAGCTGTCTCACATCGAGACACTCGCCGGTCCTCGGCGGGTGTCGCTATTACCGTAATACGAGATGACGATTCCGGAAAGGATCAACGATGACCACTCTCGCTCCGCCGTCGCGAACGGCGACCCTGCGCGGGCACTCCGTGCCCCTCGACCTGTTCATCGACGGCGAGTGGCGCGCGGGTGACGGAGACTTCGCCGTCTACGACCCGGCATCCGGAATCGAGATCGCGCGCGTCGCCGACGGCACCGCCGCGGACGGGAAGGCGGCCCTGGATGCCGCGGCCGCCGCGCAAGCCGCGTGGGCCGCCGTCCCCCCGCGCGACCGGGCCGACCTGTTCTCCCGCGCGCACCGGCTGCTCCTCGAGCGGGGGGACGCGATCGCCGAGATCATGACGCTCGAGAGCGGCAAGCCCCTCGCCGAGTCGCGGGCGGAGTTCCAGCTCAGCGCCGACTTCTTCCTCTGGTACACCGAGCAGATCGCGCACCTCCATGGCTCGTTCGCCCACGGATCGCGCGGCGGGTACCGCATCGTCACGACCCACCAGCCGGTGGGTCCGACGCTGCTGATCACGCCGTGGAACTTCCCGCTGCTGATGATCGCGCGCAAGGCCGGTGCGGCGCTCGCCGCCGGGTGCACGACCGTCGTGAAGACCGCGCGCGAGACGCCGCTCACGTGCGCGCTGTTCGTCTCGGTGCTGACCGAGGCCGGCTTCCCGCCCGGGGTCGTCAACCTCGTGCACACGACGTCGTCGTCGACGATCTCGGCCGAAGTGATGGCCGACCCGCGGCTTCGGAAGGTGAGCTTCACCGGCTCGACCGAGGTCGGCTCGACCCTGCTTCGGCAGGCAGCCCCCGGCATCGTCAACGCCTCGATGGAACTCGGCGGCGACGGCCCGTTCGTGGTGCTCGACGACGCCGACGTCGAGGCCGCGGCCGCGCAGGCGATCGTGGCGAAGTTCCGCAACGCCGGGCAGGCGTGCGTCGCCGCGAACCGGATCATCGTGCACGAGAAGGTCGCCGACGCGTTCATCGAACGGTTCGTGGCCCTCGCGAAGGCGCTGCGGGTCGGCAGCGGATTCGAGGCGGGGACCGACGTCGGCCCCATCATCTCGGCCCGCCAGCGCGACGGCGTGGCCGACCTGGTCGCGGAGTTCGAGCGGATCGACGCGACCCTGCTCGCGGGCGGTCGGGCGATCGACGGCGACGGCTACTTCTTCGAACCCACCGTCTTCGAGGTGCACGACCGCGAGAGCGACGTCTGCCACCGCGAGCTGTTCGCCCCGATCGCCGCGATCTACCGCGCAGAGAGCACCGCGGATGCCATCCGCTTCGCCAACGACACCCGGTATGGTCTGGCCGCGTACGTGTTCACGCGCGACCTGTCCCGGGCGTTCGCCGTCGCCGAGCGGCTCGACTTCGGCATGGTGGGCATCAACCGCGGGATCATGGCCGATCCCGCTGCCGCGTTCGGCGGCGTGAAGGCGTCCGGCCTGGGCCGAGAAGGCGGGCAGGACGGCATCTACGAATTCCTCGAGCCGAAGTACCTGGCCGTCACCGTCGACGAAGAAGGAGCCCTCTCGTGAGCGACACCCCCGTCCTGCCCGCGCCCGTGCGCACCGACAACGATCTCGCGCTCGGACTGCTCCGGCAGCCGCGCTCGGTCCTGTTCGGTCCCGGCCAGCGGCGTCAGCTGCCGCACGTGGTCGGCGAGATCGGTCGGCACGCCCTCCTCGTCACCGACGAGCGGATGGCATCCAGTGCCGAGTTCCGCGAGATCGCGGAGGGATTGCGTGCCGCGGGCGTCGAGGTCGAGGTGTTCGACCGCACCGAGCCCGAGCTGCCGCGCGAGAACGTGATGGAGGTCGCCGAGAGCTTCCGCGACCTGCCGATCGACGTCATCGTCGGGATCGGCGGCGGATCGTGTCTCGACCTCGCAAAGGTGTCCGCCGTCGTGCTCGCCAACGGCGGCGACGTGCGCGACTACTACGGCGAGTTCCTCGTCCCGGGGCCCGGCGTCCCGGTCGTGACCGTGCCGACCACGGGCGGGACGGGCGCGGAGGTCACCTGCATCTCCGTCGTCTTCGACGGCGAGCGCGGAATGAAGGTCGGCGTCGCGAGTCCCCACCTCGAGGCCACGGTGGCCGTCATCGATCCCGAGCTGACACTGACCTGCCCGCCCGGGCTCACCGCCGCGACCGGTGCCGACGCCCTCTCGCATCTCGTCGAAGCGTTCACCGGACGTGCGAAGAACCCGACGTCGGAAGAGATCGCGACCAAGCTCTACGCGGGCAAGAACGTCCTCACCGACGTCTACGCGCGACAGGGACTGTCGCTGCTGGGCCGCTCCCTGCCGGCCGTCGCCGCGGATCCGTCCGATCTCTCCGCCCGCACCGACACGATGTTCGCCTCCTACTGCGCGGGCATGGCGATCAACACCGCGGGCACAGCCGGGGCGCACGCCATCCAGTCGCCCATCGGCAACCTCACCCACACGCCCCACGGATTCGGAGTGGCCGCGCTGCTGCCCTGGGTCATGCGGTACAACCTGCCGGCCCGCGTCGCGGAGTTCGCCGAGATCGCGCGCCTCCTCGGTGCGGGGGACGCGTCCGCGAGCGACGAGGTGCAGGCGAGGGACGGCATCCGGGCGGTCGAGCGCCTGCTGGAAGCGGTGGGCGCCCCGACCGACCTCGCCACGCTCGGGCTCTCGCCGGAGGACTTCGGCTTCGTCGCCGACCAGGCGATGCTCGCGACGCGGCTCACCGCGAACAACCCGCGCGAGCTGACCCGGGAGGCCGTGCTCGAGATCCTGCGTCGCGGACATGCCGCCGACCACGACTGGTGGGGCGAGTGAGCACCCGCCCGATCGCCATCGTCGGCTCGGGGGCGATCGGCGTCGCCTTCGCGGTGCTGTTCGCCCGGGCCGGCCGCACGGCCGAGGTCTACGACATCGACGACGCCGCGCTCGACCGGGGTCGCGCCGACATCGACGCGCGGCTGCGCCTTCTCGCCGACGCGGGCCTCCTCGGCGAGGAGCCGCCCGTCGTCGCGGCGCGGATCGGATGGCACACGGATGCCGCGGCGGCCGCGCGCGACGCGGAGCTCGTGCAGGAGTGCGCCCCCGAACGGGCCGACCTCAAGCGCGACGTGCTGGCGCGGTTCGCGGCGGTCGCTCCGCAGGACGCCGTCCTCGCAAGCTCGACGTCGGCGATCGCTCCCTCGGTGCTCGCCGAGGGCCTCGCGCCCGACGTCGCCGCGCGCGTGGTCGTGGGGCATCCAGGCAACCCCCCGTACCTGCTGCCCGTGATCGAGGTCGTCCCCGCCCCCGTCGCGGCATCCGGAACCGTCGATCGGGCCGCCGCGATCTACCGCTCCGTGGGGCTGCGTCCGGTCGTGTTGCGGCGTGAGATCGAGGGCTTCGTGTTCAACCGGCTGCAGGGCGCGCTGCTGCGCGAGGCCTACTGCCTGGTGCGGGACGGGATCGTGGATGCCGCCGACGTCGACGAGGTCGTCCGCAGCGGCCTGGGCCGCCGGTGGAGCATCATCGGCCCGTTCGAGACGAGCGACCTCAACGTGCGCGGCGGCATCACCGCCCACGCCGAGCGGATGGGGGAGTCGTACGCCCGCATGGGCGCCGAGCGCGGACAGCACGACCCGTGGACGCCCGACCTCGTCGCCCGCGTCGCCGCGGAGCGTCGCGCGGCACTGCCCCTCGAGGACTGGGACGCCCGTGTGCGCTGGCGCGACGCCCAGCTCATGGCGCTGACGCCGCTCTGGGACGCGGTGCACTGAGACGGCGGGTTATCCCGCAACTCGCCCCGGAACGCAATCCCTCCGTGCGCAATGCGGCCCGGTGGGAATCTGGTGCCCCGAACACCAGAAAGGACTGGGACGATGTCCGACACCACCGCATCCACCGACCCGTTCGCCGACTCCGCCGGCCCCGAGGGGCACTCGATCACCGATTGGACCGACCTCGGTCGCGAGATGTGGTCGTACCTCACCGGCCGCGGCGCCGCGGTCAACTACTCGTTCGTCGACATGACCGTCGAGGTGCCCCGCGACATCGGCCCCGACGCCCCCCGCGCGACGTGGAAGCTCAACGGCACCCTCCGCGTCACCACGAGCGACGACACCGCGCCGGGCTCCGACCCGTACCGCGGCAACTGAGAGCGGGCGCCGTCATGGTGCGCCTCGACATCGACCTGGCCTTCTCCGAGGAGGAGACGGGGACGGATGCCGCGCTCCCCCCGTTCGAGGGAACGATCACCGCCGCGGGTTCCGAGGTGCGCGTGACCATCAGCGACCCGTCGCGGCTGCCCGGCAACGGTCGCCGAACCCTCGGCGAGCTCTCCACGGTCGCCGACGCGCTCGCCGCGCGCGGAATCTCGGTGCGCGTGGAGGGGCCGGACGGCCCGATTCTGCACCTGGGCGAGGTCAAGAGCAGCTTGCTGCAGCGGGTCGTGACCGGCTCGCCGCACATCCGGCTCGGCTCCGTCGCGGCGTTGGCGCCGTTGCTCACCCGCCGCAACGGGGGCCAGGCGCTCACGTTCCCGGTGCCGCCGGGGACGCCGCTGCCGCTCGTGCCGACCGTCAACCGGTTCGTTCCGCGCCGGATCACGACGACGCACTACACCCCCGGGTCGGGCCGGCCGCGCCTGATCTTCGCCGTCGGCTCGTCATCGTGGGACGGGTCGCGCCCGCGCGAGTTCGACCTGCTCCCGACGAAGACCGTGATCGGGTCCGGCGACGAGGCCGACCTGCGTCTGCCCGGCCTCGCGCCCGTCCACGCCGAGATCCGGCACGAGGGCGACGACGAGTACGTCTTGTACGGATTCGACGTCGTCGGCGGCGGCGGTGCCGCGGTCGAGGGTCGTCGCGGTAACGGCCGCATCCTGCGCACGGGCGCGCGGATCGAGCTCGGCGACTGGCGCCTGGCGTACTTCCGCGCGGAGTGGGCCGATCACGGCCGTCCGTACGGCGGTCGTGTCGGCGGCGAGCTCGCGCGTCAGCGCAAGCAACCGCCGCGGGGAGGCACGGGCCCCCTGGCCGCGGCATCCGACCCCGACTGAGTCGACCCGCGCACGCCGCGCCGGGGCCGCGTCGCCCCGGCCGCGAGACTGCATCCGCGTGACAACCCCACTGCAGGCTGCAATGCAGATGTCACGCGCATGCAGTCTCGGTGTGTGACGCCGTTCGCCGACGCCGGACGCCGTGCCCAGCTGCGGGCGCCCGGCCTCAGGACGTGAAGACGATGGTGTGGTTGCCGCTGCGGATGATGCGGTCCTCGGCGTGCCACAGCACGGCTCGCGAGAGCACCTGACGCTCGACGTCGGCACCGCGGCGCGCGAGCTCGGCGGCCGAGTCGGCGTGGGTGACGCGGATCGTGTCCTGCTCGATGATCGGACCCTCGTCGAGGTCGCCGGTGACGTAGTGCGAGGTCGCGCCGATGAGCTTGACGCCGCGTTCCTTGGCCTTCTTGTACGGCTCCGCGCCGATGAAGGCGGGCAGGAAGGAGTGGTGGATGTTGATCACCGGCACCCCGATCTTCTCGAGGAAGTCGGGCGAGAGGATCTGCATGTACCGCGCGAGCACGACGAAGTCGACGTTGCCGACGAGCAGCTCGAGGATGCGGGCCTCGGATGCCGACTTGTCGGGGCCGGGGGTCGAGGGGACGTGGAAGAACGGCACGCCGAACGAGCGGACGTCCTCCGCCGAGGTCGTGTGGTTGGACACGACCATGGGGATGCTCACGGGCAGGTCGCCGCGGCGGTGGCGCCACAGCAGGTCGAGCAGGCAGTGGTCCTGCTTGGACGCGAGGATCGCCATGCGCTTCGGGGTGGCGAGGTCGGTGAGCTTCCACTCGAGCTCGAACCCGTCGCGGAGCGTGCGGTGGAGATCCGCCTGGATCTCGGGCAGGGATGCCGCGAGGTCGGGGCGGTGGAACACCACGCGCTGGAAGTACGCCCCACCGCGCGTGCCGTCGGAGTACTGGTCGAAGGCGACGATGTTGCCGCCCTGACGGGCGATGAGAGCCGAGACCGCGGCGATGATGCCGGGGGTGTCGCTGCCGTGGACGATGAGGCACGCGTGATCGGGCTGCAGGTGGGGGCTCGCGGAGACCATCGGACCATTCTGCCGTGCCCCGGTGACGGCGATGACCACCGCCTCCGCCCTCAGCCGACTCGCGCGCGGCCGCGCGGACCGCGGTGTCGGCGCCCGCGACTAGCCTGGTGGATGCCGCTGTGTGCGGCATCCCCTCCCCTCTTCTCCCAGGAACCACCGTGATCAGCAGCCTCGAACGCCCCGGCTGGCGGACGTGGACGCTGTGGGGCGTGGGCGTCCTCGCCTACGTCGTGTCGATCGTCAACCGCACGTCGCTGTCGGCGGTGGGCGTGGATGCCGCCACCCGGTTCCAGGCCGACGCGTCGGCGCTGTCGATGTTCGCGGTGATCCAGCTGTTCGTCTACGGCGCGATGCAGATCCCCGTCGGACTGCTGCTCGACCGCTTCGGCGCACGACCGATGATCGCGATCGGCATGCTGCTCATGGCGGCGGGCCAGTTGGTCATGGCGTTCGCGGACGCGGTGGGGATCGGCATCCTCGCCCGCGTCCTCATCGGCGCGGGCGACGCGATGATCTTCCCGAGCGTCCTGCGCGTGATCGCGACGTGGTTCCCGGCGCAACGTGCGCCGGTGCTCGTGCAGCTGACGGGGATCATCGGTCAGCTCGGCCAGATCGTCGCCGTGGTGCCGCTCGCCGCGCTCCTGCACGCGACGAGCTGGAGCGTCGCCTTCGGCAGCGTCGCGGGGCTCGGCGTGCTGTTCGCCGTCCTCACGTACGCGATCATCCGCAACCGTCCGCCCGAACGGCGCGACGATGCGGTCGACACGTCGGTCGACACCCAGACCGGCACGATCCGCGTCGTCACCTCGGCAGCCGATCTGCGGCAGGGTTTCCGGGAGTCGTGGGCGCACCCCGGCACCCGTCTCGGATTCTGGTCGCACTTCGCCACGCCCTTCGCCGGCACGGCGTTCATGCTGCTGTGGGGCTTCCCCTTCCTCACCGCCGGTGAGGGGCTGCCTCCCGCGACCGCGTCCGGCATCATGACGCTCTTCGTGCTGTTCGGCATCGTGAGCGGGCCGGTGATCGGAGCCCTGTCCAGCCGGCATCCGCGTCGCCGGTCGCGCTGGCTCGTGCTGCCCACCGTGGTGTTCCAGGCGCTCGTCTGGATCGTCGTCGCGGCCTGGCCGGGACCGGCGCCCCTGTGGCTGCTGATCGTGCTGATGTTCGCGCTCGCGACCGGTGGCCCGGCGTCGATGATCGCGTTCGACCACGCGCGCACCTTCACGCCCAGCCACCGCCTGAGCACCGCGACCGGCATCGTGAACGGCGGCGGCTTCCTCGCCGCGCTCCTCGCGATCCTCTTCATCGGTATCGCGATGGACGTGCAGGGCGCGGGCACCCCCGACACCTACTCTCTGGATGCCTTCCGCCTGGCGTTCCTCACCCAGGTGCCGCTGTGGCTGCTCGGGGGCATCGCGATCGTCGTCGAGCGCGGTCGCACGATCCGTCACGTCGGCGGGATGCCCCCGCGCTGACCCGCCCGCTCAGCCCTGCCCGGTGAGGCGGCCCCACAGGTCGCCGACGATGGGCGCCAGGTCGGACGCGCGTTCCGCAGACCCGGTGGCCACGGCGACCAGCGGGAACGCCGTCACCGCCAGTGCGACCACCACGGCCGGGACGGTCCACACGATCGCGGTCGCGGTGCGGCGGCGGGTCAGGGCAGCGAGGAGGAGTCCCGCGCAGACGACGACCCCGGCCAGTGCCACGAGGGTCACGCTCGCCGCCGGGAAGGGGACGAGCCCGACCGTGGATGCGGTGGCCCCGGCGAGGAACCCCACGAGCGGCAGGAACAGTCCCGCCGCGATCACGACGACGAGAACGGTCCCGATCCCCGCCGTCACGAGGACTCCGCGTGGTCGGCGGGCGGTCGTGATGCGTCCGGCTCTCATCGTGTCGTCCTCTCGTCCGGGCCCGGGCGATCCGGGGCTTCACGGATAGGACGGTGTGCGCGGGTGCTTCGTCACGCCGCGGTGCGATCCCGCGTGGCTCGGCGCGGCATCCTCGTCCCACTTCATGCGGGTTTCGGCGTGCGGGAGCAGCAAGAAGGGGGACATGATCCGCCAGAAGTGGGACGAGGGGGTGCTGCGTGTTCCGTGGGCAAACGGGGCGAGGCACGCGCGGGCGGCGGATGCCAGACTCGGACCATGAGCACGTCCGGCATCGACATCCGCCCGCTCGACACCCTCGAGGCCATCGTCGCCGGGGCGCAGCTGTTCGACGACGTCTGGGTCGGTGATCGCGCGACGATGCCGGCGAACATCCTGCGGGCGCTCGAGCACTCCGGCAACTACGTCGTCGGCCTGTACGACGGTGACCGGATGATCGGGGCGTCCGCGGCGTTCTTCGGACCGCCAGCGGAGCGCACGATGCACTCCCACATCACCGGCATCCTGCCCGGGTATCAGGGGCGCGGTCTCGGGCGTCAGCTCAAGGTGCACCAGCGCGAGTGGGCGCTCGAGCGCGCGATCGGCCGCATCACCTGGACGTTCGACCCGTTGATCCGCCGCAACGCGCACTTCAACCTCGCCGTCCTCGGCGCGAGCGCCACCGAGTACCTGGTGAACCAGTACGGCGAGATGCCCGACGACGTCAATCGCGGCGATGAGTCCGACCGGCTGATGGTGTCGTGGGCCGTGGCCGAGCCGCCCGCCCCCACGCCCGCCGGCGATGCGGTGCGGGCGGTCGTCGAGATCCCGGATGACATCGAGGCGCTCCGCCGCAGCGACCCGGCCGCAGCCGCCGAGTGGCGGTACCGCGTCCGCGACGAGCTCCGGGGGCACCTGGCATCCGGTCTCCGCATCGGCGGCGTCGACGCCCGCGGGTACCTGCTCGTCTGAGTCAGTCGCCCGAGACGGGCACGTCCTTCTCCGCGGCGGGGTCGCCCTGGCCGGGACCCGGACGAACGGCGGCGTCGTCGCGCACGTCGATGCGGGTGACGCCGTCGTGCTTCGTGACGTCGATGCGCGGGGCCGCGTCGGCCTCCGTCGCCTTCGGAGCGCTCGTCAGCTGATCGTGACGGTTCTCCTCGAAGCTCTTCTCGTCGCTCATCGCGTCACTCCTTTCCGGCCGAACGCCACGCGTCCGACTCCATGTGCGATCCCGCCTGCGGGCCCATCTGCAGCATGCCGCCATCCACGACCCAGCTCGCGCCCGTCACGTACGAGCCCGACGGCGATGCGAGGAACCGGATCACGTCGGCGACCTCGTCCGGCTTGCCTGGGCGACCGAGGGGGATGCCGGGACGGTGGATGCGGTCGGCATCCTCGGCATCCATGTCGTTGATGGGGGTGGCGATCTCGCCCGGCGCGACGGCGTTCGCGGTGATGCCGTACTGCCCGAGCTCGAGCGCCATCGTCTTGATGAGGCCGCCGAGCCCGTGCTTCGCCGCGACGTACGGCGCCGAGCCGACGCGCGGCTGGTGCTCGTGCACGCTGGACACGGCGATGAGTCGCCCGCCGTTCCCGGCCGCGACCATGCGCTTCGCTGCGGTGTGCAGGGCGAGGAACGCGCCGTCGAGGTTCAGGGCGATGTCGGTGCGCCACGTGTCGAGGTCGAGGTCGAGGAAGGGCCCGCCGATGCCACCGCCGGCGTTGTTGACGAAGACGTCGAGGCCGCCGAGCTCATCGGCCATGGCGTTCACCGCACCGGGGACCGAGCCGAAGTCGGTGGCGTCGAACTGCGAGACGACGGCGCGGCCGCCGCGGGCGCGCACGCCCTCGGCCGTCTCCTCGGCGCCGTCCTTGTCGGAGTGGTACGTGATGGCGACGTCGAGGCCGGCCTCGGCGAGCGCGAGCGCGGTGGCCGCGCCGATGCCCGAGTCCGAACCGGTGACGATCGCGTGGCGGGGAGTGAAGTCGCTCATGCCCGCGACGCTACGCGGCGGGTTCGGCCCCGACACCGGCCTTGCCACGCCGCGTGCGAGGGGTTACGGCGGGCAGGACTCCGGCAGAACCGGCGGTGCCGCGGCATCCGGGTCTCGTCGAGGACGGCTGCGGTCGCCCGATACCCTGCCCTCATGCCGCCCCGCACCCCCGCCACCCCCGTCGCCCTGGATGCCGTGGAGCTTCGCGTCCTGCAGATCCCGCTGGTGTCGCCGTTCACGACGTCCTTCGGCACCGAGACGGTGCGCGAGGTCATCGTCGTCACCGCCGAGACACCCGACGGGCGCGGGTGGGGCGAGGTGGTCACGCAGGCCGAGCCGTCGTACTCCAGCGAGTACACGCAGGGCGCGTGGGATGTCCTGACCCGCTTCCTCGCGCCGGCCCTGCTCGAGCGCCGCACGGTCGCGCCGGAGGAGGTCGCCGGCATCCTGGCCCCGGTCGTCGGTCATCGCATGGCCAAGGCCGGACTCGAGCTCGCCGTGATCGACGTGGCGCTCCGCGCCGAGGGCCGGAGCTTCGGCGCGTACCTCGGCGCCGAGAAGGACCGCGTGCCCTCGGGCGTCTCAGTCGGCATCCAGCGCGATCCCGCCGCGCTCGTCCACACCGTCGGCGGGTACCTCGACGAGGGCTACGTCCGCATCAAGATCAAGATCAAGCCCGGACGCGACATCGACGACACCGCCGCCGTGCGGGCGACGTTTGGCGGCATTCCTCTTCAGGTGGATGCCAACTCCGCCTACACCCTCGCGGATGCCGACACGCTCCAGGGCCTCGACGCCTTCGACCTCCTCCTCATCGAGCAGCCGCTGCAGGAGGACGACCTCGTCGACCACGCGACCCTCGCCCGGCGCCTGACCACACCGGTGTGCCTGGACGAGTCGATCGTGTCGGACAAGGCCGCGGCCGACGCACTGCAGCTCGGTGCCGCGGCGATCATCAACATCAAGGCCGGCCGCGTCGGCGGCTACCTCGAAGCCCTCGCGATCCACGACCGGTGCCGCGCCGCCGGGGTCCCCGTGTGGTGCGGCGGCATGCTCGAGACGGGCATCGGGCGGGCCGCCAACGCGGCGCTCGCGGCTCTCCCCGGGTTCCTGCTGCCCGGTGACATCTCGGCATCCGCCCGCTTCTACGACCGTGACATCGTCACCGAGCCCGCGGTGATCGAGGACGGGCACGTGCGCGTCCCGACGGGGCCGGGGCTCGGCGTCGAGATCGACGAGGCGGCGCTCGAGGAGTTCACCGTGCACCGCGAGCGGATCACCCGATGAGCAGCGCGCGGTCGGGACTCTCGGAGACCGACCGCGACGACGTGCCCTGTGGGCGGGCGCCCGTCGCGAGCATCCCGATCCCGCCCTTCGCGGATGCCGCGGAGCACCGCACCTACCTTCGTGCCCTCCAGACGTTCCTGCTGCTGCTCGACCGGGGCGAGCCGTCGGCCGCGACGATCGCGCTGGCCGCCGCGCTCGAAGCGGAGCTCCCGCGGATCTCGGGCGAGGCTCCGACGCACCTGTCGCCGCTGGCGCTGCGGGTCAGCCTGTCGACCTTCTTCCCGGCCCCGTGGACGCCCGAGGCGCTCGCGTCGGCGCTCGACGGCTTCGGCTACGGCGTGCCCGTCCGTGGTCGGGGTGGGTGGTCCTGGGGCGGGGATCCCGACTACGCCGCGCGGCCCGCGCGGCAGGGGTGGGAGATCGAGCGGCACGAGCGCGGCTCGTTCAGCCACGCGATGCTCGCGCACGAGGGCGATCTCGTGCTGCTGTGGATGGACATGTTCCGCAACCGCTTCCCGTATCCGATCGCGCACGTCGTCGACCCCGCAGCGCCGGCGCTCGGCTCCCTCTCGGACGCCGCCCGCGCCACCCTGGCCGCCCACGCCACGAACGTCGCGATGCCCTATCTGCAGAACTGGATCCGCGAGCGCGACGACGCCCGAGACGGCGGGCCCGGCGCGGCGGGATCGCTTCGATAAACTGGATGCCGCGCACTCGCGCTCGCACCCACAGCTTTCCCGACCATTGGAGCCACCGTGGCCGAACAGTCCCGCCTCGACAAGGTCATCTCGCTCGCTCGCCACCGCGGGTTCGTGTTCCAGGCCGGTGAGATCTACGGCGGTTCGCGTTCGGCGTGGGACTACGGCCCCCTCGGCACCGAGCTGAAGGAGAACATCCGTCGCCAGTGGTGGCAGACGTTCGTGCGCGGCCGCGGCGACATGGTGGGCCTCGACTCGAGCATCATCCTGCCCAAGCGCGTCTGGGAGGCGTCGGGCCACGTCGCGACCTTCACCGACCCGCTGGTCGAGTGCCTGCACTGCCACAAGCGCTTCCGCTCCGACAACCTCATCGAGGACTTCGAGGCCCGCAAGGGCCGCAAGGCGGAGAACGGCCTCGCCGACATCCCGTGCCCCAACTGCGGTACGAAGGGGCAGTACACCGAGCCGAAGGCGTTCTCGGGTCTCGTGAAGACGTACCTCGGCGTCGTCGACGACGAGTCGGGCCTGTACTTCCTGCGTCCCGAGACCGCGCAGGGCATCTTCGTGAACTTCTCCAACGTGCTCACGGCATCCCGTCGCAAGCCCCCGTTCGGCGTCGGCCAGGTGGGCAAGGCGTTCCGCAACGAGATCACCCCCGGCAACTTCATCTTCCGCACGCGCGAGTTCGAGCAGATGGAGATCGAGTACTTCACGCCCCCGGCCGAGGCGCAGGAGTGGTTCGAGCACTGGGTCGAGGCGTGCTGGAACTGGTTCGTCGACCTGGGGATCGACCCCGAGAACATGAAGCGGTTCGACGTCCCCGAAGACGACCGCGCGCACTACTCCGCCGGCACGATCGACGTCGAGTACCGCTTCGGCTTCCCGGGCAAGGAGTGGGGCGAGCTCATGGGCGTCGCGAACCGCACCGATTACGACCTGAAGAGCCACTCGGATGCCTCGGGCTCGAGCCTCACGTACTTCGACCAGGCCTCGGGTGAGAAGTACACCCCGTACGTCATCGAGCCGTCGTTCGGTCTGACGCGCGCGATGATGGCGTTCCTCGTCGACGCGTACCGCGAGGAAGAGGTGCCCAACGCGAAGGGCGGCACCGACACCCGCACGGTGCTGAAGCTCGACCCGCGCCTCGCGCCCGTGAAGGCCGCCGTCCTCCCCCTGTCGCGCAACGAGCGTCTGTCGCCGCTGGCGCGCGAGGTCGCCGACACTCTGCGCGCGGCCGGCTGGAACGTCGACTTCGACGACGCCGGGGCGATCGGCCGCCGCTACCGCCGTCAGGACGAGATCGGCACGCCGTACTGCGTCACGATCGACTTCGACTCGCTCGACGACAACGCCGTGACCGTCCGCGACCGCGACACGATGGGCCAGGAGCGCATCCCGCTCGACGGCCTGCACGCCTACCTCTCCGAGCGCCTGCGCGGCGCCTGAGATCGTGACGGGCTCCGAGGACTTCGTCGAGATCATCCGGGCGGCCGTCGAGGCCGACCCGGGCAACGTCGGTCTGCGCGTCGACCTCGTCGAGCTGCTTCTGCAGGACCGCCTCGACGAGGCCGCGGCCGAGATCGAACAGCTCTCATCGATCGGAGCGAACGCGGCCACCGTGCTCGTGCTGAGGGCGCGGCTGGCGGCGGCGCGTCTGCGGGCGGGTCAGGTTCCGGATGCCGCGCCCCCGGTGTCCGCGGAACCCTCCGCGCCGGAGCCGCCCGCGCCGCCTGCCGGTGTGCCCGCGGCCCCGCCGCCGCCCGCCGGCCCGCCCGCGCCCGTGGCATCCGTCCGCCCGGCGACCGATCCGGGCGACCCGCTGCGCGTACCGGTGCAGGCCGAGCCCGACGAGAAGCCGGTGTGGGACGTCGAGCGCCCCGCCGTCACGCTCGCCGACGTCGCCGGGCTCGAGGAGGTCAAGGCCCACATCAACGGCTCGTTCCTCCTGCCGATGCGCAATCCCGAGATGGCGCGCATGTTCGGCAAGGCTCCGCGAGGCAGCCTGTTGATGTACGGCCCGCCCGGATGCGGCAAGACCTTCATCGCGCGCGCGATCGCCGGCGAGTTGGATGCCAACTTCGTCCACGCCACGCTCGCCGACATCGTGCGGCCGCACTTCGGCGAGACCGAGCAGGCCATCCACTCGTTGTTCGAGGCCGCACGTGCCGCCCGCCCCTGCGTGGTGTTCATCGACGAGTTCGACGCCATCGGCGGGCGACGTTCGTCCGGCAGTTCCTCGGCCCAGTCGTTGCGCATGTTCACCAGTCAGCTCCTCGAGGAGTTCGACGGGGTGGATGCCGACAACGACGGCGTCTACATCCTCGCGGCGACGAACCGCCCGTGGGACATCGATCCCGCCCTGCGCCGCCCGGGTCGCGTCGACCGCACCGTCCTCGTGCTCCCGCCCGACGAGCCTGCGCGGCGCGCGATCATCGAGATCGCTCTGCGCGACAAGCCCGCGGCATCCGTCGACGCGGGCGATCTCGCGCGGCGCACCACCGAGTTCTCCGGGGCCGACATCGCGTACATCGTCGATCAGGCCGTCGAGACCGCGTTCACGGAGTCGGTGGCCAGCGGCGTGCCGCGGATGATCGGGACGGCCGATCTGGAGCGCGCCGCCGCGCGCATCATCCCGTCCACCCGCGAGTGGTTCGAGCAGATCAAGCCGGTGCTCGAGTACGGCGTCGATGACGGAACCTTCGGCCAGCTGCGCACCTACCTCAAACGTCACCGCATCTGACATGGCATCCCATCCCCTCGCGGAAGCGCGGCGGTACCTCGTTCTCGGGGAACCGCACAAAGCGCGGCTCATTCTCGAGCTCGTGCTGTCGCAGCATCCGGACTACGGGCCGGCCCTTCTCGTCATGTCCTACGTGCGTGTGGAGCTCGGAGATCTCGCGGCGGCCGAGCGCGACGCGCGACTGGCGCTTGCCCACCCCGAACTGCGGGCGGAAGCCGCCTCGGCACTCGCACAGATCATCGCGACGCGTGATCTCGATGAAGCGGTGACCTGGGCCGTCGAGGCCGTGAACCTGGAACCGTCGCGGTCGGAGCACCGCCTCGTGCTCGCCCGCGTGCTCCGCGAGCGCGGTGCGCTGGCGGAGGCGAGAGAACAAGCCGACGCCGGGCTGATGACCGCGGTGTCTCCGGAGGAACGCCTGCAGGCGCTGATCACCGCAGGGTCGATCGCGGTGCGTGACCCTGGGCGGTACGGTGAGGCGCTGCTCGTCGCGCAGGACGCGGTCCGGATCGACCCGACCGATGCGCTCGCGACGCAGTTGCTCGCCACCGCTCAGATGGTGGCCGGGCGGCGAGCCGAGGCCGCGGCGACCGCGTTGCGGGTGCTCCGCGAGAATCCGCTCGCACGGTTGCCGCCCTATCTGGCGCAGCTGTCAGTCGCGATGCTCCTACGCCGACTTCTCGGCTGTGTCGCCGTCGTCGCGGTCCTCACCGCCGGGTTCGGGCTGGGGAGTCTGAGCGAGCCGTATCTCGGGCAGATCGGTCCACGCGTGGCCGCCGCGATCGGCGCGTTCGCCATCGGCGTTCTGACTGCGGTCGTGCTAGGGCCGCTCCGTGATCGTGCGACGGCTCGCGCGGTATGGCTGTTCGCACGGCGACGGAGGATCGAAGTCGTCTCTGCCGCCACCGTCGTCGTCATCTTCCTCGGCTACATCGTGACAGCGGTGACGGGCCTTCTCGCTCCTCTGGGACTCGCGCCCCTGGTCTCCCTGGTGGTCTGGACCGTCCACGAGGTGAAGCTCAACGGATTGCGGATGCCGACGCCTCGCTGAGGCGCGGCGTCAGCCGCGTCCGTCGGGCGCGAGGTCGTGGGCAACGCCACCCGAGACCGCGGCCAGGGCGGCGATCACGCGCGCGGCGCGCTGCTCGCTCTCCCACGGCGCGACGAGATCGACCCACCACCGCGGCTCCGCATCGGCCGGGGCGTCGTCGCCGAGGAGGCGTCGGACCTCGACCTGTCGGGCGGGGACCCGGTGCACGATCGTCAGCACGTCGACATCCTCGTCGACGAGCACGATCTGCATTCCGCCCGCGTCCATGCGGTACGTCAGCGTCGGTTCGGTGGCGGCGACGGCGTGGGCGACCTCGCGCAGGCCGATCACCCGCGGCGTGAGAAGGACGTACTCGTGAGGCATCAGCGGCTCCGCCACTCGTCGACATCGAGGCGGTACCCCGTCAGTTCCGCGACGCGCTCGACCCCGAGGGTCTCGGTGATCTCGACGAGCCGGTTCCACGCGGTCTCGGCCGGCTCTTCCGACCGTCGCAGCGGGATCACGAGCGCGGGCGTGCGCGGTCGGCCGGCGATGCGGGCGCCGAATCGCCGACCCCAGGTCGCCGGGTCGAGCGCGAGGTCGCGCACCGCGGGAGCCCCGATCAACAGCGCGAGCGGTCTCGCCGTGGGGGCGACGAACGCCGAGGTCGTCAGGTCGGCACGACCGGGGCGCGTGAAAAGCGCCGCCATGAGGGGCCAGGGGGCGACGGCGAGTTCGTCGAGCGCCTCCACCGCGGCGTCGGCGCGCGCATCGGTAGCCGGGTCGTCCAGGCTGCCGAGCGAGACGAGCGCCTCGGTCACCTCCTCGACCCCGCGCGCCGTGCGGCGGGCGGTAAGCGTCGCGACCACGGGGCGCGCGGAATCCCCGATTGCGATGAGGCGGGTGTCGCTCGGCATCCGGGTTCTCGCGAAACAGGGAGCAATGCAGATGATTTCGCCGCCCTCGTGCATGAACCGAGCGGGCCGGTCAGCGCGGCCGATAGCCACCTGATACTTGGCGTACGCGGGCAGATCCCGTGGGATGACATGACTGTCTTTCAGAAGGTCATCGCGCCCGGTGAGGCCGCGGCAAGAGTTCGCGGGCCGTACGCGTTCCCATCGGACTCCGTGGGCGGTTTTGTTGCTCGATTGCAGGATGTCGCTCATCTTCGGCATTCGCAGGCTGTTTTCAGCGGTCTCCGCCTTGACTACCAATCGTCTCCGTTCCATTCGCTTCTCGACGGCCCGATCCAGATGATTCGATATCGGCGGGAAGCGGGCACTCTCGAAGTACCCTTCGATGAATGTGTCGCCGGTCACCCCACGGGTTTCACCGACCTGGACCCGTTCACGGGTAAGGGGTATACAGCGTCTGGGATACCGATTCGCGATGGAGATCTCATCCCCGAGTTCTATGCCTCCCGCGGCACGCGGATGCAGACGGGGGCGGAGATGTGGGAAGTGACACCAGGAGGGACATACGGGATGCTCGCAATCCTCGATGACCTCACCGGAGGATGGGTCTCGGTAGGTGGATGGAAGCCGGACCTCCCGTGATGGTGCGCGAATTGCATCAGCGTGGGATGTTCGCTTTCGTCGACGATGTCGAGGTGCCGATCATCGGGTCGGGAAGCGCGGGAACAGGAGGTACCCCGGTGGATTGGGTGACCATTCCCCGCGTATGTCTGCCCCCCGGATGGGCGCCGCTACCTGCCGACGATGTGCCGGGGGCGCCAAACGTCAGGATCCGGCGCTCATCGGTGCGTGATGTGCGCCTCTGGGACTGGTACGCCCTGTTCGACGGCGAGTGGTGCTGGGTGGGAAACGTTCGCGAGGGGCAACTCCTCATCCAGGCCGGGCCTTCCGCAGCATCGTCTGATCCCTCGTGGGAGGGGAACGTGAGAGACGGCTGGCATCGCTGGGTGAACATCGATGACGTCGAGGTGGAGTCGCGATGGCAACCGGTTGTCACTGCGGCGGGAGAGGCCGGGACCACTCAGTGACGCCGATGCAGAAGCTCATCTGGCCAGCGGCTGAGAAAGCCTATCTGGAGCACGGGGACTCTCTTCTCGTCGGTCCTGCGGTTCGTATCGGCGACGCGGTTCACTGGCGCACGCCCGGCCAAGTGCTTGCGGCATACGGCATATCGGACCCGGCAACGCCGTTCGTCGATGTCCTCCGATTCGCGCCGACGCCCCTGACTCGCGTGTCCATCCCGCGGGTCGGAGACCCCACATCGGTCGCCGGCTACGCCACGGGTTACCTCCGCACGGGCCTCGTGCCCGTCTGGGACATTGCGGCGACGGTGGTGCCGCGCGACGCGGAGATCTGGCGGATCTTCGCCGACGGACACCAGGACCTCGTGGCCTCCTACGGCGGACCCGCCATCGGTTGGCGCGGCAGCACCGTCTTTGCTCCGCCCACTATGCTCGTCGGCCCTCGAGCGGAATGGGGTGGTCGGGAGTGGCACGTCTCGTGGGTCGATGACGCTCAGGTGGAGCTGGTGACTCTGAGTGATGTGCCCATCGAAGGATGCGTGCAGACGCGACCATACGTCTACAGCCGCGTGGTCGACGCCTCGTCTTGCACACGCATGTTCGAACTGGGGTTCACCGCCCGATGGGGCGATGTCGAGTGCGTGCTGCTGCAGTCGAACAACGAAGACACGGCTGTCCTGCTCTCGACCGATGCGGCCACGGCCGCAGAGGTCGGTGCGACAATCCTCGAGCCCGGCGTGTTCTGGCACCTCGTCCCGAGCGACGAGGTGAGCGACATCCAAGCGATCCAGCGGGAGCTCCCGCGCGGGTGAGACCGCTGCGCGAAGTGTGTGAGGAGTTGAACCATGACCGATGGTCTCGGGCGTCTGCGTGAGATCCCTACTCCAGGAGCACAATGAACTCTTCGCAATATGTCGACGACGTCGCAATCGCCCTATACGACTCGATGAGCTCCGAACTCCTCGCAAGTTACGGGGGCGGCGTGAGTATTGCGAAGTTCCTGGGAGAGTCCGACGACGACGGGGCGCGGCGGTCGTGGTCGACCCGAATCTCGTGGGAGCTCGCCGAACTCCCGCCGAAGGCGATGAACAGCCTCGTCATCTATCAGGGCTCCGCGACGGTGAGCGTGTCGAATGAGGTGGTAGCGAGATTCGGGCTGGGTGAGGTGACGGTGTCTATCTCCGGAGACGATGTCTGGGAGGCGGCCTTGCGTCCCGGTTTCAGCGTCGCGATCATCGCTGGTCTCGGCTGGAGCCGCTGGGGTCAACGGTGGGTGGACGAACTTCGACGTGTGGGCCTGAGGCGGGGCCCGATCGTTGATATAGGGGACGGTCGTGCGCTGCACTGGGTCGCTCAGCGTCCCGACGAACCCGGGCCGTGGACCTGTGCGCGTTCTGCGGAGGGCGCGGCTCTCATCAGTGATGCGGAGTCGCTGGGGACCCCGCGCCTGCGGGAAGTGTATGAGGAGTTCAACCGTGACTGATGGTCTCGGGCGTCCGGAGGACGCCCCCGCGAAGCTACCGAGCCCGGGCCGCTTCTTCGTCGAGTGAGCCTGCAATGGCCTGCAATGCAGAGGGAATGGGATGAGAGTGCCGGATCTCGGGCCGATGGGGAGGCTTGCTGCCGAGTTCAGTAGAGCACTCACCGCGGTGTTCGAGAAGGATCAAGAGGGGTTGATCTTCCGCGAACTCGTAGAGGGTGAGCGCCCGTCTTTGCGAGCCACATTCGTGCTGTACGACTTCTGGGAGATCGACTTCTCCTCTGAGCGCGGGATCTTCGGCTTCGGTATCCCATTCCGTGACTCCTCCGTGTCTCTGCTTCTCGGCCCCACGGATACTCTGCGACTCGACGACCTCGAGCGCCTCTTCCATGAACTGGATGAGCGAGTGCGGCTCCGAATCCCCGACAAGTACCTCGCGGCGCGCGAGGCGGGTGACGCCCCTCGAATCGACGGCTCGGCGGGAAAGGGTGCGGCAGAACATGCCCACCGGGTCGTGCGCGCCCTGCGTGACATCCTCGGAACACGGGTCAGTCGTCTCACCGTCCAGGACCTCGTCGACAGCGATGGTCACGTCGAGTTCTCGGTCGTCTTCGAGATCTACAACTACTTCCCGGTCCGGTTCAACTACGATCGCGGCAGTTTCGGATTCGCCATCGTCCACGGCGAGCGCGGGGTGTCCATCACACCCGCGGGCGGGCACTGGCCGCCCTTTTCGGAACTCCCCCTCGTGCTGAGACACCTCGACCGAGAGATCAGATCACGCATCCCGTACGGATTCCTCGAATCCCACGGATGGGCGGAGCCGGTGGCATCCGAGATCGTGCTCGATCCGGCCCTGATCACCTTCGCGGCTCAGGCGGGTTACCGCCCTCACCACGACGTCACGTCCCTCACTCTTGCCAACGCGGGCGGCGAGATCAGATACACCGTCGCGGCGGTGCCGGACGGGTACCTCCTTACCCGGGCGGACCGGGCGGGGGAGCCGGAAGAGCTCATGTGGGCGGCGACGTTGAGCTTCGTCGAAGTGTTC
This sequence comes from Microbacterium sp. IEGM 1404, assembly GCF_030056775.1. NCBI lineage: Bacteria > Bacillati > Actinomycetota > Actinomycetes > Micrococcales > Microbacteriaceae > Microbacterium > Microbacterium sp. IEGM 1404. The sequence continues at coordinate 830,219 of NZ_JASHKP010000002.1, read as the reverse complement.
CTCGTCGAGCTCATGTCGCCGAGCATCAGGCATCGTCGGTTGCCGCGTATATCGCTGCCTCACGGTTGGGACGAGGCCGCGGACGGCTTCGAGCCGTTTCGCGCGGAGGGGCGATGGACGGGACTGCGTCGCGACGGGGTCGCGCTTCCGGTGCGCCTCGTCGACCGGGACATCCTGCATCCGGTGATCGGATACTCCCACCTTCTCGGGGGTTCGCTGCGCGAGGTGATCGACTCTTTCTCCGCCCCCGACGGAGCACCCCTGCTCACGGTGTTCGTGAGGACGGCGCCTGTCGAGCGGCCTTGACAGCGCCGTGACAGCACCACCCCCGCCGTGACAGCGGCGCGACAGAGCCCGCGGCGCATCCTGTCGTCATGACCACCTCATCCACCCGCGTTCCCGCGGTGCGAGCCGAAGGGCTCGTCAAGACGTTCGGCTCGAACAGGGCCGTCGACGGCGTCGACCTCGTCGTCGAAGCCGGGACCGTCTACGGCGTTCTCGGCCCCAACGGTGCCGGCAAGACCACCACCATCAGCATGCTCACGACGCTGCTGCGTCCCGACGGCGGGCGGGCCGAGATCTTCGGCCACGACGTCGTCAAGGACGCGCACATCGTCCGGCAGCTCATCGGCCTCACGGGGCAGTTCGCCTCGGTCGACGAGAAGCTCTCGGCCACCGAGAACCTCATCATCTTCGCGCGCCTGCTCGGCCTGTCGCGGGCCGATGCCCGCCGCAAGTCCACCGAGCTCCTCGAGGAGTTCGGTCTCACCGAGGCGGCATCCCGTCCGCTGGCGAAGTTCTCCGGCGGCATGCGGCGCCGGCTCGACCTCGCGGCATCCCTCATCGCCCAACCGCCGCTCATCTTCCTCGACGAGCCGACGACGGGCCTCGACCCCCGCACCCGCGGACAGATGTGGGACACGATCCGGCGGCTGGTCTCGACCGGCTCCACCGTCGTGCTCACCACGCAGTACCTCGACGAGGCCGACCAGCTCGCCGACCGCATCGCCGTGATCGACCGCGGACGCGTCGTCGCCGAGGGCACGGCGCTCGAGCTCAAAGCATCCGTGGGTCAGGCGTCGCTCGTGCTGCGCCTGCAGCCGGGGTCCGACCTCGAGGTCGCCCGCGCCACCATCGCGCGGGTCCTGGATGCCACGGCCGTCGTTTCTCCGGAGGCGGCGCGCCTCACGGTGCCGATGTCCGACCCCGACGAGGTCACCGATCTGCTCGTCGCGTTCCGCGCGGCCGGCGTGCACCTGAGCGAGTTCAGCGTGCAGCAGCCCACCCTCGACGAGGTGTTCCTCACGCTCACCGGCAGCGGAGTGCCGGCCGACGACGACGCGGCGCGCGAAAACGCCGCCGCCCTGGAAGGAGTCCGCTCATGACCGCGATCACGATCGCCCGCGATCTGCCCCGCACCGCGGGGCTGGGTCAGACGTTCCGCAACACCCTCACCATGGCCTGGCGTGGACTGTTGAAGATCCGCCGCACCCCCGAGCAGCTCATCGACGTCACGGTGCAGCCGATCCTCTTCACCCTGATGTTCACGTACATCTTCGGTGGCGCGATCGCCGGCGATGTCGCGAGCTACCTGCCGATCATCATCCCCGGCATCCTCGTGCAGACCGTCATCACGACCTCGGTCGTGACGGGCGTGCAGCTGCGCGAAGACATGGACAAGGGCGTGTTCGACCGGTTCCGCTCGCTGCCGATCGCGCGTATCGCGCCGCTGTCGGGCGCGCTGCTCGCCGACACGGTCCGCTACGCGATCGCCACGACGCTGACGTTCACGATGGGCTTCATCATGGGCTTCCGTCCCGAGGGCGGCCTGGGTGCGGTCGTGCTCGCCGGCATCCTGGTCATCGTCTGTTCGTGGGCGATCAGCTGGATCTTCGCGTTCTTCGGCGTGATCGCGCGGACCGCGTCGAGCGTGCAGGGCGTGTCGATCCTGATCCTGTTCCCGCTGACGTTCCTCTCGAACGCCTTCGTGCCCTCGAACACCATGCCCTCCTGGCTGCAGTGGTTCGTCGACATCAACCCGGTCTCGCACCTGGTCACCGCGGTCCGCGACCTCGTGAACTCCGGGACGCTCGGCTCGGACGCCGTCCTGTCGCTGGTCGGTGCGGCCGTCATCGTGGCCGTCTTCGCGCCCCTGACGGTGCGCGCCTACATGCGGAAGGCCTAGTCGAGCAGCGCTAGGAGCAGGTCGGCATCCACTTCTCCCAGAGGGATGCCGGGCGCGGATGCCGGAGCCTCTCGGGTGTCCGCGCCGAGGCGTTCGTCGACCCAGCGCCGGAACGGATCGCGTTCGTCCGCCGCGCCGCGGACGGCTTCGGCCCGGGCTAGCGCTTCGCGCGCGATGTCGGGGCGGCCCGACGCGGCGCTCCATCCGGCGACGGCGACGAGGACGGACGCGACGATCGGGTGGTCGTGCGACCGGACCGCGAGGGGCAGCGCTTCCCGGAGGGCGGCGCGGGCTTCATCGAGGCGGTCGAGGAGGATGAGCGCCTGCGCGCGCTGTGCGCCCGCCCACGCCGTGATCTGGTCGGGGAACCCCGGTTCGAGGCGGATCGCCTGCGACTGGCGCAGAGCCGCCGCGCCGTCTCCCGCCGAGATCTCGACCTGGGCCGCGGCCATCCGCGCCTGGGAGAGGGCGCGGACCGAGCCGTCGGCGGCGGCGACCGCCTCCATTTCGGCCGCGCGCGTGCGTGCGTCGTCGAGCCGGCCGAGCCGGAGCAGGATGCCGACGGACTGGGCTCGCATCTGCAGGAGGTCGGACACCGACGACAGGCCGTCCACGATCCGGGCGGCGTCGTCGCTCACGACCAGCGCATCCACGAGTCGACCCGCGAGGATGAGCCACTCGGACCGCAGCTGACTGGCGATGCCCGTGCCCCACGGGTCTCCCACCTCGGTGAAGAGGCGCAGCGCTCGCTCGCTCTCGACGCCGAGGGCCGCTGCGTCGCCGGCGTTCTGCGCGGCGCCGGCGCGCAGCATGTGGAGCGTCGCGCGCGACCACGGGGGCGCCGACGTGATCTCGTCGTCCGTGACGTCGACGTGCCACGCGCGGCCGGCCGGTGAGCCGTGCGCCTGCAGCACGGTCTCGGCGAGGCGGAGGAGCGGGGCCACCAGGACGGTGATCTCGGAGGGATGACGCGATGCCGCCTGTTCGAGCGCGAGGCGCCGGGCCCGGAATCGCGCGGGGTCGAACGTCGGAGTCTCGCCCGGCTCGGGGAACGCATCGGAGAACAGCGCGAGCGACTCGATCACGACGCCCGGCTCGTCGTCGAGCGGTGCGTCCGGATCGGCGAAGGCCGCGAGGGCGGGGCGCAGTTCCTCGACGCGTTCGCGCACCGCCCACGCCCAGAGCAGCGCGCGCAGCAGCCGCCGGCCCGGTCGCCGGTCCGGGACGTCCGTGCGCGTGCGCAGCGCGGAAGACAGGTTCTCCTCGTTGGCGTCGAACCACGCGAGCCCGGTCCGCAGACCCGGTCCGCGCATCGTGCGCTCGCGCTCGGCGGCGAGGACGGTGAGCACGTCGGCCGCCCGCTCGCGGAACGCGGTCTCGGCGCCCTCGGCGCGCAGCCGGTCGAGACCGTACTCGCGGACCGTTTCGAGCAGCCGGAACCGTCCGTCGCGCCGCACGAGCAGGGAGCGGTCCACCAGGGCGTCGAACACCGTGGCATCCACCCCGAAGGCGTCGGCGATCGCGTCGGCGTCACCGCTGCCGATCCCGTCGGGGAACACCGACGACGCGCGCAGGGCCACCCGCTCGGCGTCGGTGAGCGTGTCCCAGCTCCAGTCGATGAGGGCGCGGAGCGTGCGGTGGCGGCCGGGGCTGAGGCGCGGACCGTTCGCGAGCAGCGCGAAGCGGTCGCTGAGGCCCGCGTCGATCTCGGCGAGCGTGAGGGTGCGCGCACGGGCCGCGGCCAACTCGATCGCGAGGGGGAGGCCGTCGAGGCGCTGCACGATGCTCGTCGCTGTCTCGCGCTCGTCGGGGGAGGGCGGGATGCCGCGCGCCGAGCGGACGCGCCGGGCGAACAGCTCGTCGGCGTCGAGGGCGGGCAGGGGGCCGAGGTCGACGAACGCTTCGCCGACGACGCCCAGCGGTTCGCGGCTCGTCGCGAGGATCCGCAGGCCCGGCGTGCGGAGGAGCAGCGTCTGTGCGACTTCGGCGGCCTCGCGGATCACGTGCTCGCAGTTGTCGAGGACGACGACCACGTCGCGCCCGGCGACGGCCTCGAGCACGCGCTCGCGCGGCGACATCGGCGGGGTCGTGGTCGTCTCGTTCAGCCGGATGCCGTGTCCGACAGCGCCCGCGAGAGCGCCCCAAACCTCTCCGGCGGCGGCCGGCGCGAGCTCGACGACCAGGACGTCGGGGGTGGCGCGCACGGTCTCGAGCGCGAGCGTGGTCTTGCCGGCGCCACCCGGTCCGATGATCGTGACGAGGCGGTCGGTGCCGAGGCGGTCGCGGATCGCCCCCAGCTCGGCCGCGCGACCGACGAGCCCGGCGATCGCGGCGGGGACCCTCGCGGCCTCCGGGGCGGGGGGAGGGGATGCCACCACCAGACGTTCCGCGTGGCCGCGGTCCTGCCAGAGATCGCGCACGAGCCAGTCGAAGCCTCCGTGCGGGATCCACGGGTCGCCGGTCCACAGCGCGAGCGCGTCGCGGGCGAGGGCGGAGTCGCCGTCCGCGCGCGCCGCGGCGACGAGATCCTGGAACCGTGTGATGTCGACGGCGTCGCGCGCGAGGTCGAGCCGGTAGCCGCCCGGAACCGACGCGAGCATCCCGTCGGGGAGGGCCCGACGCAGGCGGGATGCCAGCGACTGCAGAGCGGCGCGGGGATCATCCGGGGAGTCGGCGGGCCACACGTCGTCGGCGAGGGCCCGGTATCCGACGGTGGTCCCGGCGTCGACGGCGAGACGCAGCAGCAGCGCCTGCTGCCCGCGTCCGGGGATCGCTCCCTCGTCCGCGCCCGACGACACGGAGAGGCCGCCGAAGAACCTCACCTGCACGGTGTTCACTCTAGGTCGCGCGGCTGCGCGGCCGGGCGCGCGCCGGGGTGCCGGGGCGCGCGGCGGGGCGTCCGGCCCGCGAGACTGCATCCGCGTGACGAACCCACTGCAGCGTGCCGTGGCTTTGTCAGCCGGATGCAGTCTCGGCGATGCGGCGACCGGGACCGCCCCGCGAGGTGCTGTCGCGCACGAGGAGTCGCGGCTGGACGGCGCGGACGCGGTCGTGGGGGTCGGCATCCCACACCTCCGCGAGCAGCGCGACGCAGGCGGCGCCGACGTCGCGGGGCTCGAGGTCGAACGACGTGACGCTGGGCGTGAGCAATCCGTGCACGGGCTCGTCGACGTACGCGGCCAGGAGCAGGTCTTCCCCGACGCGCCGGCCCGCGCGCAGGGCGGAGTCCAGGGCCGGAGCCGCAGATCCGCTCGGGACGACGACGATCGCGTCGACCTCCGCGACGGTCAGCAGGTCGCCGACGGCCGCCGTGACCTCGGCCGCCGTGGGGATGAATCCGATGCGGCGCGACAGCGGTTCGTCGCCGCGCCCCGCGGTCCACGCGACGTACGCGTCCGCCACGTCCCGGCTCCACACGGTTCCGTCCGGCGGCAGCACGGCGGCGATCCGGTGCGCGCCGGCGGCGGCAAGATGGTCGAGCAGCCGGGTCGTCGCCGTGACGTGGTCGTAGACGACGCTGCCGCTGACCCGTTCGTCACCGCCGAGCACGTGCTCGCCGCTCACGACCGGTCGCCCCGCGTCGAGGATGCCCCGGATGCCGGCATCCTCGGTCGTGGCATCCACGACGATGTACCCGTCGACGAAGGCGGTCGGCGGGGAGGCGTCGTCGGTGTCGCGGTGGGGCAGCAGGATGACGGAGAATCCGAGGCGGTCGGCGGCATCCACGACGCCGAAGGCGAACTCGGTGTAGTACGGCAGCCGGGTCGATCCGGGCGGCAGGTACAGACCGATCGCGCCGTACCGGGAGGTGCGGAGGCTGCGCGCGGGGACGTTGACCGTGTACCCGAGTTCGCTCGCGGCGGCGAGCACCCGGTCCTTCGTCTCGGTCGAGACGCCCGGCTTGTCGCGCAGGGCGAAGGACACCGCCGCGATCGACACGCCCGCGGCGGCGGCCACGTCGTGGAGCGTCGGCTTGCGGGGGGTCACGCAGGCCGACGATACCCGATGGATCGGGTCTTGCAAGGGATTCACTTAAACGTTTAATGTGTGACGCGACGGAGAGGCCGCGACCCCGCGGTGCCCTCCCCGGGCTTTGGGGCGCGTTACTCCTGTTGGGGCGCGGTTCTTCCGCCCCAAAGCGAAGAACCCGCCCCAAACGGCCACGACGACCCACGAGAGGACACCCGATGACCTGGCGCATGCCGTCCGAGACGGCCCCGCACACCCGCACATGGATGGCGTTCCCGAGTAAGGGTCCGACCCTCGGCGAGACGGATGCCGAGCGCGAAGCGGGCTACGACGCGTGGACCGCGGTCGCCCACGCCGTCGCCGAGTTCGAACCCGTGACGATGCTCGTCGACCCCACCGAGCTCGCCCGCGCCCGCCGCCTGCTGTCGAGCGAGATCGAGGTCGTCGAGGCGCCGGTCGACGAGTTCTGGATGCGGGACTCCGGTCCGACGTTCGTCGTCGATCCGGAGCGCCCCGGCGCCCTCGGGGCCGTGGACTGGATCTTCAACGGCTGGGGCGACCACGACTGGTCGGTGTGGCAGAAGGCTGCGCACCACGGCCGGATCATCGCCGAAGCGACCGGCGCCGAGCTCGTCCCGTCGCTGCTCGTGAACGAGGGCGGCGGCATCCACGTCGACGGTGAGGGCACCGTCCTGCTCACCGAGACCGTGCAGCTCGATCCGCGCCGCAACCGGTACGCGACCCGGGAGCGGGTCGAGGCCGAGATGCTCCGCACGCTCGGCGCGACGCACGCCGTGTGGCTCCCGCGCGGCCTCACCCGCGACTACGGAGACTTCGGCACCAGCGGACACGTCGACATCGTCGCGACGCTCCCCTCGCCCGGCGTGGTGCTCCTCCACGACCAGCGCAACGCCGCGCACCCCGACCACGCGGTCACCCGCGAGTTGCGCGCCTTCCTCGAGACGCAGACGGATGCCACGGGCCGCCCGTTCGACATCCGCGACCTGCCCGCGCCGGCCACCGTCCGCGACGCCGACGGCGACACGGACTGGAGCTACGTGAACCACCTCGTGGTCAACGGCGGCGTGATCGCCTGCGGTTTCGGCGAGGAGGAAGCGGATGCCACGGCTCGTGGCATCCTCGAGGAGGTCTATCCGGGTCGCCGGGTCGTGACCGTCGACGCCCGCGAGATCTTCGCGCGCGGCGGTGGCATCCACTGCATCACCCAGCAGCAGCCAGAGGTGTCCGCATGATCGATGTGGTCGAGGCATCCATCGCCGATCTCGCCGCCGCCCTCGCCGAGGGACGCACCACCGCCGTCGAGCTGGTCGAGGCGCACCTCGCGCGCATCGACGCGTACGACGGCCCCGACACCGAGACGAAGCTCAACGCCGTCGTGGTCCGAAACCCCGACGCGCTCGCCGAGGCGCAGGCGTCGGATGCACGCCGCGCCGCGGGCCAGGCGCGGGGGCTGCTGGACGGCATCCCATACACCGCCAAGGACAGCTACATGGTGCGCGGGCTCACGGTCGCGGCTGGAAGCCCGGCGTTCGCCGACCTCGTCGCGACCGACGACGCGTTCACGATCGCGCGGCTGCGCGAGGCCGGTGCCATCTGCCTGGGACTCACGAACATGCCCCCGATGGCCAACGGCGGCATGCAACGCGGGGTGTACGGCCGGGCCGAGAGCCCATACAACGCCGATTTCCTGACGTCGGCGTTCGCCTCCGGATCGTCCAACGGCTCGGGCACGGCGACCGCGGCGTCGTTCGGCGTCTTCGGTCTGGGCGAGGAGACGTGGTCGAGCGGCCGCGCGCCGGCGGCGTGCAACGGGCTGTGCGCGTACACGCCGTCGCGCGGCATGATCTCGGTGCGCGGCAACTGGCCGCTCGTGCCGACCATGGACGTCGTCGTGCCGCACACCCGCTCGATGGCCGACCTGCTCGCCGTGCTCGACGTGATCGTCGCCGACGACCCCGAGACGCGCGGCGACTTCTGGCGCGCTCAGCCGTGGGTTGCGCTCCCCACGGTGGACGAGGTACGCCCGCCGTCGTTCGCCGCGCTCGCCGGCCGCCCGTCGCTGAAGGGCAAGCGCATCGGCATCCCGCGCATGTTCGTCGGCGACGATCCGCTGGCGGGGACCGGTCCCCGCGGCGTCGGCGGGCCGACCGGTGAGCCGATCGAGCTGCGCCCGTCGCTGCGCGAGCTGTTCGACATCGCCCGCGCGGATCTCGAAGCCGCGGGCGCGATCGTGGTCGACTGCGACTTCCCGCTCGTGAGCAACTACGAGGGCGATCGTGCCGGTGCATCGACGATCCGGACGCGCGGTCTGGTGTCGGACGAGTTCCTGCACCGCGAGATCGTCGACCTGTCGGCGTGGGCGTGGGACGACTTCCTCCGCGGCACCGGCCACCCCGGTCTGGCCACGGTGGACGGCGCGGCGATCTTCCCGCACCCCGAGGGAGCGCTGCCCGAACGGTACACCGGCTTCGACGACGACATCCCTTTCTACCCCTCTCACGTTCGCGAGCATCCGGTCGGTTCGTTCTCCGAGATCCCGGCGCTCGCCGAGGGGGTGCGCGGTCTCGAGGAGACCCGGCGTCAGGATCTGGAGGAGTGGATGGATGCCAACGGCTTCGCCGCCGTGGTCTTCCCGACGCTCAGCGACGTGGCGCCCGCCGACGCCGACGTGAACGAGGCGTCGGCCGACATCGCGTGGCGCAACGGCGTGTGGGTCGCGACGGGCAACCTCGCGATCCGCCACTGCGGTGTGCCGACGGTGACCGTGCCGCTCGGGACGATGCCCGACATCGGGATGCCGGCGGGTGTGACGTTCGCGGGTCGCGCGTACGACGACGCGGCGCTGCTGTCGATGGCCGCGGCGTTCGAGGCGCTGCGTCCGCGGCGGACGGTGCCCCCGCGGACTCCGGCACTGGGGTAGCGGCGGGCGGGGCCGACGCGGCCGAGGGGTGCCGCGTTCGGCGGCGTTGTCGGGTTTGGGGCGCGATTCGCGCATTGGGGCGTGAATCGCGCGCCCCAAAGCGCGGAATGCGCCCCAAACCGTGTGCGTCGAGCCCGTGCGGCGAGCCCTGTGGGTGAAGCTCAGCCCAGGTGCGCCGCCACACCCCCGCGCGCCGCGGCCGCGGCTTCGAGCAGCCGTACGCCGATGACACCCTCGGGCTCCCACGTCACGAAGCAGTCCGTCGACCAGCGCGCGTCCGGTGACACCTCGACCGCGCCGTAGACCCGGGCGAGTTCCGCGGGGGGAGGCGTCAGCCGGGGGCGGAGAACGGTGAGAACCACGCGCTCAGCCACGACCACCTGGGCGGCGGCGCCGTCGTCCAGCTGGCGGATCTCGACCGCGGTCGCCGCGAGTTCCTCGGGCGTCAGAACCGTGGAGACGGCCTCGGCGAGTGCCTCGATGTCGACCGGTTCGCGCGTGAACGCGACGCTGCTACGGGGCACGGTTGTCTCTCCTCCGTCGGGTCAGCGGCTGGTCCTCGCCGCTCGATGCTGCCGCGGGACCCCGCGCGGCGACCACCTCGCGGGTCGCCTCGTCGACGTCGTCACTCGGCGGCGTGGCGGCAGCCGGTGCGGAAGCAGCGCCCGAAGGTGCCACCTCGCGCGTCGTCTCGTCCACGGCCCCGGTCGCGTCGGCATCCACCACGGGCTCGGCCTCCGCCGGCGCGCCCACCGTCGAAGCACCCGCGCCATCACCCTCGCCCGCGACGAAGTTCGCCACCTGCACGAGGGTCGGACGCTCGCCGCGGCGGGCCAACCGGCCGCGGCCGGCGATCATCGGCTCGGCGTAGAGCTTGGGCAGCAGCGCGCCCTCGGAGCGGTCGCCCGACATGATCAGCGCGGTGCCGCCGGTGTCGCGGATGCCCTGCAGTGCCACGTCGAACATCGCGCGCGAGGCGCCGGCGACCGGGCGGCTGACGACGACGTTCAGGCGCAGGTCGCGCGCCGACGCCAGGTACGGCAGCAGCGGGCGCAGCGGCTCGGTGCCGCCGGCGGCGAGGATGTCGAAGTCGTCCGCGATCACGAGGATCCGCGGACCCGCGTCGCGATCGTTCGCGCGCTTCTCGAGCTCGACCGCGATCGATTCGGCCAGCAGCCGCCCCTGCCGACCCGACGACGCGTGGCCGCCGAGGTAGGCATCCGGGATCTCCGCCGCCAGCTCGCCGCGCGCGTCCATCAGCGCGACGACCAGCTCTTCCGCCGAGTGCCGGTCGATCGCGCCCTGCACGATGCCGCGCAGCAGCGTCGTCTTGCCGCAGCGGCTGTCGCCGAGCACGAGCAGGTGCGGGTCGCGCGTGACGAGGTCGAGCGACACGGGCTGCATCGTGTCCTGGCGCAGGCCCAGGGGCACGGCATCCGGTTCGTCGATCGCGTCGGGCAGCTCGGACGGCGACAGCACCTCGGGCAGCAGCCGGATGGGCGCCGCGCCCTGACCGCCCCAACGGGCCGCGCTCTCGCGCGCGAGCTGTTCGAGCGCCTCGCCGGTGTCGCCGTCGTCGACCTCTTCGAGCAGCGGCAGCGCGATCTGCGCGAACAGCTTCTCGTCGGTCAGCACGCGGCCGGGCTCGTCGGCACGGAGCGTCTGCGAGAGCTTGCGCGCGATCTGCGAGTCGGCGGGATCGTTGAGCTTCAGTTCGAGGCGCGTGCCGATGAGTCCCTGCAGGTTCATGCGCAGTTCGTTCCAGCGCGAGAGGGCGACGACGACGTGGATGCCGAAGCTGCCGCCGCGTTCGAGCAGCTGCCCGAGCGGTGTCTCGAGGTCTTCGAAGTCCTGCCGCAGGGCTCCGAGCCCGTCGACGAGCAGCACGACGTCGGCGCTGGGGAGATCGGGGAGACGCCCGTCGGCGTGCTGGCGGCGCATGTCGGCGAGCGAGTCGAGGCCCTGGTCGCGGAACACCCGCTCGCGGACGGCGAGCATGCCGGTGAGCTCCTCGAGCAGACGCGTGAGCCGCTCGCGGTTGCCGCGCGTCGCGACACCACCGACGTGCGGGAACGGCTCGATGCGGGCGAGCCCGCCGCCGGTGAGGTCCATGCCGTAGATGCTCACCTGGCGCGGCGAGTGCGTGAACGACAGGGATGCCGCGAGCGTGCGCAGGAACATCGAGCGCCCCGACTGCGGCGCACCGGTGATCGACACGTGGCCGCCCGAGCGCGTGAGGTCGAGCATCCACGGCGACTGCGTCTGCTTCGACGGGTCGTCGAGGAGGCCCATCGGCGCCCGGAGCGTGCCGGCGCCGTCGGCCTGCGGCAGGACGCCGCCGAGGGTCAGCACGGGCGGGAGCGGCGGCAGCCACACCGGGCGGGTGCGGGCGATGCCGCGCGCGAGCCGCGAGGTCGCCGCCTGCACGAGCGTGCGGCCGGTGGTCGGGGTCTCGGGCTCGGCGCTGTCGAGCTGCTCGGCCTCGGGCGAGTCTTCGGGCAGGTCGTACGCAGGCAGGCGCAGCACCGGCGGGGCATCGTCGTGCCGTGGGCCGGACTCGACCGGGTCGGGCACCGGGCCCGACACGTACCCGGCGCGGAACCGCGTGTAGACCGACGTGTCGACCTTGAGGTACCCGAACCCGGGGATCGCCGGCAGGTGGAAGGCGTCGGGGGTGTCGAGCACCACGGCCGACTCCGACTCGGAGAACGTGCGGAGGCCGATCCGGTACGACAGGTACGTGTCGAGTCCGCGGAGGCGTCCGCCCTCGATCCGCTGGCTCGACAGCAGCAGGTGCACGCCGATCGAGCGGCCGATGCGCCCGATCGTCAGCAGCAACTCCACGAAGTCGGGCTCGGCCGTCAGCAGCTCGCCGAACTCGTCGATCACGAGGAACAGGTGCGGCAGCGCGGGCAGCTCGGGGCGATCGCGGCGCATCTGCCGGTAGTGACCGATGGATGCCGCGTTCCCGGCATCCTTCAACAGGCGCTGCCGGCGCACGACCTCGCCCTGGATGCTCGCGCGGGCGCGCTCGGTCAGCTGCGGGTCGTCGGCGAGGTTGTCGATGATGCCCGCGACGTGCGGGAGCCGGGAGAACGGCGCGAACGCCGCACCGCCCTTGTAGTCGACGAGGATCATGCTGAGGTCGTCGGGCGCGTGCGTGAGCGCGAGGCCCAGGATGAGCGTGCGCAGCAGCTCGCTCTTGCCCGAACCGGTCGCGCCGATGCAGATGCCGTGCGGGCCCATGCCGAGCTGCGCGGACTCCTTCAGGTCGAGCAGCACGGGGCCGCCCTGGTCGTCCACACCGATCGGCACGCGCAGGAACTCCGCGGCACTGCGCGTGCGCCACGCGGCCGAGGTGTCGATGGCATCCACGTCGGCGACGCCGAGGAGCTGCGTCACGTCGGGGGCGAGCGCGGTGCCGGAGTCCTGCGCGGAGGTGCGCGTGAGCCGGAGCCCCGCGAGCGGGCGCGCCACCACGTCGAGCGCTGCGGGCGTGACGGGATCGATCCGGATGCCGCTCACCGCCGCCTCACCCGTTCCCGGGGTCTCCACCGTCGCAGTGCCGTTCTCGACGGTCACGCGGACGGCGACCGACGTGGGCTCCTTCAGACGGTCGTCGACGAGGTGCACGACCGTGACGCCCAGGGCGGCGAGGTCGAGGGCGGCATCCAAGCGGGGGACGGGGGACGCGGCGTGATCGGCCTCGTCGACGAAGATCACCAGGCGTCCGGGCTTGGTCTTACGACCCGCGCGGCGCGAGGCGGCGGCGGTCGCGACGCGGTCGCGGAGCTCGTCGCGCAGCAGCGACAGCAGCTCGGGGAGGCTCGGCGCGATACGTCGGGCGGTGACCGCACCGGCGGGCGGGGCGTCTCCGGACAGGTGGGGCAGCAGGTCGAGGCCGTGCCAGTCGTCGCGCTGGGCGGGCGCGATGGCCGCGGCGATGTGCACGTCGTCGGGGGAGTGGAACGCCGCGATCTGCGCAGCCAGCGCCCGCGCGACGCGCAGGGTGTCGCCGCGCGCGCCGACGAGCGAGACCTGACCGCCGCGTTCGAGGTCGACGGTCGCGGGCATGCCCTGCGCGATGCCGGCCAGGCGCACCATGCGCTCGGCGGACTCGCGCATCACCGGGTCGAACGGCTGCACGGGGTTCTGCTCCGGAGGGAGCGCCACCTCGACCGCGCGCAGGTCGCCGGTGCCGATGCGGACGCGGAGGAAATCGGCATCCCCCGGTCGTCTCTCCCACCGGCGGGCGGGGTCGGCGGCGATCTCGACGAGCGTGCCGGGGGAGGGGTGCAGGGCGAGCGCGGCGGTGCGCTGCGCGTCGGCGGTCTGTCGGACGGCTTCGCGTGTCTCCTCGAGGTAGTCGAGGTAGCGCTCGCGCTGCACGCGGCGCTGACGGGCGGCGTTGCCGCGCTGGGTGAGGGCCATTCCGAGGCCGCCGACGAGGGCGACGACGAGGATGACGGCGCCCACCACGACCATGATCGGGTTGTTGCGCAGCAGCACGATCATCGTGATCGACGACAGGCTGCCCACGATCGGCAGCAGCGACTGCAGCGGGAAGCCCGTCGCGCCTTCGCCGATCGGTGGCGGCGGCGCGAGGATCACGTCGGCCGCGGGCTCGACGGCCTCGCTGATGCGCGCGGGACGGTGGACGATGCGGACGGTCATGCGGTCCTCCCCGTGGCGGCGCGTGCCCGCGCGGCGCTACCGCCGGCGGCGACGAGCGCGGCGGCCAGCTGCACCACGGCGAGCTGCGTCGCCGAGCGGCGCGCGTGGCCCCCGGCGGCGAGGCCCGCATCGAACGGCACCGCCACGACCGGGTGGTCGGAGCCGGTCGCCAGGGCGCGGGCGACCCCGTCACCCTCCCGCGCGTGATCCACCAGCGCCAGCACGACCGACGGCGATTCGGGCAGCCCCGCGATCGCGTCCACCACGGAACGCGCGTGCTCGGCCGGGGAACGGCGGGCGTCGCCCACGAGGCAGACGACGTCGCACAGTGCGGCGCACGCGGCGAGGTCGACCAGCGGATGCCGCGCCCCGAAATCCGTGACCGACACGTCGAAGAACCGGGCGATGGGCGCTGCTTCGCCGAGCCACGCGCCCACGGCATCGTCGGCGTCGCGCGGACGCAGCGCCACGACGCCGTCGCGCACCTCGAGACCGGAGAGCGCCTCCGCCGTCGTACGAGCCGACGCGCGGGTGTCGTCCGGCGGAACCGACCCGGCGCCGAGTCGCTCGGCGAGACCGGGCGCGCCCGAGGAGACGTCCACCGCGAGCACCGGTTCGCTGCGGCGCGCGGCGACCGCGCGCACCAACTGATGGGCGACCGTGCTCGTCCCGGCGCCGGGCGAGAGCGACACCACGCCGACACGGCGCGTCGTCGACAGGCCGCCGCGGATCGCGGCATCCCACGAGGTGAGCTCGGTGCGGGCGTTCGCGCCGCTCCCGAACACCGCGGTCGACAGCGCCCGCAGGTCGAGCACGGTCACGACCGGCCGCCGAACATGCCGAGCAGCTCGGCGTAGATGCCGAGGGTGCCCACGAGCAGTGGCAGCAGCGCCACCACCGCGAGCGTCTCGAGGACGTTGCCGAGCCCCCGCAGGCGCGCGCGGACGTGCGGCCGCGGCCGCACCAGCACCATCGTCGCGATCAGCGCGGCGACGACGACCGCGACGCCCGCGCCGATCCAGCCGCCACCGCCCACGAGCAGCACGGTGAGCCCCGCGGCGGCGATCGCGCCGGCCGCCGCCCACAGCAGCCAGCCCTGCCAGCGCAGCGGGAACGCCCGGGTGCGGAGCGCGGCGACCAGGAAGAACGCCAGAGCCAGCAGCTCGGTCCAGATCGTCCCCGCCAGTGCGAGCACGACACCGGTCACACCCAGGACGGATGCCACCGCCCCCACGCTCCACGTCAGCGACGCGTAGGCCTCGTCGATCGCGGCGAACGCCCGTGGCCGGGCGGGCGGCGAGCCCGCGGCCGCGCGCTGGTCGAGGTCGGTCAGCCCCGCCGACGACAGGGCGATCCAGGGCAGCGGGCCGGTGGCGAACGCGGCGACGACGCCGGCGACGGCCGAGGCCGAGACGGCATCCACCCCCGCCAGGAGAAGCCCGAGGAGGATCGAGGCGAGCACCGCGCCGAGGGCTCCGCCCGCCGCGGCGCCGCGACGGCGGTGCGCGACGCCGACGCCGAGCAGGGCGACCGTGGCTCCGGTCGCGAGGGCTGCGGCGATACCGGCGAGGATCGACGCGTCGGTCGCGTGACCCGTCGACGACAGGGCGCCGATCGTCGCGCTGCCTACGGGGAGGGAGAGACCGGCGGCAGCCGCCGCCACGCACGTGGACAGCCGACGGAGGCCGCCCAGCCCCAGACCCGTCGCGATCGCGGCGAGCACCACGGCGGTCGCGAGCAGCGCGAACGCGGCGAGAGCCGGCGACGACCACGGCGACAGCCACCCGGCGACCGCGAACGCCCCGGCGATCCCCGTAGCACCGGCGATCGTGCGCGCCCGGTCGTCCCAACGGTCGGGGCGGGCGTCGTGCGCGTCGGCGGCGGCGTCGGTGACGTCGATCACCACGGGCGGCGGGGGTGCGGCATCCAGGCGGACCAGGCGCACCAGCGTGCCGTCGGACAGGTCGAGCTGCTGCGGGGTGAGCGCGATGTCGATCTGCTCGCCGTCGGGCGCGATCACGGCGAGCGGGCGCGCCACCGTGCCGGCGGTCTCGCCGAGGAGGTCGAGCAGACGCGGGATCGCGGCGCCCACGGGCTCGCCGCTCGGGACGACGACCTCGGCCCGGCGTTCGGATCCCGCGACGGTCAGACGGGTGTAGATGCTCACGGGGTCACGGCTCCGGTGGGGGTCTGGACGGTCGAGGTCGTGGCCGCCTGCTGCGCGCGTTCGGTCAGCAGCTGCGAGACGAACGAGACGCCGACGCACGCGGCGCACGCGATCGCGGCGACGACGATCGAGCCCATCAGACGCTTCATGTGGTCGTTGACGGTGCGGCGCTCGCCGATGTGGCCGTAGACGAGCGCGGCGCCCAGGCGCATGCGCTGGATCTTCGCCTGCTCGATGAGGACGGTGTCCCGCTGGTCGGGCATCAGCGCACTCCTTCCGTGACGCGCAGCTGCGCGCGCACGTGCGGGGCGAGGTTCAGCAGCTCGCCGAGGCGTTCGGGGTCGAGGGTCGACAGGACGTCGTTGAGGCGCCCCCACCCGCCGCCGTCCGTCGAGCCGAGCGGCAGTAGGACCCCGGGAAGCCGCGGGCTGCCGACCGTGGTGCCGCCGACCTCATCGATCCACCGCTTCGCGTCGATGCCCAGCGCGCGGATGCCGACGGGCCCGATGAGCAACGCGAGCGGTTCGGGCTGGGGGGATGCCGTGGCCCGCCGCGCCAGGTCGGGAGCCCCGATCGCGGCGAAGGAGATGCCGATGAGGGGGAGGCCGACGGTCGCGGCGCGGGCCAGGAGTTCGCGCGCCTCCGCCGTGGCCGTCGCCCCGGACTCGCGCCCGACACCCGGCACCGCCGCCCACACGCGCGTGGTCTCTTCCAGACCCTCGCTCGTGCGGCCGACCTGGACGGTCGAGAGCACCGCGCGGTCCCCGCCGCCGACGGCGACCCAGTGGCTGTCGAGCGGGACGCGCCGCCGCGACCGCTCGGTCAGGTCGTCGCGGTCCCACGGCGCGAGCAGAGGCTCGACCGCACCCCACGCCGTCGGCTCGGCGCCGCTGAAGAGGGCGATCGCGGCTTCGGCGACGCCGCCGAGGCGGACCGGACGCGTCACCCGGTGCCGCGTCGACACCGTCGCCACGACCTGCAGAGTGGATGCCACCTGCGCCCGGACGAAGAGCGGATGGACGTTGTCGGTGGTCGGCGACACGGTGGTGAGCGCATCGGCGGGGGCGTCCAGGCGAACACCGGTGCGGGCGTCGTACAAGCCGTCGGTGCGCGTGCGCACGACCCAGCGGCCCTGGACGGCCGACAGCACCTGCGCGAGCGGCTGGGTCATGCGCGAGAACTCGCTCGACACGATGATCGGTCGCAGCCCCTGACTCGCGGTCTTGTGCAGGAAGTCGCTCATCGCCGTGGTGAGCGCGACGATCGGCGTACGCGTCTCGGTGCCGGCCCACCCGGGGCCGGCCGCGTCGAGGAGGGGGTGTGCAACGGTGCTCATGCGGCATCCCGGACGGTCAGGGTGCGGTCACCGATCTCGAGGACGACATCGGTGGGCACGGGCGTGCGCTGGTGGGGAAGAAGAGGAGTAGAGGCGCCCGCGCCGCGGACGAACGTGCCGTTGGTCGAGCCGAGGTCGGTGACCCACATCTGGCGTCCGTCCCACTCGAGGCGCACGTGCGACTTCGAGAGCGTGCGCGACATGTCGGCCCAGCGGTACACCTCGGCCGGCGCATCGGCCGGAGCCGACGGGTCGCGGCCGAGGACCAGCGCGGTGTCGAGCGTGAGGCGCTCGCCCGAGTCGAGCAGCAGCGTCGGCACCATGCCGCGGCGCGCGCGGCTCGGCGCCGGGGCGACGGCCTCGGGGAACTGGAACGCCGCGATCGCCGGGGCGAACGGGTCTCGGCCGCGCCGCACGTCGAACATGGCGAGCTTGCCGGATGCCAGGGCCCACAGCGCTCCGGCACCCGCAGCCGCCCCGGTCGTGCGGCGGACGATCCGCGCGTCGACGGTGGCCACGCCGACCGTGCGACCGGTTCGGCCGAGCAGCCACACCGCGACCGCGAGCAGTGCCAGCGCCGCGAGGACGAAGACCCAGCCGAGGGCGGGTTGTCCGGCGACGATGACGATGATCCCGGCCGTCAGCAGCGCCACGGGCATGACGACATCCAGTGCCACGGCTCCGACGATCTGACCCCCGCGGGCGCGCTCGGTGAACACGAGCGGATCGACGTCGGCCAGGCGCAGTGGATCGTGCGTGCTCGTCATCGGGCCCCCTCCCTCGACCTTCCACCCTATGCGGGTCGGTCCGACGGCGCCCGTTCGGGCCCTCTCTTGCGTGGATAACCCGCGGGGCGGCAGAATTATCCGCTCACCGGCGGGTCAGTGGGCTTCTGCCACGTCCGGACGTTGCTGCTCGAGCGAAGCCGCGACAGGGCGTGCACCCTCTCGACCTCGTCCGGCGACACCAGCGCCGACCATCCGCCGTTCTGATCATCCCGAGGTCCCGCGATCGCGGTCGAAGGCTCGATGCCGTCGTACCGGATCATCACCATTCCACGGCTGAGGCCGCGCCTCATGCGCGCACCCATGATGGAACGGTGATCGATACTCAGTTGCTCGACCAGTGGGCCGCGCGTGCGGGCCTGGCACCTCAATGCCGTCCCGAGGCCCAGATGGCCTGGGGCGACTTCGAAGTCGCTTTCGGGATACGAGAAAAGGGTGACTGCTTCGAGGTCATTTCTGTCAACCGTGGGCATTGGGTCGTGGATGGCGCCACGTCGTCGCGAGACTCGGCCGTCGCGATGCTCCTCGCACGATTCGGTCAGCTCTGGCGATCTTTCGACGGTCTGCATGATCCCTTCCCGGCGGGGCGTGCGGCTGGCTCGCGGGTCAGCCCCGTTGCCGAGGGGCATCTCGCCCAGGTGAACGGGGAACAGGGGGTCTTCCGACGTGAAGAGGATGCCCGCGTCTTCACGCACGTCGCCGATCGACCCCACGACGATATCGCTGCACTGATGACGACCCTCTGACGCCGCGGTCAGCGCTCGCTCCCCGTCAGGCGTGCGATCCGGCCGTCGACGTCGTCGAGCGCGTCGAGGGCTTCGACCGCGGGTCCGAGAATGACCCGCGGGCTGCCGTCATCCTCGGTCGAACGGGCGAGGAAGCGAATCGCGACTGCCTCCGCTTCCTCGGCGCTGAGAGGCGGCGTCTCGCCTTCGGGCATCATGCGTCCCCCTCGATCGACGAGTCGGTCGGCTGTGGAGCAGACCAGCCGTGAGCAGCCAGGAACTCGTCCGGGACTCGCAGGCGAGCCGCGGTGAGGAGGTCGTCGACCGCCTTCGCGACCCGGACGCGGCCGTGGTCGAAATGCAGATTCGTGAGTTTGAGGAGCGGAACGCTGCGAGACCCGTAGTCGACGCTGAAGCCCGCTCGTCCACGGTCATAGACGAAGGCGATCGGCAGGAAGTCGTAAAGCGTGAACTCGAGCGTGAGCCACGGTGTCGGCCTATCCCGAATCTCGGTGACCGCGGCGTCATCCGCTACATCTCCTCGCGAACGCAGCTCCAAGGCGAGGCTGCGTGCCAATTGCTCCATCGAATCGACGGTCTGCCCTTCGTCCATGCCCCATCTTCTCTCCGACACGGACAGCACGGTGGGTCGAACCACGGCGAGGACGCTTCGCGGCTGCGGGGAGGATGAACGAGATTCTCGAGATGTGCGCGCATCGAGAATCGCGGCACCCGGACGACGGAGGCGGTCCTCGAAACGGAGCAGGACGCGAATCGCTTCCTCCTGATGTGCCTGGGAGTGATCTAGCGACTCGAGCAGGGATCTCATGACTGTCTCCCCGCCTTCGCTGATCCCGGCGTAGTCGTCAGCGAAGAAGGGGCCGTTTACTCGGTCCGGGATGCAGCAGCTTCTGCGGAACGGTTCTCATGCGTTCACCAGGGGGAGTCGTGTCATTTCCACGGTCAAGTTCTCAATCTCCTCGGGCCCTACCGTCGCCGACCACCCATCGTTCTGGTTTCCCCTGAGTCCCGCGGAAAGGGCTTCGGCAGGTTCGCGACCGTTGTACCGAACGATGATCATTCCTCGATTCAATCCCCTCCTCACCCGCTCGCCCACCTTCACGGGTACCCCGTGCCATGTGCCGGTCACCACCTGTGAGAAGCGAGCAGTCAAGGTGTGAGGGGACAACTTCACCCACGGGTCCAGTGGGTCGTCGCTCACCTCTAGAGCGTCGGGAAAGTCCTCATTCCGTGGGGGAGTGGCGGTCGCCAGTCGAACGAAACCGTCTCCCCCCGAGTGCAATGAATACCGTTGACCGCGGTATTCGAGGAGCGTTCCTGTAACGGGGATCGTCAACGCCGTCACCCTACCGTTGGACCCGCGCATGACATTTCCGGGGGTCGACGACGGTTCCGTCATTCCCGCACCGGGGGAAGTCGTGTCGTTTCCACGTGCACCCTCTCAACCTCGTCCGGCGACACCAGTGCCGACCATCCGTCGTTCTGATTACCCGTAAGCCCCGCCGCGCGAGCGGTGGCCGGTTCGACGCCTTCGTACCGGATCGTCACCATTCCACGGCTGAGGCCGTGCCTGACGCGCTCATCGATGGTGACGGGAACGCCGTGCCACGTGGCGGTCACCTCCTGTGCGTATCGCCCGGAGATGGCGCTGCGCGGGAGCTTCACCCACGGGTCGGAGGGGTCGTCATTGAACTCGATCGCGTCCGGAAAGATCTCGTGCGACGGTGGGCCGTCCGTCTGGAGGCGGACGTAGTCGTCGCCCCCGGAGTGGCGTGGGTACCGCTTGCCGCGATACTCGAACAACGTCATGCTGACGGGCACCTTTGTCATGCGGGCCGAAACTCCTCGAGGTCCCGGAGGAGACGAAGACCGTCCACGGCATCTTCGAGAGCCTCTGCCCGAGTGTCGAACGTTCTGCGGGTTCTGGTGATCACCGCAGCCCTCTCGTCGGTGTGCAACGTCACCCACCGTGCGCCGTTCTTGAACACACAGACCTTGCTCGATGTCGATCCTTCGGGCGCGCCTTCGTTCAGGAATTTGCGGAGACGCTCGGAGTCGACGATGTCGTGGAACTCATCGATCTGCATCGTCCGCCATCCGTCGTATCTGAGTATCGACATCCTCTAAGGCGCTGAGGGCGTGTGGCGGGCGATGATCGCGGGGGACGACGATCGGCATGTTCCCCACGAGCATCTCGTCGAGATCGCCGCGCTCGACGTAGCCGCGGCCTTGGTAGTAGAACACCCAATTCGGCCCTGCTTCGACCGCGGGGCCGAGAATGACCCGCGGGATGCCGTCATCCTCGGTCGAACGGGCGAGGAAGCGAATCGCGACTGCTTCCGCTTCCTCGGCGGTGAGCGGCGGCGTCTTGCCGTCCGGAGTCATACTTCCCCCTCAGTCGATGATTCGGTCTGCCGCTGTTGAGCAGACCAGCCGCGAGCAGCCAGGAACTTGTCCGGGATTCGCAGGCGAGCCGCCGTGAGGACGTCGTCGACCGCCTTCGCGACCCGGACGCGGCCGTGGTCGAAATGCACGTCCGTGAGTGTGAGGAGCGAAGCGCGGCGAGACCCGTAGTCGACGCTGAAGCCGCCCCATCCGCGGTCGTAGAAGAAAGCAACCGGCAAGAAGTCGTACAGAGTGAATTCCAACGTGAGCCAGGGGGTCGGGCTGTCCCGGATCTCTGTGACCGCGGCGCCGTCCGCGACATCTCCGCGGGAACGCAACTCCAGGACGAGTCGGCGCGCCAACTGCTCCATCGAGTCGACCGTCTGTCGTTCGCCCATGCCATGTTCCTTTCCGATGCGAGTCGTGGACCCCGCGGAGCAGGGCGGCGGGATCGACGCCGGCGCGCTGGGCGAGGTCGGCCACCGCCGGCTCGTCGGCGCTGGGCATCGCCACGCGGCCCCACGCGTGGTACGCGACGACGGCCACGGAGATGAGGGCGTCGGGCTGCGGTCGCGTCACGGTCGGTACTCCTCTGGGCCCCGTCATCACGTCACTCCCTCTCGATCAGTCGCCGGCGTCGCGTTCTGCGCTCTTCATTTCTCAGCGGCGCCGAAGCGGCGTGTAGGTCCTACGCGCGACCATCTCGAACACCTCTTGTGCTGCTTCGACGGAGATCTCTTCGATGTCCGCTTCGAGAGGGAAGCGGATGGCCTTTTCGACCGTGCGGAACTTGTCCTCCGTCCAGGAATCCACGTCGAGGAGACGCTCGTCGACGGGACCCTCTGCATCCATCCTGCGGCGGAAGACCGAGACCGGAACGAGCTTTCCCTCGATGACCTGTTCTCGCACGAAGTATCGGGTCGATGGCGGGGCAAGGAGGTCGCGCAGCGCGGCGAGCGCGGTCGGTGGGATCTCCATCGCATCCGGGGCGCCGGGGTTCACGACGATCCCCACACCGTCGGCGGCGCCGCCCACCAAGGTGCGCGCGGGAATCACGACCGCGGTTCGGCCGGTACCGAGTTCTGCCGGGACCTTGTCGGCCGCGGTGAATACGGCGAGGAACGTCGCGTCACCACGATGGACGACGAGAGGTTCGATGGACGCCGCGCCGGCTTCGCCGTCAACCAGGGCGACGAGGTCAGACCGGATGAGGAGTGATGCCACCTGTTCCGAGGCGACCTCGCCGGCCTGCGCCCGGAGCATGATCGATTCGAGCTCATTGTCGGGCCGTTGGTCGTTCACGTCGACGGCGCGTCCGTCGGAGCGGTGAGCCGGGTGAGTCGCCCCTCCCGCACGAGGTCACGAATGCCGACCCCGGGCTCGATGACGGCGAAGCGAAGGCCGCCGCCCGGGCGTCCGAACCACGGGGCGACTCGCTGCACCTCGAACCGAATCGTCGTCGCGGTCACGAACTCGTGGAGGGGTTGATTCAGCGCCGACACGGGCAGTGAGCGTGCCTCGAAGGACGTTCCTGCGGGGAAGAGAAGGAAGCCGTCGAGTGCCCCGATGCGGTCGAGGAGGAGACCCGCGGGGGCATCGATCACGAGAGGATTCTCGGCACGCGCCAGCAGGTCGAGCACGTGGGGCGCCGCCCAGTCCAGGAGACGTTCGCGCTCGTCCGCAACGATGACCGTTGCCGGGGGGAGGGGGCTGAGGAGGTACGCGTACAGCGCCGACTGGATCTCCTCAGCAGTTGCACGTGCCAGCAACGGGCGCGCTTGGCCGTAGTCGAGCGTGTCGAGAACCCAGCCGTGCCCGGGAGTCTCGACGACGCGGAGAGCCCCCTCCCACGGCGACGTCTCGTCTCCGGGGAGCACGACGGACTCCGCGGGGATGGCTGCTTCATCGAGCCTCAGACGGACGTGGTGCCAGTCAACGGTCATGGGCGTGCCTCTCGGTCGACAGCGCGAGGTGTTCCGGCGCCGCGGGGGATGATGGATCGATGGACGGTAGCGAGACCCTCGAGATGTGGGCGCACCGGGCCGGATTCCCCACACCGCTGCGCCCCGGTGAGGCCACACGAGGGTGGTGGAACCCGGAGACCGCGTTGGCGGTTCGCCGCACCGCCGATTCCACGTGGCACGTGGACACCGAGAATCGCGGCTCTCGGACGACGGAGGCGGTCCTCGAAACGGAGGAGGACGCGAATCGTTTCCTCCTCATGCGGTTCGGGGTGCTCTGGCGACTCGAGCAGGGACTCGAGGACTGTTTCCCCGCCCGGGCTGATCCCAGCGTCGTGATCACCGAAGAAGGCTCCGTGTACTCGGTCCGGTGGAACGGTCGGCGCGCCGCGATCGCGGGTAAACGCCAGGCGATCCGATACAGCCATGTCGTCGACGAATCGCTCGCCCTCATCAGCGCACGCCTCATGAGCTAACCGGCTGCGGCGAGGCGAGCCATCTGCGCATCGACGGGTTCTGCGCTCGACAGCGTGAAAACGGCGTCCCCGTTCTTCGGGATGACATAGGGGCCGTTGCCGGCCAGCGCCTGGAAGACATCGCCGTGAACGGCGAACGCCTCGGATTGATAGCCCTGCACCCACCACGCGCCGTAGTCGAGGGTCTCTCCCACAAGGACGCACCGCACGCCGCCGCGGTCCGCGGCGTGACGGAGGGCCTGACGCACGAGCTCACGGGCGGCCGCCGCGTCGATCATCTCAGCCTCGCCTCGTGACGTTCAGACCGGTGCTGGTGTATCGGGGAGTGGATGCCGTGGGATGCGTCCTCAGCGGCGGCGAAGCGGGACATACGTGCGGCTGGCGACCATGTCGAAGATGTCTTGGGCCGCGTCGTCGGAGATCTCCTCCAGATCGGAGTCGAGTGAGAAGCGGATAGCGCGGTCGAGCACCCCCCGGGTGTCGGGAGCCCACGTGTCGACGTCGACGAGGTACTCGTCGACCGTGCCGGTCGAGTCGGTGCGTCGGCGGAAGAGGCGAGCGGGCACGAGCTCGCCATCGATCCGCAGCTCACGCACGAAGTACCGCGGTGAGTCCGCAGGGGTCTGGGCCTGGTGTTCCGCAGCCTTCTTCTGGCGATTCTTCTCGTGCCAGGCGGACACGCTGTTGAGCGAGCGCAGGCGAGAAAGGAAGTTCTCGAGGGCGGGTTCCTCCGACGAGAACTCGCGGCGTCCGATCGGGGTCGCGCGCTCGTCGGTCGCGAAGACGACCCATCCGTCGGAGGTCCGCTGGATCGCGATGACGTCGGTCTCGTTCGTCGCGTCCTCGAACCAGCGGTATCCGGTCAGACCCTCGGTGCGGATGGCGTCGAGGACCTCTTCGCGTGTCAACGTCACTGACGGACCTCCTTGATCAACCCGAGCCTCTCCATCATGTCGGTACTGAGCGGGAACAGGTATTGCGTCCCGCCGCCGCGCTGGCCGAAGCCCGGCGCGATCGGACCCACCTGCACGCGCAGGTCTTCGAAGGACAGCTGGTACGCGTTCATGAGGTTGCCGATCTCCTGGCGCAACTCCGCATCGGGGTGGTTGCGAACCGCCGCAGGGATGTCACTCAGATCGCCGGTGACCTCGTACTGGTGATAGTGCGCGGGGTCTTCCACGTAGGGGAGAGACCGCGACGCGTAGTCCGCCGGCCCATCCTCGCCGATCGGCGAGGTGAAACGACCGCCCGGACCGTAGCGGTCGACGAGGGTGCCGGCGGCCGGGTGGCCGTCCTCGCGGATGACGATGACCTCACCGTCGCTCCCCGTGCGCGTCGCGAATCCGTCGTGCGGGACCTGGCTCCAGTCGACCCTGTGGTTGGGGGCGAGTACCTCGGGGCCGCGGGGGATCTGGACGTCTGCAGGCCACACGCCCGTCTGCTCATAGGTCGCGTAATCCTGGGGGCGGTCGGCACGGAGATACTCGTCGAGTTGCTGGGCGTCGAGGTCGCTCCGGCCGACGACGGCGCTGAGGTCTCGTCCATTGGCATCGACGAGCGCGGGGGCGTGTCCATCCGCGACTCCGCTCGGCGAATCCGATCCCGGATCGGTCTGGAGACGGTGGGTGTCGGACGGGTCGACCGGACCGGTCGCCGAGTCGATGCCGTCCGCCGGTCGCACGTCCTGATCGGGGAGGGCGAACTGCGTCTCGGAGCCCGATCGCGGAGTGCCCCCGCCATCGTCCGCGTGCCGCGGGGAGCCGGCGAGGTCGGTTCCGTCGTGCGGATGCGCTCCTGCCGGAGAACCGAGGCCATCGTCGACAGCGGTCTTCGCAGCGGACGGGTCGACGATGTCGACGCCCTGCGGCCAACCGAGAGACGGAGCGTCGGAGGGCCGCGGAATCTGCGAGAAGATCTCCTGCTGCTGCGCCCGGAGGTCGGCCAGGGTCTCGGGGGTGTTGCCGGGCAGACGCTCCATCTCGTAGAGCGTGTGCGTCTGCATCTTCGCCGCGAAGCTCTCCTCGGTGTGGAACTGCACCTCGATGACGCGGCCGGAGGCGGGATCGACCCAGTTGCTGTTGATCCCTTGGTACCCGTCAGCGCCCCAGGTGTTCTTGAAGGTTCCGTACGGCTGGTACCCGTCCGAGGCGAGGCTGTCGATGACCGTGCGCGTGCCGGCTGCGTAGCTCTCGGTAGGCACGATCACGGTGTAGCGGACCGAGTCCTTCATGTTGCCGAGGACGGAGTCCACATCGCCTCGGACGCCCGGAAGGTCGCCGTACCCGAGGTCGGCCGACACCTTGCGATACATCGAATCGTCGCCCTTGAGGCGGAACTCGAGCCCTTCGAGACGGGCGCCCGGCTGGTCGCCCACGATACGGACGAGGTCGTCTGTGATCCGGGGCTCCGCGGCTCGGGAGTCGGCGAGGAAATCGTCGACCGCGACCTTCTCGGGGGCGGACAGGAAGAGATCGCTCTGTTCCGTGCTCTGCCAGGCCGGGGCGTCGGGATCCTTCGGCGGGACGGCCCCGGCGTTCTCCGGATCGCCCGCGACGTCGTCGCCGAGACGGCCCGACCCGGTGTCACCGTCGTCGATGCCGTGGTGGCTCGCGCCGTCATCTGCGTTGCCGGATCCAGTGCTGTCATCGCCACGGCCCGTATCCGCGCCGTCATCGCCCCGACCCGTATTGGCGTCGTCGCCGCCGCGGTCCGCGTTCGCGTCTTCGCCGCGTTGGCCCCCGTTCGCGTCGTCGCCGCGTCCGCCGCCGTTCGCATCGTCGCCGCCACGGCCCAGACCGCCGCCGTTTCCGGTCTCCGAACCGCCCTGCCCGCCGGCGTTGCTGCTGCCGCCACCGGTCTCGGTGGAGGGCTCCCGCACGACCGTCGACTCACCCGCGCCACCGGTCTCCGTACGAACCGGCGCATCCTGGACGATCGAGTTCACGGCGCCGGGGCCGGCCTCGCCTCGGACACCGCCGGCCGAGACCAGCTCGGGCTCGCGCGCGGGCGCCGCCACACCCGCATCCGCTCCGCCGTCGGTGCGTACCGGGACGTCGCCGCCGCGCACGCCGTCGAACGAGCCCGCGGGCATCTCGATGCGACCCGAGGGGATGGCATCCGTCGGCGGGAACTCGTACACCGGCACACCGTCTTCGATGCGTGCCGTGATGCTGTTGAGGTCCACTCCGGCGTCGTCGAGGGCGCGCAGCGCGGAGGCCGCATCGTCGGCGACGAGAGGCATGTCGGGAGTGTTGAGGTGGAAGCCGTCGGTGGCATTCGACCCGAGGCGACCGATGATGCTGTCGAGGCTGCCGATGCCGGCACCACCGAGGCGCAGGGCCCCGTTCATGGCGAGGGCAGCGGGGTCGACGAAGTCGGCGACCCGCGCCATCTTCGAGATGACGGATGCCGCGGTCGACGCCGTCTTCACGCCCGCGACGGCCGCGCCGCCGACGGGGATCAAGGCGGTGCCGACATTGAACACCGACTCGCCGAGTGCGGTGCCCGGGTCGTCCTGCCACTTGTCCCACGCAATGAGCGCCTTGCCGGTGTTCAGGGCGGCTTCGTCGGCCTTGGCCTTGAAGTCGCGCACCTCTTGCGGCAGGAAGCCGCCCATGCCGGTGGCCTGGGCCAGGCTGTCCGTCCAGAAGAGGGGACCGAGCATCGGCGAGTTCGCCAGACCGGAGACCGCGATCAGTCCGAGGTTGCCCCAGGCGGCCCCGTAGGCGTCGCCGGAGAAGAACTCGCCGGTCTCGGGGTTGTAGCCGAGCACGAGAGTGCCGAGACCCGTGACCGTGCCCCAGACGCCACCGACGATGATGCCTTCCCAGAGGAAGTCCTTGAAGACGAAGTTCGCCGTCGCTTCGCCACAGCCCTCGGTGCGCTCCACCTCAGCGCCCCAGGGCATGTCGGTGCCCTCGGGGATCTCGGAGATGCCGTATCCGAGAGCGTCGTCCTCGGACGTGGCGGCGTGCAGCGGTTGGGCGCCGTAGAGGGCGCGGATGCGGTTGGCGCAGGCGCGTTCGGCCTCCCACAGCTTGACCTGTTGCGCGTTGACCGCCGCGATCAGCTCGTTGTTGCGGTCGACGTGGTCCTGCGACTCGTGCCACTCCTTCGTGACCGTGCGGTACTGCTCCGGCGCCGCAGCGCTCGACGACCCCGTTGTCGACGAGCCCCACGAACCCTGATACGTCGGCATCGCGGTCGCTCCGCCGTACGGCGACTGCGCCGCGGTCCAGGCGGGGTTGATCTCGCGGACCTGCACGCCGCCCTGGATCGAGTCGACGAAGGCCTGCGCCTGCACACGCAGCGAGTCCAGCTCCGCCTTGATCGGGCGCACGTCCGCAGCGAACGCGACCAGCGCGGCCGACACCTCGGCCAGATTGTCGCTGACCTGGGTCGCCTGCGACGACACCGGCGCCATCAACCCCAGCAGCGTCGGCGATTCCGGAGCCTCATAGACCCCGGCCATGCCCTGCCACTTGAAGTGAACGTTCGAGCCGTGCTCGGACACCTGACCCGAGATCGTCCCGATCGTGCGGGCGTTCTCCTCGATGACCTCCGGCTTGATCTCGTCACCCGGGATCTCACCGACCTTGATCGCGTCCGGCATCACATCACCCCGTGCGGCAGAGAGGGCGGGTACACGGCGGAGACGGCCGCGGTCTGCGCGTTCGCCGCCATCTCCATGTCACCCGCGACGTAGGCTTCGGTGGCGCTGACGACGCCCTGCGCCGCCGCGCCGATGCGGGCACTCATGCCCTGGATGCGGGGGCCTTCCTCCTGCTGGAAGTAGGCCTGCACGGCTTCCGAGATCGCGCCGGAGTTGGTCGCCGTCACGGCCCCCTCGAGCGCAGGACTCAACGAGTTCAGCGCGGTGCCGAGGGCCTCGGCATCCACGTTGACGTCCTGCAGCACGGCTACGACGCCCGATGGCTGAATGCTCCAGCTCGTCATCGCCCGTCCCCCTTCATGTCGTCAGACCCGCGCGGCCCCGCGCGCGGGCGCCATCGATGCCGGGTGCAGAGCGCACCCGGCATCCAGCGGCGATCGTCAGCCGATCGACTCCACCGCCGCGCGAGCCTTGCTCAGCGCGGTCTGGGCGGACTCGTCGTTGCGCTCCAGCGACGAGCGGAGCGTCTGGATGATGCCGCGCACCTCGGCGGCGGCGTTCTTCCAGCGGGTCTCCTTGCCGCGGTAGTCCTCGGACACGCCGTCGGCGGAGTAGTCCGCCATCGCGGCCTGGACGTCGCGGTCGCGCTGGTCGATCAACGACTCGAGCTGCGCGGCGACGCGGTTGAAGTTGTCCTGAGCGTTCTGCGAGGCCGCGATCGAGTAGTCGCGACGGTCTCCCTGGTTCACCATGAGTCAGTCCCTTCCTAATCTCCGCGGCCGCCGAAGCGGGCGGCGTCGAACGACGATCCGGCTTCGAGGCTCGTGGTCTGGTCGACCATGGACGACTCGCCCTCCTGGAAGGAGCGGTCCATGCCCGAGATTCCGCCGAGCACGCCGTCGAGGGCCAGCTTCAACTCGGAGGAGATCGCGTCGGTGCGCGACTTGAAACGGTCGAACGCGGCACGTCCCGCGCCCTGGAACTGTCCCTCGAGCGGCTCGGCCGCCTCGAGCAGCTGGCGAACCAGCAGCGACAGCTCATCACTCGACCCCGAGGTGGCCTTACCCAGCACACCCAGAGTGTCCGAACCCATTGCGAACTTCACGAGAGCCCACCCTTCGATCGCGAATAAACCTGCAACGAACTTTGAAACCCTAACCACGGGGCAGCCGTCGCGGAACGAAGATGAGAGAACTCTCCTTTTTCTCTCACATGGTGTAGGAGGGGTCAGGAGCCCGCTTTGGCCGCGGCTTTCGCCGCGCGCTTGTGCTCGCGGACCTTCGCCAGCGAGTCGGGGCTCGTGATGTCGGCGACCGACCGGAACGACCCGTCCTCGCCGTACGGTGCCGACGCCGCACGCCATCCCGCCCCGTCGTAGCCGTACTGCTTGCCGAGCAGTGCGAGGAAGATCTTCGCCTTCTGCTCGCCGAAGCCCGGGAGCGCCTTGAGCCGCTTCAGCACCGTCGCACCGTCGGGGTCGTCGCGGGTCCACAGCTCTGCGGCATCCCCGCCCCAGTCCTCCTCGATCGCGGTGCACAGCGACTGCACGCGCTTCGCCATGGACCCGGGGAAGCGGTGCACCGCCGGGGACTGGGAGAACGCCGCTGCGAACGCCTCGGGGTCCTCGTGCGCCAGGGTCTCGGCATCCACTGATCCGATCCGCTCCCGGATCTTCAGCGGCCCTGCGAAAGCCGTCTCCATCGCGACCTGCTGGTCGAGCAGCATGCCGATCAGCAGCGCGAGGGGATTCGTCGACAGCAGCTCGTCGGCGGCCGGGTCGTCGGTGATGTGCAGGCTCATCCGTCCATTCTCGCGCGGGTCACGCGCGCGGAGCGATCCACTTCTCGGCGAACGACACCGCGGCGAGATAGTGCAGATCGTCGGTCACCTCGGTGAGCTGCCGCTCGAAGTCCTCGACGCTACCGGGCTTCAGACGCGTCACGACCGACCCGTCGACCCTCCGGATCACGACCTCGCTCGTCGACGGCGCATCCGAACGCGAGTCGAGCAGGCCCATCACGATGGTGGCCGCCCAACGCAGGCCGTTGCGGGGGCGATCCTCGCCGGCGACGCGGTACACCTCGGATGCGGGAGTGCTCATGCGCACATCCTGCCCGGCCGTCGAGTCCTACGCCGTCGGTTCGCCCCGCGGGGTGGGGCGTCTGTGCCGCGGGGTGGTGCGCCTGTGCCGCGTCGGCGGGAGGGGATTCGGCGGAGGGAGGACGGATGCCGGGGCGCGGGTCCTCCGCTCGCGGAATCGCCTCCGCTCGCGCGCGGTCAGCCGCGCGGGCTCAGCCGGCGTCGGCGATGCGGGACGCGGGCGTCTCCGGCGCGACCTCGATGCCGAACAGCGCCGACAGGGCCGAGACGTATTCGTCGCCGCGACCGGACTCCGCCAGCTCGTGCGCGCGGGTCGTGGGGGTATGCAGGAGCACGCCGACGAGGTGGCGCAGAGCCTGCTCGGTCTGCCCGCCCTCGTCGCCGCGGGCGCGCACGCGCTCCACCTCGGCGTCGAGGACGCCGAACACGTGGGCGCGCAGCGCGACGACGGCGGGGGTGATGTTCTTGCGCTCCCCGACCGAGGCGAACCGGCGGGCGGCGTCGCGGACCAGGTCGCGCGCGGCATCCGTCGCCTGGAGCTCCTCCAGCGGGGCGTGGAGGCGGATGGTCTCGAGGTCGAGCAGGTCGACGCCGGGAACGGTGGCGACGTCGGGATCGACGTTGCGGGGAAGGCCGAGGTCGATGACGAGGCGACGGCCGGAGTGGTCGACGGGGCAGCCGACGGACGCCGGGGCGGCGGCTTCAGCGGCCGTGCGACCCGCCGCGAACGTCGCGGCGCTCACCACGTGGGTCTCGCTCGTGGTGCACGTGATCACGAGGTCGGCATGGGCCACGGCGGCGGGGAACGTCTCGGCGGACACGGCGCGCAGCCCGTGCTTGGCGGCGAACTTCGCGGCGCGCCCCGAGGGGGAGTAGACCGAGATGTCCTCGGCGCCCTGATCGCGCAGGGCCGCGACCGTCGCGGCCGCGTAGGCGCCCGTGCCCACCAGCAGCACGCGCTGCGTCGACCAGTCGGCGATGCGGCTGTCGGCCAGCTCGAGGCCGAGGCGCACGAGCGAGCGGCCGGCGCGGCCGATGGCGGTGGAGTTCTTGACGCCGCGCTGCGCCTCGGACGCGCGCTGGAACAGGCGCTCGAGCTCTCCGGACGTGGTGCCGAGCTGCCGGGATTCGGTGAGCGCGCGGCGCACCTGCCCGGCGATCTCGCCCTCGCCGACGACGACGGATTCGAGACCGGATGCCACCGAGAACAGGTGTTCGGCGACGTCGCCGCCGCCCAGCACGGTGTACGAGCCTTCGAGCTCGCTCGCGGGCACGCCGGTGGCCGCCTCGATGGCGCTCAGCGTGGCTTCCACGCCCACCGCGACGGCGGCCGTGACGGGCTCGTCCATGTCGACGTAGGCCTCGAAGCGGTTGCAGGTGGCCACGACGACCGCTCCCTGCACGCATTCGTCGTGCGCGGCGATCAGGGGGGCGACGGGGGTGGTGGGTACGCTGAGCCGCTCGAGGAGGTCGAAGGACGCGGTCTTGTGACTCGCGCTCACGCAGAGCAGCACGAAGAGATTCTACGCCCGACCCTCTCCGAGTATTCCGAGTCGCCTCTCGACGTCGAGGCATCCCCCTCTCTCCCAGAAGGCCAATGGGAGGATGGATGCCATGGCCTCTCCCGATGCTCCCCTTCTCCGCGCCCTCCGTGGCGACCGCCCCGAGCGGCAGCCGGTGTGGTTCATGCGGCAGGCGGGGCGCTCGCTGCCGGAGTACCGCGAACTGCGCGTGGGCACCCGCATGCTCGACGCGTGCCTCACGCCCGACCTGGCCGCCGAGGTCACGCTCCAGCCCATCCGTCGACACGGCGTGGATGCCGCGATCTTCTTCAGCGACATCGTCGTGCCGCTGCGGCTCGCCGGGGTCGCTGTCGAGATCGAGCCGGGCCGCGGCCCGGTGTTCGCCGAGCCGGTGCGCACCGCCGACGACGTCGCGCGGGTCACCTCGATCGATCCCGCCGAGGTGGCCGCCGCCGCCGAGCCGATCCGCGAGGCCGTGCGGCTGGTCACCGCCGAACTCGACGACGCGGTGCCGCTGATCGGCTTCGCCGGGGCCCCGTTCACCCTCGCCGCCTACCTCGTCGAGGGCGGTCCGTCGAAGGAGCACCTCCGGGCCCGCGGAATGATGCACGCCGACCCCGAGTCGTGGCACCGCCTCGCGGGCTGGCTCGCCGAGGTGTCGCGTGCGTTCCTCGCCGCGCAGATCGACGGGGGCGCGCAGGCCGTGCAGCTCTTCGACTCGTGGGCCGGTTCGCTCTCGCGCTCGGCGTTCCTGGAGTACGTCGCCCCCCACTCGCGGACGGCCCTCGAGGGCGTCGAGGTCCCTCGCATCCACTTCGGTGTCGGTACCGGCCCGTTCCTCGCCGACATGCGCCTCGGCGGGATCGCCGACGCGGTCGGCGTGGACTGGCGGATGCCGCTGGACGAAGCGGCCGCGATCGTCGGCCCCGACACCACGCTGCAGGGGAACATCGACCCGGCCCTCCTCGGCGCGCCCTGGCCGGTGCTCGCCGCGCACGTCGACGACGTGCTCTCCCGCGGACGCGCCGCGCGCGCCCACGTGCTGAACCTCGGCCACGGCGTGCCTCCCGACACCGACCCGACGGTGCTCACGCGCATCGTCGCCCGCGCGCACGGGGAGGGGGAATGAGCGATCCGCTCGAACGCCTCGCCGAGCACGCGCACGAGAGCCGTGTCGTCGTCGTCGGCGGTGGCGTCTCGGGGCTCGTCGCGGCGCTGGAGTGCGCCAAGGTCGGCATCCGAGTGACCGTGCTCGAAGCCTCGGATGCCTTCGGGGGCGTCGTGCGCTCCGCGGAGGTCGACGGGCTCACGCTCGACGTCGGCGCGGAGAGCTTCGCGACGCGGGGCGGGATCGTCCGCGGGCTGCTCGCAGAGCTCGGCCTCGCCGACCAGGTCGTGGCCCCGAACGCCGCGGGAGCGTGGGTGGCGGGCGTGCCCGGCGTCGGGGCCGCCCCGTTGCCGAAGGGTGGGGTGCTCGGCATCCCGGACAATCCGTGGGCTCCGGATGTGCGGCGGGTCATCGGCTGGGCGGGTGCCTGGCGGGCGTACGTCGACCGGCTCCGGCCGCCGCTGACGATCGGCCACCAGCACAGCCTCGGCGCCCTGGTGCGCTCGCGCATGGGTGCGCGGGTGCTCGACCGGCTCGTCGCACCCGTCACGAGCGGCGTCTACTCCGCCCGACCGGACGACATCGACGTCGACCTCGCCGCACCGGGCTTGAACGCCGCGCTGACGCGGACGGGTTCGCTGAGCGGTGCCGTCGCGGAACTGCGCGCGTCGCGCGCGACCCCCGCACCGGCGGACGCTCCGGCATCCGATGTCCCGGTCGTCTCCGGTGCCGCTCCCCGCACCCCGGCGCCCGGCGGCGCGGTCGAGGGCATCGTCGGCGGGATGTCGCGGCTCGTCGACGCGCTCGTCGCGCGTCTCGGCGACCTCGGTGCGGAACTGCGCACCGGTGTCTCGGTCGAAGGCCTCTCCCGCGAGGGGAACGGCTGGGACGTCCGCACCGACGGCGACGGCCTCCACGCGGACGCCGTCATCGTGGCCCTGCCCGAAGGGGCGGCCCGCGACCTGCTGGCTCCGGTCGTTCCGAACCTCGACCGCACCGATCCGATCGCGCCCGTCGTCGAGGTCGTGACGCTCGTCGTGCACGCACCCGCCCTGGACGCGGCGCCGCGCGGCACCGGCGTCCTGACCGTCCCGGGCAGCCACGTCGCGAAGGCGCTGACGCACTCGACCGCCAAGTGGGATTGGGTCCGGGATGCCACCGAGCCCGGCATCCATGTCATCCGGGTCTCGTTCGGAGCTCAGGGTGAAGAGCCCGCGACGGCGACGCTCGACGACGGTGCCGCGGCGGCCCTCGCGCTGTCGGAAGCGGCGGCTCTGCTCGGGGTCGTGCTCGCCCCGTCCGCGCTGCGCGCCGCCCACCGCGTGCGCTACGTGCAGTCCCAGCCCGGAGCAGCGATCGGACGCGCCGCGCAGACCGCCGCCGCGCGCGCCGCGGTCCACGCCGTTCCGGGGCTCGGGGCCACGGGCGCATGGTTGTCGGGAACAGGGCTGGCGCAGGTGATTCCCGACGCCCGGGCCGAGGCCGACCGGGTGCGCAGCGCCGCCCTGTGGCGTCGCGGCTGAGTCGCTCGGACCCGGATCGTCGGCGCCGAGCGCGATCCTGTCAAGGGTGGATGCCGGAACAGGAATACATCGCTATCGTGAGATCCGACCAGCACTGATCGAGCGTGAGGAGACCCCATGAGGGGCAAAGCAGCACTCGTCGTCGGACTCGTGGCGGGCTACGTGCTCGGAGCACGCGCGGGCCGCGAACGGTACGAGCAGATCAAGGCGCAGGCCGAGAAGGTCTGGGACCAGCCCGTCGTCCAGGGGCAGGTCGAGAAGGTGAAGGCGTTCGGTGTGTCCGCCCTGAAGTCCGTACCCGGCGTGGTGTGGAAGGGCGCGAAGTCGGTCACCGGCGCCGCATCGCAGTCGGGCACGGTCTCCGAGCGCGCCGAGCGCGCCGGCCGTGCTGCGAAGGCCTCGGCGCACGAGGTCGCCGACGCCGTCGAGGATTCCGTCGATGACGCCGAGCACGCCGAGAAGCGCGCCACCGCGCGGGCCAAGGCGAACAAGAGCAGCTCCACGTCGTCGGAGAGCTGACGCATGACCACTCCCCGCGGTTTCCGTGACCGCGCTGATGACAGCCTGTTCACCCTCCTGGGTGACATCCCCGAGCTCGTCCGCAACCTCGTCATCGCCGAGATCAACGGGGCGAAGGCGTGGGCGGCGAAGACCGCGAAGGATGCCGGAATCGGCGCGGGCTGGTTCGTCGGCGCCCTGATCGTCGTCTTCTGGGCCGTCCCGGTGTTCTTCGCGTTCGTCATCGCCGGGCTGTCGTCGTGGTGGCCCGTGTGGCTGTCGGCGCTGGTCGTCTTCGGGGTCATGATCGTGATCACCGCGATCCTGGCGCTGCTGGGCTACCTGCGTTTCAAAAAGCTCTCGGGCCGCGAGAACCCCGGGCAGGCCATCGCCCAGGACGTCCGCATCGTGAAGGAGGCCGGCGATGAGTATTGATCGTCCCGTTCCCGTGCCGAAGACCGCCGTGCCGCTCGGCATCGCCGATCCCGTCGAGCAGGCCCGCGCCGAGCTGAAGGCGGCGCTGGCCGCGATCGAGGTCAAGGCCAACGTCCCGCGCCGGCTGAGCGACGCCGTCGACGTGCGCGTCGCCGAAGTGCGGGAGTCCGCGCGGCGCAACCCCGCTGCGGCCGCCGCCGCGGTCGCCGGTGTCGCCGCCGTCGTGGGGCTCACGGTGTGGGCCCTGGTCCGCGCCTACACGCGCTGACCTCCACGTCCGTCGCGGCGTCCCTCCAGACGGTCGGCGACGCGTGGTGCCGAGAGCGTACGTTCCGCGCGAGCGCACACGTTGCGATCGTGCGGAAGGTACGCGTTCGACCCGAACGTGTGCGTTCGACTCGCGCAGCCCGGACGCCGCGGGTGATTCGGCGGCGAGTCAACCGGTTTGGAGGGGCGCGCCGGGAGGACGAGACTTGACGCATGGCCCACGATGACTCCTCCTCCATCTACACCCTGTGGGCGGTCCTCCGCCGCGACCCCGAGAACCCCGTCACCGAGGCCGATGCCACCGAGCTCTCCGACCTCGTCGATCTGATCGAGGCGGACGGCGTGACCGTCCGCGGGTTCTACGACGTCAGCGGCCTGCGCGCCGACGCCGACCTCATGGTCTGGCTGCACGGCGCCGACCCCCAGGCCCTGCAGCGCGACCTGCGGCGCCTGCGCCGCACCGAGCTGCTGAAGAACCTCCTCCCGACGTGGAACGCCATGGGCGTGCACCGGGATGCCGAGTTCAACCGGTCGCACGTCCCCGGCTTCCTGCGCGGAATCGACGCCAAGGACTGGCTCTGCCTGTACCCGTTCGTGCGCAGCTACGAGTGGTACCTGCTGCCCGAGGCCGAGCGCCGCGAGATGCTCATCGAGCACGGCAATAAGGGCTCCCAGTACAAGGGCGTGATCGCCAACACCGTGGCATCCTTCGCTCTGGGTGACTACGAGTGGCTGCTCCCGATGGAGGCGGACGACCTCACCGACCTCGTCGACATGATGCGCGACCTCCGCTACACCGAGGCGCGTCGCCACGTCCGCGAAGAGGTGCCCTTCTACACCGGGCGTCTCGTCACCCTCGACGAGATCCCCGAGATCCTCCAGTGAGCGCCGCTCTGCGCCTGGGCACGCGGCGCAGCGCGCTGGCGATGGCGCAGTCGCAGATGGTCGCCGATGCGGTGGCCGCGGCATCCGGTCGTCCGGTCGAGCTCGTGCCGATCGTGTCCGAGGGTGACGTCAACCGCGCGTCGCTGTCGCAGCTCGGCGGTCGCGGCGTGTTCGCCAACGGTCTGCGCGAGGCGCTGGCGGCCGACCGCTGCGACTTCCTCGTGCATTCGCTCAAGGACCTGCCCACGGTGCAGCCCGACGGTCTCGTGATCGCCGCGACACCGTCCCGCGAGGACGCCCGCGACGTCGTCGTCACGCGCGACGGCACCGCCCTCTCGGCCCTCCCCGCCGGGGCGCGCGTCGGCACCGGGTCGCCGCGTCGCATCGCCCAGGTCCTGCGGAAGAATCCGGGCCTGGACGTCCGCGACATCCGGGGCAACGTCGACTCGCGTCTGGCACGCGTCCGTGACGGAGACCTGGATGCCGTGATCCTCGCCGCCGCGGGCATCTCGCGGCTCGGCGGCGACCTGGGCGGTCTCGAGGCCGAGTACCTGGGACTCGCGGAATGGCCCACGGCCCCGGGTCAGGGGTCGCTCGCGATCGAGACGCGCGCCGACATCGACCCTGCGATCCTCGCGGCCCTCGTCACGCTCGACGACGTCGACACCCGCGTCGCGATCACGGCTGAGCGCACGGTCCTCTCCGTCCTGGATGCCGGATGCCACGCCCCCGTCGCCACGCACGCCGCCCTCCACGGCGGTGACCTGCGCCTGCGGGCCATCGTGTACGCGCTCGACGGCTCGCATCGGATCGGTATCGATCGGACCGTGCGCGTGGAGCCGGGGTATGGTGGGGAACCTGGCAGTGGCAACGGTGCGAATGCTGCCGACGACGGGGGACCCATCGCGCGTGCGACGCGTGCGGGCCAAGAAGCCGCGCGTCGGTTGCTCGAACGCGGGGCGGCCGACCTGGTACCACGAGAGTCGACCACATGAATGAAGGCCATCGGCACACGCCGACCCCAGAGAAGCCGCTCGCCGGCCGGCGCGTCCTCGTGCCCCGCGGCGGCCCGTGGGGCGACGGTGTCGCCGCGAGCCTTCGTCAGCGCGGAGCCGTCCCGGTCATCGCGCCGCTGATCAACTTCGCCCCCACGAACGACCAGGCGACCCTCGAGCAGGCGCTCGCCGACCTCGCCGCCGGCGCGTTCGACTGGCTCACCCTCACGAGTGCGACCACCGTCGACGTGCTCTACGCCTACCGTGCCGTGATCCCGGCGACGACGAAGGTCGCCGCTGTCGGTGAGACCACGGCGGCGGCGATGCAGGCCGTCGGCTACCGCGTCGACCTCGTGCCCGAGCGCGACAACTCCGCGCAGGGCATGGCCGAGCAGATGATCGACCTCGAGTCCGAGCCGCGCAGCGTCCTCACCCTGCGCAGCGAGATCGCCAAGCCCGTGCTGACCCGGCTGCTCATCGAGGCGGGGCACCACGTGCGCAGCGTCGTGGCGTATCGCACCGTCGGCGTCCCCGTCACCGAGAAGATCGCCACCGACGTCCACTCGGGTCGCATCAACGCCATCCTGATCACGAGCGGTTCGGTCGCCGAACAGGTCGTGGAGCAGTTCCCCGAGATCCCGGCATCCACCGTCATCGCCGCGATCGGTCCGCGCACGGCGAAGGATGCCAAGCGTGCGGGACTCACCGTCGACGTCGTCGCCGAACGGCAGACCGTCGACTCCCTGATCGACGCCGTCGCCCGCTTCACCCTCCCCCCGGAGTCCGAGACCCCCGCATGAGCTTCCCCGAGTACCACCCGCGGCGCCTGCGCCGCACCCCCGCCATCCGACGCCTCGCCCGCGAGACGCATCTCGTGCCGTCGCAGCTGGTTCTGCCGCTGTTCGTCCGCGAGGGCATCAGCGAGCAGGTTCCCATCGGTTCGATGCCGGGCGTCGTGCAGCACTCGCTCGACTCGCTGCGGCGGGTCGTCGCCGAGGCCGCGGCGGCCCGCATCGGCGGTGTCATGCTCTTCGGCGTCCCCGAGCACCGCGACGCGGTCGGGTCCGGCGCCGACGACCCGAACGGCATCCTGAACGTCGCGACCGAGACGGTGATCTCCGAGGTCGGCGACGCCCTGGTCGTGCAGACCGATCTGTGCCTCGACGAGTTCACCGACCACGGGCACTGCGGCGTGCTGAGCGCCGACGGCACCGTCGACAACGACGCCACCCTCGAGCGGTACACCGCGATGGGACTCGCGCAGGCACGGGCGGGCTCGGCGATGTTGGGCCTCTCGGGGATGATGGA
Organism: Microbacterium sp. IEGM 1404; assembly: GCF_030056775.1. Taxonomy (NCBI): domain Bacteria; kingdom Bacillati; phylum Actinomycetota; class Actinomycetes; order Micrococcales; family Microbacteriaceae; genus Microbacterium; species Microbacterium sp. IEGM 1404. Next base: position 791,340 of record NZ_JASHKP010000002.1, on the reverse strand, counting down.
CGGCCAGGTCGGCGCGGTGCGTCAGGCGCTGGATGCCGAGGGTCTCACCGACACGCTGATCCTGGCGTACTCCGCGAAGTACGCGGGGGCGTTCTACGGTCCGTTCCGCGAGGCCGTGGACTCGCAGCTGAAGGGCGACCGCCGCTCGTACCAGCTCGACCCCGGCAACGGACGCGAGGGCGTGCGCGAAGCGCTGCTCGACGTCGAGGAGGGCGCCGACGTCGTGATGGTCAAGCCGGCGCTGCCGTACCTCGACGTGCTCGCCGACGTCCGCGCGGCCGTCGACGTGCCGGTGTGGGCGTACCAGGTGTCGGGCGAGTACGCGATGGTCGAGGCCGCCGCGGCCCACGGCTGGATCGACCGCCGCGGAGCCGTGCTCGAGAGCCTGCTCGGCATCCGTCGCGCCGGCGCCGATGCGATCCTGACGTACTGGGCCCTCGAGGCCGCGCACTGGCTGCGCGCCGACCTGTAACCCCGCGTTCCGCCCGCGTGGTTGCCGTGCGCCCGCGCGTCCCGCGCGGTGGCGTGAGTCGCCAGAATTTGTCGCTACGGCCGCCCTGTTGGCGACAAATCTTGGCGACTCGCGCACGTAGGGACGGGAGAATGGAAGACATGACTGACCTCAACGACCAGTGGTTCGCGCGCGCGAAGGACGTCATCCCGGGCGGCGTGAACTCGCCCGTGCGGGCGTACGGATCCGTCGGCGGGACGCCGCGGTTCGTGCAGTCCGCCGCGGGCGCCCGGATCACGGATGCCACGGGCCGCGAGTACGTCGACCTCGTCGCCTCATGGGGCCCGGCGCTCCTCGGCCACGCGCACCCCGAGGTGATCGGGGCCGTGCAGTCGGCGGCATCCAGGGGGCTGTCCTTCGGCGCGCCGACCGGAGCCGAGGTGGAGCTCGCCGACCTGATCGCCCACCGCGTGCGCGTCGGGGATCTGGCGCCCGTCGAGAAGGTGCGCCTCGTGTCGACGGGCACCGAGGCGACGATGACGGCGATCCGTCTCGCGCGCGGCGCGACCGGCCGCGACCTGCTGATCAAGTTCGCCGGTCACTACCACGGGCACTCCGACGGGCTGCTGGCGGCCGCCGGGTCGGGCGTCGCGACGCTCGCGCTCCCCGGCTCCGCCGGTGTGCCGGCGCCGATCGCCGCGCAGACGCTCGTGCTGCCCTACAACGACCTCGACGCGGTGCGCGAGGCGTTCGCGGTGCACGGCGAGAACATCGCCGCGATCATCGTCGAGGCGGCATCCGCGAACATGGGTGTCGTCCCGCCGCTGCCCGGCTTCAACGCGGCCCTCGCCGACATCGCGCACAGTCACGGCGCGCTGCTCATCATGGACGAGGTGCTCACCGGATTCCGCGTGCATCCCGCCGGATTCTGGGGCCTGCAGGCGTCCCACGGAGAGACGTACCTGCCCGACATGCTCACGTTCGGCAAGGTCGTCGGCGGAGGGATGCCACTCGCCGCCCTCGGTGGCCGCGCCGACGTCATGGACCAGCTCGCGCCCCTCGGCCCGGTGTACCAGGCGGGCACGCTGTCGGGGAACCCGCTGTCGGTCGCCGCGGGCCTGGCGACGCTGCGGCTCGCGACGCCCGAGGTGTACGCCGCGGTCGACGCGTCGGCATCCCGCATCGCCGATGCCCTCGACGACGCCCTGACCGCGGAGGGCGTCGTGCACGCCGTTCCGCGTGCCGGTTCCCTGTTCGGCGTCGCGTTCCTCCCCGAGGTGCCGCGCGACTACGCAACGGCGCTGACGCAGCAGTCGTGGCGCTACGCACCGTTCTTCCACGCGATGCTGGATGCCGGCGTCTCCCTGCCCCCGAGCGTCTTCGAGGCGTGGTTCCTCACCGCCGCCCACGACGACTCCGCGCTCGAGCGCGTGCTCGAGGCGCTGCCCGGCGCCGCGCGTGCCGCGGCCGGGGCGGCGGACCCGACGCTGCTCGCGCAGTAGGCGGGGCGGGCGGGGCCGTTCGCGCTGTCGCGGGGCGCGGCGTCGGGGCTGCGTGTGCCGGGGCGGCGGCCCCTGGTGCAGCCCTGCATAAACACGATCGGCGCGCAGAAACGCGGCGTGCACCTGTTTATGCGCGTGGATCGCGTTCATGCAGGCGGAATCGCCGCGCACCGTGCCGCATGCGCGCCGCCGGATTCTCCCACGGGGGAAGGGCAGCATGGCCTGCCTGGACCCGGATGCCGCGGATGTGCTGTGATCGGCGCATGTGGCAGTTCGCGGGCCTCCCGCTTCACCCCCTCCTCGTCCACGGCGTCGTCGTGCTGCTGCCCCTCGCGGCGCTCATGCTCATCGTCGGCAGCGTCTGGCCGGCGGCGCGTCGGCGGCTCGGCATCCTGACCCCGATCGTCGCGATCGTCGGCGGCGGGTTCGCGCTGCTGGCGAAGGAGGCGGGCGAGGCGCTGGAACGCCAGGTGCCGGAAACAGCGCTCGTGGAGGCGCACACCGAGATGGGCGACGGTCCCGTGATCTGGGCGTTCTTTCTGATCGTGGTCGCTGTCGCGCAGTGGGCGTGGTTCTGGTGGCGCGCTCGGCGCGCTGACCGCCCCATCGGCGGTGCGCGAATCATCACGGCCGTCATCGCCGTCGTCGCCGTCGCGGTGGCGATCGGCACGACCGTCGACCTCGTGCTCGTGGGCGACAGCGGTGCCCGCGCGGTGTGGTCCGCACTCGGCGGCGCCTGACGCATCGCGCCGCCCCGCCGCGGTGGAAGACTGGACGGATGCCGAATCCTCAGCCCCGCGTCGTCGTGCTCGCCGGCGGTGTCGGCGGATCGAAGTTCACCCTCGGCGTCCGCGCCGCTCTGCGGCGGCTCGGGGCGCCCGAGGCGACCGTCGTCGTCAACACCGGCGACGACCTGTGGCTCTCGGGCGTGAGGCTCCAGCCCGACGTCGACTCGATCACATACGCGCTCGCCGGAGTGAATGACACCGTTCGCGGCTGGGGTCGCGCGGGCGACACCGAACGAGTGAACGAGGAACTGCAGGCCTGGGGCGCCGGGTGGCCGTGGTTCACGCTCGGCGACCTCGACCTCGGGACGCACCTTGCGCGCACTGGATGGCTGCGCGAGGGTCTCACCCCGACCGAGGTCCTCGGTCGGATGGCGGAGCGGTGGCCGCTCGGCATCCATCTGCTTCCGATGACCGACAGCGAGGTCGACACGCACGTGCACGTCGAGGACGGGCGGCGCCTGCATTTCCAGGAGTGGTGGACGCGCTACCGCGCCGCCCTGACTCCGACGCGGTTCGAGAACCCCGGAATCGTGGATGCCAGCCCCGCCCCGGGCGTCGTGGAGGCGATCGCGCAGGCCGACGTGGTGCTGCTGGCCCCGTCGAACCCGGTCGTGTCGATCGGCCCGATCCTCGCGGTTCCCGGCATCCGGGAGGCGCTTCGTGCGACCTCGGCGCGGGTGGTCGGTGTGTCACCGATCATCGGTGGCCGGGTCGTGCGCGGGATGGCCGACGTGTGCCTGACGGCGATCGGCGTCGAGACGTCGGCCGCGGCCGTCGCCCGGCACTACGGCGCGCGGTCGGCCGAGGGTCTGCTCGACGCGTGGCTGCTCGCCGAGGAGGATGCCGCCGCAGCTCCCGACGTGGAGGCCGCCGGGATCCGCGCCGTCGTCGCACCGCTGTGGATGCGCGACGAAGAGGCATCGGCCGCGATCGCCGAGGTGGCGCTCGGGGCGTAGGCGGTCACCGTCACGCTCCGCGTCGGCGGAAGCACGAGGTCGGCGGGGCCGCACCCGGTCACCCCGCGCACAGCGAGGTTCCTTCGGGGACAGCGTCCACGACCGTCGTCGTCACCGACGTCGAGCCGATGGCGGTGCCGGCCGGCATGTCGGCGCTGGGGCGCAGCAGTACCTCACGCTCACCGATGAAGGCACCGGTCGTGGCGTCGATGATGATGTCCTGGCGGAAGCCGTTGTTCTCCTCGTCGCGGCCGATCGCCGTGCCCGTGCGGCCGTTCAGAGTGGCCTGCTCCTCCGTGATGGTGACGCCGGGGATCAACGCCGCGGTGTCGTAGAACAGCGAGCGGATGTCGGCAGACAGAGCGCCCGAGCGCAACCGGTCGGCGATCCACACGAGCGCCTCGCCGTCGCGGGACGGGCCGGCGTTGCCGTTCTGGCGGTAGATCTCCTGCAGCAGTTGGGCGGGGTCGCGGGGAAGGGCCGCGAGGTCATCCTCGCTCAACATCCCGAACGGGGTCCCGTCGTACCAGCGCCCGCCGGGCAGCACGCGGCGGATATCGTCACCGATTCCGGCCGACTCGGCGGCGAACGTCTCTGATCTCGGCCCGAAGGTCTGGACCGGGGTGCGCGCGCAGGACACGTACATCCAGTCTCCTGCATGGTCCGAGGGCACCCAGACGGCGCTGACTTCGCTCTCGAGGTACGACGTCTCGTCCTCCGCGATCACATTGCCATCGCGTTCCCGCCGGGCCACTTCGGCGTCGGCTTCGGTCGTGCCGGTCGCCCCGTACACGGCATCCGTCCGCACCTCCAGGTACTGGCCCGGGCCCACGACCGGGTCGGTCACGGTGCGCGCCGCCGTCGCGGCGGAGGTCAGCACCGCCGCGGCGGCCGGATCGGCGCTGCCGGGAGTGCCGGGGAGGCCGGCGACGACGAGGGCACCCGCGAGGCCGCAGGTCGCCGCGGCCGCCGAGCCGATCCAGATCCACGAACGCCGCGTGCGAGCCGGGCGGGCGGAAGGTGTCCCGATGGCGCGCAGCAGGGCGGCGCGGCCCCGCACGACGTCGGCCGGGGAGCGGCCGGGCACGTCCTCGCGGAGGCGGGTGAGGAGGGCGAGGTCATCCATGCGAGGTCTCTCTTTCTCGGCGCGGGGCCGGGTGGACGTGCGGGGCGAGAGCCGCGCGCACTCTGCGTCGTGCACGGCTGAGGCGGGAGCGGACGGTCCCCAGCGGGATGCCGAGGGCCTCGGCGATCCCCGCGTAGTCGAGGTCGCCGAACGTGTGGAGGAGCAGCACGTCGCGGTCGCCACGTGAGAGGTCGGCGAGTGCGGTGCCCAGCGGAGTCGCGAGGCCGTCGGCATCCAGCCGCTCGTCGGCGTCGGCGATGTCGTCGATGTCGATACGTGCGAGGTCGGCGGCCTGCATGCCGCGCCAGGCTCGCGCCTCGAGGCGCGTGTGCTTCTGCATCAGCACCGTGGCGATGCCGAGGAGCCACGGGCGTGCGTCGACGCCCCCGAGGAACGACGAACGGCGGGAGAACGCGACGAGGAACGTCTCGGAGGTGATGTCCTCCGCGTGTGCGGAGCCGAGACGGCGACTGGCGTACCGGTGGACGATGCGTTCGTGGCGGTCGTAGAGCTCGGCGAACGCCGCCCTGTGGGTCAAGGACCGGACGATGATGTCGCCGTCGTTCGTGCTCACACTGGGTATTGTCCGATCCGCGGAAAAAGTTCTCGGATGCCGGAAATACGTCGGGTCGCGCGTTTCGCCCCGCGCCGCGTCAGGCCGCCGCGGCCGCCAGTACCGCCGCGGTCCGCGGGCCCACGCCGAGGGCCACGGCCTCGGCGAGCTGCGCGGCGGTGTCGACGTCGCGGCGGAGGGACGACCCCCGCGGAACGGCGAGGTCGGTGCACCCCAGGAGCCGGTGCCGGGCCGCGGAGTCGGCGCCGAAGGCCGACACCCACACCGCGCCCGGACGCGCGGTGACGAGGGTGGAGCCGGTGCCCTCGGCATCCGGGACCAGGCCCCGCTCGACCTCGCCCGCGAGCTTCAGTGCGGCGTCGAGGTCCTGCGGCGTGAGCGCGGGGACGTCACCCAGCAGCGCCGCGCGGGGCGCCCCCTGGCCCGCCGCGTCGGCGCCCAGGGCGATGGCGGCATCGAGGCCGCGCACGTCGCCCTCGGCGATCACGTCGACCGCGGGCCACTGCGACACGAGCGCGGACACCTCGGCGTCGTCGGTCACCACCAGCACGTGCGACACGCGCGGGGTCGCGGCGACGGCCGCGATCGTGTCGAGCGCGATCGCCCGCGCCAAGGCCTCGCGATCGGCGGTCACGGCGGTCAACCGCGTCTTGCCGAGCGCAGCGGGCTTCACCGGCACGACGATCGTCCAGCCGTCACGGATCTCAGGAATGCTCATCGGCTCCATTGTGTGCCGGACTCCGGACATTTCCGTCCGGGGGTAGCGGTGCGCCCGCGAATCGTGCTGCGAAGACGAAGAGCATCCGGAGCGCGGCCCGCGGGTCCGCGAGGCCTCAGCTGAACCGCGCCCGCAGCCGCGGCAGGACCTCGGCGCCGTACGTGCGGAGGAACTCCTCCTGGTCGTGGCCGGGGTCGTGGAACACGAGGTGCCGGAAGCCCAGATCGACGTAGTGCGCGATGCGCTCGACGTGCTCGTCGATGTCGGTCGACACGATGAACCGGGACGCCGCCCGCTCGATCGGCAGTTCATCGGCGAGACGCGCCATCTCGAGGGGGTCGTGCACGCTCATCTTCTCTTCCGCCGAGAGCGCGAGCGGTGCCCAGAAGCGGGTCTTCTCGAGCGCGGTCTCGCGGTCGGGGTGGTACGAGACCTTCACCTCCATGAGCGTGTCGATGTCGTCGCGCGTGCGCCCCTCCTTGGCGAGGCCCTCGTCGAGCGCCGGCAGCAGCGTGTCCGTGTAGAGGGAGGGGTCTTTGCCGCTCGTGGTGATGTACCCCTCCGCGATGCGTCCGGCGAGCCGCGTCGCCGCGGGACCCGAGGCGCCGATGTAGATCGGCACCTTCTGCTCGGGGCGGTCGTAGATCGTGGCATCCTTCACCGAGTAGTAGGTGCCCTCGTACGTGACCCGGTCTTCGGTCCAGAGCTTGTCGATGAGGGTGATCGCCTCTTTCAGTCGCTGGAAGCGCTCGGGGGGCTCGGGCCACTCGAGGCCGAGGGTGACCTCGTTGAGGGCCTCGCCGGTGCCGACGCCCAGCGCGACGCGTCCGGGGAACATCACGCCGAGCGTGGCGAACACCTGCGCGATGACGCCCGGGTGGTAGCGGAAGGTGGGGGTCAGCACCGACGTCCCGAGGATCACGCGCTGCGTCCGGGCTCCGAGCGCACCGAGCCACGGCAGGGCGTTCGGGGCGTGCCCGCCCTCGTGCCGCCACGGCTGCAGGTGGTCGGAGAGGAAGACCGAGTCGAACCCGACCTCCTCGGCCAGCACGCTGAAGTCGAGCAGCTCGTTCGGCCCGAACTGCTCGCTCGAGGCCTTGTATCCGAAACGCAGGGGAATGGTCATTTCTCTCCTCCGACCTCGCAACCGCGCACGGGGGTGTGCGCGGGTTCGAACTCCGACCCGTCGGTGGCGACGAGTCGCTCATGGAACGCCTGCACCGTGCCGGGCCACAACAGCGTCAGACGCCCCGATCGGGGGTCGACGTACCAGTTGCGGCATCCGCCGGTGAGCCAGGGGGTGGATGCCGCGGCCGCGGCGATCTCCTCGGTGTACGCCGCCTCCGCATCCGGGCGCACCCGCAGCACGTGATCGGGGCGCCGGTCGCGCTCGGAGAGCGCACGGACGACGTAGGCGGCCTGCTCCTCGGCCATGAGCACGGCCGAGTTGTGACCGAGGCTCGCGTTGGGACCGTTCAGCACGAACAGGTTGGGGAACCCGGCCACGACCGTGGACCCGAACGACGTCATGCCGTCGGACCAGTGCGCCGCCAGCGTGCCCTCCTCGCCGTGCACGAGGTCGGCGTAGGGCTGCTGGGCCGAGGCGAAGCCGGTCGCCAGCACGAGCGCATCGGCCTCGTGGCGCGCTCCGCTCGCGGCGGTCAGCCCCGAGCCCTCTACTGCGACCAGGGCCGTGGGTTCGAGGGTCACGGCATCCGAGGCCACGGCGGGATAGAACGCGTCGGACAGCAGCACGCGCTTGCACCCGAAGGCGTAGTCGGGTGTGAGCGCCTCGCGCAGCGCGGGGTCGGCGACCTGGGCGTGCAGGTGGTCGAGCGCGATCTTCCGGGCGGCGGCGGATGCCGCGGCCTCGCCCGAGCGGGAGGCGAAACGCCGCTCGCCCTCGGCGTAGAGGTCGGCCCGCAACCGCGCGAGATCGCCGGGGTGCGCGGCGAGACGCTCGCGCTCGGCGAGGGGGATCTCCCCGCCCCCGCGCGGAACGATCCACGCGGGCGTGCGCTGGAACAGCGTCACGTGGGCGGCTCGGCGGGCGAGCTCGGGGACGAGCTGCACGGCGCTCGCGCCGGTTCCCACCACGGCGACGCGTTTACCCGTGAGGTCGACGTCGTGGTCCCACCGCGCGGAGTGGAACAGGGGGCCGGAGAACGACTCGAGGCCGTCGATCGCGGGGACGTACGGCTCGGTCAGGCGTCCGCAGGCGAGCACGAGGGAACGGGCGGCGAGGGGCTCGGCGCCCGTGTCGAGCTGCCAGAGCGCGCCATCAGCATCCCACCGCGCCCCGAGGAGCGGGGTGCGCAGCCGCAAGCGGTCGCCGAGGTTCTCACGCACGGCGACCTCGCGCAGATACTGCTGGATCTCGCCGCCCGGCGCGAACGTCCGCGTCCAGTGCGGGTGGGGGTGCGCGGCGAGGCTGTAGAGGTGCGCGGGCACGTCGCACGCGACACCGGGGTAGGTGTTGTCGCGCCATGTGCCGCCGACGTCGGCTGCGCGTTCGAGCACCACGATGTCGTCGCGGCCGGCGCGCCGCAGGGCCCCGGCCATGGCGAGGCCCGCGAAACCGGCGCCGACGATGGCGACGTCGATCACCCTCACGCGCGCGCTCCGTCGGCGGGGAGCGGGAACCGGGTGCCGCCGCTGGTCTCGATGTACGGGGCCGGGGCATCGGTGACGCGATAGTCGGTCGTGCGCAGTCGGAACGGCCGCATCAGGCTGCGGGCGAGCCGCTCGGCGGCGGGGACGGGCAGCTCGAGGCCCTGCTCGATCCCTGTGTCGGGGAGCACCCGTCCGTCGTAGAGCGTGCCGCCCAGGTCGTCGCCGCCGGAGCGCAGCAGCACCGCCGCGGTCTCGCGGCCCACGCGGGTCCAGGGGATCTGCACGTGCGCGATGCTGCCCGACAGCAGCAGCCGCGACACCGCGACCATCGCCCGGTGCTCGTCGATCGGTGCGCGCCCCGCCACCAGCGGCACGTCGCCGCCGGGGAGGGGGATCGGCACGAACTCGGCGAAACCACGGGTCTGATCCTGGATCCGGCGCAGCCGCCGCAGGTGGGCGATGCGCTCCCCGGCCGTCTCGACGTGGCCGTAGAACAGCACCGAGGTCGAGCGGAAGCCGGTCAGGTGGGCGGCCGTGATGGTTTCGATCCACGCGTCGATCTCGAGGTCGCCCGGCGCGACCAGGGCGCGCACGCGCTCGCTGAGCACCTTGACGCCCGTGCCGGGCACCGTGTCGACTCCCGCGTGGTGCATCGCGGCGAGGGCGCCACCGAGACCGAGCCCGCCACGATCGGCGAGGTCGCGCACGTCGAGCGGGCGGTAGGCGTGCACGTGGATGCCGGGGGCGGCCCGCTTCACGGCGCGCACGAGGTCGAGATACCCGGCGGGGTCTTCGCCGGCGGGCAGCGCACCCTGGATGCAGATCTCGGTGGCGCCGAGGTCGACGGCATCCGTCGCGATCGCCGCGGCGTCGTCGAGGTCGAACTCGCCCGGGGCCGTGCGGCCGGCGCGGCGGAGGCCGGTCGAGGTGAGGTTGCGGTTCTGCACGAGCGTGACCGGTTCGCCGACGGTGTAGCGGCGCGCGTCGTCGGCGACGGCGGTGAGCTCGTCGAGCTCCGCCCCCGTGGCGTGAAGCAGGCGCGTCCAATCGGCGTCGTCGAGGGAGAGGGGGGCGGATGCCGCCGTCTCGGCCAGGCGACGGATGCCGGGGTCGGCGGTGGTCGAGCCCCTCGGGGCGGACGCGTCGGCGCGCCCTCCTGTCGTCACGAGTGAGGAGGTCGCCGTGCGGTCGATCGGGTCGTCGTCGAGGGCGTCCGTGCGGCCGGCGTCACCCGGGACCCGGTGATCGCTCGGCACGACCTCGGCCGCGAGCCCCTCGGCATCCGCCAGAGCCCGGACGGGGGCGTGGAGGGCCAGGTCGATCCAGGTCTCGGCATCCCGAACGAACTCCGGGTGCGCGGTCAGGCGATCGCGCAGGGTGTAGCCGTGCGCCGCGGTGGACGCGGCGAGGTCGTCGATGTGCGGCCACGGACGCTCGGGGTTCACGTGGTCAGCCGTGAGCGGCGAGACCCCGCCCCAGTCATCGATCCCCGCGGCGATCAGCAGCCCGAGCTCGCGCGGGTCGGAGAGGTTCGGCGGAACCTGGATGCGCATGTCGGGCCCGAACACGAGTCGCGCGACGGCGACCGTGGCGAGGTACTCGTGCATGTCGGCATCCGGGGCTCCCTGCATGGCAGTGCGGGGCTTCGCGCGGAAGTTCTGCACGATGACCTCTTGCACGTGACCGTGCCGATCGTCGAGGTCGCGCAGGGCGATCAGCGACTCGGCGCGGTCGCGGAAGGTCTCGCCGATGCCGACCAGGATGCCGGTCGTGAACGGGATGCCGGCGGCTCCCGCGTCGTCGATGACGCGCAGACGCAGGTCGGGGTCTTTGTCGGGCGACCCGAAGTGCACCTGACCGGGCTCCTCGTACAGGCGGCGCGAGGTGGTCTCGAGCATCATGCCCATCGACGGGGAGACCGGGCGCAGCGCGGCGAGCTCGTCGGGGTGCATCACGCCGGGGTTGGCATGCACGAGCATGCCGGTCTCGGCGGTGATGAGGCGGGCGATGTGCGCGACGTAGTCGATCGTGGAGGCGAAGCCGTGCTCGTCGAGCCACGCGCGGGCTTCGGGCCAGCGTTCCTCGGGGCGGTCGCCGAGGGTCAGCAGCGCCTCCTTGCAGCCGAGCGCCTGTCCCTGCCGCACGACCGTGAGCACCTGCTCGGGGCTCATGTAGGCGGGCTTGCGGAGGAGCGCGAGCTGGCCGGGGGTGTCGACGAAGATGCAGTAGTGGCAGCGGTCGCGGCAGAGCGTCGTGAGCGGTACGAAGACCTTGCGCGAGTACGTGATGACGCGCGGTCGGCCGGCGCGCTCGAGACCCTCGTCACGGAGCCGACCGGCAGCGCGGGACAGCACGTCGAGCGGGGCATGCAGCAGCCGCTCGGTCTCGTTGACATCGGGCCGGTGTCCGTCGCGCACGCGGGCGAGGAGGTCGTCGATCGAGTCGCCCCGGGCCGGTGCGGCCTGCGGCGCAGCGCTGCCCGTACTCATCGCTCCAGGCTATCCCTCCGCTCCGACACGCGGGCCGAGCTGCGTCGCCCCGGATCGTTGCGCTCTCGTGAGGCGCCGGGGCGGTCGGCATCCATACGCGCTGGCAGGATGGATGCCATGGTGACCCTGCTGCTCGATCAGGCGCAGCTCGAGGTCGTGCTCTCGCCGACCGAGCGTGCGCTGTCGTTCCGCAAGCGCAACATCGTCGTGCCGCGCGCGACGATCGACCGCGTGCAGTTGACCGATGACGCGTGGACGTGGCTCCGCGGCGTCCCGAACCCGGGCACGAACCTCCCCGTCGTCGTCGCCGCGGGCACGTGGAAGTCGGCCGGCGGCAATGACTTCGTCGTCATCCGTCGCCGCAAGTCCAGCGTCGTCATCGACCTCAGCGGCCACGACGAGTTCGAGCGGCTGGTGCTGACGACCAAGCACGGTGTGGCCCTGCTCAAGGCGCTGCGCCTCGAGGTGGCATCCGAGCCCGAGGACGTCGCCGACCTCGTGTCCTGACGTCGCGGAACCCCGCCCCGCGTCAGTCGATGTCGCGGCGCCAGGTCGTGGCGAGGCCGATGAGCACCAGCACCACGGCGTAGCCGAGCAGCACGAGGCCGCCGAGCCACCACTCCAGAGGCTCGGCACCGCCCGCCCCCACGGCGCCGAAGATCGTCTTGCCGACGAGCGCGTCGCTCACGGCGCTCGGGAACCACCGCGCGACCTCGCCGAGGCCGTCGACGACACCGGCGATCGTGCGCACGATCGGCTCGACGAACAGGGTCACCGCCAGCACGATCACGATCGCGGCGACCTGGTTGCGCACCACGGTGCCCACGCCGATCCCGACGACCGCCCACAGGGCGAAGGCCAGCAGCATGCGGCCCACGAGCACCCACGTGTCCGATGAACCGAGCTCGGTGCCGAGTCCGAACGCCGCGAAGACGCCGGCCCCCGCGCCGATCGCCGCGATCGACCCGAGCACGCCGTACAGGAGGCCGACGAGGATGCCGATCGCGAACTTCCCGACGAGCACCACGCCGCGGCGGGGTGTGGCCAGGAACGTCGGGGTCAGGGTCTTGTGCCGGAACTCGGTCGTGACCATGAGCGTCCCGGCCAGCAGCGGGAAGACGTACCCCACGGCGCTCGCCGAGCTGTAGACCAGGGCGGCGAGACCGTCCGTGGGCAGCGCCGGTCCGGAGGCGCCCGGCAGCTTGCCGGATGCCACGCCCCCGAACGCCAGTGCGAGCACGCCCGCCGTGAAGCCGACGTAGACGATGAGCACGATGCCCAGCACCCACCATCCGGCGGTGCTGAACTGCTTCGTGTACTCGGAGCGAGTGGATGCCACCAGGCTCATCGCGGCACCTCCGTGTCTGCGGCGCGGGCGTCGTCGATGGGCACGATGTCGATGACCCCCGTCGAGGCGACCGCGTACGAGGAGCGGGGCTCGGGGTCGGGCTCCACCGGAGCGGCGGCGCGCCGCGGGGCGGCGAGGACGGGGACGAGATCGGTCGACGGTGCGGGTTCCGGCGCGGGCGCGGGGGCCTCGGCATCCACCGTCTCCGCTTCCGCCGGCGCGGCGGGGGGCGCGGCGACGACCGAGCCGGCTGCGCTCGCGTGCGTCCGCACGCCGCTGACGAGCTCGAGGAAGATGTCCTCCAAGCTCGCGCCCTTGCTCTGCAGGTGCGACAGCGCGATGCCGGCGCCGGCGGCGAGGGTGCCGATCTCGAGCGGTTCGACGTGCCGGATCGTGAAGCCGTTGCGCAGCAGCTGGAAGGCGATGCCGCGTTCCTCGAGCAGCCGAGACAGTGCCTCGCGGTCGGGGGAGTCCACGACGGTGGAGTACTCGTCGGGGTCGGCGAGGTCTTCGGTGCCGCCCTGGAAGACGAGCGTGCCGCGCGAGATGATCAGCAGCGCGTCGACCGTCTGCTGCACCTCGGCCAGCAGGTGCGACGAGATGAGCACGGTGCGGCCCTCCTCGGCGAGGTGACGCAGCAGCGAACGCATCCATCGGATGCCCTCGGGGTCGAGTCCGTTCGACGGCTCGTCGAGCACGAGGACGCCGGGGTCGCCGAGCAGGGCCGTCGCCAGGCCCAGTCGCTGACGCATGCCGAGCGAGTAACCGCCGACCCGGCGTCCCGCGACGTCGGCCAGACCCACGAGCCCGAGCACCTCGTCGATGCGCGACAGGGGCAGCCGCGCCGCGCGGGCGTAGGCCTTCAGATGGTTCGCCGCCGAGCGTCCCGGGTGGAAGCTGGATGCCTCCAGAGCGGCGCCCACGGTCTGCAGCGGACGGTCGATGTCGGCGTAGCGGCGGCCGCCGATCGTCGCGGATCCGGACGTCGGGCGCACGAGGCCCAGCAGCATGCGCAGCGACGTGGTCTTGCCCGCACCGTTGGGGCCGAGGAATCCCGTCACCAGACCCGGCTCCACGCGAGCGGTCAGGCCGTCGACGGCCGACACCGCGCCGAAGCGCTTGGTCAGCCCGGAGAATTCCAGCACCTGTCCTTGGGGCATCGAGTACCTCTCGTTCGGCGGGCGTTCTCCCCATCTTCCCCGATCCGAGGCCGAAAACACATCTCGCGCCCTGTGTAACGTGGCAGCGTGAACGCACAGCGATCCGACGACGACGCGGTCTTCGCGCGAGCCTGGCGCGGAGTGGGGCACCTGACGCTCAACCGTCCCCGCGCGATCAACGCGCTCGACCTCGGCATGATCCGGCTGCTCTCGGCCGCCCTCGACCGCTGGGAGCGCGACACCGACGTCGACCTGGTGCTGCTCGACGGCGCGGGGGAGCGCGGGTTCTGCGCCGGCGGCGACGTGCGGGCGCTCTACGACTTCGTCGTCCAGGGACGCGTCGACGAGGTCCACACCTTCTTCCGCGAGGAGTACGCCCTCAACCACCGCATCGCTACGTACCCGAAGCCGATCGTCGCGATCGCCGACGGGGTGACGATGGGCGGCGGGATCGGGCTGGCCGGACACGCGCGCATCCGCATCGTCACCGAACGTTCGCAGCTCGCGATGCCCGAGACGCGCATCGGGTTCACCCCCGACGTGGGCGGATCGTGGCTGCTCGGTCGCGCGCCCGGCCGGCTGGGCGAGTACCTCGGTCTCACCGGGGCCACGATGGATGCCGCGGACGCGCTGTACGCGGGCTTCGCCGACCATCTCGTCCCCGTCGCCCACCTCTCGGCGCTCCACGAAGCGCTGGAGTATCGCGCCGACCCCTCGAGCCCCACGGAACTGGTGCTGCTGTTCGACGAGAGCCCCGAGCGATCGAACCTCGAGACCTGGCGTCCGTGGATCGACGACGCCTTCTCGGCCGACGATCTCGACGGCATCCTGCACCGGCTCCGCCAGCGCTGGGAGCCGGAGGCGCACGCGACCGCCGACCTGCTCGAGTCCTCCGCCCCGACGGCGGTGTCGGTGACGCTCGAAGCCGTGCGTCGTGCGCGGACGCTGCCCTCGCTGCGGGCGGCGCTGCAGCAGGAGTACGGGCTGGTCATGTGGTTCGCCACGACGCAGCCCGACCTGGCCGAGGGGATCCGCGCGCAGCTGGTCGACAAGGACCGGTCGCCGTCCTGGTCGCCCGCGCATCGGTTCGAGCTGCCCCCGGGCCGCGTCGCCGAGGCGTTCGCCCACCAGCCCGAACCGGCTCTCTGGTAGCGGCGGCATGGGCGGGCGGAGGCGCTGGTCGTTCGGGCGGTTGCTCGACGGGTTCTTCTTCGTCTTCGCCGGGCTCGCCGCCGTGTGGCTCGCGTACCTGAGCTTCACCCAGACGTTCACTCTCGGCTGGGCGGGGATCGTCATGGCGATCTTCTTCTGGGGGCTCCTCGCCTACCTGGTGCTCCCGCGGCTGCATCGCATCCTGACCGCCGTCTACGTGCCCGACTACTTCATGGGACGCACCCGCACGTCCGACGGACTGCTCGGCGACCCGGTGAACCTCGCCTTCCAGGGCGAGCGTGCGCAGGTCGAGGCCGTGATGGCCGCGGCCGGGTGGATCCCCGCCGACCCCGTCGGCCTCGGCTCGTCGTGGCGCATCGTCACGTCGACGCTTCGCCGTCGCAGCTACCCGACCGCGCCGGTCAGCCCCCTGTTCCTGTTCGGCCGGATGCAGGACCTCGCCTACCAGCAGGAGGTCGCGGGATCCCCGGCACAGCGCCACCACGTGCGACTCTGGCGCTGCCCCGACGGGTGGCTGCTCCCCGGTGGACGACGGGTCGACTGGCTCGCCGCCGGCACGTTCGACCGCGCCGTCGGACTCTCGCTGTTCACGCTCCAGGTCACGCACCGCATCGACGCCGACACCGACATCGAGCGCGACCACATCGTCGCGACCGTGCAGGAGCTGCCCGGTGTCGCGGTCGACGTCATCCGCGACTTCTCGACCGGCTACCACGCGCGCAACGGCGGGGGCGACAGCATCACCACCGACGGCGACCTGCCGATCCTCGACGTGCGCGGGGTCCCGGATGCCACGGCGGCCGGCGCCCGAGCGGAGGGCCGGTCGTGAGCGAGAGGCATCCCCGCAAGAGGGCGGCGTTCGAACCGATCGCCGCACCGGTCGTCCGCGACTCCGCGATGCGCCGTCCCGCCGCGACCGTCGCCGGTGGGGTCCTCGTGCTCCTCCGCGCGGTCGCGGGCATCGTCTGGACCCTCACGGTCGTCTTCCCCCTGCCGCCGTGGCTGCAGGCGGTGGCGGGCGCGGCGGACGGCTCCGGCGAAGAGTCGACCCTGACCCTCTCCGACCTCGGCCTCGACGCCGGGATCTTCTTCGGCGTCCTGGGGGCCATCACCCTCGTCCAGGCGGTCTTCGGCATCCTGCTCCTGCGCGGAAGCAACGTCGCCCGTGTGATCGTCATGATCGTGTCGACGATGTCGATCGCCACGGCGTTCGCCGGGTGGTGGGAGCTGGGGCAGGAGATCACCGTCGGCACGACCCTCGTCACGGTCAGCCTCGACATCCTGGTGCTCCTCGCCCTCTCGAGCCGGGATGCCGCCGCCTACGCCCGCCGCAACGAGCGCCGCTGACGCGGGAGCCGTGCCGCCGTCAGCGAAACCTCGGGCGGATCCCGGGGGTTGCACAGACGGCGGCGGATAGCCTGAAAGGTGCCGCACCCGAGCGGCGGAACGGATGACGGACGTGTTCGACAGCCCCATGTCGGTTTCGGCCTACGAGGTGCTCCGCGTCGATGTCGACGTCGACGACGAAGGCCTCCGCCGTGCGTACCGCGTCCGACTGCGCGAGACGCACCCCGACACCGGCGGTGACGCCGCCCTCTTCGTCCAGGTGCAGCGCGCGTGGGAGCTCGTCGGTACGCCCGAGGCCCGGGCCGCCTACGACCGCGGTCGCGGACACGCGTCGGCCGAGTGGGGCGGCGAGGCGGCGGCATCCGCTCCTCCCCGTCCCGACACGCGGCCCCGCGCCCGCGCGTACGGCCAGCCCGGCGGCTGGCGGCGCGAGCGCTACCTGTCGCTGATCCGCGAGTGGGTGGGGCGCGGCGTCGACGTCGGCGATCCGTACGACCCCGCGCTGGTGCGGTCGGCGCCGCCGGAGATCCGGCACATCCTCGCCGATGCGCTCGCCGAGGAGGAGACCGCGCGCCTGGTCGCCGACCTCGGCATGGGGTACACCGTGTGGCACGACGTGTTCGCCGACCGCGACGGAGTCGACCCCGAGCAGAAGATCGACCACCTCGTGCTCGGACCCAGCGGCCTGTACGCGATGCTCAGCGAGGACTTCGGCGGCCCGGTGGGGGTCCGCCGCGGTGAGATCAGCGGTCCGAACGTCATCGGCTCCCCGGTCACCCAGCTCGTCTCGCGGGCGCGCGTGATCGCGCGCGCCGCGGGGGTGCGCTTCAGCGGCGCGATGGTGGTGCTGCCCGACGACGCGATCCTCGACGCGGTCACCGACCTCGGCAAGGTCCGCGGAACCCCGGTCGTGCTGGTGCAGCGCAGTGCCCTCACGACGCTGCTCCGCCGCGGCATCCCGGGGGCGCGCGAGGTCGGTGGCACCGAGCTGTTCGACATCCGCACCCGGTTGCAGCAGCGGGTCCGGCACGTCTGACGCGGGCTTGGCCTCGCCGCCCGCGCGGCGACGCCCTCCCGCCCGATAACGTGTTCGCAGGGGGCTCGATGGGGGCCTGCGAACCCGGTGCTTGGGGGCTGTGGTGGAAAGTGACATTTGGGGGATTGCCGGTCTGGTCGTCCTGATCGGGGTGATTCTGGCGGTCCTCGTGATCGGCTTCTTCATCTTCCGCGCCTGGTATCAGGTGCCGCAGGCCGACGAGGCGATCGTCATCGTCGGTAAGAAGCAGCGGGGCGCCGACGGCCTCACCTCGAACATGACGGTGATCACCGGCGGGGGCGCGTTCGTCAACAAGCTGACGCAGCGGTCCGATCGGATCTCGTTGCGCTCGCGGCAGATCAAGATGGAGCCCGTCGCGCAGACCAAGAACGGCGTGACGATCCATCTCGCCGGGGTCGCGCTCGTGAAGATCGGGTCGCTGCCCGATCAGGTGCGCGCGGCCGCCGAGCGGTTCGCCTCGCAGGACCAGGCGATCGACGTCTTCACCACCGAGCAGCTCGAGGGAGCACTGCGCGGGGTCGTGGCCAAGCTCAACGTCGAAGAGGTCATGCAGGACCGCCAGAAGCTCGGCGACGAGATCGCCGAGGGCATCAAGGGCGACTTGCTCGCGCAGGGCCTGGTGCTAGACTCCTTCGCCATCCAGGGCGTCACCGACCGCAACGGGTACATCGACGCCCTCGGCGCGCAGGAGGTCGAGCGCGTCAAGCGCGAGGCCGAGGTCGCGCGGATCGAGGCCGCCCGCGAGGTGAAGGCCCGCCAGCTCGCCACCGAGGAGGCGAACCTCGTCGAGCAGACGGCGTTCGACAAGAACACGGCGGCGTCGAAGTCGCAGATCGGACGCGCGAACGCCGAGGCGGAGC
The DNA here is from genome assembly GCF_030056775.1 of Microbacterium sp. IEGM 1404. NCBI lineage: Bacteria > Bacillati > Actinomycetota > Actinomycetes > Micrococcales > Microbacteriaceae > Microbacterium > Microbacterium sp. IEGM 1404. The sequence continues at coordinate 773,178 of NZ_JASHKP010000002.1, read as the reverse complement.
AGGCCGAGAACCTCGCCCGAGCCGAACGCGAGCAGGCGGTCCTCGTGCAGCGCGCCGAGAACCGCCAGGCCGAACTCGACGCCGACGTCAAGCGCGTCGCGGATGCGGAGAAGTACCGCAAGCAGACCGAGGCGGATGCCGAGTCGTACGCGCGGCAGAAGAAGGCCGAGACCGACCGTCAGGTCGCGCAGCAGGAGTCGGATGCCGAGGCCTACGCCGTGCAGCGTCAGGCCGAGGCGCGGCAGGCGTCCGCCGCGGCGGAGGCCGCGGCCGTGCGCGCACGTGCCGAGGCCGAAGCGGAAGCGTTGCGCGCCCAGTCCGGGGCGGAGGCGGAAGCCCTGCGCGCGAAGGCCGTCGCCGAGGCCGAAGCGATCCGCGCGAAGGGTGAGGCCAGCGCCGCGGCGATCAAGGCCGAAGCCGAAGCTCTGCGCGAGAACCAGGAGGCCATCCTGGGGCGCGAGCTCATCGGTCAGCTCCCCGCCCTCATGGCCGAGTTCGCCAAGGGCTACCAGAACGTGGGGAGCGTCACGCTCGTCGGAGGCGACACGGCCGGCACCCACATCGCCCGCGAGCAGGCCGCGGGCCTCGCCGCGACGTTCCATAGCGTCAAGTCGGCGACCGGCGTCGACCTGGGCGCCATCCTGCAGGGACAGGCGTTCGGTCGCGGCGTCGCGTCCGTCAGTGACGCCGCGAACGGTCACCACGCAGCCGACGACGGACAGCCCGCTCCGACGCGATGAGCGGGCGTCGGCGTCCGCACCGCGCGCGGCGGCCCGGACGTGCCTAGGGTGGGGGCATGAGTACCGACGAGACCCCGGATGCCACGGCATCCGACGACATGAAGCGCAAGTTCAAGGAAGCCCTGGCGAAGAAGAACGGGCAGCAGCGGTCGGGTCAGGCTCACCTGGACGGCCACTCGGCCGTGCAGGGCACCCACGGAGCCGTGACGAAGCGCGAGTTCCGCCGCAAGAGCGGCTGAGATCCCGCGGGCCGGACTCCTGAGATTCGGGCTTTTCGCGGGCATTTCAGCGCGCTGCGACGCCCGCAACGCCCGATCCTCAAGAGTTCGGCTCACCTCGCCGCCGCAGCGGTGCCTCGAAGAACGCCCTCTCCCACCGCATCGACCGGGCGTACGCGGCCGACATCGCGGCGCGGACGGCGGGGGAGGCCGATCGGGCTGCGGCATCCGCGATCCGGGAGGCCTCGGCGGATGACGCGGCGAACACCTCGTCGCCGTAGGCCGTGAGCCAGTCGGCGTACGCATGGTCGGGGGCGAACGTGCCGCGCCAGCGCGCGCCGATGTCGGTGTAGAGCACGAAGCACGGCAGAACGGCCGCGACCAGCACCGCGTACGAGCCGCCCGCCGACACGGCGTGCAGGTGGTCGGTGTAGGCGGCGGTGTCGGGCGCGTGCTCGAGGCCGGTGGCATCCACGTGGCTCTCGTGCAGACGTGCCTCTTCGACCAGGCAGGACGCGGACGCGGCCGCCCAGAAACGCTGCTCCTCGGTGGTGGGGGCGAGAGCGGCGGCGCGGGCGAGCACGCGGGCGTACTCGCGCAGGTACAGCAGGTCCTGCTCGAGGTACCAGGTGAACGCGGCGCGATCCAGGTCGCCGGATGCCAGCCCGCGCACGAACGCGCAGGCGTCGACGTCGGCGCGCACCGGCGCCGCCTCGGCCCACGCGGCGGTGCTCCACGCCGGTCCGACGTCGAGATGCGGACGCAGCTCGTGGAGATGGTCGATGGGGCCGTTGCCGCGTCCCACCCGCAGGTCGCCGGCGTGCTCGAGAGCGCCAGTGAGCCACGGCTTCGCGCGCTCGAGTGCGGCGGGCCACGCGAGCCCGTGCGCGGCGAGGGTCGCCATCGCGGACGACAGCGAGCATCCCGTGCCGTGCGTGTGCGGGGTGTCGACGCGGCGGCCCGACACCGGGTGGATGCCAACCGTGTCGACGATGGCATCCGGACTCTCCGGCCCCCGCAGGTGCCCGCCCTTCAGCAGAACCGCGGTGTCGGCGCGCGCGGCGAGCGTGCGCGCCTGCGCGACCGCGGTGTCCCAGTCGTGGGCGACCGGTTCGTCCACCAGCACGGCCAGCTCCGGCAGGTTCGGGGTCACGAGGTCGGCGTAGCGGCACAGGCCGCGGACGGCCGCTTCGGCGTCGGCGTCCAGCAGGCGGTCGCCGCTCGTCGCGATCATCACGGGGTCGAGCACGACGGCCGGCGGCCGGACGTCGGCGAGCCACGCGGACACGATGTCGCCGACCTCGGCCGACCCCAGCATCCCGATCTTGACCGCGTCGATCTCGACGTCGTCGCTGACCGCCCGCAGCTGCGCCGACAGGAACTCGGTCGGCGGCACGTGCACCTCGCGGACGCCGAGGGTGTTCTGCGCGACGAGCGCGGTCACGGCCGCCATGCCGTACCCGCCGAACGCCGAGATGCTCTTCAGATCGCCCTGGATGCCGGCACCCCCGGTCGGGTCGGTCCCGGCGATGCTCAGCACGCGGGGGATCATGCCCACGCCTCCCGCAGCGTGCGGGTCGCCGCCGCGGGATCCTCGGCAGCGCTCACCGCCGACACGACGGCCACACCCGCGGCCCCCGCGCGGCGGAGCGCGGCGACGTCGCCCACCTCGATCCCGCCGATCGCGACGCACGGCAGGGGAGCGGATGCCACGAGCCCGGCGAACCCGTCCACCCCGAGGGGCTGCGGGTGGTCGGGCTTCGTCGCGGTCGCGCGGATCACCCCCACGCCGAGGTAGTCCACGGTGCCCTCCGGCAGGGCTGCCGCGGCGGCGAAGTGCGCCGGGGTGTTCGCGGTCCAGCCGATCAGCGCGTCGGGTCCGAGCAGCCGCCGTGCCGCGACCACGGGGAGGTCGCTCTGCCCGAGGTGGACGCCGTCGACGCGCGCGCCGGCAGCCCGCGCCGCGAGGGCCACGTCGACGCGGTCGTCGACGACGAAGGCCGCGCGCCCCGCGATGACGTCGGCGAGGGCCGTCACGCGATCGAAGAGATCGTGGCCGCTCGCGTCCTTGTCGCGGAACTGCACGATGCTCGCCCCGGAACCCGCGGCGGCGTCCACGATGTCGACGACGTCGGCGAACGGCATCCGGTGGTCGGTGACGAGGTGCAGTGACAGGTCGTGCGCGCTCATGCGTCGACCCGGCCGTCGAGATCCGCCGGTTCGATCGCGGCGAGGGCGTCGAGGAACGCCACGGCGAACGATCCCGGTCCGCTCGAGGCGGCCTCGGCCCGCTCGGATGCCACGGCCCAGATCGCGCTCGCCGTCGTCGCGGCCTCGAAGCCGTCGGCCACGGACAGCAGGGCCGCCATCGCGGCGCCGAGGGCGCAGCCGCCGCCCGTGACGCGGGTGAGGAGGACGCTGCCGCCGGACACGCGCGCGACACGGTCGGCATCCACGATCAGGTCGACCGGGCCGGAGACGGCGACCGTCCCGCCCGTGCGGATCGCGAGCGCGCGGGCGGCGTCGAGCGCGGCTTCCGGGGAATCGGTCGAGTCGACGCCGCGACCCCCGGCACCGGCCCCGGCGAGCGCGAGGATCTCTGAGGCGTTGCCGCGGACGACCGCGGGCCGCGCCTCGAGGAGCTCGTGGGCCAGGGCGGTGCGCACGGGCAGCGCGCCCACCGCGACCGGGTCGAGCACCCACGGCGTGCCCGCGGCGACGGCCTCACGGGCGGCGTCGCGTTGCTCGGCGGTCGGGGTGCCGAGGTTCACCAGCACGCCGCCGGCGATGCCCGCGAAGAGCCCGGCCTCGCCGGGGATGTCGCACATCGCGGGGGAGGCGCCGAGGGCCAGCAGCGCGTTGGCGGTGAAGTTCGTCACCACCGCGTTGGTGATGCACTGCACGAGCGGCGGCGCTCCCCGCAGGTCGGCGAGGACGGTGGACGGAGACGACGACGTGCGAACGACCATTCGCGACATCCCTTCGCTAGTACGAACTAGATCAGGTTCGACGGGTGTGTTCTCAGCCCCGTGGGGCACCCCGTGTCACTGCGGGTGACGCTAGCACGACGGACGTCGGCGCGCCGCGCCCTCAGTAGCGCGCGGAGAAGCCGCCGTCGGTATGGAGGAGCTGTCCGCTGACCCAGCGGCCCTCGTCCGAGAGGAGGAACGCCGTGATCCCGGCGATGTCGCGCGGTGTGCCCAACCGACCGAGCGGGTGGTGCGCGGTCAGGGACTCGCGGGTCTCGGCATCCATCCACCCGGTGTCGATCGGACCCGGATTCACGACGTTGGCCGAGATGCCCCGCGGTCCGAGTTCTCGGGCGGCCGAGATGACGATGCGGTCGAGGGCGCCCTTCGACGCGCCGTAGGGGAGATTGCCGGTGGTGTGGTCGCTCGTGAACGCGACGATCGCGCCGCCCGGCTCGTCGACCTGTCGGGCGAACGCCGAGATCAGGAGCAGGGTCGCGCGGGCGTTGACGGCGAGGTGGCGATCGAAGCTCTCGGCGGTGGTGTCGAGGATGCCGGACTCCTCGTCGTGCGCGTGGCTCAGGACGAGAGCGTGGATCGGTCCGCGGTCGCGGGAGACACGTTCGACGAGTTCGGTCGGGGCGGTGGGGCTCGCGAGGTCGCAGGGGTAGTCGCCGGAGCGCAGCTCGCTGGTGACGACGTCCCAGCCGTCTGCTTCCAGCCGGGGGATGATCGCGGCGGCGATGCTGTTCGGGCGCTCGGCGCCGGTGACGAGGACCTGGGGCATGCGTCGAGGCTACGCGGCGCGCGTGCGTCCACGCCGGACGGCGATTCGGCAGGGGGAGGGTCGTGGTCATCAGAACGGTGGCGGTGAGTCGTCCGGCTCGGGCGGAGGCGGGTCGTCGGGGAGGAAGCGGACGGCGGGCGAGTACGGGAGCGGCTCGTCGGTGTAGGTGCGACCGGTCGGACTGGTCCAGCGGAGGAGACCGCCGGGGAGCTGATCCACCCTCCAGCGGGTGAACTGCTTCTGCGTGTGGTGCCGTTGGCAGAGGTGGGCGAGGTTCGCGACGTGGGTCGCGCCGCCGAGGGCATGGTCGCGGGTATGGTCCACCTCGGCGCGGATCGCGGGAACGGTGCAGCCCGGCCAGCGGCAGTGGCGGTCGCGGGCGCGGAGGTACCGGTCGATCGCGGCGGTGCGGGCGTAGACATCGGTGTGCAGCACCGCGCCGGTGACGGGGTGGGTGACGACCCGGTCCCACGGGAGCGGGGTCGTCTCGGCGAGGGCGCGGGCGGTGTCGGCGTCGATGGGGCCGTGGCCGACGAGCTCGGCGGGGTCGCGGTTCTCCTCACCCGGCCGCAGCATCGTCAACGCCGGCACGACGACCTGCACCCGGGCGCGGATCGCGCCCAGGGTGCCCGGGCCGTCATCGACGCGGGTGGGGTCGGCATCGGGAGCGGCGGTCAGCAGCAGGTCGGCGAGGATGTCGGCGCGCAGTTGGGCGGTGGTGCGCTCGTCCGTGCCCGTCTCGGGAGTCTCGTCGCGCGCGTCGACGACCGCGTGCGCCTGCTGAGTGAGGCGGTCGTGGATGCCGACGGCGAGGACCGTCGGCAGAGTCGCGACCAGGTCGGACATGCCGTCCTGCCCGGTCACGACGCGGACGCACCGTGCATCGCGACCGCGCCGGTGCCGTTCGGTCAGGGTGGTCGGCTGCAGACGTTCGGCGAGGGCGGCGAGTCGCGACCGCAGTCGGCCGGGGCTGAGCCCCTCGGCGGTCGCGACGGCGAGCAGATCGAATTCCGCGCGCGCGTCGAGGGGGAGCGGGGACCCGACGTCGACGATCGCGTGGACGTGGGCCCGCGTGATGACCCCCGCCTCCCACGCGGCGAGGGTCTGCGGATAGTCGTCGACGAGGGTCATGGCGCGACCGATCTGCGCCTGGACCGAGCGGTCGGAGAGGTTCTCGGCGGCCGCGAGTTCGGAGGCGACCTCGCGCAGCGCCATCTCCGAGGCTCGACCGGTCGCGCCCCGATCGGTCAGGACATCGAGTGCGAGGTGTCCCGCCGCGGCCAGAGCGCGCGTGCGCGCCACCTCCACCGAGGCGAGCGCGGCACCGGTACGCAGCACCTCGTCGAGCACCGCACGCAGGGCGGGCGGCCCGCCCGTAGGGGCTGCCGGGGAGCTGTCGGAGGACATGTGTGCATGCTAGCGAGGGCCTCCGACATCGCGCCGATCCCGCGGGCGTATCCGGGGAGGGATCCCACCGCACGAGGGGTGTGGAGGAGGGGCGCCCCCGCGCCCGCACTCGCGAACCCTTGCCACCGGGCGGGGGCGATCGGTCAGTCGTTGAGGCCGAACAGATCGAGCGGGTGGGTCAGCCGCCACCAGGGGCTCGGCGGTTCGATGTCGGTCTGCAATTGCACGTCGACGGTGGCGGCATCCAGGGGTCCGGTCGTGATGAGCTCTCCGACGGTCTCGCCCTCGTCGCGCGCGTCGCCGAGCGTGAACGACGTGCCGGGCGTCGCGCTCGCGCCGTTCCACAGGACGTTCTTCGCGTCCGCCGCCGTGACGAGCGAGACGTCCTCGCCCCACAGCGTCGAGACCTTGCCCACGACGGTCCCCGCCGGAACCGAGGTGCGCAGCTGCACCTCTTCGGCCAGACGCGTGTACAGGTCGCGGCTGGCCTGATCGCGCTCGTCGGGGCCGGGCTGTCCGAGCACCGCCGCGTACGTGCGCACCGTGACTCCGCCGACCGTGAGGTCTTTCGCCGACAGCAGGTTCCAGGCATCCAGGGTGCCGGTCTTGATCCCGACGACCCCGGGGTCGGCGAGGAGGGGGTTGCCGTTCTTGAACGTTCCGGCGCCCGGCAGCGACATCTCGGTGGTGCGCACGATGTCGGCGATCACGGGATTCTGCAGCGCCTTCTCGGCGAGGGCGATGAGAGCCGCGGGTGTCGCGGTGTTGCCGGCCTCGATTCCGGTGGGGTTGACGATCGTCACGCCCGAGATGCCCCGGTCGCTCAGGTAGCGGTTCGCCGCCGCGGCGAAATCGGCGTTCGAGGGCCAGAGATCGGATGCCAGCCGCTGGGCGTAGTTGTTGGCCGAGGCGATGAGCATGCCCTGGAGCATCTGCAGCTCGGTGAGGGTGCCGTCGACGGGCACGTCGAGCGAGGACTCGCCGCGGAAACGGTACTGCCAGTAGTCGTCGCTGTCGGCCTGCGTGAACGCGTAGGTCGGGCCCTGCTCGCCGGGAGCCAGCGGCAGCCGCTCGAGCACGAGCAGCGCCGTCACGACCTTGGTGATGCTCGCGATCGACTCGGGGGCTTCGGCCGACGACAGCACGTCGGGCATCCCCTGCACGGCGACGGCGGCTTCGCCCTGAGCGGGCCACGCGGGGGAGGCCGCCGGTGCGGCGACGGGCTGCACCACGAGCGGGGTGACGCGCGGTGTCACCGCGTTCAACGGCCACAGCAGCGTGACGGCGGCGTACACCGCGACGAGCAGCAGCAGGAGCAGCGGCGGGACGACCGTGCCCGGGCGGAGGGCCCGTCGGCGGCGGCCGGCGAGGAGGTCGGGTGGGCGCGGTCCCGCCGGGGTCAGCGCGAACTCCGGCGCGGGCCGCGGGACGGTCGCCGACGCGGGGTCGACCCAGCCCAGCGCGATCGGGGCGCCGATCAGGACGCGCTCGGGTGCCGGGGTGGCCGGTGCGTCCGGCGCCGCTGCGTCGGCGGGTGGGGATGCATCGGTAGGCGGGGCTGCGTCGGTGGCGACCTCGTCGTCGATGGATGCCGAGGGCGCCGCGTCCGCGGCATCCGCTTCGTCGGGCGGATCGACCCGGTCACGCAGCTCGCGCCGTGTGGCCGGTGTCTGGTCGTGCACTCGCCCACGCTACCTCGGGCACCGGCCTATACTCGGGAACCACAACCACGGGAGTCCGGTGAGCCGGGCTGAGAGGAAGCGATCCACGCTTCGACCGTCGAACCTGATCCGGATCATGCCGGCGCAGGGAGGAGTAGAAATGCACACGTCCACGTCTGCCCGGACGACCCCGGTCGTCGCCACGTCCGACCGCTTCCGCTGGCGCGTCGTCGACATCGTCGTCGCCGCCGTCCTCGGTGTCGCGATCGGCCTCGTCTTCTGGGGCTGGAACACCATCGGCGGCCTGTGGTTCGCCGCGATGGACGGGCTCACGCCCGGTCTCGGCGGGATCGCCGTCGGCATCTGGCTGCTCGGCGGTGTCGTCGGCGGCCTGATCATCCGCAAGCCCGGTGCGGCGCTCCTCGTCGAAGTGATCGCCGCGGTCGTGTCGGCCCTCATCGGCAACGCGTGGGGGATCAGCACGATCTACTCAGGCCTCGCGCAGGGACTCGGTGCCGAGCTGATCTTCCTCGCGTTCCTCTACCTCCGCTTCTCGCTCCCGGTCGCGATGCTCGCCGGCGCCGGCGCCGGTGTCGGCGCGTGGGTGCTGGAGTTCTTCACCGGCAACATCGTCAAGACCGCGGAGTTCAACCTCCTCTACCTCGGCACGCTCATCGTCTCGGGCGCGGTGCTCGGCGGCGTCGTGGGGTGGCTGCTCGTGCGCGCTCTTGCCGCGAGCGGTGCGCTCAGCCGCTTCGCCGCGGGACGCGAACGCCGTCGCGAGGTCTGATGCCGCATCCGGCCCGCGTCGAGATCGACGGCTGGGGGTGGCGCTACGCCGGTCGCCGCCTGCCCGCGACCCGCGACGTCGAGCTCACCATCGAGCCGGGGGAGCGGGTGCTGCTCCTCGGTGCGTCCGGGGCGGGGAAGTCGACGCTGCTCGCCGGGCTCGCCGGCCTCCTCGGGGGCAGCGACGAGGGCGAGGCCACCGGCCGCATCCTCGTCGACGGGCATCCGCCCGAAGCGCAGCGCGGCCGCATCGGCCTCGTCCTCCAGGATCCGGAGTCGGGGGTCGTGCTGTCGAAGGTCGGCGACGACGTCGCCTTCGGCTGCGAGAACCTCGGGCTGCCGGCGGATGCCATCCCCCCGCGCGTCGCCGGGGCGCTGGCATCCGTGGGTCTGGATGTGCCGCTCGATCGCCCCACGAAGGCGTTGTCGGGAGGGCAGAAGCAGCGACTCGCGCTCGCCGGGGTGCTGGCGATGCGCCCGGGACTGCTGCTGCTGGACGAACCCACCGCGAACCTCGACCCCGACGGCGTGCGCGAAGTGCGCGCCGCGGTGGAACGCGTCGTCTCCCGCGACGAGACGACCCTCGTCCTCATCGAGCACCGCACCGCGGTGTGGGCCGACCTCGTCACGCGGGTGATCGTCCTGGCGCCGGGCGGCGGGCTGCTCGCCGACGGCCCGCCCGCGTGGGTGTTCGCCGAGCACGGTGAGGCGCTCGCCGCTGCGGGCGTGTGGGTGCCGGGGCGTCCGGTCGACCTGCCTGTGCTCGCTCCCGCTTCCCCGTCGATGGACGCCGTGCTCTCGGCATCCGGTCTCACGATCGGCCGCGACCGCCGCACGCCCGTGCTCGCGGGGCTCGACGTCGTCGTTCCGGAGGGGGCGGGCACGGTCGTCACGGGCCCGAACGGCGCGGGCAAGTCGACGCTCGCCCTAACCCTCGCGGGGCTCCTGCCGGAGGTCGCGGGGGAGGTCGTCGCCGCTCCCGCGCTGGCCACGCGCGGCGTCCGCCGTCCCTCGCGCTGGCGGTCGACGGAGCTCCTCACGCGCATCGGCACCGTGTTCCAGGAGCCCGAGCACCAGTTCCTCGCCTCGACGCTGCGCGCAGAGCTCGCCGTCGGACCCCGGGCCCTCCGGATGCCGGAGGCCGAGGTCGACGCGACCGTCGACGAACTGCTCGAGCGGCTCGACCTGGCCCCCCTCGCCGAAGCCCACCCGTTCACGCTCTCGGGCGGACAGAAGCGGCGGCTGTCGGTCGCGACGGTCCTGGCATCCGCGCCCGCGGTGATCGTGCTCGACGAGCCGACCTTCGGTCAGGACCGCCGCGGCTGGAGCGAGCTGGTCTCCCTGCTGCAGCGGGAGATCGCACGCGGACGGACGGTCGTGGCCGTCACGCACGACGCCGACGTCGTGCGCCACCTCGGGCAGCACCGTATCGAACTGCGGGGGGCCGCATGAGCGCGGCGGTGTCCGTGGCCGGACGGACCGCGGCGTGGCTGGACGGGGTCAACCCGGTCACGAAGATCCTCATCGCCCTGGTGCTGTCGGTACCGCTCTTCGCGACGCTGGACCCCGTGAGCGCGTCGGTCGCGATCGTGCTCGAACTCGCGTGCGTGCCCCTGACCGGACTCTCGGTCGCGACGGTCCTGCGGCGGCTCGTGCCCGTGGCCGTGTTCGCCCCCGTCGCCGGGCTCAGCATGCTGCTCTACGCGAAGCCGGGAGGAACCGTCTACGGCCGGTTCCTGTTCGCCACCGTGAGCGACGACTCGATCGCGCTGTCGCTCGCGGTCATGCTGCGCGTGCTCGCCCTGGGGCTGCCCACCATCCTGTTGTTCGGCCGCACCGACCCGACCGAGCTCGCCGACGCGCTCGCGCAGGTCGCCAAGCTCCCCAGCCGGTTCGTGCTCGGCGTGCTCGCCGGTGCGCGCACCGTCGGCCTGTTCGTCGACGACTGGCGCACGATGACCCTCGCCCGCCGCGCCCGCGGCCTCGGCGACCGGGGAGCCGTGCGGCGCTTCCTCGGCATGGCCTTCGTGCTGCTGGTCTTCGCGGTCCGCCGCGGGACGACCCTCGCGACCGCGATGGAGGCCCGCGGCTTCGGCGCCCCGGTCGACCGCACGTGGTCGCGGCCGTCGCGCCTTCACCCGCGGGACGGCGCCGCGCTCGCCGGAGCGATCGCACTGATCGCCGCCGCGCTCACCATCGCCGTGGCGACCGGCGCGTTCCGTTTCGTGGGGGGCTGAGGAGGGTCGGTCAGGTCGCGTTCCACAGGTCGCGGTAGAACGCCTGGCGCACGGGATCCGGGGCGACGCCGTACGCGTCGAGGAACGGGGACTCCCACCCCGGTCCGTAGTTCCACGCCAGCGACATCGCGGTCACGGCGATGTCCGCCCACCGATCGGCTACGCCGAGCGCGCCGAGGTCGACGTGCGCGGTCCACTCCCCGTCGTCGTCCACGAGGGTGTTCGGGGCGCAGGCGTCGCCGTGACATACGACCGCACGGTCGATCGGCGGCGCGGCTCGCAGCGCCTCCGGCACGCGGATGCCGCGGACGGCGGCGTTCTCGACCCGCTCGGGCACTCCCCACGCGAAGGGGCACCGGTCGACCGGGAGGGTCTCGTGCAGCGCGCGGAGCCCGCGGCCGAGGGCGATCACCGCCCGGGCCGGATCGGCGACCCAGCGAGGATCCACCGCCGAGCGGCCCGGGAGGCCGTCGGTGACGAGCCACTCGTGCGCGGCATCCCGCCCCTCGTCCCGCACCACGGGCACCGGCGTGTACGGAGCGGCCCACCGCAGCCGCTCGGCCTCTGCGCGCATGGACGTCTCGGCGTTCAGCGGCCCCCATTTGACGAAACGGATGCCGTCGGCGCCGGTCGCGCGGAAGGTCACCCCGCCGATCTTGTTCACCCACACCGCTTCGAGGTCGGCGGTCCCGGCGAGGCGACGGACGACGTCGGGTGCCTCGAAACGGGTGTCGGGAATGCTCACAGCACCCGCTCGAAGCACAGGGAGTCGGGCATCGTCGCGACGTAGGGCTCGTACACGGGGATCGGTGTGAAGCCCGCTCCCGCATACAGTGCGAGCGACTCCGGTTGCATCCGCCCGCTCTGGAGGATGACCCGCCGAGCGCCGCCCTCCCGCGCCCGCGCGACGACCGCTCCGGTGAGCGCGCGGCCCACGCCCCGTCGGCGCGCGGCCGTCGTGACGATCAGTCGCTTGAGCTCCCACTCCTCGCCGAGGCGACGCAGCATCACGTGGCCGAGCGCGGTGCCGTCGGCATCCAGCGCCAGGAAGGTCGCGACCACCTGGTCCTCGTGAACGGCGAGGGCCTCGGCGCGCTCCTCGGCCATTCCGGGGGGATCGTCGGCATCCGCGTCGCGGTAGCGGTCGTCCAGATCGATATCGAGGATGCCGCGCAGGGCGACGGCCCGCGGATCGTCGACCTCGACCCGTTCGAGCGTGAAGTCCATCCGACGAGCGTAGAGCGAACAGCGCGGGCGACCCAGGTCAAGACCCGGGCGAGCGGCACGTGAGCGTCCATCGTGCGGGCTACGCTGAATCCTCGCCTCGGTCCGGACGGCGACACAGGGGGGTGAGGGTGCCGTGGCTCTTTCGGTGACGCTGCTCGCGATCAGCATCGCCGTCGTCGCGAGCGTCCTCCTCGTCGCCATCCCCCACCTCGGAGGGCCGAGCACGATGCGGCTCTTCCTCCGGTTCACGCTCGCTTTCCTGGTCTGCGCCGTGAGCGCCTGCGTGCTCTACGTGATCTCGCGCGCCGGGGGCGGCGTGGTCTTCCAGATCGTCGGTGACACGGCGATGGTCCTCGCCCCCTCACTGCTGTTCGTCGGCCTGTGCGTGCTCACCGAACGTCGCGCCCTCGAGCCCGGTGTGCTGGCGTTCGCCCTGACGGTGACCGTCGCGGTCGTGTCCACGACCGTGCCCCAGCCGACGCCGTTGGCGGTGAAGGGCGTCGCGGTCGCGGTGGCCTGCACCGCCTGCGCCTGGGCGGCTCTGCGAGCACCGGCGGAACCCACGCGGCCACTCCTCGTCATCGCGATCGTCAGTGCCGGGTACGCGGTCTACTCGATCGTGCGGATGCTGATCGGGGTGGGCGCGGGGTGGGACTCGGCCACCGTCCTGGCGGGGTTCTTCTTCGTCCCCGCGATGATCACCGGTGTCGTGGCCGCGGCCGTCGTCACCGCGTGCGCGGGCTGGCTGATCGTCGCCCGCGCGCGCCTGGACGCGGCACGCCGCCGCTCGGCCGGCACCCTCGTGGTCGTCGGCGACTGGCGGTTGGCGACCGCCGCCTACGGTCAGGAGCGCGTCCGCATGCTCGTCGTCCAGCTCCAGGCGGCGGCGCGGGATCTCGATCCGAACGCCGTCGGTGTGCCCCGGGGCGTCGAGGTCGTCCTGCCCTCGCCCGTCGCCACCCTCGGAGCCCGCGTGCGCGACGCGTACGGATGGAACCCCGACGAGGTCGCGCTCCTGTCGGACGCCGTCCCGACGGGCACTGTGCGACTTCCGATCCTGCGCTCCTCGCGCCCCCCTCGCGTCCGTCCACCCCGAACCTGAGTCCCGGGTAGAGTGACACTGAGTTTCTGCTTCGAAGGAGAACGCATGGACATCGCGGGTGCATCCGCCCTCGTCACCGGAGGGGCCTCGGGGCTCGGTCTCGCCACCGCGCGTCGCCTCGCGGCCGCCGGCGCCCACGTGACGATCATCGATCTGCCGTCCTCCGCGGGTGCGGCCGTCGTGGCCGAGTTCGGCGGCACGTTCGCGGCCGCGGACGTCACCGACCCCGCGCAGGTCGCCGCCGCCGCAGCCCGCGCCGCCGAGGCGGGGCCGCTCCGTGTCGTCGTGAACTGCGCCGGCATCGCACCGCCCGCGAAGGTCCTCGACCGGGATCTGAAGCCGACGCCGCTGGCGGACTTCGAGCGGCTCGTCCGCATCAACCTCGTGGGCACGTACAACGTGATCGCGCAGGCCTCGGCGATCATGGCCGCGTCCGAGCCGGCCGCGGGCGGCGACCGCGGCGTCATCGTGAACACCGCCAGCGTCGCGGCGTTCGACGGGCAGATCGGTCAGCCCGCCTACTCCGCGAGCAAGGGCGGCGTCCACGCGATGACCCTGCCGATCGCGCGCGAGCTCGCCCGCCACGGCATCCGGGTCGTCACGATCGCCCCCGGCATCATGGAGACGCCCATGCTCAAGGGTCTGCCGCAGGCGGCGCAGGACTCGCTCGGGCAGCAGGTGCCCTACCCCTCGCGCCTCGGCGCCCCCGACGAGTACGCGCGACTCGTCCTCGCGATCGTCGACAACGGCTACCTGAACGGCGAGACGATCCGCCTCGACGGCGCGATCCGGATGGCACCGAAATGACCGACGGCATCCTGCTCTCGATCGACGCGGGGCTCGCCCGCGTCACGTTCGACCGCCCGGCGTCGCTCAACGCGATGGACTTCCCGATGGCCCGCCGCTGGCGCGAGGTCGCGCACGAGGTCACCTCCGACGCCTCCGTCGGAGCCGTCATCCTGGATGCCACGGGCCCCGCGTTCTGCGCCGGCGGCGACGTCGTGGCGATGGCGACGACCGGGGCGTCGGGCGCGGACGTGACCGAGACCGCGACGGCCATCCACGACGGCATCCGCACCTTCGTCGAAGCGCCCCTGCCGATGGTCGCGGCCGTCCAGGGTGCGGTCGCGGGCGGCGGGCTCGGCCTCATGCTCACCGCCGACTACGTCGTCGCGAGCGAGAACGCCCGCTTCGTCAGCCGCTACGCGAACATCGGTCTCACGCCCGACCTCGGCGTCTCGACGCTGCTCCCGGCCGCGATCGGGCAGCGACGTGCCCTGCAGCTGCTGCTGCAGGATCGCATGATCGACGCCGCGGAGGCCCTCGAGTGGGGTCTCGTCGCCGAGGTCGTGGCATCCACCGATCTGGCGCCGCGGGTCGAGGAGATCGCCCGGTTCTGGCTGGCCGGTGCGACCGCCGCGTTCGGCCAGGCGACGCGTCTCGTGCGCGTCGGCGCGGGCCGCACGTTCGCCGAAAACCTCGCCGACGAGGCCGCCACGATCGGCGCCGCGTTCGAGACCCCGGACGCGCGCGCCCGGGTCGCGGCGTTCGCCGCCGCCTCCGCGAAAGGACGCTCATGACCACGCTCGCCGGTAAGACCATCCTGATGTCGGGCGGCAGCCGCGGCATCGGCCTCGCGATCGCGCTGCGGGCCGCGCGCGACGGCGCGAACGTCGCCCTGCTGGCAAAGACCGACACCCCGCACCCGAAGCTCGAGGGGACCGTCCACACGGCGGCCGATGCGATCCGTGCCGCGGGCGGGCAGGCGCTGCCGATCGTCGGCGACGTCCGCGACGAGGAATCGATCACCGAGGCCGTCCTCCGCACGGTGGGGGAGTTCGGTGGCGTCGACATCGTGGTCAACAACGCCAGCGTCATCGACCTGTCGGGATCGCTCGACCTCGCGACGAAGAAGTACGACCTCATGCAGGACGTCAACGTCCGCGGGACGTTCCTGCTCTCGCGCGCCGCCGTGCCCGTCTTGAAGGACGCCGAGAACCCGCACATCCTGTCGCTCTCGCCGCCGCTGAACGTCACGCCGAAGTGGCTTGGGGCGCACACCGGGTACAGCCTCGCGAAGTTCGGCATGACGATGGCGACCCTCGGTCTCGCCGCGGAATTCGCCGACGCCGGGATCGCGGCCAACACCCTGTGGCCGCGCACGACGATCGCGACCGCGGCGGTGCAGAACGTCATCGGCGGCGACCGGCTCATGCGGGTCTCGCGGACGCCCGAGATCTACGCGGATGCCGCCTACGAGGTGCTGACGTCCCCGTCGCGCGAGCTGACGGGGCGGACGCTGATCGTCGAGGACGTCCTCGAGGCCGCCGGTGTGACGGACTTCTCCGGTTACGCCGCGGTCCCCGGCACCCCCGACGCCGCGCTGTACCCCGACATCTTCCTGGACTGAGGCGGGGCTGTTGCCCGGGGCTGTGGGCGATGCGTGTGGCCGCGGCTCCCTTCAGCGATAAACGGCATTCACGGTAAGAAACGCGTTGTCGCGCCGTTTCTCTCCGCCGATGCCGTTTATCGGCGTGCGGGGCGCCGCGTCAGATCAGGCCGAGCTCGGCGAAGGCGTTGTGCACTCCGTCCTCCAGCACCGCGGTGGTGACACGGCCGGCGAGACGCTGCAGCTCGGGCACCGCGTTGCCCATCGCGACGGGGGTGCCGACGACCTCGAACATCTCGACGTCGTTCCAGGAGTCGCCGATGCCGATGGCATCCGCCGGATCGAGGTCGAGCAGCGCGAGCACCTCGAGGATCGCCGACCCCTTCGTCACGCCCGCGAGCCCGATCTCGCCGTTCGACCCGCCCGGAAGCGGGATCGACCCCGGGATCACGTGGAACCGCTCGCCGAGCTCGGCTCCGGCGTGGGCGACGGTGTCGGGGGACGGGCTGACGAACACGGCCTTGGCGACCCGGTCGCGATCGAGCTCGGCGAGGGGTAGCGCGCGGGGGATCGGCGTCGTCGGTACGACGTCGAGCCCGAGGGCAGCGATCTCGGCCGCGCGCTTCGCGAGACGCTCGCGCACGAACTCGCGCATCATCGGCTCGATGCCCGCGGAGGCGAAGACCGCCTCGTGAGATTGCAGGAAATAGTGGATGCCGTGCGCCTGGAAGTACGCCTCGATCGCCGCCACGTCGTCGCGGCGCATCGGGTGCTGCAGCACGAGCTCGTCACCGCGGGTCGCGTAGGCGCCGGCGTTGCTGATCGCGCCGTCGAACCCGATCGCGCGCACGTCGGGGTGGATGTCGCCGTCGGCCCGGCCCGTGCACAACCACACGAGGTGGCCGTTGGCGCGGGCGCGGCGGACGGCGTCGACGGTCGAGGGGGCGATGACGGAGCCGTGCTCGGCGATGGTGCCGTCGACGTCGAGGAAGGCGATGCGGGTCATGGTTCTCCGTGGGTCGGCGCCGGACCTGCGGGTCAGAGGATCGGCGGATCGGTGCAGCGCCGTCGGTACCCAGCCACCGTATCGGTCGCGGATCTGCGACTCGCGCGCGGGAGGGCGTCCAGCCTCGCCGCAGGCGGCCGCCGGTACCCTGGAACCCATGACCGATCAGACCCCCGTGCGCGAGACCAAGCCCCGGCAGGTGCGTCCCGCGGGGGCCCCGGCCGACACCGGCATCCGCGAGACGAAGCCCCGCCAGGTGCGGCCGAAGACCGAGGGCTGGCAGCAGGCCAAGGACGAGACCGGGCGTCCGCTGCTGCAGTTCGCCAGCCCCAAGCGGGGCAAGCCGCCCGTGCATCTCGCCGACCTCACCGCCGAGGAGCGCGTCGCCAAGGTGAAGGAGCTGGGGCTCCCCGGCTTCCGAGCGAAGCAGCTCGAGAAGCACTACTTCACCCACTACACGTCGGACGCGGCCGCGATGACCGACCTGCCGGCATCCGGTCGTGAAGAGCTCGTCGCGGGACTCCTCCCGCCGCTGCTGACCGAGGTGCGCCGTCTCGAGACCGACCGCGGCGACACGATCAAGTTCCTGTGGAAGCTGCACGACGGCGCGCTCGTCGAGTCGGTCCTCATGCGCTACCCCGGGCGCATCACCCTGTGCGTGTCGAGCCAGGCCGGCTGCGGCATGAACTGCCCGTTCTGCGCGACCGGGCAGGCCGGCCTCACCCGCAACATGTCGGCCGCCGAGATCATCGAGCAGGTCGTGCGGGCCAACGCCCTCATCGCCGCCGGTGGCCTCGGAGGCAAGAAGCGCGACGATCACTCGCTCGACCGCGTCTCGAACATCGTGTTCATGGGCATGGGCGAGCCGCTCGCCAACTACGCCCGACTCATGCAGGCCGTGCGCGTCATGGTCGACAAGGAGCACGGCCTCGGCATGAGCGCCCGCGGCATCACGGTGTCGACGGTGGGGCTCGTCCCGGCGATCACGAAGCTGTCGAACGAGGACATCCCCGTGACCTTCGCGCTGTCGCTGCACGCGCCCGACGACGGCCTGCGCGACGAGCTGATCCCGGTGAACTCCCGCTGGAAGGTCGATGAGGCCCTGGATGCCGCCCGCGCCTACTTCGACAAGACCGGACGCCGCGTCTCCATCGAATACGCGCTGATCAAGGACATGAACGACCACGCGTGGCGCGCCGACCTGCTGGCCGAGAAGCTCAACGCCCGCGGCCGCGGCTGGGTGCACGTGAACCCCATCCCGCTGAACCCGACGCCCGGCTCGATCTGGACGGCGTCGGAGGTGCCCGTGCAGAACGAGTTCGTGCGTCGCCTCAACGACGCCGGCATCCCGACGACGCTCCGCGACACCCGCGGCAAGGAGATCGACGGGGCGTGCGGTCAGCTCGTCGCGACCGAGGAAGACGAAGCGGCCGCCGCGGAGACGCCGGTCGGCTGATGTCCGCTCCCCGGCGTCCGACCGAGATCGAGTACCTGCGTCTGATCGAGACGCTCGCGCACGAGGTCGTCGAGCAGGCCGCGGAAGAGGGCTGGCTGGAGTTCGGTGAGCTCGGACAGCAGGCTCCCACCGCGTTGCAGCGCACGGTCAACGCCCTGGCGACCGAGCTGCGATTCCGTCACCACCCGGACGACGGATGCCTGGACCACCTCACCGAGGACGCGTGAGCGTTCCTCGGATCCCCGTCGGTTCGCCGCAGGGGATCCGCTCGCGGGGCGCGACGGCGTTCGTGTGGTGGGGACCCGGTGCCGAGGGCATGGACCGGGTCGCGGCCGTGGAGTCGCGGGTGCTCCTGTTCGCGTCGCCGGAGTCGTGCCTGGCGTGGGCGGGCGAAGCCGGTTCGTCGCGCGACGAGCGGGCCGAGACCGAGGTCGTCGACCTGGATGCCGTGCGCCCGTGGCTAGACCGCGCGACACCGACGATCGATCTCGCCGAGGCCCTCGGCGTGGTCAACATGGCCATCGACGTCGCCGCCTCGACCGGTCGGTCATGGGATCCACGCGTGGGTGCCCATCGGGGGGCGTACCGCCGGTTCGTCGCCGCGGCGGTGCCCTGGGCGTTCGCGGATGCCGATGGCGCCCCCGCGTGGAGCGCACGCGAATTCGGGTCCGCGCAGTCCATGGTGCGCCGCTCCATCGCGCTCCTGGACCGGGCCCTCGCGGAGGGCCGCCCCACCGACGTCTGACGGGTGGGTCGTCCGACCCGAGCGGCCCTCGATGTCGGATGCCGCCGATAGCGTTGAGTCATGGTCGGTTATCGCTACCTCGGAAACAGTGGATTCAAGATCTCGGAGATCACCCTCGGCAACTGGGTGACCCACGGCTCGCAGGTCGGTGACGACGCCGCGATCCAAACCGTGCACGCCGCGCTCGACGCGGGCATCACGACGTTCGACACCGCCGACACGTACGCCAACACGGCGGCCGAGACGGTGCTGGGCAAGGCCCTCGAGGGGCAGCGGCGCGAGTCGCTCGAGATCTTCACCAAGGTCTACTTCCCCACCGGCCCCATGGGCCCCAACGACACCGGTCTCAGCCGGAAGCACATCCTCGACTCGATCAACGGCTCCCTGAAGCGCCTCGGCACCGACTACGTCGACCTGTACCAGGCGCACCGCTTCGACTACGAGACCCCGCTCGAAGAGACCTTCCAGGCGTTCGCCGACATCGTGCGCCAGGGCAAGGCGCTCTACATCGGCGTCTCCGAGTGGACCGCCGAGCAGCTGCGCGAAGGACACGCGCTCGCGAAGCAGCTCGGCATCCAGCTCATCTCGAACCAGCCGCAGTACTCGATGCTGTGGCGCGTCATCGAGGGCAAGGTCGTGCCGACCAGCGAGGAGCTCGGCATCTCGCAGATCGTCTGGTCGCCGATGGCGCAGGGCGTGCTCAGCGGCAAGTACCTGCCGGGTCAGCCGGTGCCCGACGGTTCGCGCGCGACCGACGAGAAGAGCGGGGCGAACTTCATCAAGCGGTTCCTCCGCGACGACGTGCTCGAGGCCGTCCAGCGACTGAAGCCGATCGCCGAAGAGGCGGGGCTGAGCATGCCGCAGCTCGCGATCGCGTGGGTGCTGCAGAACCCGAACATCGCGGCCGCGCTCGTGGGCGCGTCGCGTCCGGAGCAGCTCGCCGACACCGTCAAGGCGTCCGGTGTGACGCTCGATGCCGACACGCTCGCCGCGATCGACACGGCTCTCGGCGACGCGGTCTTCTCCGACCCCGAGAACACCTACGAGGTGTCGCCGAAGGCACGTCTGGTCTGATCCGGCGCTGAGCGGGGCCTCGGCCAGGCCACAGGCCGGCGCTGAGCGGGGCCTCGGCCAGGCCACAGGCCCCGCTCAGGAGCGGGTAGGACTCACGTCGTACCCTGTGCGAATGTCTTTTTCCGCTCACCGGCCGGGTCGCTTCGGCTCCGACGGCCGTATCGAGTTCACGACGGACGACGATCGCGAGCCTCAATACCTCGACGACATCCTCGCCCAGCAGCGTGACGACGCCGACGCGTCGGCCGACGCCGTGACGCTCGACGACCCCACCGAGCCCTGGGGTGCACCGCCCGCCGGTGATGACGACACCGCTCCGTTCGAGTGGCCCGAGAACCTCGAGCCCGAGCCCGCCCCGGAGCCCGAGCCCGCCCCGGAGCCCGAGGCTTCCGCCGAGCCGCAGCCCGAGCCGGAGCCCGAGCCCGCCCCGGAGCCCGAGCCCGAGCGCGTGGTGCCCGAAGCCGCGCCGTTCCCCGCGCCCGTGGCATCCGATCCCCGTCCGCCCCGGCTGCGACGTGCCGACCCCCGGCGCCCCAGCCTGTCGCTCGTGCGGCGCCTGGCCGTGCTCGGCGGCGCCGACAACGACGTCCTCGACGAGGTGCCCGAAGAGGTGCCGCGCTTCGTTCAGATGTTCCTCGTGCTGGCCGGCACGGCGCTCGTCTCGGCGCTGTCGATGATGTTCGCGCTGCTCACGGGTGTGCGGATCAGCATCTTCCTGGCGATCCCGCTCGCGCTGGTGTGGGGCCTCATCATCTTCAACCTGGACCGCTTCCTGACATCCACGATGCGGTCGACGAAGAACATCTTCCGGCTGCTCGGTCTGGCCTTCCCCCGCATCATCATGGCGGCGCTCATCGGCATCGTCGTGGCCGAGCCGCTCGTGCTGCAGGTGTTCCAGAACGACATCAACCGCGAGGTGAATTCCACCAACGTCACGCAGGCGCTCACCGATCAGGATGCCGTGACGAACGGTCCCGAGAAGCAGGCCCTGGATGCCGCGAGCGCTCAGGTCGCGGCCCTCGAGAACCAGGCGGCCACCGGGATCGTGGCCGGAACCTCGTCGACGTCGGCCGAAGCCGCAGCCGCCCAGCAGACCGTCGATCAGCTGACGCAGCAGCTCGCCGCCCAGCAGGCCGTCATCGACCAGGCACGCGCGGTGTACCAGTGCGAATTGACCGGCCAGGGCGCCGGGGAGGTCGCCGGATGCACCGGGGTCGCCGGCGACGGTGCGAGCTCCGAGGCCGCGCAGGCGCAGCTCGCGCAGGCGCAGTCGTCGTACGACGCGCTCGCGGCGCAGCTGCAGCAGGCGCAGTCGTCGCTGGCCGCGGCCAACTCCGCCGGCGCCGACGCCGCCGCTGCGTCGGCCGACCAGAACAAGCAGCAGGCCGAGGACCAGCTTCCCGCGGCCCGCGCCCAGTACGAGGCGGCGCTCGCGGCCTACAACGAACGCGCCGCTTCCGTGGCCGACGGCAACGCGGGAGCGGTCGGTCTGCTGAGCCAGATCTCGGCGCTCGAGCGGCTGTCCGAGCGTGAGCCGACGCTCCGCTGGGCCCACTGGCTCATCGCGGCGCTGTTCTTCATGATCGAGCTGCTGCCGGTGCTCGTGAAGGTGCTCACCGGGTTCGGCGGCCCCTCGTTGTACGAGAAGGCCGAGCGCATGCGCGGTCAGATCGCGCTCGACCGGGTCACCGCCCGCACGTTCCGCAAGCGCGCCGACGTGATCGCCGACGAAGCCGCGCGCGTCCCGGCGAGCGCCTGATGGTCGCCTGGAGTGCGGGACTGCTGCTGTACCGGCGGCATCCCGCGCTCGAGGTGCTCATCGCGCACATGGGCGGACCGTTCTGGGCCCGCAAGGACTCCGGCGCATGGTCGATCCCGAAGGGCGAGTTCGAGCCGGGCGCCGAGGAGCCGCGCGACGCCGCCCGTCGCGAGTTCGTCGAGGAGCTCGGGCTCGAACCCCCGACGGGCGAGTGGGCCGAGCTCGGGACGTTCGCGGCGACCTCGAGCAAGAAGCTCGTCGTGTTCGCCGGCGACGGCACCGGGTTCGAGGCATCCGGATTCGTGTTCGGCGAGTTCGAGATGGAATGGCCGCCGCGGTCGGGTCGCACGGCCGCGTTCCCCGAGGTCGACCGGGCCGAGTGGACGGACCTGGATACCGCCCGCGAACGCCTCGTGAAGGGTCAGCGCCCCGTGCTCGACGCGCTGGAGCGCCTGCTCGCCTGAGGCTGCGCCGCCTCGCTGCCCCCGCCCCGAAACGCCGAGTGGCCAAGACACGCCGCATGCGGGTGGGGCGCAACGGCGTGTCTTGGACACTTGAGCGGGAGGGGCTTACGGGCGCAGCAGCACCTTGCCGACGCGCGGCGAGAAGCTCGCGGCGGCGGCGTTGCGAACGTCCTCGAGGGCGAAGGTCGCGGCGACGGGAAGGGTCACGGTGCCGTCGGCGAGGTAGCGGGACAGCTCGCCGAAGAGGGCGCCGCGGGTCTCGGCATCCATCGTCTTGCTGACGACGCTGCCCCAGAATCCCTTCACGGTCGCCTGGCGGAAGATGATGTCGCCCGCCGACAGCTCGAGCTTGGCGTCGCCCATCGAGCCGAAGATGACGAGCGTGCCGTTCTCGGAGAGCAGCGACAGCACATCGTTCGCTGCCGATCCGCCGACCGAGTCGACGCCGGCGACGACGCGTCCGCCGTCGATGATCGCGAGGGCCTTCTCGCGCCAGTCGCTGCTGTCGGTCGACACGACGTTCGTGATGCCCTGCTGCGCGAGCTCGTCGACGGCGCTCTGACGACGGACCAGACCCAGGACGTGGATGCCACGGGCCTTCGCGATCTGCGCGACCATGCGTCCCACGGCGCCGTTGGCGGTGTTCTGCACGAGCCAGTCGCCGGCCTGCAGGTCGAGCGAGTGCAGCAGGCTGATGGCGCTGAACGGCATGGAGACGAGCTGCGAGGCCATCTCGTCGGGGAGCGCGTCGGCGACGGGGATGAGACCCGCGGCGGGGGTGACGACGTACTCGGCCCACACGCCGAAGGTTCCGCCGGTGGCGACGCGCTGGCCGACCTCGAGCCCCTCGACGCCCTCGCCGAGCGCGTCGATGACGCCGACGGCCTCGGTTCCGGCGCGGGCGGGGAGTTCGGGCTTGAAGCCGTAGGTGCCGCGGATGGTCCACAGGTCGTGGTTGTGGATCGGCGACAGGAGGATGCGCAGCCGCACCTGGCCGGGGCCGGGCTCGGGGGTCTCGACCTCGGCGACGTCGAGGACGTCGGTCGGTTCGCCGAATCGGGGGTGCACGATCGCGCGCATGTCTCTCCTTGCGTGGTTATTTTGTAACGACCGGTCTAATATAGTCCTGGACCGGGAAGAAGGAAACCCATGGGCAGGATGCCGACGTTCGACCGCCGCGCCGTCGTCGACGCCGCTCGTGACGTGTTCTGGCAGCGCGGGTACGCCGAGGCGGGCATCACCGAGCTGGAGGAGGCCACCGGACTCACCCGTTCGAGCCTCTACAACGCGTTCGGCAGCAAGCGCGGGCTCTTCGACGCGGTGCTCGCGCAGTATCTCGACGACATCGTGCGCACGCGCCTCCGCCCCCTCGGCGGCGGCGACCCGAGCGCTCTCGAGGCGTACGTCGAAGACATGCGCGCCGCCATCGCGGCCGACAGCCCCCGTGCCCGTCTCGGCTGTCTGCTGCTGAACGCCGGATCGTCCCCGCTCGCGTCGGACGACGCCGACGTGCGCAGCCTGGTGTCGGGCTACGCCGCCGAGATGCGCGCCGCCATCCGCGCGGCCGTGGCCGACCGGCGGCCGGATCTCGCCCCGGATGCCGTGGACTCCCTGTCCGCGGTGTGCGCATCGCTCGTGGTGGCGGCGCTGACCCTCGCCCGCGCCGATCGGGACGCGGCTGTGGCCACGCTGGCATCCGTCCCGGCGACGCTGGAGTCCTGGGGGTAGGGCCTCAGCGCTCCGGCGCGAGCTCGCGGCGCCGTGCCGCCACGCCGGCGAGCGCGGCGGCGGCGGCGACCGCGACCACGAGCCACACGCCGCCGCGCAGGTCGAGGGCATCGCCGTCGATGCGCGGCGCCGACGCGAACGGCGAGACGTGGACGGCGGCATCCGAGAGTCCGAGCAACGGGCCGAACAATCCGACGACGGTCGCGACGCCGACGAGGGCCCACCCGACGGGCAGCGACAGTCGGGGCGCGATCACGACGACCAGCGTCGCGATGACCACGAGCGTCACGGCGGCGACCGCCTGCCCGGCCGCCGCCACCGCGGCATCCCGGATGAGGTCCGTCTTCGACGAATCGGTCGCGAGCTGGCCGGCGGTCGCCCCCGCCGTCGCGGCGGCGAGGCACGCGAGCACGGCCCCCACGGCCACGACCAGGTACGCCCCCACCCAGCGCACCGGGCCGACTCCCGCCGCGCGCACGGGTTCGGCGAGGCCGGCGGCCTCGTCCTGCCGCGCGCGAAGGACGGTCTGGATGCCGGCGCACGCGGCGAGCACCCCGGCCAGGGTGAAGAACACCTCGATGGCTCCCTGCGCGAGCGACCCCTGAGACGCGAGGGACTGCAGCAGGGCCTGCACCGAGGGGATCGTGTCGCCGATCTGTGAGATCGCCGCGGCGAGGCGCGTCGACATCACGCCGACGATCGCTCCGCCCACCGCCCACCCGAGGAGGGATCCTCGGGCCTCGCGCCAGACGAGTCCGATCGGCCCAGAGAGGGCGACGCTCGCGACGGCTCGCCCGCGGCGTGCGGGCAGGAGTGAGCCGCCCACGTCCCGCGCGCCCGAGAGGACGAACGCGAGCACGAGGGTGACGACGATCAGTCCGGCGAACGGGACCAGTGTGCCCGCCGCATCCGAGTCGTACGGGCGCGTGTTCTCGGCCCACCCGAACGGCGACACCCACGCCAGGGGCGCACTCGTCATCCGTCGCAGGTCCGCGCTGGGCGTTCCGAGGGCGTTGCCGAGCCCGCACGCGAGGTAGGTGAGCAGCACGGCCCAAACGCCGATCGCGTTCGCCGTCCGCGCGGATGCCGCCAGCTGCGCGGCGACGAGTCCGACGCCGAGGAAAGCGATGCCCGTCAGCGCCGAAGCGGCGCCCATCAGGACGCTCCCGGTCGGGGGGAACCCGATCGCGACGTACGTCAGTATCACGAGCGCGCCGAGGACGGCGTTGGCCAGGATGCCGTGCACCACCGTCGCGGCCAGTGGAACGGTCCGCGCCGCGGGGGTGGCGGCGATGAGCTCGGCGCGCCCGGAATCCTCGTCGCCGCGGGTGTGCCGCACGGCGAGGAACGTGCTCATGAGCGCGGCCAGCAGCGCGACGAACGGGAGGATGAGGAACGCGGTGAACGCTGCTTCGTCCGTCCCCGACGGCAGGCCGCGGAAGAGCAGCACCACCGGATTCGCCACGGCCGTCGCGAGCAGCGTCGCGCGGTCGGTCTCGGTCGGGAACGTCCCCCGCACCCCCGTGACCGCCGAGGCGGCGAGCAGCAGGGCGCCGACGATCCAGATCGTCAGCTGCACGGCATCCCGTCGCCATCGCGCCCGCAGGACGGGCCCGAAGCCGCTCACGGCTGCGTTCCGTAGTGCCGGAGGAACAGTTCCTCGAGCGAGGCCGGTTCGATCCGGAGCGACGTGACGCGCGCGGCGCCGAGCGCGGGGAGGAGGGATGCCACCTCGGCGGTGTCGACGGTGAGGTGCACGCGCCCGTCGCGGCGTTCGACCTCGTGCGCGCCGGGGAGCACGGGGAGGTCGCCGCCGGGGTCGGCGAACGAGACCTGGGTGCGGGTGAGGTGCCGGAGGTCGTCGAGGGTGCCGTCGTCGACGATGCGACCGGCGCGGATGATGCTCACTCGGTCGCACACCTGCTCGACCTCGGACAGGATGTGGCTGGACAGCAGCACGGCCGCACCGCGGTCGCGGGCGCGTCGCACCTCGCGCTGGAAGACGACCTCCATGAGCGGGTCGAGGCCGCTCGTCGGCTCGTCGAGCACGAGCAGATCGGCCGGGACGGACAACGCCGCGACCAGCGCCACCTTCTGCCGGTTGCCCTTCGAATACGAGCGGCCCTTCTTGCGCGGATCGAGTTCGAACGCCTCGAGGAGCCGCGCACGCTCCGCGCGATACGCGACGGTCCGCCCGCCCCCGCGGAGGCGCGCGAGCAGGTCGATCGCCTCCCCGCCCGAGAGGCCGGGCCACAGGTTCACGTCGCCCGGGACGTAGGCGATCCGCCGGTGCAGCCGCGCCGCGTCGCGCCACGGATCGGCGCCGAACACCGCGGCCGTCCCCCCGGTGGACCGCGCGAGCCCGAGGAGGATGCGGATCGTCGTCGACTTCCCGGCGCCGTTCGGGCCGAGGAAGCCGTGGATCTCGCCCGGCCCGACCTCGAGGTCGAGGCCGTCGAGGGCATTCGTGCGACCGTAGGACTTGCGCAGCCCCACCGTGCGGATCACCGCGTCCATGTGGCGGAGATTACGCCCCGCGGCGTACCGTTGCCACCCTTCCGTTCCACCCCTGGAGGATCCCCATGACGGTCGCCCCGGCACAGTCCCGCATCGTCCTGGTCGCGGGCGCGCGCACCCCGATCGGCTCCTTCGGCGGCGCGCTGTCGAGCGTCGACGCGCACGAACTCGGCGCCGTCGCCGTCTCAGCCGCCCTCGAGCGCGCGGGCGTGCCGAAGGATGCCGTGGACGAAGTCGTCATGGGCTGCATCGCGCAGAACGGACCCGACGCGTACAACGCCCGCCGCGTCGCGCTCGCCGCGGGGCTGCCGACCCGGGTCCCTGCCTTCACCGTGAACCGCCTGTGCGGGTCGGGGCTCCAGGCCATCTGGTCGGGCGCTCAGGAGCTCCGCTGGGGCGGCGTCGACGTCGTCGTCGCGGGCGGCGACGAGAGCATGTCGCGCACGCCGTTCCTCGACTACGGCGCGCGCGGCAACGCCCGGCTCGGCGACCGGACGCTCCTCGACGGCACGCTCGCGATCCTCACCGACCCGTTCAGCGGCCGGCACATGGGCACGACCGCCGAGACCGTGGCATCCCGGTACTCCGTCTCCCGGGCCGAGCAGGATGCCTTCGCCGTCGAGAGTCAGCGCAGGGCCGCCCTGGATGCCAGCCGTGCGGCGTTCGCGGAGGAGATCGTGCCCGTGACCACCGGCGGCAAGCGACCGATCGAGGTGTCGGTCGACGAGCACCCGCGTCCCGGCACGACGCTCGAGGTGCTCGCCGGGCTGCGTCCCGCGTTCGCCGCAGAGGGGTCCGTCACGGCCGGCAACTCCTCGGGGATCAACGACGGCGCCGCCGCGACCGTCCTCATGCGGGAGGAGGACGTGCGCGAGCGCGGGCTCACCGGCCTCGCCACCCTCGAAGCCGTGACGACCGCGGGTGTCGACCCCGAGATCATGGGGTACGCCCCCGTCCTCGCGCTGCAACGGCTCTGGGAGCGGACCGGGCTGACGCCGGCCGACGTCGACGTCGTCGAGCTGAACGAGGCGTTCGCGGCGCAGGCCGTCGCCGTGATCCGCGACGCCGGCCTCGACCCCGAGAGGGTCAACCCGTACGGCGGCGCGATCGCGCTCGGGCACCCGGTCGGGGCGACGGGCGCGATCCTGACCGTCCGCGCCGCCCTCGACCTGCAACGCCGCGACCTCGAGTACGCCGTGGTGACGATGTGCATCGGCGGCGGACAGGCGCTGGCCGCGCTGCTGCGGCGCTTCTAGCCGCGTGAGTCGCCAGGAATTGTCGCCTCGGGCCGTCTCCGAGCGACAAGTCCTGGCATCTCACGCGAAAGGCAACGGCCCCCACCCGAAAGGGTGAGGGCCGTTGCCGGGGCGGAGGGTCAGACCGTGCGGCGCTTGCGCAGAGCGAAGGCCAGACCACCGGCGACCAGCAGGAACGCGCCGCCGAGGGCGAGGCCCCACGGAACCTCGGTACCCGTCGTGGCCAGTGCTCCCTGCGACCCGGCGCCCGCGCTCGACGACGGCGCAGGGACCGGCGTTTCGGTCGGCGTCGCGGTCGGGGTCGGCGTCGGGGTGGGCGTCGGCGTGGGGCCGGTGCCCTCGTCGACCGGCTGCGTGCCCTTCAGGTACGCACGGCCGAGCGGCGACGGTGCGACCGTGCCCTTCGCGGCGAAGAACTCCGCCGTGGCCTGCAGGTCGATCTGGCCCGAGTCGGCCTTGCCCGTGCCCTGCGCGAAGGTGAAGAAGTTGTCTCCGCCCGCCGCGAGGAACGAGTTGGTCACGACGCGGTAGGTCGCGGCCGGGTCGATCGGCGTACCGTTCAGCGCGATGGCGCCGATGCGCGAACCCTTCGCCGCCGTCGGGTCGTACTCGAAGGTGAAGCCCTTCGACACACCGAGCGCGAGCACCGGACGCGACGCCTCCGCGGGCTGCCACTGCTCCTCGAGCACCGACTTCAGCTGCGCACCCGTGAGCGAAAGCGTCACGAGCGTGTTGCCGAACGGCTGCACGTTCGCCGCCTCGCGGTACGAGACCGAGCCGTCGTCGGTGCCGTACAGCAGGTCGGCGCGCAGTCCGCCGGGGTTCATGAACGCGATCTGCGCGTCCTCACCGTTGAACGAGGGGTTCTCGCTCGCGGCCCACAGGTACACGTCGGCGACGGTGTTGCCGAGCGTCGAGTAGGCGCCGCGGTCCTCGCCGCCCGAACCGTTGACGGCGCGCTTGATGTCGGTCGTGATCGTGCCGACCTCGACCTGACCCTTGACGTCGGCGGTTGCCTTGGCATCCGCCACGATCTTCGCGACCTGCGTCTGCGGGTACGCGACCCACTGGGAGACGGTCGAGTCGTACAGCGCACGCACGCCCGGCGTGATCGAGACGAGCTTTCCGGCTCCGTCGAGGTCGATGTCGAGCGTGCCGAGGTTCGTGCCGTACTGGCCGGTCTGGATGACGGAGCGTCCGCCGATCTCGCACGCGTACTTCTGGTGCGTGTGCGCCGAGACGATGGCATCCACGTCGCTCGAGGCGTTGCGGACGAGGTCGCCGAAGTCTCCCGACTCCGTGGCGATCTTCGTGCAGTCGGTGCCCTCCGAACCCTCGTGGGCGAGGAGGATGACGATGTCGGCGCCGGCCGCCCGGGCGTTCTTCGCCTCGCGGTTGGCCGCCTCGACCTGGTCGCCGAACTCGATCGACGTGATCTTCGACGGGTCGACCATTCCGGCCGTCTGCTCCGTGACGGTGCCGACGAAAGCGACCTTCGTGCCGTTGACGTCCTTGATCGTGTACGGCTTCAGGGCGGGGGTCTTCGTGCCCTTCTCGTACACGTTGGCGCCGAGTGCGAAGTCGCTGAACTGGTCGGCATCCGGGTCGCCCTCGTACTCGGGGATGACACGGTCGGTCAGATCGGCGAAGCCGCGGTCGAACTCGTGGTTGCCGACCGTGCTGACGTCGAGCGTCGCGGCCGTGAGGGCCTTGATCGTCGGGGTGTCCTGGTCGATGAACGACTCGAACGCGCTCGCACCGATGTTGTCGCCGGCCGAGACGAACAGCGTGTTCGGGTTCTGCTGGCGGTACTTCTCGACCGCACCGGCGAGCACGCCCGCGCCCGCCACGCCGCCGGACTCCTGCAGCAGGCGCCCGTGGAAGTCGTTGATCGTCAGGATCTGCAGGTCAGGGGTCTTCGGCTGCGTCGGACGCACCTCGAAGACGGTGGTCGAGCCCGAGACCTCGTTGCCGGTGATCAGCAGCGGGATGCCGGTGGGCGAACGCAGCGCCGAGACGAACGTGATGCCCTCCGGGCCGAGGTCGCCCGCGGCGACCGTCTTGACGTCGGCGGAGGCGTCGCGGTTGTTCACGTACGTGACGTACGTCGCGTTGGTCGGCTCGGTGATGTCGTAGACCATCACGCCGCCGGCCCGCTCGAGGCCGATGAAGGCGTAGGTGCGGCCGTCGACCACGCCGATGGCCACGCCCTCGGGCTCGGGGCCCTTGTCATCGCTGCGGTCGTCGACGGTGTTGTTGTCGTTCGAGACGTTGAACAGCTCGGGGGCGACCTCCTTGAGCTTCTGCTCGAAGTCGTCGCCGGAGTCGAAGACGAGCGCGCCCTTGGTGTCCCAGATCGAGAACGAGCGGCCGCCGTAGGCATAGAGCTCGCTGTAGCAGCCGTCGGCGGTCGTGCCGAGGTCGGTGACGACCTTGAGGCGTCCGAGGTCGGCATCCGCCGAGCGACCCGCGAGCGGCGAGGTCTCGCAGATCGGGGCCAGGTCCTTCTTGCCGAGGTCCTTGATGCGGGCCTCGTCGATGAACGAGCCCCACTCGCGGCCGTCGCCCTCGTTCGCGGTGACGAGGTAGGTCGTGGCCTTGCCGGCGACGCTCGCCGAGTACGACGCGATGCCGTCGGGCATGTACAGGCCCTTCAGGCCGGCGACGCTGCGGATGTTGATCCCGCCGTCCTTGTCGCTGGTGTCCAGCGCGCTCGCGCCCCAGTCCTTGTAGCCGAGGGGGAGGATGCCGGTGACCTCGGCCTTGGTCAGGTCGACCGTCGCGATGGCGTTGGCCTCCTGCAGCGCGACATACGCGACCGTCCCGTCGACGGTGATGTACTCGGGTTCGAGGTTGCGCGAGACGCGGTTGGCCGACAGGGGCGTGGAGCCCTGGTCGGGCGCGGCGACGTCGGGGCCGAACACGCGCACCTTCGGGTCGAGCGTCTTCGAACCGCCCTGCTCGAACGCGCGGAACCCGGCGGTCTTGACGGCGGTCTGCGCCGGAGCCGAGACAGTGGATGCCAGCGTGACGACGCTCACCGAACCCTCGGGGTCGACGGTGAAGGCGTCGTTCGGCTCGCCCTCGTTGGCGACGACGGCGTAGGTGCCGTCCTTGGAGAACGTGACCATGTCGGGCAGTGCTCCGACCGTGACCTCGCCGAGGGTGGCGCTCGCCGCGTCGTCCTTATTGGCGTCGAAGAACACGAGGTGGCCGGCGGAGGTCTTGTCCTCCGCCTCGAAGGCCACGACGCCCAGGCCGTCGTCGCGCACCGCCACCGAGTTCGCCACGCCGTCCGAGGCGATCTCGAACAGCTTCGTCGGGTTCTTCGGGTCGCTGTTGTCGAGCACCGTCACGGTGCCTGCCTGTGCGTTGACGACGAACAGGCGGTCGCGGTACGCCTGCACGATCTCCGCGGCGGACTCCTTGTACACGTTCGTGTCGTAGGAGCCCACCGGGGTGAGGCCGATGGCCGCGCCGGGCGCGCTGTCGGAGACGGGCGTGGGGACGATGGCGGCGGAAGCCGCCGTCGCGCTCGTGAGGGCGAGCGCGCACACCGCCGCGGTCGTCGCGGTGAACGCAGCGGCGCGGCGAAGGAACGACGAAGGCATGGCTGTGTCCTCGGGTGTCGGGAGAGGATCCGTGCGGGGGCGCGGATCCCCGCCACTCTGTCGATCGGCGGTGACGGTCCGGTGAACGGGGTGGGAAGACACGGGGTGCTGTGTCGCCGATCTCACCTGGCGATCCGTCCCCCCGCGCACGGGGCTAACCTTGCGGCGTGACCGATTCGCCCGCCGGAGCCCACCCCGATGAACCGCACCGCCAGGGACTCGCCCAGCGCTTGAACTGGCTGCGCGCCGGCGTGCTCGGCGCGAACGACGGCATCGTGTCGACCGCCGCCGTGGTCGTCGGTGTCGCGGGGGCGACGAGCGAGGTCGGACCCGTGCTCATCGCCGGGTTGGCCGCTCTCGTCGGTGGCGCGATCTCCATGGCGCTGGGGGAGTACGTCTCGGTGTCCAGCCAGCGCGACAGCGAGCACGCGCTCATTCAGAAGGAGCGGCGCGAGCTCGCGGAGGACCCCGAGGCGGAGCTCGCCGAACTCGTCGGGCTGTACGAGGCGCAGGGGCTCAGCCGCGACACCGCGACGCGCGTGGCGACCGAGCTCACCGCATCCGACGCCCTCAAGGCCCACCTCGCCGTCGAGCTCAACATCGACGCCGACGACGTGGTCAGCCCGTGGGCGGCGGCACTCGCCTCGGCCGTGGCGTTCACGGTCGGCGCGATCCTGCCGATGCTGACGATCCTGCTCGCGCCGGTCGAGGTGCGCGTGCCGCTCACCTTCGTCGCGGTGCTCATCGCGCTCGCCGTCACCGGGTATCTCGCGGCGTGGATCGGGGGCGCGCGCCGCGGTCGCGCGATCCTGCGGACCGTGATCGGCGGTGCGCTCGCGCTCGGCGCGACGTACGCGGTGGGTGCGTTGTTCGGGGTCGCGGCGGGCTGATTCTTCGGCATCCTAGTAATTACAAGGACGTCCAACTAAAATCGCTCTCGCGACGACGACGTCGCCGAAATGGAGAGCCGCATGGACGCCACCCCTGCCCCCGCGCTCGACGCTCTGACCGCTGACGACCGCGCCGCCATCCTCGACGCCGTCCGCGAGTTCGCCGCGACCGAGCTGACCCCCCACGCCCTGGAGTGGGATGCCGCGAAGCACTTCCCGCGCGACGTCCTGCGTCGCGCCGGTGAGCTGGGCCTCGGGGGCATGTGCGTCCGCGAGGAGTCCGGCGGCGCCGGCTTCCCTCGCCGTTTCGCCGTCGAGATCTTCGAGGAGCTCGCCGCGGGCGACCCGACGGTCACCGCGTACCTGACGATCCACAACATGGTCGCGTGGATGATCGACGCGTACGGCGACGACGCCCAGCGCGAGCGGTGGCTCCCGGGGCTCACCGCCATGGAGCAGCTCGGCGCCTACTGCCTCACCGAGCCGGGCGCCGGATCGGATGCCGCGGCGATCACCACCTCGGCCATCCGGCACGGCGACACGTTCGTGCTCACGGGCGTCAAGCAGTTCATCTCGGGTGCCGGCGAGGCATCCGTCTATGTCGTCATGGCACGGACGGGCGAGCCCGGGGCGCGGGGGATCAGTGCATTCCTCGTTCCGGCGGACGCTGCGGGACTGTCGTTCGGGCCGAACGAGAAGAAGATGGGCTGGAACGCCCAGCCCACGCGGCAGGTCGTGCTCGACGAGGTGCGCGTGCCTGCCGAGAACCTGCTCGGCGGCGAGGGCCGCGGTTTCGGGATCGCGATGGCGGCGCTCAACGGCGGTCGCCTCAACATCGCCGCGTGCTCGCTCGGCGGGGCGCGCTGGGCCATGGAACGCGCGGTCGCGTACGTACATGAGCGCTTCACGTTCGGCGAACCGCTCGCCGAGAAGCAGTCGGTCGTGTTCGCCGTCGCCGACATGGCCACCGAGCTGGAGGCGGCGCGGCTCCTCGTGCACTCGGCGGCGGAGCACCTGGATGCCAAAGCCCCCGACGCCGCGACCCGCTGCGCCATGGCCAAGCGTTTCGCGACCGACGTCGGCTTCCGCGTCGCGAACGAGGCGCTGCAGCTGCACGGCGGCTACGGGTACCTGCAGGAGTACGGCATCGAGAAGGTCGTGCGCGACCTGCGCGTCCACCAGATCCTCGAGGGCACGAACGAGATCATGCGGCTCATCGTCGGGCGGAGCGTGCTGGCGGCCTGAGGCCCGGAACCCCCTCGGCGATGTCGGGGACGCGTGCGACGATGCTGGAAGGACACCACGAGGGGAGCGGCATGGCCGATCACGCCGTCGAGTACGAGACGATCCGGGTCGAGCAGCGCGGGCGGGTGGGGTGGATCACCCTCGACCGGCCCGAGGCGCTCAACGCGCTGAACACGCGGTCCATGACCGAGGTCGTGGCCGCGGCGACGGCGTTCGACGACGCCCCCGACGTCGGGGCGATCGTGGTCACGGGCTCCGAGAAAGCGTTCGCCGCGGGGGCCGACATCAAAGAGATGGAGAGCAAGTCCGGGCTCGAGATGTCGCTCTCCGACCATTTCGGGGCGTGGGGCCGCTTCGCCGCGGTGCGGACGCCCGTGATAGCCGCGGTGTCGGGGTACGCCCTCGGCGGCGGGTGCGAGCTCGCCCTCATGTGCGACATCATCCTGGCCTCCGATCGCGCGAAGTTCGGGCAGCCCGAGATCCAGCTCGGGGTCATCCCCGGCATGGGCGGCACGCAGCGCCTCGTGCGGGCGCTCGGGTACTACAAAGCCGCCGAGCTGGTGCTCACCGGACGCATGATCGACGCGGCCGAGGCCGAGCGGGTAGGACTCGTCTCACGCGTGGTGCCCGCCGCCGACCTCCTCGACGAGGCGGATGCCGTGGCCCGGACGATCGCCGAGAAGCCCCTTCCCGCGCTGTACGCGGCGAAGGCGGCGCTCGATGTCGCACTCGAGTCGACGCTCGCCGAAGGGCTCCGATTCGAGCGGCAGGCGTTCTTCGCGCTGTTCGACACCGCCGACCAGAAAGAGGGCATGGCGGCGTTCCGCGAGAAGCGGCCGCCGAACTTCACGAACCGCTGAGTCGCGTCACAGCGGCTCGGGCGTCGGCGACGGGTCGGCGAAGTCGCCTGCGGCCTTGCGGAATCGGGCGATGATCCGCACGAGTTCGGTCGCGTCGTCGGCGGCGAGCCCCGGGTCGCGGAAGACGGCGTTCAGCGCGTCCGTGGCGTCGTCGACGCGACGGCGGCCGGCCTCCGTCAGCACGAGCAGTGCGGCGCGCCCGTCGGTCGGGTGGGGTTCGCGCGACAGCAGACCGTCGCGAGCGAGACGTTCGACCGTGTTCGTGACGCTGGTGGGGTGAACCTGGAGTCGGGCGATGGCGCTGGCCATCGGCATCCGTCCCTCCCGGGTGAATGCCAGCAGCCGCAGCATTTCGAAGCGCGAGAACGACAGGTCCAGCGGCTTGAGAGCGTGCTCGATGGATGCCGTGAGCAACTGGTGGGCGCGGATCACCGACGTCACCACGGTCATGCCATCGGCGGCGTCGTCCCAGCCGTGCGCGATCCACTGGCGCTTGGCTTCGGCGATCGGGTCGACCGGTAGGCGTCTCGGCATCCGTCCTCCTCCCGCCTCACCGTACCGGGCTTACCATCCTGCGGGTCGTCGACCAAGCGCGTGGTGCGCGCGGTCGAAGGACAGCCGGTTTCGGTATCGTCGGGAGGTCAGTCCTCGCTCCGGCCCGAAGAAGTTGATGGCGTCCACACCCCGCACCCCGCAGCGCGGGTCGTCGCGCCTCTTCGGCGCGCTGACTCCCGCGCAATGGCTCGGCTCCGTGCTGCTGCTGGGCTTCGCGGCGCTCGTGCTGGCGGTCTTCATCGTGCTGATCGCACGGGTGCTCGTGTCGCTCGGGCCCGTCCGGGGCTTCCTCGACGTCTACCCCGGGTCGTCCGAGCTGCCCGCGGCGGCGCCCGTCGGCATCCCGGCGTGGCTCGGTTGGCAGCATTTCCTCAACAGCCTGTTCCTGCTGCTCGTCATCCGCTCGGGGCTGCAGTTCCGTCGTCAGAAGCGACCGGATGCCTTCTGGTCGCCGCGGGGCAACAAGCGGCGCCGCATCAGCCTGGCGCTGTGGTTCCACCAGGCGATCGACGTGCTCTGGATCGCCAACGGCGTGATCTACATCGTGCTGCTGTTCGCGACGGGGCAGTGGACGCGGGTCGTGCCGACATCGTGGGACGTGTTCCCGAACGCGGTGTCCGCGGCGCTGCAGTACGCCGCGCTCGACTGGCCGACCGAGAACGGCTGGGTCAACTACAACAGCCTGCAGCAGCTGTCGTACTTCGCGATCACGTTCGTCGCCGCCCCCCTCGCGATCGTCACGGGCGTGCGGCTGTCGGGGGTCTGGCCGAAGGACGCCGCGCGCCTGAACCGCGCGTTCCCCGCGGAGTGGGCGCGTCGCATCCACTTCCCGGTGATGCTGTTCTTCGTCGCGTTCATCGCCGTGCACGTGTTCCTCGTGCTCGCCACGGGGGCGCTGCGCAACCTCAATCACATGTACGCGGCCCGTGGCTCGGTCGACCCCGACGCCTTCGCCGCCGACCCGACCGGGCTGCTGCTGTTCGCGGCATCCCTGCTGGTGATGGCGGCCGCGTGGATCGCCGCGCGCCCGAGCCTGCTCATTCCGGTGGCGCGCCTCTTCGGCGACGTGAAGCAGCGCTGACGCGGGTCTGCCCGCGCCCGGCGCCGTGCCCGCGCCGCCGCCGTGCTGCCCGCCGAGCGCCCGGCGTCGGGCTGCCCGCCGAGCGCCCGGCGTCGGGCTGCCCGCCGAGCGCCCGGCGCCGGGCTGCCCGCCGAGCGCCCGGCGCAGTGTCCGCCGCCGTGTCCGCCCGAGCCCGGCGCCGCGCCCGCTGAGCCCCGCGGGCGTCGAGATCACACGATCCGGTCGAACGCACACGCTGCGGTTGTCCCGAACGTGTGCTCTCGGCCGGATCGTGTGCGCTCGGTCAGATCACGTGAAATGGCGCAGGATGCCGCGGCCTACGCCGGGCTGCCGCCGCGGTCCCAACGGCCGCGGTCCCGCCTCTCGGGCCGTCGCGACCGTGCCGTCCCATGTTCGGGCCGCGACCCGACGCCCGCTGCCCGCCGAGCGCTCGGTGCCGCGCCCGCCGAGCCCCGCTGCCGCCGAGCGCACACGATCCGGTCGAACGCACACGCTGCGGTCGTCCCCAACGTGTGCTCTCGGCCGGATTGTGCGCGCTCGGCCAGATCACGTGAAATGGCGCAGGATGCCGCGGCCTACGCCGGACGCCGCGGCCTACGCCGGACGCGCCGCGGCCTACGTCGGGCGCGAGGCGGACGCGTGCAGCCCGCGGTGGATGAGGTCGACGCCGAAGGCGAAGTCGGCATCGGAGACAGGGGTCGCGCCCGGGGCGACGACACCGACGCTGTCGTACTGCAGTCGCTGCTGCTCGTGCCACACGTGCCCCAGGACGAAGTGCAGCAGCGTCGTCCCCGCGCGGGTCGCGACGTCGGGCGAAAATCCCTCGGCGGCCACCGCGGCGGTCAGGCGGTCGAGTGCCGCGGGCGAGCCGAGGCCGAGCGCGAGGGTGCTGGAGACCACCTCGGCGCCATCGCGGTAGGCGAGCAGGGCGTCGCGCAGCGCGCGTGCTTCGGCGACCACCCCCGACCCGTGCAGGAGGGATGCCGCTCCCCCGACGATCCGGTCGGAGAGCTCGGCGAGCAGCGACTGCTTGTTCGGGAAGTGCCAGTAGAGCGCGCTCGGTTGCACGTCGAGCCGCGTCGCGAGCCGACGCATGGTGAGGTCGGCGAGGCCGTCGTCGTCGAGGATGCGCAGGGCGGTCCGCGCGACGTCGTCGGCGGAGTGGCCGCGGCCGCGTGCGGGAGGAGTCACGGTTCTGACTATAGTGAACACCGTTCAGGTGAACGCTGTTCAGGTAAGGATCGACATGACCGCTCGCACTCCGGATGCCACCGACCTCGCACGCGTGGCCGTCTTCGCCGCACTGATCGCGGTGCTCGGCCTGCCCGGCGGATTCTCGCTCTTCGGCGGCGTGCCCATCACCGCGCAGACGCTCGGCGTCATGCTCGCGGGTGCGATCCTCGGTCCGTGGCTCGGTGCGCTGTCGGTGACGGTCCTGCTCGTTCTGGTCGCCGTCGGGCTGCCGCTCCTTGCCGGCGGGCGCGGCGGCTTCGCGGTGTTCCTCGGCCCGTCGGCGGGGTACGCGATCGGGTGGATCCTCGGCGCGATCGTCATCGGCCTCATCGTGCACGCCGGCAATCGACGCCCCGTGTGGTGGCGCACGGCGATCGCGATGGTCGCGGGAGGGATCGTGGCGATCTACGCGCTCGGCATCCCGGTCCAGAGTCTCGTGACGCGTCTGCCGCTCGCCGAGACCGCGCTGACGAGCCTCGTGTTCGTCCCGGGAGACCTCATCAAGGCGGCGATCGCGACGATCGTGGTGACGCTGCTGGTGCGGTCGTATCCGCGCGGCTTCCGCCGCCAGTGGCGGGCGCCCGCCGCGGAACCGGCCACCGTCTCCGCGTGATCGCGGTCGTCGACGGCGACCGGCCCGACCTGCTTGCGCACCTGGCCGAGCTGCGGACCGCGGGTGCCGTACCGCTCGTGACCGATCCGCGGTGGTCGGCCGAGCAGCTCGCGGCCGTTCGGCGGACGGCCGGGCGGGCCGAGGTGCCCGACGACACGGCGTGGGCGGCGCTCACCTCCGGCAGCAGCGGCGCGCCGCGGATCGTGCTGCGGTCTGCCGCCTCCTGGGCGGAATCCTTCGCCGCGGTCGCCGGGTTCCTCGGCGCCGGTCCGGGCGCCGTCGTCGCGCTCCCCGCCCCGCCCGCCGCGTCCATCACGCTGTTCTCGCTGGCTCACGCCCTCGCGGGCGGTCCGCGCCCCGCCCGCGACGACTTCTCGGACGCGACCTGCTTCCACGGCACGCCCGAGGCTCTGCACGCGCTCCTCGATCGCGGAGCCCCGCCCGCCCTGCGCACCGCGCTCGTGGGCGGATCGCACCTCGGCCCGGCACTGCGCGCCCGCGCCGAGTCCGCCGGCATCCGGGTCGTGTCGTACTACGGGGCCGCGGAACTCTCGTTCGTCGCGGTCGACGAGGGAGACGGACTGCGCGCGTTCCCCGGCGTCGACGTCGAGGTGCGCGACGGTGAGGTGTGGGTGCGGTCGGGGTTCGTGGCATCCGGGTATCTGGGCGACGGAGGACCCCTGCGACGGGACGGCGCGTGGGCGAGCGTCGGCGACCGCGCGGAGGTGCGCGACGGCCGCCTCGTCCTGCGCGGGCGCGCCGATGACGCGATCCTCACCGCGTCGGCGACCGTCATCCCCGACGAGGTGGAGCGCGCGCTGCGATCGATCCCCGGTGTGCGCGACGCGGTCGTCTTCGGGATGCCGCATCCCGGGGTCGGAGCCCTCGTCGCCGCGTTCGTCGAGTTGGACGACTCCTCCGTCGGCGGCGTGCCGACGAGCGGTACTGTCCCGGAGCCGCTGCGCGCCGCGGTCGCGCGCGGGCTCGGACCCGCGCATCGACCCCGTCGCTGGGTGACGGGTGCGCTGCCGCGCACGCCGTCTGGAAAGCCCGCCCGCGCCGACGCGGTGCGTCTCGCGACCGAGATCCTCGACCGAGGGACCCGTCATGCCTGATCCGGTGATCGTCGCCGCCCGGCGTACGCCCCTCGCGCTGCGCGGACGGGCGCTCGCCGGTGCCGACGTCGGGGTGCTCGGGGGTGCGGTCGTGGCCGCGGTCGTCGCCGATGCCGGTCTCGCGCACGGCGGTGCCATCGCCGACGTGGTGCTCGGCAACTGCGTGGGGCCGGGCGGCAACCCCGGACGCATCGCCGCGCTCGCCGCCGGGCTCGGACCCGCGGTGCCCGGCGGCACGGTCGACCGCCAGTGCGGCAGCGGGCTGGCGGCGATCCTGGATGCCGCGGCGTCCGTCCGCGCCGACGGGAGGCCGCGCGTGGCCGGGGGAGTCGAGAGCGCATCCACGGCGCCCGAGCGTTCGCGCGACGGCGTCGCCTACACGCGTGCGCCGTTCACCCCGCCCGGCTTCGCCGACCCCGACATGCTCCGCGCGGCGGAGGACCTCGCCGCCCGCGACGGGATCGACCGCGCGCGCCAGGACGCGCACGCGGCCCGCAGCCACCTCCGCGCCGCGGCCGCGGTCGCGGCCGGACGCTTCGACGCCGAGATCGTGGCGATCGGCGCCGCGCGCCGCGACGACGCGATCGCACCGAACGCGGCCGTGCGGGAACGGCTGCCCGCACTGTTCGCCGGGGGCACGGTCACCGCCGGGACGTCGACCCGCATCGGCGACGGCGCCGCCGCGGTCGTCGTGGCCGCGGCCGGGCCCGGACTCGCGATCCGCGCGGGCGCCGTGGTGGGGGTCGATCCGGCGCTCCCGGGCATCGGTGCCGCGCCGGCGATCGAGGCCGTCCTGGCTGCGGCGGGGGCCTCGATCCACGACATCGCCGCGATCGAGCTCGTCGAGGCGTTCGCCGCCCAGAGCATCGCTGTGCTCTCGCGGCTGGGGATCGCCGACGACGACCCGCGCGTGTGCGCGGACGGCGGGGCCCTGGCGCTCGGCCACCCGTGGGGAGCGAGCGGCGCCGTCGCGGTGGTGCGCCTGTTCTCGCGCCTGGTGCGCGGCGGGGCGCCGGCGGGGACGATGGGTGTCGCCGCGGCATCCATCGGCGGGGGTATGGGGGTCGCCGCGCTCGTGGAGGTGGTCCGATGACCGGAGTGCTCCGCTGCCGCGACCTGACCGTGCGGCTCGATGGACGCGCCGTGCTGAGCGGGGTCGATCTCGACCTGGACGCTCGCACCATCGCGGTGATCGGTGACAACGGGTCGGGCAAGTCGACGTTCGCGCGGGTCGTCGCCGGTCTCGTCCGTCGAGACGCCGGCGACGTCGAGGTTCTGGGCCTCGACCCCGACCGGGATGCCGCGGATCTCCGGCGTCGCGTCGCCCTGGTGCTCAGCAACCCCGACGCGCAGATCGTGATGCCGGTGGTCGGCGACGACGTCGGATTCTCGCTGCGCGCGGAGCGTCTGCCCAGAGCGGAGCGTGCCGAGCGGGTGGCGCGCGCCCTCGATCGGTTCGGGCTCACCGAGCTCGCCGAGCGGCCGGCGCACGACCTCTCCGGCGGGCAGAAGCAGCTGCTGGCCCTGTGCGGGGCGTTCGTCCGCGCCCCCGACCTCGTCGTCGCCGACGAGCCCACGGCGTACCTCGACGCGCGCAACGCGCGCCGCGTCGCGGACCACCTCCTCGCCGACACCGGCCACGCGCTCCTCCTCGTGACGCACGACCTCGCCCTCGCGCGGCGCTGCGACGCCGCCGTGCTGTTCGCCGACGGTGTGGTGAGCGCCGCGGGTGCGGCATCCGACGTCGTCGACGCCTACGAACGGGCCCTGCGGTGCTGACCCTGTACCGCCCCGGTGACGGGCTCCTGCACCGGATGCCGGCGGGCCCCAAGATGCTGCTGCTCGCGGTCGTCGCGGTCGGGCTGGCGGCGCTGCCGACCGCCGCGTGGGTGGCGGCCGTCTGCGGGGTGGCCGTGCTCCTCGCTTACGTCGTGTCGGGCATCGGCGTGCGCGAGCTGGGGCGGCAGGCATGGGGGCTCCGCTGGATCCTCGCGATCACCGTGATCGGCCAGCTCGTCTTCCTCGGCCCCGAACCCGCCCTGGCGAACACGGCGCGCGTCGCGGCGGCGCTCCTCGTCGCCGCCCTGCTCCCGCTCACCACCCGCGTGGACGACATGCTCGACGCTCTCGAACGCGGCCTCGGGCCGCTCCGGAGGATCGGGGTGGATGCCGAGCGCGCCGCGCTCCTGCTGGCGGTGACGATCACGACGATCCCCGTCCTCGCGCGACTGGCCGCCGAGGTGCGCGAGGCGCAGCGCGCCCGGGGTGCCCGCCCGTCGCTGCGCGCGGGGATCATCCCGTTCGTCGTGCTGTCGCTCCGCCACGCCGACCAGCTGGGCGAGGCGCTCGCGGCCCGCGGCGTCCGCTGAGCGCGGGGTCCTGTGTCCCGTGCGCCACGGCTGCGAAGCGCGCCACGGCCACGAGGCGCGACCGTGTCCACGAGGCGCGACCATGTCCCACTTCGGGTCGTTCAGAGGCCCTCTCGCCAGCAACTACTGGGACGCAGGCCGCCACAAGTGGGACGAGGGTGCGCTGCGCCGCTGACTGCCGAGGCTCTCCAATCGCGAGGCCGCGCGCCGCCGCTGAGAACCATGTCCCACTTCTTGTCGCTCAGCGGCCGCCTGAACAGCCAGTACTGGGACATGCGCCGCCACAAGTGGGACGAGGGGACGCCACCGCTCAGCCGGCGGAGTCGCCGGCCGCGCGGCCCGCGGCGAACCCGGCGGCATACGCCTCGTCGGACCCGAGGGCGAACATGTCGCGCTCCGCGGGGCGCACGATCGAGCGGGCGCCGGGGAGGTCGAGGTCGCCCACCAGGTCGGCACGGCCGCGCACGATCGCGACGGGCAAACGCGCCGCCTTGCCTTTTACGAGGTCGGTGGCCGCCGCCAGTTCGTCGGCGACGCACGGCAGGGTCACGACGAGGGGGCGGCCCTCGGCATCCGTCGTTCCGCGCAGATCTTCGAACACGTGCACGCCCGCGGCGCCGATCGCGTGGTCGGTCTGGCCCTCGCGCCAGGCGCGGCCGAGCGTGTCGGTGATGAGCACGCCGACGTGCGCGCCGGTGGCGAGGCGGAGCCCGGAGGCGATCGCGCGCGCCGACGCGTCGGGATCCTCGGGCAGCAGCAGCACCGTGCCCTCGGGGGTGTTGCTGGCGTCGACTCCGGCCGCGGCCGCCACGATGCCGAGGCGGTTCTCGACGATGCGGGTCACGTGTCCGGCGGGGGAGGTGCGGGATGCCACGAGCCGCACGGTCTCGCGCGTGATCGCGTCTTCGCGGTCGTCGGCGCGGAGGATGCGGCCCTCGGCCTTGGACACGATCTTGCTGGTGACGACGACGATGTCGCCGTCGCGCAGGGTGTCTCCGGCGGCATCCGCGATCACCTCGACCAGGTCTGCGCCCGGCGAGATCTCACCGATGCCGGCGAGGGCCCAGATCTGCAGCACGTCAGCGGACGAAACGCACCTCGGTGAGTTCTTCACCGAGGAAGGGCTCCACGTGCGAGGCGCCGTCGAGCGCGAACCCGTTGCGCGCGTAGAAGCGGTGCGCGCGGGGGTTGTCCTCGGCGACCCACAGGTACAGGCCTTCGTCGCCTTCGACGGCGGCGTCGAAGAGCTGCTGCCCGATG
This sequence comes from Microbacterium sp. IEGM 1404, assembly GCF_030056775.1. Lineage (NCBI taxonomy): Bacteria > Bacillati > Actinomycetota > Actinomycetes > Micrococcales > Microbacteriaceae > Microbacterium > Microbacterium sp. IEGM 1404. Next base: position 730,815 of record NZ_JASHKP010000002.1, on the reverse strand, counting down.
CCCGTGCCGTGGAACTGGTCGAGCAGGTAGATGAAGTAGAGCTCGCGCGGGCGCGGGGCGTCCTCGTCGCGGGCAGGGCCCGAGCCGACGAAGCCGACGATCTCGCCGTCGACGAGGGCCGCACTCATGCGGTAGTCATCGCCCTGGGCGGCCCAGTGGGTCCAGAGCTCGGCCATGCGCTTGGGGGAGACCGCCTCGAGGGCGGCCGTGCTGATCAGGTGGTCGTACGTCTCGTGCCAGCACGTCGCGTGCACGCGGCCGAGGGCCTCGGCATCCACATCTCGCACCGGACGGACGACGATGTCGGTTCGGGTTTCCGCAGTCATGGCGCGACTCTACGCGGCCCTTCCGCCACCGGGAAATCGACCTCGGACGACCCGGCGATGCGGTAGGACCCCGGCATCCTGCCAGGGTCGCGTGCCACGATCCCGGGCATGATCGCGCGCCCCGCCCTCACCTCGGTCGAGGCGCGCATCGACGCTTTCGCGAACCGCCTCCTCCGCTCGGCGCCGGCGACCGGGACGCGGGCGCGCCTGGTGGAGTTCGCCGTGTTCGTGCTGAAGCAGGCGTGGGCGTGCGTCTTCGGGGCGACGTTCCTCGCTGTCGTGGTCGCCGCGAAGCTCTGGTACCCCGACGACGCCGCACTGGCCCGCAACGATGCGCTGACGATCGCCGCCGTGGTGATCCAGGTCGTCATGGTGGCCGGGCGGCTCGAGACGCTGCGCGAACTGCGCGTGGTCGTGCTGTTCCACGTCGTCGGCACGGTCATGGAGCTGTTCAAGACCGACGTCGGCTCCTGGATGTACGCGGCCGACGGAGTGCTGCGGATCGGGGGCGTCCCGCTCTACAGCGGCTTCATGTACGCCGCGGTCGGCAGCTACATGGTGCGGGTGTACCGCCTGTTCGACCTGCGGTTCTCGCGCTATCCGCGGCGGTGGCTCACCGCGATCGTGGCCGCCGCGATCTACGCGAACTTCTTTACCCACCACTGGATCGTCGACCTCCGCTGGGCGCTGGTGGTGGCGGTCGTGGTCCTCTGGGGGCGCACGACGATGCGGTTCCGCTTCTTCCGGGGGACGTTCCGGATGCCGCTCCTCCTGGCGTTCGCGGGCGTCGCGGTGTTCATCTGGCTCGCCGAGAACATCGCCACGTACGCCGGGGCGTGGCTCTACCCGTCGCAGGTGGGCGGGTGGCAGCCGGTCGACGCGTCGAAGCTGTCGTCGTGGTTCCTGCTGATGATCGTCTCGGTCGTCCTGGTGACCTGGGTGTATCCGCCGCGCGAGCCGGACGCCGTCGCATTGTCGGCAGGGGACAAACAAATCGTCGTTCCATAGGAAGATCACTACGCTCGCCGGTCGTGAACGTTCTGTGGCGCACCCTGCTGGTCCTCTTCCGCGCGCGGCGGCGACTGCGTCGCGAAGGCCCCCTCGATCCGAACGCGGTCGGGCGGATGCGACTGCGCGTCCTCCCCACCGACATCGACCTGCTCCGCCACCTCAACAACGGGCGCTACCTGTCGCTGTTCGATCTGGGGCGATGGGATCTGCTGACGCGCACCGGGATCGCGGGTGCGATGACCTCGCACGGCTGGTACGCCGTGGTGGCCGCCGAGACGATCACGTTCCGCCGTTCGCTGGAGCTGTGGCAGCGGTTCGAGCTCGAGACGCGGCTGCTCGGACACGACGATCGCGCCGTCTACCTCGAACACCGCGCGGTGGTCGACGGCGAGATCTTCGCGCGGGCGATCATCCGCGCGCGCATCCTGCGGCGCTCGGGCGGAACCGTGCCGCACGAGGAGCTGTTCGCCGCGGTCGGGCGCCCCGAGGGCGTGCCCGACGTCGAGCCGTGGGTGCACGACTGGGCCGCGGCCTCCGCGCTGCCCTCGACGAAGCGCCCTGCGCCCAGCGACTGGCGCTGAGCCGCCTGTTGCGTGAGTCGCCAAGATTTGTCGCCTCGGGCCACGGCCAGGCGACAAATCGTGGCGACTCACGCGTTCGGGGCGTCCGAAACGCCGAAGCGCGCGTCGAGCCACGCGACCTGACGCGCCCAGTGGCGCGTGCCCCCGCCCTCGTGGCCGTTGTACGGGTAGACCTCGATCGCGGCATCCTCGGATGCCAGGGCGTGGAACGCCGCGAACACCCCCGACGGCAGCACGATGTCATCCATCAGCGCGACCGAGAAGAACGCCGGCGCCTGGATGCGGCGGGCGAGGATCGCCCCGTCGATGTGCGACAGCGTGTGCAGCGCCGCGGCGGTGTCGTCGCGGTGGATGGACAGCCATCGCGTGATCTCGGTGAACGGGGCGGAGGGCGTGCGCACGATGGCGTTCGGGATGTCGCACAGGAACGGCACGTCCGGGAGGACCGCGGCCACCGCGTCGCCCGACAGTGCCGCGGCGGCGATCGCGAGCGCACCGCCCTGGCTGCCCCCGGTGACGGCGATGCGCGTGGCATCCACCCCGGAGAGCTCGCGGACCACGTCGACCAGACGCGCGGCGTCGGCGAAGAGACGGCGGTAGTAGTACTCGTGCGGGTCGTGGATGCCGCGGGTCATCACGCCGGGGTAGGCGGCGGTGGAGCCGTGGGGGTCGGGGGTGTCGCCGATGCTCCAGCCGGATCCCTGGCCGCGCGTGTCCATGATGACGTGCACGTAGCCGGCGGCCGCCCAGGCGATCTTGTCGCCGGGGAGCCCGCGACCGCCGCCGTAGCCGATGAACTCGACGACGGCCGGGAGCTGTTCGCCGCCGTGCGGGCGCACGACCCAGCCGCGGATCTCGTCGCCGGCGAATCCGGTGAACGTGAGGTCCTGGATCGAGAGAGCGCGCACCGGTCCGTCGACGCGCGTCAGCGTCGCGGGCCGCGCGGCGGCACGGGCTTCGGCCAGCGTGTCGGACCAGAACGCGTCCAACCCGTCGGGCTCGACGAGCTCCGGGCGGTACTCGCGCAGAAGCTCGAGGGGCATGTCGGTGAAGTTCACGGCCACGGGGTCCTCCAGGTGTCGGGGCGAATCGACAGTAGCGAAAGAGCGCTCGCGCGAGGAATGGGGCGCGGGGCCACCGTGACACGGTGGGACATGGGTCCCACGGCATGACGCGCGGCCGGCCCCTTTCCGTGTCGATTCGGGGCCGCGCGGCGGGGCCGCCCGGGGCTCGCGGGTGCCGTGCCTAGGCTGTGGAGCATGAGCGAGAACGACCCGCACGCGCACGGTCCCCTGCTCTCCGCCGACGCGGTCGAGCGCGCCACGGCCCTGGCCGCGATCTTCGCCGCCTCCACCCCGACCCTCTCGTCGCCCGTCGCGTCCCCCGAGGCCCTGGACTTCCTCGCGCGCGCCGCGGACGGCGTGCTGCGACCGGAGGGCACGACGGCGCCCGCGGCCGCACTGCACCGCCTCGCCGGCGACGTCCCGGCGGCGCTCCCGTGGAGGGTGCGTGGTGCGGTCCAGCTGGGCGGTGCGATCGCTCCCGTGCTCCCGAGCCCGGCGGTGCCGTTCGCCCGCCGTGCCCTCTCGGATGCGCTCTCGCCCCTGTCCCTCGACGCGCGCACCGATCGTCTCGGCCCCGCGCTCGCCGGGCTCGGTGCCGATGCCGTCGCCGACCTGCGGCTCACGGCACCGACCGTCCGGGGCGAGTCGGCCGCACGGCACCGGCTCGACGGCATCCGCGCCCTCGCCGCCCGCGACGACGTCGCCCGGGTCTCGGTCGCGGTGCGCGAGGTCGTCACCGGGCTCTCGCGGTGGGCGTTCGAGGCGGATGTCGAGCACGCCGCGGAGCGGCTGCTGCCGCTCTTCCGGGATGCCGCCGGCGCGGGCACGCGCGTCACGCTCGTCGCCGAGGGGCGCGACGACCTCGACCTCACCGTCGCCGTTCTGACCCGTGTGCTCGAGGAGTCGAGCCTGTCGGCCGCCGACGCCGGCATCGCGCTGCCGATCGCCGTCCCCGAGGCGCTCGGCGCCCTGCGCGAGCTCGCCGCCTGGGCGCGGGTGCGGGTCGCCGCCGGGGGAGCGCCCCTCGCGGTGCGCCTCGACGACGCGATCCCGGCCACCGACGACGCGCTCCGCGCCGCGCGGCACGGCTGGCGCGCCCCCGCCGTCACCGCGACCGCCGACCTCGACGCGCTCGCCGTCGCCGCCGTGCGCGAGGCCCTCGGCCGCCGGGCCGCCGAAGGGCTGCGCGTCGCTTTCGCGACGGGCGATCCGGTACGGGCGGCGATCGTGCGGGTCCTGGCCGACACCGCCGACGTCCCGATCGACCTCGCCCTGCCGCTCGGCGTGGCCTGGAGCGTGGAGGGTGCCCACATCGTGCTCGCACCCGTGGTGCACCCGGACGACGCGGATGCCGTGGTGGCACCGCTCGCCGCGCAGGCGGCGGAGCGACGCGCGTCCGATGACGACGTCCACGCCCGGGTGACGACGGCCCTCGCGACGCCCGAGCTCTCACCGGCCCCGCCGCGCGAGCCGCAGCGCGGAACCGTCCCGACGCCCCCGATCCTGCGCGAGCCCGCCGCCGACGACTCACCCGAGCCCGGTCTGACGCAGGCCGTCCTCGGCATCGCCCGCGACGCGGCCCCCGGCGACACGCAGGCCCTCGGCCCCGACGTCCAGCAGATGCTCTTCGGCGGGCAGGCGTTCGTCGACACCGCGGTGTTCTCGGTGCGCGAGACCGCCGAGCTCTCGGGAGCCGCCCCCGGGTTCCGCAACACCTCGGCCGCCGATCCCACCGTCGCCGCGGACCGGGCCTGGGCCCATGACGTCCTCGCCGCGGTGAGCCGCTCCACCGCTGGAGACGCGACGGCCGCGGCCGGTCGCATCGACGACGAGGCCGGCCTGGATGCCGTCGTCTCGCGCGTCCGCGAGGCCGCGGAGGAGTGGGGGAGCCGCGCGGCGACCGAGCGCGCAGCGGTGATCGAGGCGGCATCCCGCGCGCTCGCCGAACGCCGCGCCGAGCTGGTCGAGGTGCTCGCGTCGGAGGGCGGTGCGCTGTTCACCGAGGCGGACGCCGAGGTCGACGAGGCCGTCGACGCAGCCGCGTACTACGCGCTGACCGTGAAGGAGCTCGACCGGGTCGCCGGTGCGGTGTTCGTGCCGGACCGTCTCACGGTCGTCGCCCCCCGGTGGAACTCATCGGTGGGTCTCTGCGCCGCCGAGACGCTCGCGGCGCTCGCCGCCGGCTCGGGTGTCATCCTCACGCCGTCGCCGCGCGCGCGGCGGGCGGGCGCGGTCGTGGCCGAGGCGCTCTGGGCGGCGGGGGTTCCGCGGGACGCCTTCGCTTACGTCGATCTGAACGAGGAGGCATCCGGTCGGGCGCTCCTCGTGCACCCCGGCGTCGACCGAGTGCTGCTCGCGGGCGCGCGGGCGACCGCCGAACGGTTCCTCGAATGGCGCCCCAGCCTGCCCCTGCAGGCGCTGACGGCCGGCCGCAACGCGGTGGTCGTCGCCCCGTCGGCCGACCTCGACCGCGCCGTCGCCGACATCGTGGCCGGGGCCTTCGCCCGAGCGGGGCAGGCCGCGACCGCATCGTCACTGGTGATCCTCGTCGGCGCTGCGGCGCGGTCGACACGCTTCCTGGAACAGCTGAAGGATGCCGTGGCGTCGCTGCGCGTGGGTCCCGCCGACGACCCGCTCTCCGACGTCGGACCGCTCGTCGAGGAGCCGCAGGGCGACGTGCGCCGCGCCCTCACCGTCCTCGCCGACGGGGAGCGCTGGCTCGTCGAGCCGCGCGAACTCGACCTCGGTCCCGAGACGGCGGGCCGCTTCTGGACCCCGGGCGTCCGCACGGGCGTCCACGCCGGTTCGCACCTGACCCGCACCGCTGTGGCGGCGCCGGTGCTCGGCATCCTGCACGCGCCGACCCTGGGCCGGGCGATCGAACTGCAGAACGTCGTCGGGTCCGGGTTCGTGGCGGGCCTCCACACCCGCGACGCCGCCGACCTCGACCTCTGGCTCGACACCGTCGATGCCGCCGTGCTGCGGGTCAACCGCCCCACGACGGGCGGGGTCGTGCAGCGCGAGCCCCTCGGCGGTCGGGGTGTTTCGGGCGTGGGCCCCGGTGCGATGTCGGGCGGCCCGAACCGACTCGTCGCGCTCGGGTCGTGGCGGCCGTCGTCGGGGGGTCCGGCGTCGTCGACGCTGCATCTGCGCGGCCTCGACACGCGTATCTCGTCGCTCATCGAAGCGGCGCAGCCGACGCTCGACTACGCCGCGTTCGAGTGGCTGCGGCGCGGCGCGCTGTCGGACGCCGTCGCGTGGGACCGCGACTTCGCACGGGTGAAGGACGCCTCGCGCCTCGGCCTCGAGCGGAACCTGCTGCGCTACCGCCCCACCGACGTCGCGATCCGCGCCACCGCCGACGCCCCGTGGCAGGCGGTGCTCCGCGTGCTCGTCGCGGCCGTGCGCTCGGGTTCCGACTTCAGCCTCAGTACGCCGGTGGGGCTCCCCGCCGCGGTACGGCACCTGCTCGGCGAGAGCGCGGTGCCCGTCTCGGTCGAGACCGACGAGGAGTGGCTGCAGCGTATGGCGGGTGGCATCCCGGATGCCGAGCCTGCCGGCGATGCGGTGATCTCCCCTCCGCCGCGACCGTCGCGCGTGCGGCTCGTCGGCACGGCCGATACGGCGGAGACTCTGCGCGTCGCGCTGGTCGAAGCGCTCGGCGGCGACCCGTCCCTGACGATGTACTCCGGCGAGGTCACCACCGCGGGCCGCATCGAGCTGCTGCCGTTCCTGCGCGAGCAGGCGATCTCGATCGAGGCGTTCCGCTTCGGCCGCCCCGACCCCTGGAGCGCCGAGGTCATCTGACGCCCGCGGGGCGGGGCGGGGCGGCGCGGGTGGCGGCCGGTGTGAGCGGCGCCGTGGCCGGTGTCGGCGCGGGCGGCGCCGTGGCCGGTGCATCGCGGCATCCAGTTCACGTGATCTGGGCGAGCGCACCCGCCGTGGCGCGCTTGCGCCGGCTGATCTCGGCCAGGTCGCGTGATCTCGCGCCCCTCGCGCGCGCCCGCCCCCGACCGCCTGCCCGTCGCCGAGCGCACACGATCCGGTCGAACGCACATGATCCGGGCGTCCGGAACGTGCGCGCTCGGCCGGATCGTGTGCGCTCGGCGGGCCCGGGCCGCCGGGCCGGCATCCAGGTCGCGTGATCTGGGCGAGCGCACCCGCCGTGGCGCGTTTGCACCGGGTGATCTCGGCCAGGTCGCGTGATCTGGGCGCACGGCGGCGCGGGCGCCCGCGTCTGCAACGTTGTAGAGTCGGCGCACAGAGGTGGGGGAGGGATGCCATGAGCGCAACGCTGCACGATGTGGCACGCGCGGCCGGGGTGTCGATCAAGACGGTCTCGAACGTGATCAACAACTATCCGCACGTGCGGTCGGCGACCCGCGAGCGGGTCGAGGCCGCGATCGACGAACTGCAGTACCGCCCGAACCAGGCGGCGCGGAGCCTCCGGTCGGGCCGGGCCGACATGATCGGGCTCATCGTCCCGGATCTGCGGAACCCCTACTTCGCCGAATTGGCGGACGACGTCATGCGCGCGGCGCGCGCGCACGGCTTCTCCGTGCTCATCGAGCAGTTCGACGCGGAGCGCGACAGCGAGCTCGCGGCCCTGCGCGGCGCGCGACGCCGAGGCCTTGACGGCGTGCTCTACTCGGTGCTCTCGCTCGGTGAGGACGATGCGGCTCTCTTGGACGAGGTCGGGATGCCGATGGTGCTGCTGGGGGAGCGGATCTTCCACTCCGCGCACGACCACGTCACCATGCGGAACACCGAAGCCGCGTACGCCGCGACGGCTCATTTGATCGCGACCGGACGCCGACGCATCCTCGCGCTGGGGTCGCACCCTGGTGAGGTCGTCGGCTCGGCGGGGCTGCGTCTTCGCGGTTACGAAGCGGCCCTGGCCGAGGCGGGGCGCGAGCTCGACCCGAGGCTCGTCGTGCCGGTGGACCGATGGCACCGGATCGACGGCGCGGAGGCCATGCGTGCCGTCCTGGATTCGGGGGTGCAGTTCGACGGGGTCGTCGGCTTCAACGATTCCCTCGCCCTCGGCGCGATGAGGGTGCTGTTGGAGCGCGGGGTGCGCATTCCCGAAGAGGTGGCGATCATCGGCTTCGACGACCTCGACGAGACGCGGTATTCGCTGCCCGCGTTGACGACGATCGACCCCGGGCGGTCGGAGATCGCCCGAGTGGCGGTGGACCTTCTCGTCGAACGCATCACGGGTGCCGGCGAGATCGCTCCGCGGGAGTTCCTGGCCGATTTCCACCTCGTGGAGCGCGAGTCGACGCGGTCGTGAATCGCGACTCGTCGGCGCAGGGCGGGAGAGGGAGCGCGTGATCTGTCGCCGTGGATCGCCGTTGCGGTTGTAGTGTGAGGCGTCGTCGGCGGAGAGGGGGGTCCATGGCTGCGACGCTCCATGACGTGGCCCGGCTGGCGGGCGTTTCGATCAAGACCGTATCGAACGTCGTGAACGATTACCCTCACGTGCGCCCGGCCACGCGTGAGCGCGTGCAAGCGGCCATCGACCGGCTGGGGTACCAGCCCAACCTCTCCGCCCGTAGTCTCCGCTCGGGTCGTAGCGGTGTCATCGGTCTCGTTCTCCCCGAGCTCAGTCTGAGCTACTTCGCGGAGCTCGCGGACGCCGTCATCACCCGCGCCGAGAGCCACGGGTTGGTCGTCATCGTCGAGCGGACCGGCGCGGACCGCGCGCGGGAGCTCGCCGCGCTCTCCAGTCCCCGGATGAGGATGACGGATGGTGTGATCTTCAGCCCGCTGGGAATGGGGCAGGAGGATGCCGCTCTGCTCGAGGTGGACTTCCCTCTCGTTCTCCTCGGAGAGCGGATCTTCGACGGGCCCGTGGACCACGTGACGATGCGCAACGTGGAGGCCGCCCGCGCTGCCACGGATTTCCTGCTGGCTTCGGGTCGCCGCCGGATCGCTTTGATCGGCGCCCATCCGGACGAGGAACTCGGCTCGGCAGCGCTCCGTCTTCGAGGCTACGAGGAGGCTCTGGAGACCGCGGGTATCGACGTTGATCGGGCGCTCGTGAGAGCGACCACCCTGTGGCATCGAGCGAACGGTGCGGACGCCACCCGCGAGATGATCGACGAGGGAGTGGTGTTCGATGCCCTCTTCGGTCTCAATGACGCGCTCACCCTGGGGGCGATGCGGTCCCTGCAGGAGGCGGGCTTACGGATTCCGGTGGATGTCGCGGTGGTCGGCTTCGACAACATCGAGGAAGCGCAATACGCGGTGCCGAGCCTGACGACGATCGATCCCGGGAGGGACCAGATCGCCCAGCGGGCTGTCGATCTGCTCGTTCAGCGGATCGAGTCGGGAAAGAGCAGGCCGTCTCGGCCCGCGACGGAGACGGCTTCCTTCGATCTGGTCGTGCGCGAGTCGACTCCGGCCTAGCGTGGCGCGTGGCGTCGGGGCGGGCGCCGATGACGGCCCGCCCCGACGGCATCCGCTACTGGATACCCTCCTTGACCAGTCGCCACTGCTGGCACAGTCCGCTCGTCGGACCCCACTGCTGAGCGACGGCCCCGTCGGCGCTGGCGCAGGACGCGATCTCGAGGTATTTCCCGCTGTTGGCGTTCGTGATCGCCCAGTACCCGGCCGCGTTGGGGGTGAGATTCCACCTCTGCGTTGCATTGCCGGTCGGTCCCCACTGGACCGCATCGGTGCCGTCGGCCAGAGAGGCGCTGGGGATCTCCAACAGCTTGCCGCTGTTCTTGTTGATCAGTGAGAAGGTCCCTCCCGCAGCCGTCGTGACCTGCCAGATCTGGGTGGGGTTGCCCGTCGGTCCCCACTGCCCGGCGGCTGCCCCGTCGGCGGTCGCCGCGGAGAAGATCTCGAGCAGCTTCCCACTGCTCCGGTTCACGATTCGGAACTCAGGGGCAGGAGTGGTCGACGCGTCGAACACCTGGATCGCATCGAGCTCGGCGTACGTTCCCGTGTAGGAGAACCGGATGGTGTTGGTGCCGGCGTTCAATGAGACGCTCTTCTGCGCCCAGAGATAGCGACCCCAGTCCGCCGTCCGCGGGTAACTGATGGACGTCGCGGATGCTCCGTTCACTGAAACGTCGTGAGCGCTGGTGCCGGTCGTGCCGTTCGCATAACGGACGTTCATCGTGTAGGTGCCGGCAGCGGGAACCCTGACGGTGAACGTGACGGTGCTGTTCGAGTAGTTGATGTTGCCGACCTTCGACCCATTCGTGGCATCCGCGTGCGTCACGAGCGACGCATTCACCCGGGTGGCGTTCTCCGCCTCATAGGTCGTGGCATTGAGGGGGATGGTGCCCACGCGGATGTCGTTGTAGAGATTGCCGGGCCGGTAGTTGTCGACGTTCGTCGCCTGATAGAGGGTTCGACCGTCCGGACTGTAGTCGATGCCTTGAGCGAACCCCGTGATCGAACTTTGGCCGTCGAACGTCGTGGCGAATGGGAGTCGTTCCCACGGCCCCACTCCCAGGTTGTAGTTGACGAAGAAGTTCTGACCGCTGGTCAGGTTGCCGGCGGGGTCGAGCCCCCACTTCGACGCCACGACGACCATGCCCTGAGGGCCGCCCGTGGGGACCCAGGTCACGGTGGGGGAAGACCCGATCCCGCGCCCGTCGGCCAACTCGACCGGCGTACCCAACGACGTCGTCGTGCCCCAGTTCAACCCGTCCGGCGACTTCTTGTAGAAGACGGGGGAGGCATTGGCGAACGCGTAGCCGGCGGCATTCACGACCTCATAGGTCGCGAGATAGCTGTTGTCGGGAAGCTTTGTCACAGTGATCATGCCGGGGCGGTGCCGCTTGTCTGTCGGAGCCGACACGTTGGACAGTGCACCCCAGGTCAGCCCGCCGTCTGTCGAGCGTCGATACGAAACCGCCTGGAGGACGTTGTTCGCTTTCTGCCGCTCGTCTGAGAAGTAGGCGGTCAGCCCTCCGTTTCCGTCAACGATCAGCGTGGGTTCCCACACCGTCGTCGTCGTCGACGAGGATGACGGGTCGTACACGGCCGGGCCGCCACTGTCGATCGTGCTCAGATAGGTCCAGTTCGCCCCTTGGTCGGTGCTCTTGTAGACGACCAATTTGGTGATCGAGGCCGGGTCGTCGCGGTCTGCGGGGCGGATCTGGCCCGTGAGCAACAGGGTGCCGGCGGCGAGACCGCCGGTGGCTTGGGGAAGTTCGTACAGGAACGGCTGGGCGAGGCGGTCGAGCTGAGTCAGATCCTCCTGACCCGGGATCCCGGGGAACTGCAGCCCAGGATTCACCGCGGCGATCTTCGTCCACGACGCGCCTCCATCGGAGCTACGGAAGATCGGCCATTCCTGATGGCAGGGGAGACTCGGGGTAGCCAGGCATGCCTGGGTGTCAGTGGTCGGGTTGGAACTCGGGCTGACGTCCTTGATCAGCCGGCCGTCGTCGAAGGTCACGACGAGCGTGCCGTTGGCCGACCCGCTGTGCTTGAGCGCGACGATCTTGGCATACGCCGTGCCGGTCGCGTCGCCGCCTTCGTCATTGAACGACGATCCATCGGGCGGCGCGTAGACGAGCGATCCGTTCCCGGTGGTCACCGCGTGCGCAGGTGCGGCTGTCAGAGCTGACCCCAGGAGGATCAGAGTCGTCGCCAGCGCGAGGGTGCCCGCCCGTCTACCGGCGGCGGAGTGGGTGTGGGTGTGTCGCATCATTGCGTCCTTTCAAGCGGATTGGTAGATATACAACGTTGTACAAACAGAGCGAGTGCATGCTCCACAGTGCCGATCCCGAGGACTCAGATGTGTCCCGTCGCGAGCTCGCGGAAGGCGTCCGCCACGGGTGTCCTCACGCGGCGGAGCGTCCCGTCGGGGTCCTCTTCCAGTGCCCACAGGCCCATCGGCAGCAGGTACTCCATCGCCGACTTGTCACCGGTGCGGTAGGTCCACTCGATCATGTCGGTGATGCACCACCAGGTGTAGCCGACGACGTCGACTCCCTCGGCTCGCAACTCCCGGACCCCCGCGGCGGAACGCTGCATCCACGAGATCCGCTGCTCCACCGTGCCGGTGTAGCTCGTCTCGGTCAGGAAGACGGGCTTGCCGTAGCGCTCCGCGAAGGATCGCAGGACGTCCTTCATCCCCTCGACTCCCGCATCGAGGCGCGGTCGAAGGTCGCGCGGCCCCCCGGAGCGCGTGACCCCGCGCTCGAACACCTCGGTCGAGTGCTGCGGATAGTAGTTCACCCCGACGACGTCCGGCTGCGCGGTGTGGGTACGCGCCCAGTCCAGGTCGTCGTCGCGGAACCCGTGCTCGCGCAGGTACGGGACGAGCGGGTGCTCCTCGCCGACTCGCCCCATCACCAGGTCCTGGATCAGGAATCTCCTGTCTTGGAGGTGTCGGTGGGTCTCGGCATGGGCCTCGACGTCGCCCGCGAAACGGAACGACGCCTCCACGTGCAGGAAGTCGGCGTCCGCGACGGTCTGAGCGATCGCCGTCTGGGTCTCGACGATGCCGCGGGTGATCCCACGGAGGACGTCGACGAAACCGTCATGGCCCGTCCGGTACGGCGGCCACTGCCCGAACTCCCCGCAGTACATGACGTTCAAGAGGGGTTCGTTGAGCGGGGTGTAGTGGCGGATGCGGCCGCGATATCGGTCTGCGACGGCCGCTGCGTATTCGGCCACGCGCGAGGGGTAGTCCGGGTTCACGAACTGGTCGTCCAGCCACAGCGGTGTCCCGTAGTGGATGAGATCTGTGAGCAGCGTGAGCCCGAGTTCGTCGAAAGCGTCGATGACGCGGTCCAGCCACTCCCAGTCCCAGGTCCCCGGTGCCGGCTGGATGCGATACCACGGGATGCCCCATCGAACCATCTCGCTCCCGGCCGTCGCGCAGTGCTCCAGGTCTTCTCGCCAGAAGCGGTAGTGCTGCATCAGGTCGTACTCGTCGAGCGACCTCTCCCCGGGTCGGGTCTGGGGGATGAAGGTGTCTTCGACACCCATGGCGAATCGCAGGCGTCCGTCTTCGAACCAGCGCATCAATCGTCCTTCGGTCACGTCGTTCGGGGTGGGAGGGGGCTGGCGAAGTCGGACCTGCGGACCGCGAGGGCGGTGCGCAGATCCGACTTCCCGACCGGGATCGTTCAGCCGGCCAGAGCCGACTCGATCTCCTTCTGGGCGGTGGTGAGCACCTCTTCCACGTCGCCCCCGGTGAGGGCCTTCTGGGTGGCGGTGTCCATCGCCGTCAGGACATCGGTCGAGGGGATCACTCCGGGAAGCAGTGCCACACCATACTGCGACTGCTCGGTGAGAGCGGCGACGACCGTGTTCTCGGCGACGTCGGCTGCGCTGACGTCGGTCGTGAGCGGGGGCCACCCCGAGGCCAGCGACCACGTGACCATGTTCTGCTTCTGGTAGAACCACGTGAAGAAGGTCTGGATGGCTGCCTTCTCGGCGTCGGTCGCTTGCGAGGTGATGCTGAGATCGACGGCCAATGCCGAGGCCTTGATGCCGGCGGGGCCGGCGGGGAGCGGCGCGATCCCGTACGGGACCCCGGAGGATTCGGCGACCGTCGCCATCCACGGACCGGCCAGGGTCATCGCCACCTTGCCGGAGCTGAACAGCCCGTCGGCATCCGCGCCGGCGAGGCCCGTCGGCGAGAATCCGCCCTTGGCCAAGGCGTCCTTCCAGTACGTGAGCGTCTTCACGTTCTCCGGTGAATCGATGACGGCATCGCCGTCGGCGGTGACGACCTCGCCGCCACCGCTCTGGAACAGGGACGGCCAGACGCCGTTGCCGACGGTGCCATGATCCTGCAGCGCCAGCCCGTACTGCTCGGGGGTGCCGTCACCGTTCTCGTCGACCGTGAGCGCGGTCGCCGCGGTGACCCACTCGTCCCAGGTCGTCGGCACCTGCACGCCGGCCTTCTCGAACATCGCCGTGTTGTAGAACATGGTCAACGGGGTGAAGCTGAGCGGTGTGGCGTAGTGCTTGCCTTCGACGATCCCGGTCGCGACCGCGCCCTCGTTCAGGGTTGCGGCGCCGCTGTCTGCGGAGCCGTACCAGTCCTCGAGGTCGTGCAGTGCACCCTTGGACGCCCAGACCGGAACGTTCTCGGCGGGCAGCGCCACCAGTTCGGGGCCGGTCTTGGAACTCAGGGCGGGGAGCGCGGTGTCCAGCAGAGTGGCCCACGGCTTCACGGACGGAGTGATCTCGACGTCGTCCTGGGACGCGTTGAACTGGGCGACGAGGTCGTCGAGGACCTTGCCATCGGCTTCGGTGTAGCCGTGCCAGAAATCGATCTTGACGGGACCGTCGGGGGCGGACGCCGTCGCGGCGCATCCGGATGTCGCGAGCGCGAGAGCGCCGACGACGACGGCGGTAATTGCTTTCTTCATTGGTGCTGGACCTCCACGAGTCGACTCCACTGTCGATGGAACGGCAGAAACGCCGTCATTCCGGGTTTATACAACGTTGTAAGTGCGCTGTGATCACATAGTGGATCTTCCCTCCGCGATTGTCAACAGCCTCTCGCGGGGTGCGTCAGGTGACCGCTTGACGCCCTTCCGATGGTGACCCTATTGTCATTTACAACGTTGGAGAAGCGGCCCGAGGGTCGCGCAGGGACAGGAATGGCAATGACGCTGACCAGCACGCGACGGTTCCGGCCGCCGCCTCAGATCGGTGGCCGCGGGCCGCTACGCGGCGGTGCGCGACGTCGCCTCACGATCGTCGCCTTTCTGCTGCCGGCGATGGCCGTGCTCGTCACGTTCGTCTTCTGGCCGATGGTCGCAGCCCTGCGTCTCTCGTTCACGGATGCCAGCGGTTTCGGGCTCGAGGAGTTCGTCGGCTTCGACAACTATGCGCGGGTCTTCACCGATCCCGACATCATCCGCGCGATGGGCAACACGGCGACGTACACGATCATGTTCACGCCGATCGTGGTCGTCTTCGCCCTCGCGCTCGCTCTCGCTCTGAACAGCCCGCACCTTCCGTGGCGAGGCGTCTTCCGCACCGCCCTGTTCCTGCCGTTCATCGTCTCGCTGGCCGTCGCGGCCTTCGCCTGGCAATACCTGCTCGATCCGCAGGTGGGCCTCCTCAACTTCTGGCTGCAGTCGTTCGGCATCCGCATCGGCGATGTCCTCCAAGATCCGACGCTCGCGATGCCGGCGGTGGTGCTCATCGCCGTGTGGAAGAACTTCCCGTTCTACATGATCGTCTTCCTCGCGGGGGTCCAGGAGATCCCGCAAAGCCTCTATGAAGCCGCGCGGATGGATGGCGCCAGCCCGATCGCACGATTCCGCAATGTCACGGTTCCGCTCCTCGGCAACACGATCGGGTTCGTCCTCGTGATCGCCACCATCGCCGCCCTGCAGGCTTTCGACCAGATCTACATCCTCACCGGCGGCGGCCCGTACCAGAGCACCCAGACCGTCGTGATGCAGATCTACAAGTCCGGATTCAAGGACCTCGAGCTCGGGTTCGCCTCCGCGCTGTCGTATGTATTGCTCGTCGCGACGCTTCTGCTGAGCCTCGTCCAGTTCGCGATCACGTCGCGCGGTGAGAAGGACGCGGGCTGATGATCGAAAGGAGAACTCGCGCCGCGTCGGACCGTCTAATTCGTCTGGCCTCGTTCGGCGGCATGGTGATCGTCGCCTTCCTCGTGCTGCTGCCGATCGCGATCATCGTCTTCACCGCGTTCAAGCCGGTCGCGGAGGTCAACGCCTTCCCGCCGACGCTCGTCCCGGGGTCGTGGACGCTCGACAACTTCGCACGGATCTTCACGGATCTGCCGTTCGCCCGGCTCGTGCTGAACAGCTTCATCTTTGCCGGAGGCGTGACGGTCTTCGCCCTGGTGTTCGATTCGCTCGCAGCCTACGTGCTGGCCAGGGTCGACTTCCGGGGAAGCAGGGTGCTTCTCATCGCGATCGTGGCGAGTCTCATGGTGCCCTTCCAGGCAACCCTCATCCCCGTCTATCAGCTCATCGCGGATTTTGGATGGATCAACTCGTACACGGGGTTGATCGCTCCGCGCGCCGCCGACGCATTCGGGATCTTCTTCCTCCGACAGTTCTTCCTGTCGCTTCCTCGTGACCTGGACAATGCGGCGCGAATCGACGGCGCCTCCGAACTCCGGATCTTCAGGAGTGTCGTGCTGCCCAATGCCGTTCCCGCTCTCGTGACGCTCGGCATCTACACGTTCGTCAACAACTGGAACGACCTGCTGTGGCCGCTCGTCCTCACGACCGACCAGCAGATGGGCACGATCACGTCGGGTCTGACTCTGCTCACCGGCCCGGACGGGATCATTCCCTACGGCGTCATGATGGCCGGCTCGCTCATCGCCCTGGCGCCCCTCGCCGTCCTCTTCCTCGTGCTCCAGCGGCGGTTCATTCAGAGCGTCGCCAGCACCGGACTCAAATGATCAGCCTTACGCCCGCAGGCTGCAAAGCCGACCGCACCGATCGCATTCGGTACGCGCTCGCCCGGTTCGTCCCGAGCGCCGCTCCGCCCACCTTCTGACCATGGGCCTCCACGACCTCGTGGAGACCCCGACCACCCTGGCGCGCCGGCGCAACCCCGTCGCCGACCGATTCGCCGCACACGCATCCCGAGGAGCACGATGACCACCGCACGCCTGACCGTCGACCCCCACTTCCCCATCGGGGCCGTGCGGCGCCGCCTCTTCGGCGGCTTCGTCGAGCACCTCGGACGCCATGTCTACGACGGCATCTACGAACCCGGCCACCCCGAGGCCGACGAGCAGGGGTTCCGCCGCGACGTCCTCGAGCTCGTGCGCGAGCTGGGGGTGAGCATGATCCGGTATCCCGGCGGCAACTTCGTCTCAGGTTTCCGGTGGGAGGACAGCGTCGGCCCGCGCGAGCAGCGCCCGCGCCGCCTCGACCTCGCGTGGCACTCCACCGAGACGAACGAGGTCGGGCTGCACGAGTTCTCCGACTGGCTCGAGAAGGCCGGCAGCGAGCTGATGCTCGCGGTGAACCTCGGCACGCGCGGCACGCTCGAGGCGATCGACCTCCTCGAGTACAGCAACCTGCCCGGCGGCACCGCCCTGTCGCAGCAGCGCATCGACAACGGACGCGAGGCGCCGTTCGACGTGCGCGTGTGGTGCCTCGGCAACGAGATGGACGGGCCGTGGCAGCTCGGCCACCGCTCCGCCGACGACTACGGCAAGATCGCCGCGCAGACGGCCAAGGGCATGCGCCAGCTCGACCCGTCCATCGAGCTCGTGGTGTGCGGATCCTCCGGCGCGCAGATGCCGACGTTCGGCGAGTGGGAGCGCGTCGTGCTCACGCACACGTACGACGAGGTCGACATGATCTCGTGCCACGCCTACTACCAGGAGCACGACGGCGACATCGACTCGTTCCTGGCGTCGTCGGTCGACACAGACCGGTTCATCGAGGCCGTCGTCGCGACCGCCGACCACGTCGGCGCGGTGCGCGGCAGCGACAAGAGGATCGACATCTCGTTCGACGAGTGGAACATCTGGTACCAGACGCGTTTCCACGACGTCGATCAGCTCAGCGGCATCGACAACTGGCCCGTCGCTCCGCGGCTCCTCGAGGACGTGTATTCGGCGGTGGATGCCGTCGTCTTCGGCAGCCTCATGATCTCGCTGCTCACGCACGCCGACCGCGTGGCATCCGCGTCTCTGGCCCAGCTGGTGAACGTGATCGCGCCGATCATGACGGAGCCCGGCGGACCCGCCTGGCGACAGACGACGTTCTACCCGTTCTCGATCACGTCCCGTCTCGCCCGCGGTCAGGCCCTGCGCGTGGGGATCGAGGCCGCCACGATCGACACGGCGAAGCACGGGACGGTTCCCGCGGTGGATGCCGTCGCGACCCACGATTCCGAGACGGGGGAGGCCGCGGTCTTCCTGGTCCACCGCGGACGGCACGAGGCCGTCGAGGTCGCGATCGACGTCACGGGCTTCGGGAACGTCGAGCTGGTCGAGACGCACCTGCTGCACGACGACGACCCGTACGCCAGCAACACCCTCGAGCACCCCGATCGTGTGCAGCCGCGCGCGCTCGAGGGCGCGCGGATCGAGGACGGCATCCTGCGCGTGAGCCTGCCTCCGATCGCGTGGGCCGCGCTGGCCCTCCGCCGCGTCGGCTGACGCTGACGAAAACGCCCCTGCCTCGCGGACTCACGCGAGGCAGGGGCGTCTCTGCGAAGAAGAAGCGTCAGGCCAACTGCGCCCGGCGCGCGTGCAGCTCGTCGAACGTCGCGAACGTCTCGGCGATCGGGTTGCCGGTGAAGTGGCCGACCCAGCCGTCGTCGTCGTGGAAGAAGCGGATGCTGACGAACTCGGGGGTCGTGCCCATGTCGAACCAGTGGGTGGTGTTCGCCGGAACCGAGACGAGGTCGCCCGCCTCGCAGTAGAGGGCGTGCACCTTCTCGTTCACGTGCAGGTAGAAGACGCCGGCGCCCTTGGCGAAGAAGCGGTCCTCGTCGTCGTCGTGACGGTGCTCCGACAGGAAGCGCTCGCGCGAGGCGACCTTGACCTCGTCGTAGTTCTCCTGCGCGGGCGAGAGGCCCACGATGTCGACGAGCGTGTAGCCCTCGTCCTGCTTGACCTTCTCGACCTGGTCGGCGTAGAGCGCGAGCACGTCGTCGAGGGCGGCGTCGGAGGCGATCTCGTGCACGTCCCACCGGGAGAAGCGGGCGCCGAGCTCGGCGAGGGCCGCGCGGATCTCGTCCTCGTCGGTCGTCTCGAGGACGGGGCTGGTCGGGTCGGTCTCTTTCCAGACGGTCAGGAGCGTCATGGCTCCTCCTCTCGGACGGGTTCGGTCGGGACGTGTCGATTGTCTCGCCCGCGGCACGATCCCGGGGTGTTCGCGCTGATGCGACCCGTAACAAACCGCAACCTCGAACGGTCCGGAACGTGGAGCCCTGCTTGACTGCTCGACGGCCCTCGCCCCACAGCACCCGAGAGGGCCATTCGCACCCGACTCCTTTCGAAGGGGACCCCGTGTCCGTTCGCTCCCACCGTTGGGCGGCCCTCGTCGCCACCGCCGGTATCGCCGCCCTCGCCCTCACCGGCTGCGCGCAGCAGAACACCGCTGCTCCGGCCGCCTCGTCCGCCCCCGTGCAGAAGGCCGAGAACCTCCCGGCCCCGTTCGACGGCGAGCCGCTCGAGGTCGCCCTCGTGCAGCAGTCCGGCGCCGGCGACTTCTTCACGGCGTGGACCGCCGGAGCCAAGGCGCAGGCCGCCGCGGTCAACATCGACCTCACCGTCTACGACGCCCGCAACGACAATGCCAAGCAGGCCTCCGACCTCGAGCAGGCGATCGCCGCCAAGCCCGACGCGATCATCGTCGACCACGGTCAGACCGACACGATCGAGCCGCGCGTGCGCGAGGCAGTGGATGCCGGCATCCCGGTCATCGTGTACGACCTGGCGCTCGAGGACACCGACGGGGTCGTCGTGACCTCGCAGTCGGATGCCTCGATGGCGCAGGGCGTCCTCGACCAGCTCGTGAAGGACAACGGCGAGGGCGCGAAGGTGGGCCTCGTCAGCGCCGAGGGCTTCGCGCCGCTCGATCGCCGCAAGAAGGTGTGGGACGAGGTCGTCGCGAAGAACGGTCTCGACCAGCTCTTCTTCACCGGCAAGGTCACCGAGTCGACCGCGACCGACAACATCCCTCTCGTCGACGCGGCCCTCAAGGCGAACCCGGGCGTGCAGGCGATCTTCGCCCCGTACGACGAGATCACCAAGGGTGTCGTCCAGGCGGTGCTGCAGAACAACCTGCAGGACAAGGTCAAGGTCTACGGCATCGACATCTCCAACGCCGACATCGAGGTCATCACCGCCGACGGCAGCCCCTGGGTCGCCACGAGCGCGACCGACCCGTCGGCCGTGGGCGCCGGTGTCGTGCGCGCTCTCGCGCTGAAGCTGGCCGGCCAGCTCACCGAGGACACCGTCCAGTTCCCCGCCGTCACCATCACGCGCGACTTCCTCATCGAGAAGGGCATCACCAACGTCGCCCAGCTGCGCGAGGCCGAGCCATCGCTGCTGCTGAACGACACGGTGGTCGCCGACTGGCTGCCCGCCGTCTCCGGATGACGTTTCCGCTCTCTCACGCCGCTCAGGTGAACGACGCCCCCGTCGTCCGCCTGGGCGGCGTCGGCGTGCGGTTCGGCACCAACCAGGTGCTCCGCGACGTGTCGCTGGATCTGTTCCCCGGCAGCATCACCGCGCTCCTCGGCACCAACGGCGCCGGCAAGTCCACGCTGATCGGGGCGATCTCGGGGGCCAATGCCGGGTACACGGGCGAGATCGCGGTCGCGGGCACCGACGTCCGTCTGACCTCGCCCGCCCGCGCCCGTCGCGCCGGCATCGAGACCGTTCACCAGCGGATCGCCGACGGCATCGTGCCCGGCTTGAGCGTCGCCGACAACCTCGCCCTCACCGATCTCGCGACCGGCGGGCACCGTCTCGTGCGCCGGGCGGAGGCGGAGCGCGTCGCCCGCGCGGCGCTCGAGCGCCTCGGGCTGTCGTGGTCCGACGAGGTCCTGCGGGCGGATGCCGCGCGCCTGGGCACATCCGACGCCCAGCTGCTCGTGCTCGCCCGCGCCCTGCGGTCCACCCCGCGTCTGCTGATCCTCGACGAGCCGACCTCGGCGCTGACGGCCGCGGAGGCGGATCGCCTGTTCGCCGTGCTGCGGGTGCTGCGCGACGAGGGCCTGTCGATCCTGTTCGTCAGCCATCGTTTCGGGGAGATCGAGCGACTCGCCGATCGCATCGTCGTCCTCCGCGACGGACGCCTCGAGCTCGAGGCCCTCCGTCCGTTCGACTGGCAGGCGGCCCTGGAGGCGATGCTCGGCGTCCCGACCGAACTGCAGCAGCACATCACCGACCCGCTCCCCGCGCACGCCGAGGTGCTCGCCGTCGACGACGCGGTCCTCCTGCCCGGGGCGGCACCGCTGGCCCTTTCGGTCGCCGCGGGCCAGGTGACCGGCATCCTGGGTCTGCTCGGAGCCGGCAAGACCGAACTCGCCGAGATCATCGCCGGGGTGCGCCCCGCTGGCACCGCCCGCTTGCGACTCGACGGCGCGCCCTACCGCCCCGCGTCGCCCGCGGCGGCCAAGGACGCCGGCGTCGTGCTCGTGCCCGAGGACCGTCAGCGGCAGGGCATCCAGCCTGGCTGGTCGATCGGCCGCACCGTCGGACTCCCGGTGCTGCGGCAGATCTCGCGCTGGGGCGTCGTCTCGCCCGCACGCGAGCGCGCCGCCGCCGACGACGTGATCGACGCGTACGGCGTCGTCGCGCCGTCCGCCGACACCCGCGTCGACGATCTGTCGGGCGGCAACCAGCAGAAGGTCGTCGTGGGGCGGTGGCTGCGCACGGGCCCGCGCCTCGCCGTGCTCGACGAGCCGTTCCGCGGCGTCGACATCGGGGCACGCCGTCGTATCGGCGACGCCGCCCGCGACCGCGCGGCCGAGGGGGCCGCCGTGCTGGTGCTCTCCAGCGACGTCGACGAGATCCTCGACGTCGCCGACCGCATCGTCGTCCTCGTCTCGGGGCGCATCGTCCTGGACACCCCCGCCGGAGTCCTCGACCGCGCGCGCATCGTCGCCGCCCTGCTCGACGACCCCGGCCACCGGAAGGAAACCGCATGACCACCGCTCTCGCTCCCGCGCGACCGAGCGCCGGATCCCGGATCGTGGATGCCATCGCCAAGTGGGGCTTCGTCGCCGTCACCGTGCTGCTCATCGCGTTCTTCGCCGTGACCCAGCCCGCGTTCGCGACGCCCGAGAACATCGTGGGGATGCTGAAGTACATCGCCCCGATCGGCATCGCCGGTCTCGGCGTGACGCTCGCGATGACCGTCGGCGGCCTCGACCTGTCGGTCGGCGCGAACGCCGGATTCGCGGTGTCGATCGCCGCCTGGACGATGGTCATCGGCAATCAGGTCGGCGGCATCGCGGTCGGCGTCGTGCTGCTCTCGGGTGCGCTCATCGGCGCGGTCAACGCCGCGCTCATCGTGTTCGCGCGCATCCCCGACCTGCTGGCGACGCTCGCGACGATGTTCACGGTCGTGGGACTCAAGCTCATCATCGTCGACGGCAAGTCCATCTCGTCGCAGATGACCCTCGACGACGGCACCACCGCCCCCGGCCGGTTCACGCCCGACTTCCTGTGGTTCGACCGCGGGTTCATCGGCCCCCTCTCGGTGCCGGTCGTGCTCTTCCTCGGACTCACGGTCGTGCTGTGGTTCGTCCTCGACCGCACCCGCTGGGGCCGCGCGCTCGCCGCGGTGGGGTCGAACCCCGAGGCCGCGCGCCTCGCCGGCGTCCGCGTCCGCGCCTATCGCGCCGCCGCGTACATCGGCTGCGGCATCCTGGCATCCATCGCCGGTCTCGTCCTCGCCGCCCGCATCGGGCAGGGCGACGTCTCGGCCGGAAACAGCCTGCTGCTGGATGCCGTGGCCGTCGCGCTCGTGGGCGTGTCGGTGCTGGGCATCGGGCGTCCGAACGCGTGGGGCACGGCGCTGGGCGCGGTGCTCGTGGCCGTGATGGTCACCGGGTTCTCGATGATGGGCCTGCCGTACTACATCCAGGACTTCGGGAAGGGCCTCGTGCTGCTCGTGGCCCTGCTGTTCAGCTTCACGTTCCGCCGTCGCAAGACCACCATCGTCGCCGGGAGCACCACCGCATCATGACCCTCCTCACCGATCAGCTGACCGTCGCCACGGTCCCCGCCTACCTCGTCGCGCGCCCGCACCTGGCGGGGCCGGTGGATCCGGCATCCATCGTGTCCGTCGAGGAGGTCGGCGACGGCAACCTGAACCTCGTCTTCATCGTGAAGGATGCCGCCGGGAGCGGCGTCGTGGTGAAGCAGTCGCTGCCGCACGTGCGCGTCGACCCGTCGTGGCCGCTGACGCGCGAGCGGGCGGCGCGCGAGGCCGTCGTGCTCGGCGTGCACGAGCGGATCGACCCGGCGCACGTGCCGGCGTTCCACGGCTTCGACGCCGAGAACCTCGCCCTGTCGATCGAGGACCTCAGCGACCACGCGGTGTGGCGCGGCGAGCTCAACGCCGGTCGGCTGCACACGTACGCCGCGGCGCAGCTCGGCGAGTACGTCGGGGCCGTGGGCTTCGCGACGAGCGTGTTCGGGACGCCGGGGCCGGAGCGCCGCCGTGCGATCGCCGCCGCGACGAACCCGGAGCTGAGCGAGATCACCGAAGACCTGGTGTTCACCGAGCCGTACGTCGACCACGAGCACAACGGCTGGCTGCCCGCGAACGACGACGACGTGCGGGAACTGCGCGCCGACCGGACGTTCGTGCGCGAGATCGGCCTGGCCAAGCTGCGGTTCCAGGAGAACACGCAGAGCCTGCTGCACGGCGACCTGCACACCGGGTCGGTGTTCGTGCGCGCCGAGGGGGAGTCGGTGCGGGCGTTCGACTCGGAGTTCGGCACGTACGGCCCCACGGGCTTCGACCTGGGTGCCGTATGGGCGAACCTCGTGATCGCGGCCGCCCGCGCGCACGTGCTCGGGCGTTCCGCCGATGCCGAGACGCTGCTGACGCTGCCCGTCGAATTGGTCGACGCGTTCGAGGCCGAATTCCGCCGCCGCTGGCCCGACCGCGTCGACCCCCGTGTGTACGGCGACGAGGTGCTCGAGCACACGCTCGCGGTCGTGCGGTCGGATGCCGCGATCTACGGCGCCGCGAAGGCCGTGCGCCGCATCGTCGGGTTCTCCAAGGTCGCCGACATCCAGACGCTTCCCGAGCCGGAGCGCGCCGTCGCGGCGCGTTTCGTCCTGCGCGCCGCGCGGACGCTGGGAACCGCGCGCCTCGACGACGCCGACCCGCGGGCGCTCACCGCGCGGACGGTGGCGCTGCTCGGCTGACGCGGGGCTGCCCGCCGCGCCGGGCGCCGGGGGCGTGGCATCCCCGCCGCGGACACACGTTCGGGTCGAACGCACACGCACTGGCCGCCCGCAACGTGTGCGCTCGACCGGAACGTGTGCGTTCGGCGCGGGACCCGGCCGGCGCGCGGCCGCCGGTGGCGCTCAGCGCGTGGCGACGGTGAAGCGCAGCAGCCACTCGGCGATCTCGAGGTGGCGGCGCGCGGCGGCGACGTCGACGCCCCAGGCGTACATGCCGTGGCTCGCGACGATCAGCGCGGGGACCTCGGGCACCTCGGCGGTGGCCGGAACGTAGACCTCGTCGAAGCGCGCGGCCTCGACCGCCATGTCCTGGTCGTTCGTGATCACGGGGATCGTGACGGTTTCGTCGTGCGCGCGGTGGCCGATGCCCTTGAGCATCTCCATGTCGCGGATCTCGACGCCGCCCGGCCACCGGTGCCCCGCGACGACCGCGTCGAACGCGTGCACGTGGAACACCGCGCCCGCTCCGGTGCGCGCGGCGATGTGCGCGTGGAGCCCGGCCTCGGCGGACGGCGGCCGCGGGTCGTCGGGGTCGAGCGCCCCACCGTCGGCACCGATGAGCACGACGTCGCGATCGGTGAGCTCCGACTTGTCCAGACCGGATGCCGTGACCGCGAGCACGAGCGGATCGCGGTCGATCACGATCGAGAGGTTGCCGGACGTGCCGCGCATCCAGCCGTACCCCGAGAAGCGCGAGGCTTCCGCGGCGAGGGCGGCACCGGCCTCCTGCACGCGTGCGGTCAGGGGAAGGCTCACCGCGACAGCTCGATCTCGTCGAAGGATGCCACGGACGGCGAGGCGAAATCGGCTCCGTGCCACGGCTCGCCGGCGCGGTCAAGCGCGACGACCTGCCAGCCGGCAGCCAGAGCCGCGGCGACCTC
Organism: Microbacterium sp. IEGM 1404; assembly: GCF_030056775.1. Classification (NCBI taxonomy): domain Bacteria; kingdom Bacillati; phylum Actinomycetota; class Actinomycetes; order Micrococcales; family Microbacteriaceae; genus Microbacterium; species Microbacterium sp. IEGM 1404. The sequence goes on along the minus strand of NZ_JASHKP010000002.1, from coordinate 706,068 downwards.
GTCGGGGTGGTCGGTGAGGAACAGCGCACGCGATGGTTCCACGCCCAGCGCCGCGGCGATGCGGTCGTACGATCCGGACTCCTTCTTCGGCCCCGCGCTGACGGTGTCGAAGAAGTCCTCGACGAGCGGCGTCAGGTCGCCCTGCGGGGCGTGCCGGAACCACGGCACCTGCGACGCGACCGACCCTGAGGAGTACACCGCGAGCCGGATGCCGGCCTCGTGCCACGCGCGGAGGCGCGGCGGCACGTCCTCGAAGAACTGCGAGTGGATCTCGCCCGCGGCGAAGCCCTCGGCCCAGATGATCCCCTGCAGCGTCTTCAACGGCGTCGACTTCACGTCGGATGCCATGAGCCCGCGGAGCGCATCGGCGACCTCGGCGTCGGTGGCGTCGGCATCCAGCCCGGTCTCGGCGATCGCGTCGGCGCGGGCGGCGCGCACGGTGTCGTCGTCGCGCCCGAGCACCTCGTCGAGGCGGGGGCGGGCGTAGTCGTACAGGTCGCCCAGGATGAAGCCGGCGGCACTGGTGGTGCCCTCGATGTCGAGCACGACGACGTCGGCGGAGATGGCGGTCATGAAGGGTCCTCGTCGGGGGAAGCGGTCATGGGGCGGAAGGCGACGGTGTCGGGTTGCACGGTCGCGGCGACCGGGGCGGGCTCGGCGGGCGAGCGGCGGCGCCGGAGCGCCGGGGCGGGGGCTTCGGAATCCGGATCGGTCGTGAAGTGGGCGCCGACGTCGGCCGGTGCGAACGTGCCGCGGCTGGTCGCGATGCGGGTCACCAGGCGCGGCGGGGTGACGTCGAACGCGGGGTACCAGGCGTCGGTCACGAGCGGGCTGGCGGTGCGCCGCCCCAGGACTTCGAGCACCTCGCGCGGGTCACGGTCCTCGATCACGACGTCGTCGCCCGTCGGAGCACCGGGATCGGGCGCCTCGACCATGGCGTAGTACGGGATGCCGAATGCCGCCGCCGCGGCCGCGTGTGCGAGCGTGCCCACCTTATTCACCACCGAACCGTCGAGTGCGACGCGGTCGGCGGCGGTGACGACGGCGTCGATCGGTCCGGACCCCACGCCCCGGGGCGAGGCGAGCGCCGCGGCGGCCATGCCGTCGGTGATGAGCGTGACCTTCTGGTCGAGCTCGCGCAGCGAGTGCGCGGTCAGCCTCGCGCCCTGCAGGTACGGCCGGGTCTCGGTCGCGATCCACTCGATCTCGCGGCCGGCCTCGCGGGCGGCGGCGACGAGGCCGAACAGGTACGCGTCGGCCCAGCAGTGCGTGAGGATCCGCGGCGACTCGGGCAGCAGCGACAGCGTCGCGCGGCCCAGGCGCAGGCTGGCCTCGCGGTAGTCACGGTCGACCGCGGCCGCCGTCTCGAGCGTCACCGACACCAGGGTGTCGGTGTCGTCGGCATCCCGTCCGGCCGCGAGGATCCGTGCCACGGCATCGCGCGGGTGCGCGTTGGTGGGCCGGGCGGTGGCCAGTGCGCGGCCCGCGCGACCGAGCGCCGTCCGCGCCTCGCCGAGGGGCAGCCCCCGAGCCTGCAGAGCGGCGAGGCCCATGCCGGCGGTCGCGGCGTACAGCGGTCCCGAGCTCTGGGTGACCATGTCGCGGATCGCCGAAGCGACCTCGTCGGGGGTCGTGGCATCCATCCATTCCACCCGTGCGGGGAACACGCGGCGATCGAGGATGCGGACGACACCCGCCGACTCGTCGAGGACGACGGAATTCTCGAGGGTGGCAGACATCGCGACGATTCTCCCACGGGCCTCGGACGTCGGCGGCGTCGTGACAGCGTGCGACGCGGGGCTGCTCAGCGATCCGCGCAACCTCAGCGATCCGCGCATCCTCAGTCGGATCCGTGTGGATGCCACTGACCCGGCGCGTATCGCGGAGGTCATGGCGTGGCGGCTGTTCACGCGGCATCCACCCCTGGATCAGGCGTTGGCTCTGCCGAGTTCGCGCGGGAGCCGGATCATGCCCTCGCATGGGGGCAGGGCGATCGGACGGCGTGAGGTGGACTTCGTTCAACGCGCGGACGCAGGTCGTCGTGTGGGAGGCGGGGGAGGAGGCCCCCGACTCCTTCGTGGATACGGGCCGGCTCCTGCTCGCGCTCGCCGCATCCCGCGGATCGATCGCCTCCGGGGTGCTCGCCGCCGAGGGCATCGATCTCATGGCCTTCGCCCACCTCGTCGCTCACTCCGGCGAACGCGGTCCGCGGGGTTCGATGAGTGCCTTCGCGATTCGCTCGGTCAGGAGCGCGAGCGCCTACGCGGACACGTTCGGCCACCCCGCAGCCAGCACCGGCCATCTGCTCCTCGGCATACTCGACGAACTCGATGGCGTGGCGATGCTCGTCCTTCAAGCTCTGGGCGTCGAGCGTCGCCATCTCGTGGCGAGAACCCGTGCGCACCTCGACGCGGCCCGCGCGGCCGGCGCCCTCGACGAGCGGGGGCTCGAGGAGGATCTTGTGCTGACAGGGACCGAGGTGCTGCGCATGCCTCCGTCCCAGGCGCATGCCGTCTTCCTCCGCCGCGCCGCGGGGGATCCGACGCTCGCGATCGCCGTCGCGCCGGACGGCGTCGTCGAGGTCGCGCGGACGTTCGAGGGAGACGGCGAGTTCGCGCTGTGCTTCCGACTGGAGGATGCAGTGGACACGACGATCGAATGGATGGTTTCCCTGCGGGTGACGGTGTACTCCGCCACCCACCGGGAGACCCTCGTCGCCGACGCGGAATCCAAGCTCGACGAGCGGTCGCGGCAGATCGGCGAGCTGCTGAAGCGCTTGGTCGTGCCGGAGGGTCCGCGTCCGGATGCCGCGGAGGTGCGCCCGTGACGGCACCCACCGGCGAGGTCGTGATCGCTCTGCTGATGCTGCCCGCTCTCGCTCTCGTCACGAGATGGCTGCGGCCCAACCTGGGGGACGTGCGCCGACAGCGACTCTGGCAGCAGATCAACTGGCCCCCGTGCGCCCTGGGCATCGCCCTGCTCCCGGTGGCGATCGCCCGCCCGCAGACGACGGATGCGTTCGCCGAGCTCATCGCCACCACCCGGGCGGTCGTCCCCCTCCCCGCGCTGGGTCTCGGCATCCTGATTCCGCTCGGGCTCGTCGTCGGTGTCGGGTGGGGTCTCGCGAGGTTCCGGCCGTGGAGCGCGCGGTCTCCGTGGATGCGCGTCGACCACGTCTGGCCCGCGACGGGTCGCGCCGAACGACTGATCTTCGGGCTCTGGGGCGCGCCGCTCATCGCGGTCTCGAGCGAGCTCGTCTACCGGTGGTCGGGCCCCGCGTTGTTGATGCTCCTCACGCACTCCCCGCTCGTCGCCTGGGGTGTGCCGCTGGTGCTCTTCGCCGTCGCGCACGCTGATCGGACGTTCCGCAGCCTCCCGATGCTGGCACTCTTCGGGCTCACGATGATGGTCCTCGTCATCGCCGAGGGCGGTCTGATCTCGGCCATCGTCGCGCACGCCGTGTGCGACCTGGTGGTGGTGGTCGTCCTGCCCGAGATCGTGCGCGCTCGCCGCCTTCGTCGGTTGCGCCAGGCGCTGGCGGAGTTCCGCGCAGCCTGAGGCTCTCGGCATCCATCCCCGTACGCTGAGCGATCCGCGCAACCTCGGTCGGCTGGGGCCGGATGCCGCTGACCTGGCGCGGATCGCTGAGCTCGCACCGCGGCGGCCAAGCCAAAACGCCGCTCCGCCCGCGCCGCTCGCGCCCCCGCGCGCCGGCGTGAGACAATGGCCACGGCGTGCCCGGACCGACCTTTCCCCGCACGGCGCGACAGGCGCCGCCGGGTCGAAGGGCCACCGGGCCCCAGGACAGCGTTCCGCCGCACCTTTCCTCCCAAGGAGCAGAGATGTCCGCTACCCCCGCCGCTGCCGCCGTCGAGTCCGAGACGAACGGCCGTGTCCAGCAGCACCGTCGATACCTCATGTGCCGGCCCGAGCACTTCACGGTGAGCTACAGCATCAACCCGTGGATGGAGCCTTCGCGCCCCACCGACACGAACCTCGCCCTGCAGCAGTGGCAGTCGCTGTACGACACCTACACCGCGCTCGGCCACGAGATCGAGCTCATCGATCCCGTCGAGGGTCTGCCCGACATGGTCTACACGGCCAACGGCGGCTTCGTCATCGACGGCGTCGCGTACGGCCCGAAGTTCCGCTTCCGCGAGCGCGCCGACGAGGCCCCCGCGTTCATCGACTGGTTCGCAGCGTCCGGCTTCGAGGTCGCCGAGCCGGTCGAGGTGAACGAGGGCGAGGGCGACTTCCTGCTCGTCGGGAACACGATCCTCGCCGGCACCGGCTTCCGCTCCACCGGCGACAGCCACCGCGAGGTCGGCGAGGTCTTCTCCCGCGAGGTCGTGTCGCTGACGCTCACCGACCCGCGGTTCTACCACCTCGACACCGCGATCGCAGTTCTCGACCCCGTCGAGGGCCCCGGCGGCGTCGAGAAGGCGAACATCGCGTACCTGCCGAACGCGTTCGACGAGCGCAGCCAGGCGATCCTCCGCGAGCGCTACCCCGATGCCATCCGGGTCTCGGATGCCGACGGCGCCGTGTTCGGCCTGAACTCCGCCAGCGACGGCAAGAACGTCATCATCTCTCCCCGCGCGAAGGGCTTCGAGGCGCAGCTGCGCGAGCGCGGGTACACGCCCGTCCTCGTCGACCTGTCCGAGCTGCTGCTCGGCGGTGGCGGGATCAAGTGCTGCACGCTCGAGCTGCGCGGGGGCACCCGATGAGCACCACCGTCGACGACCTCGGCGCGCAGCTCATCGCCGCCGAGAGCGCGCACGTCGCGCACAACTACCACCCGCTGCCGGTCGTCGCCGCGCGCGCCGAGGGCGTGTGGGTCACCGACGTCGAGGGCAAGCGTTACCTCGACCTGCTGTCGGCGTACTCGGCGCTGAACTTCGGTCACGGGCACCCGGCGATCCTCGCCGCCGCCCGCGAGCAGCTCGAACGCCTCACGCTCACGAGTCGTGCGTTCCACAACGACCGGCTCGGTCCGTTCGCCACCGCCCTCGCGCAGCTGTGCGGCAAAGACCTCGTCCTGCCGATGAACACGGGCGCCGAGGCGGTGGAGACCGGCATCAAGGTCGCCCGCGCCTGGGGTTACCGGACAAAGGGCGTCGCCCCGGATGCCGCGACCATCGTCGTCGCGAACGGCAATTTCCACGGCCGCACGACGACCATCGTCGGTTTCAGCGACGACCCGACCGCGCACGACGACTTCGGTCCGTACGCGCCCGGTTTCGTGCACGTCCCCTACGGCGACGCGGATGCCATCGCCGCGGCGATCGACGAGAACACCGCCGCGGTGCTGCTGGAGCCGATCCAGGGCGAGGCCGGTGTCGTGATCCCGCCGGACGGCTTCCTCCGCCGGGTGCGCGAGATCTGCACCGAGAACAACGTTCTGTTCATCGCCGACGAGATCCAGTCGGGCCTCGGCCGCGTAGGCGAGACGTTCGCGTGCGACCGCGAGGGCGTCGTGCCCGACGTCTACCTCCTCGGCAAGGCGCTGGGCGGTGGCATCCTGCCGCTGTCGGCGGTCGTCGCGAACGAGGACGTCCTCGGCGTCATCCGCCCCGGTGAGCACGGCTCGACGTTCGGCGGCAACCCGCTGGCGGCCGCCGTCGGCCTCCGCGTCGTCGAGATGCTGGCATCCGGGGAGTTCCAGACCCGCGCGAAGGCGCTCGGCGAGCACCTCGCCCAGGGGCTCGAATCGCTCGTCGGCCACGGCGTGACTGCGGTGCGCGTCGCCGGGCTGTGGGCGGGCGTCGACATCGACCCGGCCGCGGGCCGCGGTCGCGAGATCGCCGAGAAGCTCCTCGCCCGCGGCGTGCTGGTGAAGGACACCCACGGACAGACAATCCGCATCGCGCCGCCCCTGACGATCCGGGCGACCGAGATCGACTGGGCGATCGAGCAGCTTCGGCACGTCCTGTCCTGACCCCGGCGCGAGTCGCCAGGATTTGTCGCCTCGGCCAGACCGGCGGCGACAAATCTTGGCGACTCACGCCACGGTGAGCGTCAGCTCGTCCCAGCCGGTCGCGCCGTCGGGGGCGGGGGCGGCGCGCTGCTCCGTCTGGGTCTCGCCGGTGGCGGACGTCGCGCGGCAGCGGATCGTGTGCGTTCCCGACGTGGCATCCCACGGCACGCTCCACTGCACCCACGTGTCGGCCGAGATCGCCGTCGCCAGCTTCGCGGGGATCCACGCCCCGTCGTCGATCTGCACCTCGACGCCCGCGACGCCGACGTGGTTGTGCCACGCGACTCCGGCGATGACCGTCGAGCCCGCGGCGACACGCGCGCCGGCGCGCGGAACGTCGATCCGGGATGCCGGTTTCACCGGGCCGCGGGCCGACCAGCCGCGCGAGGTCCAGTACCCCTCGGCCACGGCGTACTGCGTCACCTCGAGTTCGGTGACCCACTTGGTGGCCGAGACGTAGCCGTAGAGGCCGGGGACGACCATCCGGACGGGGAAGCCGTGCTCGATCGGGAGCGGCTCGCCGTTCATGCCGATCGCGAGGAGCGCGTCGCGTTCGTCGGTCAGCGCCTCCAGCGGCGTCGAGGCGGTGAACCCGTCGATCGAGTGCGACAGCACCATGTCGGCATCCGCCGTCGGTTTCGCCCGGGCGAGCAGGTCGCGGATCGGGACGCCCAGCCAGCGCGCGGTTCCGATCAGGTCGCCGCCGACCTCGTTCGACACGCACACGAGGGTCGCGACGGTCTCGCGCTGGGGGAGGGCGACGAGGTCGTCCCACGTCACCACGACCTCTTCCTCGACCAGGCCGTGGATGCGGAGCGACCACGACGACAGGTCGACCTGCGGTACCACCAGCGCGGTGTCGATGCGGTAGAAGTCCGCCGACGGCGTGATGACGGGGGTGAGACCGTCGATGCCCAGCTCCGCCGTCGCCGGGACCGGCGTGGTGGTCGCGGGGGTCGGCAGGCGGAGGGCGGAGCGCACCACGGTCGCGGCCTGTGCGCCTCCGCGGACGGCGGCGGACCCCACCGCGGCGAGAGCCCCCGCGACGACCGCGAGGCCGGAGAGGACGAGGACGTTGCGCCGCGTCGGCCCGGGGGTCTCGGGGGCGGCGGCGGTTCCGGCAGCGTCTCCGGCGGCGTCCGCCGGGCGGCGGAGGCGCGCGATCAGCAGCGCCCCCACGATCACGGCGACCGCGCCCGCGACGAACGAGGGGAGGGGCGACAGCACGTCGGCGTCGGCCCGCGTCATCGACACGACCGCGCCGACCACGCCGAGCCCGGCCAGGATCATGCGCCCCCACGGCGGACGACGACGCTCGAGCACCCCGGCGGCGCCGGCGACCGCCAGGAGGAGGATCGCGATGCCGACCAGCAGGGCGGCCTTGTCGTTGGTGCCGAACAGGCTGATCGCGAGGTCTTTCCCCCACGGCGGTGCGATGTCGATCATCCCGCCGCCGATGACGGCGAACGGGCTCGCCGACGGGGCGACGACGGCCGCGGTCAGCTCGCCGAGTCCGGCGCCGAGGACGGCGGCCGCCACGCCGGCGCCGGCCGCGAGCAGGTCGAGAGTGCGGGGAGCAGAGGCCACGTTCGGAGCATAAGGAGGTCGCGAGGCCCGGGGGCCGTGGCATCCCGAACTCACAGCCAACCGGAACGCGCGAGGGGTCGAGAACTGTTGCCTCGACCCGCGCGCAGGCGACGATTCTTGACCCCTCACGCGCCGGAGGCTCAGCCCAGCGTCACACCGACCAGGCGCTGCGACTCGTCCCACACGCGGCGGGCCTCGTCGAGGTCGCGGAGCGGGCGGTAGAGCGCGTGGGTCGTCGGGGCGCCGCCGAGGTTCATCGGGCCGCGCGGGCCATAGAGCACGTCGCTGCGCGGGTCGGTCGTCGTCGCCGCGAGGAGCGCCGGCTGCGCGGCGGAGCGAACGGTGCCGAGCAGGATGCCGTGACGCGACATCCAGCGGATGGCGCGCACCGCGGGGACGTCGGTGGTGCGGCCGATCTCCGGACGCGCGGCGAGGAGGTTCGACGGCGCGACACCGGGGTGGGAGACGACGCTGCGGAGGCCCCAGCCGCCCTCGGCGCTGCGCCGGTCGAGTTCGCGCGCGAACAACCCCAGCGCGATCTTCGACGCCGAGTACACGCGCTGGCCGTCGTACCCGCGCTCGGCCGGGAGGTCGTCCCAGGCGATGCGTCCGCTGCGCGCGGCGATGCTGAGCTGCGTCACGACCCGCGCGCTCCCCGCGGTGAGCAGGGGAAGGATGCCACCGACGAGCGCCACATGACCGAGGTGATTCGTGGCGAACTGCAGCTCGAACCCGTCGGCGGTGGTCTGCCGCTCGGGCGGTGTCATGACCCCGGCGTTGTTGACGAGCAGGTGCACCGGTCGTCCGTCGGCGCGGAGGACCCCGGCGAAGTCCGCGACGCTCGTCAGCGACGACAGGTCGAGATCGTGCAGCTCGAGGCGGGCACCGGGGACCCGCTCACGGATCGTCCGGGCGGCGCGGTCGCCCTTCGCCCGGTTGCGGACGGGGAGGACGACCTCGGCGCCCGCCGCGGCCAGACGCTCGGCGATCACGAGGCCCATGCCGTCGCTGCCGCCGGTCAGCACGGCGCGTCGGCCGGCGAGGGAGGGGAGGGGGATGTCGGTGTCGGTCATGGTGTCTCCTCGGTCGGGGTGGGTCCCAGCGTGCGCCGGGAGACGGATCCGAACCAGGACCCGTCGATCCCCGGCTGAGCGGACCGCGTCTCGCGAGAGGGGGATCGCCGCGTCCTGGATCCGCCACCGTCCGGCGGGTAGACAGGGACCATGATCGACCGAACGGCCCTCGCGGACTTCCTCCGCACCCGTCGCGAGGCGCTCCAACCCGAGGACGTCGGGATGCCACGGGGCGCGCGCCGCCGGACGCCCGGGCTCCGGCGCGAGGAGGCCGCCGCGCTCGCCCACATGTCGACCGACTACTACGCGCGGCTGGAGCGGGAGCGCGGACCGCAGCCGTCGCCGCAGATGCTCGCGGCCATCGCGCAGGGCTTCCACCTCACCCGCGCCGAGCGCGACCACCTGTTCCGGCTCGCCGGTCACGTGCCCGACGAACGCTCCGCCGCGGGCGAGCACGTCAGCCCGGGACTCCTCCGCATCCTCGACCGCCTCGACGACACCCCCGCCGAGATCGTGACCGAACTGGGGGAGACGCTGCGGCAGTCGCCGCTGGGTGCCGCGCTCACCGGCGATGCGTCGCTGCGGTCGGGGCCGGAGCGGAGCCTCGGCTATCGGTGGTTCAGCGACCCCGGCGCGCGGGCGCTCTACGCGCCCGAGGAGCATGGGTTCCTCAGTCGGCTCTTCGCCGCGGGCCTGCGCGAACTCGCGGGCCGCCGCGGACCCGGCTCGCGCGCGGCGGCGCTCGCCGACGACCTGCTGGCGCGGAGCCCGGAGTTCCGGACCCTGTGGGCGGCGCACGAGGTGGGGCTGCGGCCGAGCGCGACGAAACGGTTCGTCCATCCCGCGGTGGGGTTGCTCGAGCTGCACTGCCAGTCCCTCATCGATCCCGAGACCTCGCACTCGCTCCTCGTCTACACGGCGGTCCCCGGCAGCGAGAGCGCCGAGAAGCTGCGCCTGCTGGCGGTGCTGGGCCCGTCCGTCCCCGCCTGAGGGCGGTGACCCGCGTGAGTCGCCAAATAATGTCGCCTGGACCCGCTGTGAGGCGACAGATCTTGGCGACTCGCGCGTGGAGTGCGGGGGTACGGTGCAGGGATGGGTGAGAACGTCAGGGAGCTGCGGCGCCCGGCCGCCGAGGGGGCGCCCCCGTTCGAGCTGAGCTACGTGCGCACCGGTCCTCGCACCGCCACCCCGGCCCTGATCATCCCGGGCGGCCCGGGGCTGGCATCCCTCCTGCCGTACCGGGGGCTGCGCCGCCGAGCCGCCGAGGGCGGCCTCGACGTCCTGATGGTCGAGCACCGCGGCGTCGGCCGTTCGCGGCACGACCTCGCCGGACGCGTGCTCCCTTCCGATGCGATGCGCCTCACCGCGGTCCTCGACGACCTGGCCGCCGTGCTCGACGCCGAGGGGGTCGACCGGGCGTACCTGATCGGGTCGTCCTACGGCAGCTACCTCTCCTCGAGCTTCGGGGCCCGGCATCCGGACCGCGTGGCGGGGATGCTTCTCGACTCGGCCCTGCAATCCACCGAGGATCTGGCGCTGGAGCGCGAACGCCTGCGGACCCTCTTCTGGGATGCCGACGACGACCTGTCCCGCGGCGTGCGCCGCCTCGTGTCCGACGGGATCGACGAACGCGTGGTGCTCGACGTCGTCCGGGCGGCCTACGAGCTCGCGGGCCCCGACCTCCTGCGTCCGCTCGTCCGGCACCGTCCCGGTCTCGCGTGGCACGCGCTCGCCGCGTACGCCTCCCGCGACGCCTCGATCGCCCGGATCCCGGGCATCTACGAGTTCGACGTCGTGGGCACGATCGCGTTCCGCGAGCTGCACTACGGCGCCGCGCCCGACGGGCTTCCGCTCGACCCGGCGCTGACCTACGCCCCGCTCGCCGAACGGTATCCGGCGTTCGAGGGCGAGCCGTACGACCTGACCGCCGCCGTCGCGGAATTCCCGTGGCCGATGGTCCTCCTCTCCGGCGACCGCGACCTGCGGACGCCGCCCGAGATCGCCGAGCGGGTCGCCCGGACGGCCCCGGATGCCACCCTCGTCCGGCTCCACAACGGCCACAGCGCTCTGGACACCCACCCGATGGCCCTGCTCAACGCCACGCGACGGCTCGTCCGCGGCGAGCACCACCGCCTTCCCGCCGAGGAACCGGCGCTGGACCGCCTGCGCCGCACGGGCGTCTCGGCGCGCTTCCCGCACCTGTTGCAGACCCTGGCGCACGCCGACACCGCGGTGCGTCCGCGGCGCTGAGCCCTGGCATCCGTTCCGCCCCTGCCTCTCGGGGGTGGGCTCGTCAATGGGGTCGGGGAATCCAGGCGTGCGGATGACACTGGCCGCTCGTTCCCCCCGACGAGAGGCACCACCATGAAGGCACTGACCTGGCAGGGCAAGCGCGACGTGAGCGTTGAGGAGGTCCCCGACCCGCGGATCCTCGAACCGACCGACGCGATCGTGAAGATCACCTCCACGGCGATCTGCGGCTCCGACCTCCACCTCTACGAGATCTTCGGCCCGTTCATCGACCCCGGTGACGTCCTCGGCCACGAGCCGATGGGCGTGGTCGTCGAGGTCGGTTCGGGCGTCACGAACCTCGCCGTGGGCGACCGTGTCGTCGTGCCGTTCAACATCTCGTGCGGGCACTGCTTCATGTGCCGCCGGGGGCTCCAGTCGCAGTGCGAGACCACGCAGGTGCGCGAGTACGGCAGTGGTGCGGCGCTGTTCGGCTACACGAAGCTGTACGGCCAGGTCCCGGGCGGCCAGGCGGAGTACCTGCGGGTGCCGCTCGCGGACTACAACCACATCAAGGTCGGCACCGACCTGCCCGACGACCGCTACCTCTTCCTCAGCGACATCGTGCCGACGGCGTGGCAGGGCGTGCAGTACGCGAACGTTCCGGACGGCGGCACGCTCGCGGTCATGGGCCTGGGCCCGGTCGGACAGTTCGTGTCGCGCATCGGCGTGCACCTGGGGTACCGCGTGCTGGCCGTGGAGCCCGTGGCCGAGCGGCGCGCGATGGCCGAGCGCCATGGCGTCGAGACCTTCGACCTCACCGACACGGTCATCGACGAGCTGCGCGACCTCACCGAGGGTCGCGGGGCCGACGGCGTGGTCGACGCGGTCGGCATGGAGGCGCACGGCAACGGCGGGATCAAGTTCGCGCAGGATGCCATCGGCCTCCTCCCGGATGCCCTCGCGCAGAAGCTCATGGACACGGCCGGCCTCGACCGCCTCGCCGCGATGCACGCCTCGATCGACGTCGTCCGCCGCGGAGGGACCGTGTCGCTCAGCGGCGTGTACGCCGGCGAAGCCGACATCCTGCCGATGAAGACGATGTTCGACCGGCAGCTGAACCTGCGGATGGGGCAGTGCAACGTCAAGCGCTGGATCGACGACCTCCTGCCGCTGGTCGAGGACCCCGCCGACCCGCTCGGCGTCATGGACCTGGTCACGCACCACGCGCCGCTGGCGGACGCGCCCGCCCTCTACAAGACGTTCCAGAAGAAGGAGGACGGCTGCATCAAGGTCGTGCTGCGGCCCTGATTCTCATCGCGTGAGGGGTCAAGATCTGTCGCTTCTGGCTCCGCCAGGCGACAAATCTTGACCCCTCACGCACCTAGACGCGGCCGGCGTGCACGGCCTCCAGAGCCGCGGCGTCGGCGGGGGACATGCCCTGGATCGGCTCGCCGTTCCAGACGATGTCGTCACCGAGGGCGGCCAGCACCTCCTTGCGCTCGCCGTGGGAGATCTTGGCGCCGTGGACGATGGTCGCGGGGCTCCACAGCATCGCGGCGTCGTCCCACCACCCCGCTCCCACGTCGCGCACGTGCACGAGGTCGTGGAGCGTCTTCGGCAGATGCTGCAGCGGTTCGGTGAACGCGTCGGCGAGGACGGCGAGGGTGATCTGGCGCTGAGTCCCCGGGACGGCGACAATCGTGTGCTCGACCGTCCCCTCGATCGCGCGCGAGACGTCCTCGGCCTCGAGGAGGATCACGCCGTTGGTGGGCCGCGGGTTGCACTCGATGATCTTGTAGTCGGGCGTCCCGTCGGTGCCGTGGTCGACGAAATCGAACGAGATCTGCCCCGTGAACGTCGGGTCGAGCGTGTCGATGATCTGCTGCGTGAAGCGGAGGGTGTCGGTGCTGTCGACGGCGACGAAGGCGATCGCGGTGCTGTGCGCCCACTGCTCGCCCGCCTTGTACGTGGTGTGCGCGGTGACGCGCCCGTCCACGACGACGCTGTAGGTGCAGACCATCGGGCCGTCCACGAAGGGCTGCACGAGCCAGGGCTGGTCCGGGGTCGGAACGCAGTCCTCGATCGGCACCTTGCCCGCGAGGGGGCCCGTGTTGGTGAGCAGCCCCACGCCGCCGCGCGAGAACGCCGCGCGGGCGAAGTACCGGGGGAACGCTTCGATCGCGGTGCGCAACTCCTCGGGGGAGGTGACCACGACCGTCTCGGGGATCGGCACTCCGGCATCCTGAGCCAACCGCTGGAAGCTCGCCTTGTCGTGGAGGCGCGCGAGGTCGGGGAAGCTGCCGGCGTACAGCTCGACGCCCTCGGGGAGGTCGGCGACGCGGGCGGCGAGGTAGAAGACCTCCTCGAACGTGGGGATGATCACGTCGATGTCGTGCGCGCGCACGTACGCGCCGACCGTCTCGATGAAGGCATCCGTCTCGAACCGGGGAGACGGTGTGACGAGGTGCCCGGCGAGGAAGCGCGAGTGGTTGCCGACGGCGCCGTCGTACGTGTCGCTCGCGAAAACGGTGTGCCCGACGCTGCCGAGCTTTCGCACCAGATCGAGAGCGAAGGTGTTGCGGGAACTGGTGACGAGCGCGCGCATGGAGGCACCTTCGGTCGAGGCGGCGGATGTCGGGCCAGCCTAGCCACGCCGCTCTGCGCGCGGGGGAAACACCTCCGCAACACGGGCGTGGGTAGGCTCAGGGCATGGGTGACCTGTTCGACGGTTACGGCTCCACGTTGGCGCCGCGCAAGACCGTATCCGGCATCCCGGCGTTCGACGAGATGTTCGGTGTCCCGGCCACCCCCGGTGACGCGGCGCCCTCGCGCGAGGCGTATCGGGAGCTGTACCAGGCGTTGGCGCAGATGACGCAGGAGGAGCTTCGCGGGCGCACCGACTCGCTCGCGAGTTCCTACCTCGCCCAGGGCGTGACGTTCGACTTCGCCGGGGAGGAGCGTCCGTTCCCCCTGGATGCCGTCCCCCGGGTCATCGCCTACGACGAATGGTCGCGCATCGAAGCGGGCGTGAAGCAGCGGGTGCGGGCGCTCGAGGCGTTCCTCGACGACGCCTACGGCAACCAGCACTGCGTGCGCGACGGCGTGCTCCCGGCGGGACTCATCGCGTCGTCGCAGTACTTCTATCGCCAGGCCGCCGGCATCCGCAGTGCCAACGGCGTGCGCATCCAGGTGTCGGGCATCGACCTGATCCGCGACGAGCACGGCGAGATGCGGGTCCTCGAGGACAACGTGCGCGTGCCCTCCGGAGTGTCGTACGTCATCTCCAACCGACGGGTCATGGCGCAGACCCTGCCCGAACTGTTCGTCTCGATGCGGGTGCGCCCGGTCGGCGACTACCCCAACAAGCTGCTCGCCGCTCTCCGCGCGTCCGCCCCGCCCGGGATCGACGACCCGAACATCGTGGTGCTCACTCCGGGCGTCTACAACTCGGCGTACTACGAGCACACGCTGCTCGCGCGTCTGATGGGTGTCGAGCTGGTCGAGGGCCGCGACCTGCTGTGCGTCGGCGGCAAGGTGTTCATGCGCACGACCCGTGGTCCGCAGCGCGTCGACGTCATCTACCGTCGCGTCGACGACGACTTCCTCGACCCGATGCAGTTCCGCGCCGACTCCATGCTCGGCGCACCCGGCCTCATGCTTGCCGCGCGGCTCGGGAACGTCACGATCGCCAACGCCGTGGGCAACGGCGTCGCCGACGACAAGCTGCTCTACACGTACGTGCCCGACCTCATCCGGTACTACCTCGCCGAGGAGCCGATCCTGAAGAACGTCGACACGTGGCGGCTCGAGGACCCGGGCGCGCTCGAAGAGGTGCTCGACCGTCTGCCCGAACTCGTCGTGAAGCCCGTCGACGGCTCCGGCGGCAAGGGTCTCGTCGTCGGTCCGGATGCCTCGCCCGCCGAACTCGAGAAGCTCCGCAAGCGGCTGCTCGCCGACCCGCGCGGGTGGATCGCGCAGCCGGTCGTGATGCTCTCGACGATCCCCACCCTGGTCGAGGACGGTATGCGCCCCCGCCACGCCGACCTGCGGCCGTTCGCCGTGAACGACGGCGACGACATCTGGGTGCTGCCCGGCGGCCTCACCCGCGTGGCTCTGCCGGAGGGGCAGCTCGTAGTGAATTCCAGCCAGGGCGGCGGCTCGAAGGACACGTGGGTCGTCGGCGGCTCCGCCCCGTCGCACGTGGAGTACGGCCAGGGGAACGGCGTTTCGGGTCTCGTGGCCGACCAGGCGGCGGTGACCGAGGCGATCCCGATCATCTACGACGATCAGCCCGTCCCCGCCACGGCCCCGCGCGACCACCGCGCCGACCGCGACCAGCAGGAGCAGCAGCAGCAGGCCGACGCGAGCGTGCAGCACGGCCCGCAGGCGGAGCAGCAACAGCAGCAGAGCGATGGGGAGGTGCCCTCGTGCTGAGTCGCATCGCCGAGTCGCTGTTCTGGATCGGCCGTTACATCGAGCGGTCCGACGGCACCGCGCGCATCCTCGACGTCCACCTGCAGCTCCTCCTGGAAGACCCGTGGATCGACGAGGACACGGCGTGCCGGTCGCTGCTGAGCGTCATGGGCTCGGCGTTCCCCGAGAACGTCGACACCGTGCGCCGCGACGACGTCCTCGCCCGCCTCGCGGTCGACCGCATGAACCCGTCGAGCATCGCCTACTCGCTCACCGCGGCACGCGAGAACGCCCGCCGTGCGCGCGAGATCGTCTCGACCGAACTGTGGGAGACCCTCAACACGACGAACTCGCGGATGCCGCGGCGTCTGCAGACCGAGAAGGTGCACGAGTTCTTCCAGTGGGTGCGCGAGCGCGCCGCGCTGGCGATCGGCATCGTCGACTCCTCGACGAACCGCGACGAGGCCTGGCAGTTCTTCACCCTGGGTCGCAGCATCGAGCGCACCGACATGACGGCGCGTCTGCTCGCGACCCGGTCGCTCACCGAGGTGTCCGGTCCGTCGTGGACGACGATTCTCCGCTCGTGCGGCGCGTACGAGGCGTACCTCCGGACGTATCGCGGGATGCCGAGCGCCCGCAATGCGGCCGAGTTCCTGCTGCTGGACCGCCTGTTCCCGCGGTCGATCATCTACTCCATCCAGCGCGCCGAGGACTGCATGAGCGCCATCGATCCCCGTGCCGACCGCGTCGGCCACTCCAACACGGTGCTGCGGGCCCTCGGGCAGATCCGCAACGACCTGGAGTACCGCCCCATCAGCGACATCCTCGCCGAGCTGCCCGAGCACATGCAGCGCGTGCAGACGGTGACCCGTGAGGCATCCGAGGCCATCCGGTCGCGGTTCTTCCCGACGCAGGCCGAGCCCGCGTGGATCGGAGAGATCTCGTGAAGCGCCTGCGCATCGAGCACCAGACCGGGTTCGCGTATCCGGGCGACGTCGTCGCCTCGTACAACGAGGCCCGGATGCTGCCCGGGTCGACCGACAGCCAGTTCGTGCTGAGTTCGTCGCTCGACATCGAGCCCTCCACCTCGGTCAACCAGTACGTCGACTACTTCGGCACCCGGGTCGCCGCCTTCGACGTGCTTTCGCCCCACGCGGCGCTCACCATCACGGCGCGCTCGCTCGTGGAGGTGCGCCCGCGTCCGATCGAGCACGCCGACATCACGTGGGACGAGCTGCGTGCGGAGGCGTCCCGGTCGATCACCACGGTCGAGCAGTTGACGCAGACGCGACGCACGACGCCCCACCCCGAGGTGGTCGCGCTCGCGCGCGAGATCGCGGCGGACCACGACCGGCCCGGACCGGCGGCGCACGCCATCGCCGAGGCCGTCGGCAATGCCATCGAGTACATGCAGGGCGTCACGGGCGTGCACTCCACCGCGGTAGACGCGTGGGAGGCCCGCAAGGGCGTGTGCCAGGACATCGCGCACATCACCCTCGGCGCGCTGCGCGAGGTCGGCATCCCCGCCCGCTACGTGTCGGGTTACCTCCACCCCAAGCCCTCCGCCGAGGTGGGTGAGGCCGTCACGGGCGAGTCGCACGCGTGGGTGGAGTGGTTCGCGGGGGACTGGCAGGGCTTCGATCCGACGAACAACATCGAGATCGGCGACCGTCACGTGCTCGTCGGCCGGGGACGCGACTACAACGACGTGCCGCCGCTGCGCGGTGTGTACGCGGGTCCGGGCAAGAGCCAGCTCAAGGTGAAGGTGACGATCACGCGCGAGACGTGACGCTCACGCGGGGTGTCGACTTCGGGTGAGCGCGTGTCGCTCCTCCTGGTGGCTTCGGGCGAATGTTCCCGTCGAGCGGCGAACGGCGAGACATCCTCGGCGAGTCACGCCGCCAGGGTGGCGGTTCGCTACCGCCAGCCGGTCGAGCCCCGGGCCACCAGTTCGGGTGCGAACACCGTCTGGCGCGTCGCGCGGTCGGGGTCGTCGGCCTCGTCGAGCAGGATCCGCATGGCGGTGCCCCCGATGAGTGCGCTCGGTTGACGCACCGAGGTGAGGGGCACGGCCGCCGCCGCGGCGAACGGAATGTCGTCGAAACCGACGACGGCGATCTCGTCCGGGACGAGCATGCGGCCGTCGACGACGAGACCCTGCAGCAGCCCCAGCGCCAGCAGGTCATTGGCGGCGAACACGGCGTCGGGGCGGTCGGTGCGGTCGCGCGTCAGGAGGCGGCGGCCAGCTTCGACGCCCTCCTCCACCGTGAGAGCGTGGGTGGGGACGACTTCGAGTACGGCGTCGAGACCGCTGTTCTCCACGGCGCTGCGCGCGCCCGCCAGGCGGTCGGTGACCTGCCGGATGTCGAAGGGCCCCCCGACGAACGCGATGCGGCGGCGCCCGCGCTCGAGCAGGTGCTCGGCCGCGAGGCGGCCGCCGGCCACGCTGTCGACCGAGACGGACGAGAACAGCCCGTCCCCCGAGAATCGATCGATCAGCACGGAGGGGATGCCGCGGGCGCGCAGCCGCGTGAGCCGGGTCGTGACGTCACCGAACGGGGCGATGAGCAGGCCCCGCACCATCTGCTGCTCGAAGAGGTCGATGTACAGCGTCTCGCGGGCGGCATCCTCGTCGCTGTTGCCGTGGAGCAGGGCGAGGCCGCGCGTGGTCGCCTCGTTCTCAGCGCCGCCGACGACGTCGGCGAAGAAGGGATTGCGGCCGTCGAGTGCCACGAAGCCGACGGTCGTGCTGACGCCGGCGCGCAGTTGACGGGCGGCGTCATTGCGGACGTATCCGAGTTCCTCGATCGCGTTCTGGACCCGTTGCGCCGAGGCGGAGGAGACCGTGTCGGGCCGATTGAGCACGTTGGAGACGGTGCCGACGGACACGCCCGCGAGGGTCGCGACATCGCGGATGCTCACCGTCACGCGGGCTCCTCTCGTCACGATCGGGTCTCGACGCGATCCTGACTTGACCACGTCGTCGAGGTCACCCTACAGTGACTGGCATCCCATCTGAAACGATTCAGATTCTGGGAATTCGAATCTACCCTCGATGAGGAGGCCGCATGGTTGACGCGACGAACGCGACTCCAGGTCCGCAGGCCCACGCCCTGGAGCTGCGCCGCGTGATGAAGTCCTTCGGCCCCGTCGTCGCTCTGCGATCGGGGAGCCTGGTGCTCGACCGGGGCTCGATCCACGCGCTGATCGGCGAGAACGGCGCCGGCAAGTCGACGCTCGTGAAGATCATCGCGGGGCTGTACCGCCGCGACGACGGCGACTTCCTGCTCGACGGCGAGAGCGTCGACTTCGTCAGCACGGCCCAGTCGAAGGCCGCGGGCATCGCCGTGATCTACCAGGAGCCGACGCTCTTCCCCGACCTCTCGGTCACCGAGAACATCTTCATGGGCCGTCAGCCCACGGGGCGTCTCGGGCGCATCGACCGCGCCGCGATGCGCGCGGAGGCGACGCAGATATTCCAGCGCTTGGGCGTCGCGCTCGACCCCGACCGCGTGACCGAGGGTCTCTCCATCGCCGACCAGCAGATCATCGAGATCGCCAAGGCCATCTCGCTCGACGCGCGGGTGCTGATCATGGACGAGCCGACCGCCGCGCTCAGCGGCGTCGAGGTCGAGCGTCTCTTCGCCGTCGCGCGGAGCCTGCGCGACGAGGGACGCGCGCTGCTGTTCATCTCGCACCGCTTCGACGAGGTGTTCGCCCTGTGCGACACGGTGACCGTGATGCGCGACGGCGCCTACGTCCACACCACGCCGCTCGCCGACACCAGCGTGGACGACCTCGTGCGACAGATGGTCGGCCGAGACGTCACCGAGCTCTTCCCCAAGCTCCCCTCCACCCCGGGCGAGGTCGTGCTCGAGGTCGAAGGGCTGACCCGCGCGGGAGTGTTCCGAGACGTGTCGTTCTCTCTGCGTGCGGGCGAGATCGTGGGTCTGGCCGGCCTCGTGGGCGCTGGACGCAGCGAAGTCGCCCGCGCGATCTTCGGCGTCGACGCGTACGAATCGGGTACGGTGCGCGTGAACGGGGCGGTGCTGCCCAAGGGCAGCGTCCGGCAGGCGACCGCCCGGGGCCTCGCGCTCGTGCCCGAGGACCGTCGCAAGCAGGGACTCGTCCTCGACGAGGGCGTCTCGCGCAACATCACCCTCGCAATCCGCACGAAGCTGTCGCGCTGGGGCCTGCTCCGCACGGCCGACGAGAACCGGGCCGCCCGCGAATGGGCGAGCCGTCTCGAGGTGAAGACGGCGGCCCTGGATGCCACGACCGGCACCCTCAGCGGCGGTAACCAGCAAAAGGTCGTGATCGGCAAGTGGCTGGCGACCGAGCCCAAGGTTCTGATCGTCGACGAGCCCACCCGCGGAATCGACGTCGGCACGAAGAGCGAGGTGCACCGCCTGCTCTCCGAGCTCGCCCAGCAGGGCCTGGCGATCCTCATGATCTCGAGCGAGCTGCCCGAGGTCCTGGGCATGGCCGACCGCGTGCTGGTCATGCGCGAGGGGCGCCTCACCGGGGAATTCGCCCGCGCGGAGGCCACCCCCGAAACCATCATGTTCGCCGCGACCGCCGATGCGGAGGCATCCCTGTGATCGTGCCCCGCCCCGTCGCCACCCTGACTCTCGAAGCGGAGGGCCTCCGATGAGCACCGCCACTCCCGTCCGCCCGGGCACCAGCCCCGCAGCGAAGCTCGTCTCGCACGTCGCCACGGCGCGCGAGAGCGGCATCGTCCTCGCGCTCATCCTGATCATCGTCATCGCGACGCTGAACAACTCCACATTTGTCTTCTCGCCCGACGGCTTCCGCGACCTGCTGCTCACCCCGTCGCTGCTCCTGCTCGTGGCCGTGGGTCAGGCGATCGTGATCATCACGCGCAACGTCGACCTCTCGGTCGGGTCCGTCGTCGGGCTCACCGCCTACCTGACGGGCCGGCTGTTCATCGACGTCCCGGGTCTGCCGCTGATCGGGGTGTTCGTCGCCGGCATCCTTCTCGGCGGCATCCTGGGCTTCATCAACGGCGCTCTCGTCGCCTACGCCAAGGTGCCGGCGCTCGTGATCACGCTCGGCACGATGTACATCTACCGCGGGATCAACGTCGCGTGGGCGGGAAGCAACCGCGTCAACGCGAGCGACCTGCCCGCCGACTTCCGCGGCCTCGGCACGGGCCAGGTGCTCGGCATCCCACTGCTGACGATCCTCGCCGTGGTCGTGCTCATCGCCGCCGCCTGGTACCTGCGGAACCTGCGCAGCGGGCGCGAGTTGTACGCCATCGGGTCCGACCCCGCCGCCGCGCATCTCTACGGACTGAAGGTCAACCGCCGCATCATCGGCGCCTTCGTCACCAGCGGCGCCCTCGCGGGCCTCGCTGGCGTCCTCTACGCCGCGCGCTATGGAACCGTCGCCTCCAACGCCGGCTTCGGCTGGGAGCTGCAGGCGATCGGTGCGGCCGTCATCGGCGGCGTCGCGATCTCGGGCGGCGTCGGCTCGGTGTGGGGCGCGGCCATCGGCGCCTACCTGCTGCTCACCATCAACCGCGCCCTGCCGATCCTCGGCATCGACGACTTCTGGCAGCGGGCCGTCGTCGGCGCACTCATCCTCGGCGCGATCGTGCTCGACCGCGTGCTCGCCGTCCGACAGTCCCGCAAGCTCACCGCAGAGAGGGAGACGGGTCGATGACCTCCACCACCGTCGACACCCGCGCACGCACGTACCGTGCGCACGCCCGTCCGTTCTGGCGTCGCGCGTTGCTCTCGCGCGAGGCCGCCATCATCGGCATCCTGCTGCTGGTCGTTCTGGTCTCGCTCGCGACCGTGCGAAACTTCAGCAGCCCGCTGACCGTCACCTACCTGCTGCGCGACGTCGCGCCGATCCTGCTCATCGCGTTGCCGATGACGCTCATCATCATCACCGAGGAGATCGACCTCTCCGTGGCGAGCGTGGTCGGTCTGTCCAGCGTCGTGGTCGGAGTCCTCACCCGCGACGGGTGGCCGTTCGAGATCGCCGCGCTCCTCGCGATCGCGGTCGGTCTGGTCGCGGGGGCCCTGAACGGCTTCCTCGTGACGGTCGTCGGGCTCCCGTCCCTCGCCGTGACGATCGGTACGCTCGCCCTCTTCCGCGGAATCGCGGTGGGCCTGCTCGGCACCGAGGCGGTCACGGAGTTCCCCGAGACGTGGACCGACCTGGCGAAGGCGAACATCCCGGGAACGCCGCTGCCGCTCATCATGATCCCGTTCGCCATCCTCGCGATCGTCTTCGCGGTCCTGCTGCACCTGACCCCGTTCGGTCGCTCGCTGTACGCGATCGGGCTCAACAAGGAGACCGCGGCCTTCTCGGGCATCGACGTCGCACGCACGAAATTCGCGCTCTTCCTCCTGAGCGGGACCGTCTCGGGATTCGCCGGGGTGTACTTCACCCTGCTGTACAGCAACGCCCGCGGCGAGAACGCCATGGGTATGGAGCTGCAGGTCATCGCGGCCGTGCTCCTCGGCGGCGTGTCGATCTTCGGCGGCCGCGGCGCCCTCCACGGCGTCATCGCGGGCGTGCTGCTCATCGGCACCCTCGGATC
Organism: Microbacterium sp. IEGM 1404; assembly: GCF_030056775.1. Lineage (NCBI taxonomy): Bacteria > Bacillati > Actinomycetota > Actinomycetes > Micrococcales > Microbacteriaceae > Microbacterium > Microbacterium sp. IEGM 1404. Next base: position 684,212 of record NZ_JASHKP010000002.1, on the reverse strand, counting down.
CGCGCTCCGACTCGCTGGGGTCACCAGCGACATCATCAACGTCATCACCGGGCTGCTCCTCGTGCTCTCGGTGGTGTCCGCCAGCCTCCTCGCCTGGCTGCACACCCGTCGTGCGGCCGCCATCGGCAAGAGGAAGGGTTCTCGGCCGCTCGCTCCGGCGTCGACGGTCTGACCCCGCACCAACCACCCGCACCACGGAAGGAAACAACGATGTTCGCATTCACCCGTAAGACCCGCGTCGGCACCGCTGCCGCCGCCCTCGCCCTGGCGGTCACGCTCGTCGCCACCGGCTGCTCCGGCGGCAGCGGAGGAGGTGACGCCTCGGGCGGCAGCGGCGGCGGTGGCGGCAACCTGTCGATCACGTTCCTGCCCAAGAACCTCGGCAACCCCTACTTCGACACCTCCAACAAGGGCGGCGAAGAGGCCATCAAGGAGTTCGGCGGCACGTACGAGCAGGTCGGCCCGAGCGAGGCGACTCCGACGTCGCAGGTGCAGTACATCCAGACCGCCGCGCAGCAGGGCGTGGGTGGCCTCGTCATCTCGGCGAACGACCCCTCTGCCATCTGCGACGCCCTGGACGAGGCCCGGAGCGCGGGCGTGAAGGTCGTCACCTTCGACTCCGACACCGACGCCAAGTGCCGTGACCTCTTCATCAACCAGGCGACGTCCGAGGGCATCGCCAAGGTGCAGGTCGACCAGATCGCCAAGCAGATCGGCGACGCCGGTCAGGTGGCGATCCTCTCGGCAGCCGCCAACGCGACGAACCAGAACGCCTGGATCGAGCTGATGAAGAAGGACCTCGCGGCCAACCACCCGAACATCCAGCTCGTCGACGTCGTCTACGGCGACGACGACGACCAGACCTCGTTCGACCGCACCGCTGCCCTGCTGCAGACCTACCCCGACCTGAAGGGCATCATCTCGCCCACCACGGTCGGCATCGCCGCCGCCGGCCGCTACCTCTCGACCTCGGCCTTCAAGGGCAAGGTCGCTCTGACGGGTCTCGGCACGCCGAACCAGCTGCGCGAGTACGTCCAGGACGGCACCATCACCTCGTTCGCGCTGTGGAACCCGGCCGACCTCGGCTACCTCGCCGCGTTCGCGACCAAGGCGCTGATCCAGGGTGACATCACCGGCGCCAAGGGCGACACGTTCGAGGCCGGCAAGCTCGGAGAGTTCACCGTGGGTGACGACGCGACGGTCCTCCTCGGCGACCCGTTCGTGTTCGACGCCTCGAACATCGCGGACTTCAACTTCTGAGTTCCGCTCCGCAAGCCCCGGTCACTCTCGTGGTGGCCGGGGCTTCCGGCTGCCGCGCGCCCGGCGTTCACCGTCCAAGACACGCGGATGCCACGCGGCTCTGTCCGCGTGTCTCGGACACTCAAGGGGGCGGCTGGCTGCCCGCGCGTCGCCCGCGCCGCGGCTACGGGGGCGCGGGGCGCGGGTTACCCGCTGGACGCGCGCACGACCAGCTCGGGCCGGAACCGCACCTGACGCGCGCCCGGGTCGAGGTCGCCGTCCAACTGCCGCAGCAGCAGGTCGACCGCGGTGGAGCCGAGGAGCTCGGCCGGCTGACGCACCGACGTGAGGGGCACGACGGTCGCGGCGGCGAAGTCGATGTCGTCGTAGCCGACGAGAGCGATGTCGTCGGGTACGCGGATGTCGCCGAGCATCGTGAGCGCCTGCAACACGCCGACCGCGAGGAGGTCGTTCGCGGCGAAGACGGCGTCGGGTCGGTCGGCTCGTTCACGGAGGCGCTCGCCGGCGGCGCGGCCGGCGAGGACCGTCATGGCATCCGTCTCGATGATCTCCAGCTCCGCTCCGTCGACCTCGGTGACCGCGCGGCGCGCCCCGGTGAGGCGGTCGGCGACCTGGCGGGTCGTGAGCGGGCCGCCGACGAAGGCGAGCCGTCGTCTCCCCGAGGCAAGGAGGTGGGCCGCGGCAAGGTGCCCGCCTTCGACGTCGTCGACGGAGACCGCGCAGACGTCGTCGCCGGCGGTCTGCTCGTCCACCAGCACGACCGGGATGCCGGCGGCCGCCAGGCGCTCCACGACGTCGCCGGTGGCATCGGCGGGCGTGAGCAGCACACCGGCCACCCGCTGCTCGCGGAACTGGTCGAGGTAGAGGCGCTCGTGGTCGCCGTCGGCTCCGCTCGATCCGAGCAGCACGACGTAGCCGTCGTCGGCGGCGCGGGCTTCGGCTCCGCGCGCGACGGCCGCGAAGAAGGGGTTGCCGACGTCGAGCACGATCAGTGCGATGGACCGGCTGCGGCCGGCGCGCAGTTGGCGGGCGGCGTCATTTCGGATGTACCCGAGTGCCTCGATCGCCGCACGCACGCGCTCGACGGCGCCGGGCGAGACGGTCTCGCGGCCGTTCAACACGTTCGAGACGGTCCCCACGGAGACTCCGGCGTGCGCCGCGACGTCCTTGATCTTGACCGCCATGATCCGACGACGATATCGCACGGCGGGACGGCATGTGCTATCGTGCGATGAAACGATTCATTGTCTCGAGGAAGAGCAGATCCCATGTCCGGACAGACCACGCGCGTCTGCTTCGAGCTTCGTGTCCGGCCCGAGCTGATCGACGAGTACGTCGCCCGGCACACGCCGGTCCGGGCGGACATGCTCGCCGAGATCGCCGCAGCCGGTCGCCGCAACTACTCCCTGTTCCTCGGCAAAGGCGGGCGTCTCGTCGGTTACTACGAGACCGACGACGATGCCGCCGCCCAGGCCTACCTCGAGACCTCTCCCATCGCGGCCGCGTGGGAGGCGGAAATGGCGCCCTTCTTCCTCGGCCTCGAGGGTCGCCCCGACCAGGCCGCGACCGCCCTCACCGAGGTGTTCCACCTCGCCGACCAGCTCGCGGACGCTGAGCCCTCGGCATCCCGCTCCGCAGATCACCCCGCGGAGGCCGGCTCGTCGGCGTCCGCCCCGACCGAAAGCACCCGCCCATGACGACGTTGTCCAACGAAATCCTCGCGACCCTCGAGAGCCAGGCGATCGAGCTGCCCTCCTGGGCGTTCGGCAACTCCGGCACCCGCTTCCGCGTCTTCCCGACCGCGGGCACTCCCCGCGATCCGTTCGAGAAGATCGCGGATGCCGCCGAGGTCAATCGCCTGACCGCACTCGCCCCCACGGTGGCCCTGCACATCCCGTGGGATCTCGTCGACGACTACACGGCCCTCCGCCGTCACGCCGAAGACCTCGGTGTGAAGCTCGGGACGGTCAACTCCAACACCTTCCAGGACGAGGACTACAAGTTCGGCGCCCTCACCCACCACGACGAGCGCATCCGCCGCAAGGCCATCGACCACCACCTCGCCTGCATCGACGTGATGGATGCCACGGGCTCGCGCGACCTGAAGATCTGGCTCGCCGAGGGGTCGAACTACCCCGGTCAGAACGACATGCGCGGCCGCCAGGACCGCCTGCAGGACTCGCTGCAGCAGATCTACGCGCGCCTCGGCGACGACCAGCGGCTGGTGCTGGAGTACAAGTTCTTCGAGCCGTCGTTCTACCACACCGACGTTCCCGACTGGGGGACGTCCTACGCCCAGGTCGCCGCCCTCGGAGAGAAGGCGCTCGTGTGCCTCGACACCGGTCACCACGCGCCCGGGACGAACATCGAGTTCATCGTCATGCAGCTGTTGCGCCTCGGGAAGCTCGGCTCGTTCGACTTCAACTCGCGGTTCTACGCCGACGACGACCTCATCGTCGGCGCGGCCGATCCGTTCCAGCTGTTCCGCATCCTCACCGAGGTCGTCCGCGGCGGGGGTCTCAACAACCCCGACGTGGCGTTCATGCTCGACCAGTGCCACAACATCGAGGACAAGATCCCCGGCCAGATCCGCTCGGTACTGAACGTCCAGGAGATGACCGCCCGTGCCCTGCTCGTCGACCGCGACGCGCTGACCGCCGCGCAGCAGGCGAACGACGTCCTCGCCGCGAACGCGGTGCTGATGGATGCCTTCTACACCGACGTCCGTCCCGCCCTCGCCGAGTGGCGCGCGTCGCGCGGCCTCCCCGCCGACCCGATGGCCGCGTTCGCGGCATCCGGCTACCTGCCCCGCATCGCCGCAGAGCGCGTCGGCGGCACCCAGGCCGGCTGGGGCGCCTGACCCCGACCCGCGCCGCCCGCGCCGGGCGGCCCCCACATGGCTTGAGTGTCCAAGACACGCGGATGCGCTCCGCCGGCATCCGCGTGTCCTGGACACCGAATGGTGAAAGGAACCTCCTCGCATGACCAGCTCCACCGCCGCCGACCTCGTCGCGCGCAGCAATCGCCTCGGCTCCGACCCGAAGGTCACGAACTACGCCGGCGGCAACACGTCCGCCAAGGGCGCCGACATCGATCCCGTGACCGGCGAGCCGGTCGAGCTGCTGTGGGTGAAGGGCTCCGGCGGCGACCTCGGCACGCTCACCGAGAAGGGCCTGGCAGTGCTGCGGCTCGACCGCATGCGCGCCCTCGTCGACGTCTATCCCGGCATCGACCGCGAGGACGAGATGGTCGCCGCGTTCGACTACTGCCTCCATGGCAAGGGCGGCGCGGCTCCGTCGATCGACACCGCCATGCACGGACTTGTGGATGCCGCCCACGTCGACCACCTGCACCCCGACGCGGGCATCGCGATCGCGACCGCCGCTGACGGGGAGGAACTGACGCGGAAGATCTTCGGCGACAAGGTGGTGTGGGTGCCGTGGCGTCGCCCCGGCTTCCAGCTCGGTCTCGACATCGCCGCGATCAAGGCCGCGAACCCGCAGGCGATCGGCACGATCCTCGGCGGACACGGCATCACCGCGTGGGGTGACACGTCCGAGGAGGCCGAGCGCAACAGCCTCTGGATCATCGACACCGCCCAGGCGTACATCGACGCGAACGGTGCGGCCGAGCCTTTCGGTGGCGTCCGTGCGGGCTTCGCGGCGCTGCCCGAGGCCGAGCGCCGGGCGAAGGCCGCGGCCCTCGCGGCGACGATCCGCGGGCTCGCGTCCACCGACAAGCCGATGGTCGGCCATTTCACCGATGCCGATGTGGTGCTGGACTTCCTGGCATCCGAGAAGGCCCCCGCCCTCGCCGTGCTCGGCACGAGCTGCCCCGATCACTTCCTGCGCACCAAGGTCAAGCCGCTGATCCTCGACCTGCCCGCCGACGCCTCGGTCGAGGACGCGATCGCCCGCCTGAAGGAACTGCACGCGGAGTACCGCGCCGACTACCAGGCGTACTACGACGCGCACGCGGATGCCGACTCCCCGGCCATCCGCGGCGCCGACCCGCTCATCGTCCTGGTGCCGGGCGTCGGCATGTTCTCGTACGGCGCCAACAAGCAGACCGCGCGCGTCGCGGGCGAGTTCTACGTCAACGCGATCAACGTCATGCGCGGCGCCGAGGCGCTGTCGACGTACGCGCCGATCTCGGATGCCGAGAAGTTCCGCATCGAGTACTGGGCGCTCGAAGAGGCCAAGCTCCAGCGCATGCCGAAGCCGAAGACCCACCAGGGACGCATCGCGTTCGTCACGGGCGCGGCATCCGGGATCGGCAAGGCCATCGCCACTCGCCTCGCGGCGGAGGGCGCGTGCGTCGTCGTCGCCGACCTCGACCTCGAGAAGGCCCAGGCCGCGGCCGCCGAGCTCGGCGGCACCGACGTCGCGATCGGTGTCGCGGCGAACGTGGCGGATGCCGAGGGCGTCCAGGCCGCGATCGACGCGACGCTGCTGGCGTTCGGCGGCATCGACCTCGTCGTCAACAACGCGGGGCTCTCGCTGTCCAAGCCGCTGCTGCAGACCACCGAGAAGGACTGGGACCTGCAGCACGATGTGATGGCGAAGGGGTCGTTCCTCGTGTCGAAGGCCGCGGCGAAGGCGCTCATCGAGCAGAAGATGGGCGGCGACGTCATCTACATCTCGTCGAAGAACTCGGTCTTCGCCGGCCCGAACAACATCGCCTACTCGGCCACCAAGGCCGATCAGGCGCACCAGGTGCGCCTCCTCGCGGTCGAGCTCGGCGAGCACGGCGTGCGGGTGAACGGCATCAATCCCGACGGTGTCGTGCGCGGGTCGGGCATCTTCGCCGCCGGCTGGGGCGCGAACCGCGCCGCGACGTACGGTGTGAAGGAAGAGGACCTCGGCCAGTTCTACGCCAACCGCACGATCCTCAAGCGCGAGGTCGTGCCCGAGAACGTCGCCGACGCGGTGTACGTGCTCACCGGGCCCGAGCTGTCCCGCACGACAGGTCTCCACATCCCCGTGGACTCGGGCGTCGCCGCGGCGTTCCTGCGATGAGCGGTTCCGTGTCGGTCGCGGGGGTGCCGGGCACCGTCCGCGCCGTCGCGGCCGTCGACCTCGGCGCGACGAGCGGGCGGGTGATGATCGGCCGGGTCGGCGACGACACGCTCACGCTCGAGGAGGTCGCACGCTTCCCGAACGGACCGGTCGAGCGCGCCGACGGCTGGCACTGGGACATCGAGGCGCTGTGGGGGCATGTGCGCACGGGGCTCGTCGAGGCACTGAAGCGGGAGCCGGCGATCGAGAGCGTCGGCATCGACTCGTGGGCGGTCGACTACGGCCTGCTGCGCGGCGGGGAGCTGCTCGCCGAGCCATTCCACTACCGTGATGCGCGCACCGCGCGGGGAGTGGATGCCGTTCACGCGGCGATTCCGTTCGAGGAGCTGTACCGGCGCAACGGCCTGCAGTTCCTGCCGTTCAACACCCTCTACCAGTACGCCTCCGACCCGCGCGTCGGCGAGGCGGAGGTCAGCGTCCTCATCCCCGATCTCATCGCCGAGCGCCTCACCGGGCGCGCGGTCGCCGAACGCACCAACGCCTCGACGACGGGGCTCCTCGACGTGCGCACGGGGGAGTGGGACTCGGCTCTCGCCGAGGCGCTCGGCATCCCGGCATCCGTTCTGCCTCCGCTGGTCGACCCGGGTCAGGCGATCGGGGAGACCTCCGCCGAGCTCGGGGCGATCCCGGTCGTCGCGGTCGGATCGCACGACACGGCGTCGGCGATCGTCGCGGTGCCGCTGTCGACGCCGAACGCCGCCTACATCTCGTGCGGCACGTGGGGGCTCGTGGGCCTCGAGCTCGCGGAGCCGATCGTGACGGATGCCGCCCGCGAGGCGAACTTCACCAACGAGGGCGGCGTGGACGGGCGCGTGCGCTTCCTCCACAACGTCACCGGACTGTGGCTGCTGAGCGAGACGGTGCGCGCGTGGGAGAAGGAGTACGGTGCTCCGATCGACCTCCCGCTGCTCCTCGCCTCGGCCGGCGCGGTGGCGCCGCCCGCGCGCCTGTTCGACGCGAACGCCCCCGAGCTCGCGGCCCCGGGCGACATGCCCGGACGCATCGCGGCGCTGATCGGCGCCGATCGCCCGGGCCGTGCCGGGCGGCCGATGTTCGCGCGCATCATCGTCGAGAGCATCGCGGCCGCGTTCGCTCGGGCCGTGCGCACCGCGGGCGGGTTGGCGGGCCGCGAGGTCGACGTCATCCACCTCGTGGGCGGTGGCGCGCGCAACGCGCTGCTGTGCCAGGCGACCGCCGACCGTGCGGGCGTGCCCGTGCTGGCCGGGCCAGTCGAGGCCACGGCGCTCGGCAACGTCCTCGTCCAGGCGCGCGCGCTCGGGTGCTTCGGCGCCGCCGCGAGCCTCGAAGACCTGCGCGTGCGCGTCGCCCGCGCCTTCCCCCCTGTCCGATACACGCCCCGCGGCTCCGTCGTCGCGGAACCGGCGTAGTCTGTGGTCAGACCACACGAAAGCGAGACTCCATGGTTCAGCGCCAGCTGCCCAAGGTCGGCGAGCTCCTCGAGCTCATGCAGTTCAAGAAGCCCGAGCTCGACGCCCGCAAGCGCCGCCTCGACGCGGCGCTGACGATCGCCGATCTGCGCACGATCGCGAAGCGTCGCACGCCCAAAGCCGCGTTCGACTACACCGACGGTGCCGCCGAGGGCGAGCTCTCGCTCGACCGCGCCCGCCGCGCCTTCGAGGACGTCGAGTTCCACCCCGACATCCTGCGGCCGGCGGCGAACGTCGACACGTCCTGCGAGATCCTCGGCGGCCCGTCGGCCCTGCCGTTCGGCATCGCCCCGACCGGATTCACGCGCCTGATGCAGACCGAGGGCGAGACCGCCGGCGCCTCCGCGGCGGCGGCCGCCGGCATCCCGTTCACCCTCTCGACCCTCGGGACGACCTCGATCGAGGGTGTGAAGGCGGCCAACCCCGTCGGACGCAACTGGTTCCAGCTCTACGTCATGAAGCAGCGCGAGATCTCGTACGGGCTCGTCGAGCGGGCGGCTGCGGCCGGGTTCGACACCCTGCAGTTCACGGTCGACACCCCCATCGCCGGCGCCCGCCTCCGCGACAAGCGCAACGGCTTCTCGATCCCGCCGCAGCTCACGCTCGGCACGATCGTCAACGCCATTCCGCGTCCGTGGTGGTGGTACGACTTCCTCACCACGCCCAAGCTCGAGTTCGCCTCCCTCAGCACGACCGGCGGCACCGTCGGCGAGTTGCTGAACGCCGCGATGGACCCGACGATCAGCTACGACGACCTCGACATCATCCGCGGCATGTGGCCGGGCAAGCTCGTCGTGAAGGGCGTGCAGAACGTCACCGACGCGGCCCGCCTCGTCGACCTCGGCGTCGACGGCATCGTCCTCTCGAACCACGGCGGACGCCAGCTCGACCGCGCGCCGATCCCCTTCCGGCTCCTGCCGCACGTCGTGCGCGAGGTCGGCAAGGACGCCACGGTCATGGTCGACACCGGCATCATGAACGGCGCCGACATCGTGGCATCCATCGCCCTCGGCGCGAAGTTCACGCTCATCGGCCGCGCCTACCTCTACGGCCTCATGGCCGGGGGCCGTCAGGGCGTGGACCGGACGATCGCGATCCTCCGCAGCGAGATCGAGCGCACGATGGCGCTGCTCGGCGTCTCGAGCCTCGCCGAGCTCGAGCCCCGGCACGTCACGCAGCTGACGCGCCTGGTGCCGGTCGCCGACGGGGTGGATGCCCGCGTCTGACGCGGGGCGCGGAGCGTCAATGCTCTGCGCAACCTCAGCCCGAACCGCGTGGATGCCGCTGATCCGGCGCGGATCGCTGAGGTTCTGTCGCGCCCGCTCAGCGGCGCGCCTGCTCCTCTTCCTCCTGGCGGCTGCCGCGCCCGCTCGCGGCGGCGCCGAGCGTGAGCGTCGACACGAGTCCGAGCGTCAGGAATCCGGCTGCGGTGAAGGCGGCGGCCTTCGTTCCGTCGCTGAACGCCGTCCGCGCATCCGCCGCGAGGTCCTGCGTCTGCGGCGACTGCTCGAGCCCGACGATCGCCGCGCCCGCGCTGTCGACCACCTGCGACACGACCTGATCCCGCTGATCGGCGGGCAGCCCCCGGTCGTCGAGGGCGGAGGTCAGCACGCTCGAGGTGGTCGAGAACAGGACGGTCCCGAGGATGGCGACGCCGAGCGCCGCGCCGAGTTGGCGGGAGGTGGACTGCGTGCCGGACGCGGCGCCGCTCTCTGCGGGCGGGACCTCCGCCAGCACGACGCCCGTGAGCTGCGCGGTGGCCAGGCCCACCCCGACGCCGTAGACGAACAGGAAGGGGATGAGGGGTCCCCACGTGGCATCCGGTCCGATCGTGAAGGCGACGCCGGCGACTCCGATGATCTCCGCGAGGAGACCCGCGCGAACGATCCACACCGGTGCGACGCGACCGCTCAGGGCGCCGGCGATCCCGCTCGCCACGAACGACCCGATGGCCAGCGAGAGCAGGAGGAGGCCGGTCTGCAGTGCGTCGAAGCCGACGACGAACTGCAGCCAGAGGGGAAGGGCGAGGATGATGCCGAACTCCCCGAGGGAGACGACCGCGGCGGCGATGTTGCCGTTTCGGAAAGACGCGATGCGGAACAGGCCGAGGGCGAGGAGTGTCGAGCGCTCGCGCCGCCGGCGGTGGACTCCCCACGCGATGAAGGCCGCCAGGGCGACCAGCGCGACCGCGAAGGCGATCGGCACGGGGGAGAGCGACCACGGCCACTGCCAGTCGCCGACCTGGAGCGTCTGGTCGACCGTCCACCAGCCGTAGGTCCGGCCCTCGATCAGGCCGAAGACCAGGGGCGCCATCGTGAGCACAGACAGGAGGGCTCCGACGCCGTCGATGGTCTCGCGCCGGTCGCTGCGCGATTCCGCCACCGTGAAGAGCACGCCGATGACGATGAGGATGCCGAGGGGGATGTTGATCCCGAACGCCCAGCGCCACGAGAACGAGGTGGTCAACCAGCCGCCGAGCAGCGGCCCGACGGCCGCCATGCCTCCGATCGTGGATCCCCACACGGCGAAGGCGATGCCGCGCTCACGCCCGCGGAATGTCGCGTTGATGAGCGACAGGGTCGTGGGGAGGATCATCGATCCGCCGACGCCCTGGACGAGCCGCGACAGGATGAGCAGCCCGCCGGTGGGCGCGACGGCCGCGGCGATCGAGGCGACGACGAAGATCGCCACGCCGAGCAGCATGAGCCGTCGTCGGCCGAATCGATCGGCCAGGCTGCCGAACACCAGCAGCAGGGAGGCGAAGACGAGGGTGTACGCCTCCTGCACCCATTGGACCTCGGTCGAGGAGATCCCGAGGTCCTCGACGATCGAGGGGACGGCGACGTTGACGATCGTCGAGTCGACGATGATCAGCGAGACGGCGATGCTGATGAAAACGAGTCCCGCCCAACGGCGGCCGGCCATGCGTTCGTCCATATCGCTAGCTTATCTAGCGAAAACCCGCGCCGGAAGAGTCATTCGTGCTGCAATCCGGCCGAACCATCCATCGGCGTGATTTAGCATCGGAAAATGGGGAGCAGGTCGTGATCGCATCGTCGTCCCTGATGAACGTCAAAGCCGTGGCGGAGCGGGTGGTCCGGGGGGTCCTCCCCACTGCTCCGGCGCCCGACGTCGCCGACCTGCGTTTCCTCGCCGATATCGAGGCCGGCCCCGCCCCGCGCGTCTGGGTGGATGCCAGCGCGCAAACGCTCGAGGGGCTGCTGATCGCCCGCGCACGGCTCGATCGCATCGACGACGGCCTCCGCCTCATCGACCGGCATTTCGCGGACGGTCGGATGCGGGCGCCGGGCCGGGTCGACCCGACGACACGGTCGCGCCTCTTCTCCGCCGTCGCCGAGGTCTACGCCGCGGCGGGGTGGCCGCGCCGGGCCGGGGAGTACGCCGCCTCCGCCCTCGCCTACTCCGACGACGCCGAGAGCACGTTCCGTGCCCACGCGGTGCGCAGTCTCGCCGCCGCCATCAACGGCGAGTACATCCTGGCGAGCGAGAGCCTGCGCGTGTGCGAGGAGCTGGCATCCGGGTCCGGGTGGGAGACCGTGCACCCCGACTACGATCAGCTGCTCGCGCGCATCCTCGTCGCCTCGGCGGCCCTCGATGCCGAGGCCATGGACCGGACGGCGGAGGAGCTGCGCGACGGCGCACCGAACGATCCGTACTGGCAGTACTCGGCCCGGACCGCCCGGGCGATGAGCGCTCTCATCCGACGCGAATACGCCGAGGGGATGGTGCTGGTGGCCGCCCTGGCCGGCGGGACCGAGTCGCACTCCGGGCACAGCATGGTGCGGGGGTTCGCGCAGGGGGTGTACGCCGACCTGCTGCTGGCCCGCGGTGAGCCGCGCCGCGCGCTGGCGGTCCTGGAGGGGCGTATCTCACCGCCCGGGCACGCGCTGTGCTTCGACATGCAGCGCGCCGCCGCCCTCATCGCGCTCGGCCGTGAGCGGGAGGTGCTCGAGTCGACGGATCCGTGCATCCGCATGGGCACGCAGCACTGCGTCCGGACGCTCACGCCGCTGCTGCTGCGCCGCGCCGTCGCGCAAGCGCGCCTGGGCAACGACACCGCGGCCGACGCCGCATTCTCCGAGGGTTTCCACCTCTCCGAGTCGTTGGGCGGTTCGCTCACGCCGTACCTCACTCTTCCCCAGGCCGATCTGCTCGTGCTGCTGGACCGCATGGCGACGCAGCACCCGGGCTCCGAGGACAGGGTCGCCCGCGTGGCGGGGACGCTCGCCCTCGTGCCCACGCACGACCACCGGCCCCCGCTTCCCAACCTGAGCCCCCGGGAGGAGCGGCTGGCGCTGGCGCTGCGCGGTCCGCGCAGCCTGCCGCAGATCGCCGAGGAGCTCGAGGTGTCGCTGAACACCGTGAAGTCGCAGCTCCGGTCGATCTACGCGAAGCTGCAGGTCTCGGGGCGCGAGGCCGCGGTCGCCGTTCTCGAGGCGCACGGCTTCTACGTCTGAGCGCGGCGCGGTGCTCAGGCCGAGGGGCGGGCGTGCGGTGCCGCCCCCACCGGGCGTCCCGGACCCGCCGGTCGTCCCGGAGCGGAGGAGCGCGGTGAGCGCTCTGCCGGCAGCGGGATCGGCGTCGTGCCGGCGATCTCGTCGCTGAAGTCCTCCGGTTCGGGCGCGACGGTCGTGATCGGGCGCGTCTCGTCGAGCGTCAGCCGGAAGCGCTTCGTCTCGTGCTTGTGCACACGGCCCGACGCGAGCGTCCACGCGACGCCGATGCCGCACGCGAGGAACGCGACGATCGCGGCCAGGGCGATCGCGTAACGCGGGCCGAACGCCTCGGCGACCCACCCCACGATCGGTGCGCCCACGGGCGTCCCGCCGAGCAGGATCGCCATGTACAGCGCGAGCACGCGTCCACGGAGCGCCGGATCGGTGGTGGTCTGCACGTACCCGTTCGCCGTGGTGAGCATGGTCACGACGCAGAACCCGGTGAGGACGAGCGTCGCCGCGTACGTCTCGTAGCTCGGAGCGAGGACGGACAGCGTGGATGCCACCGCGAAACCGCCTGCGCCCACGATCACGACGCGCAAGCGGGCGCGCTCACGGCGGGCCGCGAGGAGGGCGCCCGCGAGCGAGCCGATCGCGACGAACGAACTGAGGACGCCGAAGCCGTCGGCTCCGCGTCCGAACTCGAGGGCCATGGTGGAGGCGAAGATCGGGAAGTTCATGCCGAAGGCGCCGAGGAGGAACACCATCGCGAACGTGACCACGAGGTCGGGCCGCTTCGCGACGTAGCGGAATCCGTCCGCGAGTCGCGCGGGTCCCCCGCCGCGGTGGTGGGTGACCAGCTCGTGGGGGCGCATGAGGAGCAGGGCGGTGATCATCCCGAGGAAGGTCACGGCGTTGGCGAGGAAGACCCAGCCCGTTCCGACCGCGACGATCATGAGACCCGCGACGGCGGGGCCGATCAACCGTGCGGTGTTGAACGACGCGGCGTTGAGGGCCACGGCGTTGGAGGCGTTCTCCCGGGCGACCAGGTCGGAGACGAAGGCCTGCCGCGCGGGGTTGTCGAAGGCGGTGATGAGGCCGAGTGCCAGGGCGAAACCGAACATCAGCGGCAGCGTCATGACGCCGGTGAGCAGGAGGATGCCGAGCGCGATGGCCAGGAGCAGCATGGCGCTCTGCGTGCACATGATGAGCTTGCGGCGGTCGAAGCGGTCGGCGACCCATCCGGTGACGCCGACGAGCAGCAGAGGCGGCGCGAACTGCAGCGCCATGGTCACGCCCATCGCGGCCGCGTCGCCCGGGGTGAGCTCGGTGAGGACGACCCAGTTCTGGGCGGTGGACTGCATCCACGCGCCGATGTTCGACACGAGGGCGCCGATGAACCAGACGCGGTAGTTGTACACCGAGAACGAGCGGAACATCGCACTCATGTGTCTGCCACCTTTCGCATGATCTCGGCCGCGGCCGCCAGCGTCCGCCGTTCTTCCTCGTCGAGGGCGGCGAGGGCCTCCTCCAGCCAGGCGTCGCGGCGCCGCACGGTCTCGGCGACGACGAGGCGACCGGCATCCGTCAGGGCGATCGTCACCTTGCGGCGGTCGTCGTCGTCGGGGGTGCGGGTGAGGTAGCCCGCCTCCTCGAGGAGCGACACCGTGCGGTTCATCGAGGGAGCGGTCACGCGCTCACGATCCGCGAGCTGGCCGAGCGTGTGCTCGCCGTGGATGGAGAGCGCCGCGAGCACCGCGAACTGCCCGTCGCTCATGGTGTCGACCGCGCGCTGGGCGCGCAGGCGGCGGGCGAGGCGGAACGTGGCCATCCGCAGCTCGGAGGTCGGGCTGTGGAGCTCCTCACGCGGGCCGGATCGGGGGGATTCGTCGACGCGTTCGTTCATGATGCTCGATAGTTAGCATAGCTCATTAGTCTTGCTAACGGTTCGTTCGATCGTTTTCCGGCCGGGATCGCGCCCCTAGACTCTGCGCATGCCCGAGTTCGTCGACGCCTACGGCATCCCCATCGTGTACGACGTCCACGAGGCGGAGTCCCCGCGGGCCGTCGTCCAGCTGCTGCACGGGGTGGGTGAACACGCGGGGCGCTACGGCGCGCTGATCGACGCCCTCGTCGCCGACGGCTACACCGTCTACGCCGACGACCACCGCGGTCACGGCCGCACCGGCCTCCGGCAGTGGAACGGCGACCGCGGCAAGCTCGGCCGCCTCGGACCCGGCGGGCTCGGCGCCGCCCGCGACGCGGTGTGGACCCTCACCCAGATCATCCGCGAGACCCACCCCGATCTGCCGCTGATCCTCCTCGGGCACTCGTGGGGTTCGTTCCTCGCGCAGATGCTCGTGGACCGGCATCCGGATGCCTATGACGCCCTCGTCCTGAGCGGATCCGCGCTCCGCTGGCCCGGTGCCCTGAACTCCGGCGACCTGAACGCCCCGTGGAAACACCTCAAGGGCACCGGGATGGAATGGCTGTCCAGCGTCGAGCAGGTGGGCCGGGACTTCCTCGCCGACCCCCTGACGACCTCGACGCCGCTGTTGCGCCTGTTCGGCCCGATCGAGACCGCGAAGCTGATCGGAAAGCCCCGGCGCGACCTCGGGCGAGACATCCCGACCCTTCTGCTGGTCGGACGCGACGACACCGTCGGCGGCCCCCGCAGCGTGCACCTCCTGGCCGACGCGTACCGGAACCGGTCGGGCTTCACCGACGTCACGACCCTCGTCTACCCCGGCGCGCGGCACGAGATCTTCGCCGAAGCCCAGCAGGCCGAGGTGCGCGCGGATCTGGCCGCATGGCTCGACGCGCGGTTCCCGTCGCGCGACTGAACCGGGCGTGCATCCGTGGTCCCGGTGCCGCGGTGGGCGGGCGGCATCCATGTTCCGAGAACAGGGGATGCCGCGGGAACAGGCCGATTCGCGCCGGATCCGCCTGTTGCCGGCGCAGGCCCTGTTCCCGCGCCGCCGCGGACGGTGCGGGCCCGCCGTAGGCTGGAGGCATGCACGGCGAGTACAAGGTCCCCGGGGGAAAGCTGGTCGTGGTCGACCTCGAGGAGCGCGACGGTCGCATCGCCGGCTTCCACCTCGCAGGCGAC
Organism: Microbacterium sp. IEGM 1404; assembly: GCF_030056775.1. NCBI lineage: Bacteria > Bacillati > Actinomycetota > Actinomycetes > Micrococcales > Microbacteriaceae > Microbacterium > Microbacterium sp. IEGM 1404. Next base: position 668,860 of record NZ_JASHKP010000002.1, on the reverse strand, counting down.
TTCTTTCTCGAGCCCGACGACGCACTGGATGACATCGACGCGGCCGTCAACGGCCTGCCCGTCGAGTCGGACGTCCCCACGATCGCCGCGGCGATCCGGGCCGCGCTCCCGGAGGGCGCCCAGCTCCTCGGCTTCACGCCCGAGTCGGTGGCCACGGCGATCCGCCGCGCGCTCGTCACCGCGCCCGGCTGGGGCGACTTCGAGTGGGAGGTCGTGCACGACGCGCCCGTGTCGCCGCGCATGAACCTGGCGCTCGACGAGGTGCTCACCGCCCGCGTGGGCGCGGGCCTGCGCAAGCCCACGCTGCGCCTGTGGGAGTGGAACGAGAACGCCGTCGTCATCGGCTCGTTCCAGTCGCTGCGCAACGAGGTCGACCCCGAGGGCGCCGCGAAGCACGGCTTCGACGTCGTGCGCCGGATCTCCGGCGGCGGAGCGATGCTCATGGCGGCCAACTCGATCGTGACGTACTCGCTGTACGTCCCCGCGTCGCTGGTGGCGGGGATGACCTTCGCCGACTCCTACGCGTTCCTCGACGACTGGGTGCTGCAGGCGCTGCGCTCGCTCGGCATCGACGCGGTCTACCAGCCGCTCAACGACATCGCCGGTCCCCACGGCAAGATCGGCGGCGCCGCGCAGAAGCGCCTGGCCAACGGTGGCGTCCTCCACCACGCGACCCTCAGCTACGACATGGACGGCCAGGTGTTGACCGAGGTGCTGCGCATCGGCCGCGAGAAGCTCAGCGACAAGGGCACCGTCTCGGCGGCGAAGCGCGTCGACCCGCTCCGCAGTCAGACGGGCCTGGCTCGGGATGCCGTGATCCAGCGGTTCATCGACACCTTCACCACCCTGTACGGCGCGACCACTGGGCATGTCACCGACGAGGAGTACGCCGAGGCCGAAGCTCTCGTGGCGTCGAAGTTCGACACCGACGCGTGGCTGCAGCGCGTTCCGTGAGCGAAACGACCCTGGACGGCGTGCTCGATCACGGCACCGTCGACATCCACCACGCCGACAATCTCGCGGTGACCCCGGCCCTCGCGGACGGCTCCTTCACCCTCGTGTACCTCGACCCGCCGTTCAACACCGGGCGCACGCGTTCCAAGGCGGTCGAGTCCGCTCTGCGGGCTCCCGCGGTGGACGAGACCCCGGATGCCGAGGAACCCCTGGTCCTGGCATCCGAGCCGCCGCGCGATCCGGCGATGCTCGTCTTCCCGGGCGAGGAGCCGGCGCCGGTGCCGGTGGTCCACCGCGGGTTCCACGGTCGCGAGTACGCGCGGCTGCGCGGCGACCTGCGCACGTACGACGACCGCTTCGACGACTACTGGGCGTTCCTGGAGCCGCGTCTCGAGGAGGCGTGGCGGCTGCTCGCCGAGGACGGCACCCTGTACCTGCACCTGGACTACCGAGAGGTGCACTACGCCAAGGTCATGTGCGACGCGCTGTTCGGCCGCGATCGGTTCCTCAACGAGCTCATCTGGGCGTACGACTACGGCGCGAAGACCCGGCGCCGCTGGCCGACGAAGCACGAGACGATCCTCGTGTACGTGAAGAACCCGGCCGCCTATTTCTTCGACTCGGATGCCGTGGACCGCGAGCCGTACATGGCGCCCGGCCTCGTGACCCCCGAGAAGGCGGCGCGCGGCAAGCTCCCCACGGACGTCTGGTGGCACACGATCGTGCCGACGACGGGTCGCGAGAAGACGGGGTACCCGACGCAGAAGCCCGAGGGCGTGCTGCGGCGGATGGTGCAGGCATCCAGTCGTCCGGGCGACCGGGTGCTGGACATGTTCGCCGGCAGCGGCACGTTGGGTGCCGTCGCCGCTCCGCTGGGGCGACACAGCGTCCTGATCGACGACAACGCGGACGCCGTCGCCGTGATGCACCAGCGGCTGGCGGCGTTCCGGGGCTGAGCGGCGCGGGCTCGGCGCCGTCCGCGCGGAGGGGCCGGTGAAGTTAGGGTTGCCTAATGAGCCACGGATTCGCCCCGGAGGTCCGCCGTGCGGTCCTCGCGCACATGAACGACGACCACCGCGACGACAACGTCCTCATCGCCCGGGCGTTCGGCCCCGATCCGGCGGTGGACATGGCCGTCATGACCGGCTTCGACGGCGACGGCGGGGAGTGGGCCGTCGGTGCCGACGCGGTGGCGCTGCGGGTCGGGTGGCTCGGCGGGCCTATCACCGAACGTGCGGAGGTGCGCCGGGAGATCGTCGCCCTGTACGACGAGGCATGTCGGCGTCTCGGTGTCGTTCCTCGTCCGCACTGATCGTCTCGAATAAAGGTGAGGCTAACCTAACCTTTTGCGTATGATGGCCGCATGAGCGACGTCCTCTCCTTCTCCACCGCCCTGCGCGAGCGCCCGCCCACCGCCCACTCCTCGAGCGAGGGCGCGGATTTCATGACGGATCTCATGAACGGCTCGGGCACGCGAGAGGACTACGTCGCCCTCGTCGCCCAGCACTGGTTCATCTACGAGGCGCTCGAAGCGGCCACCGAGCGCATGCGGGTCGACCCGGTGGCATCCGTGTTCCTCAGCGACAAGCTCACGCGCCTGCCCGCGCTCGAGGCCGACCTGGAGTTCCTCATCGGCGCCGACTGGCGCGAGCGCATCTCGCCGCTGCCGACGACCCAGGCGTACGTCGCGCGGATCCGCCGAGTCGCCGCCACGTGGCCGGGCGGATTCGTGGCGCATCACTACACGCGGTACCTCGGCGACCTCTCCGGCGGACAGTTCATCGGCCGGCTCATGCAGCGCCGCTTCGGCTTCGACACGAACGGCGTCGGGTTCTACCTGTTCGGCGACATCGCCGACCCCGAGGCCTTCAAGAACGTCTACCGCGAGCAGCTGGATGCCGCGCCCTGGGACGCGGACGAGAAGGAACGCGTCATCGACGAAGTGCTCGTGGCCTACCGGTTCAACACCGAGCTCTTCGTCGATCTGTCGCGCGCGAAGGCGGCTCAGTCGGCCTGAGCCGGCACGTCGCTCGCGGCCACCGCGGCGCTCCCCGCCGCGTTTCGCCGTCGCCGCACGATGAGCACGGTCGTGAGCGCGGCGGCGAGGATCGCGGCGAGCAGCGCGTACAGGCTCCACGGCGGGGCGGCGACCGAGAACCCGGCCGTCACCGGGGCGAGCGGAGCGGCACCGAGACCGACCGCCTCGGGCGTCAGCTCGACCGAGCCGCCGACCCACCCGAGGGAGAACACCGGGATCCCGCGGGCGATCTCCACGGTCGATCCGGGGAGCACTTCGGTCAGCTGGGTCGGAGCGCTGCGGGCTCCGAACAGGCCCGCCGTCGCGATCGTCTCCGAGCCCGTCAGCCGCGTGTTGCCGGTGTTCTCGAGGGTGTACTCGATCACGAGGCGGCCCGATTCGAACGGGTTCCAGGATGCCTCGTACCGCGCGGAGGCCGCCGACACCACCGCGGCGGGTGTCAGCTCACCGGTGACGCGGAGGTTGATGCGGGTCCCGAGACGCCGGTCGACGGACAGGGTCGACGCGGGGTCGGTGCTCGTGAGCGAGGTGACGATGCCCGCGGCGTGATCGCCGGGGCGCGCGTCGGCGGGCACCGCGATGGTGAAAGGCACCACCGCGGACTCGCCCGGGGACAGGGAGAGCGAACTCGCGTCGACCGACACCCACGTCCCCGCGTCGCGCGACGGCTGCCCGTCGACGAGGACGTCGATCTCGCCCGTGGATGCCGTGAAGGCGTCGGCTGCGTACACGGCGAGGGGGAGGGGCTCGGTGCCGGTGTTGACCACGGTCATGGCGTCGGAGATCACGGTTCCGGGGTCGACGGCGTCGTACGTGAAGTTCGCGCGGCCCGTGCCGTGGTCGTTGTCGGCGGTCTGGACGGTCCAGGCGACGCCGCCGTCGGCAGCGGTCGCGGGCGCCGGCCCGGCGAACGCGAGGCCGAGCAGCAGGGTCCCGATGAGGGCGGCGGGAAGGGGGAGGCGTGCGAGCACGGGCGGGCTTTCTCGGGAACGGACGACGGGGACACCGGCGCGTGCCGGAGTCCCCGTCGTGAGGGTCACTGCAGGGCGGTGATGGTGAGTTTCGCGGTGTAGTCGCCCGCGGGGGTCGTGCCGGGGATCACGAGCGTCAGGTCGGCTCCGATGGTGGCGCTGGCTGCCGCGGTCGACGACGCGAGCACGCGCGACGCTCCGAGGCCCGTGCCGCCGAGGCGGGTCGGCGCGATCTCGGCGCCGGCGGCGACGCTCTGTCCGGCCGTCACCACCTTGGGCTTCCAGCCGAGCAGGTCGCTGGCGAACGAGTCGCCCGCGGGGGAGGCGAAGTCGCCGACCTGCCCCGAGATGCTCCACGTGTACGGGGCGGTGCCTCCGGCGCGCGTGTCGGTCACGACGATGTTCGTCAGCGTCCCGGATGCCGTGAAGTTCGCGCCGTCCTGCACCGCCGTGCCGAGGCTGGCCGGGGAGGAGCCGTCGAACGCCCAGCCGAACGAGCCCGTCGGGGCGTCGACCCACGCCGGCACCTCGACGATCACGTCGGAGGACGAGGCGAACGAGATCGGCGTGAACGTCTCGAACGGGGCGTACACGGTGCCGCTCCCGGCGTACGTGTAGATGCCGAAGCGTCCCGCGGCGAGGTTCTGCGCCTCGGTGGTGGTGAGGGCGAGGTCGACCGAGAACGTGCCGTCGGCCGTCAGCTCGATCGCTCCGCTGCCGGCGCCGCCGATCGTGGCCACGCTCGCGGCGGGGACCGCCCACTTCTGCGCGATGACGGAACGCGCCGACGACGCGGCCCCGGCAGAGGGCTGCCACGTGTCGGCGAACTTGCCGAACACGACGTACGTGCCGCTGAACTGTCCGGCCAGGGGCGGGCGCACCCCGTTGGTGGCGGTGCCCGACGGCAGGAACCCGCTTCCGGTGACGGTGACGGTCTCGCCCTGGGCGATGCCGGTGGTCTTCGACACGGTGACGGTGGGCGTGGATGCCACGGGCGCTGCGGTGTAGGCGACCGAGAGCGCGCTCGCGGGCTTCCGGGCGTCGGCAGACCCGCCCGAGGAGTACCAGTACGAGCCCTGGCCGGTCGCGATCTGGAAGTCGACGAACGACTGCGGGAACGCGCCGGCGGTGCTGCCCGTGGTCACCTGGGCGACCGATCCGGCCGGCAGGGTGACGGTGCGACCGAGGTAGTCGGGGGTCACGGTGAAGCCGGTCGGTGTGACATCCACGCCCGTGAGGGTCGCGATGACCACGTTCGCCACCGGGGTCAGCGCCTCGAACTTGTCGGGGTCGTCCATCGAGGTGCCGTAGCCGCCGAGCGTGGCGGTGACGGTGCCGGTGCCGTCGCTCGCGACGGTCAGCTTCGGGTCGGTGATCCACGAGCGGGTCATGCCCGAGTAGAACGCCGAGGTGAACGACCCGGTCCACTGGATCTCGGCGGTGCCGGCATCCACGTCGACGGTCCCGGTGCCGCCGGCGATCTCGGCAATGTGCCCCGAGTTCAGGCCGTTGCCGGTGGTGAGGGTGGTGCCGTTCGCGTCGGTGCGCAGACCCGCGAAGGTGGCGGCGGCGTAGCTGCCGTCGGCCTGAAGCTTCAGGATCCGCGTGTTGCCGTCGCTCTGCTTCCAGCTCGACGCCGTGACACGGTCGGCCGAGGAGTCGGCGGTGACGATTCCGGCCGACAGCAGGTTGACCGTCCCGGGGGCGAACGCGGCCGCGTTCGCCTCGGCGTTCAGGCCCCAGCGGAAGACGGCGTCGTCGATGGTCGTCCCGGCGGCGTGCGCGGGGGCGGCGACGAGTGCGCCGCCGAGGGCCAGCGCCGCCGCCGCGAGGCTGGCGGCGGTGACGCGGACGAACCGGTGTCTATGCGTGGAGGAGTCCACGTTTGTTCCCTTCTCCGCCCTCCGACGAGTCCCGCGGGCAGGCCGCGGCGCACCCCGGTGAGGTGCTGGAAGGCAGGTTAGGGTTACCTAACCATGAAGTCGGATTCCAGGCAATGTTAAGGGTAGGCTCACCTTACTTGGAGGTTCGTCTCATGATCCGTCGAACGACGCGCGGCCCCGCCGCGCTCGCGCTCGCGCTGACCGTGGCGCTCGGCCTGAGCGCCTGCACCGCCGCCCCCGGACACGGGGAGACCGCCGCGGCCACGCCGCCGTTGGCCGAGGTGACACCCCTCGCCGACCCGCTGTCGTGGGAGGGTCCTTCCACGGCCGTCGCGGCCGCCGCGCCCGTGATGCCCGTCACCGACGGAGCCCAGATGCTGCCCGTGACGCTCACCGACTCGCAGGGCACCGCCGTGACAATCACCGACACCACGCGCATCCTCACGCTCGACATCTACGGCTCGCTCTCGCGCATCGTCTTCGAGCTCGGCCTGGGCGACCAGGTCGTGGCGCGCGACGTCTCCACCGATTTCCCCGAGGCCGCCCACCTGCCCGCGGTCACCGAGAACGGCCACGACCTCAACGCCGAGGCGATCCTCGACGCCGCCCCCACGGTGATCCTGACCGACACGAGCCTCGGACCGTGGGACACCATCCTGCAGATGCGGGATGCCGGCATCCCCGTCGTGGTCGTCGATTCGCACCGCTCGCTCGAGAACATCGGGTCGCTCATCGAACAGGTCGGCGCGGCCCTCGGTGTCCCCTCGCGCGCCGCCGCGCTCGCCGCGCGCACCACCGCGGCGGTGGACGCCAAGATCGCGCAGATCGCCGACGTCGCCCCGACCGACCCCGCGCGCAAGGTGCGCATGATGTTCCTCTACGTCCGCGGCCAGTCGGGGGTGTACTACCTGTTCGGCGAGGAGTCCGGCGCCGACAGCCTGATCGAGGCGCTCGGGGGCGTCGACGTGGCCGGAGAGATCGGCTGGACGGGAATGCGGCCGATCACCGACGAGGCCCTCGTCGACGCGAACCCCGACCTGCTCATCATGATGACGAAGGGCCTCGAGTCCGTCGGCGGGGTGGACGGGCTCGTCGAGCACCTCCCCGCGGTCGCCCAGACGGATGCCGGACGTCATCGCCGCATCGTCGACATGTCCGACACCACGGTGCTGAGCTTCGGCCCCGCCGCGGCCGACGTGCTCGACGCGCTCGCCGTCGCCGTGTACGCGCCCGAGGCCGCGGGGTGACGGCCGTCGCGGCCGCGCCGGTCGCGGCGCCGCGGTCCCGGGTCTCGATCCGCGTCCCGGCCGTGTTCTCGTCGCTCGCCGTCGCGCTCGTGGTGCTCGCGGTCGTGTCGGCCGGCAGTGGGCAGCTGTCGATCCCGCCCGATCAGGTGCTGGGGGCGTTCGCGCGGGCGTGGAACGACGCGGTGCGCGCCCTGGGCGTGGGCTTCCTGTCCGTCGCGCCGGGCGCTGCTATGGAGCACGTCAACGGCGAGGCGACGCTGTGGCTCATCCGTCTGCCCCGGATCCTCATGGCAGTCCTCGTCGGGGCGACGCTCGCCACGGCCGGGGTCGTCATGCAGGGGGTCTTCCGCAATCCGCTGGCCGAGCCGGGCGTCATCGGCATCTCCTCGGGCGCGGCGGTGGGGGCATCGGCATCCATCGTCTTCGGGCTCGGCTTCCTCGGGCCCCTCACCCTCCCCGCGCTCGCCTTCGCGGGCGGGCTCGCCGCCACCGTGATCGTCTACGTCTCCGCGCGGTCGGACGGACGCACAGAGGTCGTCACCCTCGTGCTCACGGGCATCGCGGTCAACGCGGTCGGCGGGGCGGCGATCGCGCTGTTCACGTACCTCGGGTCGACGCAGCAGCGGGAGCAGATCGTCTTCTGGCAGCTCGGGTCGCTCAACGGCACGCGCTGGGACGACCTCGCCGTCGTGGCGCCGTTGGCCGTCGTCGGCATCGCCGTGTGCCTCTTCTTCGCCGGCAGCCTCGACCTCCTCGCGCTCGGGGAGCGGCAGGCGGAGCACCTGGGAGTGCGGGTGGAGCGGCTCCGCGTCGTCGCGATCGTCGTGATCGCCCTGCTCACGTGCGCGGCCGTGGCCTTCTGCGGGATCATCGGTTTCGTCGGACTCGTCGTGCCCCACCTCATGCGCATGGTGCTCGGGCCGGGACACCGGCTGCTGCTCCCCGCCAGTGCGCTCGGGGGTGCGGTGCTGCTGCTCGCCGCCGACCTGGCCGCGCGCACCGCGGTGTCGGGCTCGGAACTGCCGATCGGCATGCTCACCGCCCTCATCGGCGGACCGTTCTTCTTCTGGCTCCTGCGCCGCACGCGTCGTCGGTCGGGAGGATGGGGATGACGGTGGTGCTCCGCGCCCGCGGGATCTCCGTCGACGTCGCGGGTCGGCGCGTGCTCGACGCGGTCGACCTCGACCTCGCCGCGGGCGAGCTGGTCGTGCTCGTCGGCCCCAACGGGGCGGGGAAGTCGACACTTCTGTCGGTGCTCGCGGGCGACCGTGTTCCCGCGGCCGGTGTCGTCGAGCTCGACGGCGCGGTGATGGATTCCCGACCCGTCGCCGAGCGCGCCCGACGTCGGTCTGTTCTGACGCAGAGCAACGAGGTGTCGTTCCCTTTCGTCGTCCGCGATGTCGTGCGGATGGGCCGCGCGCCGTGGCGGCGGCATCCGGAGGCCTCCCGCGACGACCTCGCGGTGGCCGAGGCGCTCGCGGCCGGCGAGGTGCACGCGTTCGCCGATCGTCCGGTCACGGGGTTGTCGGGCGGAGAGCGGGCCCGTACCGCCTTCGCGCGCGCGTACGCGCAGGAGTGCGCGATCGCGCTGCTCGACGAACCCACCGCGAGCCTCGACATCCGACATCAGCACCGTGTGCTCGCCCGCACACGAGAGCGGGTGGATGCCGGGGGAGCCGCCGTCGTGGTCCTGCACGACCTCGGGCTCGCCGCCGCGTACGCGGACCGCATCGCCCTCCTCGAGGGCGGCCGTCTGGTGGCCGTCGGTCCTCCGCGCGACGTCCTCGACCCCGACCTGCTCACGCGGGTCTATCGGCATCCGATCACCGTCGCCGACGGCCCCCGCGGAACGCTGCTCGTCGTCGCCGACCCCGTCCCGTCGACATCCCCCACCCCCGGAGCCCTCGCATGAAACGTCTGTCCCTCCGCCTGTCCGCCGCCGCGGCCGTCCTCACTCTGACCGCCGCCGGTGCGGTGGTCGCCGCGGCCCCGGCGTGGGCCGCCGGAACCGTGACCGTCAGCGGTCCCCAGGGCACGGCATCCGCGGATGCCGAGTACGCCACCGACGTCACCGTGTCGGGGTCGGGCTTCCAGGCGATCCCGAACGGCTTCGGCGGCGTCTACGTGCTCTTCGGCTGGGTCGACGACCCCGCGGGCGGCTCGTGGCGACCGAGCGCCGGGGGCGTCGTCGGCGAGGACTACCGGTACGTGCCCGACGCGGAGTCGGCCGAGAACAACGGGTATCAGCGCTTCCTGGCCTTCCCGGGCGGTCAGACCGAGAGCGCCGCGAACGGCGTCCTCGGCGCGGACGGGTCGTGGTCGGTGAGCATGGTGATCCCGGGAGCCGTCTTCGAGAGCCACGACCGCGACGGACGGGTCTCGGAGGTCGACTGCCGCACGGTGACCTGCGGGATCATCACCATCGGGGCGCACGGCGTGAAGAACGCGAACAACGAGACGTTCACCCCCGTGTCGTTCGCGGGGGCCGCCGCGCCGGCCGCATCGACGCCCGCCTCGGCTCCGACCGAAGGATCCGCCGGGGCCGTCCGGGTGGGAGTCGAGTCGGCATCGGTCGCCGCCGGCACCTCGATCGTCTTCACCGGGCAGGGGTTCACCCCCGGCGAGCAGGTCGTGGCCTCGCTCGACGGCGGCCTGACGGCCGTCGGCCCGCTCACCGCGGGCGCCCAGGGCGAGGTGGCGGCGGCGCTGCCCGTCCCGCGCGAGATCCGCGACGGCACGCACCTGCTCACGTTGCGCGGTGCGGGTTCGGGGGCGGTGGCCGAGGCCGAGGTCACGGTGGGCGGCGGAAGCGTCGCGGCATCCGTCTCCGAGGGGTCGAGCGCGCCCACCTGGGTGCTCGTGCTGCTGCTGGCCTGCGTCGCGCTGGCGGCCGCGCTGGTGGTGACGAGCATCGTCACCGCGGTCGTGCGCGCCCGGTCGCGCCGACGGGCGCGGAGGGCGGAGACCGCGACTCCTGTGCCCGAGCGAGCCGCGACTCCCGTGTTCGAGCGGGCGACGGCGGGGGTGTCCTCGTGAGGCCCGGGGTGCTGCTGCGGGCGGGTCTCGCGCTGGCCGTCGTGCTCGGACTCGCCGCCGCACCCGCGGCGGCCGCCGGTCCGGACGACGTCGTGGTGACCGTCCCGGGCACAGGCGACGCCGGATTCGACGGCGAGATCACCGACGCTCAGTTGCGGTGGGGACTCAACGCCGAGGCGGGCGGGGGAGCGTTCGCCGGGGGATGCAACTTCCTCAGCGCCGGCGCCGCGGGCGATGCCGGGGGCTCCCGGGTGTGGACGGAGGGCGACGGGCTGTACCGCGCGCAGGACGCGAACGTGCGGATCGAGAAGCCGACCGCGGACGGCGGCTGGACCACGGCATCCTGGGCGACGAAGTGCCAGGACCCGACGGGTGCCCCGGTGTCGGTGTCGTCGACCGCGAGCGCCTCGGGCAACCAGGTCGTGATCGACGGAGGGACGGGCACCCGCCGCGACGGAGCCGTCGAGATCTCGTGGTCGGGATCGTTCACGGTCGTCTTCTACGGCGGGATGACGTACTGGAGCGTGTCCGACCCGCGACTGGCCCTCGACGCCTCCGGTGACGGGCGGCTCGTGGGCACCGCGAGCGGATACGGCACCTCGATGGACGATACGACGACGTGGAACCCGATCGCGCCGCAGACCGTCGTGCTCGCCGACATCGACGGCGCGGACGTCGCCGGGGCTGGTGGCTTCACGGTCACGCCGCGGTATCTCGGCGTGACGACCACGGGCGGGGGCCAGGCGGCCCGCACCGCCACCACCCAGGCGTTCTGGGGGTCGTTCCCGCAGTCCTTCATCGACTTCCACCGTCAGACGGGTCAGCAGGGGTACTGGCTCACGACCGGCGGAGTCCGGGATGCCGCCAAGCCGGCGTCGCCGCTCACGGTGAGCTACTCGGCCGCGGCCCCGGTCCCGGTGCCGGTCGCGACCGCGGGTGGTTCCGCCGCCGCCGCCGCGCCGGTGAACGCGCTGCGCCGAGCGCCCGCCGAGATCGACCCGGCGGAGTCGGCGCGCGCGTTCTTCGCCGCGAACGCCCCGATCACGACCCAGCCGCAGGCCGCGGGTCTGGTCCCCGAGGTGAGCCGCGTGCTCTCGCCGGTGGTGCTGCCCCTGCTCGGCTCCGCCGCGGCGCTCGGCATCGCGATCGTCGCCGTCCTGAGCATGATGCAGGCCCTGCCCTGGCAGGGCCGGCGCCTGCGCCCCGTCTGAGGCAGCGCGGCCGGGCTCGGGAGGTCGGCACCGCGAGGCCCGAATCGCAGTCTCACGGGTCGTTGACCGGCATCCGAGAGTCGGGTGAGGGGAGAGGGATCGGCGGATTCCCAACGATGCGCGTCAAGTGTTCACCCGAGAGAAGCTGACTTTCACCCCGGCCGATCGAAGGAGTAAGTGTCCCTCCCCGGTGGCATGTGTCGCAAGAGTTGGTGACGTCGGCATCTTTCAGCTGTGCCCAACAGCGACTTCCTGTGCCGACCTCCATACCCGAACCGGAGGACGAGAATGAACGAACGAGAGCAGTTTGCCCCGCCCAGCGCAGCCGGCGACGACCCGGGGCGTGAGAGAGAGCTTCCGGACCCGAGCCGCCGCACGGTGCTCGCTGGAGCGGCCTGGACGATTCCAGCTGTTCTGATCACGGCAACGGCGTCGGCGGCGGCAGCCTCCACCACGCTCGCCCTCTCCTTCGACCAGAGCGCGTACAGCGGCCAGGCATGCAGCACCATCACCGGCGCCAAGGTGACAGTCACGAGCAACGGCGTTCCCTCGGCGGGTGAGTCGGTGACGGTCAGCTTGTCGGGCGGGTACACATTCGCCGGAGGTGCCACGACGTGGACCGGTGTCTCCGCGGCGGGAGGAACGCTGGCGGTACCCGCGATCACGGTTCCTTCCGTGCCGACCACCCAGACGATCGTTGCGACATCGGGTGTGGTCTCTGCGACGAGCTCCCTTTCTGGAACGGCGACGAGCGTCGTGGGGCACGAGGCGAGGGGTGCATCTGTCGTCGCAAGCTACTCCCCGCTCCCGCCTGATGCCGTCGCCATCGGTGGGTGGTACTTTCTGACACCCGGCGGCGACCTCTACGCCGGCACCAAACTCCTCGCGAGCAACGTGTCCTCCGCGGTCGGCAACATCACAGATTCCCATGGCGCTTATGTCAACTACGTCGAAGGCGGTGTCGCCACAGTAGCGAATGCTGCCACGGTGATCGCGACCTATGGGAACGTCCCGAGCGACGCCACGGCCGTGGGGGGCTGGTTCTTCCTTTCTCCAACCGGGGAGTTGTTCGCGGGAAACACCTCCGTGGCGACGCAAGTGTCCTCCGCGCGAGGGTCGATGACCGATGCGAACAGCGCCCAGGCGAACTTCGTGCAACCGGGTGGTGGCAGGGAGATCAAGGGAACGGCGATCATCGCGTCCTACAACTCGGTGCCCGCGAATGCGGTGGCCGTCGGGGGCTACTACTTCCTCACGCCCGGCGGAGACCTCTACGGCGGGAACAGCGCCTTCGCCAACGGAGTCTCCTCGGCCTTCGGCAATGCGCGGGATTCCAACGGAGCCTCCGTGAACTTCGTGGACGACGGCGTTGCGAAGGTCGCGACCGGATCGACCCCCTACGCCTCGTATTCCTCGGTTCCGGCGAACGCGCGGGCAGTGGGCGGATGGTTTTTCCTGACCCCGGCGGGCGAGCTGTACGCCGGCAATACGTCGCTGGCAGGCAACTTCTCCTCGGCGACCGGGAGCATGACGGATGCCAACGGCGCGGCTGTGAACTACGTCCAGAACGCGGCCTGCTAGCGGCGCGATCCGACGGGGCCCTGGTCTGCCGCACGAGCGGTGGGCCGGGGCTGCGCAGGACGACTGCAAGCCCGCGCGGTTGTCCGACCACGGCCCTAAGGTGAAGCCCATGGAATTTGGCATCTTCGTCCCGCAGGGTTGGCGCTTCGATCTGGTGGGTATCGACCCCGCCGAGCAGTGGCGGGCGATGAGCTCGCTCGCCCAGAGCGCTGATGAGGGGCCGTGGTCGTCCATCTGGGTCTACGACCACTTCCACACCACCCCGGTGCCGAGCGCCGAGGCGACGCACGAGGCGTGGACACTCATGGCCGCCTTCGCCGCCGTCACCGACCGGGTGCGCCTCGGGCAGATGTGCACGTGCATGGGCTACCGCAACCCGGCCTACCTCGCGAAGGTCGCGGCGACGGTCGACCTCATCTCGGGCGGTCGCGCCGAGATGGGCATCGGCGGCGGCTGGTACGAGCACGAGTGGCGCGCGTACGGCTACGGGTTCCCGCCGATCGCCGAGCGTCTGGGGCGCCTCCGCGAGGGCGTCGAGATCATGCACCAGGCATGGACCACCGGTTCGGCGACACTCGCCGGGAAGTACTACGAGGTCGACGGCGCGATCGTGCAGCCGCAGCCGCTCCAGCCCGGCGGCATCCCGCTGTGGATCGCCGGCGGCGGCGAGAAGGTCACGCTCAAGATCGCCGCGACCTACGCCTCGTACACGAACTTCGGCGGTTCGCTCGAGGAGTTCGACCACAAGTCCGACGTGCTGCGCGGGCACTGCGAGGCACAGGGCCGCGACTTCGGCGAGATCACGCGGTCCACGAACTTCAACACGATCGTCGCGGCCACCGAGGCCGAGGCCGACGAGCGTCTCGCCGCTGTCGTGGCGCGTCTCCGGCCTCACGTGGGCGACGAGCGGGCGGATGCCATCGAGGCCGACTACCGCGCCTCCGACGCGTTCGGCACCCCCGAGCAGATCGTCGAACGCCTGCGCGCCCGCGCCGAGCACGGCCTCGGCTACGCCATCCATTACTTCCCCGAGGCCGCGTACGACACCTCGGGCCTCACGCTGTTCGAGCGCGAGGTGGTCCCCGCGCTCGCGTGAAGCTCCGCCCCTCACGCGCGGCCCCTCAGACCAGCGGGGCGACCTCGGCGTACGCGTCGGGCTCGACGGGCGGGGTGGATGCCGGGGCGCCGAACACGCGCCCGCGGCGGGTCGTGGCATCCCAGGTCGGCCATCCCGGGTCGCCGTCCCGGATGAAACCGACCGCGGCGGCATGCATCTCGCCGGCGAGGTCGGTGGGCGGCGCGTCGCCGGCGATCGCGGTGACGCCTCCGGCGTCGAGGTGGTCGAACCAGAACGGCACGTCGAGGCAGTGGCACGCGAACCCGATCGGCGGGGACGGCCACGCGAAGCGGTACACCCACGTCGCGTCGCCACCGCGGGCGCGGGCGGTGCGCAGCACGACGGAGCGGATGACCCGGTCCGAGACGTAGCCGCCGAGCCGGGCGGCAGCACCCCGCCGTCGGGACCGCGCGAGGTAGGCCCGCCGCCGGGAGCGACCGAGCCCCAGGACGGCGAGGGCGAGCGCGACCGGGACCAGCCCCAGCGGCTTCCGCCAGCGGGCCGTGACCATCGTGAACTCGTCGTCGGTCGCGCCCACCACCAGGGGGATGTCGGCCGACGCCCCGTCGGCGAGGGCGTCGAGCGGCGGTCGCGGGAGCAGCTCCCCGTCCACCACCGGTCCGAGCGGCAGGCCGTCGTCGAGCAGCGCGGTGAGTCCGGCGAGCCGGGCGCGACGTTCGGGCTTCTGCGCCTGCCGCTGCAGCTCGAGCACACGCTCCTCGGGCAGGGTGGTGAAGCCGTCGCGGTCGGGGCGCACGCCCGCGAGGGCCGCGAGACGGTCGGCGAACCGGCGCGCGTCGGGCGCGGCGACGGCCCCCAGCGCGGGCGACAGGGCCATGGCGCGCTGGAACAGACCGGATGCCGCGGGGCTCGCCAGCAGCGCGAGCACGGATCCGCCGCCCGCCGACTGGCCCGCGATCGTCACGCGGCCGGGATCGCCCCCGAAGGCGCGGATCTCGTCGCGCACCCACTCGAGCGCCGCGATCTGGTCGCGGAGCCCGCGGTTGGACGGGGCTCCGTCGATCGCGCCGAAGCCGTCGAACCCCAGCCGGTACGAGATCACCACCGTCACCACGCCGTCGCGCGCGAACGCGTCGCCGTCGTACCAGCGGCTCGCGGGCGACCCCGACACGAATCCGCCGCCGTGGATCCAGACGAGCACCGGGAGCGCGGCATCCGGGGTCGCGTCCCGCGGCGCGAAGACGTTCACGTTCAGCGTGGCGTCGCCGGGCACGCTCGGTTCGGGGATGAGCGTGATGCCCGTGTCGCCGCGCTGGGCCGTGGCGCCGTAGGTCGTCGCGGCGCGTTCTCCCTCCCACGGGTCCGGGGGTTCCGGGGCGGCGAACCGCAACCGTCCGACGGGTGCCTGCGCGAACGGGATGCCGAGGAACACCGCCGTCCCTCCGCGGGTGAACCCGCGCATGCGGCCGCGGGTGGTGGCGACGACGGGTTGCGTGGCATCCATCGCCCCATCCTGTCGTCCCACCCGGGCGAGTCGCCAGGATTTGTCGCCTGGCGGGCGCTCACGGCGACAAATCCTGGCGACTCACGCGGGGGTGTCCCACCACCGCAGGACGCGCAGCGCGAAGAACGTCAGCCACCGCGACGGCTGGCCCGCGGGGACGTCGACCGGGAACCACTCGCGGCCCTCGGGCGGGTAGGCCTGGTGCCACGTGCCGTCGGGATCGCGGGTCGCGCGCACCCGTTCGATCGCCTCGGCGAGCCGCGGATCGGGAGCGGTTCCGTCGTGCAGGGCGGCCGCGCGGAAGTGGTCGAGGGCGCGGAGCGCGCTGTAGCGGAACCGGAACGGGTACCCCAGGTGGTCCGCCCACCGGTGCTTCTCGCCGGTGGAGAGGCGGAACAGCAACCGCCGCTCGAGCAGGTACTCCTCGGCCCCGCGCCGGGCGTCGTGCAGCGCGGGGGTGCCGCCCGTGCGCCACTCGTCGTCGAGGATCCCGACCACCGAGTTCAGGGTCGAGTGGAACGACGACCGCGTCGAACCCTCCACCCACTCGCAGTTCCAGCCGCCGTCGGGCAGGAGGTGCTCGACGAACCAGTCCCGGATGCCACTCACGTCGGCCCCGAGCCACGCACCGCTCGCGAGGGTGAAGGAGTTGATGCAGGCATCCACTTCGCCGTCCCAGAACGGAAGATCCTCGTACTCCCAGCGGGCGTGGCGCTCGAGGAGCCCCGCGGTGTCGGGGCGGAGGGCCGTGGCATCCACGCCCCATTCGCGCAGCGCCATGAGCGACCACGACGTGGCCGTCCAGGGCTGCGGGTCGTTGCCGTCGAAGTCGGCGGGGAAGTGCGCGCCGCCGGCCCACTGCCCGTCCGGGTCCTGCCGGGCGAGCAGCTGTGCGCCGAAGCCCTCGCGCGCGACCCGGGCGCGGGTCGCCTCCCACTCGGCGGCGGGTGCGTCGAGCAGATCGCGCTCGACTTTCCACCGCAGCGCGGGGTCGCTGTCGTGCAGCCAGTCGAGGACGCCGTCGTCGGATGCCATTCCCGCACGCTACGCCCGTGCTTCCGCGGCTCGCCAGTGCGGCATGCCCGGGAGCGGTCGCGGTCGGTGACACGCCTGAACGCGCCCTGCGCGCAGAAACGCGTGGAGAGCGCGTTTCTGCGCGCGGAAAGTGTTCATGCCGCGCCGTGCGACGCCCCGCGGCCCGCGGGGTCACGGCCGCCGGCAGCGTCACGCGTCGCGGCGCGCACCCTCCGACGGCGTCACCGTGAACACGTTCGGGGCGCGGAATCCGGATGCCGCGAACGCGGCGTGCACGGCCTCGGTCGCCGCGGGCACCAGCTCCGTGGGGATCAGCGCGATCGCGGCGCCGCCGAAGCCGCCGCCGGTCATCCGGGCGCCGAGCGCTCCCGCGGCCAGGGCCGTCTCGACCGCGAGGTCGAGCTCGGGCACCGAGATCTCGAAGTCGTCGCGCATCGACGCGTGCGACGCGGTCAGCAGGTCGCCGATCGCGCGCGGCCCGTCGGCGTCGAGGGCGGTCACGGTGTCGAGGACGCGCTGGTTCTCGGTCACGATGTGCCGCACACGGCGGAAGGTCACGTCGTCGAGGATCTCCGCGGCGCGGGGCAGGTCGTCGACGGTGAGGTCGCGCAGCGCCGGCACGCCGAAGGCCGCGGCGCCCTTCTCGCACGAG
The DNA here is from genome assembly GCF_030056775.1 of Microbacterium sp. IEGM 1404. Lineage (NCBI taxonomy): Bacteria > Bacillati > Actinomycetota > Actinomycetes > Micrococcales > Microbacteriaceae > Microbacterium > Microbacterium sp. IEGM 1404. The sequence continues at coordinate 651,670 of NZ_JASHKP010000002.1, read as the reverse complement.
GCGCGGCGCTCGCGGTACCCGCCCGAGGAGTGCGCGTGCTCGACGAGCGTGTCCACGACGAGGATCGCGAGGCCGGCCTCCGCGAAGCCCAGGGCGACCGGTCGTGTCTCGAGCGTGCGGCAGTCCAGGAAGGTCGCGGCATCGGCCTCGCCGAGCATGGATGCCATCTGGTCCATGATCCCGGTGGGCGCCCCGACCGCGTCGTTCTCGGCGGTGCGGCCGACGCGCGCGAGGGCGACCTTGTCGAGCCCGGCGCCCCACACGTCGTTGAGGGCGGAGGCCACGGCCCCCTCGATCGCGGCGGACGACGAGAGGCCCGCTCCCACCGGCACCTCCGACGCCAGGGCGATGTCGACGCCCCGGGCTGCGGCATCCGGGGCCGCCGCGCGCAGCGCCCACGCCACGCCCAGCGGGTATCCGGCCCAGTCGAGGCCGCCGGCGGCGATGCGGGCGTCGAGGTCGGCGAGCGATACCTCGACCGCGTCAGCGGAGAAGGTCGAACGCACGCGGATCACGTCGTCGTCGCGCAGCGCGACGGCGGCGGCGGTGCGCTGCGCGATCGCGAACGGCAGGACGAAGCCCTCGTTGTAGTCGGTGTGCTCGCCGATGAGGTTGGCGCGGCCGGGGGCGGACCACACCCCCGCGGCGGGCGCGTCGGTCAGGGTGGCGAGCAGGGCGCGGGCGTCGTCGACGGCGGTCATGCCGTCACCTCCGGAACGGTGTCGAGGGCGGCGCGCAGGCGTTCGGCCTGCGACTCGGGGGTGACATCGCCGATCCAGGCGCCCATGGCGGCTTCGGACCCGGCGAGGTACTTGAGCTTGTCGGCCGCGCGGCGCGGCGACGTGATCTGCAGGTTGAGTCGCACGCTGTCGCGGGCCCGGGCGACGGGCGCCTGGTGCCACGCGGCGATGTACGGCGTGGGCGTGTCGTACAGCGCGTCGATGCCGCGCAGCAGCCGCAGGTAGAACGGGGCGAGCTCGTCGCGCTCGGCATCCGTCGTCTCGGCGAGGTCGGCGACCTGCCGGTGCGGCAGCACGTGCACCTCGATGGGCCAGCGCGCCGCGAACGGCACGAACGCCGTCCAGTGCTCGCCGCGCAGCACCACGCGGGGACCGGATGCCTCGAACTCGAGGATCCGCGCGAACAGGTCGGGCGAGGTGCGCGAGACGGTGTCGAGCAGGCGCTGCGTCCGCGGGGTGACGTACGGGTAGGCGTAGATCTGCCCGTGCGGGTGGGGGAGGGTGACGCCGATCTCCTGCCCGCGGTTCTCGAACGGGAACACCTGACGGATGCCGGGGAGGGCCGACAGTGCGGCCGTGCGGTCGGCCCATGCTTCGATGACGGTGCGGGCGCGGGCGCGCGACAGCGTGCCGAAGGATCCCTCGTGCTCGGGGCTGAAGCAGACGACCTCGCAGCGCCCGACGGAGGTGCGGGTGCGGCCGAGTCCGAGGTGCTCGAGGTCGTCGTCGCCGCGCGGCGGGTCGACCGCGGCGGGGGCGTCGCCGTGGGCGACGTCGAGCGCGGGACCGAAGGACGGCGACTTGTTCTCGAACACCGCGACGTCGTAGCGCGACGGGATCTCCGACGGGTTGGTCGGCGTCTGCGGCGCGAGCGGATCCAGGTGCGCGGGAGGCAGGAACGCCCGGTTCTGGCGATTGGATGCCACGGTGATCCAGTCGCCCGTGAGGACGTCCTGTCGCATGGTCGCGGTGGCGGGGCGGGGGTCGAGCTCGCGGGCGTCGATCGCGCGCTCGGGGCCGAGCGTCGTGCCGGCGTCGTCGAAGTAGATCAGTTCGCGGCCGTCGGCCAGGCGCGTGGGGCGCTTGACGACTCCGGCGCCGAGGGCCACTGCGGTGGGGCTGTCCGTGTTCACGATAACACGCTACAGATCAGCCGTGATATCGTCAACACCGAGGGGGTGGCATGCGCGTATCGATGGCCGACGTGGCCGCGGCGGCCGGGGTTTCGGCCCAGACGGTCTCGCGCGTCGCGAACGGCAGTCCCCGGGTCGATCCCACCACCCGCGCCCGCGTCGAGAAGGCGATGGGTGACCTCGGCTACCGCATGCACCGCGCCGCGCGCGCACTCCGTACCGGGCAGACCTCCACGATCGGGCTGGTCGTGTCGACGCTGGCATCCGTCGGCAACTCCCGCATGCTGCAGGCGATCTCCGAGGCGGCCGCCGCGCGCGACTACGCCCTCGCCGTGGTCACGGTGGGGGAGCGCGGCATCCGGGAGGCCTTCGCCCGCCTGCGCTCGCAGGGGGTCGACGGTGCCGTGGTGCTCAACGAGGCGACCGAGCTGGTGCGTGACGCCCCGCCGGCGGATCTTCACCTCGTCGTCGTCGACTCACCGCCCGACGAGCGCTTCTCGATCGTCCAGACCGACCACGCCGGTGGCGCCCGCGCGGCCGTCGAGCACCTGCTCGGGCTCGGCCACGACACGGTGCACCACGTCGCGGGTCCCGCGCGTTCCTTCGCCGCGGCTGAGCGCGAGCGGGCCTGGCGTGCCACGCTCGCCGACGCCGGTCGGCGCGTGCCCGAGCCCGTGCGCGGCGACTGGACATCGGCATCCGGTCACGCCGCCGTCTCGGCCTTGACCGATGCGACGGCGGTGTTCGTGGCGAACGACCAGATGGCGCTCGGCGCGCTGCGCGCGTTCGCCGACGCCGGTCGTCGCGTCCCCGAGGATGTGGCGGTCGTCGGATTCGACGACATCGTGGATGCCGCCGAGTACCGCCCGCCCCTCACGACCGTGCGCCAGGATTTCGACGCCCTTGGTGCGCGGACCGTCGAGGCCCTCGTCGCCGCGATCGAGGGCGGCACGCACGTCGCCGAGACGGTGCCGGCGCCCCTCGTCGTCCGCGACAGCGCGCGCTGAGTTCTCGCCGCCCCCGCCCCTGCCCCCGCCATTGCCGGGTTTGGGGCGCATTTCGCTGTTTGGGGCGTCGTATTCACGCCCCAAACGCAAGAACACGCCCCAAACCGGGCAGGACGCCGACGCGGTCTACTCCTCGAGCTGTCCCAACGACGGCTGCGCGACGAAGCGCGCGACCGGCGCGACGACCTGCTCCAGTTCGAGCACGACGATCTCGTTCGCGCCCGCACGCAGGACCGGTGCGGGGACGTACAGCGTCTCCTGCGGAACGTTCCGCCAGTACCGGCCGAGGAAGAAGCCGTTGACGAAGGCGAAGCCCTTGCCCCACGCCGAGGTGTCGAGGAACAGGTCGGTGGCCGCGTCGATCTCGAACGTGCCGCGGAGCAGCGCGCGGCCGAGGGTCCCGGCGCCGGCACCGGCGGCGGCGGCGAGGTCGATCGGCGTCGCCGTCCAGCCGGTCAGCGGGGCGCCGTCGAGCGTCGCGTCGCCGATCAGGCCTTTCTCCTCACCGAGCCGGTGGCCGTAGTTCACGCGACCCTGGTCTTCGACGAGCACCGTGAGGCGCGAGCCCGCGGGGATCGCGAGCGCGCGCTCGTGCAGCGTGCGGGAGAGGCGCCCGACGAACCTGCCGTCGACGTGCACCCAGGCGAGGTCGCGGACCTCGCCGAACGCGAGCACGGCGGGAGCGTTCGCGGGAAGGTCGACGTCGTACCGGACGAGGGGCCCGAGGTGTCCGAGCTCCTCGAACGTCGCGGGGGCGTCCGAGGCGGAACCGGTGGATGCCGGCATCCACTCGCCCTCGCCCGAGAGCGGCACCTCGAACACCGGCGCATCCGGCCGCGGCGCGGGCTCGAGGTCGGGCACCGGGGCGTACTTCGCGATCACGTCGCGGAAGGCGTGGAACTTCGCGGTCGGGTGCCCCGCCTCGTCGATGGGGGCGTCGTAGTCGTACGAGGTGACGATGGGGTCGAAGCGGCCCTTGTCGTTCGCGCCGTTCGTCGTGCCGAAGTTCGTGCCGCCGTGGACCATGTAGATGTTCACGGACGCGCCCGCCGCGAGCAGCACGTCGAGGTCGTGGGCGGAGGCGGCGGGGTCGGTCGTGTGGTGGATGCTGCCCCACCAGTCGAACCAGCCGTCCCAGAACTCCGAGCACATGAGCGGACCGGTGGGCTGGTGCTCGCGCAGGGTCGCGAGGCGCTCGGCCGAACGAGAGCCGAACGAGCCGGTGAGGTGCAGCTCGGGAAGACTGCCGTTCTCGAGCATCCACGGCATCGGCTGGTCGACGGTCGTCAGCGGCACGGTGATCCCGGCGTCGCGGGTGATCCGCACGAGTTCGCGCAGGTAGTCCTTGTCGGAGCCGTAGGCGCCGTACTCGTTCTCGATCTGCACGAGCACGACGTTGCCGCCGCGGTCGATCTGCCGCGGCACGACGATCTCGTATACGCGCTCGAGGTACTCCGTGACGGCGGCGAGATACTGCGGCTCCGAGCGGCGCAGGCCGATGCCCGGCGTGGACGTCAGCCACACGGGGAGCCCGCCGTTGTGCCACTCGGCGCAGATGTAGGGGCCCGGACGCACGATCGCGTGCAGCCCCTCGGCGGCCACGAGGTCGAGGAAGCGTCCGAGGTCGTTCCAGCCCGTGGCATCCCATTCGCCCCGCACCGGCTCGTGCGCGTTCCACGCGACGTAGGTCTCGATGGTGTTGAGGCCCATCGCCTTGGCCGTGCGGATGCGGTCGGCCCAGTGCTCGGGGTGGATGCGGAAGTAGTGCAGAGTCCCAGAGATGACCTGGAACGGTTCGCCGTCCAGGAGGAAATCGGTCTCGCCGATGGTGAAGGTGGTCACGTTCTCTCTCGGGTCAGGAGGCCAGCTGGACGCGCACGCGGGCCCACGCGAGCGGGGGGAGGGTGAAGCGCAGGATGCCGTCCACCACGTCGACGGCCAGGTCCGCCGGAGCCACCGGTTCGGCGTCGGCGGAATTCGTGGTGTCGCGGTCGCCGCCCTCGGGGATGGTGATGACGACGGCCTCGGCGGATGCCACGGCCCCGAGCTCGAGCTCGACCTCGGTCGCGCTGTCGAGCGAGCGATGGGCGAGGAAGACGTGGGCGGTGTCGCCGTCGACGGTGGCGATCGCGTCCACCGCGTCGACCTCGCCGTGGCGGGCGGTGGGGATGCGTTCGCCGTCGACCTCGAGGGGGACGACCCGCCCGGTCGCGGCCTCGGCCGTGAGGCGGAAGGGGTGGAACGTCGTCTGCCGCCACGCGGGCCCGCCGCCGGGCTCGGTGCGGATGGGGGCGATGACGTTGACGAGCTGCGCGAGGTTCGCCATCGAGACGCGGTCCGCGCGGCGCAGCAGCGTGATGAGGAGCGATCCGACGACGACGGCGTCGGTGACGGTGTAGTCGTCCTCGATGAGGCGCGGTGCGATCGGCCAGTCACCCGTGAAGACGCGGGGCTTGTCGACCTGGTTCCAGCGCGTCTGGTTCCAGACGTTCCATTCGTCGACGCTGATTCCGACCGGGGCGCCGTCGGGGGTGCGGGCGTCGACCTCGTCGATGATGTCGACGACCTCGCCGATGTAGCGGTCGAGAGCCGCGCCGCTGGCGAGGAAGCTCTGCGGGTCGGTGGGGTCTTCCTCGTAGTACGCGTGCACCGAGATGTGATCGACGAGGCCCGCGGTGTGCCGCAGCACGGTGCGCTCCCAGTCGCCGAACGTGGGCATCTCGTGGTTGGAGCTGCCCGCGGCCACGAGCTCGACGGCGGGATCGATGAACCGCATCATGCGCGCGGTCTCGGCGGCGAGGCGCCCGTACTCGTCGGCGGTCTTGTGCCCGATCTGCCACGGGCCGTCCATCTCGTTGCCGAGGCACCACAGGCGGATGCCGAAGGGCTCGTCGCGCCCGTTCGCGCGGCGGCGATCGCTCAGCGCGGTGCCGGCGGGGTGGTTGGCGTACTCGAGCAGGTCGGCGGCCTCCGCGACGCCGCGCGTGCCGAGGTTCACGGCCTCCATGACCTCGAGCCCCGCGGCATCCGCCCACTCGGCGAACTCGTGCAGACCCACCTGGTTGGTCTCGGTGCTGTGCCACGCGGCATCCAGTCGCACCGGACGGTCGGCGCGCGGTCCCACGCCGTCCTCCCAGCGGTAGCCCGAGACGAAGTTGCCGCCGGGATAGCGCACGACCGTCGCACCGAGCTCGCGCACCAGGGCGAGCACGTCGGCGCGGAAGCCGGACCCGTCGGCGCTGGCGTGTCCGGGCGAATGGATGCCGTCGTACACGCAGCGGCCCATGTGCTCGACGAACGTGCCGAACAGGCGGCGCGGAACCTCGGCTCCGGGGCGGCGGGGGTCCAGCGTGATGCGGGTGGGGGAGGTCATGCGGCTCTCCTGGAGCGGGAAGGGAAGGGGCGGGTCGCTCGCTCGTGCGCGCGACCCGCCCCCGCTCATCGGCTTACTTGTTGACGCTGAAGCCCTGGTCGTTGCCGTACTGGACCAGCTGGTCCTGCCACGTCGACAGACCCTCGTTCAGGTCGCCCTTGGTGGCGTAGGCCTGGCCCACGGTGTCGCCGAAGATGCTGTTGGCGTACACCTGGAAGGGCAGGTAGCTCCAGCCCTTCACGACGTCGCTCGACGCCTGGGTGAGGACCTGGTTGATCTGCTGGCCGCCGAAGTAGTCCGACTTCTTGTCGACGAAGGCGGGGTCGCTCAGCTGCGCCGTGGTCGAGGGGAAGCCGCCTGACTCCGCGAAGATCGTGAGGCTCTCGTCGTCGTTGTTCAGCCACTTGAGGAAGCCCGCGGCCAGAGCCGGGTTCTTGCTCTGCTTGGTCACGGCCTGTCCGCCGCCGCCGTTCTCGGCCGTCGCGGCCTTGCCGTCGTACGTCGGGATCGGGGCGACGGCCCACTTGCCCGCGCCGTCCTTCACGGACGACTCGAGGACGCCCGGCATCCAGGCGCCGATGACGAGCGAGGCGATCGAGCCGTCACCGAGGCCCTTGAACCACTCGTCGCTCCAGCTCGGGGTGTCCGAGAGCAGGCCGCCGTCGATGAGGCGGTTCCAGTTGTCGGCGAACTTCTTCGAGCCGGCATCCTGCAGGTCGATCGTGACGTTCGTGCCGTCGGCCTTGAACGGGGTGCCGCCGGCCTGCCAGATCATGCTGGTGGTGAAGCCCGAGTCGCCGGTGTCGGCGGTGATGTACTTGGTCGGGTCGGCGGCGTGCAGCTTCTGCGCGGCCGCGTAGTACTCGTCCCACGTCGTCGGGACGGCGATGCCGTACTCGTCGAAGACGGACTTGTTGTAGAACAGCGCCATGGGGCCAGAGTCCTGCGGCAGGCCGTAGATCTTGCCGTCGAAGTCGACCGCACCCCACGGGCCGGTCGCGTAGGCGCTCTCGAGGTCGCCGAAGCCGTACGGCGCGAGGTCGAGCAGCGAGTCCGACAGGGCGAACTGCGGGAAGGCGTAGTACTCGATCTGCACGACGTCGGGGGCGCCCGAGCCGGCCTTGATCGCGTTCTGGAGCTTGGTGTACTCCTCGGTGTTGGTGCCCGCGTTGACGAGGTTGACCTTCACGTTCGGGTACTTCTTCTGGAAGGCCGCGACCTGCGCTTCGGCCGAGGGCGTCCACGACCAGTACGTGATCTCGCCACCCTCCTGGAGCGCCTTCTCGATGTCGTCGGCACTGCCGCCGTTGCTGCCGCCGCCCGTGCTGCCGCCGGAGCAGGCGGTCAGCGCGCCCACCGTGAGCGCGGTGGCCGCCAGAGCGAAGACGGTCCGCCGCACGGCGGTGCCCTTGCGCATGAATGTCATCGGGATTCCTTCACTTCGTTGTTGTGGATTGTGTTGCGGGATTCCGGGGCAGGACGCTCCGGGTTCGGGAGGGAGTCGAGGATCACTGCTTGACGCTTCCGGCACTCAGACCGGACTGCCAGAAGCGCTGCAGGACGAGGAACGCGGCGACGATCGGGATGATCGAGAGGAGCGCGCCGGTGATCACGAGGTTGTAGATCGGCTGGGCGCCGACGCCGGTCGCCTGCGCGTTCCACTGGTTCAGGCCGACGGTCAGGGGGTACCAGGCCGGGTCGCTGAGCATGATGAGCGGGAGGAAGTAGTTGTTCCAGGTCGCGACGACCGCGAACAGCAGCACCGTCACGATGCCCGGCGTGAGGAGCCGGATCGAGATGGTGAAGAACGTGCGGAACTCGCCCGCCCCGTCCATCCGGGCGGCCTCCAGCAGCTCGGTGGGGATGGCATCCGTCGCGTACACCCAGATGAGGTACAGGCCGAACGGGCTGATGAGCGACGGGATGATGATCGCCCAGGGGGTGTTCGTGAGACCGAGCTGGCTGAAGAGCAGGAAGGTCGGCACGGCGAGGGCCGTTCCCGGCACCGCGATGGCGCCGAGCACGACGGCGAACACGGCCTTGCGCCCGCGGAAGTTGTACTTGGCCAGGCCGTAGCCGGCCAGGGTCGCCAGCAGGGTCGCCCCTCCGGCGCCGACGACGACGTACAGCAGGGTGTTGCCGAGCCAGCGCAGGAAGATCCCGTCGCGGTAGGTCAGCGTCTGGACGATGTTGTCGCCCAGGGCGAAGCTGTCGCCGAACCACAGACCGAACGTCGAGAACAGGTCGGGCTGGGTCTTGGTCGCGTTGATGACGAGCCAGAACAGCGGCACCAGCGTGTACAGGAGGTACAGCGCCATGACGATGCTGAGGACGATCGACTTCTTGCTCTGGGTCGGCGAGGTGCGGGCGAAGCCGCGGCGCGAGCGCGAGCGGGAGGTGGTCACGGCCACGGTGTCGGTGCGGGGTGCGGTCGCGGTGGTCATCGCGCCTCCTGACGTGAGCCGCGCAGCTGCACGACGTAGGCGATGACGGCGGTGATGACGCCCATGATGATGGCGACCGTGGCCGCGTAGTTGTACTGCTGGCCGGCGAACGAGAGGTTGTAGGCGTACATGTTCGGCGTGAAGAACGTCGTGATGGTGTTCGGCGCGAGGGGCTTGAGGATGTTGGGCTCGTTGAAGAGCTGGAAGCTGCCGATGATCGAGAAGATCGTCGCGATGACGACCGCGCCGCGCACCGCGGGGATCTTGATCGAGAAGATCGTGCGCCACGCTCCGGCGCCGTCGATGGATGCCGCTTCGTACAGTTCGCCGGGGATCGTCTTCAGCGAGGAGTAGAAGATCAGCATGTTGTAGCCGACGAACTGCCACGTGACGATGTTGCCGATCGAGACCAGCATCCACTCGGGCACGAACGGCTGCACGAAGGTTCCGCCGAGAAGGTCGTTGAGGTTGCGGGTGAGGCCGAACTGATCTCCGTAGATGTACCCCCACATGAGCACCGCGACGACAGCCGGGACGGCGTAGGGGAGGAAGATCACGATGCGGTAGAAGCCGGCGGCGTGCAGGCGCGCGCTGTCGATCGCGAGGGCGGCCGCGAGCGCCAGGAGGAGCATGACGGGCACCTGCACGACGAGGAAGAGCGAGACGCGGCCGAGTCCGTCCCAGAACTTCCCGTCGCCGAAGACGGCGATGTAGTTGGCGAAGCCGACGAACGCGTTGCCGCCGACCAGCTGGTCGCGGAAGACGCTGAGGTAGAGCGAGTACGCGAGGGGCGCGAGGAAGACCAGCGCGAACACGATGGCGAACGGGGCGACGAACAGCCAGCCGCGGTCGTCGATACGGGCGCGTCGCTTACGGCGCGGGGGGCGCAGAGCGGGCGGGGGTGCCGCGGTGGTCGTCATCGTCCGGATGCCTCTTCATTGGTGCGCAACGCGGGCGGGTCGCCGCGATGTTGACGTAAACATAGCTCCCACCCCGTTAGCATGTCAACGTCAACACCCGAGGAGGCAGACGTGAGCGAGACGACGACGGTGTCGGCCGCGGCGGGGGGCCGCGCACGGCGCCGCGAGGTGTCGATGGCCGATGTCGCTGCGGCGGCGGGGGTCTCGGGGCAGACGGTGTCGCGCGTGGCGAACGACCGCTCCAACGTCGATCCTGACACGCGTCGCCGCGTGCTCGACGCGATGGCTTCCCTCGGCTACCGACCGAACAGCGCCGCACGGGCCCTGCGCTCCGGACGCTTCCGCAGCATCGGCGTGATCATGTTCTCGCTGAGTTCCTACGGCAACACCCGCACGCTCGATGCGCTCGCGTCGGTGGCCGCGGCATCCGGGTACTCCATCACCCTCATCACGGTGCAGTCCGCCTCGCAGTCCGACGTGTCGGGTGCCTTCCTCCGGCTCCACGAGCACGCCGTGGACGGGATCGTGATCCTCATCGAGACGCACCGCCTCGGCGAGAACGAACTGTCCATCCCCTCGGGGCTGCCGGTCGTCGTCGTCGACTCCAGCGCCGACTACCCCTACGCCGTCGTCGACAACGACCAGGCGCAGGGGGCGCGCCTGGCCACCGAGCACCTGCTCGACCTCGGCCACGAGACCGTCTGGCACGTGTCGGGTCCGCCCGAGTCCTTCGCCGCCGAGCGCCGCCGCGACGCGTGGCGCGCCGCCCTCGAGGAACGCGGATGCCGCGTGCCGCCGCTGCAGATCGGCGACTGGACCGCCGAGTCGGGGCACCGCATCGGTGCGACGCTCGCGGAAGATCCGAGCGTGACGGCCGTCTTCGCGGCCAACGACCAGATGGCGCTCGGGGTCATCCGGGCGCTGCACGAGGCCGGACGCGCGGTCCCCGGTGACGTCAGCGTCGTCGGGTACGACGACATGCCCGAGTCGGCGAACTTCTGGCCCCCGTTGACGACCGTGCGACAGCGCTTCGAGCGTGTCGGCGAAGAGGCGATGAGCGCCCTGATCGCCGACATCGAGGGCGCCGGCGGAGAGCACGCGCGCACGCTGGTCCCCACCTCCCTCGTGGTGCGCGACAGCTCCGGCCCGCGCGCCTGAGCCCGCGGTGCGGGCGCGGGCCGGCGCGCTGTGCGCCCGCGGCTCGCGCACCGAGTGGAGCTGTGCGCCCGCGGCTCGCTGCGCCGGTGCGGCTGTGTGCCCCCGCGGCTCGCCGTGCGGAGCGGAGGGAATTCGCCGGGCGGAGGACCGAAGCCGTGGCATCCGTCCTCCCTCCGCCGAATCTCCTCCGCTCGATCCCCGCGCTGACACGGTCGCGTGGAGGGTGCGCGCGACGGGGCGGTGGTCGGGGGAGTGGAGCTGTGTGCCCGCGGCTCGCCGTGCGGAGCGGAGGGGACTCGCCGGGCGGAGGACCGAAGCCGTGGCATCCGTCCTCCCTGCGTCGAATCTCCTCCGCTCGGGAGCGGGCTGAGGGCTGAGGTATGCCCGTGCCGGACGTTGTGCCGCGGTCCCCTCCTCCGCTAGGTTCGATGTTGACGTCAACATGTTGACGTCAACATCTCCACCCACGAGACCGCGCCGATGCGGTCGGATCGGAATGACGATGAAGTCAGCTCGACTGTTGTCGATGACCTGTGCTGTCGCCCTGGCCGCCGGCGGGATCGCGGCGACGACCGCCACCGCCGCAGCGCCCGCCGCTGCCGCGCCCACCGCCACGGTGCGCATCACCCCCAACCCCGCCTCGGCGGCGGAGCCCTTCGAGGGATGGGGCACGAGCCTGGTGTGGTTCGCGAACGCCACCGGCAACTACCCCGCGGATGTGCGTCAGAAGCTCTTCGACGCCGTGTTCGGCGAGGACGGCCTCAACCTCAACATCGCCCGCTACAACATCGGCGGCGGCAACGCTTCCGACGTGCCGGCGTACCTGCGGCCCGGCGGTGCGGTCCCCGGGTTCTGGAACCCTGACCTCGGCGCCACCGACTCCCAGGGGGCGATCACCTCGAACTACGCCGACCGCAACCGGTACAAGGCCGCGTGGAACCCCGACGACCCGAACGCGTACGACTTCGACGCCGACTCGGCCCAGCGGTGGTGGATCGACGCGCTCAAGGGCAAGGTCACCCACTGGGAGGCGTTCAGCAACTCCCCGCCTTACTTCCTCACCCAGAGCGGCTACGTCTCCGGCGGCATCAACAACGCCACGAGCGAGCAGCTCGCTCCCGCCGACATGGACAAGTTCGCCGGCTACCTCGTGAACGTCGTCGACGAGCTCGAGAAGGCGCACGGCATCACCTTCGACACGATCGACCCGTTCAACGAGCCGAACACGAACTACTGGCAGACGCAGATCCCCAACGGCGCCCAGTGGCCCACCGGCGGGCGCCAGGAGGGTGCGCACATCGGCCCGCAGGCGCAGGATGCCATGGTCAAGGCGCTCGCGGCCCGCCTCGCGCAGCCGAGCACCACCACCGACGCCGTCATCTCGGCGATGGACGAGACGAACCCCGGGATCTTCGCCACGAACTGGAACACGTGGTCGGCCCAGTCGAAGAGCCTCGTCGACCAGCTCAACGTCCACACGTACGGCACCGGCGGACGCCAGGTCGTGCGCGACATCGCCAAGGCCGCCGACAAGCCCCTGTGGATGAGCGAGGTCGAGGGCAACTGGACCGCCGGTGGCTTCACGACCAACGACATCAACAACGGCATCGGAATGGCCGAGCACATCGTCGGCGACCTCCGCGAGCTCGAGCCGACCGCTTGGGTGTTCTGGCAGCCCGTGGAAGACCTGTACAACATGCAGAAGGTCGAGAACCTCAACTGGGGCAGCGTCTACATCGACTTCGACTGCAACGCCGAGGGTAAGTCGCTCCGTCGCATCGCCGACGGTGAAGCCGACCCCTCGTGCAAGGTGCTGACCAACGAGAAGTACAACACCGTCCGGAACTTCACGCACTACATCCACCCGGGCGACCGCCTGATGTCCACCGACAACGCCCAGTCCACGGCGGCCATCGACGCCGACGGTCAGGGTGCGACGATCGTGCACGTCAACTCCGACACGTCCGAGAAGACCGTGCAGATCGACCTGAGCGACTTCGGCACGATCGCCCCCGGTGCCACGGTCACCCCGATCGTGACCACCCAGTCGACGGTCGATCAGCCGACGGTCAACGCGCTGCAGGAGGGCGCGAAGGTCGCCGTGGACGCGGCATCCAAGACCGCCACGGTGACCGTCCCGGCGAAGTCGGTCACGACGTTCGTCATCGACGGCGTCTCGGGCGTCTCGCAGGATGCCGCCGCGTTCCGCGACGGTGAGAAGGTGCAGCTCTCCGGGGTGCAGAGCGGTCTCACCCTCGACGCCTCGTCGGGGCTGGCGATCCGCCCCAGCGCGACGACGGCCGACGCCGCCCGCGCGCAGACCTGGACCGTGCGCACCATCGACGGCGAGGGCACCAACCGCCACCGCTTCACGCTCCAGAACGGATCGGGCCAGTTCCTGGCATCCGACAACGGGGGTACCGCCCTCGTCGACGCCGATCCCGCCGCGGCCGCGAGCAACCCTGCGACGCAGTGGATGGCGTCGACCACGGACGGTGAGTACTACTCGCTGCTGAACGTGGCCGCCGAGCGCGTCCTCGACGTGAATCAGGCCAGCACGACCCCCGGCGCGACCGTGGGGCTGTGGACGTCCAACGGCGGTGGCAACCAGCAGTGGCGCATCGCGACGACGAGCATCCTGGGCACGGAGCCCGTGTCGGTGGCCACCGCGGTCGACGTCACCCCGCAGCTGCCGGCCAAGGCCGTCATCCGCTACGCGGGCAAAACGCTGCGCGCCGCTGACGTCACCTGGCAGCTCGACGGCGTGGACTTGTCGCGCCCCGGCACGGTGCAGGTGCGCGGCACGGGTACCGATCTCTTCGGCACGGAGTTCGAGGCCACGGCGACGGTCGAAGTCGGTGCGTTCACCGCGACGCGTCCGGCGTCGGTGACGGTTCCGGCGGGCAGCGCCCTGGATGTCGTGAAGGGACTCGCCGACCGCGACGTCCAGGCCGAGCTGACGCCCTCGGGCGGCGGCTACTGGGTGCCGGTGGAGTGGACGTGGGGCGACGTGACCGACGCCGCGTTCGCCGCGCCGGGAACCGTCACGGTGACCGGTGTCGCGACGGGCCCCGCCGGCGAGCGTCTCGACGCGAAGCTGACGGTCATCGTCACGACGGCGGCGGAGAACAACGTCGCCCCGCAGAGCGCGCCCTCGGCGACCTACACCGAGTCGGGCTACCCCGTCGTCAACACCATCAACGGCATCACCACCGACAAGGGGTGGTCGAACTGGCGGGGCGGCACCAAGAACGACCAGGACACCCTCAGCTACGTGCTGGCAAAGCGCGAGACGCTGACGCACGTCGCGGTGCAGTTCTACAAGGACGGCGGCAGCCTGAGCTGGCCGGCGACGATGCGCGTCGATCACCGGGTGAGCGGCGGCGAATGGGTGCAGGGCGAACTCATCACCGTGCCGACGCCGTCCGGCGGTGCGCCCCTGGTCGACATGCCGGTGACGGGTACGGCCGACGAGGTGAGGGTCGTGTTGAACGCCCGCTCGCAGACGCACATGATCGTCTCGGAAGTGTCGATCTACGCGGCTTCCGCGTCGCCCGCGGGCATCGCCGATCTCGCGCGGCTGACCGTGGGTGACGCGCCCGTCGCCGGTTTCGACCCGAAGACGTTCGAGTACACCGTCGCGTCGACGGGGTCCGCGTGGCCGGAACTGCACGCGGTCGCGGTCGACGAGGATGCCACGGTCCAGATCGCGCAGCCGGGTGCAGGGTCCGAGGCGGCCCGCGCTGCCGGAGACACCGGGTCCGTGCGGGTCACCGCCCCCGACGGCACCGAGCAGACCTACACCGTGACGATCGAGCGCACGGTGGGGGTCGACACGCCGACCCTCGCGGGTGAGCCGCGCGTCGGTTCGACGGTGCGGGCGACGGCGACGACCGATCCCGCCGACGCCGCGCAGACGTTCGTGTGGCTGCGCGACGGTTCACCGATCCCGGATGCCACGGCCGACGCCTACGCGCTGACCGCCGCCGACGAGGGTCGGGAGATCTCCGTCGAGGTCACGGCGTCCGCCGAGGGCTTCACTGCCGGATCGGCACGCTCCGCGGCCATCGTCCCCGCAGCCGCCCCGGTCGACCCGGGCACCGGCGGCGGCGACGGGCCGGGGAGCGGGAACGGCTCCGGCACCGGCGGAAGCGGTTCGGGCACGGGAAACACCGGTTCGGGATCGTCGACCGGTTCGGGCTCGAGCGGTTCGTCGACGAGCTCGTCCACGAGCTCCTCGGCGCGCGACCTCGCGACGACGGGTCTGCAGTCGGAAGGCATCGCCGTCCTCGGGGCCGGTGCCGGTCTGCTGCTCCTCCTCGGCGGCCTGGTTCTCTGGCGCCGGCGCCGCGGGGCGGGCTCGACCGAGGGCTGACCCTTCGAGATCACGCGGCCGCGTCGATCGCCTTCGGGCGTCGGCGCGGCCGCGTCGTTCGAGCGGGACTCGGGGGTGGGCGCCCTCGGCATCCGCTTATCCGAAACGCACATACGTGCAACCCCGCCCTCACCCGCCCGGCGGCGCGGAATGATTGACCAGTTCGATTCCCCCTCCCCGAGGAGACCCATGCACGTCAACGCCTACGCGGCGTCGTCCGCGACCTCGCCCCTTGAACCGACGACCATCGAGCGCCGCGATGTCGGCCCGAAGGACGTCCTGATCGACATCGCCTACGCCGGCATCTGCCACTCCGACATCCACACCATCCGTGGTGAGTGGGGCGAGGTGCCCTACCCGCTGACCGTCGGCCACGAGATCGTCGGCACGGTCGCCGAGGTCGGCGCCGACGTCACGAAGCACAAGGTGGGTGACCGTGTCGGCGTCGGCTGCATGGTCAACTCCTGCCGCGAGTGCGAGAACTGCCTGGCCGGCGAGGAGCAGTACTGCCTCAAGGGCAACATCGGCACGTACGGCGCGAAGGACGTCGACGGCACGATCACCCAGGGCGGCTACAGCGAGAAGATCGTCGTCGACGAGGACTTCGTGCTGCGCGTGCCGGAGTCGATCCCGTACGAGAAGGCGGCGCCGCTGCTGTGCGCCGGCATCACCACCTACTCGCCGCTGAACCACTGGAACGCCGGTCCCGGCAAGAAGGTCGCGATCGTCGGCCTCGGCGGGCTCGGCCACATGGCCGTCAAGATCGCCCACGCCATGGGTGCCGAGGTCACCGTGCTGTCGCAGACCCTCAGCAAGAAGGACGACGGCCTCGCGATGGGCGCCGACCACTACTACGCGACGAAGGACGACGAGACGTTCTCGACGCTGAAGAACACGTTCGACCTCATCGTCAACACCGTCAGCGCCCCGCTCGAGCTCAAGAAGTACCTGGGACTGCTCGCCCGCAACGGCACGATGGTCAACGTCGGAGCCCCGCCCGAGCCGCTGCCCATCGAGGTCTTCACCCTGTTCGCCAACCGCCGCTCGTTCGCGGGCTCGGGCATCGGCGGCATCCGCGAGACCCAGGAGATGCTCGACTTCTGCGCCGAGAACGGCATCGCGCCCGAGATCGAGCTCATCTCGGCCGACAAGATCAATGAGGCCTACGAGCGCGTGCTCAAGAGCGACGTGCGCTACCGCTTCGTCATCGACGCCGCGACCTTCGCCTGATCCCGGATGCCACGGCCCCGACGTTCTCCGGAGCGCCGGGGCCGCGGCATGTCCGGCCCGCGCGGTCTGCCGTTCTCCGGAGCGCCGGGGACGCGGCATCCCGCCGACCCCAGGCATAAACGCGATCTGCGCGCATAAACGCGCTGTCACCGCGTTTATGCGCGCGGATCGTGTTTATGGATGCCGCGCCCCGCCGCCGCAGCCGCCGCAGCCGCTGGCACCGCCGCCGCAGCTGCCACGCCCCGCCGCCGCCGCAACCGTCGGCCCCGCACGAGCCAGCGGCCGCGCCGCGATCGACACCCGGCCCCGCACGCGACAGCGGCGCCGCCCCGGGGGAGCGGCGCCGCTGGGGCGGAGGCGTTACTCGCCGAGGGCGGCGGAGACGACCGCGCGGGCCTCTTCCTGCACGGCGCGCAGGTGCTCCTCGCCGCGGAGCGACTCGGCGTACAGCTTGTAGACGTCTTCGGTGCCCGAGGGGCGGGCGGCGAACCACGCCGACTCCGTCTGCACCTTGAGACCGCCGATCGCGGCGCCGTTGCCCGGCGCGTGCGACAGCTTCGCGATGATCGGCTCACCCGCGAGTTCGGTGGCGGTCACGGCATCCGGCGAGAGCTTCGACAGCGTCGCCTTCTGCGCGGGCGTCGCGGGGGCGTCGACGCGCTGGTAGGCCGACGCGCCGAACTCGGTCTCGAGCTCGGCGTAGCGCTGCGACGGCGTCTTGCCGGTCACGGCGAGGATCTCCGCGGCGAGCAGGCACAGCAGGATGCCGTCCTTGTCGGTGGTCCAGACGGTGCCGTCCTTGCGCAGGAACGAGGCGCCGGCCGACTCCTCGCCGCCGAACGCGACCGAGCCGTCGAGCAGGCCCGGGACGAACCACTTGAAGCCCACCGGCACCTCGAGCAGGGTCTTGCCGAGAGCGGATGCCACCCGGTCGATGATCATCGACGAGACCAGGGTCTTGCCGATCGCGGCATCCGTCGGCCACCCCTCGCGGTGCGAGAAAAGATAGTCGATCGCGACGGCCAGGTAGTGGTTGGGGTTCATCAGGCCCGCGTCGGGGGTGACGATGCCGTGGCGGTCGGCGTCGGCGTCGTTCCCGGTGAGGATGTCGTAGTCGGCGCGCGCGGCGACGAGCGAGGCCATCGCCGACGGCGACGACGGATCCATGCGGATCTTCTCGTCCCAGTCGAGCGTCATGAACTTCCAGGTCGGGTCGACCTCGGGGTTCACGACGGTGAGGTCGAGGCCGTACACCTCGGCGATGAGCGCCCAGTACTCCACCGAGGCGCCGCCCAGCGGGTCGGCGCCGATGCGGACGCCGGCGGTCTTGATCGCGTCGACGTCGATGATGGATGCCAGATCCCGCACGTACACGTCACGGAAGTCGTACTGGCCCAGGGTGTCGAGGTCGATGTCGGCGTGACGCGTGCGCTGCACGCCGGAAAGGCCCGCGGCGATGAGCTCGTTCGCGCGGTCGGCGATCCAGCCCGTCGCGTCGGTGTCGGCGGGGCCGCCGTGCGGCGGGTTGTACTTGAAGCCGCCGTCGCGGGGCGGGTTGTGCGACGGCGTCACGACGATGCCGTCGGCGCGACCGGGGTCGTCCGCGCCGCGGTCGCGGTTGTAGGTGAGGATCGCGTGGCTGAGGGCGGGGGTCGGTACCCACGAGTCGCGGGAGTCGACGCGCACGTCGACGCCGTTCGCGACGAGCACCTCGATGGCGCTGCGCTCGGCCGGCAGCGAGAGACCGTGCGTGTCGCGCCCGAGGAACAGCGGGCCGGTGATGCCCTGCGCCGCGCGGTAGTCGACGATGGCCTGCGTGGTGGCGAGGATGTGGTCTTCGTTGAAGCTCGTGCTCAGCGAGGATCCCCGGTGGCCGCTGGTGCCGAAGGCGACGCGCTGCTCGGGCACCGCGGCATCCGGTTTGCGGTCGTAGTAGGCGGAGATCAGTTCGTCGATGTCGATGAGATCGGATGCCTCGGCGGGCTGTCCTGCGCGACTGCTCATGCCGACAGTCTGCCCGCTGCAGAGCCGTCGTGCATGCGCACGGACGCATTCGGGGCGAAGAACATCCCGCGAATCTCCCCAGAGGTCGACTCGATCAGGTCTGCAGGGCTCCGCCGCGCTCCCGAAGCGCTGTCAGCGTCGCGCGGAGCGCGGGCGAGTCGGTCCGCGAGCGCCGGTGGACCGCGACGACGTCGCGGGTGGAGGCGGGGTCGATCGTCGGTATCGCGACGAGATCGGGGCCGAGTGGCGCGCGCCCCAGCCGCGGGACGAGCGCGACGACGGCGCCCGTGCGGGCGAGTTCCAGGTGGTTCTCGAACTCCATCGATTCGTACACGACCCGCGGCGCGTTGCCGACCCCGTCGAACAGGCGGCGCAGCCACTGTCGGCAGATGGTGGTCTCGAAGGTCGCGACCCACGCCTCGTCGGCGAGGTCGCGCGGATGCAGGACGTCGCGGCCGGCGAGCGGGTGGTCGCGGTGCACGATGATGTCGGCGACGTCGGTGAACAGCGGGGTGACGACGAGGTTCTCGGGGATCGCGAGCGCGACCCCGCCCCACTGGTGGGCGATGCCGAGGTCGCGTTGTCCCGAGGCGATCAGTGCGACCGTCTCCCACGGCTCGCTCTCCCGGACGAACAGGCGCAGATCGGGGTGGGTCCGGGCGAGGTCGACGAGGAGCGGCGCGAGGAGTCCTCGCACGACCGTCGAGAACGCGGCGATCCGGACCTCGCCGCTGACGGTGCCGTCGCCGGGCGCGTTGGCCTGCAGGTCGGAGCGCAGACGCTCGAGCTCCGCGAGGATCGGTGTCGACCCGACGACGAGCTGCGTGCCCGCGTCGGTCAGCGCGACCCCGCGACCGACGCGCTCGAGCAGAGCGACGCCGGTCTCGCGCTCGAGGCGTTTGATCTGCTGCGACACCGCCGAGGGGGTGAAGCCGAGCGTCGCGGCAGCGGCGGAGACGCTGCCCTCGCGGGCCACGGTACGCAGCGAACGGACCGCTTCGAGATCGATCATGAAGAAACGCTACTGCGTTTCGTGAAGAAACGTTCGCTGGTGCTTCAAGGACGGGAGCGGTGAACTGAACCCGTGAGTCGACGCGACATGATCCTGGCCGCCGGGGTGGCCTCCGCCTGGGGCTTCAACTTCCTCGTCATCGACTGGGGCATGCCCGGCATCCCGCCCCTGCTCTTCGTCGCGATCCGCTTCGTCGTCGTGGCGGCGTTCGCCGTGATCGTGCCGCGCCCGACGGCATCCTGGTCGACGATCGTCGGCGTCGGGGTGTTCATGAGCCTCGGCCAGTTCGGGCTCCTGTACACGTCGCTGGCCCTCGGCCTGCAGTCGGGCCTGGCCGCGCTGCTCCTGCAGGCGCAAGCGGTCTTCACCGTCGTCATCGCCGCCGGGGTGCTGCGCGAACGACCGACGCTCGGGCAGGGCATCGGAGTGACCGTCGGCGTGATCGGGCTCGCCGCGGTCGCCGTCGGACGCGGGGGAGATGCGCCCGCGATCGCGGTGGTGCTGGCGCTCGCCGCCGCGCTCTCGTGGGCCGTCGGCAACGTCATCTCGCGGCGGGCCGGGGTCGTGGCCGGACGCGGGCGGCTCGGCGCGCTGTCGCTCACGGTGTGGTCGGCGCTCGTCGTGCCCGTGCCGGCGCTCGCCCTCGCCTTCGCCGTGGAGGGGCCGAGCGCGATCGGAGCGGGCCTTGCGTCGTTCGGGTGGTCGGCCGCGCTGTCGACGCTGTACACCGCGGGGCTCTGCACGCTCGTCGGGTACGCGATCTTCAACGGCCTCCTCGCGCGCAATCCGTCGGCGGCCGTCGTCCCGTGGGTCCTGCTCGCACCGGTCGTGGCGATGGCGTCCGCTGCCCTGCTGCTCGGGCAGATCCCGGCACCCGCCGAAGTCGTCGGCGGAGTGCTGCTGGTCGCGGGAGTCCTCGTGACGACCGTGGATGTCCGTCCGCGTCGCCCGGCGCCGCGCCGCGAGGCGTTGGTCGACAGGGTCTGACCGGTCGGGGCCGACCTCGACCGGATCGGCGGGAGGACTAGGCTGAGCCGGTGCTGCCCGACACCGACTCCGCGCCCGCCCGCCGTACCTACAGCTACCTGGGCCCCGCCGGAACCTTCACCGAGGCGGCGCTGGCGCAGGTCCCCGAGGCCCGCGACCAGATCTGGCGGCCCGTGCGCAACGTCGCCGAGGCGCTCGCCGACGTCATCGAGGGGCGATCGGATGCCGCGATGATCGCGATCGAGAACTCGGTGGACGGCGGAGTCTCCACGACTCAGGACGCCCTCGCGACGGTGCCGGGCCTGCGGATCGTGGGCGAATACCTCGTGCCGGTCAACTTCGTGCTCGTCGGCCGCCCCGGCACGACCCTCGCCGACGTCTCGCTCGTCTCGGCCCACCCCGTCGCCTACGGGCAGTGCCTCGGCTGGCTGCGCGACAACCTCCCCGCGCACGCGCACCTGCCGGCATCCAGCAATGTCGCCAGCGCCCTCGGGGTCCTCGACGGCTCGAGCGGGGCGGATGCCGCGATCGCGGCACCGGGCATCGTCGCCCATCACGAGGTCGAGGTGCTCGCCGAGGAGATCGGCGACAACCCGAACGCGGTGACCCGCTTCGTCCTCGTCAGCCGGACCGTCGCGCCCGCGCCGCCGACGGGCGCCGACAAGACGTCCCTCATCGTCGAGCTGCCCGAGGACCACCCCGGTGCGCTGCTGGAACTGCTCGAGCAGTTCGCCACCCGGGGCATCAACCTGAGCCTGTTGGCATCCCGTCCGATCGGAGACGCGCTCGGCCGCTACCGGTTCGTGATCGACGCCGACGGGCACGTGCAGGACGAGCGCATGGCCGACGCGCTGATGGGCCTGCGGCGCTTCAGCCCGAAAGTGATCTTCCTCGGGTCGTACGCGCGCGCCGACCGCGCGATCGTCCGTTACCCGCAGCGGTACTCCGACGACGTCTTCGTCGAGGCCCGCGACTGGCTGCGGGGCCTGCTCAGCGGCGAGCCCGAGGCGTAAGCCGACCGGGCGGTCGCGGTCGGGCTGAGCCCGGAACCGCGAGACTGCACGCGCGTGACATGTCCATTGCAACCTGCAGTGGAGATGTCAGGCGGATGCAGTCTCGACGATCCGGGCGGCGTAGCCGCGCCTGGCCGCGGCGGCGCATCCGCGCCTGGCCGCGGCGGCGCAGTCACCCCGGGCCGCGCTCCGGTCAGGCAGCGACGGCTGCGACCCCCGCCACGAGTTCGAGCGTCTGGGCGCGGCCGTCGGCCGAGTCCAGCGGCTCGCCGTCGTACGCTCCCGCCACGGGAGACAGCATGATCTCGTCGACGTCGTAGTGGGCCGCGAACTCGGCCAGCTGCGCGCGCACATCGTCGCCGGTCCCCACGAACCACTTCTGACGGGTGGATGCCATGATCGACTCCGCCATCGCGTCGAACGGGTCGGCCTTCGCCTGCTCGACGGTCTCGAGCGGGACGAGCGGACGGTTCGTCCGCAGGCGCGCCATCATGCGCAGTTGGGGCAGGGCGCGCTCCTCCGCCTCCTCGGCGGTCGGGGCGGCGACGACGTTGGCGGTGACGAAGGTCCGCGGTCCCTCACCCGAATCGTTCGGCTGGAACTGGTCCCGGTACAGCCGGAGCGCGTGCTCCAGACCTTCCCCCGAGAAGTGGTTGGCGAAGACGTAGGGCAGACCGAAGCTGGCCGCGAGCTGCGCCGAGTAGTCGCTCGAGCCGAGCAGCCACACCTGCGGCATCCCGGATGCCAGGGGTGTCGCCTTCACCTGGTATTCGGTGCCGGAGTTGAATCGCACGGTCGCCCCGTCCGGGGAGGTGAGCGCGAGGATGTCGGTCACGTGATCGGGGAAGCGGGAGACGTCGCTCGTGGCCCCCGAGCGGTGCAGGAGCTGCGTGATGACGGGGTCGCTTCCGGGAGCGCGGCCGATGCCGAGATCGATCCGGCCGGGGGCGAGGGCCTCGAGGGCGGCGAACTGCTCGGCCACGATGAGCGGCGAGTGGTTGGGGAGCATCACTCCCCCCGATCCGACGCGGATGCGGGCCGTGCGTGCCGCGGCGGCGGCGATGAGGACCGGCGGCGTCGTCGAGGCGACCGCGGGCATGTTGTGGTGCTCGGCGAACCAGTACCGGCGGTAGCCGAGCCGGTCGGCGCGTTCGACCAGATCGAGCGAGGCGGCGACAGCCTGCGCGCTGCTCTGCCCGGCGCGCACCGGGACGAGGTCGAGAACGGAGAGGGAGGGGATCGCGTCGTTCACCCCAGCTCCAACCGGACGAGGGGTGGGAGTATTCCGCATCGCGGCGGAACCGCAACCCCCTGCGCGGTCTCCCTCGTGTCGGCCTACCGTCGCCCGCATGATCGGGGGCAAGACCATGATTCGAACGCAGATGGCCGTCAACGACGCCGTTTTCGCGTTGGCGCAGGGGCAGGACCTCGACGCCCTGAAGAAGAGGATCGAGAGCGCGGTCGCGCAGGGCGGCCGATTCGCGTCGTTCGTGGTCGTGGGCAACCGGGAGGTGAGCGTCCTGTTCTCGCCCCACACGGCGGTGGCGTTCTCGGTGGAGACGGTGGCGTTCGACGAGCGGGACGACGGTGACGCCGACGTCCCCTACGGAGGCTTCTTCGACGAGTGACGTCGCGGCCCTCGGACGCTCAGGGTTCTCTCAGCCGGAATCCCGTGACGAATGGGCGCCGGGGAGCGTCTCCATTGTGACTTCGCGGAACACACGGTTCCGCAGATCACGGAAGGAAGCGCAATGGCTGAGAACACCACCACCGCCACCACCCCCGTCACCGCGACGAAGGACGGCGGGTCGACCGTCATCGTGGATGCCGTCGTCGCCAAGGTCGCCGGCATCGCCGCGGCCGAGGTCCCCGGTGTGCACGCGCTCGGCGGCGGAGCCGCCCGCGTCATCGGCAACATCCGTCAGGCCGTGGGGTCCAAGGACTACGCGCAGGGCGTGAGCGTCGAGGTCGGCGAGACCGAGGTCGCCGCCGACATCGCGATCCAGGTCGACTACCCCGAGCAGCTGCAGCGCGTGGCCTCCAACGTCCGCGCCGCCGTGCACCAGGCCATCACCGAGCTCGTCGGCATGAAGGTCGCCGAGATCAACGTCACCGTGGTCGACGTCTTCATCCCCGGTGAGGAGAACGACGACGAGACCGCCGAGACCCGCGTCAACTGACGCATCTCGCGCACGAAGGGGCGTCGGCTTCGGCCGGCGCCCCTTTCGCGTGTCCGCGTTCGCGTCAGAACGACGACAGCGAGGCGCGGAAGTACTCGTCGGCGATCCGGCGGTTGTCGGCTGGGTCGCGCTCCGGCGGCATGTCGTCGAAACGCGCGGCGTCCTCCAGTTGCGCGGCGACGAATCGTTCCAGCACGGCCGGCGGGGTTCCGGCACCCATCTCCCGTGTCTGCGCCTTCAGCGCGATCAGGTCGTCCGCCGCACGCCGGACCGACCGGTCGACGTCCCCCTCGGCGAGAAGGCGCGGAAGATCCATCGGCGGCAGCACGCCATCGGGGTTCGACGCGAGCCACCGCAGCGCCGCCGCCGGCCGGAGCACGTAGAAGAAGCGCTTCAGCGTGGCCGCGCCCATCCTCTGCTGTCGGGCCACGTGCAGGTAGTGGCGGCCGATCGCCGCACGCTCCACGGTGGCCTCGGCGAGCGCGAGCAGTCCCTCGCGGAACGCTCCGTCGCCGGTGTAGACGATCGGTGACCGCAGCCACTCGATGGCTGTGGCGTTGCCCTTCACGATGAGTCGGACCGCTTTGGCCAGGTCCCACCCGTTGACGTCGAAGGTCTCGTCGAGCGGCGTTTCGATGACGTCGCGCGTCGGCCAGAGTGAGAGGTAGGCCTCCGGTCGGCGTACGAAGAGGAATCGGCAGTCGTAGTCGCTGTCGGGCGAGGGGAAGCCCCAGGCGCGGCTCCCGCTCTCGATGGCCCAAGGGATGCGTACGTGCTGCTCCTCGCAGACCGACGCCAGCCGGTGATCGATCTCGGCGACGACCGCAGGGTCGAGAGACGAGGGAACGGCGCGCATCGGACGACGATACCCCCGCGACATCGACGGGCTCGACCGGTCAGCCGCCGTGACGCACCTTGTCGTACGCGTCGAGCGCGCGCTGGCGCGTCTCCTTCAGGTCGACCATCGGTTCCGGCGCCCCGCCGTCGAGGTGCTCCGGAGCCCACTGCCGGATGTACTCGTCGTGCGGGTCGAACTTCTCGCGCTGCGTGTCGGGGTTGAACACGCGGAAATAGGGCGCGGCATCCGCCCCCGATCCCGCGACCCACTGCCAGTTGAACGGATTGCTCGCGGCATCCGCGTCGACCAGGCAGTCCCAGAACCACTCCTCGCCGTGGCGCCAGTCGATGAGCAGGTTCTTGGTGAGGAAGGATGCCGTGACCATGCGCACGCGGTTGTGCATGACCCCGGTGTGCCAGAGCTGCTTCATCCCGGCATCCACGACCGCGATTCCGGTCTCGCCGCGCTGCCAGGTCTCCAGGTGCGCACGGTTCAGCCGGGGCCAGGGGAACGCGTCGTATTGCTCACGCCAGTTCTTCGTCGCGAGGTCGGGGGAGTGGAACAGGACGTGCCACGCGAACTCGCGCCAGATGACCTCCGAGAGGAAGCCGGTCGCGGATTCGGCGTGCTTGCCCGATCCACGATGCTCGATCGTGTCGTGCCATACCTGGTACGGGCTGATCTCGCCCCAGCGCAGGCGCGGCGACAGGTTCGACGTCGCACCGCCCGCGAACGCGTCGCGGGAGAAGGCGTAATCGCCGAGGTCGTCGTCGAGGAACTCGCGCAGCCGGGCGCGCGCGGCCGGCTCGCCCGGCTCCCATGTCTCGCGCAGCCCGCCGGCCCAGTCGGGCTTCGTCGGCAGCAGCGCCCAGGCGTCGAGGGCGTCGGATGCGGGCGCCTTCGCGTGACCCGGGATCTTCCGCGCCTCGGGCAGCGGCGCGCGCGGCGCCGGCATCTTCTCCACCGCCCGGCGGAACGGCGAGTAGACGCCGTACGGCTTGTCGGCGCCGGTGCGCACCGTCCACGGCTCGAACAGCAGGTTCGCGGCGAACGAGGCGACCGTGACGTCGTCGCCGCGCAGCTTCTCCTTCAGCCCCGCGTCGATCTCGCGCTCCGCGCCGCCGTAGCGCCTGTTCCAGAACACCGCTCCCGCGCCGGTCTCCTCCACCACGGCGGGGACGACCTCGGCCGCGCGCCCCCGGCGCAGCACGAGGGTCGAGCCGCGTTCCTCGAGCCGTTCGGCGAGGGATGCCAGCGAGTGGTGCAGCCACCACCGCGCCGCCCCGCCGATCGCGCGGACGCCGTCGGACTCCACGTCGAGCACATACAGCCCGATCACGGGCTCATCGCGGTCGAGCGCCGCGCGCAGGGCGGGATGGTCGGTCAGCCGAAGATCGTCGCGGAACCACACGAGGGACGGAGAAGCCATGCAGCGACGCTATCCAGCCGTCGTTCCGCGCTGCCGGGCTTGACACGCCGCGGCCGCGCCTGCCGCCCGGGTCGGCTCGGGCGCCCCGCGGCGGCGCAGTGCGGCGCCAGATCACGTGAAGTGGCCGAGATCACCCGTCGTGACGCGTCGTCGCGGGTGATCTCGTCCAGATCACGTGATCTGGGCCACCGCGCACCGCGCACCGCAGCACCGCGCACCGCGCAGCCCCGCGCGCCGCCTACAGCGACGACGTGTCGTGGCCGGCGGGCAGGTTCACCTGCAGACCGCCCTCGACGACGCGCGAGTAGATGCGGGTCGCCTCTCCGAACTCGTCGCCGTCCAGCTCGATGGGCTGGGCAGGAGCCGTGGCGAGTTCGATGCCGCTGCCGCGCAGGTAACGCACTGAGGAGTCGCGGCGGCGCTCGAGCACCCGGCGGCCGGCGCGGAAGCGCCGCAGCACCGAGTTGTCCCACCAGATCTTGCGCCAGACGCCGAGCCACCCGAAGGGTCCGGTCGGCTGGATGACGGCGACATCGAGCACGCCGTCGGCGATGGAGGCGTCGGGGATCAGGGCGACCCCGCCGGGCAGGGCGCCGCAGTTGGCGAACAGCACGCTCTGCACCTTGGCGGAGTGGAGGCGGTGGCCGTGTCCGTCGAGCTGGTACATGACGCGGAACGGCTTGGCGTTGACCAGCGACCGCGCCGCACCGTCGACGTACGCCACCCAGCCGACCGACTTCTTGAGCTCGGGGCGGGTGTTCTGGATCATCGCGGCATCCAGGCCCATGCCGGCCATGACGACGAAGCCGTGCTCCTCGACGGTCCCGTCCGCGCGACGGATCCGGGCGATCCCGGTATCGGTGGCGTGTACCTTGCCGTCGAACGTCGCGCGGATCATCGCGTCGGCGTCGTCGAGCGGCAGGTTGAGGTTGCGGGCGAGGAGGTTGCCGGTTCCGCTCGGGACGATCGTCAGCGGGATGCCGGTCGAGGTCAGCGCCTCGGCCACGGCGCGGACGGTGCCGTCGCCGCCGGCGACGAGCACGGCATCCACCTTCTCTTCCAGGGCGGCGCGGGTCGCGAGGTCGCCGAGGTCGTCGACGGTGGTCTCGTAGAACAGGGGGTCGGCCCATCCGGCCTCGGCCGAGAGCTCGCCGACGCGCGCACGCAGGGCGTCGGGGTCGACCTTCGTCGGGTTGTAGACGAGCGCGGCGCGCTTCTTGTCGGTGGGCTCGGCGTCGATCGGCGCATCGTCGCCGTCGGCGGAGACCCGCACGGCCTCGCCGGACGTGTCATCCGAGGTGTCGGAATCGACGTCGCCGGGCTCGTGGATGACGTCGTCGGGCTGGGCCGCGTCCTTGGGGTCGGGCTCGTCGGCCGCGACGGTGCCGGACTCCTCCTCCTCGCGCAGGGTCGCCGCGTGGAAGTCGTCGTGCGAGCCTTCCGACGCCGCCCGGTCCTTCTCGGCCTCGGGGGAGACGGGGGCGTCCGCGTCGTCGCGCGGTTCTTGGGGGTCGGCCATGGCATCCACCATAGGACCGCCCACGCGCGCTTCCGTTCCCGCGACCGGGGGTTGACCGGGAGGTGTCGGCGGGCACTGTTCAGGATGCCGCCCTCCGCCGTTCTCCGCGCCGGTCTAGCGTTCGCCCATGACCCTGTTCGAACAGCCGCCGCAACGGTCGCGGCGGCCCGTCGACACGGAGCCCTTCGCCTCGCTCGCGCGGGCGCGCCGCCGCCGCCGGACCCTGGTCGGGTCCGGCATCGTGGTCGTGGCGCTGCTGCTGGTCACGGTCGTCGTCGTCGCCACCGGCGCCGATCGCGCGCTGGTCGCCCAGGTCGAGGGCTGGGTCGGGCCGAGAACCCTCGCGGCCGACATCTCCGCGGTCGCCGACCGCGCGTTCCTGACCGACGACGGACGGAAGCTGCTCACGCTCGTCGGCGCGAGGTCCGCACACGGCGACGACCTGCAGCGCTCCTGCGGGGTGACGGACACGGCGGACGATCACGCGGTGGCCGGGTGCTACAGCCTCGCGGGGATCTTCGTGTTCGTCCCGACCGACCCGCGCGTGGCCGACGCGGCCGTCACGACTCTCGCGCACGAGCTCCTGCACGCCGCGTTCGACCGGCTCGGCTCGGGGGAGGTGTGGCACGTGCGCGACATGCTGCACGCCGCCCTCGACGGCGTCGCGCCCGACGACCCCGTCCGTCAGCAGATCGACTGGTCGGTCGGCGACCACGAGGAGAACCGGGACACCGAGCTGTTCGCCTACCTGGGGTCCCAGGTGCGGCCGGAGGGCGGCTTCGATCCCGAGCTCGAGGCGGTCTACGCGCGGTACTTCACCGATCGTGCCGCGCTCGTCGAGGTCGATCATCGCGTGACCGCCGAGGTGGACGGGCTCATCTCCGAGTACGAGCAGGCCGACGCGGCCCTCGTGCAGGCCATGACGGATGCCGCGACCCAGCGCGCGCAGCTCGACGCCGAGCGGGAGGCCTACGAGCGCGACCGCAAGATCTACCAACAGGATGCCGACCGGTACAACTCCCTCGCCCCCGAGGAGCGGGCGCAGTGGAGACAGGACTGGATGGGGGCGGACGGCGTCCTGCACAGCGGGACGTGGCAGGAGGCGCTGGCCGGCCGACTGGCCGACCTCGACGCCCGCCACGCCGACCTCGAGCAAAGGGTCGCCGCCGTCGAGGCGGCGGACGCCGACGCCTTTGCGCGCCGTGCGGCGATCGAAGGGCAGTACGCCGACGTGCTCGCCGTGACGAAGGCGCTGGACCCCGCGGCCGCCGGGTCGTGACGCGGGAAAGCGCGGCCGGAGCCGACCGTAGGATGGACGCGTGATCGACCTGACTCTGCTGCGTGAAGATCCCGAACTGGTGAAGCGCTCCCAGATCGCGCGCGGGGAGTCGCCCGCGTCGGTCGACGAGGCGCTCGAGGCCGACCGTCAGCGCCGTCAGGCGATCACGACGTTCGAAGAACTCCGCGCCGCGCAGAACGCGCACGGCAAGAAGGTCGCGCAGGCGCCGAAGGACGAGAAGCCCGCGCTCGTGGCCGAAGCGAAAGAGCTCAGCGAGAAGGTCAAGGCCGCCCAGCACGCGGTGACCGGCGCCGAGGAAGCCGCGGAGGCGGCTCTCGCCCGGATCGAGAACATCGTGCTCGAGGGCGTCCCCGCCGGCGGCGAGGAGGACTTCGTCACCCTCCGCACCCACGGTGAGGTGCCGACGTTCGACTTCGAGCCGCTCGACCACCTGGCCCTGGGCGAGAAGCTCGGCGCCATCGACATGGAGCGCGGCACGAAGGTATCGGGCAGCCGCTTCTACTTCCTGACCGGCATCGGCGCACGCCTCGAGCTCGCGCTCATGACCCTGGCGCTCGACCGGGCGCTGCGGGCCGGCTTCACCCCGATGATCCCGCCCACCCTGGTGCGTCCCGAGGTCATGCGCGGCACCGGATTCCTCGGCCAGCACGCCGACGAGGTCTACCACCTGCCGAAGGAAGACCTCTACCTCGTGGGAACGAGCGAGGTCCCCTTGGCCGGCTACCACATGGACGAGATCCTCGATCTGGAGCGCGGCGCGAAGCGCTACGCCGGATGGTCCACCTGCTACCGCAGCGAGGCCGGTTCCTACGGCAAGGACACCCGCGGCATCATCCGCGTGCACCAGTTCAACAAGCTCGAGATGTTCGTCTACACCGACCCGGCGGATGCCGAGGCCGAGCACGACCGTCTCGTCGCGATGCAGGAAGGCATGCTGCAGGACCTCGGTCTCGCGTACCGCGTGATCGACGTCGCCGCGGGCGACCTCGGATCCAGCGCCGCCCGCAAGTTCGACATCGAGGCGTGGGTGCCCACACAGGACGCGTACCGCGAGCTCACGAGCACCTCGAACTGCACCACGTACCAGGCGCGTCGCCTCGACACCCGCTTCCGCCCGGCCGACGGGGGCAAGACCCAGCCGGTCGCGACGTTGAACGGCACGCTCGCCACCACGCGCTGGATCGTCGCGCTGCTGGAGACCCACCAGCGCGCCGACGGGTCGGTGACGGTGCCCGAGGTGCTCCGGCCGTACCTCGGCGGACTCGAGGTCATGGAGCCCATCGCGTGACCGACGAGGCCGCCCTGCCCCGCATCGGAGACGTCGACGCGTCGCCGCAGGACGAGGCGGCCGAGGTCGTGGCCGACATCGCCCGCACCGCTCCCGTCGGGCGCATGCTCATCGCGCTCGACATCGACGGCACCGTCCTCCTCGAGGACGAGTCGCTCAGCCCCGGAGTCGTGGATGCCGTGCGCCACGCCCAGCAGCAGGGCCACGAGGTCATGCTCGCCACCGGGCGCAGCTGGGACAGCACCCACACGGTCATGGCGCTCCTCGGCATCCGTCCCGAATACGCGGTGTGCTCGAACGGCGCGATCGTCATGCGCCGGGTCGGGGGACCGGATGCCGCGGAGTACGAGCGCGCGCACGTCGAAACGTTCGACCCGACCGAAGTCCTGACGCTGCTGGGGGAGCACCTGCACGACGCGCACTTCCTCGTGGAACTTCCCGACGGGCAGCGGCTGTTCACCGACTACCTCGACGACTGGAACCTGCAGGGTGCGAACGAGGTGAGCTTCGCCGAGCTCTCGCATCAACCGGTGTGCCGTGTCGTCGTCGTGGCTCCGGAGAAGACCGACAAGGACTTCCTCGAGCTGGTCGGGCGCATCGGTCTCAGCCAGGTGTCGTACGCGATCGGCTGGACGGCGTGGCTCGACATCGCACCGCAGGGTGTGAACAAATCGACCGCCCTCGAACTGGTGCGCGAGTGGCTCGGCATCCCGCCCGAGAACGTCCTGGTCATGGGCGACGGCCGCAACGACATCGAGATGATGCAGTGGGCGGTGTCGCACGGTGGTCGCGCGATCGCGATGCAGCAGGGCCCCGCCGAGGTGCACGCGGCCGCCGGCGAGGTGGGGCTGTCGGTGACCGACGGCGGCGTCGCCGCGGTGCTCCGCGACCTCTAGGCGCTCGCTCGCCGGGGATGCGGCGACGGATTCACATCGAATCCGTACCCGACG
Source organism: Microbacterium sp. IEGM 1404 (assembly GCF_030056775.1). Taxonomy (NCBI): domain Bacteria; kingdom Bacillati; phylum Actinomycetota; class Actinomycetes; order Micrococcales; family Microbacteriaceae; genus Microbacterium; species Microbacterium sp. IEGM 1404. The sequence goes on along the minus strand of NZ_JASHKP010000002.1, from coordinate 620,770 downwards.
CATCGTCGTCGCGCAGCCCAGCGCGATACGCCGTCGAAACGTGGCGCAACTTGTCGGACATGCTGGCCTGAAAGGGTCGGGGCACCCCCGTCGACCGCTCCGGCCACCACCCCGGCTCGCGCGTTCGTCGTCGTCCCCTCCCCGAGGAGCTTCGCCACCGCATGTCTGCACGTATCCCCGCATCACCCTCGAGAGCGACACGGCGCGTCAGCGCCGCGATCGTCGCGGCCCTGGCGCTGTTCGCGCCGTTGGCGGCCGCCACCGCCGCGCACGCAGCCGAACCCGCCGCCACCTTCACGCTCGAGCTGTCGGCCTCCGCCGCCACCGAGGGCGACACCGTCCTCGCCACGGTCTCCGGCGCCGACGTGAGCGACCTGTACGCCTACGACCTGGTGTTCACGGTCACCGAGGGGGCGCTCGAGTCCGCCGACGCCCCGGTCGGCCCCGACGGAGGATTCACCTCGGCCGTCGACGCCCCCGGCACCGTCACCGTCTCGCACACGCGACTCGGAACCTCGCCGGGCCTCTCCGGCACCGTCGTGCTCGCGACCGTTCCCCTGCGGGCGGTCGGCTCGGGCGCGGCCCGTGTCGAGCTCTCCTCCGTGCGTCTGGTCTCCTCGACCGGCGAGACCGCCGAGCAGGCCGAGGTGGCATCGGAGACCGTCGAACTCGAGGCGCTCCCCACGCCGGAGCCGTCCGCCTCGCCCAGCGACTCGGCGTCCCCGTCGCCGTCGCCGTCGCCCTCCACGTCGTCCGTGCCGGCGGCGAGCGGTGCGAGCGACCTCGCCACCACCGGTGTCGACGCCACCCCGTGGCTCATCTCGGGAGCCGTGGGCGTCGCCCTCATCGCGGTCGGCGCGGTGCTGGTCGCCCGTCGCCGTCAGGGGGTGCGCGAATGATCGCGTCCGCCTCTTCTGCCTCGACCCGTGAAGGATCGCTCATGACCCCCCTGTCCCGCCGCGCCCTCGCCGTCACCGCGACGCTCGGCGTCGTCGCGGCCGGCGCGTTCACCGCCCCGGCCGCGGTGGCCGCTCCCGCGCCCGCGGCCGCGTCGGCGCCGCTCCTCGCGCCGTACTACACCGAGCTCGATCTGACCGGTGACGCTCAGGTGACCACGGCTGATCTGGCCGTCCTGGCAGAGAACATCGGTGAGTCCTCGAGCGACGCCGGCTGGGCGCAGACCTCGGCCCTCGACCTCGACGAGGACGGCACCATCACGGCATCCGACCTGGCCCTGCTCTCGGAGCGCATCGTCTACGACGACGGCCCGTTCGAGATCGTCGAGGCGGATGCCGTGGCCATGCAGGCCGCGATGAACGCCGGCGTGCTGACCTCGGTGGAGCTGACGCAGCAGTACCTCGACCGCATCGCCGCGTACGACAAGGTCGTGCGCCAGGACGGCGGTCGTCCGCTGAACTCGATCATCACCACCAGCGACGTCGCGCTGACGGCGGCGGCCGCGGCCGACGCGATCCGCGCCGAGAAAGGCATGACGAGCATGCTGCTCGGCATCCCGATCGCCCTGAAGGACAACTACAACACCGTCGACATGCCCACGACCGCGGGCTGCGGATGCTGGAACGACAACCAGACGACGACGGATGCCACGATGGTGAAGGGTCTGCGCGCCGATGGCGCGGTCATCGTCGCGAAGGCGTCGATGGACGAGTTCGCCATCAACCTGTCGTCGCAGTGGTCGGCGTTCCAGCCCGCCGGGACGGCGCTCACGGTCTCGAGCCCCTACGACACCACCCAGACCTCGGGCGGTTCCAGCGGCGGCACGGGCGCGGCGATCGCGGCGAACCTCGCCGGCATCGGCTTCGGGACGGATACCGGCGGATCGATCCGCATCCCCTCGACGTACAACCAGCTCGTGGGCGTGCGGCCCACCGTCGGTCTCGCCAGCCGCGACGGCATCGTGCCGCTCGCGCTGACGCAGGACACGGGAGGTCCGATCGCGCGGTCCGTCCTGGACGCCGCCGTCGCCCTCGATGCCGTCGTCGGCGAGGACTCCGGTGACCCCGTCACTGCCCGCTCGGCCGGCAAGATCCCGGAGAGCTACACGGCCTACCTCGACGGAGACTCCCTGCAGGGCAAGAAGATCGGCTACATCGCCTCGATGCTGGGAACCAACGCCACCACCCAGCGCCTGTTCGCCGAGGCCCGGGCGACCTTCGAGGCGCAGGGCGCCACGCTCGTCGAGGTGGCCGCCCCCGAGGGATTCGCGGCGATCGTCGGTGAGGGCAGCGGCAGCGGGCCCGAGTTCGGGCACGACCTGCAGAACTACATCGATGCCTACCTCAACCCGGCCGTGACCACGCGGAGCCTCCTGGCCATCTCGCAGTCGCCGAACATCGTGCCGGGACGGGCGACCAACCCCTACGGCACGCGTGCCGCGGTGACCGAAGAGGCCTACCAGGCCTGGGCGGGACCGGAGGGGACGCACACCCAGCAGTTGGCGAAGGGCAAGCAGATCATGACGGCGCTCATGAACGACCAGGGCCTGGATGCCGTCGTCTACCCGACGGGCAACCCCTACAGCACCATCGGGACCAACATGCGCCTGAGCCCCAACACGGGTCTCCCCGCGGTCACGGTGCCGATGGGGCAGGGCATCGCGGGCGAGGCCTCGACGGGAGGCGTGAACCTGGAGTTCCTGGGCCGCGACTTCGCCGAGGGGTCGCTGCTCGGTCTGGCCTACGGCTTCGAGCAGGCGACCCACGCTCGCACGACGCCGGCGAACTACGGCCCGCTGGGCTAGAACACCACGGCGGCGGTTCCGGACAGGTGCGTCCGGGGCCGCCGCCGTCGTCCGTGCGCGTCAGTCCGCGAGAGGGTTCCAGGCGGCGCGCACGGTGTCGCGCAGCAGCCGCGCGTCCGCGCGGTCCAACGCGCGACGGCTGCGGGCGAACGCCGCGCGGGCGGCATCCCGGAACACGTCCGCGTGGGCGGGCGCGCTCGCGGCCAGTGAAGCGAGGCACTTCTGCAGGCGGACCTGCACCTCCACCTGCGCGGCGCCGTCGCGCGCGAGCGGGCGGAATGCGTCGGCGACGATCTCGTCGAGGGTCGCCGGGGCGATGTGCACGCGGGGATATCGAACCTCGGAGTCGGGCTCGGCGGTCACCGCGTGGGCGAGCACCCGCTGCAGTGCCGCGATGACCTCGATCGCCGTGCCGGGGTCGTTGGTGGCCGCCGAGAGCGCACGGCTGCCGATCTCGGTGAGGGCGATGACGCCGAACCTCGGGTCCTGCTCGTACGTCCGGTGATGTTCGAGGCGGAACGCGCCCCGGAGAGCGGACGCGGTGGCGTCGTCCACCTCGCCCTCGACGCGGACGAGCGGCGTGCGGGCGTCGGCGAGGCGACCGGGGGCCGCGGTCACGTACACGCGCAGCCCATGGGCGTCGGCGAGCCGGTCGAGGGTGGCCACGTCGAGATGCGTCACGTAGCCGATGTCGTCGGCATGCACGGCGCGCGCGCCCGGCGGCACCGTGGTCTGCCGGCGCGCGCCGAGAGCGGGCGACGCGGCGTGCCGCTGGATGGTCAGCGTCGCGGCCTGCTCCACGCGGTCGATGACATCCGCCATCCGTCCGAACGTCGACAGGTGCGAGATCCAGCGCAGCAGTGTGAAGACGACGATCGCGATGACGACGAGCGTGCCCACGAAGAGGATCGTGCGGCCCTGCTCGGTGTAGTACCCGGTCGAGAGGGCAACGATGCCCACGAGGGAATAGGTGAACGCGCCGATGAACGTCGAGACCGCGTTCTGCGAGGTCGTGTCGGCGATGAGCAGGGGAGTGGACCGGGGGGTCGCCGTCGTCGTGGCGGAGGAGAACGCGGTGACCATCGCCGTGACCGAGAAGGTGCTGACCGTGAGCATCGCGGTGGCGATGATCTGCAGGAGGGAGTCGACGGCGTTCTGACCCAGGTCGATCGAGATGCTGAACGGAAGCAGCGGACCCACGAGGCCCGCGACCAGGGCGATCGCGATCCCGATCACCGTGAACAGCGCGGCGCGAACCCACACCTGCCGTCCGAGTCGGAGGAAGAAGGATGCCAGCGACCCGCCGCCCGTCATCGTCATCCCTCGACGCTAGACGGTGCAGGCGTGGCGACATCGCCACTTGCGCCGAGCGCCGTCGGTCGGGGTCACCCGATCTTCGAGAGCATGATGTTGTCGGAACCTTCGGGGCTCCGGAACAACGGGGCGCAGCTCGGGTCGATCGTGACCTTCGTGTCGTTCGCGCCGGGGGTGTGCCGCAGTTCCAGGGGACCGAGGTCTCCCTCCGGCAGCTTCACCGTGTAGGAGACGGTGCGCGTCGCACCTTCCGGCAGCAGCAGCGTCCGGCTCACGGCGGGGTTCTCGTGATCGGACCCGGAGCGGTCGTGGAACGTCGAATCCCAGCGGTCGCCCTCGTCGGGATCCGTGGAGACGATCTTCCCGCCCGGCGGGGCGAAGAAGAGCACGTCGAGCATCATCGTGCGCAGGTCGATCCCGCGTTCGATGTTGCGCAGCCCGAGGGTGTAACCGCTCGTGATGGCATCCGTGATGCTGTTGTGCAGCTCCATCGACACTGTGATCGTCCGGTCGTCGGCGTTGCACGTCGCGAACTGCGAGTACGTCAGGTGGTACTCGAGCTTGCCGATCGAGTAGTCGTTGAAGTAGATGCCCAGCTGGGTGGAGGAGGTGTTGTCCTCCTGCAGGGTGCCGTCGAGGCCGTACTGGTGGGCGAGACCCTCGAGGCTCGAGTCGTCGAACCACGCGTAGATGCGCCCCTCCTGGGCGCTGCGGACGACCTGGTTCCACATCGTCCCGATGTCCCACTGGCGTCCCGTCAGTTTGGAGAACATGGCGGCGCTGATCTCGCTGAAGTAGCGGTCCATCGCGGCGTTGTCGATGCCGTACCGTTCGTACGGTTCGCTCATGAGCTTGGAGCCGGCGTTCTGGGCGTCGACGGTCTCGCCCGAGGCGAGCGTGATCGGGCCGGTCGCCTCCAGCAGGTGCGCCAGGACGATCGGATCGATCGAGAACGCTCCGTCGAATTTCGGTTTGTCGGTCCACTCGCGCGTCTTCTGGAACAGTTCGACAGCGGTCGGGAAGTCCGGGGACATGTTGAAGTTCGACGACCAGTTCGTCATCTCGGGCGGGTAGAGCTGCCGCGTCTCGGTGGGGAGGCGGAGGAGCGACCCGTTCACGGTGTCGAAGCCCCGGGACGGCAGGTCGGTGTACATCAGGTCGGTGCCGGTGTCGAGGCTGAGCATGTCGACGTTGCCGTCGTCGACCTTGAGGACGAGCCACTGCGCGACGCCGCCCCCTGTCGCCCGGATCTCGGCGGGCGTCTGGATCATGAGCTGGTACAGCATCGGACGCTCGGCGCCCGCGGCCCGGAGGATCTCGGGGAGGTGTTCCTCGACCGTCGTCAGGATGGGTGTCGCCTGCTGGATCATGCTCTGGAGCTGATCGACCGGCGCCGAGATCTGCGGGAGGACACCCGTGCGGTCCATGCCCGACGCGATCTGGGATGCCTCGTCGAAAGACGTCAGCACGGTCGGGATGACCGCCCCGGCATGGAGGAACGGTCGCAGGTTGATCCCGCTCCCGGTGTTGTCGCCGCCCGAGGCGGCCATCATGCTCATCACCGGCGGGATCGACTGCGAGGTGATCGTGTGCGCGATGTCGGTGACGGCGCGGACGGCCTGAATGTTCGTGCGGGCGGCCGGGATCTGCGCGGCGAAGTCCCACAGCGGGTTCTGCGTGGTGTCGTATGCGCGTTGGGCGTGGGCGACGATGTCGCCGCCGGATCGTTGGATGCCATCGACGTCACCGCTCGCGGCGGCGCGGACCAGCTCCTTCGACTGCGCCACCGCCCCCTCGAGGTCGTCGCGCACCTGGATGACCTGCCACACGAAGACGCCCGCGGCGACCGCCAGGGCGAGAATCACGACGGTGAGGGGGCCGCCGATGAGCGCCACGACGACGGAGGTCTTCCGGCGCCAGCGTTGGGGCGTGGTCTCCGCTCCGGCGTGCCGCGCGAACGGCTGCTTCGAGGTGAGTCCGTCGACTCCCCGGCGGGCACGGTGTGTGCGCCTCCCCGTCCGCCGCGTCGCGCGCGTCTCCGCCCCCGTCTGCAAGATCACCGGCGAATCGTAACCGGGCGAGGTGACAGGTCACCGACAGGCCTGTGAACGCCGACCGTGTCGCGGGGCGCGGCTCGCGGTCCGGCGGGGGCTCCGCGCCGGAACGGGGACTCGAACGCACACGTTCGGGTCGAGCGCGTACTTTCGGGGCGACCGCACGAGGAGCGCTCGACCGGAACGTGTGCGCTCGCGGTGCGGCCGCGCGCGGCTGGGTAGACTCGCACGATCGGGAGGGTTGTCCGAGCGGCCGATGGACCTGGTCTTGAAAACCAGTGGGCAGAGATGTCCCGTGGGTTCGAATCCCACACCCTCCGCCACGACGGAAGCGGACCCCCACGGGGGTCCGCTTCCGTCGTTCTGACCGGCTACTCACTCCGGGAGTGACGCGTCCGGGCTGATCTCCTGCAGTGCCCAGGTGTTGGCATCCGGGTCCGAGAAGAAGGCGTAGCGCACGCCGCCGCCCATGTCGTGGATGCCGCTCACGTCGAGGCCGCGTGACACGAGGGTTGCGCGGGTCGTCTCGAGGTCGTCGACGACCAGGTGGATGTTGGCGACGGGAGCGCCGCCGCCCATTCCCGTTCCGAAGGCGATGGAACACGCCGAGCCGGGCGGGGTGAGCTGGACCACGCGCATGCCGTTGCCGGGGGAGACGTCGTGGTCGAGCGCGAAGCCCAGGGTGTCCCGGTAGAACGCGATGCTCCGGTCGACGTCGGAGACGGTCAACGGGATCAGTTCGAGGCGCATGCGCATGCGGACAGAGTAGAGCGGGACGGCGAACACTTGTTATTGACAAGTGAACTTGTCTTTTGCAAGTATCCCGTCATGGACACCAGCATCTTCGTCAACATCCCCACCACCGACCTCGACCGCGCCAAGGCGTTCTACACGGCTCTGGGCTGCACGATCAATCCGAACTTCACCGACGACAACGCGGCGTGCGTCGTGTGGAGCGACACGATCTACTTCATGGTGCTCAAGCGCGAGTTCCTCGCGACCTTCACCGACAAGCCGATCGTCGACCCGAACGAGAGCCTTCAGGTCGCGCTCTCGTTCAGCCGCGACTCGCGTGAGGACGTGGATGCCATCCTCGCCCTCGGCCTCGCAGCCGGCGGGACCGAGCCGCGCGAGGCGCAGGACTACGGTTTCATGTACTCGCGCGACCTCGACGACCCGGACGGCAACTCGCTCGGGTTCCTCTACATGGACCCGACGGCGGCCGCGGGAGGTCCGGCGGCCTATGAGGAGCAGGCGCAGGCGTAGTGGCCGCCCGCAACTACGGGCAGTACTGCGGCGTGACGACGGCCGTCGAGCTGATCGGCGAGCGATGGGCCCTGCTCATCATCCGCGACCTGCTCGTGGGGGCCCGCCGCTACACCGATCTCAAGCAGGGCCTGCCACGGATCCCCACGAACATCTTGGCGACCCGGCTGCGGGAGCTGCAGGAATCGGGAATCGTCCGACGCGCCCCCTACAAGGGGCGCGGACCGATCTACGAGCTGACCCCGTACGGGCGTGCGCTCGAGCCGATCGTCCTGGCTCTCGGGCGGTGGGGGTTCGCGGCGATGGGGGAGCCCGGCGAGGGCGACGTCATCACTCCCGACTCGTTGACCATGGCGCTGAGGACGGCATTCCAGCCCGAGGTCGCCGCCGGGATGCCCGCGGTGGACTACGAACTCCACGTCGCCGACGTGTCCCTCCGTGTCCAGGTCGTGGGAGGCGAGCTCGCGGTCGTTCCGCTCGCGCCCGCACCGCCCCCGGTCGGCGGGCGGTTGCCCGACGCCGCGCCCGATCTCGTCTTCGCCGCCGGCCCCGGCATCCGGAACGTCATCGCCGGCGCATTGACGCCCGGGGATGCCATCGACTCCGGCGTTGTCCACGTTCTGGCGGGCGATGAGGCTCTGCTCGAGCGTTTCACCGCCACGTTCCACATCGACACCCCCGTCGTGCCCGCCCCCCGTCTCGAGCCCCCCGCCTGACGCATCCGGCTCGGCCGTGGTCGCGCATACGCTCGCAACACCGTTCGTTCACGCACTTTTCAGGTGCCGGTCCTTAAACTCGTCCCGACCTGCGCGTCGTCGCGGTCTCGGTGTGCCGCCCCGCGGCATCCGTCCTCCCGAAAGGACCCGAGTGAGCAGAACCACGACCCCGCGCGGGCGCCGGACGATCGCGCGTCACGGACGCCTGCGCTCGCTCGGCCCACTCGGACAGTTCTTCCGCGGGCTCGCCGTGGCGATGGCCGTCCTCCTCGTCGCCGGCGCGGGCGTGGCCGCCTACGCCGTGTACGACCTGTCGTCGAGCTTCACTGCGGACGCGGTCGATCTGCCCGACCAGCCCGCGGTTCCGCCGGACATCGGCGAGCTCAAGGGCGGCGTGAACCTGCTCCTCGTCGGCACCGACGAGTGCGAGCCCGAGTTCGCCCAGTACTTCGGCGACCGCTGCAGCGGACCCGATTCGGAGGGCAACCTCAACGACGTCAACATGCTCGTGCACATCTCGGACGAGCCCCGCCGCGTCACCGTGATCTCGTTCCCGCGCGACCTGATGGTGCCGATCCCGTCCTGCACCGACGCCGACGGCAACGTCACCTCGGCGATGTCGAAGCAGCAGATCAACAGCGCCTTCATGTACGGCGGCCTCGGCTGTGTCGTTTCGACGATCTCCGAGCTCAGCGGACTGCAGATCCCCTTCGCGGCGAAGGTCAGCTTCGGCGGCGTCATCAACATCACGGATGCCATCGGCGGAGTCGACGTCTGCATCGCCAACGGCATCAAGGACCCGTACACCGGCATCGACTGGCCCGCCGGCATGCGCACCATCAAGGGTCTCGACGCGCTGCAGTTCCTGCGCACCCGCCACGGCGTCGGTGACGGCGGCGACCTGGGCCGCATCTCGAACCAGCAGCAGTACATGTCGCGTCTGACCTCGAAGCTCCGCAGCGAAGAGGTGCTGTCGAACCCCGCGACGCTGTACAAGCTCGCGTCGACCACTCTGCGCAACGTCGACCCGTCGACGTCGCTCACGAACCCGCTCACCCTCGTGCAGATCGCGATGGCCGTCAAGGACGTGCCGTTCGACGAGATCGTGTTCGTGCAGTACCCGACGTACACCGACCCGTCGAACGCCAACCGCGTCGTGCCCGACTCCGAGGCAGCCGACGCCCTGTGGTCGGCCCTGGCGGCGAACCAGCCGATCCAGCTGTCGGGTGCCCTCAGCGACGGCAACGGCGTCGTGGTCGACGAGAGCGCGACTCCCGCGCCCACCGCGACCGACTCCGCGGCCCCGACCGAGGGCGCGACGCCCACCCCCGACCCGTCGTCGAGCGTCATCACGCTGCCCTCGGAGATCGCCGGGCAGACCGCCGCGCAGGCCACCTGCTCGAACGGAAACGTCCGCTGACCGACGGGGCGCGGCATCCTTCCCTCGGATTCGGATGCCGCCCCCCGACCGGTTAGTATGGTCCGGTGTGCTCGCGCCTCGGCGTCGATCACCTGGAGACGTCGCATAGTCAGGCCTAGTGCACCACCCTGCTAAGGTGGAGTCCCCGTAAGGGGACCGAGGGTTCAAATCCCTCCGTCTCCGCACGAAAAGCCCCGGTTCGCCGGGGCTTTCGTCGTTCGTGTGGCAGTTCGCTCGTCGCGGCGTCCAGGGCATGGCGTTCGTGGGCGCCGCAGGCGCTCAGCCCTGAGGGATCACCGGCACCGTCAACTCCGACCCCTCGCACACGATCGTCGCGGTGCCTCCACGACTCGGCACGTAATGCGCGGGGAAGTGGCCGTAGAGCGGGTTGCGCGGGTGGAGGTAGCGACCGCCGATGAGCAGCCTCAGGCTCTCGCCGGCGCGGAACAGGGTGGCCGACGGGCTGAGCCCGATCTCGACGTCCACCTCTTCGCCATTCGCGACGGGGCGGAGCGTGTCGACGCCGTCGCGCAGCGCCAGTCGTAGGCGCCCCTGCGCGACGTGGTCGCGGCCGTAGCCGTACGATCCCTCGAAGCCGACCGGCCTTCCGTCGGCCCACTTCTCCACCCCGACGAACAGGCGCGGATCGGCGCAGCCGCGGGTAGCCACCCGGAGGCGCACGGTCATCGGTCCCGTGAGCTCGGTGTCGGTGTCGAAGCGGTACTCGAACGCGGCGGCACGCCGACGAAGCGAAAAGCAAACCTCGCCCGGGATGCCTGGGACCGGTGCCAGCGTGCCATCGGCGCTGAGGTGCAGCGACCGCCACTGCGTCCGCGCGAGGGGCCACTCGTTCTCCTCGCGGACCTGCGAGACCGCATCGCGTCGATCGCGCACCTCGAGGCGAACCGTCGGAAGCGCGGGAACGTCCTCCTCCCGAAGGTGCCGGTCGAAGAACGCCTTCTGCGCGGTCCGGGCCTGCTCCCCGTAGAACGTCGCCCACTTGGGTCCGCGATGCGTGTACGCGTGGGGTTCGATCGACCCCGACCGTTCGAACGCCCGCATCGAGCCGACACTGTGGAGATTGGCATCCGAGAAGCTCGTGCACACCAGCATCGGGACGGTGATCTTTGACAGGTCGGGGGTGAGGCGCTCCCACCACTCATCGCGCAGGGGATGCCGCCGGCGCCCGGCCGCGAGATCCACGTTCAGCCGCGCGACGCGCTGGGTGAGAGCCAGCCAGATGCGCGCGAACCCGTTCTCGACGACGCCGCCGGGAGTGAAGAAATCGCTATAGGCGTCGGTGAAGCCCTCCCACGGGCAGATCGCCTTGAGCTCGGGAGGTTGGAGCGCGGCGACCTTGTACTGCGACAGTGCGAGGTAGGACACTCCGAGCATGCCCACTCGCCCGTTGGACCATGGTTGGGCGACGATCCAGGTGATCACCTGCGCGATGTCCTCGGCCTCCTGATCCGAGAGCAGGTCCCCGCGGCCCCCGGAGTGGCCACCCCCTCGCGTGTCGAGATTCACCACCGCGTACCCCTGCTCGCTCCACCACACCGGGTCGGGAGCCTCCCAGCTCGTCTGGTCGGAGATGCGCAGTGGCTCGGACTGGTTCATGACCCGGAACTGCGGGTTCAGTGACCACCCGTTGCGGCGGGCCCGCGGGGTGCCGTCCTTGCCGTACGGATGCGCGGAGAGCAGGGTCGGCAACGGTCCGCGGGCATCCGCGGGGCGGAAGAGATTGAGACGGAGCGTCACCCCGTCGGACATCTCGACGGGGAGGTCCGCGTCCTTCCGCACCGTTCCCGGCATCCGGTAGACCTCGATCGGTGGGCGCAGGGCGTTGCGCAGGCGCGCCCGCGCGTAAGTCGCGGTGCCGGGCCTTCTCCACGGACGGTCGATGACGGCCATGACATCCTCCGATGCTTTTGAATGACACTCTCATGCATTTGAGTGAGACTCTAGATCATCGGATAGGATTCGTCCATGGCTCGAGATGCGGACGCTGCGGGGGACGATCGAAGTCGACAGAAGCGCGTCGGGGAGGCGTTGCGAGACGGCACCCGTCGACGGATTCTCGCCGCCGCGGGCGAGGAGTTCGCCGCCCAGGGGTACCGGGCGGCAACGGTAGCGAAGCTCGCTGCGGCCGCCGGAGTCTCCGTGCAGACGCTCTACCTCACCTGGGGAAGCAAACGGGCGCTCCTACGAGCGTGGACCGAGACGGCGATCGCCGGAGACGCAGGCGTGCCCGCGGATGCGGCCGCGCGCTTCGGGGACGGACTCGCTGCGGGCGAGCGCATCGACCTCATCGCCGACATCGTGACCGAGGTTGCGGCGCGCGCCGCGTCCGCCTGGGCGGTCTATCGCGACGCCGCGGGTGTGGACCCCGAGATCGCTGAGGACTGGAACGATCTCCAGCATCGGCGGCACGGACTCTTCACACGACTTGTCGGTACGCTCACCGAGTCCGACCTCGCCGTCGGGCTCTCGTCGGCCGCCGCCGTCGACACCGCCTGGACGATCGCAAGTCCGGAGACGTACGACCTGCTGGTCCGTCGTCGGGGGTACTCGTTGGACGAGTTCCGTGAGTGGCTGTCGCGGACGCTTCGGGCGGCGCTTCTCCCACCCGATCCGATGGAGCGCTGACCGACCGCCCCGGGTATTACGAGCCGCTATTGTCTGCGGGGGTCGACGAGCCACGTCGACCGGCGGAGCTCATTCGTCGTTCGTGCGCGGCGGTCCGGCTCAGCTCGCGCGCTCGAACACCATGGTCGCCTGGATGCGGTCGCCGCCGCCGAAGCCGGTGCTTCCGGACGAGGACGTCGAGATCGTGTGCAGCCGGAATCCGAGGGCTGCCTGCCGATTGATGACGTTCTCGAGTTCGGTGAGGTTTCCCGACCCGGAGCCGAAGAACTTCTCCTTCAACACCACCTGCAGGACGACGTAGTCGTATCCGGTCTGCGCGGGGCGCGGTTGGGCTCCCGCGACGGCATCCGCCTGCGCGCGGGCGATGAATCCCTCGATGCCGGGCTGCGGGGGAGCGGGCGCCTGGTACTCGTCAGTCCACTGCTGGCCGTCCCACCATCGCATCCGGCCCGAGCCATCGTCGTACCAACCCGCCTGTGCGTCCGCCATCGGACTCCCCCTTCGCCCCGGACCGTCCGGCGTTCGCGAGTGCGTGCCTCCGACGGTGCTGCCCCGAGTCTGACGGCATTCCGTGTCGAGGGCAACGAGAACGGCGCACCCCGAGAACTCGGGCGCGCCTTTCGCGTACGCGACGGATCACTCCGGGATGAACGCCAGGATGTCGGGGTCGATCGAGTCTGTGTACCTGGTGAGCGGCTCGGCCGCTACCCCCGCCGCACCTCGAGGGCGTCGATGCCCGGCATCCCGAACCAGGACCGCCCGCCGACGGCGTCCACGATGGTCAGGAGCACGGCGTCGCACGACCGGCATCGGGCGACGGCCCCCATGGCGCTCGCGTAGACCGCGACACGCCCCACGGCCCCGCCGTCGCCGCAGGATCGGCAGCGGACGAGCGAGTCGGTGGCATCCCACCCGAGGAGGTCGGCCAGCCGACCGGCGAGCGCATTGCCGTCGAGAACGTCCATCACGAGCCTCCGAATCGCTCGGTGCGGATGTCGCCGGGCCGGTGCCCGGCGGCCAGGAGCCAGCGCGACACGGCCTCGACGAACGGGGTCGGACCGCACGCGTACACGCGCGGGACGCGGTCGGCGGGGACGACCGCGTCCCGCAGGCGCTCGGCCGTCAGCCGACCGGGAGGCACGGATGCCGCGGGGGGCGCCACGCGCGTGTAGACGAGGTCGAGGTCGACCGCCCCCGACGCCGCCAACGCGGCGATCTCGTCCGCGAAGAAGACGTCATCGGGAGTGCGCACCGAATACAGCAGGCGGAACTCGCTCGCGTCGCCGGCGGTCGCGTGCGCCTGGGCCATGGCGAAGAGCGGCACGACCCCCGAGCCGCCGGCGATCAGCTGCACCGGTCGCGGCGACGCCTCGGTCGGGGGCGTCCACACGAAAAAGGCGCCGAGCGGTCCGTGGACCTCGATCTCGTCCCCGACGCGCAGATCGTGGACGAGGAAGGGCGAGACCTCGCCGTCGGGCACCTCGTCGACCGCCAGGAGGACGCGCGGGCCGTCGCCCGACGACGCGATCGAGTACGACCGCGACGCCTGGTATCCATCGGGTGCCGTGAGGCGCAGGTCGAGGTGCGCGCCCGCATCGTTGCCCGGCCAGGTCGGCACGTCGAGTTCGATGCGCTGAGCCGTGGGGGTCTCGGCGCGGATGTCCGCGACCGTCGCGGTGTGCCAGGCGGTCGGGCGGTGCGTCACCAGTACCGCTCCTCCTGCCAGGGGTCTCCGTGCAGGTGGTAGCCGTTCTGCTCCCAGAATCCGGGATCGTCGTCGGGCATCGTCACGAGCCCGCGCACCCATTTCGCGCTCTTCCAGAAGTACAGGTGCGGCACGAGCAGTCGGGCGGGGCCGCCGTGCTCGGCGGTGAGGGGCTCGCCGTCGGCTTCGAAGGCGATCCAGCTCTTGCCGTCGAGGAGGTCTTCCACAGGCACGTTCGTGGTGTACCCGCCGTAGGAGTGCGCCATCACGAAGTCGTGGGCCGTCTCGACCTCGTCGAAAATGCGGTCGAGCGACACTCCGCGCCACGGCATGTCGAGCTTCGTCCAGTGCGTGACGCAGTGGATGTCGACGGTGATGTCCTCCATGCCGAGCGCCTGCAGCTGGGCGGTGTTCCACCGATGGTCGCCGTTCTCGGTCCGCACGACGAACTCCCACTCGTCGGCGTCGATCTCGGGCGTGGGACCGGCCGACAACACGGGCCAATCACTCACCAGCGTCTGACCGGGGGGAAGGCGCGGATCGCGTTCGGCGCGGGGCCCGGAGAACCCTCGAGTGATGAACGACATGGATGCCTCTTTCCTCCCGGGCGGGGACGAGTTTCACCCTAGCCAGGTCGCCCATAGCGCGACAGGGACGATTGTCGGATCCGCTGCCGCCGCACCCATCAGTTCGTCGCGGAGCCCTCGTCGGGGTGCGAGTCGCGTGCTTCGGCGGCCGCTGCGAGCACGGTGCCGACCAGCGTCGCCGTCTCGTCGCCGCCGACGGCGATCGGCTGCAGCACGTCGCCCGAGGTGGTCAGCAGCACCCCGACCGGGCGGCTGCCCGGGATGCCGAGCGCCCGGGCGAACTCTCCGGAGGGGTCGACGTGCAGACCCTCGTCGGCCGCGCTCAGGGACATGCCGTCTCCGATCGGGACGATGAGTCGCACGTCCACGAGGGCCTCGAGCAGCTCCCGGTCCCACGTCATCCGGTCGATGAGGTTCTCGCACGAGGTGCACCCGCGCCGGACGAAGAGCAGCAGCTGCGCGCGCCCGCGCAGGGCGCGTTGACGGGGGACGACGACGCCGCCGTCCGGGGTGATGACCGCCGCGTCCGGCACTCCTGGGGGAGTGGTCGCGGCGCGTTCCCCCGAGGGGTGCAGGGTGGCTCCCACGACCGCGATCGCCGCGCCGCTGAGCAGCAGCGCGCCGCCGAGCAGAGGGAAGAGGACGAGGCGGACGGCCAGCGCCGGCGCGGTCGGCTCCATCAGGGCGCCGACCAGGGTGAGCCCGGCGAGGGCGGTGAGGGCGGTGTTGCGCGCCGTCATGGCGGGACCCACCCGAGTGGATGCCAGCCGCCCGAAGCATCCGCACTCGTCCGTCGACGCGCGGATCTGTGCGCGCACTCCGACGGCGAGGAAGACGACCGACAGCGCGACGGCAGCGGAGGCCGCCGTGACGGCGACGACTCCGCTGCCGAGGAGGAGCCCGCCGGCGACGGCGAGCTCGATGACGGCGACGCCGCCGACGACGGTGCGCGGCGGAGGGCCCGACAGGCGGAGGGCGCGCAGGGTGGCGGGGGCGGTGTCGAGGTCGAGGAGCTTGCCCACCGCGCTGAGGACGAACACCGCGGTGACGACGAGGGCGGGGAGGCTGAAGGGCCCGAGCATCCCGTCAGATTCCCACCCCTCGCGCCGGCGGCGCGGTGGGCGGCGTTCGGTCTCCGGCGGGTGAAGGCCCCGGGGCGTCCCGCTCCACCCGGGGCGGATAAGGTCGCTGTGACGACTCCGTCACTGCGCGCGGCTCGCGCGGCAGCCGCCCACCCAGGAGAATCGCCCATGTCCGTCGGTCTGCTCGCCGTGGTGGATGACATCCTCAGCGCCGCGCTCAAAGCCAGCGCGAAGACCGCGGGCGTCGTCATCGACGACGCGGCCGTGACGCCCCAATACGTTCAGGGGATCACGCCCGCCCGGGAGCTGCCCGTCGTCTGGAAGATCGCCCTCGGCAGCATCATCAACAAGTACGTGATCATCATCCCGATCGCGCTCCTGCTGACCGCGTTCGCGCCGGGGGTGCTGCCGTTCCTGTTGATCCTCGGCGGCGGCTTCCTCTGCTTCGAGGGTGCCGAGAAGGTGCTCGAGTGGTTCGGCGTCGGCCATGGCCACGGGGACGACGACGGCCCCCGCGACGAGCGGAAACTGGTTCTCGGAGCCGTGCGCACCGACCTCATCCTCAGCACCGAGATCATGCTCATCGCCCTGTCGAGCCTGGATCCCGGGTTCGGCATCTGGATGACGCTCGGCGCGCTGCTCGTCATCGGACTCGCCATGACCGTGGTCGTGTACGGCGCGGTCGCGCTCCTGGTGAAGATCGACGACATCGGGCTGCGGTTCATGAAGAGCCCCACGCGCGCCGTCCGGCGGTTCGGCGCCCGGGTCGTGGCATCCATGCCGGCCGTCTTCCGGGTGATCAGCGTGATCGGGACGATCGCGATGCTGTGGGTCGGCGGTCATCTGGTGGTGCAGAACCTCGGCGAGACGCTGTGGGCGGGGCCGTCCGACCTCCTCCACGCCGTCGAGCACGCGATCGAGGCCACGGGACCGGTCGTCGTGTGGATCGTCGACACCGCGATCTCCGCGGTCTTCGGCCTGATCCTGGGCCTCGTCATCATCGCCGTGGTGACCGGCATCCGCCGGGTGTTCCGCCGCGAGGCCGCCGCGCACTGACCGGAGGCAGGCCCCAGATCACGTGACGTGGTCGAAGGTACCCGCCGTGGTGCGTCGGTGGCGTGTGCGCTCGGCCAGATCACGTGAACTGGTCCAGCGCCCGCCGTGGCGGGTCGGTGGCGTGTGCGCTCGGCCAGATCACGCGACGTGGTCGAAGGCACCCGCCGTGGCGGGTCAGCGGCGTGTGCGCTCGGCCAGATCGCGTGAACTGACCGCGGGGGAGGCAGGCGGCGGGGGCGCGGCTCCCGGGAGGAGAACTCAGTCGAGGCGGGAGTGCTCGCCGAGGCGATGCCACGTGCGGTTGTGGTAGACCAGCGCGGCGCCGGGCTCACCCGGCTCGAGGTCGCGCTCGACGTCGACCTGCAGGGCCTGGGCGGCGATGACGGTCGAGCCGCCGGCATCCATCCGGCTGACGACGGCGCACCGCAGCCACGCCCGGACGCCGTGGTACACCGGCTCGCCCGTGGCCAGGCGCGACCAGGTGGACGTGTCGGCGAAGCGGTCCAGCCCGCTCGTGGCGCCGGCCCGGGCCAGGGCGATGTCCTCGGCGTCGAGCAGGTGCACCACGATCGTCGACGCGGCCACGATCGTCGGCGTCGCCGACGACAGGCTCGAGACCGAGAAGATCAGCAGCGGCGGGTCGGCCGAGACCGACGACACCGACGAAGCGGTGAGGGCGACGGGTCCGTGCTCGCCGTACGCGGTGATCACGGCGATGCCGCCGGGGTGGCCGCGGAACGCGCGCTTGAAGTCGTCCGCCGTGACGGACGTGCCGATGGTCGGCGTGCTTTCGGATCGCTCCTGCGGGAGGGAAGTCATACCTCGACGGTAACCCTCCCGGCGGAGCCCGGCGCGGGATGCCGAAACGCGGCGACACACGCGATCCGCGATCACACCGGTGTTGTGAGGCTTCACATCGCCCTCTCCGCTATTTTTCCGGTGCGATTGACTCTTGACAGGGCCGCAAGTGTGAGCGCTAACATTCAGGAGTCAGCCCGCCCGAGGGGGCTGCATCACATGGACCGGCGACGCAGCCGGCGAAACGAGGAGGTTTCAACATGAAGGCGAAGAAGACCCTCGCCGGACTCGCGCTCATGGGCGCGATCGCTCTCACCGCGACCGGCTGCGCCGGCGGTGGCTCGACGGCCGGCGGAGGTGGCGACGACAAGGTCATCACCGTCGGTTTCGCCCAGACCGGCTCCGAGAGCGGCTGGCGCAGCGCCAACACCGAGTCGATGAAGACGGCGTTCTCGACCGAGAACGGCTTCAACCTCATCTTCAACGCGGCCGACAACAAGCCGGAGGCGCAGATCGCCGCCGTCCGCAGCTTCATCAACCAGGGCGTGGATGCCATCGTGCTCGCCCCGATCGTCACCGACGGGTGGGACGACGTGCTGAAGGAAGCCAAGGATGCCAACATCCCGGTGATCCTCGAAGACCGCACGGTGTCCGCGTCGGAAGACCTGTACGCCAGCTGGGTGGGCCTGGACTTCAAGAAGGAGGGCGAGACGGCCGGGAAGTGGGTCGCCGAGAACTTCGGGAAGACCCCGACCAACCTCGTCGTGCTCGAGGGCACCACGGGGTCGTCGGCCGCCACCGACCGCGCGACCGGCTTCAACGACGCGATCGCGGGCACCGACATCACGCTCCTCGACTCGCAGACGGGCAACTTCACCCGTGCCGAGGGCAAGACCGTCATGGAGGGCTTCCTCCAGAAGTACGGCTCGCAGATCAACCTGCTCTTCGCCCACAACGACGACATGGGTCTCGGTGCCCTCGACGCGATCAAGGCTGCGGGTCTCACGCCCGGCACCGACATCAAGATCGTGACGATCGACGCGGTCAAGGACGGCATGACGGCCCTGGCCGACGGCGAGTTCAACTACATCGTCGAGTGCAACCCGCTGCTCGGTGAGAAGGTCGCCGAGGTCGTCAAGAAGGTCGTCGCCGGCGAGTCCGTCGACAAGCAGTACATCGTCGAGGACCAGGCGTTCGACCAGGAGCAGGCCAAGGCCGCTCTGCCCGACCGCAAGTACTGATCCCCCGCGGACGCGTCCGCGTCCGTGAGTCCTCGGGTGTGCGGGGCCGAACCGGCCCCGCACACCCTCCGCTCACCCCCTGAGAAAGCGATCGAGCATGACATCCGAACGCGCTGCCGTCGTCGCGATGCGCGGTATCAGCATCTCCTTCCCCGGAGTGAAGGCGCTCGACGGCGTGGACTTCACCCTCTACCCCGGTGAGGTCCACTCCCTCATGGGAGAGAACGGCGCCGGCAAATCCACCCTCATCAAGGCGCTCACCGGCGTGTACGGGATCGACTCCGGCACGATCCGCGTCCAGGGCGAGGAGCGCCTGTTCCGCTCCACCGCGGACGCCCAGTCGTCCGGCATCGCCACCGTCTACCAAGAGGTCAACCTCTGCCAGAACCTGTCGGTCGGCGAGAACGTGATGCTCGGCAACGAGATCCGCCGCGCGGGTCTGGTCGACTGGCGCGCCACTCACGCCGCGGCCGCCGCGGCGCTCGCCGAGCTCGGCGTGCACATCGACACCCGCTCGATCCTGGCGAGCCACTCGATCGCCGTCCAGCAGCTGGTCGCCATCAGCCGCGCGATGGTCGTGGACACCACGGTCCTGGTCCTCGACGAGCCGACCTCCAGCCTCGACCGGGGCGAGGTCGAGCAGTTGTTCGGCGTCATCCGGGATCTGCGCGACCGCGGCGTGGCGATCCTCTTCGTCTCGCACTTCCTCGACCAGATCTACGAGATCTCCGATCGCCTGACCGTGCTGCGCAACGGCACGCTCGTGGGCGAGTACCCGATCGCCGACCTGACCCGTGAACAGCTCGTCGCGAAGATGATCGGCCGCGAGCTCGGCGAACTGGATGCCATCTCGGCCAGCGCCGAGCGTCCGATCGACCGTTCCGGAACCCCCGTGCTGAAGGCCGTCTCGTTGGCCCGCAAGAACGCCCTCGAGCCCGTCGATCTCGACGTCTTCCCGGGGGAGATCGTGGGCCTCGCGGGGCTGCTCGGCTCGGGCCGGACGGAGCTCGCCCGCCTCATCGCCGGCGCCGACCGCGCCGATCAGGGGCAGGTCGAGGTCGGCGGATCGCCGTCGCGGCTCGGTTCGCCGCGCCACGCCCTCGACCGCGGCATCGCCTTCTCGTCGGAGGACCGCCGCGCCGAGGGAATCGTCGGCGACCTCACCGTGGCCGAGAACATCATCCTCGGCGTGCAGGCCCGCCGCGGCGCACTGCGCAAGCTCGGCGCCGCCGAGGTGCAGGCGATCGTCGACGAGTACATCACCGCGCTCGGGGTGCGCCCCGCGAACCCGAACGCGCTTATCCGCAACCTCTCCGGCGGCAACCAGCAGAAGGTCCTCCTGGCCCGCTGGCTCGCCACCGCCCCGGAGCTGCTCATCCTCGACGAACCCACCCGCGGCATCGACGTCGGCGCCAAGGCCGACATCCAGCGCAAGGTCGCCGAACTCGCCGAGAAGGGCCTCGCGGTGGTGTTCATCTCCTCCGAGCTCGAGGAGGTGCTCCGCATCGCGCAGCGCGTGGCCGTGCTGCGCGACCGTCGTAAGATCGGCGAGCTGGCCACCCAGGACGTCGACCTCGACGGCCTCGTCGCCTACATCGCCGAGGGGCAGCCCGAGACAACGTCGTCCGATCGGGAGAAGATCGCATGAAGAAGTTCCTTTCGCACCGCCTCGTGTGGCCCATCGCGGCACTCGTCGCCCTCATCGCCGTCAACACGATCTCGCGGCCGTCGTTCCTCAGCATCACGGTGCAGAACGGGCAGCTGTACGGGTCGCTGATCGACATCCTGCGCAACAGCGCGCCGCTCATGCTCGTCGCCCTCGGCATGACGCTCGTCATCGCCACGCGCGGAATCGACCTGTCGGTCGGCGCGATCATGGCGGTCTCGGGCGCCGTGGCGCTGACGATCATCGAGGCCTCGCCCGAACCGGGCAACCTCGGCGTCGTCATGATCGCCATCGCCGCGGCCGTCGGCAGCGCCCTGCTGCTGGGCGTCTGGAACGGCTTCCTCGTCGCGGTGCTCGGCATCCAACCCATCATCGCCACGCTCGTGCTCATGCTCGCCGGCCGCGGCGTCGCCCTGCTCATCACCAAGGGCTTCATCACGACCATCAACAGCGACCCGTACCAGTTCATGGCGCAGGGATACGTCCTGGGTCTCCCCTTCGCCTTCTACGTCTCGATCGCCGCGGTGATCGTCGTCGGGATCGTCGAGCGGCGCACGGCGCTGGGCATGCTCACCGAGGCCGTCGGCATCAACCCCGAAGCGAGCCGGCTCGCCGGCGTCCGCTCGCGCGGCATCATCTGGGGCGCCTACATCGCCAGCGGCACGCTCGCGGGCATGGCCGGCATCCTCTACAGCTCGAACATCATGGCCGCCGATGCGAACGCCGCAGGTCTCTACATCGAACTGGATGCCATCCTCGCGGTGGTCCTCGGCGGCACCTCGCTCGCCGGCGGCAAGTTCAGCCTGGCCGGTACGGTCGTCGGCGTCTTCACGATCCAGACCCTGAAGAGCACGATCACGTTCCTGGGCGTTCCGCCCGCCGTCAGCCCGGTCTTCATGGCCGCGGCCGTGCTGATCGTCGTACTGCTGCAGTCGCGCCGGTTCCGCGCGTTCTTCCAGACCGCGGGCCGTTCGGCCGTGCGTCCCCTCACCCGACGTCCCGACGCAAAGGTGCTGTCCTGATGGTCACTCTCACCGCCGAGCGCGGCTCCGCCGCCCCGACCACGTACCGCCGATTCCTCAGCCGCCACGTCTCGTGGATTCCGGTGTTCGCCGCGATCGCGATCCTCCTGATCATGATCGCGGGGTCGATGGCGTACTTCCCGAACTTCCAGCTGCCTCGGATCCTGTCGTCGATCCTGCTCGACAACGCGTACCTGCTGGTGCTGGCCGTGGGCATGACCTTCGTCATCCTCACGGGCGGGATCGACCTCTCCGTCGGCGCGGTCATGGCCTTCACCGGCATCCTGTGCGCCAGTCTGCTGTCGCAGGGGGTCCCGGTCGCGGTCGCGGTTCCCGCGATGATCCTGATCGGCGGGGCGATCGGGCTGCTGATCGGCGTCCTCGTGCAGTTCTTCGACGTGCAGCCGTTCATCGCCTCGCTGATCGGCATGTTCCTCGCCCGGGGCCTGGCCTTCGTGGTGAGCCTGCAGTCGATCAAGGTCGACGACGCGGGACTGCTGTGGCTCCAGTCCACGCGCTTCTCCTTCGCCGGGTGGTACATCACCCCGACCGGGATCATCGCGCTGCTCACCGTCGCCCTCGCCGCCTTCGTCCTGCGGTTCACGCGCTTCGGACGCACGGTCTACGCCGTGGGCGGGAACGAGCAGTCGGCGCGACTCATGGGCCTTCCCGTCGTGCGCGCGAAGCTCTCGGTCTACGTCATCAGCGGGGTGTGCGCGGGGCTCGCGGGAATCGTCCTGACGGCGTACTCCGGTGCCGGCTACCCCCTCAACGGCGTCGGAACCGAGCTCGATACGATCGCCGCGGTCGTCATCGGCGGCACGCTCCTCACCGGGGGCAGCGGGTTCGTGCTCGGCTCGATGATCGGCGTCTTCGTCTACGGCCTCATCCGCACGATCATCTCGTTCTCGGGCGCGGAGCAGTCCTGGACCCGGATCACCGTCGGCGCCCTCCTGCTGGTGTTCGTCGTGGTGCAGCGGATCATCGTCTCGCGGTCCGCGCTCTCCAAATGACGCGCCTGCCGGGGATGCGCGCGCGGCGACCGTCGCGCGGGCATGATTGACCCCATGTCCGCCGTTGCCCCGCCCCTCCTCGAGGTCCGCGGGGCGACGGTGCGTTTCGGTGTCGAGTCCGCTCTCGCCGACGTCGACTTCCGCCTGCGCCCCGGCGAAGTGCACTCGCTCATGGGAGAGAACGGTGCGGGCAAGTCGACACTGATCAAGGCGATCACCGGAGCGCTGCGGCTCGACCAGGGGGAGATCCTCCTCGGGGGTCGCCCGATGCAGTTCTCCACCCCGGCGGACGCCCAGGCGGTCGGCATCTCGACCGTCTATCAGGAGATCGACCTCCTCCCGAACCTCACCGTCGCCGAGAACATCTCGCTCGGTCGCGAGCCGCGTCGGTTCGGGATGATCGACCACCGCGCGATGCGCGATCGTGCGGCCGACGCCCTGTCCTCCCTCGGGGTCGACGTCGACCCGTCGTCGGTGCTGTCCACGCATCCCCTCGCCATCCAGCAGCTCGTCGCGATCGCCCGCGCGGTCTCGGTCGACGTGAAGGTGCTCGTGCTCGACGAGCCGACCTCGAGCCTGGATGCCGACGAGGTCGCCGAGCTCTTCCGCGTCATCCGCGATCTCAAGACGCAGGGGATCGCGATCGTGTTCGTCTCGCACTTCCTCGACCAGGTCTACGAGATCTGCGACCGTGTCACGGTCCTCCGCGGCGGGCGTCTGGTGGGGGAGTACGGCACGCGGGAGCTCCTGCGCATCGACCTGGTCGAGAAGATGCTCGGTGCCGCCGCCGACGCCCTCGCGCCTCTCGGACAGCGCTCGCCGGAGCCCGCGGACGGTCCCTCGATCGTGAGCGCGCGGGGCCTGGCATCCGGGCCCCGCCTGCGCGACGCGGACGTCGACATCGCCGAGGGCGAGGTCATCGGGGTCGCGGGTCTCCTGGGGTCGGGGCGCAGCGAGCTGGCGCGGGCGCTGACCGGAGTCGATCACCCCGACGGCGGCGAGGTCCGCATCGACGGCGAGCCGGTGAGGCTCGGGTCGCCGCGCGAGGCGATCCGTCGGCGCGTGGCCTACTCGTCGGAGAACCGACGTACCGAGGGCATCATCGGCGACCTCAGCGTCCTGGACAACATCACGCTCGCCCTTCAGGCGCAGCGCGGGATCTTCCACCGACTCAGCACGGCGCGGCGCAGGGAGCTCGCGACGAGCTGGGTGGAGGCGCTGCACATCCGACCCGCCGACATCGATCGCCCCGTCGCGACGCTCTCCGGCGGCAACCAGCAGAAGGTGCTCCTGGCGCGGCTCCTCGCGCTTTCGCCCAGGGTCATCGTGCTCGACGAGCCGACGCGCGGCATCGACGTCGGTGCGAAGGCCGAGATCCAGCGCCTGGTGGGGGAGCTGTCCGACAACGGCCTCGCCATCGTCTACATCTCCGCCGAGCTCGACGAGGTCCTGCGCGTCGCGCATCTCGTCGCCGTCATGCGCGACGGCGTGCTCGCGCAGATCCTCCCCGCCGCCGAGCTCACCTCCGACGCCCTCCTCGCCCTCGTGGCCAAGCCCGCCGCGGGGGAGGAGGGGGTCTCCGATGGCTGACGAGAAGGCATCCCGGACCGCCAACATCTTCGACGTGGCCCGTCTCGCGGGCGTATCGCACCAGACCGTCTCGCGGGTCCTCAACAACATGCCCAACGTCCGTCCGGCGACCCGGGCGCGCGTCGAGCAGGCCATCGCGCAACTGCGGTACAGCCCGTCGCCGGCGGCGCGGGCCCTCGTCACGCGGCGCACCCGCACGATCGGCCTGGTGACGCCGGGCACCGTCGACTACGGCCCCACGTCGATCGCGACGAACTTCAATTTCGCGGCCCGCGCCGCCCGCTACAACGTCGATGCGATCAGCTCGCCCCAGAACGACGTGGCCGCGGTCCGTTCGGCGATCGACGGGCTCCTCAAGCAACGCGTGGATGCCATCGTGCTCATCGTCGTCGACGTCGAGGTGCTCGCGGCGGTGCAGGCGATCGAGATCGACGTCCCGATCGTCGCCGCCGCCACGACCAGCCGGCCCCATCCGCGTCTCGTCGCGATCGACCAGTACCGCGGGGCACGGGCGGCGGTGCGGCATCTGCTGGAGTCGGGGTACACCACGGTCCGCCACATCGCCGGTCCTGCCCGCAACCCCGACGCCGTGGAGCGCCTGCGCGGCTGGCGCGAAGAGATCGCCTCCGCCCGCGCGCAATCGACGCCGCCGGTGCACGGGGACTGGTCCGCGGCAAGCGGGTACCGGATCGCGACCGAGACCGACCTCACCCCCGGTGAGGGGATCTTCGTCGCCAACGACCACATGGCGATCGGCGTGCTGTCGGCGCTCCGCGAACGCGGGCTGCGGGTGCCGGAGGACATCGGGGTGGTCGGGTTCGACGACGTCCCCGAGGCGCCGTTCCTCTTCCCCTCGCTCACCACCGTGCGCCAGGACTTCGCCGCGCTGGGGGAGATCCTGATGCAGAAGGTGTTGCTGATGGTGGAGGAGCCCGACACCGTCAGCGAGAGCACCCCGCTGCCGACGCGACTCGTCGTCCGCGACTCGGCGCCGCTGCGCCCCTGATCCGCGCGTAGCCGTCGGCGGGCTCATCGCCGCGGAAACTCGGTGTTGACGTCAACAGGTGTGTGAGCGCTAACATTCGGGTAGTCGTCGCCGCCGACGGCTCATGCAATGTCGCATTCACGAGAGGATCCGCACCCCCGTGCCTACACTCCCCCGGACGGCGCTCCCCCGCCGTCTCCCGTCCTGGGCGCTCGCCGTCCCGGTCGTCGCCGCGCTCGTCGCGGCGCCGATCGCCGTCCCTCTGGCCGCGAACGCGGCCACCCCCACGAGCGGACTGGTCGTCTCCTACCCGCTCGACGAGACCTCGGGGGCCGTCGCGCACGACGACTCCGGCAACGGTCGGGATGCCGCCTACGTCGGCGGTCCCTCGCTGACCGGTGCGAACGGGGTCCGACTCGACGGCGCCGACGATTATGTGAGCGTTCCCAACAACATCCTCGCGGGGCTCTCGTCCATCACCGTCAGCACCGACGTGCTCGTGCGCCCGGAACAGTCGGGTAACTACTTCATCTGGGGTCTGGGCAACACCACGGACTGGTACGGAAACGGCTACCTGTTCGCCACGGGCAACCCGGCCCATACCGGCATCGCCAGCGGCAACTGGTCGACCGAGCAGGAGACCCGCGGCTCGGCGAACCTCGATCGCGGCGTCTGGAAGACCCTCACCTACACCCTCGACGCGGGCACCAAGACCTCGCGCCTGTACCTCGACGGCATCCAGGTCGCCGAGAACACCAACACCACCACCACCCCCGGCTCGATCGGCGGCGGCACGACCACCGCCAACTACCTCGGCCGCTCGAACTACACCGGCGACAAGCGTCTCGCCGGGAGCCTCCGCGACTTCCGTCTCTACGACCGGGCCCTCTCCGCCGATGAGGTGACGACGCTCGTCGCCACCGACGCGCAGCGCGTCGCGCGCGACGCGGCCGCGCTCGGCCTCGGCGACCTGAGCGCCGTCACCGCGGACATCGCCCTGCCCACCGCCGGCACGAACGGGTCGAGCATCTCGTGGGCGTCGTCGAACCCCGCGGTAGTGTCGTCGACGGGCGCGGTCACCCGCCCCGCCGCCGGGCAGGCGGACGCGGAAGTCACGCTGACGGCGACCCTCACCCGGGGCACCGCGACGCAGAGCGTCGGCTTCACCGCAACCGTGCGGGCCGTCCCCGATGACGCGGGCGCGGCGCAGCGGGCCGTCGACGCGATCACGGTGGTCAACGCCGACGATGCGCGCGGCAACCTGACGCTCCCGACGACGGCGGAAGAGCTCCCGGTCACCTGGACGAGCTCGAACCCCGCGGTGGTCTCCCCCACGGGTGTCGTCGCGCGCCAGGAGGCCGACACGACCGTGACGCTCACGGCATCCGTGACGAAGGGCTCGGCGACCCGCACCCGCGACATCGTCGTGAACGTCCGCAAGGCGGTGCACCTCGGTGCCTTCGAGGGGTACACCTTCGCATACTTCACCGGGAACACGATCGAGGGCGAGAACATCTACTTCGCCGCGAGCAACGGCAACGACGCGCTGTCGTGGACCGAGCTCAACGGCGGCAAGCCCGCCCTCACCTCGACCTACGGGGAGAAGGGGCTCCGCGACCCGTTCATCATCCGCTCTCCCGAGGGCGACACGTTCTACCTGATCGCCACCGACCTCTCGATCGGCGGCGGCACCTCGTGGGGCGACTCGCAGACGGTCGGCTCGAAGTACATCGAGGTGTGGGAGTCGCACGACCTCGTGAACTGGAGCGACCAACGGCACGTCCGGGTCTCGCCCGACACCGCCGGCAACACCTGGGCGCCGGAGGCGTACTACGACGAGAGCCTCGGCCAGTACGTGGTGTTCTGGGCCTCGAAGATCTACCCGGCGGATGATCCGAACCACACCGCCAACGTGCCCAACAGCATGATGTACGCCACCACGCGCGACTTCGTGACCTTCAGCGAGCCGCAGGTCTGGCAGGGCGGGATCTCCCGCATCGACGCCACCGTGATCAAGGCGGACGGCGTCTACCAGCGCTTCACGAAGGACGAGGGCGCCGGGACGACCGGGTGCAGCGACATCATCCAGGAGAGCTCCCCGGTGCTGACCGCTCCGCTGAAGGACTGGACGCAGGTCACCTCGTGCATCGGCAAGAACGCCGGCACGGGTGCGGTGGAAGGTCCGAGCATCTTCAAGTCCAACCCGGGCGACGTCAACGGCGATAAGTACTACCTGTTCGTCGACGAGTACGGCGGGCGCGGGTACATCCCGCTGGCCACCACCGACATCGCGAACCCGAACTGGCAGGTTCCGGCGAGCTACACGCTGCCCAGCAGCCCGCGACACGGCACCGTCATGCCCGTGACCGCGGAGGAGCTCGCGGCCCTGCGGAAGAACATCGTCACCGAGCCCGGCGTGACCCCGGTCACGGCGAACGAGAAGGGCGAGGTGCTGCGGTACGACTTCACCGACGGTTCGGGCGCGACGCTGCACGACCGCTCCGGGGCGGGCCGCGATGCGCAGATCCAGGGCGGAGCGACGTTCGCGGACGGTGCGCTGACCTTCGACGGCAGCAACGACTACGTCGACCTGCCCGACAACGTGCTCGCGGGTGTCACCGACTTCACCGTCGACACCGAGGTGCGGATCGACGCGGCGCAGAAGAACCCGTACTTCCTGTACGGCTTCGGAAACACCGGCAGCGACGGGAAGGGCAACGGGTACCTGTTCTCGACCGGCAACGGTCAGTACCGCGGCGCGCTCACCACGGGCAACTGGACGGGCGAGCAGAACGCGTCCGCCGCCAGCGCCCTGCCACGCGACCGCTGGGTGCACCTGACCTACACGTTGAGCGGCAGCACCGCGCGACTGTACCTCGACGGCCAGAAGGTCGCCGAGAACACCAACGTGACCGTCCGACCGGGGGACATCGGAAAGGGCACGACCCTGGCGAACTACCTCGGCAAGTCCGTCTACAACGACGACAACCTCTTCCGCGGTCAGATGCGCGAGTTCGCGCTGTACAACCGCGCGTTGAGCCCGGACGAGGTCGCGGCCCAGAACCCCGGGCTGCTCACCGAGGTCAGCCTTCAGGATGCCGCGGCGCTCAAGGTCGCCCCGATCGTCGACGCCGAGAACCGCACGGTGCTGTTCCCCGTCGTGCCGGGCACCGACCTGACGAAGCTGCGCCCGACGTTTACGACCGCTTCCGGCACGACGGCGACCCCGGCATCGGGCACGGTCCGAAACCTCAGCACGCCGGTCACGGTCACGCTGAAGACCGACGGGCAGGCCGACGTGGTCTGGACGCTGAAGGCGGTCGAGATGAAGAGCCCGGTACTGCCGGGTCTGTACGCCGACCCGAACATCGCGGTGTTCGGTGACACGTACTACATCTACGCCACGACCGACGGGGTCCCCGGCTGGGGCGGCAACACGTTCTACGTGTGGAAGTCGAAGAACCTCGTCGACTGGACACGGTCCGACACGCCGTTCCTGACGTTGGACGGCGCGAACGGCGACGTTCCGTGGGCGACCGGCAACGCCTGGGCTCCGACGATCATCGAGAAGGGTGGGAAGTACTACTTCTACTTCAGCGGTCACAACCCGCAGGACGACCGCAAGGAGATCGGTGTCGCGGTCGCCGACAGTCCCGAGGGGCCGTTCACCGCGGACGCTCAGCCGATGATCACCAACGCCGAGAGCGTCCACAGCGGACAGGCGATCGACCCGGCGGCGTTCCACGACCCGAAGACGGGGAAGTACTACCTGTTCTGGGGCAACGGCAACCCGGTCTACGGCGAGCTTTCGGATGACATGAAGAGCATCAAGGCGGGCACGATCAAGCCGATCTCGGGGCTGAACGACTTCCGTGAGGGGACGTTCGTGAACTACCGCGACGGTCTGTACCACCTCACGTACTCGATCGACGACACGGGTTCGGCCGACTACCGCGTCGGCTACGCCACGTCGACGAGCATCGACGGCCCGTGGACGTACCGCGGCGTGATCCTCTCGAAGGACACCTCGCAGGGCATCCTCGGGACGGGGCACAGCTCGATCATCACCGTGCCCGGCACGGACGAGTGGTACATCGCGTACCACCGGTTCGCGATCCCGGGCGGCGGCGGGACGAACCGCGAGACGACCATCGACCGCCTCGAGATCGGTCCGGACGGGCTGTTCCAGACCGTGAAGCCGACGCTCACGAGCGTCGCTCCGCGCGAGGTGCCCGACACGACGGAGCCGACCCCGACGCCGACGGCGACCCCGACGGCCTCGCCCACGGCGACCCCGACGGCGACGCCGACGGTCACGCCCACCGCGACGCCGGAGCCGACGACCGAGCCCACGGGCACGCCGACCCCGACGGCCTCGCCCACGAGCACCCCGGATGCCACCCCGTCGGTGTCGGTCTCGACCACCACGGTCGAGCGCGGCGGGATCGTGCGGGTGACGGTGACGGGTCTCGCCGCGGGCGAGCAGGTCACGGCCGAGCTGCGCAGCGACCCGATCCGTATCGCCGGCATCCCCGCCGCCGATGCGAGCGGCCGCGTCACGTTCGACGTGCAGATCCCCGGCGACCTCGCCGCGGGCAGCCACACGATCGTGGTCTACGCAGCCGACGGCTCGGTGATCCGGAGCGTGCCGATCACCGTCGTCGCCGCGGGCCAGCTCGCCGCCACCGGAGCCCAGGCGCCTCTGGGTGCGGGGCTGCTCGCCGCGTTCCTGCTGGTCGCGGCGGGAGTGGTGTGGACGCTGCGTCGCCCGCGCCGCACCGACGCCTGATCCGCTGAACGGAAGGAAGACCCCGGATGCCCTGGCATCCGGGGTCTTCCTCGTGCCCGGTGTGCGGCCGCCCGCCGGGACGGGTGCGGGCGTGGCCTCCTTCACGCATAAACGCGATCCACGACCATAAACCCGGTGAGCACGCGTTTCTGCGCGTGGATCGCGATTATGCGTGGGATGGAACACGCGCGGCGGGAGACGGCCTCGCCCGGCGCGGCTCGGGACAGAGGAAGGGCCCCGGATGCCGTGGCATCCGGGGCCCGTGTCGAGCGGGAGCCTCAGCCGAGGAGCGGGACCGCCCCGACCAGCACGCCGACGGCGAGCATCACGAGCGACACGATCGTCGCTCGCCACAGCACCTTCTTGTGGTGGTCGCCGAGGTTGACGCCGGCGAGCGAGACGAGCAGCAGGATCGCGGGGACCAGCGGGCTCTGCAGGTGGACCGGCTGGCCCGTGATCGAGGCGCGGGCCATCTCGACCGGGGTGATGCCGTAGTTCGCGGCGCTCTCGGCCAGGACCGGCAGGATGCCGAAGTAGAACGCGTCGTTCGACATGAAGAACGTGAACGGGATCGACAGCACGCCCGTGATGACGGCGAGGAACGGCCCCATCGAGGACGGGATCACCTGGGTGATCCAGGCGGCCATCGCCGTGACCATCCCGGTGCCGTTGAGCACGCCCACCAGGACGCCGGCTGCCAGCACCATCGAGACGACACCGACGATGCTCGGGGCGTGGGCGACGATCTCGTCGGCCTGTCCGCGCAGCTTCGGGAAGTTGACGATGAGCGCGAGCGCCGCACCGACCATGAACACGAACGCCAGCGGGAACAGGTCGAGCACCAGCAGCACCATCACGGCCACGGTCAGCGCGAGGTTGAACCAGATGAGCTTCGGGCGGAGCGTGGCGCGGTTCGGGTCGAGCATCGTGTCGGCCATCGCGGTGTCCGCCGCCTGGACCAGTTCGGGGGCGGCGACGGCACCGCGTCCTCCGCGGACGGTGACGATGTTTCCGGTGCGCAGCGACGCGAGCGCGCCGGGCTTCGACTCGGCGCCGCGGAACAGCTTCGGAGCACCCAGGCGGCCGAAGACGCCGGGGGTGTCGAGCTTGGAGGTGTCGACGGAGCCGGCGAGGCGCTTGCGCTCCGAGAGGCCCAGGAACCACGCGAACGCGAGCGCGACGACGAGACCGGCGAGCAGCGAGGGGAGCATCGGCACGAAGACGTCGGTGGGCTGCAGGCCGAGGGCGGTGGCCGCGCGGACCGTCGGGCCACCCCACGGGACGATGTTGAGCGTGCCGTTCATCAGGCCCGCGACGCACGTGAGGACGACCGGGCTCATGCCCAGACGCAGGTAGATCGGCAGCATCGCCGAGGTGGTGATGATGAAGGTCGTCGAGCCGTCGCCGTCGAGCGAGACGGCGCCGGCGAGGATCGCCGTGCCGAGCACGACCTTGGCGGGGTCGTCGCCGAGGAAGCGCGTGATCACGCGGATCAGCGGATCGAACAGGCCGACATCGATCATGATGCCGAAGTACATGATCGCGAACAGCAGCAGCGCGGCGGTCGGCGCCATCTTGCCGATCGCGTCGATCACCATGTCGCCGAGGCCGAACCCGGCGCCCGCGATCAGGCCGAAGATCGTCGGCACCACGATCAGCGCCACCATCGGGGTGAGTCGCCGCGTCATGATCAGCGCCATGAACGACAGCACCATGAGGAAGCCGAGAGCCACGAGCACGCCGTCCGCGGGCGTGTACGCCACGGCGTAGTCGGCTGTCTCGGCCGTGAGGATGTGGGGGGTCATCGCGACTCCTTCGTCGTGGATGCCGGCACGCGGTGCGCCGGGGAATGGGCCGAGGCTACGGATCGCGGTGCCGCGGCGCGCGCTTGCTCGCATTGAGCGGCGTTGTGCGCGTAGCGTGTGTTCTGCGCATTTCGCGCACGACGGCGTACGGAGGTGCCATGCGATTCGCCACCCGGACCCTGCTCGTGCAGATCGCCACGATGGTGGCCGTCGTGGCCGTGTGCACCGCGGTGTTCGCGTGGCTCGGCATCCAACAGCTCCGCTCCGAAGCCGACTCCTCCGCCCTCAACATCGCCCGGTCCGTCGCCGAGGCGCCCGAGGTGCGCGAACTCGTCGCCGAGTACTCGGCCGACCCCGGAACCCCGGATGCCGCGTCCCTGCGCGGCGGGACGCTCGAGCGCTACGCCTCCGACGTCACCGCGCGGACGGAGGGGCTGTTCGTCGTGATCACCGACGACCACGGCATCCGGCTCGCCCATCCCGATCCCGACCGCCTCGGCGAAGTGGTCAGCACGAGCTTCGCCGACGCGCTCGCCGGGCGGGAGGTCGTGACCTGGGAGACGGGGACGCTCGGGGAATCCGCGCGCGCCAAGGTGCCCGTCTATCCGCCCGGGGGAGGCGACCCCGTGGGCGAGGTGAGCGTCGGGTTCGAGCGCGCGAGCGTGTTCGACGACCTGCCCGCCTTGCTGATCGGCATCGGTGTCGCGGTGGTCGTGGCCGTGGGGCTCGGGGTCGCGGTCGCCCTGCTCATGCGCCGACGCCTCGAACGCCTCACGCTCGGCCTGCAGCCCGAAGAGCTCGTCGCCCTCGTCCAGACGCAGACGGCGGTGCTGGAGAGCGCCGACGAGGGCGTCGTCGCCATCGACGACACCGGCGTCGTGCGCGTGTGCACGACGACGGCCGAGACGCTGCTCGGGGTGTCCGGTGTGGTCGGGCGCCGCCTCGAGGAGCTCGCTCTGCCGGTCGCCGTGGCATCCGCGCTCGCCGGATCCGGAGCCCCGAACGGGATGCCGATCGGCGAACGCGTCGTCTTTGTCGACGTCCGGCCGGTCCGACGCGGGATGCGGACGCTCGGCCGCGTCGCCGTGCTGCGCGATCGCACCGACGTCCTGGCGCTGTCCGACCGGCTGGACAGCGTTCGTGCACTCGGCGACGCGCTGCGGGTGCAGCGCCACGAGAACGCCAATCGCGTGCACGCCGCCGTGGGGCTGCTCGACGCCGGACGGACGGCGGAGGCGCGCGCATTCCTCGCCGACCTCGTCGATCGGGGCTCGGTCGACTGGGCTGTGCCCGGGCTCGACCTCGTCGGCGACGCGATGCTGGGTTCGTTCCTGGGGGCGAAGGGACTGTCGGCGCGCGAACGCGGGGTGACGCTCCGGGTGTCGGAGGACACGTGGCTCCCCTCGACCGTCGCCGACGTGGAGGACGTCGTCGCCGTGCTCGGCAACCTGGTCGACAACGCCGTGAGCGCGGCGGCATCCGGGGGCGAGCCCCGCGAGGTCGAGGTCGCGGTGCTGGGCGACGGCGCCGACGTCGTGCTCACGGTGGCCGACACCGGCGGCGGGATCGCCGACGTGGACGCCGCCTTCGCCCCGCGCGAGCGCACCGACGATCCGGCCGCCGTGCACGGACTCGGGGTCGGGCTGCCGTTGTCGCGGGAGTTCGCCCGGCGCCGCGGCGGAGACGTCTGGATCGTGGATGCCGGAGGCGCGGGACGCGGTGCCGTGGTCGCCGCGCGACTGCTCGGCGTGCTGCACGTCGGCACCGAGGAGGAGAGATGACCGATATCCGCGTGCTCGTCGTCGACGACGACTTCCGGGTGGCAGGCCTCCACCGCGACGCCGTCGACGCGCGTCCCGGCTTCGCCGCCCTGGAACCGGCGCGCACGGTCGGGGAGGCGCGGGCGGCGATCGCCGCGCACGCCCCCGATCTGCTGCTCGCCGATGTGTACCTGCCCGACGGCGACGGGATCGAACTGGTCCGCTCGGTCGGCCTCGACGCCTTCGTGCTGTCGGCGGCGACGGATGCCGCGACGGTGCGGCGCGCGTTCACGGCCGGGGCGCTGGCGTTCCTCGTGAAGCCGTTCGACACACGCGTCCTCGCCGAACGCCTCGACCGGTACGCGCGGTACCGGAACCTGCTGGCGTCCTCTCGGCCGCTGACGCAGGACGACGTCGACCGCGCGGCCGCCGTCATGCGGGGGGAGCGCGACGGCGTCTCGCTCGCCCGCTCGGCGACCGAGCAGACGGTGCTCGCGGCCCTCGGCGACGACGAGGCGTCGGCGTCGGAGGTCGCGGAGCGCATCGGCGTGTCCCGGGCGACCGCGCAGCGCCACCTCACCGCTCTGGCCGAGCGGGGTCTCGTCTCAGTCGGCCTCCGCTACGGATCGACGGGTCGCCCCGAGCACCGCTTCCGGAGCGCGTGAGTCGCCAGGATGTGTCGCTTCCTGCCGTTGGCAGGCGACACATCCTGGCGACTCACGCCTCGAGGACCGCCCAGCCGCGGGGCGGGAGCTCCGCGCGGGAAGCATGCAGCGTCGCCTCGCCGGCGACCACGGTCAGGGCGTCGGCGGCGGGCAGCGACGCGGGGGAGTCGCCGATGTTCAGCGCGACGATGACCGCTTCGGCATCCACGGCGGTGCGGAGCACCAGGGTGGCGTTCGTGACCTCGACGACGTCGGTGCGGGCGCGCCAGAGCCACGGATGCCGCCGGCGCAGGGCGACGAGCGCGCGATGCGCGTCGAGGATGCGCTCGTCGACGTCGGTCACGTCCGCCGGGGTGGCCGGGAACTCCGGCCGCACCGCGTCGTCACCGCCCTCGCGCTCCTCCTTCACCGCGGTCCAGCCGAACTCGTCGCCCGCGTAGACCGACGGGGTGCCGCCCACCGTGAACAGCACGGCGAGGGCATGCGGGACGAGGTCGGGCCCCACCGCCGAGGCGATCCGGGTGACGTCGTGGTTGCCGACGAAGGTCTGCGGCACGAAGGTCGCGAGCAGCTCGTCGTGGCGCTGGATCGCGTGACTCAGCTCGAAGAAGTTGCCGTCGGCGATGCCGTGCCAGATGCCCTGCCACAGCTCGTACTGCGTCAGCGAGTCCATCGTCGACGCGTGCACGATCGCGGGGGCGTCACCGTGGATCACCTCGCCGAGGAACCACGCCTCGGGGAAGCGCTCGCGCACGCGGGGGAGCACCCGCGCCCAGAACTCCGGCGGCACCGCGTAGGCGGCATCCAGTCGCCACCCGTCGATCCCGCGCGCGAGCCAGTGGCACATGACGTCGACCACGAGATCGGCGGTCGCGTCGGAGGAGTGGTCGAGGGCGACGAGGGCACCGTGCCCCTCGAAGACCTCGGGCTCGAACCGCCCGTCGACCCGGGCGCCGCGGAAGAGCGTGGCGTCCCCGCCCGCGAGCACGGCCTGGAACGCCGGATGCCCCCGCCCGACGTGGTTGAACACGCCGTCGAGGAGGACCCGGATGCCGCGCTCCCGGGACGCTGCCAGCAGCCGGTCGAGGTCGGCGTCGTCGCCGAGCCGCGGATCGACGCGGAAATGATCGACCGTGTCGTATCCGTGGGTCTCCGACGCGAAGATCGGCCCCAGCAGCAGGCCGTTCAGACCGAGCTCGATGACGTGGTCGAGCCACGGCTCGGTGCGCTCGAGGCGGTGCACCGGTTCCGCGTCGGGGTCGACGCCGTCGCGGATCGGCGCGCCCACGAACCCGAGCGGGTAGAGGTGCCACCAGAGGACGTGCGAGGGCCAGTCGGGCATGTCCCGAGGCTATCCGCCGGTGTTCCGCCCGGCCACGGGTTGCGCCCGCGCACCGGTTGCGTGAGTAGCCAAGAATTGTCGCCTGTGCCGTCGCGGAAGCGACGAATTCTGGCGACTCACGCTCGAGACGCGGGGCTCAGGCCCGGGCGCGCTCGCCGGGGAGGGCGAAGGGGGCCAGGTCGATCGCGCGGGAGCGCGTGGACTCGAGGGCCGCGGCGACGGCGCCGACCGACACGATGTCCGCGCCGAGCGGGGACGCGACGATCTCGGGCGGCGGCAGGTGCAGCGCGGCGGGGAGGGCCTGGGCCGCGGCGGCGATGATCGGGCCCGCGCCGGCGGCGATCGCGCCCGAGATCACGACCCGGCGGACGTCGAACAGGCTGCCGAGGAGCCCCGTCACGATCGCGAGCTGGCCGCCGACCTCGGCTGCGACGGCCAGGGCTCCCGGGTCGCCTGCGGCGGCGAGGTCGAGCACGGTCTTGGCATCCAGGTCGTCGTCCGGCACATCGGCCAGCGCGCTGCCGGCGGGCAGGGTGCCCGCGGCGATCGCCGCCCGCGCGGCGTCGACGCACCGCGGCGCGAGGCCGTACGCGCTGCCGACGCCCTCGACCCGGTCGAAGGCGACCGTCTCTCCGGCTCCGCCGTGTGCGCCGCGGAGGAGGCGCCCGTCGAGCCACAGCCCGGCACCGAACCGCTCTCCCGCGAGGAGGGCGACGAAGTCGTCGTAGCCGACGGCGGCGCCCTGCGCGTGCTCGGCGACCGCGGCGAGCGAGGCGTCGTTCTCGACCCGGACGACCGGCGCCCACGAGGCGAAGGTGTCGACGAAGTCGGGGTTCATGCGCTGCCAGAAGCCGTCGTGGTGCGCGGGGGAGCGGCCCGCGCGATCGACCGGGGCGGGCACGCCGAGGCATATCGCGACGAGATCGTCGCGCGAGGCGCGTGCCCGGGTCAGGGTGGCGTCGACGACCTTCTCGGCCGCGCGGCAGCGGCGCTCGGGCGAATCCCGTTCCGGGTCGATCGACAGGCGCGAGGTCGCGACGGGCGCCCCGCGGAGGTCGGCGACGGTCGCCGTGACGTGTCCGCGGCCGGCATCCACGCCGACGACGAGTCCGGCGTCGGCGCGGAGCGCGAAGCGGCGCGCCGGTCGTCCTTTGGAGTACTCGCCCACGGCCCGGGCGTTCGGCATCTCGATCAGCAGCCCGCGGGCGACCAGCTCGTCGAGCACGTCGATCGTCGTCGACCGGGTCAGCGCGACCGCGGCCATGACGTCGCTCGCCGTGAATGCCTCGGCGTCCCACGCGTAGGCGAGCACGGCGTCGAGGCTGTGGCGGCGGAGCGAGGGAACCGAGGGTGTGGCATCCGTCATCGGATCTTGACCCCCTTCGTGTCTCCTGCAATACTGCCCTCAACACATTGATTTGACGAGTAGATTTAATCTACGATTCAAAATCGCAAGGATGCGAGGAGGACACGTGTCGAGGAAGACGGCGACGGTGCGACGAGCAGTCGCGGCGCTGACGGTGACGGGCCTGGCGGCGGCGATGCTCGCCGGCTGCTCCGCCGACGGGCGCGAGACGATCCGCTTCACTTTCAGCAAACGCGAGGCCCTCGCGTTCATGAACCAGGTGGTCTCCGACTACAACGCGTCGCAGGACGAGGTGCGCGTCGAGATGGACGCCTCGGGCGTCGACGTCGTCTCGGCGAGCTTCGTCCGCGGCAATCCGCCCGACATCATGCTCGCGAACTACAACTACGAGGTCGCGCGGTTCGTGCAGCGGTGCGCGTTGACCGACCTTTCCGGCACGGCCGCCGCCGCCACTGTTCGCGACGACCTGCAGCCCCTCATGGACCAGTACGGCTCGTGCGCCGGGCGCACCAGCGCGCTGCCCTACTCGGTCATGGCATCGTCGGTGATCTACAACAAGGAGATCTTCGATCGGCTCGGGCTCTCGGTCCCGACGACGTGGGACGAACTGATCCAGACCGCCGAAACGCTGAAGGCCGACGGTGTCACGCCGTTCTACGGCACCTTCAAGGACGACTGGACCATCGGCCAGGGCTGGTACGACTACGCCGTGGGCGGATCGATGAATGTCCTCGACTTCTTCGACGGACTCGCCGCCGAGGGCGACGGCGTCGGCCCCGACTCCGCGGTGTCGTTCCAGAAGGACCTCGCCGAGCCCATGCAGCGCATGACCGAGCTGTCCTCGACCTACACCAACCCGGATGCCGCCAGCCGCGGCTACGGCGACGGAAACCTCGCCTTCGCGCAGGGGCAGGCCGCGATGTACCTGCAGGGGCCGTGGGCGCTCGGCGAGATCGCCAAGACGTCGCCCGATCTCGCGGTCGGCACCTTTCCGCTCCCGATGACGAACGACCCGGACGACCTCGCGGTGCGCGTCAACATGGACCTCGCGGCCATGATCCCCGAGGGATCGAAGCACCAGGATGCCGCACGCGACTTCCTCGAGTACCTGTACCAGCCGCAGATCATCGAGGCGTACAACGAGTCGCAGCTCGGGTTCGCGCCCACCACGGACGCTCCCGCCCCCAGCGACCCGCGTGTAGCGGGGATGATCCCGTACTACGACGAGGGGCGCATCTACCAGGGCGCGTCGGTGCTGGTGCCCAAGACCATCCCGGTCTTCAGCTACGCGCAGGCCATGATCCTCGGGGCCTCGACCGAGGGGACCCTCGGCACCCTCGATCAGGACTGGTCGCGCCTGGCGTTCCGCCAGCCCGTCGCCTCGACCACCGAGTCCGCCGCCGAAGGAGCCGCGCGATGACCACCACCACCACGATCGTCACCGGCGGGAAGACGGCCGCGCGCCGCAGCACCCGCCGCGTGGAACCGATCTACTACCTGTTCCTGCTGCCCACCCTCGCGCTGTTCACCCTCGCGATCACGCTGCCGGGCATCGTCGGCATCTTCTTCAGCTTCACCGACTCGATCGGCATCGGGCAGTGGAACTTCGTCGGGCTGACGAACTACATCGCGCTCTTCAGCGACCCGGCGATCCTGCAGGCCTACCTGTTCACCTTCGGGTTCTCGGTGGCGACGGTCATCGTCGTCAACATCGCGGCGTTCCTGCTCGCGGTCGGCCTCACCGCGCAGATCCGCTTCAAGAAGGCGCTGCGCACCGTCTTCGTCATCCCGATGGTGATCTCGGGCATCATCATCGCCTACGTCTTCAACTTCCTCTTCAGCAACTCCCTCCCGCAGGCCGGAACCGCCCTCGGCATCCCGTGGCTGGAGACGTCGTTGCTGGCGAACCCCGACCTCGCGTGGCTCGCGATCGTGATCGTCACCGCCTGGCAGGCCATCCCCGGCACGCTGCTCATCTACATCGCGGGGCTGCTGTCGGTGCCCGGCGACGTGTACGAAGCGGCGGGCCTGGACGGCGCGACCAAGACGCAGCAGCTTCTGCGGATCACCCTGCCGCTCGTCGCCGGCTACGTCGTCATCAACGTCATCCTCGGCTTCAAGGGCTTCCTCAACGCCTACGACATCATCGTGGGTCTGACCAACGGCGGGCCCGGCACCTCGACCCGCAGCGTGGCGATGTCGATCATCCTCGGCTTCAACGGCGGCGACTACGCCTACCAGATGGCCAACGCGGCCCTCTTCTTCCTCGTCGCCGTCGCCATCTCGCTGCTCCAGCTCTCGCTCACCCGGGGAAGGAACACCCTCTCATGACCGCCGTGAACCAGCCCGCGCTCGCCTTCGAGCAGGCAGAGCTCTCCGTCCCCTCGCGTCGACGCACCGGCATCCGGCGGGTGGGTACCGAACGCATCAACTGGTTGGCGACCACCGTCCTGATCCTGTGCGCCGTCACGGTGCTCCTGCCCCTGTACGTCTCGATCACGATGGCGGTGAAGACCGGGGCGCAGGTCGTCGACGGCAACGCCTTCTCGTTCCCTTCGCCGATCAGCTTCGACGGGTTCGTGCAGGCCTGGACGCTGACGAAGTTCCCCGTGGGCCTGGCGATCTCGTTCCTGGTGACGGCCGGGACGGTCGCCGCCACCATCGTCCTCGCGGCCTTCGCGTCGTACGCGATCGCCCGCAACTGGGACCGGAAGCTCTTCCGGTACTCGTTCTTCTACCTGCTCGCGGCGATGTTCATCCCGTTCCCCGTGGTCGCTCTGCCGCAGATCCAGCTCACCGGCCGCCTCGGGCTCGACAACCCGTTCGGCGTGATCATCCTCGCCACGATGTTCCAGCTGAGCTTCAGCGTGCTGCTGTTCACCGCGTTCCTGCGCTCCATCCCGCTCGAGCTCGAGGAGAGCGCGCGCATCGACGGCGCGACGACCTGGCAGACGTTCTGGCGGCTCATCTTTCCGCTCCTCGCCCCGATGAGCGCGACCGTCGGCATCTTCGCGTTCCTGTACGCCTGGAACGACTTCATGATGCCCTCGCTCATCATCAGCGATCCGGCCTTGCAGACGCTGCCCGTGCGCCAGAACCTGTTCCAGACGCAGTTCAGCAACAACTACAACGTCGCCTTCGCCTCGTACCTCATGGCCATGGCTCCCGCGATCGTCGCCTACCTCTTCACCCAGCGATGGGTGATGGCGGGCGTCACGCAGGGCGCCGTCAAGGGCTGACCGACCCCCACCCCCGAAAGGACCTTCCCGTGACCACCGCCGCACCCTCCGTGCACGCCCGCGAGCTCTCCGACGCCCCCGACTGGTGGCGCCAGGCCGTGGTGTATCAGGTGTATCCCCGCAGCTTCGCCGACAGCAACGGCGACGGCCTCGGCGACATCCCCGGCATCACCTCGCGGGTGCCGTACCTGGCCGAACTGGGGGTGGATGCCGTCTGGCTCAGCCCCTTCTACCCCTCGGCGCTCGCCGACGGAGGGTACGACGTCGCCGACTACCGCGACGTCGACCCGCGCCTGGGGACCCTCGCTGACATGGACGAGCTCATCGCGCAGCTGCACGCCCATGGCATCCGCGTCGTGGTCGACATCGTGCCGAACCACACGTCCAACGACCACGCCTGGTTCCAGGAGGCGCTCGCCGCCGGTCGCGGCTCCGCCGAGCGCGACCGCTACATCTTCCGCGAGGGCACGGGTCCCGACGGCTCCGAGCCGCCGACGGACTGGCAGTCGGTGTTCGGCGGCTCCGCGTGGGAGCGCGTCGCCGACGGTCAGTGGTACTTCCACAACTTCGACGTGTCGCAGCCCGACCTCAACTGGGCGAACCCCGAGGTGCGGGCCGACTTCGTGAAGACCCTGCGCTTCTGGAGCGACCGGGGCGTCGACGGGTTCCGCATCGACGTCGCGCACATGCTGACCAAGGACCTCAGCGAGCCGCTGCCCTCGGCCGCCGAGCTCGCCGCGATGCCGCAGGACGGGACCCACCCCCTCCTCGACCGCGACGACGTGCACGAGGTGTACGCCGAGTGGCGCGCGGTGTTCAACTCCTACGACCCGCCCCGCACCGCCGTCGCCGAGGCGTGGGTGCACCCCTCGCGCGTGCCGCTGTACGCGAGCATCGAAAGCCTGGGGCAGTCGTTCAACTTCGACCTGCTCGAGGCCGACTTCGACGCGGGCCAGTTCCGTCGCATCGTCGCCGACAACCTCGCCCTCGCCGCCGAGTCGGGGTCGTCGACGACGTGGGTGCTGTCGAACCACGACGTCGTCCGCCACGCCACGCGTTACGGCCTGCCCGACGCGGAGCGCACCGAGGACGGCCGTCCGACGCGCAAGCACGGCAACGAGTGGCTGCTCTCCGGCGGCACCTCGCCCGCGCTCGACACCGCGCGGGGAGAACGCCGCGCCCGGGCCGCTGCGCTGTTCGTGCTGGGGCTGCCGGGCTCGGCGTACCTGTACCAGGGCGAGGAGCTCGGCCTGCACGAGGTCGCCGAGATCCCCGACGCCGCCCGCCAGGACCCGACGTTCTTCCGCAGCCCGGGCGTCGACATCGGGCGGGACGGATGCCGCGTCCCGCTGCCCTGGGCGGCCTCCGACACCGCGTTCGGTTTCGGTGGGGGCGGGGCGCACCTGCCGCAGCCGGAGTGGTTCACGACCTACGCCGTCGACCGCCAGGACGGCGATCCGGCCTCGACGCTGTCGCTCTACCGCCGCGCGCTCGACCTCCGGCACGACCTGCAGACCGCCGAGGAGCTGGAGTGGCTCGACCTCGGCCGCGACGACGTGGTGGCCTTCGCCCGCCCCGACGGCTGGACCGTGGTGACGACCTTCGGCACCGAGCCGGTGGAGCTCCCCGCGGGCGAGGTGCTGCTGTCGAGCGCTCCCGTCGAGTCGGGGGCGCTCCCCGGCGAGGCGACGGCCTGGCTGCGCGTGTAGCTCGCGGCATCCATCCCGCTTCAGTGTCCAAGACACGCCGCAGCGCGCAGAGCGCATACGGCGTGTCTTGGACACTGGGCGTTTGCGGCGGCGCGGCGTGGCGCGGCGACGCCGGGGACCGCGGCGTCAGGGGAGGGACGCGCGGATCACCACGGGCATCTCCACCAGGTGCTCACCGGGGGGAGGGCCGTCGGGGGTGAGGAGCAGCTCGACCGCGCGCCGCCCCATCGCCTCGTGCGGGAGGCCGATCGTGGTGAGGCCGGGGCGCAGGTACGCCGCCAGCTCGTCGTTGTCGAACGAGACCAGTGCCACGTCGTCGGGCACCCGGAGCCCCGCTTCGCCGAGAGCCTGCGAGGCGCCGAACGCGAGACGGTCGTTGAGGCACACGATCGCGCGCGGAGGCGGACCGGATGCCAGCACCCGCGCCGTGACGTCGTGGCCGTGGTCGGGCTCCCAGAGCCAGATCGACTCCTCGCGGGAGAACCTCATGCCCTCGCGCGCCATCGTGTCGTAGATCCCGCGCACCCGCGCGGCGACGGTCGCCGAGCGGAACAGGTCGCGCTCCGCGTCGGCGTCGTAGCCGAGCAGCAGGATGTCGTCGCGGATGCCGGCATCCCGAAGCAGTTCGATCGCCCGCTGTCCGCCGGTCTCCTCGTCGGGCAGCACGCTGCAGACGTGCGTCTCGCTGGTGGCGTTCAGCATCACCGCCCGCACGCTCGAGGGGATCGGCGGGACGAGGATCTCGCGCGCGC
Source organism: Microbacterium sp. IEGM 1404 (assembly GCF_030056775.1). Classification (NCBI taxonomy): domain Bacteria; kingdom Bacillati; phylum Actinomycetota; class Actinomycetes; order Micrococcales; family Microbacteriaceae; genus Microbacterium; species Microbacterium sp. IEGM 1404. The sequence continues at coordinate 578,421 of NZ_JASHKP010000002.1, read as the reverse complement.
GCATCGAGGCGAAGATCACCCCGTCGACCTGCCGGTCCAGCAGTGCCGAGACGGCCTCGGCCTCGCGTTCGGGCTCGCCGCCCGTCTCGGCGACGAGCACGACGTGGCCGGCGGCCTCGGCGGCGCCGAGTGCGCCCTTGATGAGGCCGCTGGCGAAGCGGGTGGTGGCGACGAGGTCGGAGACGAAGCCGATCGTGTGCGAGGTGCTCGTGCGCAGAGCCCGCGCCGCGACGTTGGGGCGGTACCCGAGTTCCGCGGCCGCGGCGAGGACGCGGTCGTGGGCGTCGCGGGAGAGTCGGGTGTCGGGGCGACCGTTGAGGATCATGGATGCCGCGGAGGGGGAGAGCCCGGCGAGACGTGCGACATCGGTCAGCGTGACGCGCTTGACCATCCGCACCTCCTCGGTCATCGGCTCCCGCGCCGACGGTAACGATCTTGACAGTGAATCTTGACAGGGCCGGAATCGTCTGAGTAAATATCCCTGCTAAATCCTTTCAGCACTGTACCGCAGCAAGGATCGCACCAGAAGACCCGCATCCTGGGTACCCGCAGCACTGACGAAGGAGTCGACATGTCCACCCGTACCCCGCGCACGCGCACCCGTCGCGTCGCGCCCCTCGCGCTCGCGGCGATCGCCGGGCTCACCGGCGCTCTGCTGGCCGGCTGCGCTCCCGGCGCTGCGGCACCGCAGACCGCCGCCGCCGCCGACGTGAGCACCGAACTCACCAGCGACCCGGTCCAGCTGACGATCGCCGACGAGACCGGGTTCCCCGTCACCGACAAGCTGACCGAGGAGTTCACCAAGCAGCACCCGAACGTGACGTTCAACATCACCCGCGACACGTTCCAGAACCTCACGGCCAATGCCCCCAAGCTCCTCGCGAGCGACACCCCGCCCGACCTGATCCGCCTCCCCACGCTCGGAGACACGGTCAAGGACGGCCTCGTCGCGAACCTCGACCCGTACTTCGACGCGTACGGCTGGGACGCCTGGCCGGCATCGCAGCTCGCGCCGCTGCGCATGAGCGAGGACGGCATCCGCGGCTCGGGCTCGCTGTACCAGCTCGGCCTCGGCTACAGCATCACCGGCATCTACATGAATGACACCCTCGCCTCGCAGCTGGGCATCACCGCCCCGCCGCAGACCCTCGCCGAGCTCGAGGCCGACATGGCCAAGGCGAAGGCCGCCGGCATCCTGCCGATCATGGCCGGCGACAAGGACGGCGTGGTGAACTTCGTGGTCCAGGCCGCGATGAACCAGTACGTCGACAAGGACCAGTTCCTGTCGTGGATGTTCAACGAGCCGGGCGCGCGCTACGACGAGCCGGGCAACGTCCAGGGCGCGGAGCTCGTTCGCAAGTGGGCGGATGCCGGGTACTTCCCGTCCGACATCAACGCGATCGACTACTTCACCTTCACGAGCCGCTTCTCCGCGGGTGAGGGTCTGTTCACCTTCAACGGCAACTGGGAGGCCGCGAACTACCAGAAGGCGCTCGGCGACAACGTCAGCTTCTTCCTGGTGCCGCCGGCCGAAGAAGGCGCCGGTCACGTCGCGATGGGCGCGGCCAACTCGTTCTCGGTCGCGGCCAAGTCGAAGCACCTCAACGAGATCGTGTACTTCCTCAACTGGGTCCACACCGACCCGGCCGCGCGACAGATCATCGTCGACGTCACGGGCGCCTCGCCCGGTGGTGACCCGAGCCTCGAGCTGCCGACCGTCCAGGCCGGCTCGCTCATCGAGAACGCTCTGGAGATGTCGGCGCAGATCGGCGCCGAGAACGGCCAGGTCGACTTCATGGCCAACACCACCGCCGGCATCTACGCGGGCTCGATCATCCCCGAGTCGCAGCTGCTGGTGACCAGCCAGATCACCGGCCAGGAGTTCGTCGACCGCGTGCAGAAGTTCTACGAGAGCGAGGTCGGCTGACCATGACCGATCGTGCGGTCGCCGTCGCGGCGGCCCCCCGAGAAGACGCCGCTCACCCGGCGGCGACGACCGCACCCGTTCGCCGGGCCGCTGCACGCGCAGTGGCCCGGCGGGCGACCCTCGCCGGATGGCTGCTGCTCGTCCCCGCGCTCGGTTTCTACATCGGGTTCGTCATCTGGCCCCTGTTCCAGGGCGTGCAGTACTCGTTCTACGACTGGAACGGCATCGGCGTGGCCCGGTGGGTGGGCTTCGAGAACTACCTCACGGTCTTCACCGACCCCGACCTGCTCGGCGCGATCCGCAACGCCTTCGTGCTCATCGCGTTCTTCACGTTCATCCCGGTGGGGCTCGGACTGGTGCTCGCGACCCTGATCCGCGGCATCCGGAACAAGGCTTTCGCCGCCACCGCGCAGACGGTGCTGTTCCTCCCGCAGATCATCCCGCTGGCCGCCGCCGGTATCGCGTGGTCCTGGATGTACGCGCAGACCGGCGCCGTGAACCAGATCCTCGGGTGGATCGGGCTCGGCTGGATCACCCGGCCGTGGCTCGCCGACTACGGCACCGCCCTTCCCGCGGTAGGTCTCATCGGCTCGTGGGTCCTCACGGGACTGTGCACCGTGCTGCTGCTCACCGGGCTCGGCAAGATCGACGTCTCGCTGTACGAGGCGATCCGCCTCGACGGTGCGGGCTGGTGGCGCGAGCTCTTCACCATCACGCTGCCGGGCCTCCGGCAGGAGATCGCGGTGCTCGTGACCGTCACCGTCATCGCCGCCCTGTCGAGCTTCGACATCATCTACACCTCGACGCAGGGCGGCCCCGGGCGGGCGACCCTCGTGCCCGGCCTGTCGATCTTCCGCATCGGTTTCACCCAGAGCGACGTGGGCCTGGCCTCCGCCTTCGGCATCGTGCTCATGGTGCTGGTGCTCGTCGTGGTCCTCCCCATCCAACGCCTCTCGAGAGCGAGTGACTCGTGATCGCCAGCCGCACCGAGCGCGTCCTCGGAACCGTCCTCCTCGCCGTCGCGGCGATCGTGACGCTGCTGCCCCTGATCAGCATGTTCTCCGCGGCGCTGCAGCCCGCCGACCGCAACCCGACCGGGCTCACCTGGCCGACCGACCCGCAGTGGGGCAACTTCGCCACGGCGTTCGAGACCGGACACGTGTGGCAGCTCATGGGCTCGAGCCTCGTGATCGTGCTCGGCGTCGTGCCCGTCAGCCTCGTCGCCGCGACCCTCGCCGGGTTCGCGCTCGGGTCGCTGCAGGTACGGTTCGGCCGCGGAGTGCTCGTCTTCTTCGTGCTCGGCCTCACGATCCCGTTCGAGGCGCTCATCATCCCGCTGTACTACCAGGCGCAGTCGATGGGCACCGTGAACACCCCGTGGGCCGTGATCTTCCCCCTCATCGGGCTCTTCATGCCGTTCGGCGTGTTCTGGATGCGCGCGCACTTCATCAACGTCCCGCGCGAGCTGTCCGAGGCCGCACGCGTGGACGGGGCGTCGCTGTGGCGCGAGTTCCGCAGCATCCAGCTGCCGTTGGCGGCGCCGGCGCTCTCGGCGCTGGCGATCCTGCTGTTCATCTGGACCTGGAACCAGTTCCTGCTCCCGGTCGTCCTCATCGCCGACCCGCTGCAGCGCACGGTCGCGGGTGCCCTGACCTTCTTCCAGGGGCAGTACTCGCTCAGCATCCCCCTTCTCAACGCGGGCGCCCTCATCATCATCACGCCGGCCGTCCTGCTCTTCCTCGTCTTCCAGCGCCAGTTCATCCGGGCGCTGGTGCAGGGCGCGGTCAAGGGCTGACCGCTCGACCCCTCCATCGAAACGGACATCATGACGTTCACGCTGCCCGACCACTGGGTCTGGGACTTCTGGCTCGCCCGCGACGGCGACACCCACCACATGCTCTTCCTGCAGGCGCCGATCAGTCTCGGCGACCCCGACCTGCGCCACCGCAACGCCACGGTGGGGCACGCGACCTCGAGCGATCTGCGCTCGTGGACCGTGCACGGCACGGTGCTCGAGCCCACCGGGGGAGAGGCTCCGGATGCCACGGCCACCTGGACCGGCAGCATCGTCGAGGCGGCGGCGGGGTGGCGCATGTTCTACACCGGGTCGCGGTTCCTCGAGCCGGGGCGCATCACCAACGTCGAGACCGTGCTCGCGGCGACGTCGGACGACCTGACGGAGTGGGTGAAGGACCCCGGCGTCGTGGTGGCCGCCGACCCGCGCTGGTACGAGACGCTCGCGGCCGGCACCTGGCACGAGGAGGCGTGGCGCGACCCGTGGGTGTTCGCGGACCCCGACGGCGACGGCTGGCACATGCTCGTCACCGCCCGCGCCGTCGACGGTCCGGGGCGCGATCGCGGGGTCGTCGGCCACGCATGGTCGCCCGACCTCGTGCGGTGGGAGGTGCGACCCCCGCGCAGCACCGCCGGAGCGGGGTTCGCGCACCTCGAGGTGCCGCAGGTGGTGCAGGTCGAGGGTCGCTGGGCGCTGGTGTTCTCGTGCGATTCGGCGCACCTCGCCGGTCATCGCGAGGGCGAGCGCGGTGGCATCTGGGCCGTCGCGCTCGACGATCCGCGGGGCCCGTACGACGTACGTCGCGCGACGCTCGTCGCCCCCGAGAACCTCTACAGCGGTCGGATCGCCGAGGATGCCGACGGCCGGCCGGTGCTGCTGGCGTTCGAGAACGTGGCCGCCGACGGGGCCTTCATCGGCACCCTGTCCGACCCGCTCCCGGTCCGGTGGGACGGCGACCGTCTCGTCGTGACGGAGGATCTCCGATGACCGCGGTGCAGGGCTCCGTGGCATCCGGGTTCGCCCCGGTCGCGGATGCCTTCCGCGCGGCGTTCGAGAGCCACCCGGGCATGGGCGGCGCGCTGTCGGTGCGGCTCGACGGGCGCGAGGTCGTCGACCTGTGGGGCGGTGTCGCCGACTCCCGCGACGGCCGCCCGTGGGAGCGGGACACCCCGACGGTGGTGTTCTCGTGCACCAAGGGGCTCATGTCGATCCTCGCGGCTCGGCTCGTGGCATCCGGTCGCCTCGACTACGACCGTCCGCTCGCCGAGCTGTGGCCGGAGTTCGGCACGTGGGGCAAAGAGGCCGTCACCGTCGGCGACGCCCTCGCGCACCGGGCGGGTGTCTCGGCGCCGCGGGTCGACATCAGCCGCGCCCAACTGCTCGACTTCGACGCCGTCTCGGCGATCATCGCGGCGCAGCGGCCGCTCTGGACCCCCGGTGGAGGCTGGGCGTACCACGCGCTCACGCACGGCTGGATCTCGGGCGAGATCGTGCGGCGCGCCGGGGGAGTCGGGATCTCCGCCGCCTTCGCCGAGATGGCGGACGCGGTCGGCGGCGGGGCCTGGCTCGGGATGCCGGCGGAGATCGCGGCATCCGTCGCCCACCTCGAAGTGGGGCCGACCCTCGCCGCGGGCGTCGCCGCTCAGGCCGCCGCACGCGACCCGCACGGCGTCGACTGGCTCGACCGCGCGATGACCCTGGGCGGCGCGCTGCCGCCCACGCTCGTCACCGAGGACGACGGCTTCAACGCCGACGACGTCCGCGCCGCGGTCATCCCCGGCGCCGGGGGGATCAGCACCGCCCGCGCGCTCGCCGCGATGTGGTCGGCGACCGTGGCCGAGACCGACGGCGTCCGGCTCCTCGACGACGCGACGGTCCGTGCCGCCGGGGCCCTGCGCACGAGCGGCGCTCCGGTGTTCGACGCTCCGGCGCCGTGGCCGGAGTGGGGCGCCGGGATGCAGCGGGATTCCGCCGCGCGCCGCTACCTCGGGCCGGGCAGTGTCGGGCACGACGGCGCCGGCGGACAGGTCGCGTTCGCCGACCTCGACGCCCGCGTGGGCTTCGCGTTCGTGACCAACCGCATGGAGTCCGAGGACCCCCGTGCGACCCGCATCGTGGAAGCGCTGCGGGAGGCGCTCGGCTGATCCTCCAGCGCGTGAGGTGCCAGAATTTGTCGCTTCGGGCGTGCCCGAAGCGACAATTCTTGGCACCTCACGCGCCCGGGAGACGCACCCACAGCTCGCCGCGGCGTTCGATCGCGCCGGCGGCGGCGAACGCCTCCAGCCACCCGCCCATCGGCCAGACGCCCCAGCGGCGATGGAACGCGGCGCCGTTGCGGAGGATGTCGTCGAGGTGCCGCCAGGGCGGCGAGGACACCGGATGCCACTGGTGGTAGGCGTCCGCCCCGCCCGTCCACACGAGCGGAACGTCCGAGGCCCGCGCCGTCCACGCGAGGTCGGTGTCCTCGGCGCCGTAGCCCTCGTACGCGTCATGGAAGCCGCCGAGGCGTTCCCACGTCGCCGGGGTGACCGCGAAGGACAGCGACCAGAAGAGGTCGTACTCGTCGGGCTCGGCGGTCCGCGTCTGGCCCGGGGGGAGCGCGGGGCGCGCCCGGTGCGGCCGTGTCACGTGCGGCAGGTCGACCACGGCCGGACGCTGCACGCTCGCGAGGTACGTCACGGGTCCGGCGAGCAGCGCGTCGGGATGCGCCGCGGCGGCCTCGGTGTACCGCGCGACGAGATCGGCACCCGGCAGGCAGTCCACGTCGAGGAAGACGAGCAGCTCCGCACCCTCCGCGATCGCGGCGGCGGCCGCGGTGTTCCGGCCCGCGCCCACGCGGAGTCCGTGCGGCCCGGGCGGGACGTGCCGCGTCAGGACGTCGGCATCCCGGATGCCGTCCGGCGGCGTCGCATCGAGGAAGACCTCCGCGCGGAGGGCCTCGGGGGCCACCGCGGCGAGCACCTCGCGCTGCCGTTCGAGGTGGGCCCGGCGGGCCGCGGAGGCGACCGTGAGGACCGCGACCTTCACGGGAGCATCGCCTCGATGGCCTCGGCGGCGCGCTCGGCGGCGCCGGTCACCTGCCAGCGCGTCCAGTCGGGGTCGTCGGTCGCCGCGGCCTCGACGAGCGCCACGATCCCCTCCGCGTCGATGTCGTCGGGGGCGACCCGGGCGAGGCCCCACCGGTGCAGCGCGCACGCGGTGTGCCGCTGCTCGTCGAAGGGGCGGTCCTGCGCGACGACGACCGCGCGCGCCCCCGCCGCGGCGAGGTCGGCGACGCTGTTCTGCCCCGCCGCGCTGACCACGACGGTGTGCGACGTCAGCAACGGCCACGGGTCGTCGAGGCGCGACGACGCGTCGTGTCCGATCGCGCGCGTGCGCCAGCCGGCGGCGGACAGCCGATCCTCGGCGTCGCGGCGCACGTCGTCGGCGAGCACCTGACCGAGGAAGAGCACCGATCGCTCGGCATCCCCCTCCTCCGGTGTCCGTCCGTCGTAGCGCGAGATCCCGCCCGTCCACACGACCCGGTCGGTCCGGGTGGTGAGCGCTCCGGGCGGGACCGCTCCGTGCGCCCACGGGGCGAGGATGCGGTCGGCCAGGTCGTAGGCGAGGGCGTGCGCCGCGTCGGTGCGTTCCCCGGGCTGCGTCACCGCGAGCGTCCGCAGGCCCAGCAGCCGCGCGAAGGCGACGACCTCGGCGCTGACGTCGACGACGATCGCCCGGAGGTCGGCGGCGCTCCGCGCGAGGAGCGTGAGGCGCGCGCGGTGCCCGGGATGGTCGTGCGGCGCCCAGTGCAGGGCTCCCCGGACGGTGGGGTCGGCCGTGCCGGGGTCGAACACCGTGCCGTCCTCGTACTCGATCGCGTCGGCGTCGTGGGGGAGGACGATCCACTCGACGTCGTCGCCGAGTCCGTTCGGGCGGGGCAGCGACGAGAACGCGCGCACCTTCTCGCGCAGGTGGGGCTGCACCGCGAGGAAGCGGGCGACGTGCCCGTACCCGTGGTGATGGACGTACCAGCCGATCACCACGACACCGCCGGGATGCGACGTTCGGTCGCCGGCTGCGCGGTGTGGGCGAGCACCCGCTCGACCTCGCGGTAGCGCCGGCTGAGGGCGTGCTCGCGCACCGCGGCGCGGCGGGTCCAGACGCGCGTGAGCGGTTCGCGGTGGCCCTCGGAGGCGAGGTCGCGCGCCGCGTGGGCGAGCGCCGTGACGTCGCCGGGCATGACGGCGGCCGTCCCCGGCATCCCGGCGAGGACCTCGGAGACCCCGCCGATGTCGAACGCCGCGACCGGTGTGCCCGTCGCGAGCGCTTCGGCGATGACGAGACCGAACGGCTCCTCCCACATGGGGGTGACCAGGGCCACGGCCGAGGATCCCACGAGGCGGCACAGGTCGGGCTGGTGGAGCGCGCCGACGTAGTGCGCGTGCCCGCCGAGGCGAGGTGCCACCTCCTGCTGGAAGTAGTCGACGTCGCCGATGCGGCCGGCGACGACGATCTCGGCATCCACCGCCCGGGCGGCCTCGATGGCGAGGTGCGGCGCCTTCTCGGGGACGATGCGTCCCGACCACACCCACCGCGGCCCGCCGGGACCGCGCGTCCAGCGTTCGGTGTCGATGCCGTTGGGGAACACGAACGCGTCGACACCCTCCACCGACCACGCGCGCGCCGTGGCCTGGCTCACCGCGACGAAGCGGTGCGCGCTGCCGCGCACGTACGCGGCGGCCTGGAGCATCGGTTCGAGCGGGGGCGTGTGGAGCGTCGTGACGACCGGGATGCCGGCATCCCGGCTCCACCGGATCGGGGCGGGGTGGAGGCTGTGGTTGTCGATGACGTCGACCTCGTGCCGGCCGGTCCGGAGCCGCTCCAGGAGCACGTCGTGCGCCGCGTCGGTCGCGGCGGCGTACCCCTCGGGATAGCCCGTGTCCGAGGAGTCCTCCACGCGCGACCAGGTCGGTGCGGGCAGGGCGAAGCCGGGGGACTCCTCGAGGAAGTCGGAGCCCTCCGCGGCGCACAGCGTGACCTGGTGCCCGCGGTCGCGCAGCCACCGGACGCGGTCCCACACGGTCGCCTCGAGACCACCGGCGTGCGGCTGGCGCAGCGGGTAACGCGACGGGGCGACGACCAGCACCCGCAACGGCTTCGACGCCCGGGTCATGCCGCGTGCTCCGTCCGCATCGACCGGCGGTACACCGCGACGTGGGCCTGACGCACCCGCTCGCGTTCGTCGAGCCGCTCGACCCGGCGACGGGCGATCTCCGCACCGCGCGCATCGGACCCGGCGACCGACCAGCCCTCGGCCGTGGCATCCACGATCGCCCGTTCCAGCGACACGGGGTCGCCGATGCGGAACGCGTGGAAGTCGGCGGGATGCTGCGCGGCGACATGGCCGACGCGCGTGCCGACGACGGGCACGGCGAGGTCGTAGCAGAGCTCCGCCCACCCCGAGTGCGTGCCGTGCGAGTAGGGGAGCAGGCACGCGTCGAGGTCGGCGAGCCACGCGGCGAGAGCGTCGTCGTCGAGCCGTGCCGCGCGCTCCACGGTCACGCCGTCGGTGCCGTCGGCGAGGGCGTCGATGGATGCCGCGGCGTCGGGGTCGCGCACGTTCTCGTTCAGGCGCACGACCGCCTCGATGTCGGCGCCCAGGGCGCGTAGGTCGGCGACGGCGCGGACGAGGGTCGCCACCGTCCCCACGCCGTCGATGTTGGGGCGGAGGTCGCGCAGGTGAACCCCGACACGGGTCCCGGCGTGCGGGCGGCCGACGGGAAGGGCGGTGCCGTCGACGAGGGTGGGGTGGGGGATCACGACGCTGACGCGGCCGTAGTCGCGCTCGACCTCGGCCGCGGTGGGCGCGGTCAGCGTGGTCACCTCGTCGGCCCCGGCGAGGAGCACGGCCAGCGCGGCGCGGTGCGCCCCCTGGTCGGTCAGCTGCGGGTTCTCGAGGTCGTGGACGGTGTAGACGAGCGGCAGGCCCAGCCGGCGGAGGGCGGCGACCGTCGCCGACAGCTCCTCGGTCGAGGAGGACTCGCTGCCGAAGTGCACGTGGACCACGTCGATCTCGTCGGCGTGCGCGTCCAGCCACTCGGGCAGCAGCACCTGCGGCGGCCACCACTGACCGGGGGCGGCCCCCGGCGGCGGCGGGTCGGCGCGCAGATCGACGAAGCGTTCGTCGGTGACGGCCCGCGTGTACGGGTGCCCGGCGGGCACGGCGGCGACCCGGATCCGGCGAGGGGCGGTGGCGTCGATCGGGGGTCCTCCTGAAGTGGGGCGATGGGGGATGTATCGCATCAGGAGAGGAGTCGCAAGGCAACGGGACCGTTGCGAAGGCGACGGCACCGACGGCGTACGTTCACATCATGCGCGGTAGAGAGAGCGGCTCCGAGAGCCTTGCGGACGAGGATGCGGCGGTGATAGCGCGCCGTCGGCACTACGCCGAATTCTTCGGCGATGTCCCCGCGCCGGAGGGCTACGGCGTCGTCGTGGGCAACTGCCAAGCCGAGTCGATCCGACTGGTCGTGTCGAACGACACCCACCCCGGGGTGCGGGTCCCCGCGGTGCACGAGATGGATGCCGCGGACGCCGAACGCCTGCACCGGCTGCTGGCGGGGGCGTCGTTCCTCGTCGTGCAGCCGATCCGCGACGACTATCGCGGTCTGCCGCTCGGCACCGCGCAGCTGCGCGCGGCGCTGCCCGCCCACGCCCGGACCGTGGTCGTGCCCTCCCTCCGCTACGGCGGGCTGCAGCCGTTCCAGGCCGCGATCCGGGTCCCCGGCGTCGACGAGGACCCACCGCTCGTGGCGTACCACGACGTCCGGCTGCTCGCGGAGGCCGCGGGGCTCCCGGTGGCCCCCGTGCTCCCGCCGGACGTGGTGCGGGCCGTGGCCGAGGACTCCCTCGCGGAGCTCCGCCGCCGCGAGGACCTCGGCGTCGACGTCGTGGCATCCGATCTCTACGCCCCGGTGGTGGCCGACCTGGCCCGGACGGTCAACCACCCCGGCAACGCGGTGTTCCTGCCGCTGGGGGAGCGCATCGTCGCGGCCCTCGGCGCGCCCGGGACCGCGGTCGACCCCGGGCGTCCGATCCTCGCCGGCGTGCGGGCACCGCTCGAACCGTGGGTCGTCGAGGCGTGGGACCTGGATGCCGAGCCCCGCCCCGACTGGATCGTCGCCGGCGAGATGCTCGATGCGCGCACCGTCGCCGAGGCGCACCGCGGGTGGTACGCCGCGCATCCGGAGTTCGTCACGGCCGCGGTCGAGCGTCTCGCCCCGCTGCTGCGCCGGTGGCGCGCGGCATGAGCATGCAACCGATCCTTCTGGCGCCCGCCGGGCCGCACGGGGTCGCGGTGTACGCGCGCGCCGTCGCGGAAGACGTGCGCGCTCTCGACCCTTCGTTCCGCGTCGCGACGGGCCCCGACCTCGACGCCCTGGCCGCCGGGACGCCGCTGCACGTCCATGTCACCGAGCGTCTGTGGGGGCCCTCGCCCGAGGAGGCGACCGAACGGCTCACCGCCCTGGCCCGGCGGCATCCGCTCACCGTCACCCTGCACGATGTGCCGCAGGCCTCGGACGGCGAACGCAACCGTCCGCGCCGCCGTGCCTTCTACGCCGCCGTGACGCGGGTCGCTCACGCCGTCGCCGTCAACAGCGCCCACGAGCGTGCCCTGCTCGCCGAAGAGGGCGTGTGGGACGGACCCGTCGAGATCGTGCCCCTGCCGGTGCCCGCGGTGGCTCCCGCGCCGCGCCCGCAGGCCGACGGCACCATCGGCGTCCTCGGGTACTTCTACCCCGGCAAGGGACACGACGAAGCACTCGCCGCCGCCGTCGAGGCGGGCGTCGGGCGACTGACGATCCTGGGCCGCGCCTCCGACGGACACGCCGCCGACCTCGACGCGTTCGTCCGCCGTGCCGCCGACGCGGGCGTCGCCGTGACGGTGACCGGGTGGCTCGACGACCCCGAGATGGCCGAACGCGCCCGCGCCGTGTCGGTCCCCGTGATCGCGCATCAGCACGTGTCGGCGTCGGCGTCGCTGACGTCGTGGATCGGGTGGGGGCGCCGCCCGATCGCCCTCCGCAACCGGTACGTCGACGAGATGGCCGCGCTCCGGCCGGGAACCCTGCTCCCCGTCGAGCCGTCCGCGCTCGGGGCGACGGTGCGCGCGGCGGTAGAGGATCCGGATGCCACCTGGCACGGCATCCACCCCGTCCCTCTCGGTCCTGCCGACGTCGCCCGCGCCTACCTGGCGTGGTGGGCCGCCCTGCCCGCGCCCGCCGGCGCCGCCGCCGCCCCCGTGAGTGCCGAGTGTCCAAGACACGCCGATGCGCCCCACCCCGACTCGGCGTGTCCTGGACACTCGACGCCCGACGACGCGCCGTGGGTCGTCGGGAACCGGTGGGACCTCGTCGCCGGGCGCGAGCCCGAGCCGCCGCGGGTCAGCGTCATCGTCACGCACTACGACCAGCCCGCGGAGCTCGCCCGCACCCTCGCGGCCCTCGCGCAGCAGGACCACCCGGCCGCTCGCCTCGAGATCGTGGTCGCCGACGACGGCTCCCCCGAGGCCCCGGTCGTGCCGGACGGCGTGCGGGTCGTGCGCCAGGACGATCGCGGCTTCCGGGCGGCGGCCGCCCGCAATCTCGGCGTCGCGGCGAGCACGGGCGATGTCCTGTGCTTCCTGGATGCCGACACGACCCCCGAACCCGGATACGTCCGTGCCCTCACACGCCTGCCCGCCCTCCTGCCCGAGGCCGTGACGGTGGGCCGGCGCCGGCACGCCGACTTCGCCGGGGTCGGCGTCGAGGTCCCGGTCGCCGAGGCGGGGCCGGAGCGGGAACTGCCCGAACCCGCGTGGCTGCGCGAAGAGTACGCCCGCACGGGCGACCTGCTGCGGGCCGACGACCGCTCGTACCGGTTCGTGATCGGGGCCGTGTCGGCCTGCTCGCGGCGGTTCTTCGACGAAGTCGGCGGTTTCGACGAGACGTTCACCTCGTACGGCGGCGAGGACTGGGAGTGGGTGCACCGGGCGTGGCAGGCCGGCGCGGTGCTCGCCCACGTCCCCGACGCCGTCGCCTGGCACGACGGCCCCGATTGGTCGGGGCGCGACATCGACCGCACCCGCGAGGGCAATCGTCAGACGCTGCGCCTCGCCGGCGACATCCCCGTCGCCGGGTCGGCCGGGCGGGGACTGCTTCCCGCGGCCCCCGACCTCGTGGTCCACCTGGCGGGGGAGCGTCCCGAGGCCGCCGTGTTCGTGTGCGTGGATGCCGTGCTCGCGGCGTTCCCGCGCGCGACCGTCGTCCTCGACGCGCCGCCGACGATCGCCGCGCTCGCCGCGGATCCGCGGGTGAGGTCGGGAGCGGTGCCCGACGCGCGTGTCGTGTGGCGCCTCGACCGGCCGGTGCTGTTCGACGGCGTGGACGCCCTCGCCGAACGGCTCGCGCAGCTCGGACAGGGCGCGGAGGGGCGGCTTCGCGTGAGCGCCGCCGACGGGACGATCGTCGGCACTGCGGTCTCCCGCCGGGCCCGGCGCCGCGCCGAGCGGTGGGGCGCCGAGGTCGGGTTCGACGGCGGCGAGATCGTGGCATCCGGTGTCCATGTCCTGCGCGACGAGCCGCACCTCGAGGCGTGGGTGGGCGGCTGGGGCGGCGTCGAACGCTTCGTGTGAGGGCGCTCGGCCGGTGCGGACGCCGGGGTCCCGCCGCCGTCGCGTCCGCTTCTTCGCATAAACGCGATTCGCGCGCAGAAACACGGGGACAGCGTGGTTCTGCGCGTCGATCGCGTTTATGAAGGCAGCCGCGCCGCTGCCTGCCCTGGGACAATGGAGGGATGACCGCCACGCTCGTCGCCCAGGGACTCGCCGGAGGCTACGGTCACCGCACACTGTTCGAGGGCGTTGACCTCACGGTCGCCCCGGGCGATGTCGTCGGCGTCGTCGGGGCGAACGGCGCGGGCAAGTCGACGCTCCTCCGGCTCCTCGCGGGCGTCGACGAGCCGCTCGCCGGCACGATCGCGCTCGCCCCGGCCGACGCCTTCGTCGGGTGGCTGCCGCAGGAGCACGAGCGCGTCGACGGCGAAACGGTCGCGGCGTACATCGCGCGCCGCACGGGCTGCGCCGAGGCGACGCGAGAAATGGATGCCACGGCCGCGGCCCTCGGCGACCCCGAGGCCGTGGGCGCCGACGACGCCTACGGCACGGCCCTGGAGCGCTGGCTCGCCAGCGGTGCGGCCGACCTCGACGAACGGATGCCGGTGGTGCTCGCCGACCTCGGCCTCGAGGTGGGCGCCGACGCGCTGATGACGGGGCTGTCGGGCGGGCAGGCGGCGCGCGTGGGGCTGGCGGCGCTGCTGCTGTCGCGCTTCGACATCGCGCTGCTGGACGAGCCCACGAACGACCTCGACCTCGACGGCCTCGAGCGTCTCGAGACGTTCGTCGCGGGCCTCCGCGGCGGGGTGGTGCTCGTCAGTCACGACCGAGAGTTCCTCGCGCGGTCCGTCACCCGCGTCCTCGAACTCGACCTCGCGCAGAACTCCCACCGCGTCTACGGCGGCGGGTACGACGCGTACCTCGAGGAGCGGGCGACACTGCGCCGGCAGGCGCGCGAGAAGTACGAGGAGTTCGCCGAGACCAAGGCCGACCTCGTCGCCCGTGCGCGGACGCAGCGGGAATGGTCGAGCCAGGGCGTCCGCAACGCGATGAAGAAGTCGCCCGACAACGACAAGATCCGTCGCAAGGCGTCGATGGAGTCCAGCGAGAAGCAGGCGCAGAAGGTCCGGCAGATGGAGAGCCGCATCGCGCGACTCGACGAGGTCGAGGAACCGCGCAAGGAATGGAAGCTCGAATTCACGATCGGCGCCGCGCCGCGGTCGAGCGCGGTCGTCTCGACGCTTTCCGGTGCGGTCTTCCGGCAGGGCGACTTCACTCTCGGGCCGGTGTCGTTGCAGGTGAACGGGGGCGAGCGGATCGGCATCACCGGACCGAACGGTGCCGGGAAGACGACGTTGCTGCGTGGCATCCTGGGCCGTCAGAGTCCGGACGAGGGCTCGGCGTCGCTCGGATCGAGTGTCGCGATCGGGGAGATCGATCAGGCCCGGTCGCTGCTCGTCGGCCAGCGGCCGCTCGCCGATGCGTTCGAGGGGCTCGTGCCCGAGATGAGCGCGGCCGACGTGCGCACGCTGCTGGCGAAGTTCGGGCTGAAAGCCGACCATGTCACCCGCCCCGTCGACGGGCTGTCGCCGGGTGAGCGCACGCGCGCCGGGCTCGCACTGCTCCAGGCGCGCGGCGTCAACGTGCTCGTGCTCGACGAGCCCACGAACCACCTCGACCTGCCCGCGATCGAGCAGCTCGAGCAGGCGCTGGAGTCGTACACGGGCACCCTGCTCCTCGTCACGCACGACCGCCGGATGCTGGATGCCGTCCACACCGACCGCCACTGGCGCGTCGAGGCGGGCCGGGTCGCGGAGCTGTAGCGCCGCCGCCCCAGGCGGCGCCGCCGCCGCGGCTCGGGGCGTTGCGGTTTGCGGCGGCCTGTCGCGGGTTGCCGTGCGGGAGCCACGCATAAACGCGATCCACGCGCATAAACACGGGCAGAGCGCGTTTATGCGCGTGAGAAGCGTTTATGCGCGGGAATCCGCGGCGCGAGCGGTGCGGCCCGCGGCGGCACGGCGGCGATGGCCGGAGGCGCGCAACGCGTCAGCGGCCCTGGCGCTTCTTGTACGGCTTCGGCTGGCCCTTGACGATCGGGGCGCGGCCCTTGCCCTTGGATGCCTTGGCCTTCCCGCCCTGCGCCTTCGGGGCCGCGGCCGCCTGCGGAGGCGCGTCGGCGATGCGCGCTCGCGCCTCGTCGAGGAGCAGCACCCCGGCCGGCGTCAGCGTGGTCGGCGGGGTGCGCGACACGAGCGGCTGCCCGACCTCCTCCTCGAGCTTGTCGACCGTGGTGTACAGCGAGGCGAGCGGGATGCCGAGCTTCTCGGCGGCGCGCGGGAAGTGCAGCTCCTCGGCGAGGGCGGTGAACCGGACGAGGTGCGCGAGCTTCATGGCATCCATTCTCTCCCGGGCTGCGTTCGGAACCCGTGTCAGCCCACACGTTCGGGCCGAGCGCATACCTTCGGGACATCCCCGACGTGTGCGTTGGACCCGAACGTGTGCGCTCGGCGGCCGGGCCCGCCCCGGCCCTACGCGGATGCCAGGAACCGGTCCGCCGTCCGCAGCGACAGCGCCATGATCGTCAGGGCGGGGTTGGCGGCGAGGGCCGAGGGGAAGACGCTGTTGTCGCAGATCCACAGGTTGGGGACCTCGTGCGAGCGGCCGTCGCCGTCGACCACGCCGTCGGCGGGGTCGGTCGACATGCGGGCCGTGCCGATCGTGTGCGCGGAACGCGCGAGCACGAACGTCTCCCGCGCGCCCGCGGCTTCCATCACCCGCAGCAGGAAGGCCGTCGCGTGCCGGTCGAGGGCCTTCTCGTTCGGTCCCGCGGTGAACGTCACCCGCGCGCGGGGGATGCCGAACTCGTCGGTCTCATCGGAGAGCTCGAGGCGGTTGTCGTCCGACGGCAGGCAGTCGCCGTTGATGCCGATGCCCGCCATATGCTGCGCCTGATCGAGGCGCTCCATGAGTTCGCGGCCCCACAGCCCGCCGCCGCGGGCGAGGGTCGTGGCGAAGGTGAGGGGCATCACGCCGAGGCTCTGCACGAGGTAGCCGCCGGCGAAGTCGGCGTCGCCGGGACGCATCATGTCCTCGGTGATCAGCGACGACGGGTAGCCGCGGTGCCCGCGCACGGGCTCGTCGAAGCGTCCCCACACCTGCGTCGCGCCGTGCGCGAGGAAGTTGCGGCCGACCTGCCCCGACCCGTTCGCCACACCGGTGTGCAGCAGCAGACGCGGCGTCTCCACCCCGCCGCCCGCGAGCACGAGCGACCGGCACCGCTGGCGGACGTCCACGCCGTCCTGCCGGTACACGACCGCGGCGACATGCCCCCGCGCGTCGAGCTCGATGTCGTGGACCATCGCGCCGGTGCGGATCTCCGCCCCGGCGGCGACGGCGGCCGGGAGGTAGGTGTTGGCGGTGGTGGCCTTGGCATCCACCCGGCATCCCTGGTGGCAGGCGCCGCAGTTGATGCACGCGCGGCGTTCGCCGTGGTGGTCCTGCAGGCGCGCGCGGGTGAGCACCGCGGCCGGAGCGTCGGCGTACCGGATGCCGAGCGCCTCGCACCCGCGGGCGACCAGGGTCGCGGGCGCGTTGCGCGCGGCAGGGCCGTACGCGTACGAGCGGTCGGGATCCCACGGGTACGGCGTCTGGCCGGAGACGCCGATGTCGCCCTCGACGCGCGCGACATACGTCAGCAGCTCGGCGGGGTCGAGCGGCCAGTCGCGTCCTTCGCCCGTCTCGGTGCGCAGCCGCAGGTCGCGCGCGTCGGGGCGCGGGGTGAACGCGCCCCAGTGCAGGGTCGACCCGCCGACACCGCGGCCGCTGTTGTTGGGGCCGAAGGCGGTGGGGTCGTCGCCGCCGCTCAGGCGCTCCGACATCCAGTTGATCTCGACGGCCTCGGTCTCGTCGGGCGTGAGGTCGTCGAGGGCGAAGTTCCGTCCCGCCTCGAGCGCCACGACCGAGAGCCCGCGCCGCGCGAGCTCGGCCGTCAGCGGGGCGCCGCCCGCGCCGGTCCCGACCACGACGACGTCGACGATGTCGTCGGTCCCGTGCGTGCGCATGCCGTCGAGGTTCATGCGGCGTCTCCCGTCGCGATCGTGCCGCCGACGCCGGCGGGCTCCCAGTCCTCGCGCCGTCCGAGGGTCAGTTCGACGTAGCCGCGGATCGGTGCGCGGCCGCCGGTGGCGAAGCCGTCGAACCCGGTGCGGGCCATGCTCGCGGGGTGCGCGAGCCACTGCCGCACCAGGTCGACGCGCGCGTCTTCGAGCCAGGCCGCGAGCAGCTCGGCATCCAGGGGTCCGCCCGTCGGGCCGTTCCCCTCGATGGCCGCGCCGAGGACTCTCTCGCGCTCGGCCGGGTCGGTGGGCCAGTGCGCGGCGAGGGTGTCGAGCCCGGCGCGGTAGGCCTCGGGGTCGGGTGGGAGTCCGTCCGGGCGCCACCCGTCGCCGTCGCCGCGGGCCAGCTGCGCGTCGACGCGCGCGGCGATGTCGATCGCGGGGCCGTCCTGCGGCACGACGAGATCGGCGATCTCGCGCAGCAGCGTGAGCTGCGCGAGGTCGAGCACGCGCGGCGCGTACCCGCGGTCGTCGGGCACCGCCCGGCGGTTCAGGATGCCGCGCACCCGGTCGTCCACGCGGTCGCCGGCGATGAGCCGCGCCCACTCCTCGGGCACGACCGGCCCCGCGAGCACCTCGTCGGCGACGAACGCGGCGATCGCGTCCGCCGCCTCGGTGGCGCGCTCGAGCGGGATCATGTGGCCGGTGTCGGCGAGCGCGTGGAACCGCGCCCGCGGATAGACGTCGGACAGGAGACCCGGCTGCGCGGCGGCGCCGAGGTCGGCGTCGTCCTCGCCCGCCAGCACGAGCACGGGGAGGTCGAGCGTGCCGACCTCGGCGCGCGCATCGACACGGCTCCCGGTTTCGAGCCACGCGCGCCACGCCGTCGGCGACGTGCGGCGGAGGTCGGTGAGCGCGAGGCTCTGCGCGCCGGGGTCGAGCGGCCGCGCGGTGTTCTGGTCGATGAAGGTCTCGGCATCCGGCTCGGAGATCGCCCCGTCGTTCACCCACGAGAGCATGAGCGCGCGGCGCTCCTCGTCCATCGGCTCAGGGCGCGGCGGCGACGGCGCGAGCAGCACCATCCCCGCGAGCCCGGTCAGCGGCGCGGTGCCGTTCAGCACCCGGGATGCCACGAGCCCGGCGATCTTCCCGCCCATGCTGTGACCGCCGAGGATCCAGCGACCGCGGGCCTTCTCGTTCAGGATGCCGACGACGTGCGCGACGGTGGCGTCGAGCGACGTGTCGGAGGCGGCGGTCTCCGACCCGAAGCCCGGCAGATCGATGCCCTGCACGTCCACGCGGCCCGCGAGCGCGTCACCGAGCCGGCGGAACGATCCCGCGCTCGCCCCGAGGGCGTGCAGCAGATACAGGGTGGGGACGTCGTTCGGGCTCGGCATGCCTTCACGCTTTCGCACCCCGGGGCCGACAACGGGTCGCTTGCGCCCCGCGACGTTTTACGCAAGACAGCATGCCCCCCGTCCTGCATCCCGCGTGAGTCGCCAAGAATTGTCGCCTGGCCGCCGGTGGAAGCGACAAATCCTGGCGACTCACGCGACGGGAGTTACGGCGTGACCATGCCGCCGTTGACGTTCAGCGTCTCGCCCGAGACGTAGCTGGCCTCGGCGGAGGCCAGGAACACGAACGCGGGCGCGATCTCGGCGGGCTGACCGGCGCGCTGGTACGTGCTCTCGTCGTCGAAGTGCTCCATCTGGTCGTCCGAGACGCCCTGGCTCACCTGCAACGCCGACCACGTCGGGCCGGGGGCCACGACGTTGACCCGGATGCCACGGGGAGCCAGCTGCTGCGCGAGGCCCTTCGACAGGTTGTTGATCGCGGCCTTCGTCGCGGCGTAGTCGAGCCGGTCGGGGGCGGGGACGTACGCCTCGAGCGAGGCGGTGTTGATGATCGCCGCGCCCTCGGGGAGGTGCGGGAGAGCGGCCTTGGTGATCCAGAACGGCGCGAAGACGTTGGTGCGGAAGGTCTGCTCGAACTGCTCGTCCGAGAGGTCGTCGACTCTCTCGACCATGATCTGCTTTCCGGCGTTGTTCACCACGATGTCCAGGCCCCTCAGCGCCTCGACGGCCTCGGCGACGAGGGTGCGGCACGCGGCCGGGTCGGTGATGTCGGTCGGGATCGAGACGCCGGTGCGGCCGGCATCCCGGACCTGCTCCAGGACGTGATCCGCGTCGCGCTGCTCGGCAGGCAGGTGCACGATGGCGACGTCCGCGCCCTCGCGCGCGAACGCGATCGCGACGGCGCCGCCGATGCCCGAGTCTCCGCCGGTGATCAGCGCCTTCCGGCCGGTGAGGCGCCCCAGGCCGCGGTACGTCTTCTCGCCGAGGTCGGGGACGGGCGTCATGTCGGCCTGCACGCCCGGTTCGGGCTGGTGCTGCACCGGCGGTTCGACGCGGGCGTACCGCGTGACGGGGTTGTCGAAAGTGAGCTGGTCGCGATCGGTGGTCATGCGGGCGACGCTACGCACGCTGCCGGCGGTGCGAGACCGGGTTGACGGCGTCGCGCGGGCTGTTCCTCAGCGCGGAGGTCACCCGCGGCGCGGGCGCGGAGGCGGCCGAGGAGCTCTCTCTGCCGACGCCTACCGTGACCGCGTGCCTACCCCAGACGTCCCACCGACGACCCCGCGCGTCGTCCTCCATCTCGTCGATCGCGCGACGGGAGGGGTACCGGTCGCGGTGCGCGGTTACATCGAGAACTCCCCACCGGGATTCCGTCACATCGTTGCGTCGCCGCACGGGTCGGACGGTCCGGCGGCGGTCTGGGCGGAAGGGGCGCGCGTACTCGATGCGCGCCACGTGGACTGGGACGTCGCGCACCCGCTCGTGGCGATCTCCGGCGTCCGCGCCCTCGTCTCCCGGTTCGCTCCGGACGTCGTCCACGCGCACTCCAGCTTCCCGGGCGTCTACGCCCGCGCGGCGCTGCGCGACGGCCCGCGGCGGGTCTACACGCCGCACTGCTTCGCCTTCGAGCGCCGTGACGTGGGCATGGTCGCGCGCTCCGCCTATCGCGGGATCGAGCGCGCGCTCCGCGGACGTGCCGACCTGCTCGCCGCGGCCGGTCCGGGCGAGGCCGTCGCCGCCGCGCGGCTGGGATACCCGGCGGCGCGGATCAGGGTCATCCCGAACGTGCCGTCGGTGCGGCGGGTGTCGTCTGTCCCACCCGCCCCGACGGATGCCGAGACCCTGACCGTCGGGATGCTGGGACGCTGGGCGCCGCAGAAGGACCCCGACCTGTTCGTCGGTGCGGTGCGGCGGCTGCGTGCGGACCTTCCGGGCGTCCGTGTCCGTGGGCGGTGGATCGGCGGCGGGGAGGGCGCCGACGCCGCACCCGAAGACATCGAGGTCACGGGCTGGCAGGCCCCCGACTCCGTCGCGGCGCAGCTCGGCGGACTCGACGTGTACCTGCACTCGGCCGCGTGGGAGGCGGCCGTGGCGATCGCGATCCTGGATGCCGTGGAGTGCGGGGTCCCGGTCCTCGCGCGCCCGCTCGCGGCGATGCCCGGCCTGCCGTCCGCGGTGCAGTGGGATGTCGGGCTGCGGACGCTCGTCGCCGCGGTGCGCGCGGGGAGCCTGGCCCGGTGGCAGGACGACAACCGTGCCCGGTGGGCCGAGTATCTCGGCGGGACGTTCACCGTGGAGGCCCAACGCGCGGCCCTGCGCGCCGTGTGGGGGTGAGCGCGCGCTCCGTCAGGACCGCCGCACGTCGCGGATGACCTCTTCGACCCGGTCGACGGCGGCATCCCAGGAGAAGCGCGCCTCGTTCTCGCGTCCGGCGCGCGACAGACGCTCGCGGAGCCCCGGATCGGCGTCGAGGCGTTCGATCCCCCGTCGGATGTCGGCCACGTCGGTGGGATCGACCCACAGGACGCTGTCGCCGAGCACCTCGGGAAGCGAGGCCGCGCGCGCCGCGAGCACGGGCGTGCCCATGCGCTGGGCCTCGAGAGGGGGGATGCCGAATCCCTCGTACAGCGAGGGGAAGGCGAAGGCCGCCGCCCCCCGGTACAGGGCCATCAGCTCGGCATCGTCGACGCGGCCGAGGAATTCGACGCCGTCCCGCTCCCGCGCCCCGCGCGACTGGAAGGCGCGCGCCTGATCGCCGACGATCAGCAGTCGGCGGACGGTGGAGGTCCGGGCGGTCTCGAACGCCGTCATGAGCGCGTCGAAGTTCTTGTGCCGGTTCGGCGACGACACCGCCAGCAGATAGGGCTCGCCCACGTCGTGGCGGGGGCCCTCCGGACGGAAGTCGGGGCCGACGGCGGCGTGCACCACGGTGATCTTCTCGGGGGGCAGCCCGAAGTGCGCGCGCAGCTCGCCGGCGGAGAAGGCGCTCACCGTGAGCACCCGTTCGCTGCGGCGCAGCAGCCCGGGGACGAGCGCGCCGTAGAGAAGACGGAACGACCGGGCGAAGCTCTCGGGATGCCGCACGTAGATGATGTCGAGGTGCGAGGCGATCTGGGGGCGGTAGAGCGTCGGACCCGTGTTCGCGAGTCCCAGGAGGAGCGGCGAACCGGAGGCGCGGAGGAAACGGGGAAGCGACCACTGCTCCCACGCGTGGCCCCGCAGCCGTCCCACTCGGAGGATCGGTGCGCCGAGGTCGGGCTCGATCAGGTCTTCCGGGGGCACCGCCACGAGCACCGGCATCCGGTCCGCGAGCCCGCGCGTGATCTCGCGCGCCCAGCGCTGGACCCCGGTGGGGGTGTGGGTGAGGAACCGGCCGTTGATGACGACGGGGGCGAGGGGCGAGGTCATGCGGGGTCCTTCGTGCGTGCGGGGCGATGCCGCGTCGGGGGAGGGGTCGACACGATGCTGGGTCATGCGGACATGTCGGTCGTTCGCCGAGCGCGCGCAGCGCAGCGGGTGAGTCTTCGGGTGAAGGTGGGGCGCACGTCCCTGCCCGGCGGGGGCGGGTCGCCCGTCCTCCCTCCCCCCGGGCGGCACCATGGCGAGGAACCGCGTCGACCGTCGACGTGCCCGGGGAGGCGGCCATGGCCCACATCGTTCTCGACGCGCGCGGATACTTCACCACGACGGGGCGCTACATCCGGAAGCTGGTCGAGGGTCTCTCCCGCCTCGAGGACGATCACCGCTACACCCTCGTGCTCCCCGCGGACCGGCTCGAGGACTGGTCGCTGCCGTCCGAGCGGTTCCGGGCCGTCGGTTCGTCCGCGCCGTTCTTCTCCCTCGCGGAGCAGGTCGGCCTCGCCCGCCAGATCCGAGCACTGCGACCCGACCTCGTGCACTTCTGCATGCCCCAGCAGCCCGTGGTCCTCGGGATTCCGAGGGTCACGACGTTCCACGACATGACCCTCCTGAAGATCCGCAACGCCAAGAAGTCGCGCGTCGTCTCGTGGTCGCGGCGCGCCGTCGGCCGAGTCGCGTTCACCGCCGCCGCGCACGTGGGGCGGGCCAACATCGTCGTCAGCCGCTTCAGCGCCGAGGATCTCCGTCGCTTCACCGGGGTTCCGCGCCGCAGCATCGTCCTGACGTACGAGGCGGCGGATGCGATCGCACACGCCGCCGAGACGGTTCCCGTGCCGTTCGAGCGATTCGTGTTGTTCGTGGGCAACCAGGTTCCCTACAAGAACCTCGAGCGACTCTTCGACGCGGTCCAGGACCTCGTTCCGACCCACCCGGGGCTGGGGCTCGTCGTCGCGGGCCGGATCGACGACGACGGCCGCCGGATCCTGCAGAGGCGCCCCGACATCGCCCGGGGCGCGCACTTCACCGGCTACGTCTCCGACGGCGGCCTGCGCTGGTTGTACGAGAACGCCGCCGTCTTCGCCTTCCCCTCGTTCTTCGAGGGCTTCGGGCTGCCGGGGTTGGAGGCGATGCGTCACGGCTGCCCCGTCGCGAGCAGCACCGCGACCTGCCTCCCCGAGATCTACGGCGACGCGGCGACCTACTTCGCGCCCGAGGACCGGGGCGCGATGGCATCCGCTCTCCGCCGGGTGGTCGAGGACCCCGAGGTCGCGGCGAGCCTCGTGCGCCGGGGGCGCCGCCGTGTCGAGGACTTCTCGTGGGAGCGAATGGCGGACGAGACGCGGGCGGTCTACGAGCGGGCCCTGCGCCCCCGGGATGCCGTGACCGCGGACCCCGCAGGGGCCGGGCGGCCGCCGGGCAACGGATAGGTCTCGCCGAGCCGGCCGCGGAGCCCCGCGAGGCACGCCGCGACGATGAGTGCCGCCGCGCGCAGCCGGAGGGTCAGCAGCCCTGCCGCGAGCAGGAGCCCGAGGCGCACCACGACGTTGACCGCGAGCCGGAGCTGCGCCGCGACCGATCCGCGCGCCTGCTCCGCGCTCAGGTACGCGGCGTTGCGGTTCTGGTAGCGCACCCGCCACAGATCGTCGCGGGCGGTGCGGAGAACCCGCGGGACCCGCAGCCGCCGCCGCGGGGGCTCGGAGCTCTCGCGCCAGTCGACGGTGTCGTGGATCTCGACGTCCAGGCACAGCAGGATCTCGCACCCGGCGGCCCTCAACTCCGCCGAGAAGGCGTTGTCGTCGGCGTAGAGCACGAGAGCGGTCGGCGGCTGGGGACCCCGCGCCGCGATCGGGGCGGGGAGGTACAGACCGCCCCACATGCTGTTGGGGAGGGGTGCCACCCGGACGGCGCCGACGCGGGTGTCGACCACACCGCGCGGATCGGCGGTCTGCCGGTGCCGAGCGAAGACGTCGGTGCTGAGGAACGCTCCGGGGCGGAGCTCGGAGAACAGGTCGTCGGGGGACGCCCCCTCCCGCAAGAGCCGGTAGACGGGGTTGACGGCGCGGAAGCACGCGAGCGCCGTCGGCGGGGCGCCGCGCGACTCCAGGGCGCAGGTGGTCGCCTCGAGGACATTCAGTGCCCCGGGCGGGAGCGGGTTGTCGTCGTCGAGGAGCAGCACCGCCGTCCCGCGTCGGTAGGCGGCGGACAGGCCCGCCGCGAACGCGGGGGCGGATCCCCGGTTCCGTCCGAGATCGATCACCGCGATCCGACCGGACGATCGCGCGACGGCGTCATCCAGGCGCGCCGCGGAGTCGGGCGCCGTGCCGTTGCTGACGACGATGAGGTCGGCTCGAGGTTCGGCGAGCACCGAGGCGATGGTCGCGGACAGGCCCGCGTCCCAGCGGTCGGCGTAGGTCACGGTGACGACGGTGACGCGGGGGAGAGCGGCGGGTTCGGCATCCACTCGCCTTTTCTTACGGCGGCCGCGGCGGGGGCGGAGTCTCGCGCGACGGGCGGACGCGGTCGTGAGAGGACCGCGCGACGTGACCCGGCGCGTGTGCTCCCGTGCGCCCGGATGCGGACGCCGTCGGCGGATCCGCCCGAAGAATCACCCGTGCGGCCTTACGGCCTCACCTCTCGAGGGTCGGATCCGCCCCGGCGCAGCACCGGGAAGCAGCCGGACAGGATCGCACGGTGACCTCCCGCCCCCGCGACTCTTCCGCATGAAGGTCCTCCTCGGGCGCCTCGCGGGGTTCGGCTCGCTCCCGCTCCTCGCCTCGCTCGCGCCTCTGCTCCTGCTGGGGGTCGTCTCTCGCGCCTCCACGCTCGACCAGTGGGCGGGACTCAACATCGGCCAGGCGATCGGCTCCTTCGCCACGGCGGTGACGATGTTCGGCTGGCAGGTGGTCGGCCCCCCGATCGTGGCGCTCGCCCCGAGCGACCGCCGTCGACGGATGACCTACGCGGCGTCGTGGTGGCTCCGACTGGCTGTGTTCGCCGTGGTCACGCCGGCGGCGGTCGCGCTGTCGGTGGTGACCTCGCCCGGCGGCACGGGGGCGCTCGCCGCCCTCATGTGCGTCGCCGCGGCGCTGTCGGGGATGTCCATGACCTGGTACGCGATCGGTGTGGGTCGGGCGCGTCTCATCACCGCCTTCGAGGTGGTTCCGCGCATGCTCGCTCTCGCGGTCGGCGCGGGCCTCGTCGCGGCGACGGGGGAGCCGCTGTGGTACCCGGCGTGCATCGTCGCGGGGATCGTCGTGGCGCTCGGCATGTTCCATCGGCGGTACTTCTCGTGGACGATCCCGCCCTGGCCGGGTGCGGACGCTCTGCGTTCGGCGGTGCGGTCGACCGCTCCCGGCGCCGGGGTCCTCATGCTGGCCGGGGTGCGGTCGGCCGCCCCGGTCCCCGCCGCGACCGTCGTGCACGCCCCCGGCTCGGTGGTGTTCCTCGCCTCGGCCGATCGCCTGTACCGGTACTCGCTCTTCAGCGTGTCCGCGCTCGGCGACGCTCTGCAGAACTGGGTGCTCGAGCAGGGGACCCGCGGTCGGCGACAGCGCGTCGCGCTCCTGCTGCACGGAATCCTCGGCGCGGGCGGAGCGCTCGGGCTCGCCCTCCTCGGGCCGTGGACCACCGGCGTGCTCTGGGGGGCGCACGTGGCATCCACCCCCGAATTCCTCCGGGGATACGCCGCCGCCTTCTTCTTCGTCTCGGTCGGCACGCCCCTCGTGCGCAACGTCCTCGTTCCCCGCGCCCGCACGGGATACGTGCTCGTCTCGGACGCGGCCGGTCTCGTCTGCGGTGCAGCTGCGGCGTTCCCCCTCGTCGCAGCTCTCGGCGCTTCCGGCATCCCCTGGGCTCTCGCCGTCGCCGAGGGGGTGAGCGTGATCGGCTACGTCTCCGCGGTGATCGCCGTGCGCCGGGTGTCCGACGGGGGGTGAGTCGCCCCGTCGCTCGCGTCGAGGGCATCGCTCCGGCGCGAGACCGTGCCGAACGCGCGCGGCAGCAGAGCGCAGAACGCCAGCAGGATCAGGACGATCTGCCACTGCTGCTCATCGAACGAGAAGCCCATCACCGCGAGGAACGTCGCGCCGCCGATCGCCAGCGCGCCGCCGAAGAGCGCGCGCCCCAGCACCGCGCAGAACAGGACGAGCGCGACGAGCCCGGAGAGGGCGAACAGCGACACGTAGGCGTTGTCGAAGTAGAGGAGGTTGCTCGCCCCGCGCACGATGCCCGCGCGGAAGAGTTCCGCACTCGCCCCCGCGCCCGAGCCGAACACGACCGCGGCGTCGCCACGCGCCCACAACGCGTCCCATGACCCGACCACGAGCGAGCGGTGGATGTACGACACCGAGGACTCGAACCGTCCGTCGAGGGCGAGGAGGGTCGGCAGGTCGACGAGGAGCGCGGCGATCGCGAGCACTCCCGCCCCGGCGATCATGGCCAGGAGCCGTCGCCACCGCAGATTCGCGAGCCCATAGGCGAGGAGTGCCGCGAGGAGCGCGACGACGGCGCTCCGGGTGCCCGACAGGGCGACGGCGGCCGCCGCGACGACGACACCGCCCGCGTACCGTCGGCGTCGGGTCTGCGCGGCGGCGTGGACCAGCACGAGCGCTGCGACGCTCGCGAAGACGGCGAACGGGATCGGGTGCCCGAAGGTGCTCTGCGATCGGCCGGTGAGGGCGGGGATGAGGACGTTGGCCCGATCGTCGATGTTCTCCAGCGATTCCACCCGGAGGGGCCAGATCGCGTCGACGGTGCCGGTCTGTTCGAGAGCGGCGTAGGCGGTGTGCGCGAGGACGAGCCACAGGAACGTGTCCGCCACCGCGGGGAGGTCTTCCTTCCGCAGCAGCGGGACGACGAAGGCCAGCGCCATCGCCGAGGCGAGCATCCCCGCCTGCAGCAGCGTGGACGCGGGGGAGAACTGACCGAGGATGCGGAGGATCAGCCACAGGCCGAACGCGGCGAACAGGCACGCCCCCCACAGCGGCGGCCACGGCGTCGAGGCGTCGCGCCGGACCACGGCGAACAGACCCAGCAGGACGATCGTGGCGAGCGCCGTCATCGCCATCGTCTGATCCCGGACCGATCCGACGGGGACCAGGGTCGAGATCACGATGATCGCCGCGACCGCGCGGGCCGGCGCCGCCGACGCCGGGGCGCGGAGCACCACCCACACGCTGATCACGCAGGCCGAGATCAGAACCAGGGAGCCGATCGTCATGGTGTCCTCTCGGAGTGGCGGAGCGACGGGGAGGTCGGCATCCGCTCGCGGACCGTCCGACGCCCGCGCGCCCACGCGCGCAGGCCGCGTGCCAGCCGCCGCAGGCGGGCGCGGCGGGGGTCGTCGGTGGGGTCGCCGGCGCGGCGTGCCGAGGCGAGCGCGACGTCGTCGTCGGGCCACAGCAGACGCACGAGCGCCCGCGGGCGCCGGAGGATCGGCAGGGTCCGAAGCGCCGCGAGGTACGCGTGCGCCGTGTCGGGACGCCCCCGCCAGTGCCAGTCCCTCGGGGTCGAGGTCGCGGACCCTGCCGTCGCCTCGGCGCCGAACGCCTCGGTCAGCTCGCGCCGCAGAGCCGGGACGGCCCCGAGTGCGCGTGCGCTCCCGAGGGTGCCTCCGGCCGCGGCGAGCATGCGTACGGCGGTGGTCGACGCGTCCGCCGAGCGCCCGCGCTCGCCGATCGCCGGCCGGACGACGTTGACCGCGGCGAGCACCGCGTGCACGTCGCGCGAGGGGATCCGAACCTCCGTCCCCGCGTACTCCGTCGTCACGCACGACGCCGAGACGGCCTCGAACGCCGACGCGTCGTCGAGGGTCAGGCCTGGAACGCGGCGATGCACGTCGATCTCGCATCCCCAGGTCTCGGGGCTCATCGTCGTGCTGTGCGGAACCGGTGTTCCGAACCACGGATCGGGGGAGCGGTGCCAGCCCCAGGCGGCGAGGGCGCGGACGAGCTCCTCCGCCCGAGCCGGCTCGCACCAGACGTCGACGTCCGCGGAGTGTTCCCGCTCGCGGAGCCCCTGGCGGTGGAGGCTGGGCCCCTTGATGAACACGGTGCGGACACCGAGCTCCGCCGCCACGTGGGCCGTGACGGCGTACACGAGTTCGTGCAGGGGCGACGAGAGCACGGCCCGCTTCAGGTGATGCGCCCGCGCGGGGTGGTCCGAGCCGAACGCGGCGATGCCCAGCCGGCGCCACTGCGCGAGGACGTCGAGGTCGGCGTCGTCGAAGGCGGCGCTCGGAACTGGAGCCTCGCGGATCAGCCGGCGCCACAGATCCGCGCCGTGCGACACGAGGCACAGTGCGGGCCCGGGCAGCGTCGGGACGAGGAGGATCTCGGCCTCGGCGGCGAAGCCCGGCGCGCCGGCGACGTCGAGGGCGCCGAAGGCGGTCGGCATCCAGCCCTCGGCGAGGGGGGAAGAAGGCATGGGCACTCCTGGGGGCGCAGCGGGGCGACCTCACAGTGTCGCCCGTGCCCCGCCCGGCGGCCCGCCGCTCGCGCGCCGTTCAGGCCGCCGTCGCCACCGAGATCACCCGATGCGCGTTCACACCGGTGCCCGCGGTCACCCGGTCGTGCGTCGAACCGCCTGCGCCCTCACAGCCCGAGCGTGCGCTCCAGGAACGCATTGCGGAAGACGTCCCGCGGGTCGGCCTCCCGCGCCGCGGCCAGGAAATCCTCGACGTGCGGGAGGGTCGCGCGGATCGTCTCGCCGGGCATCGTGAACGCCTTGCCCCAGTGAGGGCGGGCGTCGAACGGGGCCAGCGCGGCCTCGATGGCGGGCAGCACCGCCGCGACCCCGGCGTTGTCGTTGCGCCACGTGAAGTGGATCGCCAGAACGTCCCGCTGATACGCCGGGCTGAGCCACAGGTCGTCGGCCGCGACGGTCCGCAGCTCCGTCACGAGAAGCACCGGATCGATCTCGGATGCCAGAGCCCGCACCGCCCCGAGCGCGTCCGCCGCGGCATCCAGGGGGACGAAGTACTCGGACTGGATCTCGTCGCCGTCGCTGGGGAGGGCCTCGGCGCGGAAGTGGGGGAGGCGGGTGTGCCACGGCCCGGGCGTCCCGCGCTCGGTCGTGTTGCCCACGGTGCGGATGCGACCGAGGTGCAGGTCGTCGCCGATCGGGCGGCCGCCCAGGTCGGTCACGTAGCCGGGTTCGGGATCGGCATCCGTCGTCTTGACCCAGACGAGATCGTGGGCGGGGTCGCCCCACGTCGTGAAGACGCTGACGCTGTACGCGCTCGCGAACAGACGCCGCGGGTCGGCCACGATGTCGTCCCACGCGACGCCGGTGTAGGCCTCGGCCGTCACGGTGTAGGTCGGGACGGTGCGGAGCTCCACGGCCGTCACGACACCGAAGGCGCCGAGACCGAGCGCAGCCGCCGGGAACCACGGGTGCTCGCCGTGGACGAAGTGGCGGTCGCCGGCGGCATCCACGATCTCCAGGGCGGTCACGGCGCTCGAGAGGTTGCCGTTGCGGGTGCCGGAGCCGTGGGTACCGGTCGCGGCGGCGCCGGCGACGGAGATGTGGGGGAGCGAGCCGAGGTTGTGGAGGGCGCGGCCCTCAGCCTCGAGCACGGGTGCGAGCTGCGCGAACGTCACCAGCCCCTCGACGCGGACGCGCTCGCCCTCGACCTCGATCCGCGCGGGCAGGTTCTCGAGCGAGATCAACGACCCGTCGGTGTCGCCGACATCGGTGAACGTGTGGCGGGTGGCCTGGACGCGGAGCGAGTCCGCGGTCGAGACCGCCGCCGCGAGCTCGTCGAGGTCTATGGGCAGCAGCGTCTCGGCGGCGCGGTAGCGGTGGTTCCCCGACCAGTTCGTGCCGGAGGAGCGGGTGAGCGTCATGCGGTCCATCCTGCCGCGCGAGGACCGCGCCCGGGCCCGCGGGTCACGGAGTCGGGAAGAGCTCCGCCTCGAACACCGCCTCGGCGGCCCCCACGAGCAGGCGGTTCTCGCCCAGCTCGGCGACGCGCAGCCGCAGGTCCTCGGCGCACGCGGGCATGGTCTGCGCGCGCACCGCGGCGTCGAGGCCGTCGAGGTCGAGCGCCGCCAGCGTCGCGAGGAAGCCGCCCAGCACGATCACCGCGGGGTTGAGGACGTTCGCGGCGTTCGCCAGCGCCGTGGCGAGGATACGCCGCTGCCGTGCCGTCTCGGCGTGCGCTCCCGGATCGTCGGTGGATGCCAGGGCCTCGGCGAGCACCGAGTCGTCGACGGCGTCGAGGTGCAGGGCCGCGAGGAGCCGCGCGCGGCTCACCTCGTCCTCGAGCACGCCGTCCGCGGCACGGCGGTCGGCGGCATCCACGATCCCCGGACGGTTCTGCCCGAACTCGCCCGCGTAGCCCCCGGCTCCGCCGAGCGGCGTCCCGCCGACGATGACCGCGCCGCCGATGCCGCTCGCCCCGCCGTTGAGGTACACGACGTCGTGCGCGCCGCGGGCGGCGCCGAAGAGGTACTCCGCCAGCGCGCCGAGGGCGGCGTCGTTGCCCACGCGGGCCGGGAGACCCGTCGCTTCCGTGACGAGGGCGCCGATCGCGGCATCCGTCCACTCCAGGTGCGGGGCGGTGCGGACGAGGCCGTCGGCGGCGCGCACCGGCCCCGGGACGGCGACGCCCACCCCCACCGTGCGGCGTCCGCGCAGGGGGCCGTCCGCCCACGCGGCGAGGCGTTCGCCCACGAGCTCGGCGGTGCGCTCGGGGGTCAGCAGCCCGGTCTGCGGGAGGCGCTCGCGCGCGACCGCCGTGCCGTCGAGGGCGAACGCTCCGATGTCGAGCGCGTCGACCTCGGGGTTCACGCCGATCGCGACCACGCGCGGATCCGGGGAGACGGTCGGCGAGGGGCGGCCGACGCGGCCGACCGGGTCGGGGGCGCGCTCGACGACGAGGCCGTCACCCACGAGCTCGCCCACGAGGTCGGCGATCGTCGAGCGGTTCAGGCCCGTCGCCTCGGTCAGTGCGGCGCGCGAACGCGGACCCTCGCGGTGCACGGTGCGCAGCACGAGCGCGAGGTTCGCGCGGCGCATGCCGTCGCCCCTGCTCGCGGTGACCATCCGACCACTGTGCCACGGCGGCGGGGTCGCCGTGGCACGCGGTGCCGTCCCCCGCCGCCGCCGCATCCGCCGTGTCCCCCGCCGTCGAGGTTCGCGATGAACGCGATCCGCGGCCATGAACGCGACGGCACCGCGTTTGTGCGCGCGGATCGCGTTTATGGCCGGGGGAGAGGAGGCCGCCGCCCCGGCCGGCCGGCCGGTGCGGGCCGGCGAGCAGGCCGCCGCGTCGTCGATGACAGCGCGGGGGCGATCAGCGGATGCCGCCCCGATCGACCAGCCGCGTGGGCACGAGCTGCGTGTGCGCACCGGTGGCCGGGTCGGCGACGCGCGCCAGCAGCGTCCGGGCGGCGCGGGTGCCGAGGTCGGTGACGTCGTAGTCGACGATGCGGATGCGCCGCGGAAGGAGGTTCGAGATCTCGAAATCGTCGAAGCCGGTGACGGCGACGTCGGCCCCGCGGGGCAGGATCGTCTCCAGCGCGCCGATCGTGAGGCGGTTGTTCCCGCAGAACACCGCGGTCGGAGGGTCATCGGAATCGAGCAGACGCGCCAGCGCGTCGCGCGCCGCAGCGGGGGTGTGCAGGCCCTCCACGACGAGGGCGGGGTCGTACGCGCGGCCCGCGGCGGCGAAGGCCTCTTCGACGCCCGCCCACCGCTCCGACATGGTGTAGATCGTGCGCGCATCGAGGAGGACCGCGATCCGCCGGTGCCCGTTCGCGAGCAGCTCGGCGACGGCGTCCCTCGCTCCGCCGCGGTTGTCGAGGAGGATGACGTCGGCGGGGATGCCGGTGCCGGGTCGGTCGAGGAAGATCACCGGCGTGCCGAGCTCGACCTCCCGCTGCAGGTAGGAGTGATCGTCGGCGGTCGGCACCACGATGAGTCCCCCGACCTGGCGCTGGCAGAGATCGAGGGCGAGTGTCCGTTCGGTCGCGGCATCCTCTTCGCTGGATGCCATGACGATGTGCATGCGCTCCCGGGTCGCGACCGTGGAGATGGCGGCGGCGATCGCCATGTAGAACGTGTTCGACAGGTCGGCGGCGATGAAACCGATCGTGTCGCGGTTGCCGGAGCGCAGGCTGGCGGCGAGCGCGTTGCGGTGATAGCCGAGGCGGTCGACGGCGGCGAGGACGCGCTCCGCCATGGCGGGATCGACGTGGGGTTGGCCATTGATGACCCGTGACACCGTCTTGAAGCTGACGCCCGCTTCGGCGGCCACGTCGACCATGGTCGGCCGGCCGGACTTTTGCATGCGACTCCTCGGGACGCCGGGGGTCCGGCATCCTCCGAGCATAGGGAACGGAACCGGTGCCGGTGGACGCGACGGCTCCGGGTACGCCAAACGGGTGCCCCGACGATCGTCGGGGCACCCGTGGAGCGCGCGAGCGGGGGATCAGAGGGCGGGGGCGACCAGCGCACCCGTCTCGTGCGAGGCGATCGCGGCCGCGAACAGGCGGTGGGTGAGCGCCGCCTCCTCGGGGCGCACGCACCCGAAGCCGTCGCCGAGCTCGCCCACGTACTCGGCGAGGAACGCCGCCCACATCTGCAGGATGGCATCCGAGAATCCGGACTCGAAGTTGGGGCCGGTCACCGTCGGCCACACCGACTGGCTGCCCGCGTCGACGCTCTGCCAGCTCTGCTCACGGCCGACACCCGGCACGTCGACGAACGCGAACACCTCGACCTGCTTGGGGTTCTTGGTGCTGAAGCGCACGCCGCCCGACATGCCGATGGCCTCGAACTCCCACGTGTTCTTCTGACCCGGCGCGATGCGCTTGGTCTCGGTCGTGAGCGGGAAGGGGGCGCCGTCGTGGCGGGCCCACGAGTGGATGACCGCGTTGTCCCAGGTGTCGCACGGCTGCGGGGAGCCGTCGGGACCGGGGCGCTCGGTGACGATGTCCTGCAGGATGCCGACGACTCTCTCAGGCGTCCAGCCCAGCCGCAGCGGCACGTGCCACGTGTGCATGCCGAGGTCGTTGAGCACGCCCGCATCGCCGCAGAACTGCTTCTGCCGCTTCCAGTTGAGGGGCTTGTTCACGTCGATGTCGCTCGAGTGCAGGAAGGAGCAGGTCGCCTCGACGATGCGGCCGAGAGCGCCGGACTTCACGTAGTCGACGGCCCACTGGGCGCCGGGGAAGAACGGCATCTCGCTCGACACCCGCACGAACGATTCCGGGTTCTCGCCGATCGCGGCGACGACCGCGTCGGCGGCCGCCCGGTCGATCCCGAACGGCTTCTCGGCCAGCAGGGCCTTGCCCGCGCGGACGGTGTCGACGTAGAGGCGCTCGTGCAGGTCGTGGCGCACGGCGATGTAGACGACGTCGACACGGGGGTCGGCCAGCAACTCGTGGTGGTCGGTCGTGGTCAGCTGCACCGTGTCGATGCGCTCGAAGAACGAAAGCGCCGCCGGGTTGATGTCGCAGACGGCGACGAGCTCGGGCTCGGCGGGGTGATCGATCAGGGCGGGCCAGCGGCGCAGAGCCGCGGCGATCTCGCGGCCCATGAGGCCGCCGCCGATGATGCCGACGCCGATCTTCTTGCCGGTCATGCGGCACCGCCGATCAGGGTCAGAGCCTCGTCGACCGACGCGTCGTCGTGGACGACCGCCATGAGCGCGGCGGTGATGCCGGCGGGGTCGTCGTGCTGGATGACGTTGCGGCCGTAGACGATGCCGCGGGCGCCCTGCTCGAGGACGGCCTTCGTGCGCTCCAGGAGCGTGCGGTCGTCGACGCGCCCGCCGCCACGCACGAGCACGGGGGTGTCCCCGGCGGCCTGGATGACCTTGTGGTAGTCCGTGATGTCGTCGGTCGGGTCGGCCTTGATGAGGTCGGCTCCGAGCTCGCGGGCCTGGCGCACGAGGGTGACGATCTTGGCGGTGTCGCCGTCGACGCCGTAGCCACCGGACCCCGGCTTGGTCTGCATGACGAGGGGCTCGATCATCAGCGGCATCCCGTAGGTCTCGGCGTCGGTGCGCAGCGCCAGGATCGAGCGGATGCACTGCTCGCGGATCTGCGGCTCGCCGGGCAGGTCGAGGAGGTTCACGCACACGGCCACCGCGTCGAGGCGGACCGCGACCCGGATGGCATCCGGGACGAGGACGCTGTGCAGGGGGGACTCCAGCGGGTCGCCGTAGACGTTGGCGATGTCGGTGCGCAGCACCAGTCCGGGCTTCTGCTTGCCGGGCACCGACTGCAGCAGCGGGGCCTGGCCGAGGGTGAGCTGGACGGCGTCGGGGCCGGCGTCGACGAGTGTCGCGACGGTCTTCGCCATGTCTTCGATGCCGGTGAGGAAGTGGTGCTCGTGGAACGCGCCGTGGTCGACGGCGACGTCGAGAGCGCGGCCGGAGCGCGCGTTGAACAGGCGGTTGAGGCGGGGTTTCGACATGGGGTATGGGTCTCCGAGACGTCGGTTCGGGGCGCGGCTCTGCGCTCGACGGTCAGTATGCGGGGCACAAGACAACGTTGTCAATCGCTGCTAGCGTGAAGCGCACCACGGCGAGGAAGGCGGGGCTCATGGGCGAGCTGTACGGATCGACGATCGACGAGGCGCTCCGGCGCGCGGGCGCCACCGCGCAGTTGGCGGGTATCGAGCAGTCGGTCAGGACCGACGGGCCGGATGCCGGCACCCGACGCCTGCGGATCGTCGCGGGGGAGCTCGACATCGAGCTGCTGCCCGACCGCGGTCTCGACCTCGGCCAGGTGCGGCACCGCGGCGTGCCCCTGGCCTGGGTGTCGCCGACGGGGTGGCCCCGCCCGGATTCGGCGGGCTTCGGCGCGTCGTTCGGGGGAGGGCTCCTCACCACCTGCGGCCTGCTGTCGTTCGGTCCGCCGTCCACGGACGCCGAGGGCGCCCATCCGCAGCACGGTCGCTACAGCGGGCTCTCGGCATCCGTCCGCCGGGCCGAGGTCGAGGGCGACGCCGTCGTCGTGGAGGCGACGATCGTGGAGGCGAGCGTGCTGGGCGCGCACCTCGAGCTGCGGCGACGCATCCGGGTGCCGCTGGGAGAGGCGCGCATCGAGGTGCACGACGAGATCGTCAACCGCGGCGCGCGGGCGGTGGAGCCCATGGTGCTCTACCACGTCAACCTCGGGTGGCCGCTGGTGGACGCCGGCACGCGGATGCGCTCGCCGGCGGTGCGGGTGCATCCGCGCGACGCGGCGGCGGAGGCCGGGGCGGCGACCTGGGCGGAGTTCCCCGTGCCGGTCGCCGACTACCCCGAGCAGGTGTTCCACCACGAGCTTCCCGGTGGCCGGAGGGTGAGTGCGGAGGTGACGGCGGCGTCGGGGCTCGGCATCCGGATCTCGTTCGACACCACGGTGCTGCCGGCGATGTTCCAGTGGCGGGTGGCGCAGGACGACGGCGTCGTGCTGGGGGTGGAGCCGGCGACGGCGGCGACGATCCTCGGGCGGGCCGACGCGCGTGCCGCCGGACTGCTACGCGCGCTCGCGCCGGGGGAGTCGTGGAAGCTCGACCTCGACATCGATGTCATGCGAGATCGATCCGTGACTTGACAACGTTGTCTGTCTAGCCTCAGGATGACTCCATCGAAGCCCGCCCCGGGACTTCGGGCCAGATGACAACGATGTCGGAGAAGCGATGACGCACGACGAGCTGATGACCGCACCCGCGGTCGGCGCAGCCGCCGCGGTGCGTCCCCGCGCTCGTCTCATCGACGTCGCCACGGCCGCGGGCGTCAGCCCCAAGACCGTGTCGCGTGTCATCAACGACGAGGCGGGCGTGCTGCCCGGCACCCGCGACCGCGTGCTGCAGACCGTGCGTGCGCTCGGCTTCGTGCCCGATCGCAGCGCCCGCGAACTCAAGCGTCGGGCGGCCGACACCATCGGCATCCTGATCGACGCGATCTCCGACCCGTTCTTCGCCGCCTTCGTCAGCGTCGTGGAGGAGCTCGCGGTCGCTGACGGACTGAACGTCATCTTCGCCAGCACCGGCTACGACCCGGCCCGCGAGCGCACGCAGCTGGACCGACTGACCGGGCACCGCCTCGCGGGCCTCATCGTCGCCCCCGTCGCCATGCCCGCCTCGACGCTGGCCGGCCTCGGTGCGCGCTTCCCGGTCGTGACCATCGACCGCGTCCGGGCCGGGATCGACGCGGTCGTCATCGACGACTTCGGCGCCGCAGCCGAAGCCACCTCCGCCCTCATCGCGCACGGACACCGCCGCGTGGCGTTCATGGGCGAAGACGTCCCCTACCCCACGGTGAGCGACCGTCTGGCCGGCTACCGCTCGGCGCTGGAGGCCGCGGGAATTCCCTTCGACCCCTCGCTCGTGGTGACGCACGAGCGGTTCCGCTCGGGTGAGGCCGCCGAGGCGTCGCCGTTGCTCGAACGCGACGACGCCCCCACCGCGCTGCTGTGCGCCACCAGCCTCGCGGCGATCGCCACCGTGCGGGCCATCCGCGCGCGAGGTCTCGCCATGCCCGCCCTCGTCTCGTTCGGCGACTTCACCCTCGCCGAGGTGCTCGAACCCGGCATCACCTACGTCGACCACGACCCGCGCCTGCTGGGGGCCGCGGCGTTCCGCCGCCTCCGCGAGCGGGCCGCGCGCCCCGACGAGGCCCCCGCACGCATCGTCGTGCCCACGCGTCTCGTGCCCCGCGGCTCGGGCGAGGTCGCCCCGTCCCTTCCCCTCGACCCGATCGGAGCGACGCGATGAAGCCCGTCCTGCTGCCCCCCAACCCCGTGCAGCACTTCTATCTCGGTGGCGACCGCATCGCGGCGCTGCGCGGAATCACGCCCGAGACCGACCGCCAGCCCGAGGAGTGGCTCGGGTCGACCGTCTCCCGCTTCGGCTCCGACGAGATCGGTCTCGCCGTCACCGACGAGGGCGACGTCCTGCGCGACCTCGTGGCGGGAGACCGCGCCGCGTGGGTGGGTGCCCGCGGCGGACGGGATGCCGCGGATCTCGGCATCCTGGTCAAGCTCCTCGACGCGCGTCAGCGCCTCCCCGTCCACGTGCACCCCGACCGCGGGTTCGCGAGCGCCCACCTCGACTGCCCCTACGGCAAGACCGAGGCCTGGTACGTGCTCGAGACCGAGGATGACTGCGCCGTGCACGTCGGCTGGAACGAGGACGTCGACCGCGACGAGCTCGACCGCCGCCGCGACGCGCAGGACAGCGAATGGATGCTGTCGCGCATGAACCGCGTCGTGGTGCGCCCCGGCATGGGCGTGCTCGTGCCCGCCGGCACGGTGCACGCGATCGACGGCGGCATCTTCGTCGCCGAGGTGCAGGAACCCACCGACTTCTCGATCCTGCTCGAGTGGTCGGTGACGACCTCGACCCGCGAGGAGTCGCACCTCGATCTCGGCTTCGACGCCGTGATGCCCTCGGTGTCGACCCGGAAGCTGGATGCCGCGTCTCTCGACGCCCTGGTCAGCACGGTCGGCACGACGCCGGCGGGGGCGGATTTCCGGTCTCTGCTGCCGTCGGTCGCCGACCCGTACTTCCGCCTCTTCGACGCCGCGGGGGAGACCGTGTCGCGCGAGGCCGGCTTCGCGGTCGTGCTCGTAGGCGAGGGTTCCGGTGCGCTGGTGTCCGACGCGGCCTCGGTCGACGTCGAGCGCGGCCAGGTCTACGCCGTCCCGCACGCCTTCGGCCCCTGGCGTCTGACCGGCGCCGCCGAGGTGCTCGTCGCCGCCCCCGGTGCCGGCTGGCCCGGGACCCTCCGCGCGGGTGAGGTGCGATGAGCGATTACGTCGTCGGCGTCGACATGGGCTCCACCAGCACCAAGCTGCTGGTGGCCACCCCCGACGGGCGCCAGGTGCTCGTGGTGAGCCGGCGCTCGCCCTGGACGAACCTCGACCACGGCCGGGCCGAGATGACCGCCGCGCAGGCCATCGCTGTCGTCCGCGATCTCGCCTCCGAGGCCGATGCGGCCCTGGAGGGCGGATACCGCATCCTCTCGCTCGGGGTGTCGGGCATGGCCGAAGCGGGTGTGCTGCTGGATGCCGAGGGCGCACCGCTCGCGCCGATCATGGCGTGGTTCGACCCGCGTGGCGCCGAGCAGATCATGGCGACGCCCGACGCGTTCCGCGCCGAGTTCCTCGGGCGCACCGGACTGCCGGTCGGGCCCCTGGCATCCGTCTCCAAGCTCCTGCACCTGCGCGACGAGGGGGTGGCGCTGGAGGGGACGACCTTCCTCAACGTCCCCGAGTACGTCGTGCACGCGCTCGGCGGGCCCCGCGTCGCGGAGTACTCGCTCGTGTCGCGCACCGGGCTCATCGACCAGGACGACAGCACCCCGTGGCGGGCCGCGCTCGACGTGCTCGGCGTGGACGAGACGATCCTGGGAACGCTCGTCAGCGCGGGGGAGGCGGTCGGGACGATCACCGACCCGCAGCTGCCCCCGGGCTTCCAGGGTGCGGCGCTCACGGTCGCGGGGCACGACCACCTCGTCTCCGCCGTCGCCGTCGGCGCCACCCACACGGGACAGCTCTACGACTCGATGGGCACCGCCGAAGCCCTCGTGCGCGTGCTGGACGACACCTTGCCGTTCGACGCCCGGGAGCGCCTCGCGCGCGCCGGCATCAACTGCGTCCGCCACGTCATCCCCGGCAAGTACGTGCTGCTGGCCGGGACCAAGTCGGGCCTGCTGATGCGCCGCGTTCTGCAGCTGCTCGGGATCACGGATGCCGTGGGCCGCGCCCGCATCGACGACGAGACCATGGGGCTCCCCACAGACGGCACCGTCTCGGACACGGGGCTCGCCGTCTCGGGTGCCCGCAACGACGACGGCGTGCTGAAGATCGTCGCGCAGAGCGACGGACTCAGCCGCGCGGAGCTGTTCGCGGCCTCTCTGCGCCACGGCAACGACATGCTCGCCGAGCTCATGGCCGTCATGGACCGCGAAGTGGCCCCGCCCACCTCGACGGTGCTCACCGGCGGCTGGTCGTCGATGGCATCCGTCGTCCGGTCGCGCTCAGCGCTGCTGCCCGCCGTCACGGTCTCCACGCACGACGAGGGCACCGCGTACGGCGCCGCCCTCTTCGCGGCGTTCGCCGTCGACCCCCGTTCTTTCGAGGACGTCGCCGAGACGTTCCTCTCCTCCCCTCTTCTCACCACGGAAAGGAGCTGACGATGTCGTCAGTCAATACGGCCGTCCCGGTGCTGCAGGCACGCGGCCTGTCGCGTCAGTTCGGTCATGTCCGCGCCCTCAGCAACGTCGATTTCGAGGTCTACCCCGGCGAGGTCACCGCTCTCATCGGTGACAACGGCGCCGGCAAGTCGACGCTCGTGAAGGCGCTGTCGGGCAACCTCGCCGTCGACGAGGGCGAGATCCTCTTCGACGGCGAGCCGATCGAGATGACCAACCCGCAGGTCGCCTCCTCGCTCGGGATCGAGACCGTCTATCAGGACCTCGCTCTCGCTCCGCACCTGGACCCTGTGCAGAACATGTACCTGGGGCGGGAGATCCGCCGCCCGGGCCTCGCCGGGGCCCTGGGATTCATGAAGACGAAGGACATGGCCGTGGCCTCTCGGGCCGCGTTCGACGAGCTCGGTGCGACCGTGCGCTCGCTCACCTCCCCCGTGGGGGAGATGTCGGGCGGTCAACGCCAGGCCATCGCGATCGCCCGCGCGGTGCACTGGGCCGGTCGCCTCGTCTTCCTCGACGAGCCGACCGCGGCCCTGGGCGTACGCCAGACGAAGAACGTGCTGGAGACCATCCGGCGCGTGCGCGACAAGGGCATCGCGGTCGTGCTGATCTCGCACTCCATGCCCCACGTGATGGAGGTCTGCGACCGCGTCCAGGTGCTGCGCCTGGGCACCCGCGTGGCGAACATCCCCGCGAAGGACACCTCCATGGAAGAACTCGTCGGGCTCATGACCGGCGCCGTCACGAAGGACGACCAGAAATGAGCACCACCCCTCCCACCGAGACGGTGGCCATCGGCACGTTCGAGGACACCAAGCCGAACTTCTTCGTCGGGCTGCTGAAGGCCCAGGCCTTCCAGATCCTGCTCATCCTCATCGTCATCGTGCTGATCTTCAGCGCGCTCGCGCCGGACTCGTTCGCCCAGTGGTCGAACTTCCGCCTGATCATCCAGAACGCCTCGATCCTCGCCGTCCTCGGCGTCGGGATGACGTACATCATCATCACCTCGGGCATCGACCTCTCGATCGGCTCCGTGCTCGTGTTCTCGGGCGTCGTGTCGGCGCTGACGATGCGCGCGCTCGGCGGCGAAGGGTGGGGCGTCGCCACCATCGGCATCCTGGTCTCGATCGTCAGCGGCGTGTGCTGGGGACTGCTGAACGGCTTCCTGATCGCGAAGGCGAAGATCCCGCCGCTGATCGTGACGCTGGGATCGCTCGGCATGGCGCTGGGGCTCGCGCAGATCCTCACCGGCGGTGTCGACATCCGCGACGTCCCCACCGTGCTGACCGTCTCGATCGGATACGGAAACGTCTTCGGGTCGCTGCCCATCATCAGCGTCATCGCGCTCGTGGTCGTCGTCATCGGCGCCGTGGTGCTGCACTTCACGAAGTTCGGCCTCTACACCTACGCCGTCGGATCGAGCGAACTCGCCGCCCGTCGCGTCGGCGTCAAGGTCGACCGGCACCTCATCTCGGTCTACACGCTGTCGGGAGGGCTCGCCGGACTCGCCGGCATCCTCGCCCTGTCGCAATTCTCGACCACGGCGATCGCCGGCCAGTCGCAGACCAACCTCAACGTCATCGCGGCCGTCGTGATCGGTGGCACGTCGCTCTTCGGCGGCGTCGGCACGATCTTCGGCACCGTGGTCGGCCTCTTCATCCCGGCCGTGCTGCAGAACGGCTTCGTCATCACCGGCGTGCAGCCCTTCTGGCAGCAGGTCGCCGTCGGCGCGGTGCTCATCACCGCCGTCTACGTCGACCAGGTGCGCCGCACCGCCGCGACCCGCGGCAACACCCAGAGCCTCTGGCGCAAGTTCGTCAGCGGAGGACGCCGCGGCTGAGGCCCGGCATCCGGAATCAACCAAGAGAGAACAGGCAATCACAATGCAGTGGAACAAGAAGGTTCTCGCGTTCGCCACCCTCGGCGCCGCAGCCACCCTCGTCCTCGCCGGCTGCTCCGGCGGAGCCTCGTCGGGGTCCGCCTCGGGCGGCGCGGACGGCTACAAGATCGCGTTCGTGCAGGGCGTGGCGGGAGATGAGTTCTACATCTCGATGCAGTGCGGCATCCAGGCCGCGGCCGAGAAGGAAGGCGCCACCGTCACCACCCAGGGCCCGGAGAAGTTCGACCCGACCCTGCAGAAGCCCATCGTCGACGCCGTCGTCGCCTCGAAGCCCGACGCGCTGCTGATCGCCCCCACCGACGTGTCCGCGATGCAGGCCCCCATCGACGCGGCCATCGCCGCGGGCATCAAGGTCGTCCTCGTCGACACCACCCTGGACGACCCCTCCGGTGTCGTCTCGCAGATCTCCAGTGACAACGAGGGCGGCGGAGCCGCCGCGTTCGAAGCGATCCAGAAGGCCAACCCGGACGGCGGCAAGGTCCTCGTCGTCTCCACCGACCCCGGCGTGTCCACCACCGACGCCCGCGCGAAGGGCTTCGAAGACGCCGTCGCGAAGGACTCCAAGTTCGAATCCGTCGGCGTGCAGTACTCCCACAACGAACCCTCCACCGCCGCCGAGATCGTCACCGCCGCGCTGCAGAAGGACCCCGACATCGTCGGCATCTTCGCCGCCAACCTCTTCGCCGCCGAAGGCTCCGCCACCGGCGTCCAGCAGGCCGGCAAGCAAGGCGCCGTCACCATCGTCGGCTTCGACGCCGGCCCCGCCCAGGTCAAGGCCCTCGAAGCCGGCACCGTCCAAGCCCTCGTCGCCCAAGAACCCGCCACCATCGGCTCCGACGGCGTCACCCAGGCCATCGCCGCCCTCAAGGGCGACGCCACCGAAGCGAAGATCCAGACCGGCTTCACCATCCTCACCAAAGACAACATCACCACCGACGGCAAGGACGCGGTCTACAAGTCCTCCTGCTGACCACCCCCGGATGCCGGGACCCCCACGCACGCGCGAAAGGGCCCCGGCATCCACCCCCCTCCCTCACCCGCGTGAGGAGTCGAAAACTGTCGCCACGGGGCGTCCCCGGCGACAGAAAACGACCCCTCACGCACGGGGATGACCCGAACAAGAGAGACACCGCCGTGCCGCTGAGCGACATGCCCGAACTGCTCGCCGCGCACCGCGCGGTCGGGGCCTTCAACTTCATCACCCTCGAGGTCGCCGAAGCGATCGTCGCGGGGGCCGAGGCAGCCGGCAGCGGCGTGATACTGCAGTTGTCGCAGAACGCCATCGCGTTCCACGGCGGGCTCGCCCCGGCCGCGTCCGCCGCTCTGCGTCTGGCCGAGTCCGCACGGGTTCCCGTCGCGGTGCACCTCGACCACGCGACCGACGAGCCGCTCGTCGATGAGGCGTTGGCCGTCGGCATCCGATCGGTCATGTTCGACGCCGCCCACAGGACGGATGCCGAGAACCTCGAGCGCACCGCCGCCGTCGCCGTGCGCGTGCACGCCGCCGGGGCGTGGATCGAGGCCGAGCTCGGCGAGATCGGCGGCAAGGGCGCCCACGCCCCGGGCGTGCGCACCGACGTCGCCGAGGCCGTGCGCTTCGTGGAGGCGACCGGTGTCGACGCTCTCGCCGTCGCGGTCGGCAGCGAACACGCGATGCGCGAGCGCAGCGCCCGGCTCGACGAGCACCTCATCGCCGAGCTCGCCGCGGCCCTTCCCGTGCCGCTCGTGCTGCACGGGTCCAGCGGGGTCGCCGACGCCGGGATCGACGGGGCCGTGCGCGCCGGGATGCGCAAGATCAACATCGGCACGCACCTCAACACCGTGCTGACGGCGGCCGTGCGCGACGAGCTCGAGCGGGATCCGGATGCCATCGACCCCCGCCGCTGGCTCACCCCCGGCCGCGCCGCGGTCGCCGCGGAAGTGCACCGCCTGCTCGACGTGATCACGGGCCGGAGCGTGCAGACGCCCGACATCGCGGGAGTGCGCGCATGAGCGGGTTCGTCACCCTCACCGCCGCGGGCGCGATCGACGCGACCTACCGGGTCGGTGCGCTGCGCCGCGGCACCTTCGCCCGCGCCGACAGCTACACGCGGGAGGTCAGCGGCAAGGGCGTGAACGTCGCGGCGGCGCTGGCCGCCGGCGGGGCCGACGCCGTCGCGGTGGTCGTGCTCGGCGCCGACGACGTGCGCTTCGCCCGGTGCGGTCTCACCGCTCCTCTGCTGCGCATCGTCGAGGTGCCCGGAGCGACCCGCGTGAACACGTCGATCATCGACGCCGAGGGGATCACGACGAAGGTCAACGCGCCGACCCCGCCGCTGACGACCGAGGCCTGGGAGGCCACCGTCGAGATGCTCCGTCGGGAGCTCGCGGCGCGCGGTGCGTCGTGGCTCGTCATCTCGGGGAGCCTGCCGCAGCTCGCGGGGACCGCCGACCTCATCGACCTGGGCATCGTGCGGGCCCTGGCGCGCGAGGTCGGGGCGCGCGTCGCCCTCGACACCAGCGGCGCCGCCCTCGACGCCGTCCTGGCCGACCCCGCCGGCATCGACCTGCTCACCCCGAACGCCGAGGAGCTGGCGGCGGCGGTGGGGCGGCCGCTCCACACCCTCGGCGACGTCGTCGCCGCGGCGCGCGAGATCGTCGCGCGAGGCGTCGACACGGTCCTCGCGAGCCTCGGGGCCGACGGACTCGTCGCCGTCACCGCCGAGCGCGCGGTGTTCGCGTGCTCCGAGGCCCCCTACGTCGCCAACACCGCCGGAGCGGGGGATGCCGCTCTCGCGGGGTTCCTCCTCGGCCTTTCGCGCACGCCCGCCGCGTCTGCCGCCGGAGCTGACCCGCTCGCGGTCGCCGCCGCGTCGGCCGCGGAGTGGGGAGCGCACGCCGTCGCGCACGCGTCGACTCTCGTCTCGGGGCCGCCGCACGGCATCCGGACCCGGGTGGAGACCGACCCCGACCTCGACCGCG
Source organism: Microbacterium sp. IEGM 1404 (assembly GCF_030056775.1). Classification (NCBI taxonomy): domain Bacteria; kingdom Bacillati; phylum Actinomycetota; class Actinomycetes; order Micrococcales; family Microbacteriaceae; genus Microbacterium; species Microbacterium sp. IEGM 1404. The sequence continues at coordinate 534,282 of NZ_JASHKP010000002.1, read as the reverse complement.
TCCTGACACCGGAGGGCGAGGCGTGAGCGAGCCCTCTCGTCGTGCGTCGTCCGCTGAGTCCGAAGGAGCCGGCATGACCGTCGCCGCGACCGACCTCGCCCCCGCGATCGCCGCGGCGGTCTCGGACCCCTCGCGCATCCGCACCCGGGCGATCGACCGTGTCGCCTATGCCAACGACGCCTCGCACTACCTGCTCACCCCCGCTGCCGTGATCGTCGCCGCGGACGCGGCCGAGGTCGGCGCGATCCTGCGCGCGGCCACGGTATCCCGCACCCCGGTCACCTTCCGCTCGGGCGGCACGAGCCTGTCGGGGCAGTCGTCGGGCGACGGACTGCTCGTCGACGTGCGCCAGGGGTTCGGGCGCATCGAGGTGCTCGACGGCGGGCGGCGCGTGCGCTCGCAGCCCGGCGCGACCGTGCGGCAGGTCAACGCGCGGCTGCTCCGGCACGGGCATCGTCTCGGCCCCGACCCGGCGAGCGAGGCCGCGTGCACCATCGGCGGCGTCGTGGCGAACAACTCCAGCGGCATGGCCTGCGGGACGGTGGAGAACTCGTACCGCACGCTCGACGGTCTCGTGCTGGTGCTGGCATCCGGAACCGTCATCGACACGGCCGCCCCGGACGCCGATCGCCTGCTGCACGAGCGGGAGCCGGCGTTGGTGGAGGGGCTCATGCGCCTGCGCGAGCGGGTCGTGGGCGATGCCGCGAGCGTCGCGCTCATCGAGCGCCAGTTCGCGATGAAGAACACCATGGGGTACGCCCTCAACGCGTTCCTCGACTTCGACACCCCCGCAGCGCTCCTCGCGCACCTGGTCGTCGGCTCCGAGGGCACGCTCGCGTTCGTCGCCGAGGCGACCTTCCGCACCGTGCCGATCCGTCCCGCGATCGCGACGACGCTCGCGGTGTTCCCGACGCTCGACGCGGCCACGCGGTCGCTGCCGGCGCTGGTGGCGACGGGCGCGGCGACGCTGGAGCTGATGGATGCCACCTCCCTCCGCGTCGGACAGCGTCTGGCCGGGACTCCCGCCGCCATCCACGGCTTCGAGGCCACGACCCAGGCGGCGCTGCTCGTCGAGTACCACGCGGACGACGTCTTCGCGCTGCGAGACCTCGCGGACGCCGGGGTGCGCGTTCTCGCGGAGCAGCCGCTGCTGGACCCCGTCGTCTTCTCGAGCGACGCGGCCGATCGGGCGGCGGCCTGGAAGTTCCGCAAGGGCCTCTACGCCTCGGTCGCCGGCGCGCGTCCCTCGGGGACCACCGCGCTGCTGGAAGACGTGGTCGTTCCCGTCGAGCGCCTCGCCGACACGTGCGAGGGCCTGCAGCAGCTGTTCGGGCGCTTCGGTTACACCGACAGTGTGATCTTCGGCCACGCCAAGGACGGCAACATCCACTTCATGCTCACCGACCGCTTGGAGGGGGCGCGGGCGCTCGGCCGGTTCGAGGGCTTCACTGACGCGATGGTCGACCTGGTGCTGGACGCCGGCGGCAACCTCAAGGCCGAGCACGGCACGGGTCGCGCGATGGCGCCGTACGTGCGGCGGCAGTACGGCGACGAACTGTACGACGTGATGGTCGAGCTGAAGCGTCTGCTCGACCCGAGCGGCATCCTGAATCCGGGCGTGATCATCGACGACGACCCGACCGCGCACATGCAGAACCTCAAGACGCCGGTGTCGATCGAGCCCGAGGCCGATCGGTGCGTGGAGTGCGGGTACTGCGAACCGGTGTGCCCGAGCCGCTCGATCACGCTCACCCCGCGGCAGCGCATCGTCGTGCGGCGCGCCTCGGCCGCCGCCCGCGAGCGCGGCGACGGGGCCCTCGTCGCGGAGCTGGCGAAGGACTACGACTACGACGGCGTGCAGACCTGCGCCGTCGACGGCATGTGCCAGACCGCGTGCCCCGTGCTCATCAACACCGGGACGCTGATGAAGCGTTTCCGCCGCGAGGACGCCAACCCCGTGCTCGCCGCGGGCTGGTCCGCCGCGGCGACGGGATGGGGAGCGGTGACGCGGGCGGGAGCCGCCGCCCTGAGCGTGGCGTCGGCTCTGCCCACGCCTGCCGTGCGCGCGGTGACGGATGCCGCCCGCGCGGTGCTCGGAACCGACACGGTGCCGCGATACGCCGCGGAGCTGCCGGGCGGCGGACCGTCTCGTCGGTCGCTCGGTTCGCGGGTCGGTGCGCCGGGCGTCGAGCCGGTGGCGGTGTTCCTGCCCGCGTGCGTGGGCAGCATGTTCGGGCCCGCCGACGGGATCGGTGCGACCGCTGCGTTCACGCGCCTGCTCGAGCGGGCCGGGGTCGCGGCGGTGGTGCCCGACGGGATCGACGCGCTGTGCTGTGGCACGCCGTGGTCGTCGAAGGGGTACGCGAAGGGGCACGCCACGATGTCGGAGCGGGTCCGCGCCGCGGTGCGCGCGGCCTCGCGCGACGGCGCCCTCCCGGTCGTGTGCGACGCGTCGAGCTGCACCGAGGGGTTCGCGGCGACGCTGCGCGACGAGGGCGTGACGGTGATGGATGCCGTGGCCTTCGCGGCATCCGCTCTTCTTCCGCGCCTCACGCCGACACCGGTGGCAGAGCTGCTCGCGCTGCACCCGACGTGCTCGTCGACGCAGTTGGGCATCGACCCGGCGCTGCGGCTGGTGGGGGAGGCCGTGGCGAGCGAGGTGCGCGTGCCCGACGCGTGGGGCTGCTGCGCTTACGCGGGCGACCGTGGGATGCTGCATCCCGAGCTGACCGAGGCGGCGACCGCTCCCGAGGCCGCGGAGGTCGTCGGGTGGAAAGCCGATGCGCACGCGTCGTGCAACCGCACGTGCGAGCTGGGGATGACGAAGGCGACGGGGGAGTCGTACGTGCACGTGCTGGAGCTTCTGGAGCGGGCGACGCGGTAGCCGACCGCATCTGCCTCCGGTGGCGGGGTGGTGCCGGTGCCGGTGCGGGCTTCAGACTGCTCTCATGGCGAGGATTCACGCGATCGAGGGCATCGAATGCGCGCCCGTGTTCCTCGTGGCCGACCACGACCCGCAGTCAGTCAGTGAGGACGACTTCGTGTCAGGTGTTCCGCTGACCGATCTCATCGAGCGCCTCCGGCCCGGACAGCGCGTGTACCTGGTCGACTACGCTCGCGTGCCCGGCCGCACGCGACTCACTCGACTCGCTCCGCACCCGGGCGACGGCTGAGCCGGTCGCGCGTGAAGATCGGGCGCCGGCGGCGGAGCATCGCGCGCGACTCCCGGGTCAGGCCGGCACCAGCCGCAGGGCCCCCGCCGGCGTGAGCTCGAGTCGCACGGCATCCAGACCGTCCACCACCAGGTCGGCGGCCAACTCCTCCTCGGCGGTCGTGCCGGTGAGGGCGATCACCGCGCACCCCGCGGCGCGGGCCGCGGCGATGCCGGCCGGGGCGTCCTCGACGACGAGGCAGCGCGCCGGGTCGACGCCCAGGCGCTCGGCGGCGAGGAGGAACGGCTCCGGGTCGGGCTTGCCGTTCACGACGTCATCGACGGTGACGAACACCGCGGGACGCTCGTAGCCCGCCGCCGCCAGGCGCGCGGTGGCGATCGGCACCGAGCCGGAGGTCACGATGGCGCGGTGCTCGGGCGGCACCGACGCGAAGAACTCCGCCGCGCCGCGGATCGGCCGCAGGCCCACCGCATCCGCCACCTCGAGATCGGTCACGTGCGCGAGCGCTTCGGCGTGCCGATCGGCGGGCAGGAGATGGCCCACGAGCGTGCGCGCGGGCTGGCCGTGGTTGGCGTGCAGAGCCTCCATCGACACGTCGAAGTGTTCGGCGAAGCGGCGCCAGGAACGCACGACGGATGCCGTGGAGTCGACGAGCGTGCCGTCGAGGTCGAACAGCACCGCGTCGAACTCGCGCGCGAAGACCGCGGCATCGCGGTCGACCGGGCGCCTCAGACCGAGTGCGGGGAGCACACGGGCGAGCTGCTGGGCGGTCGTGAGCTCGGAATCCACGGCGATCACGGGGATCGCGGGCGCGACGGCGGGGGTGTCGGGACGGTGCACGTCCCGCGCGGCGCCGCGCGCGTGGCGCCGAGACGCGAGCACGGCGGGATCGCCGTCGACCCGGATCACCACGGGCTCGGCGGGGCGCAGCGCGTCGCGCAGGGCGTGCCAGTCGTCGCCGCCCGACAGCTCCGCGGTGAAGGGCGCGACGACGACGACGCTGCCCGCGGTGGAGAGTGCGTCGGATGCCGTCGCGCGTAGTGCCGCGTATCGACCGGAGCGGATCGCCGCGGCGTGGGACGAGGTGAGCCAGTGTCCGCCGAGGGCGTCGGCCGGGAGCGCTTCGAGCAGCGGCGTCGTGACGCTGTCGAGGTCGACGAGCGGAGCGCGCAGCCGCGCGGCGATCGCCCGGCCCAGCGTGCTCTTGCCGCTTCCGGCGGGACCGGCGACGACGACGGCGAGCGGATCGGGCATTTGACACGACGACGGCATACCTCCACCATAGACGTAGCAAGTCACCGGTGTCATGCTTGAAATTCCGGGACTCGAGGAAGTTCCGGAAAGGACGGCCGCTCATGCGAGACACCGGTGACATGATTCCGGCTGCGTCGCGCCTCCACGCGGGCATCGACCTCGGCAGCACGGGCATCAAGATGCTCGTGATCGACGACGCCGGCGCAGAGATCGCCGGAGCGCAGGTGCCGACGCCGTGGCGTGTCGGCCCGGGCGGAACCACCGACCTCGACGCCGACGATCTCCTCACCGCCGTCCGGACGCTGATCGACCTCGTGGATGCCGACCTGGCTGCTCTCACCTCGGAGCCGCTGACGTCGTTGGCCGTCGCGGGCATGGGCGAGACCGGCATCCTGATCGACGCCGACGGCCGGGCCGCAGCCCCCGGCTTCGCCTGGTTCGACCCGCGCGGGTGGGAGCAGATCGCCGCCTTCCCCGCCGAGGTGCGCGACGAGTTCGCCGGCCGCACGGGCCTGCCGCTCGGCGCTCAGGTGAGCGTCGCGAAGCTCGCGTGGCTGCGCGACCAGGGCACCGACCTCGTGGGGCTCCGCTGGCTCGACCTCCCCGAGTTCGTCGTCGCGGCCCTCGGCGGCGACGTGGCGCTCGAGCTCTCGCTCGCCTCGCGCACCGGTCTCATCGACCAGGACTCCGGCGCGGCCTGGCCCGCGATGCTCGACGCTCTGGGCGTCGACGACGCTCTGCTGCCGCCGCTGCGGGGTGGCGGACTGCCCTGGGGGACGGCATCCGGCGCCTTCGGACCCCGTGTCGCGGGCGCCGCGCTCACGGTCGCAGGGCACGACCACCTCGTCGCAGCCCAGGCCAACGGCACCCTGGATGCCGACGGATACCACGTCTCGCTCGGCACGGCCGAGGTGCTGCTGCGGGTGCTCGACCGCCCCCTCGGCTTCGCCGCTCGCCGGCGGCTCGCCGAGGCCCTCATCAACGAGGTGCGCCACGTCGTGCCCGGCAAGCACGTGCTCGTCGCCGGAGTGAAGACCGGGCTGCTGCTGCGCCGGGCGCTGCACGCCGCGGGGATCAGCGATCGCGCCGGACGCGATGCCCTGGACGCCGCGGTGATGGCCCTTCCCTCCGAGGGCGGGCTCCCGGCCGGCGCGATCGAGGTCACCGGTGCCCGCAACGACGACGGCGTGCTGCGTCTGACGCTGCACACCGAGGCGAGCCCCGCCGAGATCTTCGGGGCGGTGCTGCGGCACAGCAACGACGAGATCGCCGCCCTCATCGCCGCGATGGACCGCGAGGTCGCCCCCGCCACCCACTCCACCCTCACCGGCGGCTGGGCGGGCATGGCCTCCGTCCGCCGCGCCCGCGCCGAGGTGCTCCCGAACCCCACCCTGTCCACCCGCGAACAGGACGTCGCGTGGGGAGCCGCCGACATGGCGCGACGCCTCGTCTCGGCATCCGTCCCCTCCTGAACACCCGCGCCCACCCGCGCGCGAGAACCCCAGAGAAGAGAAGATCATGAACGAACTCACCACCCTCGAGCGCCGCGCGCTCCAGTCCATCAGCACCCCCGACGGCCACATGCTCATCGTCGCCGCCGATCAGCGCAACGGCATGAAGGCCGCCATCAAGGACGCCCCGAACGGCTCCGACGCGATCACCCGCGAGGAGCTCGCCGAGGTGAAGGCCGACCTCGTGCGCCACCTCGCGAACCACGCCCCCGCGATCCTGCTCGACCCCGAGGTCGCCCTCCCGCAGATCGTCGACGACGGCGTGCTCGCCCGCGACACCGCCCTCGTCGTCGGTCTCGACGCCTCGGGTGCCGAGACGGTCGACGGCCTCAAGTACACGCGCTACGTCCCCGGCACCACGCCGCACTCCATCCGCGAGCAGGGCGCCGACGTGGCCAAGATGCTCTGGTACACCCGCCCCGACAAGCAGGATGCCGACTCTCGCGTCGCGCACGAGATCCGCGACCTGGTGAAGGCGTGCGACGAGGAAGGGCTGCTCCTCATCGTCGAGCTGCTGACCTACCAGCTCGAGGGGGAGAGCGACGAGGAGTACAAGGAGAAGTTCGCCGACCTCGTCGTCGACGGCGCAGCCCTGGCCGTGGCGTGCGGCGCGAAGATCCTCAAGCTGCAGTACCCCGGTTCGGCCGAGGCGAGCGCGCGCGTGACCGCGGCCGCCCAGGGCGTGCCGTGGGCCGTGCTCTCCGCCGGCGTCGACCACGAGACCTTCATCGCGCAGGTGCGCACCGCCGTCGCCCACGGCGCCTCGGGTGCGATGGCCGGCCGGTCGCTGTGGAAGGACAGTCTCTCCATCGACGCCGACCGTCGCGAGGAGCTGCTCTCGGGCCGCGCCCTGCCGCGCCTGCGCGAGCTCGCCGACGCCGTCGACGGCCGCTGAGGTGATCCCGCCCGCCCGGCATGCGGCCGTTCCCCCGCGGGTGCACGCGGGGGAAGCGGGCCGACCTGTCCGGCGGGCGGGATCGGCTCCCGCGTCGCAATCGGCGGTTTCGTCGCGCGTCGCGGTCGGGAAGGGCACCGGCGCGTGCCGGATAGGGTTGCCAGTCGAAGCCTTCACCCGCCCACACCCCGGAGGTGTCTCGTGACCACGATGCGTGACGTCGCCCAGCGGGCCGGGGTGAGCACCAAGACCGTGTCGCGCGTGTTCAACGACGACCCCCACGTGCTTCCCGACACCCGCGCGCTCGTCGAGGCCGCGATGCGCGAGCTCAACTACGTCCCCAACGCCCTGGCGACCACCTTCCGCGCCGGGCGGGCCTCGGTCATCGGGGTGGCCGTTCCCGACGTCGTCGATCCGTTCTTCGCCGCGATCGCCCGAGCGGTCGAGGACACCGCACGGCGTCGCGGGCTCTCGACGCTCGTGACGAGCCTGGGCGAGGACCCGGATGACGAGCGCCCGGCATTGGAGTCGCTCCTGGGCCGGCAGCTGACCGGTCTCGTCATCGCGCCCGTCGGCACCGACCACTCGTGGCTCGAACGCTGGCGCGGCCACACCCCCATCGTCTTCGTCGACCGCGCGCCCGTGGGGTTGTCCACCGACACGTTCACCGAGAACGACGAGGCCGGTGCGCACCTGGCGACCACCCACCTGCTCTCGCACGGACACCGGCGCATCGCGTACGTCGGCGACATGGTGCACCTGTCCACCGAGACCAACCGCGTCGAAGGCTGGCGCCGCGCGTTGCATGAGGCCGGCGTCGCCGTCGACGAGGGACTCGTCGTCTCTCGCGTCTCGGACCGTGCGTCGGCGGCATCCGCTGTCGACGGCCTTCGCACCCTCACCGATCCGCCCACGGCCCTCTTCTCGGCGAACGCGCGTTCGTCGATGGCCCTCGCCCACGTGCTCCGCGGGCGGCCGATGCCCTTCGTGGGCTTCGGTGACTTCCCGATGGCCGACACGCTCACGCCCTCGGTCACCGTCATCGACCAGGACCCGCGCCGCATCGGCGCACTCGCCGCGGAACGCATCTTCGCGCGGCTCCAGCCCGGTGGGGGGCCGGGGCTCGAAGACGTCACCGTCATCGACGTCTCGCTCATCGAGCGGGAGTCCTGCGGACTCTGATCCGGTCCTCGCGGGCGGCTACGGTCGACAGGGGCGCCGGATGGGCATTCCGGGGTCCGCCGAGAGAGGGAGTCTGAAAGTGGTGCGTGCGGTCCTGATCGGCCTCGGCCTCGCCGCGGCCGCCGTCGCGGTCGTGCACACCGCCGTCGCCGGATACGTGGCACGCCGTCTCGTGGCGCCGCGGGCGCCGAAGGTGTTCGCGCCGGTCACGATCGTGGGCGACACGGTCTCCGTCCCCACGACGGTGGAGAGTCTCGAGCCCGGCACCTACGGCCTTCGGCTCGACGACGGCACGCACGTCATGGTCGGCGAGGTGGTGCGCCGAGACGGTGATCGCGTCGTGCGGTCGGTCCTCGCCCGGCCCGACGATCTGCGCGACGGCGTCTCCATCGCCGCGTGGACGACGCAGAACATCGACGCCCCCGAGGACGTCGGGCCCACGCGGCACGTCTCCGTGCCGCTGCGGCGCGGCGGGACCGCGGACGCGTGGGAGATCGGTGACCCCGCGGCGGCCGACGGGCGGTGGACGATCCATGTGCACGGCCTGCGGTCCAGTCGCCACGGCGCACTGCGATCGGCGCCCGCGACGACCGATTCCGGGTGGATGTCTCTGGTGGTGTCGTACGCCGGTGACGACGAGTGCGCGCCCGCCGACAGCCTGCCCTCGAGTCTCGGGACGCGCGAGTGGCGTGACGTCGACGACGCCATCGCCTACGCGATCGGGAGGGGCGCGCGCGAGATCGTGCTGGTCGCGTGGTCGATGGGCGGCACGATCGCCATGCTCGCGGTCGAACGGTCGACGCATCGCGCGGCGGTGACGGGTCTCGTGCTGATCGCTCCGGCACTGGACTGGACGCGGGTGGTCGAGAACGCCGTCACCCGGGCGCGCCTCCCGCGCTCCATCGCCTCGTCGTCGATGCGCGTTCTGCGCAGCCGGATCGGCGCCCGTGCCCTCGGCCTCATCGAATCGGTCGACGCCCGAGCGCTGACCTGGGTGGGGGAGGGGCGACCGGGGCCGCGCCTGCCGACCCTCATCGTGCACGCCCGCACCGACCCCGTGGTGCCGTTCTCGGGATCGGTGGCCTACGTGGCACGGCATCCGGATGCCGAGCTGGTCGCGTTCGACGCGACGGGTCACTGCAACGAGGCCAACCAGGAGCCGGAGCGGTTCCGTGCCGCGATCGCCGGGTTCTTGGGGCGTCTGCCGGGACGGTGAGCGACGCTCGACGCCGGGTCGAGGCCCCGCGGCAGCGCCGGCGAGTCGCCCTCAGCCGCCGGTGATCTCGGCGATCGCGCCCCGCGCGCCGCGCTCGGCCAACGTCGCGCGTGCGGCGAGATACGCCGTGCGCAGGCGCGCGTCCTGCCCGAGATCGCCGAAGACGGGCGCGTAGTCGAGCAGCGCCGCCGGGTCGTGGGCCACGATCGCGCGCAGTTCGTCGAGACGACTGTCCACCGCGGGGGTCTCCTCACCCGTCTCCGTGCGGCCTTCGAGGAAGACGCTCCACGCCGCGAGCACGAGGGCGGCGTGGTCGATGCGCCCGCCGGTGGAGAGCTGCTCGCGCACCACGGGGAGCAGGAACTTGGGGAGCCGGTCGGACCCGTCCACCACCTGGCGCGCGAGCGTGTCGCGGATCGCTTCGCTGCTGAACCGCGCGATCAGCTGGTCGCAGTAGGCGTCGAGGTCGATCCCCGGTACCGGGCGCAGCGTCGGGATGGCCTCGTCGTGCATGTACCCCTTCAGGAACGCGACGAACAGCTCGTCGGTGCACACCTCGTGGACGTAGTGGGCCCCCGACAGGATGCCGAGGTAGCTCATCGCCTGGTGCGAGGCGTTGAGCAGGCGCAGCTTCATGAGTTCGTACGGCTCGACATCGTCGACCAGCTGCACTCCGGCCCGCTCGAACGGCGGGCGGCCGAGCGGGAAGGCATCCTCGAGCACCCACTGCACGAAGGACTCCGACCGCACCGGCCACCGGTCGTCGATGCCGAACTCCTCGGCGACGGCGGCGCGCGTCTCGTCGGTGGTGACGGGGGTGATGCGGTCGACCATGGAGTTCGGGAACGACACGTTCTCGGCGATCCACCCGGCGAGCGCCGCGTCGCGCCGCTCCGCGAAGCCGAGGAGCGCCGCGCGTGCGACGTGGCCGTTGCCCTGGATGTTGTCGCACGACATCACCGTGAAGGCGGGGATGCCGGCATCCCGGCGCCGGCGCACTCCCTCGGCGAGGAGCCCCATGACGCTGCGGGGCGGGGTGGCCCCGTCGAGGTCGGCGAGGGTCGCTTCGTCACGCGGCGCGTAGGTCCCGGTCGCGTCGTCGATGCCGTAGCCGCCCTCGGTGATGGTGAGAGAGACGATGGCGGTGTCGGGGTCGGCGAGCGTGGCGATCACGGCCTCGGGGCCGTCGGGGACGAAGAGGTAGTCCACGATCGAGCCGACGACGCGGGCTTTGGACGAGCCGTCGGGAGCGGTGGTGACGAGTGTGTAGAGGCCGTCCTGCGCGTCGAGCGCGTCGCGCATCGCGGCGTCGAAAGACAGCACGCCGACGCCGCACAGGCCCCAGTCGCCGTGGCCGTCTTCGAGCAGTCGGTCGAGGTACATCGCCTCGTGCGCCCGGTGGAACCCGCCGACGCCGAAGTGCACGACGCGCCGGCGCACCGCGGCGCGGTCGTACGTCGGTACGGAGACATCCGCCGCGAGGGTGGCGAGGGCGGCGGTGGTGAGTTCGGTCATGCGGGGCTCCGTGTACGGGGGCGAGGGCGTGTGCGTGAGGGGTCGTTTTCTGTCGCCGGGGATGCCCTGTGGCGACAGTTTCTGACTCCTCACGCGGGTGAGGGAGGGGGGTGGATGCCGGGGCCCTTTCGCGCGTGCGTGGGGGTCCCGGCATCCGGGGGTGGTCAGCAGGAGGACTTGTAGACCGCGTCCTTGCCGTCGGTGGTGATGTTGTCTTTGGTGAGTATGGTGAAGCCGGTCTGGATCTTCGCTTCGGTGGCGTCGCCCTTGAGGGCGGCGATGGCCTGGGTGACGCCGTCGGAGCCGATGGTGGCGGGTTCTTGGGCGACGAGGGCTTGGACGGTGCCGGCTTCGAGGGCCTTGACCTGGGCGGGGCCGGCGTCGAAGCCGACGATGGTGACGGCGCCTTGCTTGCCGGCCTGCTGGACGCCGGTGGCGGAGCCTTCGGCGGCGAAGAGGTTGGCGGCGAAGATGCCGACGATGTCGGGGTCCTTCTGCAGCGCGGCGGTGACGATCTCGGCGGCGGTGGAGGGTTCGTTGTGGGAGTACTGCACGCCGACGGATTCGAACTTGGAGTCCTTGGCGACGGCGTCTTCGAAGCCCTTCGCGCGGGCGTCGGTGGTGGACACGCCGGGGTCGGTGGAGACGACGAGGACCTTGCCGCCGTCCGGGTTGGCCTTCTGGATCGCTTCGAACGCGGCGGCTCCGCCGCCTTCGTTGTCACTGGAGATCTGCGAGACGACACCGGAGGGGTCGTCCAGGGTGGTGTCGACGAGGACGACCTTGATGCCCGCGGCGATGGCCGCGTCGATGGGGGCCTGCATCGCGGACACGTCGGTGGGGGCGATCAGCAGCGCGTCGGGCTTTGAGGCGACGACGGCGTCGACGATGGGCTTCTGCAGGGTCGGGTCGAACTTCTCCGGGCCCTGGGTGGTGACGGTGGCGCCTTCCTTCTCGGCCGCGGCCTGGATGCCGCACTGCATCGAGATGTAGAACTCATCTCCCGCCACGCCCTGCACGAACGCGATCTTGTAGCCGCCGTCGGATCCGCCGGACGCACCGCCCGAGGCGGTCCCGCCGGAACATCCCGCGAGGGTCAGGGTCGCTGCCATGCCGAAGACCGCCAGTGCGGTCGCCTTCTTGTTCCACTTCATTGTGATCACCGTTCTTGTTGTCGGGTTGGAGGGTTTGTGAGGAAGGGATGCCGCCGCGGCTCAGCCGCGCCGACCTCCGCTGAGGAACTTGCGCCAGAGGGTCTGCGAGTTGCCGCGGGTCGCGGCGGTGCGGCGCACCTGGTCGACGTAGACCGCCGTGATCAGCACCGCGCCGACCGCCACCTGCTGCCAGAAGGGCTGCACGCCGGTGATGACGAAGCCGTTCTGCAGGACCGCGGGGATGAACAGGCCCACGACGGTGCCCATGATCGTGCCGACGCCGCCGAAGAGGGAGGTCCCGCCGATGACCACGGCCGCGATGACGTTGAGGTTGGTCTGCGACTGGCCCGCGATCGCGGTCGTGGAGAACTGCGAGAGCGACAGGATGCCGCCGAGCCCGGCCAGGGCACCGGAGATCGTGTAGATCTTGATCAGCTGCGCGTCGACCTTGACGCCGACGCGACGGGCGGCGATCTCGCTCGATCCGACGGCCAGCGTGTAGAGGCCGAAGCGGGTGTAGTGCAGCACGATCGCGCCGATGACGACGACCACGAGCGCGATGACGCTGATGATCGGCACGCTGCCGAAGACGTTTCCGTATCCGATCGAGACGGTCAGCACGGTGGGGACGTCGCGGATGTCGACACCGCCGGTGAGGATCTGCGCGAGCCCCAGCGCCATGCCCAGCGACCCCAGCGTCACGATCAGCGGCGGGATCTTCGCCTTCGCGATGAGGAAGCCGTTCAGGAGCCCCCAGCACACGCCGCTCAGGATGGCGACCAGGATGCCGACGATCGCGACGCCCCAGCCCTCGCCGCCCATCGCCCGCATGACGATGGCCGCGACGACACCCGAGAACACCAGGACCGATCCCACCGAGAGGTCGATGCCGGCGGTGATGATGACGTAGGTCATGCCGACCGCGAGGACGGCGAGGATCGAGGCGTTCTGGATGATCAGGCGGAAGTTGGTCCACTGCGCGAACGAGTCCGGCGCGATGATGCTGAAGACGATGATGATCGCCAGCAGCACCAGCAGGATCTGGAAAGCCTGGGTGCGCAGGATCGCGCGCACCGGGTGGGTCTTCTGGTTGTCGAGGGTGCCGATGGCGACGGTCTCGGTGGGAGGGGTCTTGACGCTCACTTCTGGTCGTCCTTCGTGACGGCGCCGGTCATGAGCCCGACGAGTTCTTCCATGGAGGTGTCCGCGGCCTGGATGTTCGCGACGCGCGTGCCCAGGCGCAGCACCTGGATGCGGTCCGACACGTCGATGACGTGGGGCATCGAGTGCGAGATGAAGACCACGGCGATGCCCTTGTCGCGCACGCGGCGGATGGTCTCGAGCACGTTCTTGGTCTGTCGTACGCCCAGGGCGGCGGTGGGCTCGTCAAGGAAGACCACCCGCGAGGCCCAGTGCACGGCCCGGGCGATCGCGATCGCCTGCCGCTGCCCGCCCGACATCTCGCCCACGGGCGACGTGAGGGAGCGCACGGTCGCGCCGAGCTCGTCGAAGGCGGCGCGCGAGGCGAGCGCCATGTCCTTGGTCTTCATGAAGCCCAAGGCTCCGGCGAGACCGGGGCGACGGATCTCGCGGCCGAGGTACATGTTCTGCACCGGGTCGAGGTGGGGCGCGAGAGCGAGGTCCTGGTAGACCGTCTCGATCCCGAGGGAGGAGGCGACCTGCGGGTTCGACATGTCGATCGGCGACCCGTCGAAACGGATCTCGCCCTCGTCGACCGCGAGGTTGCCCGAGAGGGCTTTGACCAGGGTCGACTTGCCGGCACCGTTGTCGCCGATGAGGGCCGTGACCTCGCCGGGGTAGACCTCGAAGTCGACGTTGTTGAGGGCCCGAACGGATCCGAACTGGCGCGACAGACCCCGCGCCTGCAGCACGGGCACAGCCGTGGTGGTGCTCATGAGGATGCTCCTTCGTGGTGGCCGACGCCCCCGGCGGGGCCGTCGGCGACGGTGACGACGAGGTCGGCCCGGCTGCGACCGCGTTCGACGACAGCGGCGTTGCGCTCGTCGACCTCGCGGACCCAGGCCACGGCCTCGTCGTAGGGGTGGTCGTAGGAGAGACGGCGGGCGACGAGACGCTCGCGGCGGGCGTGCGCGTCGATGTCGAGGTACCAGACCTCGTCGAGGCGGGATGCCACGGCATCCCAGCCGTTCTCGTCGTGCAGCAGGTAATTGCCCTCGGTGATGACGAGGGGGACGCCGGCGCCGACGAGCACCGCCGAGCCGATCGACTCCTCGAGGCCGCGGTCGAAGCGCGGCGCGTAGACCTCGTGTCCGGTGCGGATGCGATCGAGCAGGGCGACGTAGCCGTCGACGTCGAACGTGTCGGGAGCGCCCTTGCGGTCGCGGCGACCGAGGCGCACGAGTTCGTCGTTGGCGAGATGGAAACCGTCCATGCCGACCAGGACCGCGTCGGCGCCGAGGGCGGCGAGCAGGGCGTCGCTGACGGTGGACTTGCCCGCGCCCGGCGTTCCGCACAGACCGAGAACCCGACGCTCGCCGGCGGCCACGAGCTGGCGGGCACGGTCGACGAGGTCGTCGAGGTGCACGGTCGCGGCGGCGATCGGCGCGGCGTTCTCCGAGGTGTGGGTCACGGCGTTGTGTCCTTCCGGGCGACGTCGCACGTCTCGGTGCTGCGCCGGTGAAGCGGTCCGGCGGGGGTGGCCGCCGGTCGAACTCCGGTTACGGTAAGCCCACCGTGACACCGGTGTCAACACCCGTGATCAATTCGTCATGACACCGAAGTCATCCGCGTGATTCTGTGGTTATCATGGGCCGCGACGACATCGACGTCGTCCCCGCCCTCAGGACCCGCGAAAGAGCTTCCCATGACCGAATTCACCGACCGCACCATCCTCGTCACCGGAGCCGGCGGCGGCATCGGCGGGGCGACCGTGCGCCACCTCGTCGCGGCCGGAGCAACGGTTCTCGCGGCCGGGCGCACCGCCGACAGCGTCGAGGCGATCGCCGCCGAGACCGGCGCCGAGCCCGTCGTCTTCGACCTCGAATCCGAGGAGGAGATCCGCGCCGCGATCGAAGGGCGCGACCTGTACGGCGTCGTCAACTGCGGTGGCTGGGGCGGCGAGATCGCGACCCCGATGGACACCGACATCGACGTGTTCGACAAGGTCATGAGCATCAACGCCCGCGGGTCGCTGCTCGTGACCAAGTACGCCTCGCGCGAGATGATCCGCGTCGGCAAGGGCGGCGCGATCGTCAACGTCTCCAGCCAGGCCAGCCTCGTCGCGCTCACCGGGCACATCTCGTACGGATCCTCGAAGGCGGCGCTCGACAACATCACGCGCGTCTCCGCCCTCGAACTCGGCGGCTACGGCATCCGGGTCAACAGCGTGAACCCCACGGTCGTCATGACGCCGATGTCGGCCTGGTACTGGGGTCGCCCCGACATCGAGGGGCCGTTCCTCGAGGCGATGCCTCTGCACAAGTGGGCCACCGAAGACGACATCGCCGCCCCCATCGTGTTCCTCCTCAGCGACGGCGCCGGCATGATCTCCGGCGTCTCGCTGCCGATCGACGGCGGCTACTCCAGCCGCTGACCCGGATGCCGCGGGGCGGCGCCGCGGTGGGCGGCGTCGTTCCGTGGTCTCGACGCGAGGCGGCTCCGCCCGTCGGAGCCGCAGACCCGGCGTGGGCTTCGTGCTGCTGCCGCAGCATCCGCATCCGCCGCATCCGCCGTGCGCCCGGCGCGCCCGCCCCCGCCGCCCCAGCGTCCGCCGTGCCGCCCCCGCCGTCGAGTTCGCGATAAACGCGATCCGCGGCCATAAACGCGACGACAGCGCGTTTCTGCGCGCGGATCGTGTTTATGGGGAATCGAAGCCCACCCATAGCGCCCGGTGTCAAAATCGGAGCATGGACCTGTCCGGCATCCCGATCACCACCATCCGTGGCGAGCAGACCACCTTCGGCGCCCTCACCGAGGGCAAGGCGGCGCTCGTCGTCAACGTCGCCTCGCGCTGCGGCCTCGCGCCGCAGTACGAAGCGCTCGAAGCTCTGCACAAGAAGTACGCCGACCGCGGGTTCACGGTGATCGGCTTCCCGAGCAACCAGTTCCTGCAGGAGCTCAGCGACGAAGAGAAGATCGCCGAGTACTGCTCCGCGACGTGGGGCGTGACCTTCCCGATGTCCGAGAAGGTCAAGGTCAACGGGCGCAGCGCCCACCCGCTCTACCAGGAGCTCACGCGGACCCCGGATGCCGAGGGCAAGAAGGGCCGCATCTCGTGGAACTTCGAGAAGTTCGTCGTCTTCCCCGACGGTCGCGTCGTCCGGTTCAGCCCGCGCACGCAGCCGGACGCCCCCGAGGTCGTCTCCGCGATCGAAGAGGCGCTGCCGCACTGACGCGCGTTGATCGAGTGTCCAAGACACGCCGCATCGACCACAGGGCGTACGGCGTGTCTTGGACACTCAACGGACATGCGCGGCTCGATAGCCTGAGCGCATGACCGATGCCGTCGTCCTCGTCTCCGGCGGAGCCGCCATCACGCCCTACACCGACCCCGAGCACGCGGCAGCGACCGGGCTCGCGGCGGGCAACACGATGACCGCCCTCCGCGCGCACTTCCTCGCCCGTGGCATCCGCGTCTTCACGGCTCCCGCCCGCATCGGAGCGGGGGAGGTGCGGGAGGATGCCGGATGGCAGGGTTTCTCCGACGTGCCGGTGGTGCTGCCGGCCGAGGTCACGATCAACGCCGTCGGCCGCGTCGACGACGCCGGTGTCGCGCTGGCAGGGTTCCTCCGGCATCTCGCCGCCGAGGAGGGCGTCGGCCGCGTCGCGCTCGTCGGTCACTCGATGGGCGGGCTGTTCTCGCGCGCGGCGATCCGCGAGCTGGGCGGCGACGGTCCGCGGGTCGAGCGTCTCGTGACGCTCGGAACCCCGTGGGACGGGTCGGTGCTCGGCGACCTGCTCGACGGCGAGATCTCCGAGGCCGACGCCCACGGCGACCCGGCGACGCTGCAGATCTTCGCCGAGGCGCGTCCGTACGCGGATGCCAACTCCGAAGGCGCCGCGGCCGAGGTGTCGCGGCGATTCCTGCGCGGCTGGAGCGACGCGCAGGCGGGTGTGCTCGACGGCATCCCCGTGACCGCGATCGGCGCCGGCTACTTCGCCGTGGCGGCCGATCCGGTGCAGCTCTGGCCGCACGACGGCCTCGTGTCGATGACCAGCGGACGCGCGGACGAGGTGCCCGCCGCGGTGCTGCCCGAGGTCGACCGGCACTCGTTCCGCGACCACGTGCACAGCATCTTCTTCGCCGAGGGATTCGGTCTCCCGTGGGAGCGGGCGCTGACGTGGGACCCCGAGGTGTTCGCCGTGGTGGACGGAGCGCTCGGACTCTGACGCTGGGGCTGGACGCCGTGGCATCCGGGGTATATGTTGTGAAGACCAACAAAACCTCGTGCGGCGGCGAACCACCGTGCGCATCCATGCGAAGGAGCAGGAATGCCCACCCCCACCCGTGACGACAAGTTCTCGTTCGGCCTCTGGACCGTCGGCTACAACGGCACCGACCCGTTCGGCGGACCCACCCGCAAGCCGCTCGATGTCGTCCACGTCGTCGAGAAGCTCGCCGAGCTCGGCGCCTACGGCCTGACGTTCCACGACGACGACCTGTTCGCCTTCGGCTCCACCGACGCCGAGCGTCAGACGCAGATCGACCGCCTGAAGGGCGCGATGGATGCCACGGGCATCATCACCCCGATGGTCACCACCAACCTCTTCTCGGCCCCGGTCTTCAAGGACGGCGGCTTCACCTCCAACGACCGCCAGGTGCGCCGCTTCGCGCTCCGCAAGGTGCTGCGCAACCTCGACCTCGCCGCCGAGCTCGGTGCGAAGACGTTCGTCATGTGGGGCGGCCGCGAGGGCGCCGAGTACGACTCCGCGAAGGACATCCGCCAGGCGCTCGAGCGCTACCGCGAGGCCGTCAACCTCCTCGGCGACTACGTCACCGACAAGGGCTACGACATCCGCTTCGCCATCGAGCCGAAGCCCAACGAGCCCCGCGGTGACATCCTGCTCCCGACCCTCGGTCACGCGATCGCGTTCATCGACTCGCTCGAGCGTCCGGAGCTCGTGGGCCTCAACCCCGAGGTCGGGCACGAGCAGATGGCCGGCCTGAACTTCGCCGCCGGCATCGCCCAGGCGCTCTACCACGGCAAGCTCTTCCACATCGACCTCAAC
The DNA here is from genome assembly GCF_030056775.1 of Microbacterium sp. IEGM 1404. Lineage (NCBI taxonomy): Bacteria > Bacillati > Actinomycetota > Actinomycetes > Micrococcales > Microbacteriaceae > Microbacterium > Microbacterium sp. IEGM 1404. The sequence goes on along the minus strand of NZ_JASHKP010000002.1, from coordinate 516,172 downwards.
GGTCAGCGCGGCATCAAGTACGACCAGGACCTCGTCTTCGGCCACGGCGACCTGCACAACGCCTTCGCGCTCGTCGACCTGCTGGAGAACGGCGGCCCCGGCGGCGTCCCCGCCTACGACGGCCCGCGTCACTTCGACTACAAGCCCTCGCGCACCGAGGACGAGTCGGGCGTGTGGGACTCGGTCTCGGCGAACATGAACACCTACCTGCTGCTCAAGGAGCGGGCCGCAGCCTTCCGCGCCGACCCCGAGGTGCAGGAGGCGCTGGAGGCCGCGAAGGTCCTCGAGCTCGCGCAGCCGACCCTGAACGAGGGCGAGTCGTACGACGACCTGCTCGCGGACCGCTCGGCCTACGAGGACTTCGACACCGACGCGTACCTCGGCGGCAAGGGCTTCGGCTTCGTCCGTCTGCAGCAGCTCGCCACCGAGCACCTGCTCGGCGCACGCTGATCCCGGGAGGGGCCTGGATGCCACGGCATCCGGGCCCCTCTTTCCGTCGAGTGTCCAAGACACGCCGCATCGCTCGCACGTGAGACGGCGTGTCTTGGACACTGAACGGGATGCCGCACCGCTGCGGCGCGAACAGAGGGAGTGAGCATGGCGCTCGTCATGGGAGTCGATTCGTCGACGCAGTCGTGCAAGGTCGTCGTGGTCGACGCCGACACCGGGCGGGTGGTCCGCGAGGGGCGCGCGTCGCACCCCGCTGGAACATCGGTCGATCCCGAGGCGTGGTGGATCGCGCTGCAGGATGCCATCGCGCAGGCGGGCGGCCTCGACGATGTCGCGGCGGTGTCGATCGCGGGCCAGCAGCACGGCATGGTCGCGCTCGACGCGGAGGGGCGCGTCATCCGCGACGCGCTGCTGTGGAACGACACCCGTTCGGCGCAGGCCGCGACCGACCTCATCGCCGAGGTGGGGGCCGAGGCGTACGCCGAGCGCACGGGCGTCGTGCCCGTGGCATCCTTCACCGCCACGAAACTCCGGTGGCTGCGGGATGCCGAACCCGAGAACGCGGCGAGCGTCGCCGCGGTCGCGCTGCCGCACGACTGGCTCACGTGGCGCCTGCGCGGCTTCGGTCCGGGCAACGCCGACTTCACCGAGCTGACGACCGACCGTTCGGATGCCTCGGGCACCGCGTACTGGGGAGCCGACGGCTACGACCGCGAGCTGCTCGTGCGCGCTCTGGGACACGACGCGGTGCTGCCGCGCGTGCTCGAGCCGTGGGAGAGCGCCGGGACGCTCGCGGGCGGCGCGCTCGTCGGGCCCGGTGCCGGGGACAACGCCGGTGCCGCGCTCGGTCTGGGGGCGGGGGTCGGCGATGTCGTGGTGTCGCTGGGTACCTCCGGCACCGTCTTCGCCGTGACCGATCATGTCGTCCGCGACACCTCCGGTGCCGTCGCCGGATTCGCGGATGCCACGGGCCGATTCCTGCCGCTCGTGGCGACACTCAACGCCGCCCGGGTGCTCGACGCGTTCGCCGGTCTGCTGGGCGTCTCGCACGACGAGCTGGGCGCGCTGGCGCTGCAGGCCGAGCCGGGTGCCGACGGCGTGGTGCTCGTGCCGTGGTTCGAGGGGGAGCGCACGCCCAACCTGCCGCACGCGCAGGCATCGCTGACGGGCCTGACCCTGGCATCCACGACCCGGCCGAACTTCGCCCGCGCGGCGATCGAGGGGATGCTGAGCGGCCTGGCCGTGGGGCTCGAGGCGATCCAGGCGCAGGGCGTCGAGGTGCGCCGCGTGCTGCTCATCGGTGGGGCCGCCGCGAACGAGGCCGTCGCGCGGATCGCGGCGCAGGTGTTCGACGCCGAGATCGTCGTCCCGGCCGCGGGGGAATACGTCGCGCTCGGCGCCGCGCGCCAGGCCGCGGGGGTGCTCGCCGGCGGTCCGGTGGACTGGACGGTCGCGACGGCCCGGGCCGTCGACCCGGACTTCCGGCCCGCGATCCGCGCGCGCTACGACGAGGTCGCCGCGCTCCGCGCGCGGGAGTAGGCCGCGGCAAGGCCCGGCCTTCCTGGCGCCGAGACTTCATCCGCCTGACATCCCCACCGCAGCGTGCAGTGAATTCGTCAGGCGGGTGCAGTCTCGGCTTCTGCGAGGTGTGCGGGAACCCCGCGGACGACACTGGTGGCCGCGTCAGGCGTTGATCATGTGGCCGGTCAGCCCGTGGAACGCCTCCTGGAGCGCCTCGGACAGCGTGGGATGCGTGTGGACGTTCCGCGCGGCCTCCCAGGCCGTGAGCTCCCACTTCTGGGCGAGGGTGAGTTCGGGGAGGAGCTCGGAGACGTCGGGGCCGATGAGGTGGCCGCCGATGAGCTCGAGGGTGTCGGCGTCGGCGACGAGTTTGACGAAGCCGACGGGTTCGCCCAGGCCGTTGGCCTTGCCGTTGGCGGAGAAGGGGAACTTCGCGACCTTGATGTCGTGTCCGGCATCGCGGGCCTGCTGTTCGGTGAGGCCGAAGGAGGCGACCTGCGGGTTGCAGAAGGTGGCGCGGGGCATGTTGCGGTAGTCGCCGAGGGTCTGGGTCTCGGCCCCCGCGATGGTCTCGGCGGCGACGACGCCCTGGGCCTCGGCGACGTGAGCGAGCTGCAGCTTGGCGGTGACGTCGCCGATGGCGTAGATGTGGGGGACGTTGGTGCGCATGTGGTCGTCGATGTCGATCGCGCCGCGCTCGGTGAGCTTCACGCCGGTGTTCTCGAGGCCGAACCCGTCGACCTTGGGGGCGAAGCCGATGGACATGAGCACGCGGTCGGCGTCGATGGAGCCCTGCGAGCCGTCCTTGCCGGTGTAGGTGACGGTGACCTTGTCGCCGTGGTCGGTGACGGAGTCGACCTTGGTGGAGGTGAGGATGTCGACGCCGTAGCCCTTGTACTGCTTCTGGATCTCCTTGGAGACCTCGGCGTCTTCGTTGGGGAGGGCGCGGTCGAGGAACTCGATGATCGTGACCTTCACGCCGTAGTTCGTCATGACGTAGGCGAACTCCATGCCGATCGCGCCGGCGCCGACGATGACGATCGAGGAGGGCAGCTCGCGGGTGAGGATCTGCTCCTCGTAGGTGACGACGTTCTCGCTGAGGGTGACGCCGGGGAGGAGGCGGACGGTGGAGCCGGTGGCGATGATGACGTTGTCGAAGGTGACCTGCTCGGTCGACCCGTCGGCCTTGGTCACGGTGAGGGTGTGGTCGTCGGTGAAGTGACCGCGGCCCTCGTATTCGGTGACCTTGTTCTTCTTCATCAGGTAGTGGATGCCCTTGACGTGACCGGCCGCGACCGAGCGGGACCGGTCGAAGGCGGTGCCGAAGTCGAAGTGCACGTCGCCGGAGATGCCGAACAGGTCGGCCTTGGCGTGGAAGGTGTGCGCGAGGTCGGCGTTGCGCAGCAGCGCCTTGGAGGGGATGCAGCCCACGTTCAGGCACACACCGCCCCAGTACTTCTCTTCGATGACCGCGACCGACAGCCCCAGCTGCGCGCCGCGCACGGCTGCGACGTACCCGCCGGGACCCGCACCAAGAATGACCAGATCGTAATGAGGCATGGACTCAGCCCTTCGTCTCTGCGGTGGTCGGGGCCGCGGTGCGCGGACGGGCGACTCCGCCCTGCAGCCGCTCGATGTACGTCCGCTGCGCGGCGAGTTCCGCCGCGATCCGCGCCCGGTCCCAGCCGAGTTCGCGCGCGGCCAGTTCGGCCACGGGTCGCTCGACGTCGGTCCCCAGGGCGGGCTCCAGTCCCACGAGCGTGCGCCGGTGCAGGATGTCGACGAGGGTCGCCGCGCCCTCGGCCCGGATCGCGTGGAGCACCTCGGCCGCGACGACGGCGCCGCGCCCGTGGCCGAACACCTCGGCGGCGCGGGGATCCGTCGCCGCGAGATCCCGGATGGCCGCCGCACCGGCGCCGTACACGTCGACGAGTCGCTCGGCGAGCGCGGGCTCCCACGGGAGAGTGGCGGACAGGCGCTGGCGCGCCTGGGTCGCACCCGACCAGCGATCGGACACTGCCCCGGGGAGCGGCATCCGCGCCGTCCGCGAGGGGGACAGCGTGCGCCCGAGGTGGCGCGCGATCTTGTCGACCGTCTGCTTCCCGAGGCTCAGGTGCGGGGTGAGCTTGCCCCCGACGATCGTCACGAGACCGGGAGCGTCGTCATGGCTGAGGATGAGGTGGCTGCGCGGGATGTTCCCGGCCTTGACTCCGGGTCGGTAGGGCAGCGGGCGCACGCCGGTGTAGGTGAAGAGCACGTCGTCGGCGGTGAGGTTCGCCGTCGGGATGAGCAGGTTGGTCTCGGCGAGGAGGTAGGCGACCTCGTCGTCGGTGCCGCGGACGGCGCCCGGGTCGCCGTCGAACCGGTCGTCGGTGGTGCCGATGAGGTACCGGCCGTTCCACGGGATCACGAGGATCGCGCGGTTGTCCGACCGCGCCTCGAAGTAGATGCAGGCGTCGGGTGCGCCGGGGAAGGCATCGACCACGAAGTGCGTCCCCGTCGTGCCGCCGATCTGCCGCGGCATCCCGAGCTTCTGGCCGAGCTCGTCAACCCAGGGGCCGGCGGCGTTGACGACGGCGCTCGCGCGGATCTCGAAGGTCTCGTCGGTCAGGAGGTCGCGCGCCGAGACGCCGACCACGCGGGTGCCCTCGCGCAGGATGTCGGATGCCTCGATGTAGGTGCCGATGACCGCGCCGGCGTCGGCCGCCGACAGGGCGGTCTCGATGACGAGGCGCTCGGGGTACGTGACCTGCCCGTCGTAGTAGCGGACCGCGCCGGAGAGGCGGTCCTTGTCGAGGCCGGGGAGTTCGGTGTCGATGGCCTTGCGGCTCAGGTAGCGGTGGGCCGGGACGGACTTCCGCAGCGACAGGATGTCGTACATGACCAGGCCGATCCGGAACATCCACCCGGGGAGGTGGTTGTGGCCGTACAGCGGCACGACGAAGGGCAGCGGGGTCACCAGGTGCGGCGCGATGCGGAAGAGGCATTCGCGATCGTGAAGGGATTCGTACACGAGGGGGATCTCGCCGTGCTCGAGGTACCGGAGGCCGCCGTGGATCAGGCGGCTGTTCCAGGACGAGGTGCCCACGGCGAGGTCGCCGCGCTCGATGAGGGCGACGGACAGTCCGCGGGTGGCGGCGTCGCGGGCGATCGCGACACCGTTGATGCCTCCTCCCACGACGAGGACGTCGAAGGTCCGGCCGGTCAGCTGCGCGGCGTCGGCGCGAGAGAAGCTGGTCATATGTCTCGTTCTCCATTGACGGTGACATGAGCGGCGCGGGTGCACCTAAGATGTATATACAAGGATACACAACTTCGGGAGAGCGTGGATGCCGGCCCGGAGGGACGAGGAGGTCTCATGTCCCTGCCCGCGACCATGGTCGGCTGCAGCCCGAAGAGCTACTTGACCGGTGAGACGGCCGGCGCCTGGCTCGACGCCCTGCGCGCAGGCCTCGAACGCACGCCGGAGCGCGGCGAGGGCGTCTTCGTCTGCCTGCCGGCCGCACTCCTCACGCGCGGCGTCGACGCGCTCGCCCCGCTGGGCGTGGTCGTCGGCACCCAGGACGTCTCGGCCTACCCGAGCGGTGCCTACACGGGCGAGGACAACGCCGACCTCCTCGCGGGCCTCGGCGCCCGCGTCGCGATGATCGGCCACCCCGAGCGGGTGCGGTACTTCGCGGAGACGCCCGAGATCTTCGGGGCCAAGGCGCGCACCGCCGCCGAGGCCGGCATCGCGCCGGTCCTCATCGTCGGCGAGCCCGAGCGCGGGGTGGACCTGGAACGTGTCATCCGGCCGCAGCTGGACGCGGCGTTCGCCGGCATCCCCGCGGACGCGCCCGTCGTGGTGGCCTACGAACCCACGTGGGCCATCGGGGCCACCGAACCGGCCCCGCCCGCGCACGTCGTCGGGGTGATCGCGCGCCTGCGCGAGCTGCTGGCCGAGCGGTCGGGTCCCGTGCGCGTGATCTACGGCGGGAGCGCCGGGCCGGGGACGTTCGCGGCCATCGCGGCCGCCGGTCGCGCCGCCTCCCTGCCGCACGGCATCCCGGACGGTGTTTTCCTCGGACGGGCCGGAGTGGATGCCGCGGGCTTCCTCGCCACGATCGCCGAGGTGCGGTCGGCCTGACGGGGCGGGGCGGGCCGGTGCACGCGCGTCGCGCCGCCCCCGCGTCCGTCGTCCCGGCCCCGCGGAGACACCGCCGTGGGTCAGAGCACGCCCCACGCGTCGATCGCGGCGCGGAGTTCGGGCGTCTCGGACGCGGCCTCCTCCACGGGTGTGCCGGCGACGGCGGCGTCGATCGCGCGGCGCATCGCGCGCACGCCCGCGGCCGCTCCGCCGGGATGGCCCTGGATCGCGCCGCCGGCCCCGAGCACGATGTCGGTGCCGAGCTCGGAGACGTAGCGCTCCACGGTTCCCGGGTGGACGCCGCCGCCGATGACGGGCATCGTCGGCGCGAGACCCGGCCGGGGGAGCAGCATCTGGTGAACCGTCCGCAGGTAGGGCAGCGAGCGGATGGTCGCACCGCCGTACGGCGTGCTGACCAGCGCCAGATCGGCCCCGGCGAGGCGCGGGAGCAGGCCCATCGCGAGCGGAGCGCTCATGCCCGTCGACGGTCCCTCGAAGTACGGGGCGGCGCCGGCGAAGTGGGCCAGCACGGGCACGTCGACCGTCTCGGCGAGCGCTTCCAGCGAGCCGTAGCCGACCGTGGCGTAGGTCGCCATGACGGCTCGGGCTCCGGCATCCACGGCCCGACGGGCGGTGTCGAGCATGCGATCGGGGCGATCGGTCACGTTGGGGACGTAGATCGTCTCGATGCCGGTCTCCTGGGCGGCCTCCTGTGCGGCGCGCATGAACAGGCGGACGCGCTCGACGACGGGGGAGTACTCCGGATCGGCGGTGAGTTCGTCGTCCTTGATGAGATCGATGCCGCCGAGCGCGGTCTGGAAGAACACCTCGCGCGCGACCTCCGGGGGCATTCCGGCGCACGGCTTCAGCATGTTCAGCAGAAGGGGTCGATCGTGCACGCCGGTGAGGCGGCGCAGCCCCTCGACGCCGAAGGACGGGCCGGCGAAGCGGTCGCTGAACGATTCCGGCAGCTCGAGGTCGACGAGCTTGGCCTCGACCGAGGTGGAGGAGTCGTTGCCGAGGAGCGTGGTCAGCAGCATCGGCAGCGAGGCGCCGAAGTTGATGGTGGGCACCGCGACGCGCAGGACGTAGCCGATGCGCGCGGGGTCGTCGAGGCGGGTGGTGTCGGAGGGCGGCAGGCTGTAGACGCTCACCACCCGCGCCTCGTGCCGCGCCCGCATGTCGTCGGTGATCCCGGGAACGGGAAGCCATGTGCCGATCGTCTGCCCCACGGCGAAGCGTGTGGCGCGGGCGAGGGCGTCGGCCTCGGCGGGCAGATCCAGCACGTAGGTCGCGATCACGTGGTCGCTGTCGCGGAGGGTCTCGGGCAGGGCGAACAGGTCCAGGGGGGAGGGCATGAGGGATCCTTCAGCGTCGCGGGCGGGGGAGTCGAGCGGCGAGTTCTTCGAGGACCACCGCGGCGCCGTCGTCCGCGTGGTGGAGCGTGTGGTGGCGGGCCAGCGCCTTGACCTCGTCGCGGGCGTTGCCCATCGCGACGGGGTGTCCGATGCGGCTCAGCCACGGGACGTCGTTGCCGCCGTCGCCGATGCCGAGCACGTGCGCGGGGTCGATCCGCCCGTCTAGCAGGTGCTGCAGCGCGGCCCATTTGTGGGCGTCCGGGGCCACGAACTCCCAGAACGTGTCCATGGAGCGTGCCGCGTCCGGGAGGGCGGCGCGTACCTCGGGCGCCGCGGCGTCGAGGGCGCCGGGCGTGCCGTGGAGCATCATCTTCAGGGTGGTGTCCGGACGGATGCCGCTCGGGTCGCCGACCCGGATGGCGTCGGGTGCCTCGCCCAGGGCGATCAACTCGTCCGCGGCGGGGCCGGCGGCATCCACCCAGATGGTGTCGCGCTCCCACCACGTCAGGGCGAGCCCGGTGGAGCGGTGGAGCGCGACGGCCGCCGCGACGTCTACGGGGGACATCGGCGCCACGCGCGTGTCCTCGTCCGTGACGGGGTCGAAGGCGACCGAGCCGTTCGCTGCGGCGACGCGGTTGCGCAGGCCGAGCTCGCGCGCGAGTCCGAGAACGCTGCGGCGCGACCGGCCGGTGAGGAGGAAGACCGGGAGCCCCGCGTCGCGGACCGCGGCGATCGCGGCGGCGGTGCGCGCGCTGACGACGTGGTCGGCGCCCGCGATGGTGCCGTCGACGTCCAGGGCGACGGCGTCGATGCGGTGCGGGGCCCCGGTCTCGTGCGGCATGTGTCAGCTCACCGCCGGGAAGAGGGCGGCGACGCCCAGGACGAGGGTCGTGACCGGCCAGATCGCCGCGGCGGGCGGGTCGATGTGGGTGTCGCCGTGGGCCAGCCACAGACGCGCGAAGACCTCCGCGACCCATGCACCGAGGACGCCCGCGACGATGCCGATCAGCATGGCCGCCCAGGCCTGCCCGCCCACGATGGGGAGGAACGTGACCGCGGCGACACCCGCCGGCAGCGTGATGTGGTGGGTCACCGGGACCGGGATGCCGATCGTCAGGAAGATCAGCGACACCGCCGAGACGCCGAACATGAACGTCGCGGCGCTTCCGGCGATCGACGGGACGTTCTGCGCGATGGTGATGGCGACGAAGGCGCCGAGTCCGCCGACGAAGAGGCCGAGCACGGTGTTCGGGACGAACTTCTCCTGTCCCTCGATCCAGCGTCCCTCGTCCGACGGCGAGTACGCCGCCCAGCCGCTCGCCCCGGAGGAGTTCCGGGCGAAGACGCCCTTGCGGCCGAAGATGATCCGGGCGAGGAGCGCGGAGGTCAGGACGGTGACGGCGACCGCGTCGGTGTGGGTGCCGAACCACGGGATGATCGCCACGACCTTCTGGAGGAAGTAGCCGAACACACCGAAGAGCGCGCCGACGAGCAGGACGTCGGGCTGGGCGAACTTCGCCAGCGGCGTGACGATGTCCTTGCCGAGCAGGTCGTGCTTGCGGGCGGCGTATGCGGCGGCGGCCACGCCGCCGGCGAACGAGATGTGCGGCCCGAACGCGGGGCCGAACGCGATCGAACCGAGGATCGGCGAGGAAGGATCGGCGATCAGGCTCACGAGCCCGATGAGCACCATGATCCCGGTGAAGATGAACGCCTGCAGAGCGCCGATGGCGGCGCCGAAGAAGCCGCCGGCGGCGGCGGCGAGGATCGAGAAGAGGTCGATGTCCATATGTGTGTCCTTGGCTTCACGTCGTTGTGTGCGCGGAAAGGGATAGCCTTCGGTCGGGCGCTACCGACCGGATCACAGAGTAGAGACCTGCGACTTACAGGGCAATACTTGACTATACAAGTCATGCCAGATTAGCCTCAGCGTGCCGTCGGTGCCCGTGCCCGACGACGCATTCACCTCCAACACGATGAAGTGGGAGCACCCATGGTCAAATACCTGCTGGGAATCGACGAAGGAACGACGAGCGCGCGTGCCTTCGTCATCGACGAGGACACCACCGTCGTCGGGTTCGGTCAGGCCGAACTGACGCAGATCTACCCGCGGCCCGGCTGGATCGAGCACGACCCGATGCAGATCCTCAACACGCAGCTCGAGGTCATCCGCGCCGCGCTCCGCGACGCCGGCATCACCCCCGACCAGCTCTCGGGGGTCGGGCTCACCAACCAGCGGGAGACCGGCATCGTCTGGGACAAGGAGACCGGCCGCCCGATCTACAACGCCATCGTCTGGGCCTCGCGGCACTCCGTCGACATCGTGCAGGGCTGGGTGGATGCCGGGATCGGCGACCTCATCCAGGAGCGCACCGGTCTCATCCCCGACGCGTACTACACGGCATCCAAGATCCGTTGGATCCTCGACCAGGTGCCGGGCGCGCAGGGACGGGCCGAGCGTGGCGAGCTGCTCGCCGGGACCGTCGACACGTGGCTCATCTGGAACCTCACCGGGCGGAAGTCATTCAAGACGGACTACTCCAACGCCTCGCGCACGATGATGATGAACCTCGAGACCCTGCAGTGGGACGAGGAGCTCCTCGGCCACTACAACATCCCTGTCGGGATGCTCGCCGAGATCGTCCCGTCGGACTCGAACTTCGGCACGATCGAGGCGACCTTCGGCGCGCCGATCGTCATCGGCTCCGACCTCGGCGACCAGCAGGCCGGCCTCTTCGGCCAGGCCGCGTTCACGCCCGGCCAGGTGAAGATGACATACGGCACCGCCGGCGTCCTCAACATCAACTGCGGCAGCACCCCGCGCCGCATCGAGGGACTCACCCCCAGCCTCGCCTGGGGAGTCCAGGGCCAGACCGCGTACGAGGTCGAGGGCGTGCTCTTCGCGATGGGCAAGACGATGCAGTGGCTGCGTGACGACATGCAGCTCATCCACGCCGCGCCCGACAGCGAGTGGTACGCCGGACAGGTTCCGGACACGCAGGGCGTCTACCTCATCCCCGCCTTCACGGGACTCGCGGCACCCACGTGGGACCCGTACGCGCGTGCGGCCCTCATCGGCATGAGCAACTCCACCAACCGCCTGCACATCATCCGCGCCGCCGTGGAGTCGATGGTCTTCCAGACCCGCGACGTGGTCGAGGCGGCGCTCGCGGGTTCCGACCTCACCATCCCCGAGCTCCGCGTGGACGGCGGCGCCGTGAAGAACAACCTGCTGTGCCAGCTGCAGGCCGACATGCTCGGGGTGCCCGTGATCCGGCCGAAGAACGCCGAGGCCACCATCTTCGGAGCCATGCTGCTCGCCGGTCTCACCACCGGCGTGTACTCCAGCCTCGAGGAGCTCGAGTCCAAGTGGGTCGTCGACCGGGTCTTCGAGCCGCAGATGAGCCGTGACGAGGCCGACTCCCGCTACGAGGGCTGGACCGCCGCGCGCGAGCTGACCAAGGGGTGGACCAAGAAGGTCCAGGTCGCCTGACCCCCGCACGGAGCACCGGTACGCACGCGCGTACCGGTGCTCCGCCCTGCCCGCGGAACGCCGCGCGGGCTCCACCGCACCCCGACGAAGTGGGACATTGTGACGCAGTACATCCTCGGCATCGACGAAGGAACCACGAGCGCTCGGGCGTTCGTCATCGATGAGGACGCCAACGTCCTCGGCTTCGGCCAGTCCGAACTCACGCAGATCTCGCCCCGGCCCGGCTGGCTCGAGCACGATCCGATGCAGATCCTGCACACCCAGCTCGACGTCATGCGCGAGGCGATGAACCAGGCCGGAATCACCCCGGCGCAGCTCAGCGCCGTGGGCCTCACCAACCAGCGCGAGTCCGCCCTGGTCTGGGAGAAGGACACCGGGCGCCCCATCTTCAACCTCATCGTGTGGGCCTCGCGGCACTCCGACGGCATCGTGCAGCAGTGGGTGGATTCCGGGTTCGGCGCGCTCATCAAGGAGCGCACGGGGCTCGTGCCCGACGCGTTCTACGCGGCCTCGAAGATCCGCTGGATCCTCGACCACGTGCCCGGCGCGCAGGAACGGGCCGAGCGCGGCGAGCTGCTCGCCGGCACCGTCGACACCTGGCTCATCTGGAACCTCACGGGGCGCGAGTCCTTCGTGACGGAGCCCTCCAACGCGTCGCAGACGATGATGATGAACCTCGAGACCTGCGACTGGGACGACGACCTCCTCCGCGGCATGCGCATCCCGCGCCACATGCTCGCCGAGATCCTGCCGTCCGACGCGCACTTCGGCACGATCGAGGCCACGTTCGGCGCGCCCGTGCCGATCGCCGCGAACCTGGGCGACCAGCAGGCCGGACTCTTCGGGCAGGCCGCGCACGCGCAGGGCCAGGTCAAGATGACGTACGGGACGGCCGGCGTCCTCAACATCAACAACGGGCCGACCCCGTTCCGCCCCGAGGGACTGACGCCCAGTGCGGCCTGGAACATCCGCGGCGAGCTGATGTACGAGACCGAGGGCGTCGTCTACGCGATGGGCAAGACGATGCAGTGGCTGCGCGACGACCTCCAGCTCATCCACGCCGCCCCCGACAGCGAGTGGTACGCGGGCCAGGTCGCCGGCACCGAGGGCGTGTACCTCGTCCCGGCCTTCACCGGCCTCGCCGCCCCGACGTGGGATCCGTCCGCGCGGGCCGTGATCGTCGGGATGTCCAACGCCACCAACCGCCTCCACATCATCCGCGCCGCGGTGGAGTCGATGGTCTACCAGACCCGGGATCTCGTGGATGCCGCGGTCACCGGCTCCTCGTTCGAGATCCCCGAGCTGCGGGTCGACGGAGGCGCGGTGAAGAACGACCTCCTGTGCCAGCTGCAGGCCGACGTGCTCGGCATCCCCGTGGTGCGCCCGAAGAACTCGGAGGCGACGATCTTCGGCGCGATGATGCTCGCCGGTCTCTCGATCGGCGTGTACCGCGATCTGCAGGAGGTCCAGGCGAAGTACGTCGTCGACCGGGTCTTCGAGCCGCGGATCGACGCCGGGCGCGCGGACGAGCTCTATGCCGGGTGGCGCGCCGCGCGCGACCTCACCCGCGGGTGGGCGGCGGTGGCATGACCCCGACCGGACCGATCCCCGACTTCGCGTCGTACGTCTTCGACCTCGACGGCACGATCTACCTGGGCGAGGCGCTCCTGCCCGGTGCGCAGCGGCTCATCGAGGGGCTGCGCGAGCGCGGCAAGCGCGTCATCTTCTGCAGCAACAACCCCACGAAGCGGCCGGACGAGTACGCCCGCAAGCTGACCCGGCTCGGGCTCCCGACCGAGGTGTCGGACGTCTACACGAGTCTCGCGGCCACGGTGTCGTGGATCCGCCGCACGATGCCCGACGCGGCGGTCTTCCCCATCGGGGAGACCCCGCTGGTCGAAGCGCTCGCGGAGGCCGGCATCCGGATGAGCGACGACCCCGAGCGCATCGACCTCGTCGTGTCGTCGTACGACCGCACCTTCGACTATCGCAAGCTGCAGATCGCCTTCGACGCCCTGTGGTTCCACCGGCGGGCGCGCCTGGTCACGACGAACCCCGATCGCTTCTGCCCCTTCCCGGGCGGGCGCGGCGAGCCGGACGCGGCCTGCATCACCGCGGCGATCACCGCCGGGACGCAGATCGAGTGCGAAGCGGTGTTCGGCAAGCCGTCCCGCGACCTGCTGGAGATCATCGCGACCGAGACGGGCCTGGACCCGGCGACCTCGGTCATGGTGGGGGACCGACTCGCCACCGACATGCTCTTCGCGAAGAACACCGGGATGCGGTCGGCCCTCGTCCTCACCGGCGAGACCGACCTCGCCCTCCTGGATGCCGCTCCCCTCGAGCAGCGCCCGGACTTCGTCCTCGACCGCATCGACGACCTCCTCGACGTCGACCTCGCCGTCCACTGATGCCGACGCGCCGCCCGCGGCGCCGGAAAGGATCCCCCATGACCTCGCTCAGTCCCACCGAACGGGCTTCGTCCTCCTCGGGCGGCGCGATGCGCCTCGTCGCCGAACCCGGCGCGCTCCGTCGTCTCGGGGCCCTGGTCGACGAGCTCGCTCCGTCCGGCGAGGTGGTCCTCGTCACCGACGGCGTGCCGAAGACCTTCTCCGGCGGGGACGTGGATGCCGCGGTCGCGGCCGCCGTGTCACCGGGCCGGCCGCGTCGGACGGTGCGGGTGCCGTCCGGATCGCACGGCGTGACGCTCGACGAGGCCACCGTCGACGCGGTGACCGCCGATGCGACGGGCGCGGCCGTGGTGGTCACCGTGGGGTCGGGGACCGTGAGCGATCTGGGCAAGGTCGTCGCGGCGGCGCTCGAGGTGCCTCTGGTGGCCGTGCAGACCGCCGCGAGCGTCAACGGCTTCGCCGACCCGCTCTCGGTCCTCGTGCGCAAGGGCGCCAAGCGCACCGTGCCCAGTCGCTGGCCCGACATCCTGCTCATCGACCACGACATCGTGGCGGACGCGCCCAGCGAGCTGACGCGTGCCGGGGTGGGGGATGCCGTGGCCATCTGGTCCTCGCCCGCCGACTGGTACCTCGCGTGCGCCCTCGGCATGGACGATGGGCGGTACGACGGCCGGTTCGTGGACCCCGTGCGCGACCTCGCGCCGCGTTTGTCGGACGCGTCGTCGACCGCGGCGGATCGTCTGTCCGCGCTCGTGGACGTGCTGACCGTCGGCGGACTCGTCATCGGCGACGCCGGCACCACTGCGCCCCTGTCGGGGGTGGAGCACCTGTTCAGCCACGTCCTGGACATGTCCGCGCTGGCCGAGGGCGCGGCGCACGATCTGCACGGCGCTCAGGTGGGCGTCGCGAGCATCCTGTCCGCGGCCCTGTGGGACGTGGCGCTGACCGATGAGCGCGTCTTCGATCTCGATCCCGACGATCTCGCCGTCCCGGCCGACCTCGAGGAGCGGGTGCGGGCGGTCTGGCATCCGGTCGATCCGTCGGGGGCGCTCGGCGACGAGTGCTGGCGGGCAGTGGATGCCAAGATGCGCCGGTGGGGCGCGGCGGCACCGGCGATCGAGGACTTCTTCGGGCGCCGGAACGAGCACGTCACGACGCTGCGCGCCCTCGCGGCCGACCCGGCGCTCCCGGTCGCGGCTCTCCGCGCGTGGGGTGCGCCGTCCACGTTCGCCCAGTTGCGCCCCGCCGTATCCGCCGAGCGCGCGCGGTGGGCCCTGAGCGCGCTGCCGTTCATGCGGGACCGCCTGACGCTCGCCGACGTGCTGGTCCTCGCGGGGCGCTGGGACGACGGGCTGTTCGACCGTGTCCTCGCCCGCGCGGATCGCGCCGTCGGAAGCGTCGCGACGAGCTAGTTGTATAGGGTTGGCTATACTTGTACTGTTAGTTTGACCGATCGCAGCAGAGCCGCTCCGATCCCGAGGAGGGAACCCCCAATGACTTTCGCCAGCACGAAGCTTCTCGCCCGCGAAGCGCGCGCGAACGGTTACGCGATCCCCGCCGTCAACATCGTGGACGGCATCTCGATCGCCGCCGTCGTGCGCGCCGCCGACCGCGCCGGATCGCCGATCATCCTGCAGACGTCGGTCAAGACCGTGAAGTACTTCGGGGCCGAGGTCCTCGCCGGTCTCGCCCGCGCCGCCGCGGACGCGGCCGACGTGCCCGTCGCCCTGCATCTGGACCACTGCCCCGATCGCGCGGTCATCACGGAGACCATCGCGCACGGCTGGTCGTCGGTGCTCTTCGACGCGTCCGACCGCCCGTTCGACGTCGCGCGCCAGGAAACGGCTGAGGTCGTCGAGGAGGCGCACGCGGCCGGCGTCGACGTCGAGAGCGAGATCGAGAACATCGTGGGTGTCGAGGACGGCGTGGGGTCGGACGACCCGAACGTGCACTTCTACCCCGACGAGCAGCTCGTCGCCGTCGCCGAGGAGACCGGCACCGATCTCATCGCGCCCGCTCTCGGGACCGCGCACGGTCTCTACAAGGCCTCGCCGGTCCTGCTGTTCGATCGGGTGTCCGCGCTGGCGGCGCTCACCGACATCCCGATCGTTCTCCACGGCGGCACGGGGCTGTCGGGGGAGGAGTTCGCGCGATTCATCGACGCGGGAGTCTCCAAGATCAACATCTCGACCGCGTTGAAGCTCGCGTACATGTACGCCGCCCGTGACCACCTCGCCGACGCGGAGCGTTCCGGCAAGTGGGAGCCGGTCCGCCTGTTCGATCAGATCGGGGCCGCGGTCGAGGACGTCGTCACCGAGCACATCGCGCTGTTCCGTTCGGGCTCGCGTCAGGCGGTGTCCGCATGACCGGGCGCGCCCTCATCCTCGACTGCGACGGCGTGCTCGCCGACACCGAACTCGACGGCCACCTCGTCGCCTTCAATCGCACCTTCGAGGAGCTCGGGATGCCGTTCCGCTGGAGCGCGGAGGAGTACGGTCCGCTCCTGCGCATCGGCGGGGGCAAGGAGCGCCTGCGCGCGTATCTGGCGCAGCATCCCGAGATCGATCTCGGCACTTCCGAGGAGGTCGACGATCTCGTCGTCCGCGCGCACAAGCGCAAGTCCGAGATCTACGTCGAGCTGGTCGAGGGCGGCGCCCTTCCCGGACGGCCCGGGATCGCGCGCATCGTCACCGAGGCCCTCGATGCGGGGTGGCAGGTCGCCTGCGCCTCGACGTCCGCCGAGAAGAGCGTGGAGGCCGTGCTGGCCTCGGTCGTCGGCCCTGAGACGCGCCGTCGCATGGCCGGGGTGTTCGCCGGAGACGTCGTGCCGGCGAAGAAGCCCGCACCCGACATCTACCTCCTGGCGGCCGAGTCGCTCGGTCGGACCGCGGACGAGATCGTCGTGATCGAGGATTCGCAGTCCGGTGCCGCGGCCGCCGCAGCCGCGGGCATGGCCCACGTGGTGACCGTGAGCCACTTCACCGCCGAGGACGAGTTCCCGGCCGCCGCGGTGATCGTCGACGTCGTCGGCGACGCGCGGACCCCCGCCACGGTCCGCTCGGGCCTGGACGTGCGCGACGGGCGCGGCGTCATCGGCGTGGACGGTCTCGAGAAGATCCTCGCCGCACGCTCCTGAACATCGACATGACGAAGGCCCCGCCGCGGCGGGGCCTTCGTCATGCGCGGTCTCAGGTCAGGTCGTAGTGGAACTCGAGCCGGATCATGTCGCCGCGGAAGCTGATGCGACTGAACTCGAACGGGGTGCCGTCCGGTGCCGCGATGCGCTGCTCCAGCAGGAGCAGGGGGGTGCCGGCGCGCGTACCGAACAGCTTCGCCACCGACGCCGAGGCGGTGGTCGTCTCGAGGGTCTCGGTCACGCCGGCCATGCGGAGGCCGAAGTCGCGGTCGAGCACCGTGCACAGCTGCTCGTGGGCGAGATCCCGGTCCAGCATCTCGGGCGCGAGCGCCCGGGGGACGAACGACTCGTGCAGGCTGATCGGGTGCCCCTCGACGCGGCGGAGGCGGCGGATGTTGTAGACCGGCGTCCCCTCCGGCACCGACAGTGCGGTGGACGCGCGGGCATCGGCATCCACGAGCGCGCTCGCGAGCACCTCGGTCTCGGTCGCGTAGCCCTGCTGCTCGAGCTGCTCCCGGATGCCCTGGTACGACGGCGAGCGGGTGCTGATCTTGCGCCGCGAGACGAACGTGCCCTTGCCCTGCACGCGGAAGAGCAGGCCCTCGTCGACCAGCCGGGCCAGCACCTGGCGCGCGGTCATGCGGCTGATGCCGTAGATCTGGTTGAGCTCGTTCTCGGACGGGATCTTCTGATCCGGTACCCATTCGCCGCGGGTGATCTTGTCGCGGATCACGTCCGCGAGTTGGATGTAGAGCGGTGTCGCAGAGTCGCGGTCCAGCTTCTCGGTCATCCCCATGCCCCTTCCGTGCGGCGGTCGCGACATCGCCCGTGTGCGCGTCGCCGTTCGTGGTCGTCGCCAAGTGAGACAAACTCGTCTAACCTTGTATATACTTGTATTGTATTTTTACAACGGGTACGACGACGTCCGCTCGGCTTCGCGAAAGCCTATCCGACAGCGTCGTCCCGACGTCAGTCCGGCCGACGCGCGCCGGATGATTCATCGAGGATGAGGATCATGGCTGAGACCATCAAGCTGGAGCCCGCGGCGCCGTGGGTCGAACTGCGAACGACGAAGGCCGACTGGGATGCCGCCGACCCGGTGCTCCTGCAGACGATGCTGGTGCAGCTCCACCTCATCCGGTCTTTCGAGGAGTACGTGCTCGAGCTCGCCGGGCAGAAGCTGATCAACGGCCCGGCCCACTCCTCCATCGGACAGGAGGGCGGCGCGGTGGGCTCCGCCCTCCCCCTCGTCAGCGCCGACCAGGTCAACGGGTCGCACCGCGGACACCACCAGTTCCTGGCGAAGGCCTTCGGCCACGTCCAGCCGGGCGGATTCGACGCGACCGCGGAGTTCTCGCCCGAGGTGCGGGAGGTCCTGTACCGCGCGCTCTCCGAGATCGCGGGACTGCGCGACGGGTACTGCAAGGGCCGCGGCGGGTCGATGCACCTGCAGTGGACCGAAGCCGGAGCGATGGGCACCAACGCGATCGTGGGCGGCGCCGTGCCGTTCGCCGTCGGCTTCGGCTGGGCGGACCAGCACGCGGGCACCGACAACGTCGCCGTGACGTACTTCGGCGACGGCGCGGTCAACATCGGCTCGGTGCTGGAGAGCTTCAACCTCGCCTCGGCGTGGAAGACGCCCACGTGCTTCTTCATCGAGAACAACCAGTACGCCGTGTCGACGACCGTCACCGAGGCGACCGGTGAGGCGCGCCTGTCGGGACGCGGCCTCGGCTTCGGCATCCCGAGCTGGCGCGTCGACGGACAGGACACCCTCGCCGTCTACCTCGCGATGCAGCAGGCCGTCGAGCTCATGCGCACCGGCGGCGGTCCCACGATCGTGGAGGCCGACACTTACCGCTTCTTCCACCAGAACGGCCCCTTCCCGGGCTCGGCGTTCGGTTACCGGACGAAGGAGGAGGAGAAGGGCTGGCGCGACCGCGACCCGATCGCCCTGGTCGAATCGCACCTCGTGCGCCGCGGCATCCTGAGTGCGGACGAGGCGCAGGCCGTGCGCACCCGCGCGAAGAAGATCATGCAGGAGGTCGGCTCGACCGTCGTCGAGGCCGACCCGAACGGCAAGCCCGGGCAGCTGCGGCTGCGCGCCGAACTGTGGCCGTCGACCGACACCATCAACCTCGGCATCCGGGGCGAGATCCCCGCGATCACCGACGTGGCCGTCAAGGACAACGCGGAGTTCGCCGCGTCCGAGCTCGAAGAGAAGAAGTTCGTCGACGTCATCGCCGAGGTCATGCATCGCCGGATGGAGCAGGACTCCTCGATCGTCGTCCTCGGCGAGGACGTGCACCGTCTCAACGGCGGCTCCCGCGGCGCGACGAAGGGCCTCTCGGACGACTTCCCCGACCGCACCCTGGGCACCCCGATCAGCGAGAACGCGTTCACCGGATTCGGTGGCGGCCTCGCCCTCGACGGCCGCTACTACCCGGTCATCGAGCTGATGTACGCCGACTTCCTCTGGGTCGCCGCCGACCAGCTCTTCAACCAGATCGGCAAAGCCCGTCACATGTTCGGCGGCGACCACGACATGCCGCTGCTGCTGCGCATCAAGATCGGCACCAACACCGGTTACGGGTCGCAGCACTCGATGGATCCCGCCGGCATCCTCGCCACCTCGGTCGGGTGGCGCATCATCGCCCCGTCGTCGCCGTTGGACTACGTCGGTCTCCTCAACACCGCGATGCGCCTGAAGGATCCCGTCGCCGTGCTCGAGCACGACGCCGACCTGTACAAGTCCGTCGGGGACGCGCCCAAGGACCTCGACTACTGCCTGCCGTTCGGCAAGGCCGCAGTGCGCCGTGAGGGCGCGCAGGTGACGGTCATCAGCTACCTGTCGATGGTGCACCGCGCGGTCGAGGCCGTCGAGAAGGCGGGTGTCGACGGCGAGGTGATCGACCTGCGCTGGCTCGACAAGGCCAGCGTCGACTGGGACACCATCGGCGAATCGATCCGCAAGACCAACCGCGTCGTCATCGTCGAGCAGGGCTCGACGGGAACGTCGTACGGCGGCTGGCTCGCCGACGAGATCCAGCGCCGCTACTTCGACTGGCTCGACGCTCCCGTCGAGCGCGTCACCGGCGCGGAGTCGTCGCCCAGCATCTCCAAGGTGCTCGAGGCGGCCGCGCTGGCCACCACCGATGACATCGTCGCCGCGCTGACGGCGATCGTCTGAGCCGCGAGAGAGGACCACTGACATGGCTCGTTACCTGCGCATGCCCGGGGTGTCCGCCGACTCGGACGCGGCGGCACTGGAATTCTGGACGGTCGAGAAGGGCGCCACCGTCTCCGCCGGCGACACCGTCGCCTCGGTCGAGACCGAGAAGGCCGTCGTCGACATCGAGATCGACGAGGATGCCGTGATCTACGCCCTCGTGGCGGAATCCGGGTCGATGGTCCCCGTCGGTGACCCGATCGCTATTCTCCTCGCCCCGGGCGAGGACCCCGCCGAGGCGGAAGCGCTTCTCGCCCAGCTCGGTGGGGGAGCGGCATCCGCTCCCTCGTCCGAGTCGGCGGACACAGACCCGGCGGTGTCGAGCGGCTCGGCTACGGCACCGTCGGCGGACCTCGCCGCGGAGGACATGGCGGCCCCCGCCGCGCCGCCGGCCGATGCCGCACCCGCGCTCGTCACCGACGAGGTCTCCGCCCCGTCGTCGGCGTCCGCGGGACGCATCCTCGCGAGCCCGCTCGCGCGTCGGGTGGCGGCGGACAAGGGCGTCGACCTGTCCGGCGTCACGGGGTCGGGACCGCGCGGCCGGATCGTCCGCGCCGACGTCGAGGCGGCCGCCGCGGCTCCCGCTCCGGCTGCCGCGCCGGTGGCGACACCCGCCCCCGCGGCCGCTCCCGCGGCGGTGCCGGCCGGGGGGACGGCGACGCCGCACACCAAGCTGCGCCGCCTCATCGCGAATCGGTTGCAGGAGAGCAAGCGCACCGCGCCGCACTTCTACCTCACGCGTCACCTGCGCGTGGATGCTCTGCTGTCGCTGCGGGCGCAGATCAACGAGCAGTCGTCGGTCCGGGTCTCGGTGAACGATTTCTTCGTCAAGGCGGCCGCGCGCGCTCTCGTCGACGTGCCGGAGATGAACGTCATCTGGACGGAGGACGCCGTCGTCGGGTTCGACACCGCCGATGTCTCCGTCGCCGTCGCGAGCGAGCGAGGCCTGGTCACGCCCACTTTCCGCTCGATCGAGTCGATGCCGTTGACCGCGCTCTCGCTCGCCATCAAGGATGCCGTGGCCCGCGCCAACGAGGGGCGTCTGCAGCAGTCCGAGCTCGAGGGCGGAACCCTCTCGATCTCGAACCTCGGCATGTTCGGGGTGGACGAGTTCGCCGCGATCATCAACCCGCCGCAGGCGGCGATCCTGGCCGTCGGCGCCGCCACCGCGCGTCCGGTCGTGGGAGCGGACGGCTCGCTCGAGGCGGCGACGGTCGTCACCGTGACGCTGTCGGTCGACCATCGTCCGGTGGACGGTGCGATCGCCGCGCGGTGGTTGGACCGTCTGGCGGCCCTCATCGAGTCGCCGCTCACGATCCTGCTCTGACGACGGATGCCGAGGGGGCCCGGACCAGCACGGTCCGGGCCCCCTCTGCGCACCCCTGTTCAGCCGAAGAGCACCTCGGCCTCCGCGTAGCGCTCGGCGGGGACGGTCTTGAGCTCGTCCAGCGCCTCGGCGAAGGGCACGGTCGTGAGCGCGGTTCCGCGGAGGGACACCATGCGGTCGCGCTCTCCGCGCAGGACGGCCTCGGTCGCGGCCATGCCCATGCGGGTCGCGAGCACGCGGTCGAAGGCCGACGGCACGCCGCCCCGCTGGATGTGGCCGAGCGTCGTCGCCCGAGTCTCGATCCCGGTGAGCGCCTCGATCTGCGGCGCCAGCCGTTCCCCGATTCCGCCGAGGCGCGGGCGTCCGAAGGCGTCCAGTCCACGTTCCGAGTGCGGATCATCGGCCTGATCGGGGATGAATCCTTCTGCGACGACGACCAGCGGCGCCTTGCCGCGGGCCCGCGCGTCGGCGACCCATGTCGTGATCTCGGTCATGGTCGTGCGTCGCTCGGGGATGAGGATGGCGTGCGCTCCCGCGGCCATGCCCGAGTGCAACGCGATCCATCCCGCGTGCCGCCCCATCACCTCGGCCACCATGCACCGCCCGTGGGAGTCGCCGGTGGTGCGGAGGCGGTCCATCGCGTCCGTGGCGATCTGCACGGCCGTGTCGAATCCGAACGTGTAGTCGGTGCCGTTGAGGTCGTTGTCGATCGTCTTCGGTACCCCCAGGACGTGGATGCCGCCGTCGCCGAGGCGCTGCGCGGCGGCGAGCGTGCCCTCGCCGCCGATCGCGATGAGGGCGTCGACGCCGAGCTCGGCGAAGTTCTCTCGGACCCGCTCGACGCCGCCGTTGTCGAACGGGTTGAAGCGGCTGGAGCCGAGGATCGTGCCGCCCTGCTTGGCGATGCCGCGGATGCGTTCGCGATCGAGGACGACGTGCTCGCCCGTCGTCGCTCCGCGCCATCCGTCGCGGAATCCGACGAAGTCGTGTCCTCCCGCGGCGAAACCGCGCAGGACGGCGCCGCGGATGACGGCGTTCAGGCCGGGGCAGTCGCCGCCGCTGGTCAGGAGGCCGATGCGCACGGCTGCTCCTCGGTCGTCGCGGGGCGTTTCGTGGCGCTCATGGCCGCTCCTCTCCACCGGCGTCATCGCCGGGAGGTCAACATGTATATACAAGTATAGCCCCCTGCGGGATCGAATCGCGCCGCTACTGTGAAGGACCATGAGCGGCGACGGCGGGATCAAGCGCACGGGCATGCGCGATGTCGCCGACGCCGCCGGCGTCTCGACGCAGACCGTCTCGCGGGTGCTGAACGGGTATCCCGGCATCCGGGATGCCACCCGCGAACGCGTGCTCGCGGCGGTCGCCGCCCTCGACTACCGCGTCAACAACGCCGCGCGCGCCCTGGGCACGAGTCTCACCCGGACCGTCGGGGTCGTGGCATCCGATGCCGTCCTGCACGGTCCGTCGGCGGGCATCGCGGCGCTCGAGCGGGCCGCGCGGGCGCGGGGTCGGTGGATCTCGACCGCGTACACCGACTCCGACGACCCGGCCGACATCGACGCCGCCGTCCGCCACCTGCTCGACCAGGGTGTCGACGGGATCGTGCTCGTCGCGGCGCACCGCGCCACTCCTCTCGAGGGGTACGACGTTCCGATCGTGCCGCTGTACGGCGAGCGGGGAATCCGCCAACGCCACGCGGCCGCCCTCGTCGTGGATCATCTCGCCGACCTCGGACATCGCCGCATCGTCGAGGTCGCCGGTCCCGCGGACTGGCGCGAAGCCCTCGCCCGCACGGCCGGCGTGGCCGACGCCATAACGCGCCGCGACCTCTCGCGGGAGGGGCGCGTCGAGGGGGACTGGAGCGCGGCGTCCGGTGCGGTCGCCGCCGCCGCGGTCGCCGCGCACGTGCGCGCCGGCGCCACCGCGGTGGCCGTCGCCAACGACCAGATGGCCCTCGGGCTCATGGCGGGGCTCGCCGCGCGGGGGCTCGCGGTTCCGGCCGACGTCGCCGTCGCCGGTTTCGACGACAACCCGGATGCCGCCTTCTACGCGCCCTCGCTCACCACGGTGCGCCTCGACGTCGAGGGCGAGGCGGCGGAGGCCGTGGCGACCGTGCTCGGCGAGGACGCCGCTCCTCCGGCGGATCCGGTTCTGGTCCCGCGGGCGTCGACCGCCGCACCGCGCTGACGCTCGGGCGCGCGCGTCCAGGGCGTGGCATCCCTTCGGGGTTTGGGGCGGATTCCTGCGGTTGGGGCGTCGCTTTCACGCCCCGAACGGAGAATCGCGCCCCAAACCCGGGTGGAGGCGGACGAGGCGGCCTCCTCGGGTCCGTTATGCCGGAGTCGAGCCCGTCTTCAGTGCACCGATGCCGCGAGCGGGCCGGACAGCCATCGCTCCACCTCGCGCGTCGAGC
Organism: Microbacterium sp. IEGM 1404; assembly: GCF_030056775.1. Classification (NCBI taxonomy): domain Bacteria; kingdom Bacillati; phylum Actinomycetota; class Actinomycetes; order Micrococcales; family Microbacteriaceae; genus Microbacterium; species Microbacterium sp. IEGM 1404. Next base: position 492,705 of record NZ_JASHKP010000002.1, on the reverse strand, counting down.
GCAGCCGCACGATCGGCAGCTCGGGGCGCTGGGCCGCGACGGCGGGGAGGCGTTCCCGGTAGTTCCCGCGCGTGGAGATCGACCAGCGGACGATGTGCTCGGGGTCGGTGAAGAACGTGTGCAGCGGCGGCTCGATATTCCCGTTCCACAGGGGCTCGCGGCCGAGGCGGCGGCGGAGCGTGCGGGCGACGACGCGGGGGAGCGTGACCGTCGTGAACGGCAGGTCGAGCCATACGAGCAGATCGGCGCGCGCCGTCAGGAGTGGCCTGGCATCCGAGTACTGCCACTCCGTCACCCAGGCATCCTCCTCGACGAGCGCGCGGACGTCGTCGAGGAACTCCGGTCGGGGCGTCCAACCGGGCCCGTGGAACAGCGCGTCGATCTCGACGTGCGGAGCGCCGGTGACGGCCGAAATACGTCGGGACAGCGTCGTCTTGCCGACGCCCGAGACTCCCGCGACGGCGATCCGCCGCGGGCGGTGCGGGAGGGAGCCGTCGAAGCCGAGCACCCGCCGATGCTACGCGGCCCGCGCCGGTCCGGCCCCGTCGCGCCGCCAGGTCGTGGCATCCCCTTCACGGGGTTTGGGGCGGATTCCTGCGTTCGGGGCGCTCGTTTCACGCCCCGAACGCAGAATCGCGCCCCGAATCCTCGGGGTGACAGCTGCGAGGCATCCATCTCTCGCCAACGCGCCATGTTACCGGTAACATGACACGCGAACCCGCCACCGACAGAGTCGAAGGAGACCCCGCGTGTCCGATGCCGTCACGTTCACGCCCGAGGTGCAGGAGGCGATCGACGCCGTCCGCGCCGACGTCGCGAAACTGCACGCCGAGCTCGTGCGCTACAACCTCATCGTCTGGACCGGCGGCAACGTCTCGGGTCGTGTCCCCGGGGCCGACCTGTTCGTCATCAAGCCCTCGGGCGTCTCGTACGACGACCTCGCCCCCGAGAACATGATCCTCTGCGACCTCGACGGCACCGCGCTCCCCGGCACCCCCGGCTCCGAGCGCAGCCCCTCCAGCGACACCGCGGCGCACGCCTACGTGTACCGCAACATGCCCGAGGTCGGCGGCGTCGTGCACACCCACTCCACCTACGGCGTCGCGTGGGCGGCGCGCGGCGAAGAGATCCCCTGCGTCATCACGGCGATGGCCGACGAGTTCGGCGGCCCCATCCCCGTCGGCCCGTTCGCGATCATCGGCGACGACTCGATCGGTCGCGGGATCGTCGAGACCCTGCGCGGCCACCGCTCGCGCGGCGTGATCATGCAGAACCACGGCCCCTTCACGATCGGCACGAACGCGAAGGATGCCGTGAAGGCCGCCGTCATGCTCGAGGACGTCGCCCGCACGGTGCACATCGCGCGCGAGGCCGGCCCCCTCATCCCGATCCCGCAGGACAAGATCGACGCCCTCTACAACCGCTACCAGAACGTCTACGGACAGAGCACGGACGACCGCCGATGAACGCGCACATCACCGAAGGCCGCGCCTCGCTCGGCATCGAGCTCGGTTCCACCCGCATCAAGGCCTGCCTCATCGGCCCGAACGCCGAGGTGCTCGCGACCGGCTCCCACGAGTGGGAGAACGTCTACACCGACAAGCTGTGGACCTACTCGCTGGATGCCGTGTGGTCGGGCCTGCAGGCCGCCTACGCCGAGCTCGTCGCCGACGTGCAGCAGAAGCACGGCGTCACCCCCGAGCGGTACGCCGCGATGGGCGTGTCGGCGATGATGCACGGCTACCTCGCGTTCGACGCCGACGGGGAGCTGCTCGCCCCCTTCCGCACCTGGCGGAACACCAACACCGGTGTCGCGGCGGCCGAGCTCACCGAGCTCCTGGGCGTGAACATCCCGCTCCGCTGGTCGATCGCGCATCTGCACCAGGCGGTCGTGGATGCCGAGCCCCACGTGCCCGAGATCCGCTTCCTCACCACGCTGGCCGGCTACGTCCACTGGAAGCTCACCGGCGAGAAGGTGCTGGGCGTCGGCGACGCGTCGGGCGTGTTCCCGATCGACTCCGCCACCCGTGACTACGACGCCGACCTCGTCGCGCGCTACGACGGCCTCGCCGCCGGACGCGTCCCCGCGCTCGCCGATCTGCTGCCCGAGGTGCTCGTCGCGGGGGCGGCCGCGGGGGCGCTCACGCCTGAGGGGGCGGCCCTGCTCGACCCGACCGGAGCCCTGCGTCCCGGCATCCCGTTCGCCCCGCCCGAGGGCGACGCCGGAACCGGCATGGTCGCCACCGGCGCGGTCGCGCCGCGCTCGGGCAACGTCAGCGCCGGCACGAGCATCTTCGCGATGGTCGTGCTCGAGCGTCCGCTCAGCGAGGTGCACCACGAGCTCGACCTCGTGACGACGCCCTCGGGCGACGCCGTGGCGATGGTGCACTGCAACAACGGCGCGAGCGAGTTGGCGGCGTGGGCGAACATGTTCACCGCGTTCTCGGCCGCGGCCGGCGTGACGCAGACCCCGGATGCCACCTACGCGGCGCTCTTCGCCGCGGCGCTGGAGGGCGAGGCCGACGCCGGCGGGCTGCTGGCGTACAACCACCTCGCCGGGGAGCCCATCGCGGGGCTCGACGAGGGGCGCCCCCTCGTCGTGCGCACCCCCGACAGTCGCCTGACGCTGCCGAACTTCATGCGCGCGCAGCTGTACGGCGTCTTCGGGACGCTCGCGCTCGGCATGGACGTCCTCCACCGCGAGGGCGTCGGCCTCGACAAGATGTACGCGCACGGCGGCATGTTCCGCACCGCCGGGGTCGCGCAGCGCTTCCTTGCGGCGGCGCTCGACGCGCCCGTCGCCGTCGCCGAGACCGCGTCCGAGGGCGGGGCGTGGGGCATGGCCGTGCTCGCGGCATACGTCGCCGACGGCGCCGGCCGCGACCTCGACACGTACCTCGCCGAGGCCGTCTTCGCCGACGCGCCGATCATCACCGCCGACCCCGATCCGGCGGACGTCGCCGGATTCTCGGCCTACCTCGACCGTTACCGCGCAGGCCTCGCCGTCGAGGCGGCCGCCGTGGCATCCCTCTGATCACCCGAAAAGGAACAGTCATGACCCGCACGAAGCTCAAGAACGACCTCGACGGCTACGAGGTCTGGTTCGTCACCGGCAGCCAGAACCTCTACGGCGAGGAGACCCTGAAGCAGGTCGCCGAGCAGTCGCAGGCCGTCGTCGAGGGCCTCGCCGGCCTCCCGGTGAGGGTCGTCTGGAAGCCCGTGCTGAAGGACTCCGACAGCATCCGCCGCATGGCCCTCGAGATCAACGGCCGCGACGACGTCATCGGCGTCATCGCGTGGATGCACACCTTCAGCCCCGCGAAGATGTGGATCGCAGGGCTCGACGCGCTGCAGAAGCCGCTGCTGCACCTGCACACGCAGGCCAACGTCGAGCTGCCGTGGAACGACATCGACTTCGACTTCATGAACCTCAACCAGGCCGCGCACGGCGACCGCGAGTTCGGGTACATCCAGACGCGCCTCGGCGTCGCCCGCAAGACCGTGGTCGGCCACGTGTCGAACCCCGCCGTCCGCCAGCAGATCGAGGACTGGGAGCGCGCCGCCGCCGGGTGGACTGCCGCCCGCACCCTCAAGCTCGCGCGGTTCGGTGACAACATGCGCTTCGTCGCCGTCACCGAGGGCGACAAGACCGAGGCCGAGCTGCGCTTCGGCGTGCAGGTCAACACGTGGGGCGTCAACGAGCTCGTCGAGGCCGTCGAGCAGGCGGCGGATGCCGACATCGACGCGCTCGTGCAGGAGTACATCGACAGCTACGACGTCGTGGACGAGCTCCTTCCCGGCGGCGCGCGCCACCAGTCGCTGCGCGACGGCGCCGCGATCGAGCTGGGCCTCCGCTCGTTCCTGGAGGAGGGCGGCTTCGGCGCCTTCACCACGTCGTTCGAAGACCTCGGCGCGCTCAAGCAGCTCCCGGGTCTCGCGGTGCAGCGCCTCATGGCCGAGGGCTACGGCTTCGGCGCCGAGGGCGACTGGAAGACGGCGATCCTCGTGCGCGTCGCGAACGTCATGGGCGCGGGCCTCCCCGGTGGCGCCTCGCTCATGGAGGACTACACCTACGACCTCGTCCCCGGCAACGAGCGCATCCTCGGCGCCCACATGCTCGAGGTGTCGCCGTCGCTCACGACGAAGAAGCCGCGCCTGGAGATCCACGAGCTCGGCATCGGCGGCAAGGACGACCCGGTGCGCCTGGTCTTCACCGCCGACGCGGGTCCGGCGCTCGTCGTCGCGATGAGCGACATGCGCGACCGCTTCCGGCTCGTCGCCAACGTCGTCGAGAACGTCGACGCCCCCGACCTGCCGAAGCTCCCCGTCGGCCGCGCCGTCTGGAAGCCGGCGCCGGACTTCGCGACCTCGGCCGGCTGCTGGCTCGCCGCCGGCGCCGCCCACCACACCGTCATGACGACGGCCGTGGGCATCGAAGTGTTCCGCGACTTCGCCGAGATCGCCAAGACCGAGCTCGTCGTCATCGACGACGACACCACGGTCCGCGGCTTCCAGAGCGAACTGCGCTGGAACCAGGCGTACTACCGCCTGGCCCAGGGCCTCTGATCCCCGCCGTCCCGGGCGCCCTTCGCCGGCCCCGGGGCGGTGCGGCACGTACGCGTCCCCTTCGGGGCGCGTCCCGTGCTCCGGTTCTCCGGCGCACGAACCGTGCCCCGGGTCCGCGTCGGTGGTGGGACGCCCGCGGATCCGGGGCATTCGTGCGTTCGGGCGTCTCGTCCCACTTCTGGCGGGGCGTGTCCCGAAAGGTGCGGTTCTGGGCTGCCGTTGGCAGCGCGAAGTGGGACATGGATGCCGTGCGGGCGGCGGTGGGCGGGGCGTGTCCCACTTTGTGCGGCTTTGAGGTCGCGGCGTCGCACGAAGTGGGACATGGATGCCGT
>NZ_JASHKP010000002.1:0-487707 GCF_030056775.1 Microbacterium sp. IEGM 1404 | reverse complement strand
GGCATCCCCGACCTCGTCCCACTTCTGGCGGGGCATGTCCCGAAAGGTGCGGTTCTGGGCTGCCGTGAGCAGCACGAAGTGGGACATGGATGCCGAGGGGGCGGCGGTGGGCGGGGCGTGTCCCACTTTGTGCGGCTTTGGGGGCGCGGCTTCGCACGAAGTGGGACATGGATGCCGTGGCATCCCCGACCTCGTCCCACTTCTGGCGGGGCATGTCCCGAAAGGTGCGGTTCCGGGCTGCCGTTGGCAGCGCGAAGTGGGACATGGATGCCGAGCGGGCGGCGGAGCGCTACAGCCGCTGCCCCAGCGACCACAGGCGGTCGGCGCGGCCGGAGATCGCCTCCGACAGCGTGAACGCCTGGGCGTCGGTGAGGGATGCCACGTAGTCCACGATTCCGCGGGAGCGCGCGAGCGTCTCGGCCTCGGCATCCGTGGGGCGACGGTCGGCGGGAAGCGCGGCGTACTGCTCGCGGGCCAGCGCGATGAGTTCGCGCAGGCGCCGCGGGGTGCGCGCGCGGTCGAGGTCGTCGTCGAGCCATTCGCCGAGCGCCCGCACCGAGCGCGCGAGAATGCGGCTCATGCCGCGCTGCTGGATCGCGAGGTCGGGGCGGCTGAGGACGAACCGCTTGTGCACGAACTTCAGCACCTCGACGTGGTGCCACGCCCACGGCGACAGCGCGACCGGCCCCGACCGCGGGGTGTCGAGCGGGCGGAGCTGCGCGGACTCCTGGAACCGGCGGATCCACCGGTCGGTGAACGACGCCAGACGCCGCTCGGCCGTCAGCGACCCGTCGAACGGTCGCGCGAGCAGGTCGGTGACGAGGTCGGCATCCACGTCGCTCACCGCGGCGAGGAACGCCTCGTCGTCGGCGACCCAGGGGTCGTCGCGGCGCATCTTGCGGCGCAGGCGCTCGAGCGCGGCCCCGGGCACGAGCTCGGCGCGCACCTCGGCGTCGTCACGCGTGCGCCACTCCAGAACGTCGTCGAGCCACCCGCGGAACTCCGCCGCGATCGGGGCGTGGTCGAGGATCCCGGCGCGGTAGAAGTCGTCGACGTCGTGCACCGAGTACGCGATGTCGTCGGCGAGGTCCATGACGGCGCCCTCGATCGTCTGGCGGAGGGGCTCGGCATCCGTCCCCTCCCGCGCGTGGGCGAGATCGTCGGCGTCGATGTCGTACACGGAGTACTTGTGCACCCGGTACGCGCCGTCGGGAGCGCGACGGATGCCACGGGGCGGGCCGATCCGCTCGATCTCGGCCGCGGACACCAACGGCGACCAGGGGTATTTCGCCGACGCGGCACGCACCGCGGCGGTGAGATTCAGCCCGCGCGGAGCGTTCTCGACGACGTCGAGGGCGGTGAGGATGCGGTACGTCTGGGCGTTGCCCTCGAAGCCGTCGGTCAGGCCCAGCTCGGTGCGGGCGAGGCGGTCGAGCGTCGTCTCGCCGAGGTGCCCGAACGGCGGGTGGCCGAGATCGTGCGCGTAGGCCGCGGCCTCGACGACCGTGGGGTTGCAGACGTCCCGGCCGGCGCGGGTGTTCAGCTGCAGCGCGACGACGCGGGCGATCGCGCTGACCTTGAGCGAGTGCGTGAGGCGGTTGTGCACCGGAGCGCCCGAGATCGAGGGCGACACCACCTGGGTCACGGCCGAGAGCCGGGAGAAGTACGGCGAGAACTGGATCCGCTCCAGGTCGATCGACCACGGGTCGGCCCCGTCGGTCTCGCGTTCGTCGTACACGCGGGAGGCGGTGGGGAGCGTCATCCGTCCACGGTATCCGGCGCGGGCCTCGCTCGCTTTCGGTCGAGCGTCCAGGACACGCCGCTCAGGCGGGGCCGCCCACGGCGTGTCCTAGATAATCGGGCGTGACGGGGCGATGCCGGGACGTTCGGTGTCCGAGACATGCGGATGCCGACGGACGCGGTCCGCGTGTCTTGGACACCGAAGCGCGGCAGAGGCGTTTCCCGCAGAGCCGCTGCCCGCGGCGCCCGCTTCCGGTCCCCGGTCAAGGTCGAGTGTCCAAGACACGCCGCGTTGGCGAGGCGGCCAACGGCGTGTCTTGGACACTGAGCTTCCCGCGGACGCCCCATCCCGTACCCGTGCCGCCCGAGGCGTTCGGTGTCCAAGACACGCGGATGCCGACGGACGCGGTCCGCGTGTCTTGGACATTCAACGGGATTAGGAACCCCGCGGTCAGCCCTGGCGCAGCTCGACGCCGACGATCCGCGCGTCGTCGGGTCGCAGCTCGTACGTCGCACCCGTGAGCCGCACGGTCGCGGCCTCGTCCACCTCGGCGCTCGAGGGGCCCACGCGCAGCTCCACTTCGCCGGGTTCGACGACGCGGCGGAGCGTCCGGTCGCTGTACGCCAGACGGGATGCCGGGATCGTGAACCGCACCTCGGCGCTCTCGCCGGGCTCCAGCTCCACGCGGGCGTAGGCCACGAGCTGCGCGACGGGGCGGGTCACGCTCGCGACCGCGCGGTGCGCGTACAGCTGCACAACGTCCGCTCCGCGGACGGATCCCGTGTTCGTCACGCGCACCGACGCCGCGAAGGCATCGCCCGCGCGCACCTCGGCGGTCCCGGATGCCGCGGCCCCCGCGGCGCCGGCATCCACCGTCAGTCCCTCGCGGACGAACGTCGTGTACGACAGTCCGAACCCGAAAGGCCGCACGGGCGTCGGATCGGCGCTGGTGATCTCGGTGGCGCCGCCGAGGATGGGATGCAGGTACGAGTACGGCTGCGCACCGGCGGAGCGGGGGAGCGAGACGGGGAGACGCCCCGAGGGCGTGGCATCCCCGGCCAGCAGCGCGGCCAGCGCGGGCCCGCCCTCCTCGCCCGGGAAGAACGCCTGCACGACCGCAGCGGGGCCGGTTGCCCCGTCTAGCGCCCACCCGATCGCGTACGGGCGTCCGGTGAGCAGCACCATCACGACGGGGGTGCCGGTGGCGACGACCTCCTCGACGAGCCGGCGCTGGAGCCCGGGCAGCTCGAGGGAGTCGGCGTCGTTGCCCTCGCCGACGGTGCCGCGGCCGAAGAGCCCGGCGCGGTCACCCACGACGACCACGGCGACGTCGGCCGACCGGGCGAGCTCGACCGCGGCGGGGATGCCGTCGGCATCCGTCGCCTCGACCGTGACCCCGTCGGCCTGCACCACGTCGCGGAATCGCGCCGCGAGCGCCTCCCGGACCGTGGGGATCTCGAAGCCCATCGGGAAGGCGGGGTGGTGGGCGAGCACGTGGTTCGCGAACGAGTAGCAGCCCATGAGCGCCTCGGCGCTGTCGCCGTTGGGCCCGATGACCGCGATGCGTCCGGGCTCGGCGGACAGCGGCAGCACCCCGTCGTTGCGGAGCAGCACGGCGCTCTCGAGCGCGAGCCGGTACGCCAGCGCGCGATGCTCGGCGTCGTCGAGGTCGACACTCCGCGGGGGCGTGGAGAAGTCGGCATCCAGGAGTCCCAGGTCTTCCTTCTCCGCCAGCAGGCGCGCGACGGCCCGGTCGATCACGGACTCGGGAAGGTCGCCGGATGCCACCCGCGCGGCCAGGTGCGGGAAGGCGTCGGCGCCGGGGAGCTCGACGTCGATCCCGGCTTCGAGCGCGATCTGCGCGGCTTCGCCGGGGGTTGCGGCGACCCCGTGCATCGAGCGGAGGAAGTCCACGGCGAAGTAGTCCGACACGACGGTGCCGTCGAAGCCCCAGCGCCGGCGCAGCAGGTCGGTGAGCAGGTCGGCGGACGCGGCGACGGGGACGCCGTCGATCTCGGCGTACGAGTTCATCACCGAGCGCACGCCGCCGTCGCGGACCGCCATCTCGAACGGCGGCAGGAACACGTCCTGCAGCTCGCGCGGGCCCGCGTGCACGGGGGCATGGTTGCGTCCGGCTCGCGAGCCCGAGTATCCGACGAAGTGCTTCAGCGTCGCGTGCACCCCGGCGGACTGCAGGCCCCGGACGTACGCGGTGCCGATCGTGCCGACGACGTACGGGTCCTCGGCGATGCACTCGTCGACCCGCCCCCAGCGCGGGTCGCGGACGACATCGAGCACGGGCGCGAGGCCCTGGTGCACGCCGACCTCGCGCATCGACCGTCCGATCGCGGATGCCACGAGCTCGACGGTCTCGGGATCGAACGACGCGCCCCACGCGAGCGGGGTGGGGAAGGTCGCGGCCTTCCACGCCGCGAAACCGGTGAGGCATTCCTCGTGCACGAGCGCCGGGATGCCCAGGCGCGTCTCCGCCTGGAGGCGCCGTTGCTCGCCCCACAGCCATTCGGCGCGCTCGATCGGGTCGACGGGCCGGGTGCCGTAGACGCGCGTCAGGTGACCGAGGCCGTGGACCGTGGCATCCGCGTAGCCGGTCGAGGTGACCTTCTCGCCCGAGAGGGGGGCGACGACCTCGTCGCCCTGGTCGACCCAGTAGCCGACGAGCTGCGCGAGCTTCTCGTCGAGGGTCATCTCGGCGACGAGCGACTGCACCCGCTCCGAGACGCCGGAGACCTGCGGTGCGCCGACGTCGGTCTTGTGGATGGTCATGCGGATCAGCCCTTCACAGCGCCGGTGAGGCCGCCGACGATCCGTCGCTCGAACAGGCTGAAGAACACCAGAGCGGGGATCATCGACAGCGAGGTGAACGCGAGCACGCGCGCGGTGTCGACGGAGTACTGCGACGCGAACGCCTGCGTCCCGAGGGGCAGGGTGTACGCCGCTTCGTTGTTGAGGATGAACAGCGGGAGCATGTACGAGTTCCAGCTGTTGACGAAGGCGAGGATGCCGACGGTCACGACCGCGGGGACGGCGAGCGGCAGCACCATGCGCCAGAAGAACCCGAGCCGGCCGAGCCCGTCGATCGACGCGGCCTCCTGCAGCTCGCGGGGGATCGCTGAGAGGAACGGCGACAGGATGATCACCGTGATCGGCAGCGCGAACGCGATCTGCGGGACGATCACTCCCGCGAGGGAGTTCATGAGCCCGAGGTTGCGGACGAGGATGTACAGCGGCGTGATGGCGACCGTCATGGGGAACATCAGCCCCGCGGTGAACAGCGCGTAGATCGCGCCGCGCCCGCGGAAGCTGTAGCGCGAGAGCGCGTACGCGGCCATGAGCCCGAGCGCGACCACGAACAGGGTCGTGGCGATCGCCGCGACGGTGGAGTTGGCGACCTGGCCCCAGAACGTGCCGCTCGCCAGCACCTCGGTGTAGTTCTCCCAGTTCCAGCGGGTGGGGAACCCGGCCGGGTCGACGGTGATCTCGGAGTTCGAGCGGAAGCCGCCGAGGATGATGTAGATCACCGGCCCGAGCATGAGCGCGATGAGCACGAGCGCGATGAAGCCGACGACCACCGACGAGAAGCGGCTCGAGCCGGCGGGTCGACGCGGCGTCTTCGCCGCGCGCGGGGCGACGAGGGTGGCGGTGGCGGTCATTTGGTGCCTCCCGTGAGGGCGCCGGCGGTGTCGCGGCGGAGCACGAAGCGCTGATACATCAGCGCGACGGCGAGCGAGATGAGGAACATGACCACGGCCACCGCGCTGCCGTAGCCGAAGCTGCCGGCGTTGCGGCCGTTGGCCACCATGTACGTGGCCATGGTCGAGGTGCCGGCGGTCGACGCGACGTACTGGCCCCAGATGATCCACACGAGGTCGAACAGCTGCAGCGACCCGATGATCGACAGGAACGCCCAGATGCGGATCGTGGGTCCCATGAGCGGGAGCACGATGTGGCGCTGGATCTGCCAATACGACGCGCCGTCGATGGCGGCGGCCTCCGACAGCTCCTCGGGGATGCCCTGGAGCCCGGCGAGGAAGAGGATGACGGCGAAGCCGATGTACTTCCACGTGATGATGATGAGGAGCGTCCATATCGCGAGCGCCGGGTCGGAGATCCAGTCGGCGCGGAGCGCGCCGAGCCCGATCTTGTCGAGCGCGCCGTTCAGCGCCCCGCCGGACTGCAGCATGAGGCCCCAGCCGAGGCCGACGACGACCTCGGAGATGACGTACGGCACGAAGATCAGCACCCGGATGAGCGACTGGAACCGCATCTTGCGGTTCAGCAGCAGCGCGAGACCGAGGGCGAGCGGCCCCTGCAGGACGAGCGAGCCGACGACGATGAAGGCGTTGTGGCCGAGGGCCTCGTGGAAGGCCGGGTCGGTGAGGATCGTGACGTAGTTGCGGATGCCGACGAACTCCGTCGGCGTTCCGAAGCCCGACCAGCTGTAGAAGCCGTAGAAGGCCGCCAGGGCCACCGGCAGGATGACGAACGAGACGAACACCACCAGGGCGGGGCCCAGGAGGATCGCCAGTTCCCCGCGGATCCGCCAGTTCTCGCGGCGCCGCCGCACGGGCGACCGCCCGGCCGAGGAGGAGCGGGGAGCTCCGTCCTCGGCCAGGCGGCGACCGGCGGCGTCGTCCGACGCGGTGGCGACGGGGTGACGCACGGTGGTCATGTCGGTGTCCTCAGGAGCGTGCGGCGGCGGCGTTGACGGCGTCGACGATGCCCTGCGGGCTGCCCTTGCCGGCGAACAGGTCGACGACCGCGACGTTCAGCGCGTTGCCGACATTCTGGCCGTACAGGGTGTCGAGCCAGACCGAGACGTACGGCGCCTTCGCGTAGGCCTCGAGGACCGACTGCAGGGCGGGGGTGGTGACGGCATCCGTCGCCTCGGAGGAGGCGGGGAGCGTCTGGAAGGCCTTCGCGTAGGCCTCCTGGTTCTCCTTGTTCACGAGGAAGTTCAGGAAGTCGGTGCACTGCGCGGGGGCGTTGACCCAGCACGAGTACCCGTCGACGCCGCCCATCATCGCGCCGGGCTCGCCGTCGCCGCCGGGAACCTCCGGGAAGGGGAACCAGCCGAGGTCGGCGAGCGGCTGCTGGTCGGGGGTGAGCGAGGCGATCACGCCCGGGTCCCACGCGCCCATGAGCTCCATCGCGGCCTGGTGGTTGGCCAGGAGTCCGGCCGACGACCCGGCGCCCTGCTGCGCGGCGGTGGTCAGGAAGCCCTCGTTGAACGGCTCGGTCTTCAGGAACGACTCCAGGTCCTCGCCGGCCTTCAGCCAGCACGGGTCGTCGAAGCTGCGGCTGGCCGCGGCGGAGTCGAGGACGTCCTTCGTGCAGGCGCGGAGGGCGAAGTTGTAGTACCAGTGCGCTGCGGGCCAGGCGTCCTTCGCGCCGACGGCGATCGGGGCGACCCCGGTCGCCTTGATCTTGGTGTTGGCGGCCTCGAGCTCGTCGATCGTCGTCGGTGCGGTCGTGACGCCGGCCGCGGTCAGCAGGTCCTGCGACGTGAAGATGCCCGAGGGGAGCACCGCGACCGGCATCCCGTAGTTCTTCCCGTCGATCTCGAACGCCGACAGCGACGAGCCGAGGGCGGACTTGGCATCCGCGGACACCTTGTCGGTGAGGTCCATGACCTGGCCGGCCTTGACGATGTCGGCGAGCTTGCCGCCGCCGCGGGCCATGAACAGGTCGGGGGCGTCGCCGGAGTTCAGTGCGGTCTGGAGCTTGCCGTCCATCTCCTCGTTCTGCACCGCCTGGATCTCGATCGTGACCCCGGGGTTGGCCGCCTCGAAGGCTGCGGCGGTGTCCTCCCAGTACTTCTTGCCGTCGCCGGTGGTGGAGTTGTGCCAGAGGGTGAGGGTGACGCTGCCGTCGGCGTTCTGCCCGCCACCGCCGGCGGCGCAACCGCCGAGGGCGAGGGTGCCGGCGACCGCGAGGGCCGAGGCGGCGAGGAGTTTCCTCGTGTTCATGTGATTTCCCGTTTCTCTTCGTCGAGGTGCGTCCCGTGCGGGAGGCTCCGGTTGTCGGCATCGGTGCCGGTCGTTCACGTCCGGGTGTGCGGCCCGGGTGGCAGCAGTGTCACCTGGACGAACCACGTCGTCAAACGTTTTCGAAAATGATTTCCACGCTAGGGTCGGATGCCATGACCCGGCGTGTCACCATCCACGACGTCGCCGCGGCGGCCGGCGTCTCGGTCGCCACGGTGTCCAAGGCCGTCAACGGCCGCTACGGCGTGTCGCCCGAGACGGTCAGCCGCGTCCTCGACGCGGTCCGCGCCCTCGGCTACGAGTCCAGCCTCGTCGCCAGCAGCATGCGCTCCCGGCGGACGGGGGTGATCGGGGTGCTCGTGGCCGACATCGAGCCGTTCTCGGCGGAGATCCTCAAGGGCGTCGGGGGAGCGCTTTCGGGCACGGGGTACGACCTGCTGGCGTACACCGGTGCGCGGCGCGACGGCGAGGGGTGGGAGCGCCGTTCGCTCAGCCGCCTGAGTGGCACGCTCATCGATGCGGCCATCCTGGTCACCCCGACGGTCGTCAACGTCGCCGCCGAGGTGCCCATCGTGGCCATCGATCCCCACACCGGCCGCGCCGACCTGCCGACGGTCGAGTCCGACAGCTTCACCGGCGCGCAGCAGGCCGTCCACCATCTCGTGCAGCTCGGCCATCGCCGCATCGGTTTCATCGCGGGGCGCCCCGATCTGCGGTCGGCGGTCGCCCGGGCCTCGGGGTACCGCGAGGCGCTGTCGGCCGCCGGCATCCCGTTCGATCCCGCCCTCGTGGGGCAGGGGCACTACGAGCAGGACGTCGCCCGCGAGGCCGCGCACGCGATGCTCGCCCTGCCCGACCCGCCCACCGCGGTCTTCGCCGCGAACGACCTCTCGGCGCTCTCGATCGTGGAGGTGGCGGCCGCCCGCGGGTTGCGCGTGCCGGACGACCTGTCCGTCGTCGGGTTCGACGACGTGCCCGAGGCCGCGCGGGCGCAGCCGCCGCTGACGACGGTGCGTCAGCCGATGAAGATCCTCGGCGCCGAAGCCGTGCGGATGGTCCTGGCGCTCCTCGCCGGCGAGGAGCTCCCCGAGACCCACCTGCAGCTCGCGACGCGCCTCGTCGCCCGCGGCACGACGGCCCCACCCCCGCGGCGCTGACCGCGCCGTGCGGTGCTGACCGCGTCGGTGGTGCCCGCGCGCCGGTGCCGCGCGGCGCCCCGCCCTCGCTGAGTGTCCAAGACACGCCGTTGGGCACCGGGTGCGTACGGCGTGTCTTGGACACTGGGGTGCGACGGAGCCGCTGCCGCTGCCCCTGCCCCTGCCCCGTCCCCGTTCCTGCGTTCAGTGTCCAAGACACGCGGATGCCGAGCGGCCCTGTCCGCGTGTCTTGGACACTCAACCCTGGCCGGGCCGGGCCCGGGCGGCGCGGGCCCGGCCCGGCAGCGCGGGGCGGCCGGGCCGACACCGGCGCGGGACCGACGCGGGGGCGCAGCGGGCGCCGCGGTAGGGTCGGCGCGTGATGCGCGTGCTGTTCGCCCCGGACGGGTTCAAGGGATCCCTGTCAGCCGTGGCGGCGGCGAGAGCGCTCGCCGCGGGGTGGCGCTCCGTCCGCGGTGACGACGAGACCGTCGAGCTCCCCATGGCCGACGGGGGTGAGGGCACCCTCGACGCGTTCCTCGTCGCCGTGCCCGGAGCGCGACGGATGCCGGTCACGGTCACCGGTCCTCACGGCCGCGAGATCGCGGCATCCTGGGTGCTTCTTCCCCCGACAGTCGAGGCGCCGGAGGGGACCGGCGTGGTCGAGCTCGCATCCACCTCGGGTATCGAGCTCCTCGACGGGGACCTTCGTCCCTTCGACGCCGACACGCGCGGGTTCGGGCAGGCGATCGCCGCCGCGCTCGACCACGGTGTTTCGCGCCTCGTGCTCGCGATCGGGTCGAGCGCGTCGACCGACGCCGGCTTCGGCGTCCTCACCGCCCTCGGTGCGCGGATCACGGATGCCGAGGGCCGCGACGTCGCGCTCGGGCTGCGCGGCGTGCGCACCGCCGTGCGCATCGACGTCGATGGGCTGCGCGCGCTCCCCGCCGGTGGGGTGCTCGTGCTCACGGACGTCCGGAGTCCGCTGAGCGGTCCGGCCGGGGCCGCCGCGGTGTTCGGCCCGCAGAAGGGCCTCGGTCCCGACGACATCGCGGACGCGGATGCCGCCCTCGCCCGCGCCGCCGAGTTGCTCGGCACCGACGCCGCCCACCCGGGCGCCGGGGCTGCCGGGGGAACGGGGGCAGCGCTGCGCGCGTGGGGCGCCGAGCTCGTCCCCGGTGCCGAGCGGGTCGCCGAGCTCGTCGGCCTCGCCGCGGCGGTGACGGCCGCCGACGTCGTCGTGACGGGCGAGGGCTCGTTCGACGTCAGCTCCGCCACGGGGAAGGCCCCCGCTCGGGTGGCGGCGCTCGCCCGGGCCGAAGGGCGCCGCGCGGGTCTGGTCGCGGGACGCATCGCCCCGGATGCCGACACGTCGGCGTTCGACGCCGCGGTCGCCCTCGTCGCGCTCGCCGGGTCGTCGAAGGCGGCGCTCGGCGACCCCACGCGATGGCTGACCGTGGCCGGCGCGGAGCTCGCCCGGCGCCTGGGCTGAGTGTCGCCGCGGCACGGCGGGGCGCGCGGACGACGCTCCGGAGCGCCCCGTGCCCGGCCGCCCCGCCGCCGCAACCCGCCGCCGCGCGCGCCGCATCCCCTCTCGGCTCCGGTACCGTCGAGGTGTGTCCACTGTCTCCAGCAACAAGGACGATGAGGTCGATCTCCTCATCGACGCCTGGTCGCAGTTGCTGCCCGAGGTCGACCTGACACCCCTGGACGTCATGTCGCGACTGCGGCGCGCGGCGTTCCATCTGTCGAAGCTGCGCGCCCGCGCCTTCGCCAGCGCCGACATCGCCGTGTGGGAGTTCGACGTCCTCGCCGTCCTCCGCCGCGCCGGCACCGAGCTCAGCGCCACGCGCCTGATCTCGGCGACCATGATCGGCAGCGCGGCGATGACCAACCGTCTCGACAAGCTCGCCGACCGCGGGCTCGTGAACCGCCGCCCCAACCCGTCGGACGGCCGTGCGATCCTCGTCGCGATCACGCCCGAGGGTATCGAACGCGTGGATGCCGCGATGACCGAGCTCGTCCGGCTGGAGGCCGACGCCCTGCGGGACGTGAGCCGGACCGATCAGGCCCTTCTCGCCCGGGCGCTGCGGGTCCTCGCCGCCGGCGAGACCCACGAGGCGTGATCGATCTCGCCACCCGCCCCCTCCTCCTCGACGGAGGGCTCGGCACGCTGCTCGAGAGCCGCGGCAACGACGTGTCGTCGTCGCTGTGGTCGGCGCGCGTGCTGCGCGACGACCCCGACGAGGTGCGCGCGGCCCACGCCGAGTTCGCGGCCGCGGGCGCGGACGTCCTGATCACCGCCTCGTACCAGGTCGGTTTCGGGGGCGAGATCCCGGATGCCGACGTCGACATGCTGCTGCGGCGGTCGGTGTCGCTCGCGCGCGACGCGGGCGACGGTCTGGTCGCGGCATCCGTCGGCCCCGTGGGCGCGCTGCGCGCCGACGGCAGCGAGTACACGGGCGACTACGGTCTCGACCTGGCCCGGTTGCGCTCCTTTCATCGTCGCCGTCTCGCGGTGCTCGCCGACGCGGGGGCGGATCTGCTCGCGGTCGAGACGATCCCCTCACCCCTCGAGGTCGAGGCGCTCGCCCTCGAACTCGCCGACCTGGGCGTGCCGGCGTTCGTGAGCCTGTCGGCCGACAGCACCGGATACGCCGAGGCCGGTGCGCTCGCGGCGGCCCTGCGGGTGGCGGCATCCGTCCCGGGGGTCGTGGCGGTCGGGGTCAACTGCTGCGCACCAGAGAGCGTCGGACCGGCGATCGCCGCAGCCCCCGCGGTTCCGCTCGTGGCCTATCCGAACACGGGGGAGCGGTGGGATGCCGCGACCCGCACGTGGCGGGGCGGCGCGGCGCCGCTCGCCGACTCCGCACCGTCGTGGGTCGCGGCGGGAGCGCGGCTCGTGGGGGGATGCTGCCGCTCGACCCCCGCGGACATCGCCGCGATCGCGGTCGCCCTGGGGTGACCCGCGGCGGTCAGCGGCGGTTCGTCCGCCCGCGTCGACCGTCGCCTTCCACCAGCAGCGCGATCTCTTCGGGGCTCCACCCGAAGCCGTTCTGCATCTGCTCGCCGAGCGTCGGCAGTGCCGAGGGCATCGCCGTCGCCACGCCGTTGCGGACATCGACCGCATGGTCGTCGAGCGCGTGCGCGGCCGCGCGCAACTCGTTCACGAGCGATCGCAGCCGGTCGGAACCGAACGCGCTCGCGACGAGCTGGGCATCGCCGATGACGACGACCGAATGCTCGCGGGGCTCGCCGTCGGAGACCTGTCCCGAGATGCGGAGGGCCAGCACGATGCCGAGCCCGCAGACCAGGACGGTGGCGATCGCGACCGCGGAACCGATCTCGAGCGAGCGGAACACCGCGCCCACCGGTCCCGCCCACCCCGTCGCGACGCCGACGAGGGCGCGCGCGGCGGAGTAGACGGTGTACAGACCCATGGCGGCGGCGATCAGCAGTGCAGGTCGCCTCGGCGCGACGGGGGAGCGGACCGCGGCGAGGGTGCACACGCCGCACACCACGGCGAGGACGGCGGCCTTGATCATCAGCGACACGTCTTCGATGGTCGCCGCCGTGCTCGCGCCGACGGCGATCGCCGTCACGGCCACGAGCCCGAGGGTCGCCCGACGACGGCCCACCGCCAGTCCCGCGAGCGCGACCGCCATGGTGCCTGCGGCGAGGACCATCGTCGCGTCGCCGACGACGAGGGCCAGACGCGCGCCGTCGTACCGGTTGACGACATACATCACCGTCGAGCCGATCGAGAAGATCCCGGCCATGACGGCGTACTGGATGAACGTGGTGAACGGCACGGGAGCCGAGGCCCGCGGCAGGGCGATGCCGACGACACCGAAGGCGACACCGATGCACATCACGGCGAGCCCGATCGTCAGCAGCACGGATCCCCCTCGCCGGTGCGGTGGTCTGCGGTTTCCGACACCCTACCGGCGGACGGGCGGCCGCTCAGTCGAAATCGGCCGCGAGCGCGTTGCGGTGGTACTCGAAGATGATGCTGGTGCGCGTGGATGCCACGCTGTGCCGGGCCGAGAGCTGATCGACGACGAACCGGCGCACGGAGGAGGAGTCGTCGACCGCGATGTGGACGAGGAAGTCGTCGGCACCGCCGAGGAAGAACAGCTGGATCACGTCGGGGTGCCGCCGGATCTCCTGGGCGAAGGCGCGGATGCTCTCGTGCCGCTGGCCGGGCCGGAGGGTCACGCCGACGATGGCCTGCAGTCCGCGCCCCAGACGGCTCTGATCGACCGCGGCGTGGAAGCCGGTGATGAGCCCGCGGTCGACGAGCCCGCGGACGCGGGTGTGAGCCGTGGATGCCGCGACGCCGAGCGCGTCGGCGAGGGCGGCGTTCGTCATGCGGGCGTCCGCCGAGAGGAGCTCGATGATGCGCGCGTCGAGCGGGTGCAGGTCGTCTTCGGGCATCGCAGATCCTTCGGCATGGCAATCGGGTGGGACGGCTCCGATCCGACGATACCGGTGGAAATGGCCTCCATACCGAAGGATCTGCGGAGTAACGCCACGGAAACATGGATTCCTGCGATCCTTCCTGCCACGACCACTCAGAGGAGAGACCGATGCGCGTCGCCGTGCCCACCGAGATCAAGAACAACGAGAACCGCGTCGCCATGACACCGGCGGGCGTCGACGCTCTCGTGCACCGGGGCCACGAGGTCCTCGTCCAGGCCGGTGCCGGTGAGGGCAGTGGATTCTCGGACGACCAGTACCGCCTGGCCGGCGCCGAGATCGTCGCGACGGCCGACGAGACCTGGGCGCGCGCCGAGCTCCTCGTCAAGGTGAAGGAGCCCATCGCTCCCGAGTACGGTCACCTGCGCGCCGACCTCACCCTCTTCACGTACCTGCACCTCGCGGCCGACCGCCCGCTCACCGACGCCCTGGTGGCGGCGGGAACGACGGCGGTGGCGTACGAGACGGTGCAGACCGCGGACCGCGCCCTGCCGCTCCTCGCCCCGATGAGCGAGGTCGCCGGACGCCTCTCGATCATCGAGGGTGCCCACCACCTGCTGCGCGCGTCGGGCGGTCGGGGCCTCCTCCCCGGCGGGGTGCCCGGTACGCCCAAGGCCAAGGTCGTGGTGATCGGCGGTGGCGTCGCGGGCGAGCACGCCGCGGCGAACGCGCTCGGTCTCGGCGCGAACGTCACCGTCATCGACATCTCCCTCCCCAAGCTCCGCCAGCTCGAGGAACGGTTCGGCGGCGCGATCCAGACGCGGGCGTCCACCCGCCTCGAGATCGCCGAGCAGCTCGCCGACGCCGACCTCGTCATCGGGTCGGTGCTGATCCCCGGTGCCGCGGCGCCCAAGCTCGTCACCGACGACATGGTCGCGGCGATGAAGCCCGGCTCGGTGCTCGTGGACATCGCGATCGACCAGGGCGGATGCTTCGAGGGGTCGCGGCCCACCACCCACGACGCCCCCACGTTCCGGGTGCACGACTCGCTGTACTACTGCGTGGCGAACATGCCCGGCGCGGTCCCGCACACCTCGACGCGCGCGCTCTCCAACGCCACGCTGCCCTACATCACCCGGATCGCCGACGCGGGCTGGGAGGCCGCGGCATCCGCCGATCCCGCCCTCGCGAAGGGCCTGAACGTGCGCTCGGGCGTCGTGGTGAACGAGGGCGTGCGGGCGGCGTTCGACCTCTGACGCGGGTCCGCTTGGGGTCTCACGGCGGCGCCAGTTCACGTGATGTGGGCGAGGTGACCCGGCGTTGCCGCGCCGGAGCGTGTGTGCTCGGCGAGTTCACGTGATGTGGGCGAGGTGACGCGTCGTGGCCGCGCCGTCCAGTGTCCAAGACACGCGGATGCCAGGACGCTCCGTCCGCGTGTCTTGGACACTGAACGGGGCAGGGACGCCGTTGGATCCGCGCGGAGACCGCGACGGCGCCGCCGCGTCAGGCCCGGACCCAGGCGTAGGTGATCTCGGGGCGGCCGGGGCCGCCGTAGCGCGGTTCGCGGCGCACGCGGCCGACGTCGGCGAGGTGCTCGAGATACCGGCGGGCGGTGACGCGCGACATGCCCTCCCGCTCGCCGACCTCGGTCGAGGACACGGCGCCGGATGCCGTGCGGACGCGCTCCGCGACGGCCTGCAGCGTCTCCTCGCTCAGGCCCTTGGGCAGCGCGGGCGCCACGGTCCGCAGCGACCCGAGCAGCGCGTCCACCTCGGACTGCGTGGCCTCCCCGGCCGCACGGTCCAGGCCCTCGGCGTACGCGCGGTAGGCCTCGAGGCGTTCGCGGAACGCGGCGAACGTGAACGGCTTGATCAGGTACTGCACGACGCCGGTCGACACCGCCGCGCGGACGGTCGCGGCATCCCGGACCGCGGTCACGGCGATGATGTCCACACCCGCGCCCATCGCGCGCACGCGCCGGGCGACGTCGAGGCCGCCGCCGTCGGGCATGGTCATGTCCAGCAGCACGAGGTCGATGGGGCGGGCGGGATCGGCGATCGCGGTCAGCGCCGCGCGGGCTCCCGCCGCCTGACCGACGACCTCGAACCCGGGCAGGCGCTCCACGTACGCGGCGTGCAGTTCGAGAGCGAGCGCGTCGTCGTCGACGACGAGCACGCGGATCACGCGGGCACCGCCTCGACCGGGGCCGGCAGGACGACGTGCACGGTCGTGGGCGCGTCGGTGACGCGCAGCGTGCCCCCGTGGGCCGACACGATGTCGCGGACGAGGGCGAGCCCCACGCCGCGACCGCCGGGAGCCGCGGCCGGCTTCGTCGAGGCGCCGAACGCGAACGGGTCGGCGAGGGTCGGGTCGAACCCCGGCCCGCTGTCGCTCACCTCGATCGCGACATCGGGTCCTCGCCGCGTGAGGGACACGCGCACCCAGCGCGGATCGGGGCCGGCGGTGGCGGCATCCATCGCGTTGTCCACGAGGTTGCCGACCACCGTCACCGCCTCGGCCGGGGCCAGCGGCAGCGCGGGAGTGGGTTCCTCCACGTCGAGGTCGAGGGCGACACCGTGCTCGGCGGCCTCGTCGAGCTTTCCGAGCAGCAGGGCGACGACGACGGCGCCGTCGTTGCCGGAGACGATGCGGTCGGCGAGATCCTGACGGTCCTCCGTGGATGCCGCGATGAGCTGCCGCGCGTCGTCGACACGTCCGAGCTCCAGCAGTGCCAGCAGGGCGTGCAGCCGGTTGCCGTGCTCGTGCGTCTGCGAGCGGAGGGTGTCGGTGAGCGTCCGCACCCCCTCGAGCTCGCCGAGCAGGGCCTGGAGCTCTGACCGGTCCCGGAGGGTCATGACCCGGCCGCGTTCCGGCGCGCGCCGACCGGTGAGGTCGCGGGCCTCCTCCTGGTTCACCAGCAGCACGCGGTCGCCGGTGGCCACGGTCTCCTCGACCATGCGGCGCCCGGTGGCGATCGCGTCGGCGAGGGCGGCATCCATGTCGGTCTCACGCGGGTCCAGACTCGTCTGCCCCTGCGTCGCCGGCGGGAGGCCGAGGAGGTCGGCGGCTTCGTCGTTGTACAGGACGATGCGGCCGTCGCTGTCGGTGACGACCAGGCCCTCGCGCAGCGAGTGCAGCACCGTCTCGTAGCTCTCCACGAGTCGGGCGAGCTCGCGCGGGGTGTACGAGCCGGTGACGCGACGGGCGCTCCGACGGACGTACAGGGCCCCCAGAATGCCGATGCCCACGATGCCGGCCGCGGCGGCGACGATCAGGGGCACACGGGCGGCGAGATCCGCCTGGACGGCCCCCAGGGTGACCCCGACCGAGACGAGGCCCACGATCTCGCCGTCGTCGGCTCCGCCGGCGCGGACGGGAGCGATGGTCCGCACGGACGGGCCGAGCGTGCCCTCGTAGACCTCGGTGTAGGTCGCCCCGGCGAGCGCCTCTTCGCGCGAGCCGATGTAGGGCTGGCCGATCTGCGAGGGATCGGGGTGGGTCAGCCGGATGCCGTCGGGCGTCATGATCGTGACGAACGACAGGTCGGCATCGGAGAGGATCGCCGCGACCATCGGCTGCAGCGTCGCCGAGTCCTGCGCGCGGACGAGCGCGGCGACGTCCGGTTCGTGCGCGAGGGTCTCGGCGACGGAGCGCGTGACCTGTTGCGCCTGGCGCTGCCCGGAGTCCGACAGCTGCACGGACATGAGCGCCGCGAGCACGCCCGCGACCAGCACGACGACGCCGAGCGACACCATCGCCAGTCGTCCGCCCACGCTCAAACGCATGCCGTGCCCTCTCCGGTCCGTTCCGGTCTGCCGTGAACAATACGACCACAAATCGCCCCGGGCTCTGCGCTCCCGCAAAGTCGTCACATCTCCGGCGGCCCCGCCGGACTCAACAAAGACGTTAGAAAAAGGGGAAGTCGCGAATGTCTCTCTCACTCCGCACCACGCGCGACGGTCGTCCGCGCAAGAAGATCGACCGCAACCACTGGCTCTACATCGCCGTCATCGTCGCCGTCGCGGCGGGCATCATCGTCGGCCTCGTCGCCCCGCAGTTCGCCACCGGCCTCGAGCCGATCGGGAAGGGCTTCGTCAGCCTCATCAAGATGATGATCGCCCCGGTCATCTTCTGCACGATCGTCGTCGGCATCGGGTCGATCGCCAAGGCCTCCACGGTCGGCAAGATCGGCGGTCTGGCGCTGCTGTACTTCGTCGTGATGTCGACCTTCGCGCTGGGCATCGGCCTGCTGGTGGGCAACATCATCCACCCCGGCGAGGGCCTCAACATCGCCAGCGCACAGTACGACGCCGTGCCCGAGGCGACCACCACGCAGGACTTCATCCTGGGCATCATCCCCACGACGTTCTTCTCGGCGTTCACCGGCGGCAGCATCCTGCAGGTGCTCTTCATCGCCCTCCTCGTCGGCTTCGCGCTGCAGGGCATGGGCGAGCGCGGGGCGCGCATGGTCGAAGGCATCCGCAACTTCCAGGTGCTGGTCTTCCGCATCCTCGGCATGATCCTGTGGCTCGCCCCCATCGGTGCGTTCGGCGCCATCGCGGCGGTCGTCGGCAAGACCGGCTTCGGCGCGGTCATCAGCCTCGGCATCCTGATGGGCTCGTTCTACCTGACCTGCTTCCTCTTCATCACCGTGGTCCTGGGGACGCTCCTCTACGTCGTCACGCGGGTCAACATCTTCTCGCTGATCAAGTACCTCGGCCGCGAGTACCTCCTCATCGTCGGCACCTCGTCGTCTGAGGCCGCGCTTCCGCGCCTCATCGCGAAGATGGAGCACCTCGGCGTCTCGAAGCCGGTCGTCGGCATCACCGTCCCGACCGGATACTCGTTCAACCTCGACGGCACCGCGATCTACCTGACGATGGCGTCGCTCTTCATCGCCACCGCCATGGGGGCGCCGATGTCGGTTCCCGAGCAGATCGGTCTGCTGGTCTTCATGATCATCGCGTCCAAGGGCGCCGCCGGTGTCACCGGTGCCGGTCTCGCGACCCTCGCCGGTGGTCTCTCCGCCTACCGTCCCGACCTCGTCAACGGCGTCGGCGTCATCGTCGGCATCGACCGGTTCATGTCGGAGGCCCGCGCGGTCACGAACTTCACCGGCAACGCCGTCGCGACCCTGCTCATCGGAGCGTGGACGAAGCAGTACGACCGCGAGCGCGTCGGCGAGGTCCTCGCGGGTCGCATCCCGTTCGACGAGACGCTGCTCACCGGTCACGACCACTCCGCCACTCCGGCCGCGGATGCCAAGGAAGAGGCGTCGGCCGTCGCCGGCACCGGTCCGGCGTCGGTGGACACGCAGGCGCTCAACGCCTTCCGCGCTCAGGCGGAGGCGGAGGCGGCGGCTCGGAGCCGTTCGTGAGCTTGACGCACTCCCCGGCGGGGGCGGCTTCGGCCGCCCCCGCCCCCGCGCGCGTGGACCTCGCCCGCACCTGGCTGCTGCGCTCGCCGCTCGCGGCCGGCGGGGAGACCGCAGCCGACGTGCTCGTCCTCGACCTCGAGGACGGGCTGCCCGCCGCGCGCAAGACCGAGGGGCGCGAGCGCGCCCGCCGCGCCGCCGAGACATCGCCGGTGTGGCTGCGCATCAGCGCCGCGGGCACCCGGGACGGCGAGGCCGACCTGGCCCTGGGCCGCGAGCTCGGCGACCGCCTCGCCGGGGTCGTCCTCGCGATGTGCGCCGGGCCGGCGGACGTCGCTCACGTCGCGGCATCCCTCCCCTCCGGCGTGGCGATCGTGGCGATGATCGAGTCGGCTGCGGCTCTGCTGTCGGCACCGGCGATCGCCGCCCACCCCGCGACCCGGCGCCTGGCGTTCGGCACGGGCGATTTCCGCCGCGACACCGGCATGGCGGCCGACCGCATCGCGCTGTCGTGGCCGCGCGCGCAGCTGGTGGTGGCGTCGGCGGCGGCGGGGATCGCGGGGCCGATCGACGGCCCGTGCGGTCCGATCGAACAGGCTCGGGATGCCGCCGAGCACGCGGCCACGATGGGATTCACCGGCACTCTCGTGTTGCGGGATGCCGCGATCGCGGGGGCTCACACCGGCTTCACGCCGAGCGCCGTCGAGGTCGAGGCCGCCCGTGCGGTGCTCGCGGAGGTTCCCGACGGCCCGGTCGACGGCTCGTACGCTCCCACCCGCGCCCGCGCCCGCGCCCTGGTCGCCCGCGCCGAGGCGCTCCCGCGGCTCTGACGCGCCGGCGGGGCCGCGGCGGCGCGGTGGCCGTGCGGCGAGGCGGCTGTCCGGTGGCGCGGCGGCGAGATCACGTGAAATGGTCGAGATCACTCGGCGCGGGTCGCTAACAGCGGGTGGTTTGGGTCAGTTCACGTGAAATGGCCGCCATCCCGCCGCGGCGCAGGTCAGCGCCGGAACCAGCGGCGGCGACGCGGTGGTGGCGGCGCGGGTGCCACCTCGGCCTCGCGCGCGCGACGGCGGGACGCCCACGCCGCGAGCTCGGCATCCACGTCCACCGTCGGCGTCACGACGGGCGGGCCGCCGAGCAATTGCCGGCGGGCCTCGATGACGCGGCGGTTGAAGTCCTCGAGCGCCTCCCTGACGTCGCCCTCGCGCGACAGGGCGTCCAGGCGATCGGCGAGTTCGGCGTGCTCGACCCGTAGGGTGAGCGCGGGCGGCCCGAGGCCGGAGAGCTTCTCGGTCTCGATCTTGCGACGGATCCACCAGTCGGGGTCGTGGCTGCCGCCGAGGTCGGGGAGCGGCTTCCCGGCACCGGGGAGGTCGTCGAACTCTCCGCGCCGGATGGCCTGCTGGATCGAGGTCTCCACGTAGGCGGCGCGCTCGGCCGCGGTCGACCCCCGCGCCGGCGACGGTGCGGATTCGGGTTCCAGCCCGGCATCCCGCAGCCGTCGGTCCAGGCGATAGCGCTCCGCCGCCTGCCTCGGATCGTCGCTCATGCCGCCTCCGCCGTGTGCTCGGGTGCTTCCAGGCTACGTCGGTGGGGAGAGGGTGGCGCCGGAGCCTCCGCCGCGTCGCGTCCGCGTCGCCGCGCCGCGCCGTGCCGCGCCGCGCCGCTCGAGTGTCCAAGACACGCCGATCCTGCGCGGGCGTGTCGGCGTGTCTTGGACACTGAACGGGCCGCGACCCGCGAACCCGGCCCGGCGCTACAGCCCCAGGCGGCGCAGCCGCAGCCGCGCCATGTCCTGCGCGCGCGGACCGGATCCGAGCGCGCGTTCGGTGATCCGCAGGATCAGGCGTGTCGCGGTCTTCACCGGCAGCCACGAGCGGCGGATGCCCAGCATCTTGCGCACCCGCGGTGGGAAGGTCGCGACCGCGGCGGCGAACAGCACGCGGTAGGCCACGCCCATGAGTCCCGTGAACGGGGGCTTCCGCAGGAAACGGACGACGTCGTCGACCCGCTCGTCGCGGCGCAGCTCGCCACGGTCGAGGAACCCCTCGAGCTCGGCGCGGAGGGCGGCCTCGGTGAGCGGCGGATCGGGCAGGCGCATGAGCCGACCCGCCGTCGCCCAGTCGGCGACGTACGCGTCGGCGCCGCCGGGGATCGGGCCGCCGTAGGCCTGGTGGCTCCGCAGGAACGCGTCGGTGAAGGCGATGTGGACCCACCGGACGAGGTCGCGGTCCTCAGCGGTGTAGCCGCGCGCGTCTCCGTCGCCGCCGACGTACGTCCCCCGCACGCGTTGGTGGAAGCGGCCCACGCGGGCGGTCTCGGCATCCGCCTGGGTTCGGGATCCGTACGTGAGGGTGATGACCCAGCGCACGGTGCCGGTGAGGCGCCCGATCGGGTCTTCGCGGTAGCGCGACCAGTCGTGGACTCCCGCGAGCGCCCCGGGGTGCAGCGCCTGCAGGAGAAGGGCCCGGATGCCGGCGACCAAGGTGCCCATTCCGGCATGGACGGTCCACGCGGGACCGTTCTCGACGAAGTAGCCGCCGTCGTCGCCCTCGGCGATCGCGCGGACGTACGGCGCCATCCCGGTCGGGTCGCCCGCGAGGGCGGTGAGGAGCTTGGCGCGCAACCGCGCGATCGGCGCCGGGACCGGGGGTGAGGACGTCACCATTCCAGCGTGCCATCCCGCGGGAGGCGGAAGGGCCGGATCAGTGACCCTCGTGGGTGATGACGGGGACGCTGCCGTCGTCGCGGATCAGCACCGCGTCCTGCGTCGCCCCCAGAGCGGGGGTGACGACGACGGCGATGATCGACGCGGCGAGCAGGAGCCCCCACACGCTCATCGGCTGCGCGGTCCGCGGGGCTGAGCCCTCGCGTCCGCCGCGCCGGACGTGCACCGCGACGGCCGCGCCGACCACGATGAGGAGGAACGTGGCGGCGGTGACCGCGACGATGCTGGTGTGAGTCGGCAGGACGAACATCAGGGCGGATGCCGCGAGGACTCCCGCCAGAACTCCCGCCAGCGTCGTGCGCGGGGCGACGAACCGACCCAGGGCGAGCACGGCTCCACCCCAGACGAGCGCGGCCACCCCGAGGACGACCAGACCCGCTCCGAGACCGCGCGAGGCGATCCCGGAGCTGGGCCCGACGATGGCGCCCGCACCGAGGGCGGCGAGGATCAGGCCTGCCCCCCATGCGGACACGGAGGGCCACGACCGGACGAAGGTCGCGGCGTTCACGCTCAGACCGCCGCGGTGCGGGGGACGTTGCGCTCGGTGCCGAGGCCGACACCCAGGAGCACGACGGCGCTCGCGAGGTGGAGGAAGTGGTCGGGCACGTTGAGGGCGAGGATGTTGGCCGGTCCGGTGAGGAAGAAGCCGACGATACCGAGGAGCAGGTAGACCGCGCCGACGGTGGTGTTGACGCCCTTGGCGGCGCGCGCGTTGGCGAGACCGGCGATGAGCAGCGCGGCACCGATCAGGAGGTGCGCGATGTTGTGGAGCGGGTTGACCGCGAAGATGCCCAGCAGCAGGCCACCCTCGTTGCTGATGAAGCCGACGCCGCCGGTGACGGCGAAGCCGAGCAGACCGACGAGCAGGTAGACGGCGCCGAAGACGGTCGCGACGATGCGGTTCGGTGACGAGCTCATGATGAACCTCCCAGAGTTCTGACAGCGACCATTCGGTCGCCTTTCACACATCTTCGGAGACACTGTGTGTTTCGGATTGGCCTTTGCACGCAGGGGATGCCATGCGGTAGGGCCGCAATGCGCCTCAGGGCAGGACGATCCTCGCCCAGCCGGAACGCTCCAGCCGGACCGAGGTCGACCCGCGCGGGGTGCGCACCTCGAGGTCGCGGGCCCGGTGGTCGAGGTTCGCGAGCAGCACGACGGCGCCCCACGGGGTGAGCGCCCCGACCGCCCAGACGGACCCGTCCGGCGAGTCGCCCGTGAGCGCGGGGTGACCGCCGAGCTCCGCGAGGGCGGCGATCGCCGCGGCCACCGGTCGGTCCGTGCCGTCCGGCCTCCGGATGCCGCGCGCTCCCCACTCCTCGAAGTAGGTCAGAGATCGCACGCCCGGCACGGTGAGGGCTGCGGCGCTCGCGATGGTCCAGGCGGCGAGCTCGACGGCATCCTGGCGCGGGTCGGCGGAGGGGAGGAGCGCCGGGCCGTAGCCGTCGCGGAGATCGGGCTGCGACGGTCGCGGCTCGGCGGTCGTCGCGACGGCGTTCACGTGCGGGAGCAGTCCGATCGGGCCGATGTCGACGGGGATCCCGCCGGACAGCCGGACCGCCTGCTCCGCCACCCGTCTCTGCATCGCGACCGACTCGACCAGCTGCGCGGTGCTCACGTCGTGGAAGAGGGGGGTGATCGCGAAGCCGAGGCCGTCGAGCCCGGCCGAGAGGCGGTGGTGTTCGCGGTTGAGTTCGGTGAAGTGCGTCCGCACCCCGCCCGCGACGGGCGCCCTCAGCCCCGCGCGCCCGCTCGCCGCGCGGAGGGCCGCCACCGTCTCCGCGTCGGAAACGTGCCGGGCGGGACCGTCGGCTCGGAAGGCGGCCACGCGGCGTACGTCGATCCCCGTGAGCGCGTCGACGCCGTCCTGCAGGGCGTCCGGCCGCTGCTCGTCGACGACGAAGCGGACGTCGAGCGGGAGCCCGGCGCGCCGCGCGCGGGCGAGGGCGGCGGGCCACGCGGGCGAGGCCAGGTCGAGCTCGACGAGCACCGTGTCGACGGGCAACGGCCGGTGATCGACCTCCTCGACGGGGTCGGGGGCGGTGCTCGCGCCGATGCCGAGGGACGGCGCGGTCCCCTCGGCGCGCAGGTCGATGACCGCCGGCCCCGTCGGCTCGGGCGGCGGCACGGGACCGACGCGCTCGATCACCACGGTCTGCGCGACGCGCTCCCCGGCGGCGAGCCGGACCGGGAAGGGCAGAGCGAGGGGTCGGTTGTACGTCTTGAACGACGCGTCGGTCCAGTTGCGCTGGTCCTCCATCTCGAACACGTCGCCCGAGAAGGTCATCCGCATCTCCCCGGCATCCGAGGACCACCGGAGCGCGCCGATGTCCGTCGCCGGCTGGTGCGGGCTGATCCCGTCGGGGAAACGGGTGGCCTCGGACGAGCCGTCCGGATGGTCCACGGAGAGGGCGCGGCCGCTCACCCTCGGCGGGTGGAGCACCACGAGTCCGGTCCGGTTCGTCTCGAACGCCGCGGTGCAGACCAGGTCGACCGCGATCTCGAGCCGGTCGCCCTCCGCGCGCGCCACGAGCTCGCCCTCGAGGTCTCCGGGGTCGGCCGACGCGCGAACGCCGAGGCGGAGACATCCGGGCTCGTCGCGGACCTCGTCGACGGAGAGCGGGAGGGTGTTCCAGTCCCGGTCGCGGACGGCGAGGCGGACGCTGCGCAGCACCGGGCGGCCGCGGAACGCGATGTCGGCGAACTCGTCGCCGCGCCGACGCGTCAGGGTCCACGGGCCGCTCGACCACGCGATCTCGTCGTCGCTCCAGGTCATATCAGAGCGTGGTCATGCCGCCGTCGACGACGAACGTCGCGCCGGTGGCGAACGCGCCCTCGTCGCTGGCGAGGTACACCATGATGCCGGTCACGTCGTCGGGCGTTCCCGCGCGACCGACGGGGATGCGCCCGACGATGGCGGCGCGCGCCTCGGGGTCGTCGGTGATCGCGGCCACCAGCGGCGTTTCGGTGTACGCGGGTTGGACGGTGTTCACGCGGATGCCGTCGGCGGCATATGCCGCAGCGACGGTGCGGGCCAGGCCGTGCACACCGGCCTTGGACGCGCTGTAGGCGGTGAAGTCCTTGCCTTCGCCGTTGACCGCGGTCGGGCTTCCGGTGAGGATGATCGACCCGCCGCGGCCGCGGAGCATCGATCGCACCGCGTACTTCACGGTCAGGAACGCCCCGGTGAGGTTGATGTCGAGCGTCCGGCGCCACACGTCGAGGTCGAGCTCGGCGGCGGGGGCGTCCCGACCGAACAGCTGCACCCCGGCGTTGGCGACGACGACGTCGGGCTCCCATCCCGCGCTCTGCAATTCGGCGAACCCTCCGGCGACGGACTCCTCGTCCGAGATGTCCATCGCGAGCGCCCGCGCGTCCGGACCCAAGCCCTCAGCCGCGGCGCGGGCGCCGGCGGCATCCACGTCCGCGATCACGGCGCGCGCGCCCTCGGCGACGAAGCGGGCGGCCACGGCGAAGCCGATGCCCTTGGCGGCGCCCGTGACCAGAGCGGTCTTCCCGGTGAGTCTGCTCATGGTCGTCTCCTCAGCGTGCGATCCGGTCGAGGTGGAGCATCCGGGCGAGGTTCTTGTCGAGCTCGTCGTCGCGGAAGATCTTCTTCCAGTCTTCCTTGATGATGCTCTCGCGGCCGTAGTCCATGGCGATGAGGCACGCGTCGCTGAAGGGGTTGTCGCCGCGGAGTCCGTTCGCGAGCGCCACCTGCGTGTGGCCGTAGAGGATGCTGCGCGCCGCCGCCTCGGGCACGCCCATCGTGTGGACGGCCTCGTCCAGCGCTTCGTTCAGGAGCGAACCGATCATGCACGCCACCGTCTCCACCAGCGTGGGCTCGAGCTGCGCGAGCTGCTTCACGGTGACCCAGTGCACGTCGATGACGGGGGCGTAGATCGCGCGGACGGTCGCCTCGACGATGGCCCGCTTGACGGGGTCGTCGGACTCGATCGCGGCGATCGCGTCCTGCGGGGCGGCGATGCCGCCGAAGGTGTCGGCCCACTCCTCCTTCGTCGTGCGCTCGAGGAAGACCGACGGGTGGCACGGGTGGGCCACCGCCTGGATGACGTCCCCGCGCGTGGTGAGGAGGCCCGCGTAAGCGGCGGCGGGATCGAGCGTCAGCACGATCGCTCCCGACTTCAGCTGCGGAACGAGCTCGGCCGTGACCGCGCCGAGGGCGAGGTCGGGGACGGCGAGCACCACGATGTCGGCGTCGGCGACCGCGGTGGCCGCCTCGGTGAGCTCCCGGCCCGCGGCGATCGTGCGCTCGCGACCGGCGGGGGAGTTCTCGACGTAGGCCACGGGGTGGGCGGTACGCGCGAGGTTGTTCGACACGCGCATCCCCATCTTCCCGCCCGCGCCGATGACGGCGATCGAGTGGAGGTCGGTGGTGGTCTCGGTCATGGGGTGCTCCTGAGGTAGTCGATGGTGGTGCGGGTCCATTCCCGCTCGAGGCGGACGGTGGTCTCGGCATCCCCCTGCCAGGGGAGCCAGTGCTCGACGATCTCGTCGATGCCGCGCTCGCGCGGTCGGACGGTGTCGAGGAGGTGGGGGTAGTCGTGCAGTCCCGAACCCATCGGCGCGCCGGTGTACTCGAAGCCGACCCAGCCGTCGCGGCGCTGGAAGGCGAAATCCTTGACGTGCACGTTGGCGACGAGTTCCGTGCACACCTCGACGCAGGCAGCCGGCTGCTCGAGGCGGGCGACGACGTTCGCGGGGTCGAGGCAGATGCCCAGGCTCTCGCTCGACAGCGACCACACCACGTCGACGAGGTCGACCGTGGCGACCTGCTCGTAGGTCTCGAGGGCCAGGGTCACCCCGGCGTCCTCGAACGAAGGCAGGGTGTCGGCGAGCCAGAGCTCGGCTTGCCGGAGGGTCGGAGTGCCCTCCGGGCCGCTGAGCATCGAGCGGAGGAGGCGGGCGTCGAAGACCTCGGCGAGGCGCAGGAAGCGCTGGAGCCGCTCGGGAGTGAGGCCCTTCGTGCCGAGCTGCACGACGACCCCGAGATCACGTGCGGCGGTCGCCGCCTCGGCCAGCTCGCGATCGCCCATGTGCTCCAGAGGGGCGTAGTCGCAGATCTGGAACAGCCCGACATCGAGCGCACGGGTGGCCTCGAAGGCTCCGCGGAGCGTCAGGGGTTCGGGAGCGAGGGCGGAGTGCTGCCAGAAGAATGCGTAGGTTCCCAGTCCGATCATGCGCTCACCCCCGCGCGGGCGGCGGCCTCGTCGAGGACGCGGCGAAGCTGCGCGGGGTCGTGGGCGAAGCGGCCGAGGAACAGGCCGTCGACCGCCCCGCCGAGGTCGGTGAGCAGGCCCGGCCCCGCCGACCCGCCGTACACCACCGCGCTGCCCGCACGCTCCGGCAGGGCGTCGAGCGCCGCGCGCAGCGCCCGCGCGACGGGGACGATGTGCGCGAGGGATGCCGGGGACTCCGCGCCGATCGCCCACACCGGCTCGTAGGCGACGGTGACCGCGCCCGCCGGTGCACCCTCGAGATCCGCGTGGAGCTGGGCCACGACGGTCTCGGCAGCGATCTCGGGGGCGGTTCTCCCGGTCTCGCCCAGGCAGAGGAGCGGCGTGAGACCCGCGGTCAGCGCGGCCGCGGCCTTCGCCGCCGTCTCCGCGTCGGTCTCCCCGAACAGGCGTCGACGCTCGGCGTGACCGATCTCGGCGAACGCGACACCGATCTCCGCGAGTTCGGAAGCCGTGATCTCGCCGGTGAAGGCGCCGGCCGGGTGTGCGGAGACATCCTGGGCACCCACCCGCACGTCCGTTCCGGCGAAGACCGCGAGCGCCGCGGGGATCTGCAGGTACGTGGGGACGACGACGAGCCGCACCGCGCCGGAGGCGATGGCGGGTGTCTCACGGGCGATACGGGCGACGTCGTTCAGCCACGCGAGGGCGCGGGCGTGTCCGAAGTACGTCTTCAGGCTCACCCCGACCCACACCGGTGCGGTCATCAGCAGGATCCGGTGTTCTCGTACGCGGTGAGGACGGCGACCTTCTCGGCGCTCGCCGAGGAGTCGTCGAAGCGGTAGGTGAGCCACTCGCGCACGAGCCGTCGCGCGAGCTCGATCCCGACGACCCGCTGGCCCATGGTGAGCACCTGCGCGTTGTTGGACAGCACCCCGCGCTCGACCGAGAAGGAGTCGTGCGCGGTGATCGCGCGGATGCCGGGGACCTTGTTGGCCGCGATCGCCACGCCCAGTCCGGTTCCGCAGATCAGAAGCGCCCGGTCGGCTTCGCCGTCGGCGACGCGCGAGGCCGCCTCGATCGCGACCGTCGGGTAGGGCGTGTGGCCGTCGGCATCCACGCCCACATCGGTGACCGCGAGGACGCCGTCGTTGGCCTCGAGGTCGCGCTTGAGGATCTCCTTATAGTCGAAGCCGGCGTCGTCGGAGCCGATCACGATGCGCAGGGGAGAGGTCATGAGGGGGTTCCGTTCTCGGAGGCGGTCGCCAGCACGGGGGCGATCGCGGCGGTGATGAGCGCGAGGGAGACGGCGCCCGGGTCGGGGGTTCCCACGGCGTGTTCGCCGTGGGTGCGGGCGCGGCCCTTGCGGGGCAGCAGATCGGCGGTCGCCGCGGCGGCCCGGTCGGCCGAGTCGGCCGCGGACGCCCAGGCGGAGGCGAGCGAGGCGCCGCCGTCGATCGCGTGGGAAAGGGTCGCGGCGAAGGGCACGAGAGCGTCGACGAGCGTCTTGTCGCCCACTTCGGCCTTCCCGTAGTCGGTGACCGCGCGTGAGGCGGCGGACACCCCGCCCGCGACGTCGGCGGCCGTCGGCGCACCCGCGTCGCCCAGTGTGCGGGCGATCGCGCCGAGGATCACTCCCCACAGCGCGCCGGAGGTCCCGCCCGCGCGATCGGCCCACGCGTCCGCGGCGCGCCGCAGCGTGGTGGCGGCCCCCGCGCCCGCGGCGGCGGCGTCGTCCGCCGCGGCCCGCGCCGCGTGGGCGCCGCGCTGCATCCCGATGCCGTGGTCGCCGTCGCCGGCGACGGCATCCAGGCGCCCGAGCTCGTCGACGTGCGCGTCGATGGTGTCGGCGATCGCCTCCACCGCGAGACGCACCGTCTGCGCCGTCGCGCGCGAGGTCTCGTCGGCATCCGGCATGTCGTCGGCGGTCTCCGTCTCGGCCACCGGCGCCGACACGCGTTCGGTCGCGGCGACCGCTCCTCGCCGGTAGGCGGGGGTGTCGACCGGGTGCTCCCAGAGCGCCGCGAGTTCGTCGTCGAGCCAGTAGAGCGTCAGCGACGTGCCGGCCATGTCGAACGAGGTGCAGTACTCGCCCACGTGCGGGTCGACGATCTCGATCCCGGCGTCCTCGAGGAGCTGGGCGATCCGCCGGTACACGACGAACATCTCCTCGTACTTGAGCGAGCCGAGCCCGTTCAGCACCGGCACCACGCGGGCGCCGGAGACGGATGCCACGCCGTCAGGGACCTCAGCGGGGTCGAGCAGGGCCGCCACCAGCATCTCGGCGAGTCCGTCGGCGGTCGGGATCGCGGTCTCGTCGATCCCCTGTTCGCCGTGGATGCCGAGCCCCACCGCCATGCGCCCCTCGGCGACGCTGAACAGCGGGTCCTGAGCGCCGGGGAGCGTGCAGCCCGTGAACGCCACGCCGAAGGAGCGGGTGCGCTCGTTGGCGAGGGCGGCGACGCGGGCCACTCCGTCGAGGTCGTCCCCCCGTTCGGCGGCGGCCGCGGCGGCGCGGAAGACCGTGAGATCGCCCGCGATGCCCCGCCGCCGGTGGCGTTCGGCGGGAGGTGCGGAGGAGATGTCGTCGGTGACGGTGACGGTCTGCGCGTCGATGCCCTCGCTGCGCAGGCGCTCCTGTGCCGCGTCGAAGTTCAGGACGTCGCCGGCGTAGTTGCCGTAGGCGAAGAACACCCCGCCGCCGTTGTCAGCGGTCCGCGCCGCGCTGTACACCTGCTGCGTCGATGGGGAGGCGAAGAGGTTGCCCATCGCTGCCGCGTGCGCCAGGCCCGGGCCGACGAGACCACCGAAGGCCGGGTAGTGGCCCGAGCCGCCGCCCACCACGACCGCGACCTGCCCGCTCGGCGAGGTCGTCGCGCGCGCGACCCCTCCCGGGATGCGGCGGACGTAGCGGCCGTTGGCCGCGACGAAGCCGTCGATCATCTCGTCCGCGAACGCCGCCGGCTCGTTCCAGAGACGGGTCACCGAGCCGTCTCCTCGACGTCGATCGCCTCGGGCGTCGGGGCGGGTGCGGCCGCCGTCCGGCGGGCGAGGACGACCATGAGGATCGCGGAGACCAGCATCACGGCGCCGACGATGAACATCGGGACCTCGTAGCCGCCCGTCCAGTCGTGCACGGCACCGGTGACGTACGGCGCGCTGAAGCCGGCCAGGTTGCCGATCGTGTTGATGAGTGCCACGCCGGCCGCGGCGGCGGCGCCGGTGAGGAACTTCGTCGGCAGGGTCCAGAAGTTCGGCAGCGCGGCGAAGATCGCCATCGCGGTCAGCGTGATCACGGCGATCGTCAGGGCGGGGGAGCCCGCGAACAGGGCCAGGGGGATACTGACCGCGCCCACGAGCGCGGGGACCACGATGTGCCACGTGCGCAGTCCTCGTCGCGAGGCGTCGCGGGACCAGAAGTACATCGCGATCGCCGCCGGGACGTAGGGGATGGCGGTGATGAGGCCCTTCTGGAACACGTCGAAGGAGGCCCCGGTCTGCTCCTGGAACCCATTGATGATCGTGGGCAGGAAGAAGGCGAGGGCGTACAGGCCGTAGATGAAGCCGAAGTAGATGAACGACAGCATCCACACGCGCCCGCTGCGGAAGGCGAAGCGCGCGGAGACGTGCTTCTGGCTCGCCGCGGTCGCGGCCGATTCCTTCGCGAGCGCGGCGGTCAGCCACTCCTTCTCGTCGGCGGCGAGCCAGTTCGCGTCGGCGGGCTT
Organism: Microbacterium sp. IEGM 1404; assembly: GCF_030056775.1. NCBI lineage: Bacteria > Bacillati > Actinomycetota > Actinomycetes > Micrococcales > Microbacteriaceae > Microbacterium > Microbacterium sp. IEGM 1404. Next base: position 457,381 of record NZ_JASHKP010000002.1, on the reverse strand, counting down.
GTCCTTGAGGTAGAACCACGCGATGACGCCCACCACGATCGCCGGGATCGCGACGCCGAAGAACATGAAACGCCATCCCTCGAGGCCGAAGAACGTGCCGTGCTGCTGGATGAGAGCTCCCGCGAGAGGGGCCCCGATCACGGTCGTCAGGGGCTGGGCGAGGTAGAAGAGCATCAGGATGCGACCGCGATGCGCCGCGGGCACCCACAGGCTGAGGAAGAGGATCGCCCCCGGGAAGAACCCGGCCTCGGCCACACCCAGCAGGAAGCGCAGGATCACGAGCTGCTCGAAGTTCTGCACCCACGTGAACAGCAGCGCGACGATGCCCCAGGTCACCATGATCCGGGCGAGCCAGCGGCGGGCGCCGAAGCGGTGCAGGGCGAGGTTGGAGGGCACCTCGAGAAGGATGTAGCCGACGAAGAAGACGCCGGAGGCGAAGCCGAACTGCGCGGCGCTGAGAGCGAGATCGTCGTTCATCCCGTTCGGGGCGGCGAAGCCGATCGCGGTGCGGTCGAGGTAGTTGATGAAGAACATCAGGGCGACGAAGGGGACCAGTCGCCAGGCCACTTTGCGGATGGCTCGACGCGCGACGTCGGGTTCCGCCGCGAGGGGAGTGGAGGTGTCCACGTTGACTCCGTTCGATTCGGGGCGCATCGGCGCGCTCGTCTATATTGGCCAACCGGTTGACCAATTGCAAGCACGACTTCGGCGGCCGCTAGGTTGAAGGCGTGCCCGCCTACCCCGCCGACCGCAGCCACGAGATCGCGGCCGCACTCGAGGCCCTCCCCGCGGGGTCGCCGGTCAGCGAGGTCGCTCGCCGCTTGCTCGATCTCTTCACCACGGGCTCCATCGCCCCGGGCACGCGCTTGCCCGCCGAGCGTGCGCTCTCCACGACGCTCGGCGTCGGGCGCTCGGCCGTCCGCGAGGCGCTCGCGGCGCTCGAGATCCTCGGCATCGTCGACGTCCGTCCCGGCTCGGGCACCTACCTGCGCGGCACCGCGAGCTCGCTGCTCCCGCAGACGCTGCGCTGGGGACTGCTCCTCGGCGACACCGACACCGCCGAACTCCTCGACCTTCGCGCGGGGCTGGAGATCTACGTCGCCCGCCTGGCCGCGGACCGCGCCGACGAGACCGCGCGGGAACGCATCGCGGCGACGCTGGCCGAGATGACCCGGTCGCGTCACGACCTCCGCGCGTTCGCGCGAGCCGACCGCGACTTCCACGACGCCCTCGGCCACGCCGCCGGCAACGCCCTCCTCGTCGACCAGCTCAACGTGGTCCGCTCGCTGCTGCAGGTCTACGCCGACCGCGCGGTACAGAGCGCGGACGACGCGACCCGGGCCATCGCCGAACACGATGCCGTCGACCGCGCGATCCGCGCGCGGGACGCTGACGCCGCGGCATCCGCGATGGCCGTGCACATGGCGACGGCGTCGGCGCGTCTCGTCGGGGAGTGAGCTGCCTTCCTCAGAAGGCACCCGTCCGATTTTATGAGATAGTGCCTTAAGTCATAAATTTTTGGGGACTTCTTATGAGCTCTGAGGAATTGCCGCCCGACCACGCCGCCGCGGGCGAATCGGGGGAGCAGCTCGACCCGTCCTGGCCGGCGATCGATCATGAGAGACGGGAGTGGGTGCCGGCCGCCGCCATGGGGGTCCGCGCCGAACGCGCGGGTCGCGCGAGCGTCGCCTACGGCGCGTCCGTGCCGCCGATGATCGCCTCGCGCCATCCCGTGCTGCTCCCCGAGGTCGCCGCCGACGCCGATGAGGCGGCGGCTGAGCTCGCGCGATTCGACGCGGAACTCGGGAGCCGGGTCGCCGGGTTCGCCCCGGTTCTCCTTCGTTCGGAGGCCGCGTCCTCGTCGCAGATCGAGAACCTCACGGCATCCGCACGCGCGATCTTCTCGGCCGAGCTCGGGGCCAAGGGGTCTCGAAACGCCGAGCTGATAGCCGCGAACACGCGCTCACTTCAGGCGGCTCTCGACCTCGCGGAACAGATCACGCCCGCGAGCATCGCGGCGATGCATCGGGTTCTGATGGAATCGCAGCCCCGACACACTCCCGGCGAGTATCGCCGCGAACAGAACTGGATCGGAACGCGAGGGGACTCGCCCGTCGGAGCCGAGTTCGTCCCGCCTCATCATGAACGCGTTGCGGCCCTCATCGACGACCTCGCCGAGTTCGCGGCGCGCTGGGACGTGCCCTCGCTCACCTCCGTCGCGATCACCCACGCGCAGTTCGAGACGATCCACCCCTACACCGACGGCAACGGTCGGACGGCCCGAGCCCTCGCACAATCGCTGCTTCGCTACCGCGGCGTCACCAGGAACGTCGCTGTTCCCGTCTCCGCGGGCCTCCTGGCGGATGTCGACGGGTATCACTCCGCGCTGACCGCCTACCGCGCGGGAGACCCCAACCCGATCGTCCGCGCCTTCGCGTCCGCCGCTTTCCGCGCCGTGTCCAACAGCCGAGAGCTCGTCTCGAACATCGACGCTGTTCGCGGGTCCTGGAACGATCGGCTGACCGCCCGTCGTGACTCGAGCGCCTGGCGTCTCCTGGACATCTTCGCGTCCCGACCCGTCCTCGACTCGGCGACGGCCGCCGGGGCGCTGGGGATCGCCCAGCCCAACGTGTACCCGCCGCTGAAGGCGCTCGTCGACGCGGGTATCGTCCGTTCGAAGGCCGAGCACAAGCTCGGGCCGTTCTGGCGGAGCGAGGAGATCCTCGACGCTCTCGACGCGTTCGCGGCGCGGGCGGGGCGTCGCCAGCGCGTCTGACCGTCGGAATGACGGGACGGGTCACGGCGCGAACGCCCCCGCACCGCAGCGAAGCGCGTCAGACGCGCGACACCCGCAGCGCCACGAACTGCCGCCCCGGCAGGGTGACCCGGACGGTCCCCGAATGGATGCCGTCGACCCGGTCGGTCGTCATGTTCCAGGTGTCGATGACGTCGATGACCCAGTCGCCCTCGCCGAGCAGGACGGAGCGGAACCGCGGGCGATTGAACCCGAAGTACGCCACGCGCACCGTCCCATCCGGCGACTGCGCCCATGGCACGTCCCAGTCGGATGCCGCGGGCTCGAGCACGCCGTCGGGGACCCCGGCCAGGAATCGCTCGAGGAAGGCGATCCGCGCGGGGGAGGACCCGTGCAGGACGCCGCCCTTCGCCCACCACATCACCTCGTCGTCGGAGCCGGCGGACGCGGGCATGAGCGCCTCGCCGAACGGCGCCGGCAGGTAGGTCTCGCCGTGGCCCACGTACCCGCCGCGGACGGTACCCTCCCAGAATCGGCGGGTCATCTCCTCGCCGGTGATGTTGCCCCAGCCCTGATCGATGTCGCCCTCGTACGCGCACTCGTCGATGACGACGGGCTTGCCCCAGCGCTCGCGCCATTCGTCGGTGTTCTCGGCGGTGCGGTAGACGTCGACGCGCTGCACGCTCGCGTGGGTGATCCACGGCCGGGTGTAGTCGTAGAACGGGCGGCAGTTGTGGATCGAGATGAGGTGGCCGAACGGGTCCTCCTCGCCGACGATCGCGGCGATGCGCTCCCAGTCGTCCTCGTCCTTGCCCCAGACGAGGTCGTACTCGTTGGCGAGCGACCACCACACGTTCGAGAACGCCGCCAGCCGTCGCACGAGGTAGCGGACGTACCGGTCGTCGACCGCGGGGCCGAGGTCGGCGAACCCCCAGCGGTCGTAGGCGTGGAACAGGATCAGGTCGGCTTCGACGCCCATCTCGCCGAGCTGGGCGATGCGGCGTTCGAGGCGGCGGAAGTGCGCCGGGTCGAAGCGCTCGAGGTCGAACCCGTCGGCCAGCGACCCGGGGAAGACGAAGTCGTCCGGCTCGTTGGCGTTGAAGAGGTACGACTTCGGGAACAGGCACATGCGGAGTTTGCGGAACGCGCCCTCGGTGAGGGTCGCGAGCGTCTGCTCCTGGAGGGCCTCGGGCTGGTGGGTCCAGGCGTACGCCGTCGTCCCCAGCGGTCGGTGCCGAGTGCCGTCGGCGTGCCGGAAGTGGAAACCGTCCACGCGGACCGGACCGTGGGCCCCGGATGCCGCGGGACCGACGTCCGCGGTTCCGGTGAGGCCGTCGAGCGACGGGGTGGTGGCATCCGTCTCGAACGACCAGATGCCCTCGGCATCCGCGAGCGCCCGGAACACCCACTCGCCGTCGCCGTCGTAGAACCCGCCGACCCGGACGGGCGAGCCGTCGGGACGACGGAACGTCGCGTGCGCGTCGACGTCGACGAAGGGGTTCCCGTGCGCGGGGCCGTCGACGCGGATTTCCAGCACGCCCCACAGCGTGGTCGCGGTGGTCGGGCGGACGCGCGCGCTCGCCCGCGAAACGTCATCGCCCTCGTACGTCGCCGACGGCGCGATCGCCGGCGCGTAGGGCGGTCGCTCGTCGCCGTCGCCGATCTCGGCGAGCGCTTCCCAGAACCGCGCGCGGTGGTCGAGGTCTTCGAGGCTCGGCACGATCGCGACGAGCTGCCCGAGGCGGCCGCCGCGGAACTGCGTGGCCATGGGCGACGCGGCGACGCCGGGCAGGAAGCGTTCCAGCACGGCGCGGGCGCCGGGGTGGTCGAGGGCGTCGCCGAAGGTCGAGCGGCGGTCGAACATGGGGGTCTCCGGTTCGGGGGTCAGGCGGCGCCGGTGGCCGCGCGGACGGCGCGGTCCACGCGGTCCAGGACGTCGGGCGGGGTGAACATGAGGGCGCTCGCGAGCGGACGCCCCGCGGCCCACACGGTGTCGTCGCGGACGGCGCCGAGACGTTCGGGGGCGACCTCGGTGAGCGTGTCGAGGAGCGCGGCGTAGGCGCGCGGATCGTCGATGACGGCGGCCAGCGACGCCTCGAGCCCCGGGAGCGGGGGAGCGGTCGGGGCCGTGGGCACGGTCACCGTCCACTCGTGCGTTCCCGATCCCACCGTCGCCGGCGCGGTCGTCCCGTCGGCGGGGATGCCGGGGAGATCGACCTCCGCGGTCGTGTTCGGCGGCACCACGACGGTGATGCGGACCACTTCGCCCTCGCGTCGCCACCCCACCGAGGCCGTGCCGTAGGGCGTCTCGTGCCGCGCGGAGGCATGCTCCAGCGTCGCGAGCGGGCGCGGGGCGATCCGGAGGCGACGGTAGCCCGGCGCCGCCGGGGCGAGGCCCGCGACGGTGCGGTGCAGCCAGTCGGCCACGGCGCCCAGGGCGTAGTGGTTGAACGAGGTCATCTCACCCGGGTTCACCGACCCGTCGGGCAGGAGGCTGTCCCAGCGCTCCCAGACGGTGGTGGCGCCCATCGTGACCGGGTACAGCCAGGACGGGCACTCGGTCTGCAGCAGCAGCCGTTCGGCGGCGGCGAGATGGCCGCCGTCGCTCAGCGCGTCGGCGACGAGCGGTGTGCCGACGAAACCGGTGCCGATGCGGTACCCGCCCTCCCGGACGAGGGCCGCGAGGCGGCCGGCCAGGGCGTGGCGGGTCTCGGGGTCCTCGACGAGGTCGAACGTGAGCGTGAGCGCGTACGCAGTGGGCGCGTCGCTCATCATGCGGCCCGCGGGCGTGACGTACTCCGCCACGAAGGCGCGCCGGCCGCGCTCGGCCAGGTCGCGGTACCGCTTCGCGTCGGCGTCGTGCCCGAGGAGGGCGGCGGCGTCGGCGACGAGCCGCAGCGACCGCGCGAAGCACGCGGTGGCGACGATGTCGGCATCCACCTTCGCCTGGCCGGGCTTGTCGGGCGGGGCTGCCGGGTCGAGCCAGTCGCCCAGCTGCATGCGGCCGGCCCATAGTCCGCTGTCTCCGGCGTCGCGGCGGACGGCCTCGACCCAGGCCCGCATGCTCGGGTACTGCGCCGCGAGCACCGCGCGGTCGCCGTAGCGTTCGTGCAGCACCGACGGCACGACGGTGGCCGCGTCGCCCCAGGCGGCGACGGGCCCGCCGCCGGCGAAGGACGGCAGCGCCGCGGGGATCACGAGCGGGACGACGCCGTCGTGGCGCCCCTGCTCGAGGGCGAGATCGCGCAGCCACGACGTGAGGAACCCGGCGCTGTCGTACAGGAAGCTCGCGGTGGGCGCGAACACCTGCAGATCACCGGTCCATCCCAGGCGCTCGTCGCGCTGCGGACAGTCGGTCGGGATCGACAGGAAGTTCCCGCGCATGCCCCACACGACGTTCTCGTGGAGCCGGTCCAGCAGCCCGTGCGACGACGAGAACCAGCCGGTGCGCACCAGGTCGCTGTGCAGCACGACGGCGTCGACATCGGTGTCGGCGACATCGATGCCCTCGATCTGCGCGTAGCGGAAGCCGTAGAAGGTGAAGCGGCTCTCGAGCACGTCGTCACCGCCGGAGAGGACGAAGGATGCCTCGGCCCGAGCGTTGCGGAGGGGACGCAGGGCCAGTTCGCCGGCGTCGAGCACCTCGGCGTGGCGGATCGTGACGCGCGTTCCGGCTGCGCCGCGGACGCGGACGTGGAGGCGTCCGACGAGGTTCTGTCCGAAGTCGAGGATCGTGCCCCCGGACGGCGTGGGCAGGCGCGCGGCCACCGGCAGCGACTGGATGCGCCGCACAGGCGGAGCGATGCGCGCCTCGGGCGTCGGCACCGTTTCGTACCCCGGGCGGGCGACGGCGCCGACGCGGGCGGGGGCCCAGCGCGCGCCGTGCGAGACGCTCTCGCCGGCGCGACCCAGGTCCTGCTCCTCACCGGCGTAGATTCCGCTCGCGCGGACGGGGCCGTCGGGGGAGGCCTCCCATCCCGGGCCGGTCGCGGCGAGGGTTTCGGTCGTGCCGTCCTCGTACGTCACGCGGAGCTGCGCGAGGAACGACGGCTGGTCGCCGTAGACGCGGTCGGTGAACGTGAAGAACCCGTACTTCTCGGTGTACCAGGCGCCGGCGAGCGTCGCGCCGAGCACGTTCTCGCCGACCCTGAGCAGCGCCGTGACGTCGACGGTCTCGTGCACGAGCCGGTCGCGGTACGAGGTCCATCCGGGCGAGAGCACGTCGTCGCTCACGGGCGTCGCGTTGATCTCGGGCTCGGCCGCGCCGAGCGCCGTCCAGAACAGCAGCGCCCGGCGCACCGGACGCTCGAGCCGGAAGGTGGTCCGCATCAGGGCAGGCTGGGCCGCGGTCACGGGGTCGGCGAGCCCGACGGGCGCCGCGATCCACTCGTCCGCGTCCAGGAAGCCCGCGGCGACGGCGAGCGGCGGGCTCCACGGGCTGATCGCGCCGGCGCTGTCGGTGACGCGCACCCGCACCTCCCGCTCCTCGCCCGGGGTCAGCGGGCGGAACGGCCAGTCCACGAGCACCGACTCCCCGCCCGCGAGCGCGACCGTGTCGACGCCGTCGGTGAGCTCGGCGCTGCTCTGACGCCAGTCCGGCGTCGCGGTCCGTACGCGCCACGACAGGCGCGGGAGCGTCGTCGCGACGAACGGGGTGTCCTCGCGCAGATCTGCGTGGACGGCGACCTCGACCGTGCTCATGCGTCGTCCCCCTCGGAGGTCCAGTGCGCGGCATCCACTCTGCCCTCGCGGGCGTAGACGCCCACGACCCGGCCCGTGAAGGATTCCGCCGTCTCCGACGACAGGAACCGGCCGTCGACCTCGGCGAGATCGATGCGCCGGCCGTCGACCGTGGCGGCGAGGTGGAAGACGTCGCTCGTGCGGGCGAACCCGCGCTCGATGTCGGGGCGGCGCGACTCGATGTGCAGGGTGACGCGGTCGGTGTCGACGGATGCCGCCCACTCCTGCACCAGGCCGGCGACGTTCGCGCGGGCGACGACGCGCCCCGCGCCCGCCTCGACCTCGACGTGGAAGTCCTCGTCGTAGCGCACGGCGAGGCCGCCCACCCCGGCGGTGCAGTCGAGGTCGACCGAGGTCGACTGGGTCAGATGCTCCTGGCGGCGTCCCACGAACACCGGGCGCGGGTCGTCGAGGCTCGAGCCGTCGCCCCGCAGCACCAGCCAGCCCGGGCGGGTCGTCAGGTCGGCGAGCTCGGTCGGCAGTCGGCGGGGCGTGATCCACTCGTCGTCCAGCGGAATCTCCGGCGAGAACGTCACGTCCACGCGCGTCCCGGGGCGCGGGCTCAGGGCGACGGGCTCCATCGTGGGCCAGCCGTCCGCGTGCCACTGCACGCGGGTGACGAACGTCTCGCGGCCGAGCGCCGAGAACGCCCGCGTCATGCTGCGCGGGCGGACACCGAGCAGCACGCACAGCCACTCGCCATCGGGACCGATCACGAGATCGCCGTGACCGGTGTTCTGGACCGGGCGGATCGTGGATCGCGCCGACACGATCGGGTTGGCGGGGCCGGTCTCGAACGGGCCTTCGGGACGATCGGCGCGGGCGATCGAGACACCGTGTCCGCGCTCGGTGCCGCCTTCGGCGATGAGCAGGTACCAGCGCCCGTCGATCTCGTACAGGTGGGGCGCCTCGGGGAACTGCCCACCGGTGCCGGACCACAGCGACCGCGGTTCCTCGAGCGCGCGGTGCGTGTCGAGGTCGACCCGGGCCTGCAGGATGCCGAGGTGACGTCCCGCCTCCTCGCCGCCGAGGATCAGGCCCGAGTACGTGATGATGGCGACGCCGTCGGCATCCCACGCGATGTCGGGGTCGATGCCGTCGAGCGAGGCCCGGCCCTCGGAGTCGGTGATCAGGTCGCCGTCGCTCCACGGCCCCGCAGGATCGGTCGCGGTGAAGTGCAGCATGCCCCGGCCCATGGCGTCCGTCACGACGAGGTGGAACACGCCGTCGCGGTGCCGCAGGGTCGGCGCCCACGCGCCGCCCGCGGTGCGGACGTCCTCGACGCCGAGCTGCCCCGGACGCGTGGCGACGTGGCCGATGAGCTCCCACGTCACGAAGTCGGTGGAGCGGTGGATCGGGATGCCGGGCAGGTACTCGAACGTGGAGGTCGCGAGGTACCAGGTGTCGCCGACGCGCACCGCGGAGGGGTCGGGGTGGAAGCCGGGGACCAGGGGGTTCGGGTAGTCGGTCATGCGCCTGTCCCCAGGACGCGGCCGATCTCCGCCGCGAGGGAGACGGCGCGGGGGTCGCCGCCGCCCGGCCAGGGGCCGCGCACGATCGTCCACGCGAACGCGACCCCGCTGTCGGGATCGACGCACGCGAAGCAGCCCGCCGCGCCGTCGTGCCCGAAGGCCCGGGGTCCGCCGAACGGCATCGCGGCGGACGGCTTCTGGAAGACGATCGCGTGGGCGCGGTCCGGCTGGCCGAGGACCTCGTCGAATCCGCGGACCTGCTGCTGCCCGATCGCCGCGACCGTCTCGGTGGAAAGGAACGGTGCACGCCCTTGGACGCCGGTGACCGCGGCGGCCAGCAGCCGCGCGATCCCGCGGGCGCTGCCGGTCGCCGAGGTCGCCGGGTGGCCGTAGCCCCAGCTGCGGCGGTCGTTCGCCATGTCGACGCTGGAGCGTCCCGGGCCGAAGACGAGCGCCCCCAACGGCGTCGGCTGCCGCTCGCCGGGACCCGTCGCGGGCGGAACCATCGGCAGGACGTCGACGCGGCGCGGTTCCTGGTCGGCGGGGAGGCCGAGGAAGAAGTCGATGCCGTGCGGGGCGCGGATCTCCTCCTCGTAGAAGGCGTGCAGGCTCCGGCCCGTCACGCGCTGCACCAGCTCGGCACCGAGCGTGCCGATCGTCACGGCGTGATACCCGAAGGCGCTCCCCGGATGCCAGAACGGCACGCTCGCGGCCAGGCTCGCGGCGGCCGCGGGCTGGTCGAGCATGTCGAGGAAGTCCAGGGCCGGCGTCGCCTGGGGGAGGCCCGCCTGGTGCGACAGCAGCTGACGCACCGTCACGGTCGCCTTGCCGGCCGCGGCGAATTCGGGCCAGTACTCCGCGACGGGCGCGTCCAGATCGAGGAGCCCCCGTTCGACCAGGAGGCCCGCGGTGATCCCGATCGTGTTCTTCGACACCGAGTACGGCACGAGGACGCTGTCCTCGCGGAGGTGCGGTCCGCCCCACACGTCCAGCACGGGGGTGCCGTGGTGGAACGCCGCGGCCTGGAACGACAGGTCGGGGTCTGCGGCGAGGGCAGCCGCCAGACGGTCGCCCGCGGCGGTGAGCCGCGGGTCGACGTGACCCCGCAGGAGTCCCGTCACGCGCCCGCCTCCCACTCGACGCTCAACGGCGTCTCCACGACGGAGGCGCCGACGCGCAGCGTGAACACGCCGGACTCGACCTCCCAGCCGTCGTCCCAGTGCGCGAGTCGACGCGCGGGAACACCGACGCGGACCGTGGCGGTCTCCCCGGCCGTCGCGCGGACGACGCCGAAGCCGACCAGCCATCGCGCGGGGCGGTCGACCGCGGAGTCGGCGCGTTCGGCGTACACCTGCACGACCTGGCCGCCCGTGCGGGCACCCGTGTTGGTGAGGGTGACGACGAGATCGTCACCGTCGCGATCGACGGCGTCCCACGACCACGTCGTGTACCCCAGGCCGTAGCCGAAGGGGAACGCGGGGCGGACCTCGGAGCGCAGCCACGCGCGGTACCCGATGTGGATCCCCTCGCTGTAGCGCAGCACCCCCTGGTCGGGTGTCACGTCGAGCACGGGGACATCCGCGAGCGCCGCCGGCCACGTGGTGGGGAGGCGTCCGCCCGGCTCCGCGGCGCCGGTGAGGACGTCGGCCAGCGCCGTGCCGAACTCCTGGCCGCCGAAGTAGCCCTGCACGATCGCGGCGACGTCGTCCGCCCACGGCAGCACGACGGGAGAACCGGCGTTGATGATCACGACGGTGCGGGGGTTGGCGGCCACCACCGCGCGGACGAGGTCGTCCTGACGCCCGGGGAGGTCGAGGTTCTCGCGGTCGTAGCCCTCGGACTCGACCTTGGAGTTGGTGCCGACCACGACCACCGCGACATCGGCTCGGGCGGCGGCGGCGGCCGCGCGGGCGATGAGCTCGTCGGCATCCGTGTTCTCGGGGGCGATGCCGAGCGTGACGCTCATCGCCCCGGGGATGCCGCCCTCGGCGCGGTCGAACTCGGCGCGGACCGCGATCTCCCGTCCCGCTTCGACCCGCACGGGCGCGGTCAGCGACGGCGGGTTGAGGAACGCGGCACCCAGGTCGGTTCCGTCCACGACGGGGGAGTCGTCGAGGACGAGCTCTCCGTCCACGAAGAGGCGGCCGGGATTGGCTCCGGCGAAGCCGAGCTCGATGTCTCCGGTCGTCTCGGGGGTGTACACGGTCTCCAGGACGACGGTGCGCGACTGCGCGATCGGCGCGTCGCCGCCGAACCACACCAGGGCGGTCGCCCGGCGGTCCTCGGCGTACAGCTCCCCGTCGTCGCCGAGGAACGTCACCCGCATTCCGGGTCCGCCGGTCACCGGGTTGCGCAGCTGCGCGAGCGGGATCTCGGCCACGCCCTCCTGCACGACGGCGCCGAGCTCATAGGTGACGCGGTCGGGTCCGTAGGCGCGACGCAGACCCTCGAGCGGCGAGACGATCCGCTCGGGGACGACCGTCGCGCTGCCGCCGCCCTGCGTGCGGGCGTCCCGCGCGTTCTGCCCGATGACCGCGAGGGATGCCACGGCGGCGGGTTCGAGGGGCAGGATGCCGTCGTTCGCCAGCAGGACCGTGCCCGCGACCGCCGACTCACGCGCGAAGGCCGTGGCATCCAGGGGAGCGGGCTCGATCGCGGGGGCGTCGCCGAGGGCGCCGACGCGCTCTGCGAGGAGCAGCATGCGCAGCACCTTGCGGTCGAGGTCGGCCTCGGGGACCCGCCCGTCGCGGACGGCGTCGGCGAGATCCGCCCACGCGGGGGCGGGTCCGGGCATCGCGAGGTCCTGCGACGCGGTGGCGGCATCCAGCGACCGCACCGCGGTCCAGTCGCTCATGACGACGCCGTCGAAGCCCCACTCGGAGTTCAGCGGCGTCTCGAGGAGGTCGTTCTCGGTCATGGTCACCCCGTCGACGGAGTTGTACGCGCTCATGATCGACCAGGCGCCGGCTTCCACGGCGCGTTCGAAGGGGGCGAGGTAGAGCTCGCGCAGCGCGCGCTCGTCCACCTGCACGTCGACGGTGAAGCGGTCCGTCTCGGAATCGTTCGCGACGTAGTGCTTCGGGGTGGCGGCGACGCCGTTGTCCTGCAGTCCGCGGACGTACGCGGCGCCGAGCTCGGCGGAGAGCTCCGGATCCTCGCTCAGGCACTCGAAGTGCCGGCCGCCCAGCGGCGAGCGGTGCAGGTTGATGGTCGGGCCGAGGACGACGTCGACGCCCTTGCGCCGTGCCTCGGCGGCGGCCGCCGCGCCGTAGCGGTAGGCCAGTTCGACGTCCCACGACGCGGCGAGGGCCGAGCCGGACGGCATGTTCAGCGAGGGCTCGCGCTCGTCCCACCGGGGGCCGCGCACCCCGGCGGGGCCGTCGGACAGGGTCATGGCCCGCAGGCCGATCTCGGGCACCGGAACGGTCGTCCAGAAGTCGGCGCCCTGCACGAGGGCCGCCTTCTGGTCGAGGGTCAGCCTCTCCAGGAGGGGGAGGAGGTGGGCGGTCGCGGGCGCGGCGACAGAGGGCAGGGTCACGATGATCTTTCCGGGTGCGAGAGGGACGACGGTCAGGATGCCGAGGAGGCCAGGAGTGCGCGACGGGCGGCGCGACGCTCCTCCTGCCGGTCGGGGTCGGGGACGGGCGCGGCCATGAACAGGCGCTGCGTGTACGGGTGCTCGGGTCGCGAGGTCACGCGTTCGGCGGGGCCGGTCTCGACGATCTCGCCCTTGTACATCACGGCCACACGGTGACTGATGTGGCGGACGACCGCGAGGTCGTGCGTGACGAACAGGTAGGCCACTCCGGTGCGGTTCTGGATGTCGATGAACAGGTCGAGCACGCGCGCCTGCGTCGACAGGTCGAGCGCGGACACCGGCTCGTCGCACACGATGAGCTTCGGCCGGAGGGCGAGCGCCCGGGCGATGGCGATGCGCTGACGCTGGCCGCCGGAGAACTCGCGGGGGAGGCGGCTGCGCGCGTCGGACGGGAGCCCCACCTGATCGAGCAGGTCGCGCACGCGAGAGCGCGCCTCGGATCCCGCGACCCCCGACGCCGTCAGCGGCTCGGCGAGGATCTGCTCGATCGTCATCGAGGGGTTCAGCGACGAGTACGGGTCCTGGAAGACGACCTGGATCTCGGAGCTCAGCGCGCGGCGTTGGGCGCGGCCGAGGTGCGAGATGTCGCGCCCGTCGTAGGTGACCGTGCCGTCGCTGACCGGGGCGAGCCCGAGGACCGCGCGACCCAGCGTCGTCTTGCCCGAGCCGGACTCGCCGACCAGGCCCATCGTCTCGCCGGGCAGGATGTCCAGCGACACGCCCTTCAGGGCGCGGAAGGGCTGGGCGCGGAATCCCTTGCCCGGGTACTCGACGACCAGGTCGTCGACCGTGAGCAGCGGAGCGGTCATGCCCGCACCCCTTCCTCGGCGCCCAGCGGCGGCCGTGCCGGACCCTCGTCGAGGATCGCGTCCAGCAGCGCCCGCGTGTACGGGTGCTGCGCTTCGGTGAAGATCGCCCGGACCGGGCCCTGCTCGACGAACACGCCGTTCTGCATCACCGTCACGCGGTCGCAGAGGTCGGCGACGACGCCGAAGTTGTGCGTCACGAGCAGCATCGCCATGTGCCGCTCCTTCTGGAGGTCGCGCAGCAGCTCGAGCACCTCGGCCTGCACGGTGACGTCGAGGGCGGTGGTCGGCTCGTCGGCGATGATCAGTTCGGGATCGGTCGAGACGGCGCCGGCGATCAGCACGCGCTGCGCCATGCCGCCGGAGACCTCGAACGGGTACGCGTCGAAGGTGCGGGCAGGGTCGGGGATGCCGACGCGGGCGAGCAACGCCAGGGCGCGGTCGCGCGCCTCCTTCTTCGACAGCCCGAGGTTCTTGCGCAGGGGCTCGACGAGCTGGCTCCCGATCGTGAAGGCCGGGTCGAGATTGCTCATCGGCTCCTGGGGGATGTAGGCGATGCGCTTGCCGCGCACGCCCGCGTAGATCTTCTCGTCGGCGTCGGCCAGTTCGGTGCCGTCGAAGAGGATCGAGCCCGCCGTGACCGATCCGCCGCGGGGGAGGAGGCCGAGGACGGCGAAGGCCGTCTGCGACTTGCCGGAACCGGACTCGCCGATCAGGCCGTGGACCTCGCCCTTGCGGACGTCGAGCGAGACGCCGTGGACGACCTCGATGTGGGAGCCGTCCGCCTGGTCGTACCCCACGTGCAGGTCGCGGACGCGCAGGAGCGTGTCGGTGGCCTTGCTGCGGGTGTCGTCGGCGTGCACGATCACGTCGCTCTCCACGATCGGGAGCTCGTCCGGGTCGAGGATGTCGCCGCCGCTGAGGGAGACGGAGGTGGTGACGGCGGCGATCGAACCGGTCCGGCTCGACACCGCACGACGGCGCCGGCGGCGGACGGTGACGGTGCGCTCCAGCTCGTCGCGGAGGACGTTGGCCAGGAGTGTGAGGGCGATACAGGTGAGGGCGATCGCGAGCGAGGGCCAGACGAGGCCGGCCGGGTTCTTGTAGATGTTCTTGAACGCGTCGGTGAGCATCGAGCCCCAGGTCGGGACGTTGGCGTCGCCGAGGCCGAGGAACTCGAGCCCGGACTGGATCGCGATCGCGATGCCCGAGACGATCGCGGCCTGGATGATGATCGGCGCCCGCACGACCGACAGCACGTGCCGCCCGATGATGCGCGTGTCGCTGAGGCCGGAGACGCGGGCCGCGTCGACGTAGAGCTCGCCGCGGACGGCGGTCACCGAGGCGAAGACGAGACGGAAGAAACCGGGCGAGAGCAGGATGCCGAAGATCACCATCGACAGCCATACGGAGGGGCCGAGGACGGCGCGGGCCGCGAGCAGCACGACGATGCCCGGGAGGGCCATGGTCAGTTCGGTGACCCACGTCGCGACGGTGTTGAACCAGCCCTGGTAGTACCCGGCGATGAGGCCGCTGACCACGCCGATCAGCACGGCCACGACCACCGCGACCAGGGCGGCGGCGATGCTCGTCTGCGTGGCGGCCAGGAGGCGCGACAGCACGTCGCGGCCGCTGCCGTCGGTGCCCAGGAGGTGCGCGGAACTCGGCCCCGACAGGATGTTGCGGATGTCGGCGAAGTTCGGATCCTGCGGGGCGATGAGCGGGCCGATGAAGGTCAGCACGGCGACGATCGCGAGGAAGATCAGCGAGACGAGCCCGACCGGACGGCGCACGAGCCGGCGGAACAGGGCGACCCGGACCGGGGCGACGGGGACGGCGGGAGGGACGGCGATGGCGGTCATGCGAGTCGCACCTTCGGGTTGAGGGCCGCCTGGGCCAGGTCGATCAGGAGGTTGACGACGACGACGATGATGGCGAAGGCGATCACGAGTCCCATGACGACGGGGATGTCGCCGAGGGTCGTCGCCCGGACGCTCAGCTGACCCATGCCGGGGATGGCGAAGATCTGCTCGACGATGACGGCGCCGCCGAGGAGCCCGACGAACTGCACCGCGAGGACGGCGAGGGCGGGGCCGCCGGCGTTGCGGAGCACGTGCTTGTAGACGACGGAGCGTTCGCTCAGGCCGCGCGAGCGGAGGGTCCGGACGTAGTCGCGGGAGGTGGCGTCCAGGACGGAGCCGCGGACCTGCTGCGCCACGGTCGCGATCGCGCCGATCGAGAGTGCCGTGATGGGGAGGATGACGGAGGAGAGCCAGCCGCTCACGGAGGTCGTGAGCGGTGTGAAGCCCGTGGCCTTGAACCAGCCGAGGTTCACGGCGAAGACCAGGACGAGGACGAGGGCGATGAGGAAGCCCGGGACGGCGAAGCCGACGAGCGAGAGGAACTGCACCGTGGCATCCACCGCTCCTCCGCGTCGGGCGGCGAGGACGCCCAGCAGTACGGAGAGGATGGCCGACACGAGCGTGGCGCCGATGACGATCGAGAGCGTCACCCCGAGGCGGCCGGAGACGCTCGTCGAGACGAGCTCGCCGTTGAACCAGCTCCGACCCAGGTTCCCGGTCAGGGCGGAGGTCACCCAGTCGGTGTACTGCGTCCACAGGGGTCGATCGAGCCCCAGTTCCGCGGTCTTCTTGGCGACGGTCTCGGCGGTGGCCTGCTCCCCCAGGATGCGGCGGGCGATGTCGCCGCCCGCGGCGTAGAGGAGCGTGAAGGCCAGCAGCGAGATGACGGCGACGAGGACGACGCCGGACAGCAGCCGGCGCACGATGAATGCAAGCATGTGTGGTCCCTCGGGGCGGACCGGGCCCACCCGGTGAGTGCGGGTGGGCCCGGTCGGCGGGTCAGTTCTTCGGCGAGAAGTCGAAGATCGACGGGTAGGCGTTGGTCGGCCAGAACTCAAGGTTCGTGTTCGGGTCGGTGGCGAAGGTGCCCTGGACGCGGAAGAACGGGGCGAACCAGGCCTGGTCGACGAGGTACTTGTTGAGCTCCTTCAGCGCGGCGTCGGACTCGGCCTGCGAGCCGGTCTGGATCGTCGAGATGAGCGCGTCGACTTTCGGGTCCTCCGACTTGAAGGGGTTGAAGGTGGCGTTCGGCGCGATCATGAAGTTGATCAGCTGCCAGTCCGGGTTCTGCTCCAGCGCCATCCAGGTCGCCGGGAACTTCGGGGCGAGCATGTCGGCGATGAAGTTGGCCGCGCCGGGGTCGGTGTAGTTCACCGTGATGCCGATGTCGGACAGCTGCTGGGCGACCAGGTCGAACGTCTGCTGGAACGCCGGGGTGGTCGGCATGTTCAGCGTGAAGCCGTTCGGGTAACCGGCCTCGGCGAGAAGCGCCTTCGCGCCGGCGGGGTCGTAGGCGTAGGTCGAGTCCAGCGACGCGTCGTAGGCGACGGAGGTCGCGGGGAACACCTGCTCGGTGACGGTGCCGTAGCCGGTCTGCAGCGACTGCAGCAGGGCCGCGCGGTCGAAGGCCATGTTGATCGCCTGGCGCACCTTGACATCCGCCAGCTCGGGCGCCATGGTTCCGGCGCGGTCGAGCAGCAGGAGGCCCTGGAAGTCGAGCTCGTTGGACTCGATCGTCCAACCCGCTCCCTCGACCTCGGTGATCGTGTTGTTGTCCGCGATCTTCGCGCCGTTGAGCTCGCCGGCCTTGATGGCGTTGATGGTCGCCGTGACGTCATCGAAGACGTTGATGGTGAGCTTGTCGTACTTGACGGCGTCCTTGTTCCAGTAGTTCGGGTTCGCCGTGTAGTTGTAGGTCGTCCCGGTCACCGAGGAGGCGGTGTCGAGGATGTAGGGGCCCGAGCCGATGGGGTTCGTCGACACGTCAGGGTTGTCGAAGGAGGACGGAGCCTCGACGAGACCGGGGGCGATGGAGAGCAGGTTGATCAGCGAGGGGTCCGGCGCCGTCTGGGTGATCGTGACCGTCGTGGCGTCGGGGGCAGCGAACGTCTTGCCGGCCAGGGTCGCCGCCTGCGGCGAGGTGCCGTCGCGGAACCGCTCGAGGCTCGCGACCACGGCGTCGGCGTCGAGCGTGGTGCCGTCCGAGAACGTCACGTCGTCGCGCAGAGTGAGGGTCAGAACGGTGTTGTCGTCGTTGTACTCCCAGGCGGTGGCGAGCCACGGCTCGATCTCGCCCTGGGAGTTCTTCTGCAGGATCGTGTCGAACACGGCCTGGAAGAACGGGCTGCGGTTGCCGTACTCGGCGCCGGCGCCGATGTCGTAGCTGGTCGGCGCGGCGATGGCGCCGAGCGTCAGCTGCGCGCCTCCTCCGTCGCCGCCCCCGGTGTTGTCACCGGCGCATCCGGTCAGTGTCAGCGCTGCGGCGACGGCGAGGGCTGCTGTGGCCTTCCATCGGAACATCCTTGTCCTCTTCTCTCTGGCGGGGCTCGGGTGAGTGGCCCTGCGGCGAGAAGCTAACACCAAATCCGAGTGCCCGCTAGATTTTTGCAGCAAAAAACTAGCGACCACTAGAAATTCGTTGTAGAACGGTTCGTGAGAGGGCTCCCACCCGACGATCGGTCCGGTGGGCGTTACGGTGATGCGATGACGGAGACGACGCAGACTCCCCGCCGACAGCGGGGCGAGTATGCGAAATCCGAGGCGACCCGGCAGGCGATCCTGGATGCCGCGCTCGAGGTCTTCGCCGAGGCCGGGTATCGCTCGGGGTCGCTGCGCGAGATCGCGCAGCGGGTCGGCATGAGCGAAGCCGGTCTCCTCCACCACTTCCCGCGCAAGAGCGCGCTCCTGCAGGCGGTGCTCGACCATCGCGACGAACTCGCCCGGTCGATCGTGGACTTCACTTCGGACGACGGCGTCGAGACGCTCCGCAACCTCGTCGACCTCGCCCGACACAACGCCTCCGTCCCCGGAGTGGTGGAGCTGTACTGCACGGTGTCGGCGGAGGCCACCGCGCCGGACCACCCGGCTCACGACTACTTCCGCCGCCGCTACGAGCAGGTGCGCCTGAGCACGCGCGAGGCGTTCGAACGCATCCAGGCCGCCGGACGGCTCGCCCCGGGGCTCGACCCCGGCCGCGCGGCCGTCGCCACGATCGCCCTCATGGACGGACTGCAGGTGCAGTGGCTCCTCGACCCCGCATCCACCGACATGGCCGAGGCGCTCGCCGAGTACTTCCGGGGCTCGATCCGCGGATTCGATCTGACCGCACTGGAGGACCTGCTCGACACGGTGGCCGAGGACGCTCCGTGATCCGCGAGCCCCTGCTCCACGGCTGGACCGTGGGGCCGAAGCTCGGCGCGTTCGAACAGCGCGACGCGGCCACCGCGTTCGTCCCGGTCACGCTCCCGCACGACGCCCTGCGCGACCTCCCGCGCGATCCGGGCAGCCCGCAGGGGGTGACGTCGGGGTACTACCCGGGCGGTGTGTTCGAGTACGTCCACGAGCTCGACGTCCCCGAGGAGTGGCGCGAGAAGACGGTGCTGCTGGAGTTCGAGGGCGTCTACCGCGACGCCGTCGTGTTCGTCGACGGCGACCGCGCGGCGCACGAGGCGAGCGGCTACGCGGCCTTCACCGTGCGGCTGGACGCGTACCTCCGCTTCGGCCGCACGAACCGGATCACCGTCGAGGCCCGCGTCCACAAGGACTCGCGGTGGTACACGGGAGCCGGCATCCACCGTCCGGTCCACCTCGTCGTCGCCGATCCCGTCCACCTGGCCCTGGATGCCACGCGCATCGTCACGTCCGATGTCGACGACGAGCGCGCGATCGTCGCCGTCTCGTCGGTGGTCGAGAACGAGACCCGCCACACGCGGACCGTCCGGGTCCGATGGGAGGTGACCGCGACCGACGGCGCCGTCGTCGCCACCGGCGACTCGCCCGTCTCGGTGCTCCCGGGCGAGCGCGCGACGGCGCGCCAGCGCCTCACGGTGCGCGATCCGCGCCGCTGGGGGATCGACGACCCGCAACTGTACGGTCTGCGCACGACGCTCGTCGAGGACGGTCGCGAGACGCCGCTCGACGCGGAGACGCTGACGTTCGGCATCCGGACCCTCCGGCTCGACCCCGTGCACGGTCTGCGGATCAACGACGAGAGCGTGACGCTCCGGGGCGCGTGCGTGCACCACGACAACGGGCCGCTCGGGGCCGTGGCGATCCCCGCGGCCGAGGACCGCCGGATCCGGTTGCTGAAGCAGGCCGGGTTCACCGCGATCCGCAGCTCCCACAACCCCGTGAGCCGCGCGATGCTCGACGCCTGCGACCGGCACGGCATGGTCGTCATGGACGAGCTCGGCGACGTGTGGACACGGGCGAAGACCGGTTTCGACCACTCCGTCGGGTTCGCCGATCACTGGCGTCGCGACGTCGAGGCGATGGTGGTGAAGGATGCCAACCACCCCAGCGTCGTGCTGTACTCCATCGGCAACGAGATCCTAGAGCTCGCCGGTGCCCACGGCGCGATCTGGAGTCGGCGCCTCGCCGAGGCCGTGCGCGAGCTCGACGGCACCCGCTTCGTGACCAACGGCATCAACGGGATCATCGCGAATCTCGACCGCATGGGCGAGGCGATGGCCGAGGCGCAGGCTTCGGACCCCAACACCCTGATGGCGACCATGGGCGAGCAGATGGCGCTGCTGAACGCGTCGGATCTCGTGACCGCGTCGATCGAGGAGTCCGCGGCCGTTCTCGACGTCGTGGGCTTCAACTACGCCGACTCGCGGTACGCACTGGATGCCGAACTGTTCCCGAACCGCGTGATCGTCGGCTCGGAGACGTTCCCCGAGCGCATCGGCGCGTTGTGGCCGCTCGTGTCGAGCCAGCCCCACGTGATCGGCGACTTCACCTGGACCGGCTGGGACTACCTCGGCGAGGCGGGGATCGGACGCGTGGACTACGCGGATGAACCCGGCTACACCGACACCGACACCGGCACCGCGGGACCGTACCCGTACCTCGCGGCCGAGTCCGGCGACCTCGACATCACCGGTCACCGCCGGACCGTCTCGTTCTTCCGCGAGATCGTCTACGGTCTGCGCCGGGAACCGTTCATCGCGGTCCATCCGCCCCGCCACCACGGTCGGCCGACCGCGGTGACGCCGTGGTCGTGGGACGACACGGTCGCGTCGTGGACCTGGGGCGTCGCCGCGGGCGCCCCCGTGAGCGTCGACGTGTACGCCGACGCCGACGAGGTCGAGCTCTTCCGCGACGGTGCGTCGGTCGGCGTCGCTCCCGTCGGAGCGGTGCGCGAGTACACCGCCCGCTTCGAGACCGAGTACGTTCCGGGCGAGCTCGTCGCGATCGCTCGACGCGGCGGCGTCGACGTCGGTCGGACGTCGCTGCGCACGGCGGCGCCCGCGGTTGCGCTCACCGCCCGGGCGGAGGCCGACAGGATCGCCGCCGATCCCGACGCATTGGGGTTCGTGCGGATCGCCCTGGAGGACGCCGAGGGCATCGTGCCGTGCGATCGCGACGTGCGCGTCACCGTCGAGGTCGACGGTCCCGCGGTGCTCGCCGGCCTCGGTACCGGCCGCGCGGCGACGGAGGAGCCGTTCTCCGCGGCATCCGTGACGCTCTTCCACGGCCGTGCACTCGCGATCGTCCGGCCCACCGGCCCCGGGGAGATCCGCATCCGGGTCTCGGCGGAGGGGTGTCACGACACCGCGGTCGGCATCCGAGCCGAGTGACCCCGGATACGACAGAAGGCCCCCGAGTACTCTCCGAGGCCCTCCGCAACGAATCAGACCCTACGCAGGCGAACGGTTCGTGACCCGGGGATTGCCAAACCGGCGCTGTTGGCCTAAGCGAGTCTCTGCCACACTCGCCGGATGAGGTTCGAGACGACGCTGCTGCAGATGGGCAACAACACCGGCATCGAGGTGCCCCCCGAGGTGGTCGAGGGGCTGGGCGGCGGCAAACGCGCCGCGGTCACCGTCGACGTCAACGGGTACGTGTACTCCAGCACGATGGCCGTGATGGGCGGACGCCAGCTGATCCCCTTCTCGGCCGACAAGCGCAAGGCGACGGGTCTCGCCGGTGGCGACGCGATCACGGTGGAGCTGACGTTGGACACCGCCGAGCGGACGGTGGAGCTCCCCGACGATCTGGCCGCGGCGCTCGCCGAAGCCGGGGTGCGTGCGGCGTTCGATGCGCTGGCCCCGAGCACGCGCAAGGCGCACGCGGGAAGCGTGGCCGAGGCGAAGGCGCCCGAGACGCGCGCCCGCCGCATCGGTAAGATCGTCGCCGCTCTGACCTGACCGCGGACTCGGCCGCGCGCCTCGGACGGTAGCCTGGAGCGGGAGGTCGCGTGGGCCGGACGAAGGATGCCATCGCCGAAGGGCTGTCGATCGCGACGGCCGCGGCGCGGCTCACCGTACGCAACCGCATCCTGGTCGAGACGATCGCCCGCGGGGGACACTTCGACGGCGAGGTCTTCGCCGAATTCGCCCGCGAGACCCTCCGCGCCCTCGCCGCCGAGCAGGACCAGGCCGCCGATCGCGTGACCCAGCAGCGCAAGCGCGCCTGGGGGCGTTTCTCCGACTCATCGGGCACGCACGACTACCGCGACCGCGACACCCGCAACCTCCGGCGCCGCGCCCGTCAGTCGCACGGTGTCGCGAAGGAGCTGCGCGCGTTCGCCGACGACCCCGAGCGCGTCGACGCCCTCGTCGCCGCGGCCCGCGCGGCCGCGTGGGGCGACGTCGAGGCGAACCTCTCGAAGCGGCTCGACGTCGAGGGGATGACGGCGGATGCCGATCCCGACTACGCCACGATGCGTCGCGCGCGCATGGACGCGCTGCGCATGGTCGACCTCGCGCGTCTCGCCTCGCAGGCGAAGAAGCGGGCGAAAGAGCAGTCCGCGGCGGCCGGTGACGAGGCGGAGGCTCCGGCACCGAAGAAGAAGAAGTCGACCTCGGCCTGAGCCCGCGGCGTCCCGCCCGCGGTCAGCTCGCAGCGAGGGCCCGGATGTGGCTCTCCAGGCCGCGGGCGGCGGCATCGAAGGGGTCGATGGCGCGCTGGGCCCGGCTGAGGACCACCGCCCCCTCGCTGCCCGCGATGAGCAGGGTCGCCGCGCCCTGCGCGGCATCCGCGGGGATCCCGCCGTCGGTGAGGAGTGACGCCAGGGTGTCCGTCCACTCGCGGAAGACGTTCGAGGCGGAGTCGAGGAGATCGGTCGAGACGGTGGCCACCGTCACCGCGGTCGCGGAGCACCCGATGCGGAAGTCCGCCTCGACGAGCAGGTGCCGCCACATGGCCAGGAAGCCGGCGGCGACCTCTTCGGCGGGGCGCCCGCGGAGCTGCTCGAGGCGCGCGCGCAACCGGTCTCCGGCGGCTTCGACCGCGTGACGGACCAGTTGATCCTTGCCCTCCGGGAAGTGGTGATAGATGGAGCCGCGCGGGGCGCCGGTGAGTTTCAGGACCTCGGAGAAGGAGGTCTCCTGCAGCCCGCGCTCGGCGAGCAGGCGCGCGGCGCCCCCGATCATCGCCTCTCGCGGACTCTCTTTCCCCCTGTCGACCACTTGGAGAGTATATGTCCGGGTCTTGACTATGACGGGCGTCATACATAACACTAGCACCGCATCCGTTCCCCGAGTCAGGAGATGACCCATGCCCATGATCGACGTGTACGCGACCGCCGGAACCTTCCCCGATACGCACGCGCTGGCGCGGACCCTCGCGACGACGCTGATGCGGATCGAACAGGTCCCCGACATCCCGATGTTCCGCGAGAACACCGCCGCGTTCGTCCACGAACTGACCGACGACCGTCTCTCCAACGTCGAGGGGGAGTCCGCCTACGTGCGCGTCCAGGTGCTGACGAACGCGGGCGCGCTGGACCGCGAAAAGCAGGTCGCGGTGGTCGAGCAATTCACGCGGATCGTGGCGGATGCCGCGGGAGACCCGTCGCTGACGGCCCGGACATGGGTCCTGTTGACCGAGGCCGTCGACGGCGGGTGGGGGTTGGGGGGTCGTGCCCACACGAATTCGGAGCTCGTCGACGCGGCGCGCGCGCAGATCGCGCAGCTGCAGGCCGGTGGTCCCGCCTGACGGCACGGATCACGACGGCCGCGCCGCGCCGCCGAATCCGATGTCGTCCAGGAGAAGGATCAGCTCGGTGCGGGAGCGCACCCCGGCCTTGCGGTACACGGCCCGGGTCTGGGTCTTGATGGTGTTCACGGACACGTGCAGCTCGATCGCGATCTCGCGCATCGTGGTGCCCGCGAGCAGGGCGCGAGCCAGGACCTCTTCTCTCGGGCTGAAGGCGGGGATGGCCCGTGCAGCGCGTCGTGGGGCCGGGGTGAACGTCCGGGCGTCCCGGACGCGCTGCGACAGACCCGCCGCCGC
Source organism: Microbacterium sp. IEGM 1404 (assembly GCF_030056775.1). Classification (NCBI taxonomy): domain Bacteria; kingdom Bacillati; phylum Actinomycetota; class Actinomycetes; order Micrococcales; family Microbacteriaceae; genus Microbacterium; species Microbacterium sp. IEGM 1404. The sequence goes on along the minus strand of NZ_JASHKP010000002.1, from coordinate 433,688 downwards.
TTCCCCCGCTCGGGAGAACAGGGTGTCGGTCTCGCCCGGGGGAAGGAGGAGCAGGTCCACGATCGCTCCCGTGCTCAGCGCCGTGTGGACACCGTCCGCGAACATCGCGTCGGCCGCCTGCGCGTGGCCGAGCCGGTGCAGGGCGACGGCGCGGTTCAGCGACACCGAGGTGAGGGTCCTCAGCGCGTGCTGATGGCCCATCCGCAGACATCCGTCGGTGGCGCGGAGGCATTCGCGCCACCATCCGATCCCGAGGTACGCGGAGGCCCGGACCGACTCGAGACACACCACGTGGCCCGCGGGGGAGGATCGCTCGTGAAGCACCGTCAGCGCGCGCAGGTGGTCGCCGCGCGCGATGAGCGTGCGAGCGGTGAGCGTGGCCGCCAGCGCCCGCAGGACCTGAGGGAAACGGTCGTACGCCGTCGCATGCAGGATGCTCGTCGCTTTCGCCGACGCCTCGTCGACGCGGCCGTCGAGGAGGTGAGCGAGCGCCGCCATCAGGGTCGCGGCGGCTTCGGCGGTGTCGTGGACGGGGGATCGTCGACGCAGCGTCTCGGCGCAGTCGCTCAGAACCCGCGCGTCCGCCTCGGCGGCGGCGAGCACGGCGCGCGTGTAGACGACGAGTCGTTCGACGCGGGCCGCCGGGCTCGGCGACGCGCCGTCGATGAAGCGTCGGGCGTGGCCGGACTCCCCGTTGAGGGCGCGCGCCAGTGCGGCGAGGGCGCCCGCCTCCTGCTGCATGATCTCGTCGGGGTGCTCGCCGAGCGCCACGCGGGCATTCTCCGCGGCGTTCAGAGCGCGGCGCAGCGAACCGCCGGCGAGGGAGATCTCAGCGACGATGAGCCAGCCCCAGGCGCGAGCCCGGGGTTCGATCCCCGCGTGGGTGGACAGCGTCTCCCACGCGACCGCGGCGAGGGCCGACGCGGCGGCGTCGTAGGACCCCGCCGAGGCGCGGGCGCCGGCGATGGCTGCGGCCGCGTACCACCGTTCGGCGCCGGAGAGCCGCGCGATCACCGAGGTCGGGGTTCGCGCGAGGGTCGCGATGACGGCTGCCGGGATCCGGTCCGGCTCGTGGCGGAGTGCGAAGACATGACGGGATGCGACGACGACGTCGCGGAGGTCGGTGCGCGTCGCACCGGAGGGGGACACGTGAGGGTCCATCGGCTCGGACAGTGACATCGGCTCTCCCCTCGGGTCGACGGGGCCGGCATGCGGGAGCCCCGTCACCACAGGGGAGTGCGGTCGGCACCGAAGGTGACGCGGCGACGGCGATTCCGTGTCCGACATCGCGTATCACCCACGAATTCACCCGCTTCGACCGACAAAGGGGCCCCGGTGGGCCGACTCGGCCGGATGGTCGCGTGTAGCTTTCTGTCGCTGCGTGTCGAACGCGCCGCCGCCGGAGCCGCGTCCTCGGGTGGTGATCACTCCCCGTTCCGGAGGACCCCGATGACACCCGTCTCCGTTCCCCTCGTCGTCCAGCGAGCCGTCGACGCCATCAACGCCGGCTCCTGGCGCAGTCGCGTGTTCACGGGGGAGTCCACCGGCATCGTGACCGCCGTGCGCGACCGCATCGGTTCGTTCCGCATCCCGCCGCACGCATGAGCGGCTCGATCCTGGCCCGCGCCGGCCTGGTGCGGATGACGGGGCGCGACCCGCATCAGCATCACCGGGTGGCGAGCCCTCTCGAGCTGTTCTTCGACCTCGTCTTCGTCGTCGCCGTGTCGCAGGCGTCGCAGAACCTCCACCACGGTGTCGTGGAGGGGCACGCGGCGTCGGCGACGCTGACCTACGCGATGGTGTTCTTCGCGCTGTGGTGGGCGTGGGTGAACTACACCTGGTTCGCCTCGGCGTTCGACACCGACGACTGGCTGTACCGGGCGATGACGATCGTGCAGATGGGCGGCGTCCTGATACTCGCCGCGGGTGTCCACGACGCGATGGTCGAGGGTCGCTGGGATACCGTCACCTGGGGCTACGTGGTCATGCGTCTGGCCATGGTGGGGCAGTGGGTGCGGGTGGCCCTGTCGGATCCGTCTCGGCGGAGGGTCGCGATCCGCTTCGCGGTGGGCATCTCGATCGTGCAGCTGCTGTGGGTGGCGCGCATCGCGTTCCCTCCCGAGGTGCAGTTCTGGACGTTCTGGCCGGTCATGATCCTGGAGTTCCTCGTGCCGGTGTGGGCGGAGCGCGTGCAGGGGACGCCGTGGCATCCGCACCATGTCGCGGAGCGCTACAGCCTCTTCACGCTGATCGTGCTGGGGGAGAGCCTGCTGGCGTCGGCGAACGCCATCATCGACGCGCGCAACGCCGAAGGGCACTCCGGCGATCTCGCCGTCCTCGCGATCGCGGGTGTCGTGCTGGCAGCGGGGATGTGGTGGACCTACTTCTCGCGCGAGCAGGGCGACGGGCTCGGTGCCGGGCGTCGGGCGTTCACGTTCGGGTACGCGCACTACTTCGTCTTCGCCGCCGCCGGTGCGGTGTCGGCGGGGATCGAGGTCGAGCTCGACCTGATCACCGGAGCCGCGGAGCACCTGGATGCCGGTACCGCCTCGCTCGCGCTGACGATCCCGGTCGCGGTGTTCCTGGTGGCCACGTGGGCGGTGCTCCTGCGCGGGCGGATCCCCGCGGCCGCCTCGGCGCTGTTCCTCGCCGCCGCGGCGCTCGTGCTCGCCTGCGCGCTCCTGCCCGTGGTCACGGTCGTCGGCACCGCCGTCGCGGTCGTTCTCGCGGTCGTCGTGCTCGAGTACCGGCGCAGTCGCGACCGGCTGAGCCGCCCCTGAGCGGATCCGCGCCAATAATCGAGCGTGGGCATTTCCGCGGAAGACCGGCGTCGCGCGAGCGTCGTCGTCATCGGCGCGGGTCAGGCAGGCTTGTCCGCGGCGTACCACCTCGCCCGGGCCGGATTCGTGAGCGCGCTGGACCCCTCGCGCGACGGGGACGGGCCGTCGTTCGTGGTGCTGGATGCCGAACTCGCGGCGGGCGGTGCCTGGCGGCACCGATGGGAGTCGCTGACGATGGCGACCGTGAACGGGATCTTCGACCTCCCCGGCTTCCCGAAGCCGGCGATCGATGAGTCGGCGCCGAGCCGCGACGCGGTGCCCGCCTACTTCGCCGCGTACGAGCAGCACCTGCGGCCGCCGATCGTGCGCCCGGTGACCGTGACCGCGGTGCGTTACGCGGATGCCGACCCCGACGGCGACCTGATCGTGGAGTCGACGTCGGGGGTGTGGGAGACGCGCGCGGTCATCAACGCGACCGGAACGTGGAACAACCCGCTGCTCCCGCACTATCCCGGCCAGGAGACCTTCCGCGGTCGGCAGTCGCACACCCGCGACTACGTCTCGCTCGAGGAGTTCGCGGGTCTCCGTGTGGCGATCGTGGGCGGAGGCATCTCCGCGGTGCAGCAGCTCGAGGAGATCTCCCGGGTGGCGACCGTGTTCTGGTACACGCGGCGGGAACCCGTGTTCTGGGAAGGGGACTTCACTCCCGAGACGGGGCGGGAGGTCATCGCGAAGGTCGTCGCCGACGTCGAGGCGGGAAACCCCTCGGGGAGCGTCGTCTCCTACACCGGACTGTCCTGGCTGCCGTATGCGGTCGCGGCTCGGGAGCGCGGAGCCCTCGTGCGTCGCCCGATGTTCACCGCGATCGAACCCGACGGGGTGCGGGAGGCCGACGGGTCGTTCACCCCGGTCGACGCGATCCTGTGGGCGACGGGGTTCCGTCCCGACCTCGGGCACCTCGATCCGCTCCGGCTGCGGAACGAGCGCGGGGGGATCCAGCTGACGGGCACCCAGGTCGCCGTCGAGCCGCGCGTGCACCTCATCGGGTTCGGACCGTCGCAGTCGACGGTGGGCGCCAATCGCGCCGGCCGCGACGCGGTCCGCGCCCTGCGGAAACGGCTCATCACCGCCGACGCGATCTGAGGCCGCCCGCTACCAGGACGCCGGTTGCCTGGCTATGGTGCGCGGCCGGAGGGTATTCCCGCGGCGACTTCGACGCCCGCAGCAAGCCGGCTTCCCCGAGCCGTGTCGCGAACAGCTCGCCTCGAGGTCGTCGGTGCGACAACTCGCGCTACGTCAAGCCCACTCGGTCGGCGCCACCGGTCCGTATGGTCGTCACCGTCGCGCGAGGCGGAGGGGGCGGGGTCGATGCCGCTATGACGTGGGTCTGGGTTGCGAGCGTGGTGATGGGGCAGAGCGTGTACATCGCCGGGATGCTCGATTACCACCGACGGAATCCGACCGATCGCGTTCCGTTTCTTCACCGTCCCGAGAGACGCTTGCGGGCATTCTTCGTGGTGGGGATCGGGTTCACGGTGTTCGGGGGATTGATACTCGCCCACGGCGTCGAGAACGGCTGGCTCAGGGCCCTGACTGTATTCGCCTGCTTCGTGCCTTCGCTGCTCGCGCAGGTGGGTGTGAATCTTCGGGTGGCCACGCTCCGCCGGCGCTGATCACGCGACCGTAGCTCGCGACCGCGTCGGGGATCCGTGCCGATGTGCGGTCCGAGTGTGCAGGTGGAAACAACAACGGCCCCCGCCGAAGCGGGGGCCGTTGTTTCACTGTCTCAACACAGTGTGCGCCCGAAGGGACTCGAACCCCTAACCTTCTGATCCGTAGTCAGATGCTCTATCCATTGAGCTACGGGCGCAGGGCCTCCGCGCGAAACGGCGCGCAGGCCGTGGTCCAGCATAGACGGAGAACCGGTGGAGGTCTAATCGGCGCCGACGGCACGGCATCCCGGGCGTGGCGCGCGGGTGTCCGGACGGTGACGGGGGCGCGACGTACGCTGTTCCCATGAGCGCCTACGTCTCGGCGTTCGAGTTGTTCTCCATCGGAGTAGGACCCTCGAGCTCCCACACGGTCGGCCCCATGAGGGCCGCCGCAGAATTCGCCGCACGCCTGCGTTCCACCCGGACGCTCGATCGGGTGGCATCCGTCTCCTGCGCCCTGTACGGATCGCTCGGCGCGACCGGTATCGGGCACGGCACCCCGGATGCCGTGGTCGCGGGCCTCCAGGGGCTCGAACCCGAGACGGTGGATCCGGATGCCGTGCGCCGGGCCTGGTCGGACTGGCCCGACGGCCGGGAGCTCGCCCTCGCTGGGAGCCATGGCATCCCGTTCTCGAAATCCGACATCGTGCTCGCGCCGCGCACGCGCCTGCCCGGCCACCCGAACGCGATGACGCTGTTCGCGCGTGACGCCGACGGCGCGATCCTCGCCGACGAGACCTACTACTCGGTCGGCGGCGGGTTCATCCGCCGGGAGGGCGAGCCGCCGCGGGTCGCCGCCGCTCCCGTGCCGTTCCCGTACACCGACGCCGCGTCGCTGATCGCGCTGTGCGACGAGCACGGCATCACGATCGCCGAAGCCGCGCGCCGCAACGAGGAAGCACTGCGCTCCGACGAGGAGATCGCCGAGGGACTGGACCGGATCTGGGATGCCATGGCCTCCTGCGTCGACGCCGGTCTGCAGCACGACGGGGTGCTCCCCGGCATCCTTAAGGTCAAGCGCCGGGCGTCGGTCATCCGCGGACAGCTCGAGGCGATCGAGGCGGAGGGGCACCGCGAACTCCCGGGGGAGTGGCTCGGCGCGTTCGCCCTCGCGGTGAACGAGGAGAACGCCGCCGGAGGGCGCGTGGTGACCGCTCCCACGAACGGTGCCGCGGGGATCCTCCCCGCGGTGGCGATGTACTGGTGGCGATTCCTGGCGGATTCCGGACTCGGTGTGGGCAATGCCGTCACCCCGCACGGCGAGTTGGTCGGGAGCGCGCTGCTCGGCTTCCACGGTCATGCCGCCACGCGGGACGAAGCCGCCGGGTGGGACGACGCGCAGGTGGCCGAGGCCAATCGCCGCCGTGGCATCCGTCGCTTCCTCCTGACGGCGGCGGCGCTGGGGTCGCTGTTCAAGAACAACGCGTCGATCTCGGGTGCCGAGGGTGGATGCCAAGCCGAAGTCGGCTCCGCGTGCGCCATGGCCGCGGGAGGGCTCACGGCGGTGATGGGCGGCACGAACCGGCAGATCGAGAACGCGGCCGAGATCGCGATGGAACACCACCTCGGTCTCACGTGCGACCCGGTCGGCGGTCTCGTGCAGATCCCGTGCATCGAACGCAACGCGATCGCGGCCTCGACGGCCGTCACCGCCGCGCGCCTCGCGCTGCGCGGCGACGGCACGCACTACGTGTCGCTCGACACCGTCGTGGAGACGATGCGGCAGACCGGCATCGACATGTCGACGAAGTACAAGGAGACCAGCGAGGGCGGCCTCGCGGTCAACGTCATCGAGTGCTGACGCGCGGGTGGTCGGCGTCGTCCCCGGGCTTCCGTGTCCAAGACACGCCGATGCCATCGGCGCCGAACGGCGTGTCTTGGACACTCCACGGCGGAGCGCGGCGCGGTGCGGCCCCGGCGTCAGCGCTCGTCGCGGAGCTTCGCGGTCAGCGAATGGAGCTGAGCGAGCTCGGCGTCGTCGAGTCGGGCCATGCGGTCCGCGATCGAGGTCGCGTGCGCGGCGGCGAGACGGCGGAAGGCGACGGCGCCGGCTTCGGTCGCCGTGACGAGCGAGCCGCGGCCGTCCTCGGGGTCGGCGCACTTGGTGAGCAGCCCTCGGGCGACCATGCGCTCCACCAGGCGCGAGACGCTGGGCTGGCTGATGAGCATGTTCGCCGTGACATCGCGCAGCCGCGCGGTCATCCCCCGGCGACGGGTCACCGTGAGGAGCACGTCGTACTCGGCCTGCGACAGCTCGGAGCACTCGAAGTCGGTGCGCAGATCCTCGAACACCTCGTGCTGCGCACGGAACAGGCTCTCCCATGCCTGGACGGCGAGGCGACGATCGGTCATGGACTCAGGGTAGGGCGTCCCGACCCGACGGGGGCGGTGCCACGTCCATGTCGGTGAATACAGGAAGGGCCGGTCGAAGCGGCATCCGACCGGCCCTCTGCACCAAGAGTGTCCTGCAATCACATGTCGGTGACCGCCACAGCAAACGATCACCGTGCGATGACTCTATAACGGTGAGGTAACGGAAGGGAAGAGGTCTCCGTGATCTTTTCGTGATGAGCGGGCACCGCGTGAGCCGCTCAGGGTTCGGTGAGGTCGAACGTCATCTCCTCGGGGGAGGGGCCCCACGGATCGAAGATGATGTCGGGGTCGTAGACGTCGACGGCGCGCTCCGTGCCGGGGCCCCAGCGACCGTCGCCGTCCACCACGCGGAACGTGAGGTAGTACCAGCCTCGCGCCGCCATCACGAGGCGTTTGCGGGCGTGCCCGTCGCCGTCGAGCGCGAACTGCACCGCGTGGCCGGTCATGCTGACCGCGAGCACCGTGGCATCCGGTGGGCCGTCCACCTCGATCACGAGACCGGTCGTGGATGCTTCGTCCACGGTCATGTCCTCGATGCCCGCAAGATCCTCGAAGCCGCGGACCCCGAGACTCACGATCGTGAAACTGCCCGCTCGTTTCGAGACCGTGCCGTCGGTCGAGGAGCTCGTCACGGCGTACGGGTAGGAGCCGGCGGGGAGGGAGAGGCGGCGGGCGTCGAAAGTCCAGCTGCCGTCCGGCGTCGTGTCGGCGGCGTACCGCGATCTGTCCACGTCGACCGTGACGGTGTCGCCCGGTCGACCGCGCCCGGTCAGTGCGGGCGCGAGGTACCCCGTCGTCGCAGCGGCGGGATCGGGGGTCGGACCCGCGGACGAGGTCGGAGCGGGTGTCGGCGTGGCGGTACCGCTCTGCGCGAGCGGGGTGGGCCGGTCGGACAGAGGGAGGGGGAGCGCCGCGGGATCGAGGACGAGAGCAGCCTCCGTGAGGTTCGGATCCTCGACCCCCCTCCCCACGCGGGGGGCGGTCGTGGCCTCGGGGGCGGGGGTGGAGGGTGCGGCCTCTGTCGGCGAGGTGTCCTCCGCCGCCGGGAGCACCGGTGATCCTGCGCTCACGACGGGCGGCGGCGCGGGCGGAGCCGCCGCGTCGGCCGCATCGGGGGCCGCTGTTCCGAGGAGGGGCGAGAGCAGAAGGAGGGATGCGGTGACACCGCCGACGGCGAGCACGCTCAGGGCGCCGACGCCGACGCCGACGCCGGCGCCGGCACCGGCGGCCGCGGACCCGCCCGCCGTGGACGACGCGACGCCGGCGGCCGCGGACCCGCCCGCCGTGGAGGACGCGGGGCCTCCCGAGGCGAGTGAGCCGAGGCCGAGGGCGGTGACCGTCCCGCCTCCCGTCGACGCGGCTGCTGCCGCGGCGCCCGATCCCGTCGCCGAGCCGATCAGGACCAGGATGAGCGTGCGCTGGGTGCGAGACGCCCTGCTGCGGAGGGCGTGGAGGAGGTCGGCGCACGACCCGCAGGTCGCGATGTGGGCACGGACGGCGGCATCCGTCCGTGGGTCGGTGGCCCGGTTGACGTAGTCGGGCAGGATGCGGGCGGCGTGCGTCGGATCGTCTCGGAGGAGCGGGGGGATCTGCTGGGCGAGCCAGGTGCGCGCGAGCCCCGACGTCGCCCGACGGCGGAGAGCGGAGACGGCATTGGCCGAGATCCCGAGTTCCTCGGCGATCTTCCGGCGGTCCGCCCCCTCCACCTCGGTCAACCACAGCAGACGCTGCCAGCGAGGCGGGAGACCCTCCAGGGCTGCGGACAGATCGGAGCGCTCGTCGTCGCGCTCGACGAGGGTCAGCGCATCCAGGGAGGTGCCGATGTCCTCGACGGGACGATCGCTCAGGTCGACCTCCGCGCGTCGCCACCGGAGGGCCGTGTTGCGGATCACGGCCTTCAGGTAGGGGCGGAACGCGTCCGTGGGGCCGGTGGCCGTCGTCGTGACCTGCTGGTAGATCGCGAGGAAGGCCTCGGAGACGAGGTCGTCCACCCGCGAGGGAAACGCCCGCCGCGCGTACCTCGCCGCGGCCTCGCGGTGGCGGGTCCACAGCTCTTCGAAGGCTTCGGTCTCACCGCTTCGAACGGCGGCGAGGAGCTCACGGTCGCCGCGGACGTCGGCCATGCGTCCCCCTCCCCCCGGAACGGTTCTCCGCGTCATCGTAGGGTGCGGCGGCGAGTCCCCGTGGCCAGAGCCTAATGGGCGATTCGCGCGACGGGCGTCGGTCCTCCGCCCGCGCCGGAGGTCACGGCCGGGTCAGCGCCCGCGGACGTGGTTCCACTGCGTGATGACCTCGGAGCCGTGCTCGAACCCGAGCTCGCTCACCGCGGAGGTGCCGAGCACGAAGTAGCGTCCGCCCGCGGCGGTGAGGCCCAGCCAGACACCGGCCAGGGCGCGGAGGAAGTGCGCGTGCGAGAAGAGCAGCACCTGCTCGCCGGCGCGGACGCGGGGGCGCAGTTCGGCCAGGAGGGATTCCGCGCGGGCCGTGACCTGCTCGACCGTCTCGCCGGGGGTCGCGCCGGCGGGGGCTCCGGCCTGCCAGATCGTCCACGGTCGACCGAGGCGCGCGTCGATCTCGGGCGTCGTGAGGCCCTCGTACGCGCCGTAGTCCCACTCCACCAGGCGCGGCTCGAGCGCAGCCTGCGGGTAGCCCGCCCGGGCGGCGGTCTCGACGGCGCGGTGCAGGGGGCTCGTCAGCACGAGGTCCCAGTGGCGGGTGGCGAGCAGGGTGCCGGCGAGCTCGGCCTTGTAGGCGCCGGTCTCGGTGAGGGGGATGTCGGTCAGCCCGGTGTGGCGACCGTTGCGACTCCACTCGGTCTCGCCGTGGCGGACGAGCACGAGGCGCCCGTCGGGGTCGGTCAGATCCTCGTCTTTCACGTCCCCATCCTCCCGCGTTCGGCTGGATCGGTCGTGGATCGGGGCCGAGAACGGACGAAGGGCCGGTCGAGGAGTCTCGACCGGCCCTTTCCCTGCACCAGAGTGTCCTGCAATCACATGTCGGTAGCTGCCACAGCAAAACAACCACCGTGCGATGACTCTATAACGGTGAGGTAACGCCAGGGAAGAGGATGCCGTTACCTTTTCGTGCTTCATAGCTTCCTCATCACCGGCTCATCAGACGGCGACAACCGCACGGGAGCGGCCTCGTGCTCGGCTCGCGAGGGGTGTGCGGGCGAGCTCACGAGTCGCAAAATGGGCGGCAGATGACCCTGCGCGACTCCGCTTCCGTTCGGATCGGACGTCTCCGGAAAAGTCGGACGAAGCGCGGGTGACATTCCCGGAACGGAATGTCTCCTTCGAGCTCCCCGTCGGCCAATCCGAGGAAACCCAGATCAGGGGCATCATTCGCGAGAACCTCGCCGAGCGATGGTGTCGATTCCTGCCGGTCGCGCGTCCGGATAGCGGCCGGAATGTCCACGGAGGGTGAATTCTTCCGTCTCGCCCTCATCTACAGTCACCAGAACGACGACGGCGTGCGACCGCCCGAGGTCGCCCGCCGTTCAGGCTGGGGGGCCGTGTCACGCGCTGCGTCAATGCGCTGTTTCGCTGTACCCCCTTTACCCGAGGGGAATGGCGATGGCCCGACACTCAGAGCGACGGCGGAGCGTCCGCCGACGCACGCACCGCACATCATCCAGCCGGATCTCGGCCGGATCCGACATCTTCCGCGACGGCACGGTGCAGTCGCCGTCGCTGATCCTGCTCGTCGTCCTCGCGACGATCGGGTGCCTGCTGTACGCGGCATTCCTCCTGAACCCGGCGAACGTCGGCGATCCGCTTCCCTACACGATCGTCGTGGTCTGCGAGAGCTTCCTGATCCTGCAGATCCTCCTGAGCCTGTGGACCGCGCTCTCCTCCACGCACAATCCCCGAGGGTTCGCGTACCACGCGGCGCGCGCGAGCCTGTTCACGGGCGACCCGGAGAGCCCCGACGTGCAGGTTCACGATGTGCGCGTCGGCATCGACGTGCTCATCCCGACCTACGGCGAATCGCTCGTGGTGCTCGAACGAACGGTCCGCGCGTGCGTCGCGCTCCGAGGCGCCCACCGGACGTGGGTCCTCGACGACATGCGTCGCCCGGAGGTCGCCGAACTGGCCGCGCGGCTGGGTGCGGGGTACCGCACCCGTGAAGGGAACGAGGGCGCCAAGGCGGGCAACATCAACGCGGCGCTCCGGCAGCTCGACGGTGACTACTTCGCGATCTTCGACGCGGACTTCGTGCCGGAACCGAACTTCCTCGAGGAGACGATGCCGTTCTTCGCCGACGACCGGGTCGCGTTCGTGCAGACCCCGCAGGTCTACGGCAACATCGACGGGTTCATCGCCCGCGCGTCGGCCTACATGCAGACGGTGTTTTACGCGCTCGCCCAACCGGGGAAGAACCGCTTCAACTCGGCGTTCTGCGTGGGAACCAACGTCGTGTTCCGCCGTGCGGCCGTCGACAGCATCGGGGGATTGCACGCGGCGTCGAAGTCCGAGGACATCTGGACCTCGATCCTCCTGCACGAGGCCGGGTGGTCCTCGGTGTACATCCCGTTGCACCTGGCGACGGGAGAGACGCCCGATCGCATCGAGTCCTTCAGCAAGCAGCAGGTGCGCTGGGCCACGGGGGCGTTCGAGATCCTGCTCACGCACAACCCGCTGTCGCCGCGCCGCACGCTCACGATGGACCAGCGGCTGCAGTACTTCGCCACGGCCACCTTCTACTTCAACGGGGTCATCCCGTTGGCGCTCCTCCTGCTGCCGCCGCTGCAGATCTTCCTCGACATCACGCCCATGTCGATGGAAGTCCCCCTGGGGCAGTGGATCCTCTTCTACTGCGGCTTCTACGTCATGCAGGTGGTGATGGCGTTCTTCACGATCGGCGCCTTCCGCTGGGAGACCCTCCTGCTGTCGTCCGTGTCGTTCCCGATCTACACGAAGGCGCTGTTCAACGCCGTCACGGGCCGTGCCGGGACGTGGCACGTCACCGGGGCGGGCGCGCGGACCTCGCCCTTCCTCTACATCCGCGTGCAGACTCTCTTCTTCCTGTTCCTGCTCGCGACCACCCTCGTCGGCGTCTGGAAGTTCGACTGGACGGGTCAACTGTCCGTCGCCCTCTTCTGGAACGTCGTGAACACCGTCGCCCTGGGCGGTCTCATCATCGTGGCGTTCCGCGAGCAGCAGCAGGACCGCCGCCGCGCCCGCAACCGTCGCCAGCTGCAGACCGCGCCGCGGCGTCGAACCTTCGACCCCCTGGAGGTGGTCTCGTGAAGTTCCTCCGCATCTGCGGCTTCATCCTGTCGTCCGTGATCGTGCTGGCCGTCGCCCTCGGCGGACTGATGTACGCCAACCAGCGGGCAGTCAGCGTCGGCGCATCGGAGGCGACCCTCGTCTCCGACACCTACAGCGTCGGGACCGCCTACGCCGGGTTCGTGGCATCCATGTCCATCCAGCCGGGCACACCCGTGGTGAAGGGACAGGAGCTGCTGCGGCTGCAGAGCTCCACCCTGCAGCAGTCGCTGCAGACCTCGCGACTGAACCCCGAGGGCGTGGGCTACCGCGTCGAGGGAGACGACGTGCTGGTGTTCACCGCCGTCGCCGACGGCATCGTCCGCGACGTCGAGGCCAACATCGGATCGTTCGTCCCGGGCAACTCGATCATCGCCGTCGTGGGCATCTCGAACACCCTCCACCTGGAAGCGTCCTTCCCCATGAACGCCCGGGACTACGCCCGGATGCAGGTCGGCGGCGACGTGGACGTCCGGATGCCGGACGGGACCTCGCGCACGCTCGCTCTGACGGAGTTCCACGTCGGCGAGGAACGCGACGGGCAGCCGCAGGTCGTCGTCGTGGCTCGGGACGAAAGCCTGGGCGGCGCGTCGGTGGCGTTCGCGGGCGCGCCCGTGGCCGCAGCCCTCGAGCTGCGCGGCGACGAGGACCTCGGATCCTGGGTCGTTCGCCAGGTCGGCAAGCTCTTCGTCCCCGGGGGGTTCCGGTGAGTCGGCGCCTCCGGACGGTCGCGGCGGTCGCGATCCTCGTCGCCGTCGGAGTGGCCGCGAGCGGGTGCGTCCCGGAGGTGCCGGAGTCCCCGACCGTCGACGCCACGCCCGCCCCGGCGTGGGCGACGGAGGCGGCGCAGGTGGCCGCCGATCTCCCCCGACTGCCCGGTCCCTACGCCGGAGACACACGTCTCGCCGAGGGGGTGGCGCCGCCGACCAACTCCTGGGTCGGTGCGGCGGTCTTCGGCGGCGGCGAACGCCCGGTGTACACGGGGGTGCTGGCGGTGCGTCCGACCGCGTCCTCCTTCGAGGTGGGGCTGCCGCGCGTCGCGGTCACGCCCTCGTCGGTGTTCGGTTCGTTCATCGCCGACCTGCGGTTCGACGTCCCGGGGTCGTCCACAGTGCTGTCGCGGATCGACGCGCTGTCGGCCGATTTCCGTTACAGCACCGCCGACGCGGAGGTCGGCACGCTGACCCTCGCCCAGGGGTGGCCCTACGCGTTCTACCGCGCGACGACGGCGCAGGAGATCGGGTTGGGGGGCGCGACGCCGACCGAGACGTCGTCCGGAGTCTGGCGGACCGAGGTGAACGGCGTCGCGTACCTCGTCGTCGGCACCGACGCCGTGCTCGGCGGCAGCGGTTTCTCCGTCGCGGCGGGCGGAAGCCTCGCGGTGCTCGCGCTCCCCTCCGGCGCGGGTTCCGACGTGATCGATCGGCTCGTGGCCGGTGCCGTCCCGCTGACGGGGACCGAGGCGACCACTCGGGTCGAGAGCGAGTCGGTGGCGACGACCTTCCATTTCGACGTCGACCAGGACACCGTCTTCGCCGCCCGCCCGCATCAGCAGATCTCGACCGGACTCCTCGGGGCCGCCTACGACACCATCTACGGGCCGTCGACTCTCGTGGGCGGGCGGGACTTCACGTTCGAGGTCCCGCGCGTCGAGCCCGTCGCGGGGCTGGACGTCGACTCGTTGACCGACGACGAGAAGGACACCGTCCGCGCGCAGATCGCCGTGGACGCCGAGCGCCCGTTCGTGGCGACGGACTCCTACTCGGGGGGCAAGGAGCTCTACCGGGCGGCGATGCTCTACCGTCTCGCCGTCGACCTCGACCAGGACGATGTCGCGGCGACGCTCAAGTCCGGGATCGAGCAGGAGCTGGACCTGTGGCTCGACCCCCGCGGATGCCAGGGGCGCAGCGACCGCTGCTTCGTGTACGACCCTGTGCTCGGCGGGATCACGGGGCGCGCGCCGGCGTACGGATCCGACGAGTTCAACGACCACCACTTCCACTACGGATACTTCCTCTACGCGCTCGGCGTCGTGGCGCAGGGTGATCCCGACCTCGTCGAGAGGTACCGGCCGATGGCCGACGTCATCGCGCTCGACCTCGCGGCGCCGGTGGCCGTTCCGGGATTCCCGGCACGGCGGGTGTTCGACGAGTACGAGGGTCACTCCTGGGCCTCCGGCACGGTGCCGTTCGTCGACGGCAACAATCAGGAGTCGGCCTCGGAGGCGGTGAACGCCTGGGCGGGACTCGCGCTGTGGGCAGAGGCATCCGATCAGGACGAGCTCCGCGCCGAAGCCGACGCGCTGCTGAGCGTCGAGACCGAGACGGCCCGTCGATACTGGCTCGGTGCGGAGATGCCGACCGGCATGACGGCCCCGTTCTTCGCGCTCAACTGGGGTGGCAAACGCGATTACGCGACGTTCTTCGACGCGTCGCCGTCGGCGATCCTCGGGATCGAGCTCATCCCGATGTCTCCTTCGACGGCGTTCCTCCCGGACACTGAGCGCCGCGCCGCACTGGTGTCGGGGGTGATGGATGCCGGAACCCTCGAGCTGCCGCTGATCGACTACGTCATCATGCTCCAGGCCACCGTCGATCCCGCCGCCGCACTCCAGAACGCGCGTGCCCTTCCCGACGCGCGCATCGATTCCGCGAACTCCCGCAGCTATCTGCTCGCGTGGATCCTGACCCACGACTGACCCCATCCCGTCCATTCGAACGAGAGGCCACACCATGATCACGAAGGCCGTCATTCCCGCCGCCGGACTCGGCACCCGATTCCTGCCGGCGACCAAAGCCATCCCGAAGGAGATGCTGCCGGTCGTCGACAAGCCCGCGTTGCAGTACGTGGTCGAAGAGGCCGTCGCGGCCGCGCTCGATGACGTCCTGGTCATCATCGGACGCAACAAGAACGCCATCAGCAACCACTTCGACGCGGTTCCGGAGCTGGAGCACACCCTCTCCACCAAGAATGACGCCGTCAAGCTCGAGCACGTGCAACGCTCCTCCACGCTCGCCGACGTGCACTTCGTCCGGCAGGGCGAGCCGCGCGGCCTCGGCCACGCCGTCCTGCGAGCTCGGCGGCACGTGGGACACGAGCCGTTCGCGGTGCTGCTCGGCGACGATCTGATCGGCGAGGACGAAGGGTTGCTGTCCCGCATGATCGCGGTCGCCGAACAGCGTTCCACCTCGGTGATCGCGTTGATGGAGGTGCCCGCGGAGCAGATCCACCTCTACGGCTGCGCGGCCGTCGAACCCACCGCGGACGCCGACGTCGTCCGTGTCACCGGTCTCGTCGAGAAACCCGACGCGGAGACCGCGCCCTCCCTCTATGCCGTGATCGGCCGGTACGTGCTGCAGCCCGCCGTCTTCGACGTCCTCGAGGACACGCCGCCGGGCAAGGGCGGGGAGATCCAACTGACCGACGCCCTCCAGGTCATCGCGGCCGAGGGTGACGAGGAGGTCGCGGGCGGCGTCTACGGCGTGGTCTTCTCCGGCGCGCGCTACGACACGGGCGACAAGGTGGACTACGTCAAGGCGATCCTCCAGCTCGCCTCCGCACGCGATGATCTGGGACCTGCACTTCGGCCATGGATCCGAGAGTTCGCCGCGAGCCTCTGAGGCGGCGACGACACGATTCCGAACGATCGACGGGGCGAGGGCATGACAGGACTTCGAGGCCAGGACTCCGTGGCGCGGTTGGCGTCCGATCTGCGGTTGCTGCGCGTGTCCGCCGGCAACCCGACACTCTCGCGATTGCAGTCCGAGAGCGGTGTGTCGCGCACCGTGCTCTCGGACGCGTTCCTCGGTCGCGGTCTGCCCTCGGTGCGTACCCTGGCCTCCATCGTGCAGACGTGCGGCGGCGGGCCGGTGGACCCGTGGTTGGAGCGGCGCGACGCCCTGACCCGTCTCGGTGCGGATCATCGGGCGCCGGATGCGACGCGGGAGTTCGGGGGCCGGGAGGGCGTGATCGTCGCGACGGCGCTGGGAGTCGGTGCGGTCGTGGCGATGGTCGCGCGTGGACTGTTCGCGGTGTTCGGTCGGCGCCGGCGGCGCTGAGGGGCACGGCGGGACGCGGCGACGTTCGGGCGGTCCGGTTCCCCCGTGACCGCGGCTCTCCCGAGTCCGGCGCGACCGCGGGTACCCGGCATCCATTACTCTTGCCTGCGCCGTGACTGCTCTGGAAGCGCCGGCTCCGGCGCGTGATCTCCGCCGGCTCCCACGATTGCGAGTTCCCCCCTCATGACCTCCTCCTCGGGTTCGTCGCCCCTGCCCCGCGACGCCGCCGCGACAGCCGAGCCGCCGCGCACGCTCCGTCGAGCCATGGATGCCAGGCACCTGGTCATGATCGCCCTCGGCGGCGTCATCGGCTCGGGACTCTTCCTCAGCTCGGGGTACACGATCCAGCAGGCCGGGCCACTGGGGGCCGTGCTCGCCTATCTGCTCGGCGCGTTCGTGGTGTGGCTCGTGATGGTGTGCCTCGGCGAGCTCGCGGTGGTGTATCCCGTGTCGGGGTCGCTGCACGTCTATGCGGCCCGCACGATGGGACCGGCCACGGGATTCGCGACGGCGTGGCTGTACTGGCTGTGCTGGGTGGTCGCACTGGGGTCGGAGTTCACGGCATCCGGGATCCTGATGCAGAGATGGTTCCCCGATGTCGCGGTGTGGGTGTGGTGCCTGGTCTTCGCCGCCGTCCTCTTCACGCTCAACGCGATCTCGGCCCGGGTGTTCGGCGAGACGGAGTTCTGGTTCGCCCTCATCAAGGTGGTCGCGATCGTCGCGCTCATCGTGCTCGGCGGCATGGCGATCTTCGGATTCACGCCGCTGTCGCCGGAACCGCACGAGGCCGTGCTGCTCAGCAACTTCCTGACTCCGGAGGGCGTGCTCCCCGCGGGGCTGGGGGGAGTCCTGATCACCTCCCTTGCGGTGTTCTACGCCTTCAGCGGTGCCGAGCTGGTGGGCGTGGCCGCGGGCGAGACGAAGGATCCGGGTCGCAACATCCCGCGCGCTCTGCGATCGACCGTGCTGCGTCTGCTCGTGCTGTTCGTGCTGTCGATCACCGTGATCGCGGCCCTGCTGCCCTACGACCGGGCAAGCCTCAGCTCGAGCCCGTTCGTCGACGTCTTCGAGTACGTCGGCGTCCCGTACGCCGCCGACATCATGAACTTCGTCGTCATCACGGCCCTCCTCTCGGTCGGCAACAGCGGACTGTATTCCTGTGCGCGCATGCTGTTCTCGCTCGCCGAGGAGGGTTACGCCCCGCGCGCGTTCACTCGCCTGACCCGCCGCGGCATCCCGATCATCGCGCTCCTGGTCAGCCTCGGGATCGGACTGGTGTCGCTGATCTCGAGTGTCATCGCGGCGGAGACGGTGTACCTCGTGCTGGTCTCGATCGCGGGCTTCGCCGCCGTCGCGGTGTGGATGTCCATCGTCGCCGCGCAGTTCTTCCACCGGCGGCAGTTCGTCCGCGGTGGGGGAGACGTCGCAGACCTGCCGTTCCACACGCCCTTCTACCCGGTGGTGCCGATCCTCGCGTTCGTGCTGCTGACCGCGTCGATCGTCGCGATCGCTTTCGACCCCGATCAGGCTCCGGCGCTGTACTTCGGCATCCCGTTCGTCCTGCTCTGCTACGGCTACTTCTGGGTGCGGTACGGCCGCCGCGGTGCGCGGCCCGCGCCGATGAACGAAGAGGCTCCGGTCGACGAGGTCGACTGAGTCGAGCGGGCGGCGGCGGCCCGCGGCGGCGGATGCCGGGGTGATGGGGGTGTCGGGGTGCGGGGCGTCGGGATGCCGGGGTGCCGGGAGTGCCGGGGTGTCGGGGTGTCGGGCCGCGGCGCGACGGAGACGCGCGGGCTCGGGCGGCGAGGGGCGTCGATATCGCGGTGCGATCAGGGGTGAGCGGCGCGCGGTGACGAGCGACTCCGCCACCAGGCGAACGAGAGCAGCGATGCGACCGCGGCACCGAAGGCGTTGACCAGGACGTCGTCGGTCGAAGCGACGCGCCCGAGGGGGAGCAGGAGCTGGAGGATTTCCAGGACGCTCGAGCACGCCGCCGCGATGAGGAAGACGAGCGGGACGACCAGCGGGGGCGGCCCGAGGCGGAACCGCACGGGGAGAAGTGCGCCGAGTGCGGCGAACACCAGCAGGTTGCCGACCACCTGGATCACGGCGTCGCCGCCCGACAGAACCGCAGCGAGGTCTCGGAACGGCGCGAGACGGATGCCGCCCGCCCCGCCGGTGGGCGTCATGATCATCCACACCCACGGCGCGGTCCCGAGCACCATCCCGACCTCGGCGGCGGCGGAGCGGCGTGCCCACCGCGGCGACCATCCGCGTCGGATCCTCCGACGAGCGAGCAGGACGGCGACGAGGATGCCGAGGGGGAGGCACACCAGGACGGTGACCCCGACGACCGTGCCGTATCGGTCGGCGATGGAGGTGACGACGTCCACGAGCCTCCAGAGGGGGATGCGTCGAGAGGACGCGGCGGGCCGTTCGACCTTACTGCCGCGCGTGCGGCGGCCCGTTCGACCGTTCCGGAGCGCGAGCGCGGGGCGGGTGGCGGGGGACTCGTCGGGACGTCTTCCGTGGGCGATCCGCGTCGCGTCGACGGCTCCTACACAGGCGTCGGTCGCCGCGAGTTGTTCACAGATATATCCTCTGGTCTGGGGAATGTCGGCGTCGCGGCCTATTCTTAGAACATGTCTTCGAATGTTTCGTCAGGCCCCGCCGAGGGCGATGCCGAACCGCCGGTAGGCCGCGCAGCTTCTGCGGCCGGACCGTCCGCGGGCGCCCCGCCGCCCGGGGCCACGGGTCCCCTCGCGGGTGCGCCCGCAGACACAGGCCCGTCGGGGGATGTGGGAGTGCTGTCGGTCCTGGTGACGGAGGTCGTACGGGCCGAGGCCGTGGTCGCGGCGGCCGAGGTCGCGCGCGTGCGTGCTCTGGCGGCGGCAGGACGATTCGCGCGGGAGTCGTCGTCGAGAACGCGGGCGTCGGGGCGTGCGGCGGAGATGGCTCTGCGAGAAGTCGCGTCCGAGATCGCCGCGGCGTGCCGGGTGTCGGACCGGGCGGTGCAGCGCGACGTGGACGAGGCGATGACCCTGGTGGAGTCGTTCCCGAAGGTCGTGGCCGCGTGGGAAGCGGGGGCCGTGTCGCGGCGGCACGTGCGGGTGATCGCCGAGGTCGGGGTGCAGCTCCCCGCGGAGAAACGGGCCGAGTTCGATGCCCTTGCCGCCGCGCTGGCGGGCGAGGTGTCCAGCCCCGGGCGTCTGAAGTCCCGACTCACGATCGCGTCCGAGGCGTTGCAGCCGCGGACCATCACCGAGCGTCATCGGGCCGCGCGGGAAGGGCGGTGTGTGCGGATCGTGCCCGGGGCGGAGGGGATGTCGGATCTGATCGCGACGTTGCCGACGGTGCTGGCCGAGGCGGTGTTCGACCGGCTGACGCAGCAAGCCCGCGTGATCGTCGACGCCCGCCCCGACGAGGCGGCGACGGCTCGGGCGACGACGCCCCGGAGCCCGGCCGCGCGGGGCTCAGTCGGCTCGAGCGGTTCGGCGAAGGCACCCGACACCCGGTCGGTGGACCAGGTGCGCGCGGACGTGTTCGCCGACATGCTCCTGACGGCTGATCCCGCGATCGATCCGACGCGGATCGGCGACGGTCCGGGGACCCTCGGGAGGATCCGTGCCCGCGTTCAGGTCGTGGTTCCCGCGCTGACCGTTCTCGACCCCGCGCGCGAGACCACCGCCCCCGCCGAGCTCGTGGGGCGCGGCCCCATCGATACTGCCCTGGCCAGAGATCTGGCGGACGCGACGAGCGTGCCGTGGGACCGCGTCATCACCCACCCCGTCTCGGGCGCTGTGCTGCACACCGACACCTACGCGCGCACCGCCGCGATCGACCGGCACCTCCGCGCCCGTGACCGGCACTGCCGGTGGCCGGGATGCATCACTCCCGCGATCCGGAGCGAGGTCGACCACACCCTCGACCACCACCTCGGTGGCGCCACCCGCGTGTCCAACCTCGCGCACCTGTGCCAGCGGCACCGCACCCAGAAGCAGTTCACGCGATGGACCGTGCGGCAGGGCGACGCGGGGGTCCTGGAATGGACCTCCCCGACCGGCCGCACGTACACGGACACCCCCGATCCCTACCCCTCGGCGGGCGTCACTCACCGACGAAGCCCGTCCACGGAACAGGGTCCCCACGCCACCGCGCCCCGCGTGCGATTCCTCCCCGACGACGGGTCGGCGGACGTGCCCCCGCGCTCGGCATCCGACGTCCCGCCCTGGTGAAGCGCGAAGGCGTACGACCGCTCCTGCTCGCGGAGCGGAAGGGGCGGGCCCGACCTACGCTTTCGCGCCCGTCAGCGCCAGCGTCCCACCGAGCCCGATCATCATCACGCCGCCCGCACCAGAGAGCGCCGCGATGCGCTTCGGTGAGCGGGCGAACCACTCGCGCGCGGTGCCCGCCGCGAGCGCCCACGTGCTGTCGCACAGGAGGGCGAGCACCTGGAACAGCAGCCCCAGCAACAGCAGTTGAGCCCACACGAGTCCCGCCGCGGGTGAGACGAACTGGGGGAGCACGGCGACGAAGAAGGCGATCGTCTTCGGGTTCGTCATGCCGACGACGATGCCCTGGCGCAGGAGGGTCCACGACGATCGGGGGCCGCCGACGGCACCTGTCGCCGCGTCTCGACGGTGCCGAATGGCCTGGATGCCGAGCCAGACGAGATACACCGCGCCGGCGATCTTGATGACCGTGAAGGCCACGATCGACGAGGCTACGATCGCCCCCACGCCGAACGCCACCGCCAGCACGGCCGGGATCGTTCCGAGGGCGTTCCCGACCACGCTGAGCACGCCCGCGCGGCGACCGAGCGCGATGGACCGGCCGATGACGAACAGCACGCTCGGCCCCGGGATCACGATGATGACGACGGAGGCCAGCGCGAAGGCCACCAGGTTCTCCCACGGGATCATGCGCTCACACTAACGTCGCCAGACCCCCGCTCGGACTACTCTCGTGACACGGTCGTCTACTCGAGGGAGCCGTCATGCAGGAGCAGTTCGACACCGTCGTCGTCGGAGCGGGAATCGCGGGTCTGTCCGCCGCCCGTCTCCTCGCTCGCGAGGGCAAACGCGTCGTCGTCGTGGAGGCCCGCGACCGAGTGGGCGGTCGCGTCCACTCGCAGCGCGACGGGCACCGCGTCACCGACCGCGGGGCGTCCTGGATCCACGGCATCAATGACAGTCCCGTCGAGGCGGCCGCGCGCGCGTTCGGCATGCCGATGGCGGAGTTCACGGTCGGCGGGTACCAGCCCGACAGCCGTCCGTTGATCTATTTCGGTCCGGATGCCGCCCGCCTCGCACCCGAGGAGGTGCAGGCCTTCGCCGACGACGTCCGCGCCCTGAACGCCGACCTCGTCGAGATCATCGCCCGGTCAGCTCCCGACGCCACGTACGCCGACGTCGTCGAGGAGGCCCTCGCAGGACGCGACTGGGCGCCCGAACGGGCGCAGCGCGTGCGCGAGTACAACGGCCGCCGCGCCGAGGAGCAGTACGGCGTCCACATGACGGTGCTCGGCGCGCACGGACTCGACGACGACACCGTCAACGGCGACGAAGTCGTCTTCCCGCGCGGGTACGACGAACTCGCGACCCACCTCGCCGAGGTTCTCGACGTCCGCCTCGAGCACGTCGTCACGGCCGTCGACTGGTCCGGTGAGGGCGTCACCGTCACCACGGACCACGGAACCTTCCACGGTGCCGGCGCCGTCGTCACGCTCCCCATCGGCGTCCTGCAGTCCGGTGACGTCACGATCACGCCGCCGCTGCCGGACACGCACCAGCGGGTGCTCGGGGTCCTGGCATCCAATGCCTTCGAGAAGGTCGTGCTGCGCTTCCCCGAGAGATTCTGGGATGCCGGGGTCTACGGCATCCGTCAGTTCGGCGACGAGGGGGAGTGGTGGCACTCCTGGTACGACCTCGGGCGGATCCACGACGAGGCGGCCCTGCTGACCTTCGCCGCCGGTCCCGCAGCGGTCGCCACCCGGCACTGGAGCGACGAGGAGATCACGGCCTCGACGATGACGCAGCTGCGCCGTCTGTACGGCGACGCGATTCCCGAGCCGGAGAGCGTCGTCGTCACCCGATGGCAGGACGACCCGTTCTCGCGCGGGTCGTACAGCTACATGAAGCCCGGCTCGGTCGGCCCCGACCACGACGACCTCGCCGTACCCGTCGGGGGTGTCCTGCACCTCGCCGGCGAAGCGACGTGGGGCGACGATCCCGCCACCGTCCCCGGCGCTCTGTTGTCGGGGCACCGCGCCGCCGAGAACGTGCTCGGCCGCGCGGTGCCGATCGAGGAGCTCTGGACCTGAGTCAGCGCGGCTCGGGACCGGTCGCCACGGGGAGCTCGGGGTGGTTCGACCACTGGCTCCATGAGCCGGGGAACACGCGCGGCGTGAACCCGGCGAGGGTGAGCGCCACCGCCTGGTGCGCGGCCGTGACGCCGGACCCGCAGTACACGCCGACCTCGGCCCCCGGGGCGGCACCGAGTGCGGCGAACCGCTCGCGCAGCGCCTCCGGATCGTGGAACCGCCCGTCGGCCCCCACGTTCTCGGTGGTCGGCGCGCTGACGGCTCCCGGAACGTGCCCCGCGCGCGGGTCGATCGGCTCGACCTCACCGCGGTACCGTTCCCCGGCGCGCGCGTCGAGCAGGAGCGACCCGTCCGCGAAACCGGGCACGTCCTCGAGCGGCAGCACCGGCAGAGCGCCGTAGGCCAGGGTCACCGATCCCGGCGCGGGGGCGACGGCATCCCCGGATTCCACCTCGAAGCCGGCGTCGGTCCACGCCCGCAGCGATCCGTCGAGCAGGCGCACGTCGGCAACGCCGGCGTACCGCAGCAGCCACCAGGCGCGCGCGCTCGAGAGGTTCTTCAGGTCGTCGTAGACGACGACGGTGTCGCCATCGTCGATGCCCCAACGCCGAGCGACATCCTGCAGCGCCTCGACGGGCGGAAGCGGATGCCGCCCCTCGGTGGGCTCGCCGTGCGCGGCGAGGTCGTGGTCGAGGTCGACGTACTGCGCGCCGGGGATGTGTCCGGCGAGGTACTCGGGCCGCCCGTCGGGACGGTCGAGGCGCCAGCGCACGTCGAGCACCCGGACCGGACCGCCGTCGGCGAATCGACCGGCGGCGAGGGCGTCGCGCAGTTCGGTCGCGGTGACGAGGACGTCAGACATGCGCGTGCACCGCTTCGGCGTCGTGGATGCCGGACAGCTTGAACGCCAGCCGGCCATGTGCGAACCCGCCGCCGGCGCGGATCGCGGTCGCGACCCACGCGGCTTCGGCGAGCTCGGCCTTCGAGGCGCCGGCTCGGACGGCGGCCTGCGAGTGACCGTCGATGCAGTAGGTGCACTGCGTCGTGATCCCGACCGCCAGGGCGATGAGCTCGCGGAACTTCAGCGGGATCTCGCGCCCCTCCGGGGCGAACACGCTGTCGTTGAAGGCCGTGAACGCGGCCAGCACGTCCGGCGTCGTCTCCTTGTAGTCCCGCGTGTAGGCGCGGTCTCCCTCGCGGTCGAAGAAGTCGCTCATCTCTCACTCCTCGTGGCGGCGCCGGTCGGATGGCGCACCGTCCGAGCCTAGGAAGGCCGCCCGGCGGTCAGCAATGCCGGGTCTGTGATGAGCACTCATCGTCGCGCCCGATGGATGCCATGTGAACGCGCGTGACCGCCGCCGAGCGGGGGCGGCATCCGGCCGTCTATCGTCCAGGAATGGCCGAGACTCTGGACATCATCCAACTCCGCACGTTCGTCGCCATCGACGAGTGCGGAGGATTCGGTCGTGCCGCCGTGGCCCTGCACATGTCGCAGCCCACGGTGAGTCAGCACGTGCGCTCCCTCGAGAAGCGGCTGCAGCAGCCGCTCGTCGAGCGCGACGGCCGCCGCGCCCGATTCACCCTTGCGGGCGAGAAGCTGCTCGCCGAGGCCCGGCGCATCCTCGCCGTCCACGATGAAGCCCTCGCGCGCCTGGACGTCACCCGCGCCCGCACGATCGTCGTCGGTTCCACCGAGACGGCGGCCGAGCAGATCCTGCCCGAGCTCCTCGGGACCCTCCGTCGTGCGTTCCCCGACCGCCAGGTGCAGTTCCACATCGACCGCTCCACCAAGATGACGGATGCCGTGACCAAGGGCACGATCGACCTCGCCGTCGTGCTCGACACCGGCTCGACCGTCGCCGGCGTCGAGGTGGGCGAGCTGCCCCTGAACTGGTATGCGTCGCCCTCCTGGCAGCCGCCCGGGCACGGCGAGGCCGTGCCGCTGGTGGCCTACATCGAGCCGTGCGGCATGCGACAGCGCGCGCTCCAGGAGCTGGGCGACATCGGCGCCCGCGTCGACATCGCGGCCGAGTCCGGAAGCCTCGAGGGCGTGATCGCCGCGGCCCGCGCCGGACTCGGCATCGCGGTCCTGCCCACTGCCGGCCGCGCGCCCGCGGGACTGGTCGTGCGCCGCGATTTCCCCGACCTCGGCCGGATCTTCGTGCGGCTCATCACGCGGCGCGGGCTCGAACCCGACGTGGAGCAGGCGGCGATGGCATCCCTCGACGGGTTCTTCGCCGTCCGACGTCACATCCACGCCGTATCGGCGTGATCCCCGACCATCGGAATGCCCGATGAGTGCGGTTCGGGGATCGCTGTTGGACGCCCGTGGCCCCGCGCGCGGAGCATGGGGAGCATGACTGCCTCTCCGACCCTCTCGCGCGTCGACCTCGGCGCCCTCACCGCCGCCGTCGCCCAAACCGCGGAACGCTACGACCGTTCCGGCGACTTCCCCACCGACGGTCTCGCGGCCGTCCACCGGGCGGGAGTCTTCCAGGCGGTGCTCGGGGAACGCTTCGGCGGCGATCAGGTCGACGCCCTCGAGCGGCTCCGCATCCTTCAGGCGATCGGTCGCGGCGACCCCTCCGTGGCCCTCATCGTCGCGAACACCGTGGCCACCCACGTCGCCCAGATCGATCACGACGTGTGGCCGGCTCACCTGTACGAGAAGGTCGTCACCGAGACCGCGGAGCGTCCGGTCTCCATCAACACCGCCCGCGCCGAGCCCGAGTTGGGCGCGCCCGCACGGGGCGGACTCCCCGCCACCACGGTCCGGCGCACCGCGGACGGCTGGGCCGTGACCGGACGCAAGGCCTACGTCACCGCCAGCACCGGCCTCGACTACCACCTGGTGTGGGCGAAGACAGACGACCCCGAGCCGCGGGTCGGACATCTCATCGTCCGTGGTGACGCGCCCGGCATCACCATCATCCCGACCTGGGACCACCTGGGCCTGCGGGCCAGCTCCACCCACGACGTCGTCTACGACGGGGTCGAGTCCCCGGCGGACCACTTCCTCGAGATCCCGTTCACGGGGGTGTACCGCGACCCCGCGGCGCAGGCCAGCGCCCTCGGCCTGACGCACGCGGCGCTGTACGTCGGCGTCGCCCGCGCGGCGCAGGACTTCTTCACCCGTTTCGCCCACGATCGCGTGCCCGCGGGGCTCGGGCGTCCGATCGCGACCACCGACCGCATCCAGACCGTCGCGGGCGAGATCGAGGCGCAGCTCGTCCAGGCCGAGACGCTGCTGTACGGAGTGACCGAGAAGGCCGTGGCGGGCGACGCCGAAGCCGTCGCGCGCGTTCCGCTGGCGAAGGTCCTGATCGTCCGCGCGGCGATCGCCGCCGTCGAGGCGGCCGTGGCCGCGCTCGGGAACCCGGCCCTCAGCCGCACGAACCCCCTCGAGCGCCACCTGCGCGACGTCTTCTCCGCGCGCGTGCACCCGCCCCAGGAGGACCAGGCGCTCCTCACCGCCGGACGACGGGTCCTCGGAGTCTGACGCAACACGGCGTCATGCGCGCCGGCCCCGCCGCCGGCGCAAGATCCACGCTCCACACCTCGAAACCCCCGGAATCCTGCGGATCCCGGGGGTTTCGGCATCCATCACGACGACCGATCGTTTCCGATCGGTCGTCGTCGTTGGACGCTCGCCCACGGCCCGCTGAGACTCGCTGGAGAGTTCCCGACCGCGCCCGGCGGTCGTCCCCGACCAAGGATCACAACCATGTCCTCATCCCCGAAGCGTCGACGGCGTGCCGCCCTCGGCGCCGCCCTCGCCCTGTCCCTGACCCTCCTCGCCGGCTGCGCCGGCTCCACGACCGCGGCCGCCCCCACCGACGCCGCTCCCACCGAGGGTGGCGACGTCGTCTTCCTGATCAATTCGCTCGGCACCAGCTGGGTGCCCAACGAGAGCTCGATCTCCAGCTACCAGGGCAACATCTGGGGCCAGGTCACCGACAAGCTCGTCTACGTCGACGACAAGGGCGAGGTGTCGCCCTGGATCGCCGAGAGCTGGGATCAGAACACGGATGCCACCGAGTTCACGCTGCACCTGAAGGAGGGCGTCACGTTCTCCGACGGCACGCCGCTCGACGCCGCCGCGGTCGTGGCGAATCTCGACTACTGGGCGTTCGGCAGCGCGGACAAGGGCATCGCCCCCATCGGCCTGTTCCCGAAGACGTACCAGAAGGCCACGGCCGTCGACGCCGCGACCGTCACGGTGACGTTCTCCGCCTCGACGCTCGGGTTCATCCCGACCCTCGGCTACCACGGCTCGATCCTCGTCTCGCCGAAGACGCTGGCGCTCAGCAAGCAGGACCAGGGCAACCTCGACAACTTCTCGGGCTCGGGTCCTTTCACCATCAAGAGCTGGGCCGACGGCGACGACGTCGTGCTCGAGAAGCGCGCCGACTACAACTGGGGCCCCGCGGCCCTCGGACACACCGGCCCCGCCTACCTCGACACGCTCACCTACAAGCAGGTCGCCGAGTCCAGCACCCGCATCGGCGCACTGAGCTCGAACCAGGCGCAGGTCATCTACAACGTCCAGCCGAGCGAGATCGCCGGTCTCACCGACAAGGGCTTCGTCGCGGGCCTCCCGCGGTACCTGGGCTTCACCAACGGGTACGCCGTCAACGTGCAGGCCGCTCCGTTCGGCGACGTGAAGGTGCGTCAGGCGCTCCAGCACGGCATCGACCGCCAGCAGATCCTCGACACCGTCTACACCGACGGGTGGGAGGCCGCCGAAGGCTTCATCCAGAGCGGTGTCCCCGAGTCGACCGACCACTCCGCCGACTTCGCGTACGACCCGGAGGCATCCGCCGCGCTCCTCGACGAGGCCGGCTGGGTCAAGGGAACCGACGGCAAGCGCAGCAAGGACGGGCAGACCCTGGCGGTGACCCTGTACGCCAACCCGTACCTCGCCACGTCCGCGTCGATCGACGAACTGGTCTCGCAGCAGCTCGGCGACCTCGGCTTCGACGTCACGGTCCAGACCTACGACGTGGCGACCTTCGGTGAGAAGGTCAAGATCGGTGCCAACACCCCGCTGTACGAGGTCACCCGGTCGTTCATCGACGTGGGGACCGTCGCCGGCATCCTCACCAACGCCAACAAGGGCGAAGACTGGTTCGGCCTCGGCGAGACGGACACCACGCTCAACGGTCTCCGCGACCGCATCGCCCGCGCAACGGACAAGGACGACCGCGCCGCGGCCGTCGACGAGCTGCAGACGTACGTGCTCCAGCAGGGGCTGTTCGTGCCGATCACCCAGATCGTGCAGCGCATCTACGTCCAGAGCCCGAAGCTCCAGGGCGTCACCTACAACGGCGTCGCGATCGCCGACTACGCCACCGCGTACCTGCAGAAGTAGGACTCCCGATATGAACTCCGCCTATCTGATCTTCGCTGCCAAGCGCCTCGGCCAAGCGGTCGTCGTGGTGCTGCTGGCCTACGTGCTGACCTTCGTGGTGATCAGCGTGCTCCCCGGCGATCCGCTCACGAGCACCCTGCGCAACCCCGAGAACGGCTTCACCGAAGACCAGATCCAGAGAATGGTGGAGTTCTACGGACTGGACCGCCCGGTCTGGGTGCAGCTGGTCGAGGCGCTGGGGCGCTTCGTCCGCGGCGACCTCGGGGTCTCCCTGAGGTCCAGCCAGCCGGTGGCCACGATCGTGGGGGACGCCCTGCCGTCGACGTTCGCTCTCGCGGCGTCGGCGCTGGGTGTCGCCCTGGTCCTCGCCTTCGCCCTCGCGTACGGCACCCAGGTGCTCCCGCGCCGGGCGGCGCAGGTGCTGCGCTCGGTTCCGGCCCTGTTCCTCTCGGTGCCGAACTTCGTGATCGGCCTGCTGCTGCTGAACGTCTTCGCCTTCCAGCTGAGCCTGTTCTCGGTCATCGAGCCGGACAGCCCGGTGGCCACGTTCTTCGCGGCGGTGGCGCTCGGCATCCCGGTATCGGCGCAGATCGCGCAGGTGCTCATCACCGGACTCGATCACGAGTTCGGCGAGGACTACGCCGTCGTCGCCTACGCCCGGGGGCTCGGGCGGGCGCGCCTGTTCTTCGCGCACCTGCTCAAGCCGTCGGCGCTCCCGGTCGTCACGATCATCGCGCTCACCGTCGGCGAGCTGCTCGGCGGCGCCCTCATCACCGAGACGGTCTTCGGTCGGGCGGGGATCGGCAGCGTCGTCCAGACGGCGGTGGCGACCCAGGACCTCCCCGTCCTGCAGGCGATCGTCGCGCTGGCCGCGGTCGTGTTCGTCGCCGTGAACCTCGTCGCCGACCTGCTCTACCCCGTCCTGGATCCGCGCGTGTCGCTGCTGCAGCCGCGCCGGACCGCCGTGCCGGCCCCGATCGCGGACACGGCGCTTCCCGAGAAAGCGAGCGTCCGATGACCGCTGTCCTGACCCCCGCGCTGTCCGGTTCGGACGCGCTCGGCGCTCGACGTCGTGGCATCCCGGTCGCCGTCGTCCTGGCGATCCTCGTGATCGTCATCGTCACCGCCTGGGCGATCGCGCCCTCCGTGTTCACCGCGTCCGATCCCGTCGTCGGCGACACGAGTGAGAAGCTCCTCGCCCCGAGCTTCGCGCACTGGTTCGGCACCGACAACCTCGGTCGCGACGTCTTCACCCGCGTGGTCTACGGCACCCGCTCGTCGGTGCTGAGCGCCCTGATCGCGGTGGGCATCGCCGTGCTCGTCGGCGGACTGCTCGGGCTCGTCGCGGGCTTCTTCGGCGGCCTCGTCGACGTTCTCACGGCGCGCGTCGTCGACGTGCTGCTGGCGATCCCGAGCTTCCTGCTCGCCGTGGTCGTCGTGAGCTCGCTGGGGTTCCAGACCATCAACGCCGCCATCGCGACCGGTGTCTCGGCCGTCGCCGTCTTCGCACGGGTGATGCGCTCCGAGGCGCTGAAGGTGCGCGGCACGGTCTACGTCGAGGCCGCGCAGCTGCAGGGCGGGTCGCGCCTGCACGTGCTGCTGACGCACGTCCTGCCCAACGCCTCGCGATCCGTGCTGTCGCTCGCCGTCCTGCAGTTCGGGGTGTCGATCCTGGTCATCGCGGGACTCGCGTTCCTCGGCTACGGCGACCCGCCCCCGGCATCCGACTGGGGCCTGCTGGTCTCGGCGGGCAAGGACTACCTCGTGTCGAGCCCCTGGCTCGTCTACGCCCCCTCGGCGGTCATCGTCGTCGTGGTGCTGTCGATCAACCGCGTCAGCCGCTGGCTGCGAGCGAAGGACTGAACCATGACGGACACCCTCCTCTCCGTGCGCGACCTGTCGGTGTCGTACGGCGGCCGCCGGGTCGTCTCCGACGTCTCGTTCGATCTGCGGCGCGGCCGGAGCCTCGCCCTCATCGGCGAGTCCGGCTCGGGCAAGTCGACCATCGCGAAGGCCGTGCTGCGGCTCCTCCCGCGCGACTCCGGTCATGCCGAAGGCCGTGTGCTACTCGAGGGCGACGACGTGCTGGGCCTGCCCCTCGCCCGCTTCCGCCCCCTGCGCGGACGCCGTCTCGGGTTCGTGCCGCAGGACCCCGCGTCGGCCCTCAACCCCGTCCGGACCATCGGCAGCCAGGCGCACGAGGCGGCCGCCCTGACCGGGGAGCGGGATACCGCGCGCCGCCACGCCGCCATCCTCGAAATCTTCGACCGCGTGGGCCTGGCCGATCCGGAGCGCGTGTATCGCTCGTACCCGCACCAGCTCTCCGGCGGGATGCTCCAGCGCGTGCTGATCGGGCTCGCGGTGCTTCCTGAGCCGGCGCTCCTCGTCGCCGACGAGCCCACGAGCGCCCTGGACGTGACGATCCAGAAGCGCATCCTCGACCTGCTCACCGACCTCCGGACATCCCTCGGGATCGGCCTGCTCCTCATCACGCACGACCTCGCGCTCGCGGCCGAACGCGCCGACGACCTCGTCGTGCTGCGCGACGGCGTGATCCAGGAGGCGGGGCCGGTGGCGCAGGTGTTCGCCTCGCCGCGCTCCGAGTACGCCGCCGCGCTCCGCGCCGATGTCCCCGCGCTCTCGCCCGACCGCTACCGGGCGGTGCTGGCGGAACGGCGCATCGACCCCGCCCGCCCCGCCGTGCAGGTGTCCGACGTCGTGAAGACCTTTCGTGTCGGCGGGGAGGAGCTGCGCGCGGTCGACGACGTCTCGTTCGAGGTGGCCGCCGGAAGCACCCACGCACTCGTCGGCGAATCGGGTTCCGGAAAGACGACGACCGTCCGCCTCCTCCTGGGCTTGGAGACTCCGGATGCCGGCGACCTCCGCGTCGCGGGTGACACCGTGCGCGGGCGTTCCCGCAAGGAGCTGCGCACCGTGCGGCGCCATCTGCAGCTGGTGTACCAGAACCCCTTCACGTCGCTCGACCCGTCGTGGCACGTCGAGAGCCTGGTCCGCGAGCCTCTCGACCGCTATCGCGTGGGCGACCGGCGCGCGCGGCGCGAGGCGGCCCGCGCCGCCCTGACCGCGGTCGGGCTGCGCGAGCACCTGTGGCGGCGCCGCGCCGCGGCCCTCTCGGGCGGCCAGCGCCAGCGCGTCGCGATCGCCCGTGCCCTCGTCCTCGAGCCCGACGTGCTGGTGCTCGACGAACCCACGAGCGCGCTCGACGTCACCGTCCAGGCCGAGATCCTCGACGTGCTCACGCGACTGCAGGTCGAGCGGGGTCTGACCTACCTGTTCGTCTCGCACGATCTCGCGCTCGTCCGCCAGATCGCGGACACCGTCACCGTCCTCCGTCACGGCCGCGTCGTGGAACACGGCACCGCGGCCGAGGTGCTCGACACGCCCCGGCACCCCTACACCCGCTCCCTCGTCGCCGCCGTCCCCGATCCCCGCGGCATCCGATCCTCCGTGCCCGCCACGGTCTGAACCTCCGTCTCTCGCGAAAGGAACTCCCATGCCCGTCGAATTCGTCAACATGGTCGGCAGTCGTCCCCCCGGGTCCTCGGCTCCCGGCGGGAACACCTTCACCACGCCGATCGACGTGGACTGGCTGCGCCACTACGCACGCACCATCGAGGCCTACGGCTTCGACTACACGCTGATCCCGTACGCCTCGTCCAGCGCCGATCAGTACGCGCTCGCCGCGACCGTCCTCGCCGCGACGCAGAAGCTCAAGACCGTTGTCGCGGTGCGTCCGAACTCGGCGTTCCCCACCGTCGCCGCCCAGGGGCTGTCCACGCTCGACCAGCTCTCGGGCGGGCGGGCGCTCGTCCACATCATCTCGGGCGGCAGCGACCAGGAGCAGGCCCGCCAGGGCGACTACCTCGACAAGGAGCAGCGCTACCGCCGCTCGTCCGAGTTCATCCAGGTCCTCCGCCGCGTGTGGACGGAGAAGCAGCCGTTCTCGCACGAGGGCGAGTTCTACCGCTTCGACGGCTTCGGGCCCGGATACGCGACCCACTCCGGCGGCGCGCTCCCCGTGTCCCTCGGGGGGTCCAGCGAATTCGCCTACGCGTCCGGTGGCGCGCACGCCGACATCTTCGCGCTGTGGGGCGAGCCCCTCGCGCAGACGGCCGAGCAGATCGACCGGGTCTACGCCCACGCCCGTGCCGCGGGGCGCACCGACCGCCTCCGGTTCTGGGTCACGTTCCGCCCGGTGGTCGCCGCGACCGACGCGCTCGCCCGCGAGAAGGCCCGGGCCATCCTCGAGGCCGCCCGCCCCTTCTACGAGAAGGTGAAGGACATCAACAGCACGAACGTCGGCTCGGTGCGTCTGCGCGAGCTCTCGGAGCAGTCCGAGGAACACGACGGCGGCGTCCTGTGGACCCCGCGCGGCGTCGCCGGTTCCGGTGGCGCATCGTCGCTGCTCGTCGGCTCGCCCGAGACGATCGCCGAGGCCATCGTCCGGTACGTCGAGCTCGGCGCCGACATCGTCTCGCTCCCGACGCTCGGCGACCTGAACGACGCGGTGGATGCCGGGCGCCTGGTCATCCCGCTCGTGCGCGAAGAGGTCGCCCGGCGCGGGATCGACCCCGAGGTCGTGTTCGGTCGGCGGAACGTCGCGTGACCGGACGCCGGCTCATCGTCGGGGCGGGAGCCCTGGGCGCCCTCCTGGCCGCGCAGTGGCGGGCCGCGGGCGTGCCCGCCGTGCTCGTCGCGCGCGGGGCGGCGCTCGAGGTCATCCGTGAGCGCGGCGTGACCGTCCGCCGCCCGCACGGCGACGAGACCGTCGTCGTGGACGTGGTCGGATCGGTCGACGCCGCCAAGCCGGCGGAGGGCGATTCCGTCGTCCTCGCGGTGAAGGCGCAGGATGCCGAGCAGGCGCTGGCCTCCGTCGCGTGGCGCCCCCTCGCCGGGGGAGGAGCGGTGGCGGATCTGCCGGTGGTGACGCTGCAGAACGGGCTCTCCGCCGAAGCCGTCGCGTCGCGGCGTTCGGCGGCCGTGGTGGGCGTCTCCGTCGGGATCGCCGCCAGTCACCTGCGCCCGGGCGAGGTCGTCTCGCCCTCGTGGCCGACGATCGGTGTCGCGCGCGTGGGCGCGGCGACGGCCGCGGGTGCGCCCTTCGTCGAGGCCGTGCGGGAGGATCTCGCCCGCGCGGGCTTCGCGGCATCCGTGGTGGACGACATCGCGGCCACGAAGCGGCGGAAGCTCCTCGCCAATCTCCGCAACGTGGTGGAGGTCTTCGACGTCGACGCGGCGGAGCGGGATGCCGCGACCGACGCGCTGCGTCGCGAGGCGGAGGCGCTCTTCGCGCGGCTCGACCTGGCCGTGGCGCCCGCCGAGCAGGGGTTCCTCCCGGTCGAGGACGTCCCGGGCCACGTGGCCGGGCGGCTGTCGACGTGGCAGAGCCTCGAACGCGGCACGAGCGTCGAGAGCGACTACCTCGTCGGCGACATCGTGCTGCTCGCCCGGGGTTCAGGCCGGACGGTCCCGCTCGCCGAGGCGATCCAGCACGCCCTCGGCATCCTGGCCGCCCGGGGCGACCGTCCGGGCAGCGTGCCGCTGCCGGCCGAGATCGCCCACGCCGCGCGGGCGGGGGTGGCATCGTGAGCGCGCTCGCGGTCTCGGCCCCCTCGGCGGGCTCGTCGGCCCGCGGTCTGCACGTCGGCTTCCACACCCGCGTGCCGTTCGAGGCCGACTCCGCCGTCGCCGAGGCGGAAGACCTCATCGCGTTCCTCCCGCCGGAGTTCGGTCTCACCGAGAGCACGCGCCTGCTCGAGGACATCGCCGAGCACGTCCTCCCCGCTCTCCGAGCCGAACGAAAGGTCCGTGCATGACCGCTCCCGCGACCGAGATCGACCGGGCGATCGACCGCTCGGGACTCCGACCGGTGGGCGCGCCCACCGAGGTCGTCGTGGCCCGCGACGTCGCCGAGGTGCAGGAGACCGTCCGGCGCGCGGCGGCCGCCGGCACCCCCCTCATCACCCGGGGGGCCGGTTCGGGTCTGGCCGGCGGGGCCGTCGCGGGGGAGGGCGCGATCGTCCTCGATCTCTCCGGCCTCACCCGCATCCGCTCGATCGACCCGGTGGACGGCACCGCGGAGGTCGAGGCCGGCGTCATCACGGCCGACCTGGATGCCGCGGCTCGCACCCGCGGCCTGATGTACGCGCCGGATCCGGGCAGCGTCGGCATCTCCACGGTCGGCGGCAACATCGCCACGAACGCGGGGGGCCTGCGCGGCGCGAAGTACGGCGTGACGCGCGATGCGGTGCTGTCGGTCGACGTGGTCCTGGCCGACGGTTCGCTCCTCCGCCTCGGTCGGCCGACGATCAAGGGCGTCACCGGGTACGACCTGGCGGGCCTCGTGGTGGGGTCCGAGGGGACGCTCGGCATCGTCGTCGCGGCCCGCGTGCGCCTGCTGCCGGCGCCGCAGCGGGTGGCCACGGCCTCCGCGTTCTTCGCGACGTTGGAGGACGCGGCGCGCGCGGTCGCCGCGATCGCGGTGAGCGGTGCGCGCCCGGCGGTGCTCGAAATCCTCGACGGCGCGACGCTCGGGGCGATCGACGCCGCCTCCGGGACGGCGCTGCGCGCTCAGGGGGAGGCCCTGCTGCTCGCGCAGACCGACGGCTTCGGCGCCGAGGAGGAGATGGCCGTCGTCCTCGCGGCGGTCGCTCCGACCGCGACCCATCACGAGTGGACCGAGGATGCCGAGCGCGCCGCCGACCTCCTGTCCGCGCGGCGTCAGGCGCTTCCGGCACTGGAACGCATCGGTCGCCCCTTGATCGAGGACATCGCGGTCCCGCGGAGCCGGCTGGCCGAGGCGATCAGCGGCATCCGTCTGATCGCGGATCGTCACGGGGTGCCGATCTTCGTGTTCGGTCACGCCGGCGACGGCAACCTGCATCCGATCATCGTGGTCGAGCCGGGCGAGGGCGACCTGCCCGAGACCGCCGTCCGCGCCGCCGACGACATCTTCGCTCTGGCGCTGTCGCTCGGCGGGACGGTGACCGCCGAGCACGGTGTCGGCCGACTCAAGCGCGAATGGGCGCGGCGCGAACTGGGCGAGGACGCCGTGCGGCTGCACGACGAGATCAAGCGGGTGTTCGATCCGGTCGGCATCCTGAACCCGGGTAGCGGGTACTGAGCCGGTCCGGTCACTGCGCGGGTTCGACCGGCGGGCGCGCCGACGTGCGCCCGTCGGCCGCGCGGGCCGCCGCTCGGTCGTGCCGTGAGCCGACGGGCACGATCGCCGTCGCCTTCGGCAGCCCCATCGCGGGCGTCGCGACGAAGATCGACTCGGCGCGGTCGACGAGGTACGTCTCGTGCCAGATGCCCACGGCGCCGGCCGCTTTCCGCGCGCGCTTGTTGAATCGGGTCCAGGCCGGGCGGTGCGCCTGCGCGGGCGCCGACGCATAGGCGTACAGCTTCTCCAGCGACGACCAGTACTGCACCAGGTACGGGCCGCGCGCTCCGATGAGCATCGTGAACCCGAGGAGTCCCGACTCGGGGTCCGTGCTGAGTTCACGCAGCATCGGCCCCATCTCGGCGGAGATGGGCAGCCACAGGTCGGGCCGCCACCACCGGTTGACGGTCATGCCGATGTGGAAGACGACGAGTTCGCCGTCGTGCTGGTGGGTCATGCGACCCGGATTGATGGATGCCATGGGCCCGTCCTCACTGGATAGTGTCACTATCCAGTGTTGGATAGTAGAACTATCCAGTCAAGGGGGGATCGATGCGCATCTCGGAACTGTCCGCTCGCAGCGGCGTCTCCGTGGCGACGATCAAGTACTACCTCCGCGAGCGCGTGCTGCCCGAGGGGGAGCGGACGTCACCGACCCAGGCGACCTACGGCGAACCGCACCTGCGCCGACTCGGCGTCATCCGGGCCCTCGTCGCCGCCGGTGTCGGGATCGCCGGGGTGCGCAACGTCATCGCCGTGCTCGAGAACCCCCCGGAGGCGCCCGGCGCGCTCCTCGGAGCAGCGAGCTCGGCGGTGAACCCGGCCGACGACGACGCCCACCTCGACCTGGAGCCGGCGCGCGCGCTCGTGGCCCGCTTCGGCGGTGAGCCGGACGAGTGCGCGCCGGGTCAGGTCGCCGCCGTCGCCCGCGCCCTGAACGCGCTCGACCGTGCGGGGTTCGCGGTTCCGGAACCCGTGCTCGCCGCGTACGTCGAGCATCTGGCCGCCATCGGCGAGGCGGAACTCGAGGCGACGCCCGCGGACTCCGCTGAAGAGGCCGTCCGCTACGTCGTCCTCGGCACCGTGCTGGTCGAACCGCTCATTCTCGCCCTCCGTCGGGTCGCCGAGCAGATGGCCGCCTCGCGCCGGTTCGGGGGCGGCTGAGCCGTCCGGTCAGCGGTGCGGGTTCGACGCGGCGCCGTCGAGCCACAGCGTGTCGGTCGGGTCGCTGTGCGTGCCGCCGGAGCCGACGTGGGTAGCGCTGATCCGCGGGCCCTTCGTGATGACGTGCACGAGAGCCATGCCGTGACCGCGTCCGAGGTCGTAGTCGGTCTTCAGCCACTCCAGGATCGGGGTCGCCTTGGTGTCGGGGCCGAATCCGCGTTCCGTCGCGAGATCGACGAGCTGGCGCGGCGTCAGCCCGGTCTTCTTCTCGACCGCGTCGAGGTACGCCTGGAAGGACATCGGCACTCCTGTCTCGGTGGCGGGCGGTGGGGCGGTGGGCGCCCGGCGCTCGAGGGTCAGGCTAGCGAGACGGCGCGATAGCGTCGAGGGATGGCCGTCACGTTCCACCGCGCACCCGTCGCCGAGATCGCCCCGCTCACCCTCTACCGTCTGCTGTGGCTCCGGGTGTCGGTCTTCGTCGTCGAGCAGGAGGCCGCGTACCCCGAGATCGACGGCCGCGACATCGAGCCCGGTGCCGAGCTGCTCTGGGCCGAGGACGAATCCGGAGCCGTGCTCGCGACCCTGCGCGTGCTGCGCGAAGGCCGCAACACCCGCATCGGGCGGGTCGCGACCGCCGCGTCCGCGCGGGGCCGGGGGCTCGCCGCCGAACTGATGCGCGTCGCCGTGGGGATCCTGGATGCCGAGGCCCCCGGCATCCCGATCCTCCTCGATGCCCAGGCTCAGCTCGCCGAGTGGTACGGCCGCTTCGGATTCGTCGTCTCCGGCGAGCCCTTCGCCGAGGACGGCATCCCGCACCTGCCGATGCGGCGCACCCACCTCGCCACCGAGCGGCTCGTGCTCCGGGAGTGGACCCGCACGGAAGACGACCGGACGTTCCTGTTCGACATGTACCGCCGGCCCGAGGTGCGTCGGTACATCGGCGACGGTCGGACGATGACGGATGCCACCGAGGTCGACGTCCTGCTCGATCGGTGGAGCGACCGCGGCGACGGGGTCCTCGGCGTCCGCGCCGTCACGCGGACCGACGGGCGGAGGCTGGGCGCGATCCTGCTGAAGCCGATCCCGTGGTCCGCCGGTGTGGGCGACGGGCGAGTCGAAGACATCGAGATCGGCTGGCACTTCCACCCCGACGCCCAGGGCGGCGGGTACGCGACGGAGGCCGCCGCGGCGGTGCTCGCGCTCGCCCACGCGACCGGCATCCCTCGCGTGGTCGCCGTGACCCACCCCGACAACCGCGCCTCGCAGGCGGTCGCCGAGCGCATCGGCATGCGGCCGGCCGGAGAGACCGACGACTACTACGACACGACGTGCGCGCTGTTCGTCTCGGAGCGGCCGTCGTGAGACGCACCGCCGCCGCGGCCGTCGCTCTCGTGTCCGTCCTCGTCCTCTCGGGGTGCGGGCTCCAGTTCTCCCTCGGTTTCGGCACCGGGTCGGACGGCCGGTTCGAGGGCAGCGAGATCACCGTGCCCGTGCTGTACGCGAGCGGCAAGAAAGGGGTGCTCGCCGCCCAGCGCATCACCGCGTCCTCCGCGGACGGCGCCGGCCTCAGCGTCGACATCACCGAGAACGACGTCAGCGGCGTCGATCCGGTCACGCAGTCCGCGACCTGGACGGCGGTCACCGCCGCGACGCTGCTCACCGGCGCGCGGCCGGACACCGCGTACACGTTCGGCTTCGACACGCGCCTCGCGACCCCGGCGGCGGGCGCCGTCACCGCCGTGGGCGTCCTCGCGCTGTACTACGGCACCGAGATCCAGTCGGGGGTCGCCCTGTCCGGAGCGGTGACCCCGTTCGGCGCGATCCGACCCGTCGCAGGGCTGGCGGAGCAGGTCGCCGCGGCCGTCGAGGCCGGAGGGATCGACACGATCCTCGTTCCGGCCGGTCAGCGGATGGTGCGGAACGCGCAGGGCGAGACGGTCGACCTCGACCAGCTCGCCGCGACCGGCGGGATGACGGTGACCGAGGTCGCCGACATCGCCGGCGCCTACGCCGTGATGACGGGGGAGGACCTTCCGGAGGCGGCGTTCCCCACGCCGCCGCCCTCCCCATCGCCCCTCCCCACGGCCGTGGACGTCGCCGAGGACGACGGGCCGCTCGGCGCCGCCGTCGACGCGATCCTGGAGGCCGCCTCCGCGTCCCTCGAGACCGCGACCGACCCGGCGCTCGCCGACCCGGCGCGCACCGCGCTCGCCAACGCCTCGGCCCTGCGCGCGGGGGGAGAGACCGAAGCGGCGTTCGCTGCTGCCACGACGGCCGCCGACGCGGCGGCCCTCGCCGCATCGGCGCAGGCGCCCGCCGAGGAGGCGACGGCGGATTCCGCGCGGGTGCGCGAGGCCGCCGGGGGGCTTCTCGACGGCCTCGCCGAGCGGTCGCCCGAGACCCTCGACGATCTCGACGCGGTCCTCCGTGCCGCGACCGCCGCGACCGAGGCCTACGCCCTCGCCCGGTACGCCGAGGACATGTCCGCCGAACCGGTGGACGACTCCTCCGTCCCCGCCGCGACCACCGCCGCCGCGCTCGCGCGGTCGTCTCTCCGCACGGCTCAGGCCGTCAGCGGACTGCCCGCGGGCGGCGGTGGCCGACTCGTCGGCGACGCCGACCTCGACGGGGTGGCCTCGCTGCTGCGGCGGGCGGGTATCGCGGCGGGCGACGCGTATCGGTCACGGGTGATCGCGGCGCGCGCCGACGCCGACGGCATCGACGTCGACGCCGCCGAGGCGCGCGTGGCGGCGGCCGACCCCGCGGCGCTGCGCGCGCTCGCCCTCGCCCGCGCGCGCGACGAGCTGGTCGAACGAGCTCCCGACGACCGCGGGTGGGCCGCGCTCGGCATCGCTCTCGTCGGATACACGCGCGTGTCGCCCGTGCTCGCGGCGACGCAGGCCGTGCGTCCGCCGTCGGACGTGGATGCCGCGGACGCGGCGGCGCGACGGATCGCCGTGGCCGACGAGTACACGGTGTCGGCGGTCGATGCGCTGACGGAAACGGGGGCGACGACACCGTTCGTCCGGGGCGCGTTGGCGGAGGCGACGATCGACGCCCAGGCGACGCCCGCCGCGGGGGCCGCGGGCTACGTCACGCCGTTCGTGACCGCCCGGGTGCTCGCCTTCGCCGCCGGCGTCGAACGTTCCTGAGCCCGCGCGTCAGAGCTCGACGCCGTTGTCGGGGTCGTTGACGCCGACGTTGCGTCCGCGGTTCGACTCGAACGCGATGAGCCACCCCAGCGAGATCACGGCCGCCAGCAGCAGGCCGAGCCACACGTTCTGCCATACCAGACCGAACAGGATGCCGGCGCCCAGCAGCACCACGGAACCGAGAAGCCAGTACGTGCGTCCGCGGGGCCAGCCCGTCCCGGAGTGCGTCATGCGCCCAGCCTAGGCGCGCGCCGCCTGCGATGCCCCGCGCGACCGGTCGCGGTGGTCTACCGGTCGCGGTGGTCTTCGGGCGCGAGTCGCGGACCGCGTCGCGGTTCCAGTCCGGCTCCCGCGTAGATCAGACGGATGACGCGCTGGCGGTGCCCGGCGAAGGGCTCGAGGAGTTCGAGCATGCCGTCGTCGTCGGTGCGGTGCCCCGTCAGGGCGTAGCCCACCTGGTGAGCCAGGTGGTAGTCGCCGATGCTCACGGCATCCGGATCCCCGAACGCCCGGATGCGCGTCTCGGCGCTCGTCCAGACGCCGACCCCGCGCAGGCTGATGAACACCCGGTCGCGGGCCTCGCCGTCCGCGGCATCCAGCGCTGCCCGTTCGACCGAGGCACCCCGGCGCGCGGCCTCGACGATCGTGCGCGACTGCGGCGGTTCGAGTCCCGCGCGATGCCAGGCCCAGGACGGTACGTGCCGCCAGCCCTCCACGTCCGGCGGGGCGAACATCGGGCGCGGCGTCGGACCGGGGGCGCGCTCGCCGTACCAGGTGACGATGCTGCGCCACGCGGAGAACGCCTGGAGGCTCGTGACCTTCTGCTCCATGACCGCGCTCACCAGCGCATCGAACACGAGGTCGGTGCGACCGATGCGGAGGTCAGGGTGCCGTCGATGCCACTCGGCGACCGACGGATGCCGCGACGCGTCGAAACCGTCGGGATCGTCGAGCGCGCCGCACAGCGCGGGCAGCTGGTCCACCGCCCACTCGGCGCCCGGACCCCACGCCGCGGCTCGGACCGTGCCGTCGGCGGTGCGGCGGAGCGCGAGCGTCGCGACGCCCGTCGGGGTGCGACTCGCGCGCCAGAGCACACCCCCGGTGCGCAGCGCGCCCGACGCCAGGAACGTCGGGTCGTTGCGTCCGTGGCGTTGCGCACCGACCGCGGCCTCGACGTCGACGGGCCGAGCCGGGCGGTACTCCGTCTGGAGGGGCTCGGCGATCGGCGGTCGCGGGTCGCGCGACGACGGTCGCACGTGCACCCGCGTCGATCTCATGCCGACACCCTACGTCGCCCCGCCGACATGACGCTCAGCGGGGTAGCTGCTCAGAAGCGGTCGGGCGAGGGCGTGCCGTGGCCGTAGCGGATGGACACGTCGGCGTGCCGGTCGAACCGGTAACCGACCCCCCGCACGGTGCGGACGATGTCCTCGTACGCGCCGAGCTTCGCGCGCAGACGCCGCACGTGCACGTCGATCGTGCGCTCACCGGGCGCTTCGTCGTCGGTCGCGCCCTCCCACAGCGACGAGACGAGCTCGGTGCGCTCGATCGTGCGGCCCTCGCGGAGCACGAGGTACTGCAGCAGCTCGAACTCCTTGAAGGTGAAAGCGGCGGACTCGCCGTCGATGAGGACGCGCTTGCGCGAGATGTCGACGACGACGCCGCGGGGAGCGCGGTCCTCTTCGGCCGGCTCCTCCTTCGTGCGGGCGACGGCGGAGGGTTCGTGCAGGGCGAGCCGCACCACGTCGACGTCGCGACCGCCGGCACCGGCGGGGGCGAGCGCGACCGTCGCGTACGTCTCGGCGGCGGG
The DNA here is from genome assembly GCF_030056775.1 of Microbacterium sp. IEGM 1404. Classification (NCBI taxonomy): domain Bacteria; kingdom Bacillati; phylum Actinomycetota; class Actinomycetes; order Micrococcales; family Microbacteriaceae; genus Microbacterium; species Microbacterium sp. IEGM 1404. The sequence continues at coordinate 392,493 of NZ_JASHKP010000002.1, read as the reverse complement.
CGCGAGCTCGCCGAGCGTGCGGCGCAGCGCCTCGACGAGGGTGCCGAGGCTGACGCCGGCTTCGGCGGCCTTGGCCTCGTCGATGCCGACGTAGAGGGCGAAGCCGCGGGGAGCGGTCCCGGCGGGCAGTGCGGCCCGTGCCGCGGGGGTGGGGGTCGCGGGGGCGGCAGCCGGAACGGCGGGCCGCGCGGCGACGACGCGACGCGCGGGCTGCGGGCGGACCGCGGTGGCGGAAGTGGCGGTGGTGGCGGGGCGGTCGAGAACGGCGGAGATCGACATGAGGGAAGTGTCCTTCAGTGGTGAACCCGGGCGTCGAGGGAGCGGGGTTCAGCGGGAGGTGTGTGGCCGAGGGGCCGGAGCGCGGTGTCCGGGTACGCGTGATCGACGCGGAAGGCGGACGACCGGGCGACGACGCCGGCGTTCAGAAGCGCGGGGTCGTCGGGGCGAGGGTCGCTGTTAGCGGCACATTCGACAACACATGACAACGCGGCCGGGCATCATGATGCCCGCAGTTCCGTTCGCCTCCCGGGCGGACAGAGCAAGCGCGTTGAGAGTCATGCGGCCGATTATGACCCACCGTGGCGGATTGCGTCAAATCGTGACCGGCGAGGATGTGGCATCCTGCTCTGTTCTCGGCGTGCAAGCGCCCGTGCATTGCGCACATTGCGTTCCCGGCGCCCGTTCCCGAGAAGCGGCGTACCGTGAGGGGCATGACCGACCTGCGTTTCGCCGACGATCGTGCCGCCTCGCGCTACACCCTGCACGACGGCGATGATCTGGTGTCCGTCCTCGACTATCGCGACGACGGCCGCACGATCGCGCTCACGCGCGCGTTCACCATCCCGACGTTCCGCGGACGAGGGTACGCCGCCGTGGTCGTGGAGCGGGCGGTCGACGCCATCGAGCAGGCGGGAGACCGCGAGATCCTCCCCGTGTGCTGGTACGTGGGCGAGTGGTTCGACGCCCACCCCGAGCGTGCGAGCCTCCTCCGCGCCCGAAGCTGAGCGACCCGGTACCCGGGCCTCCCTGAAGCGTCAACCCCCGGCTGCGGGGGCACCCCGGCGGCGAAGCTGGGAGCGTCGAAAGGGGATGCCATGACCGACGACCGCGACCTTCCCGAGGGCGTCATCGATGCGAACCCTCCCGGTGGCTGGGTGAGCGGCGATGTCGCCGACGGCGAGACCGCCGAGCAGAACGAGCGGGCGAAGGGGTCGCCGCGTCTGAACGACGCCGAGCCCTCGGACCCGATCGAAGGCGATGCCGCCAGTCAGGGCATCGACCCCGACATGAGCACGGAGGACTGACATGACCGACCACTCCCGCAGCCCCCAGCCGTCCGACGGCCCCGAGGGCGGGGCCTCGCCGGCGGATTCCGTCGGCGGCGCCGTGCACCCCGAGGGTAAGACGACGCGACCGGGCGAGCAGTCCGCACCCGCGATGGACACGCACCCCACCGACGACGAGGCGCGCATCGCCGGCGTCGTCGTGCAGACGCGTGCCGATGTCGGCGACGCGTCCGAAGAGCGCATCGCCGACGTGCTCCGTCAGCGCTTCTCCGACGTGGGCCTCGACCTGGGTGACGACCGCATCCGTGCTCTCGCCGCCGAGGTCGCCGCCGGCTGACGGAGCCGGACGCCTCGGCGTGCGCGACCCGCGCCCCGGCTGAGCGTCGATGTCGGAGGCCCGACGTACCGTGTGAACATGCGGATCCTGCACACCTCCGACTGGCACATCGGGCGGTCGTTCCACGGCCACTCGACGCTCGAGGCCCTGGCCGGCGTGCTCGGTGCGCTCGTCGAGCAGGTACGGCTGCACGCCGTCGACGTCGTGATCGTCGCGGGCGACGTGTTCGACTCGGCGGCTCCATCGGCGGCGTGCTACCCGCTTCTGACGGGCACGCTCGCGGCGCTCGCCGACGCCGGCGCACGCGTCATCGTGACCTCGGGCAACCACGATTCCGCAGCCCGGCTGGGTTTCCAGTCGGCCCTCCTGCGCGAAGAGATCACGGTCGTCACCGACCCGCTCGCCGTCGGTTCCCCGGTGACGATCGACGATGCGCACGGTCCGGTCCACTTCTACGGCATCCCCTACCTCGAGCCCGCGATCGTGCGCCACCTGTGGGAGGGTGTCGAACTGCGCAGTCAGGCGCAGACCATCGGCCACGCCATGGACCTCGTGCGCCGCGACCTGGCGGCGCGCGGCGGAAGGTCGATCGCCATCGCGCACTGCTTCGCCGCCGGTGTCGAGGCGACGCCCGGCGTGGAGCGCGAGATCCGCCAGGGCGGGCTCGACAACGTGCCGCTCCCGGTCTTCGACGGCCCCGACTACGTCGCGCTCGGGCACATCCACGGGCGCCAGCAGCTCTCCGACCGCGTGCGTTACGCCGGCGCGCCTGTGCACTACAGCTTCGGCGAGGCCGGCAAACCGAGAGGGTCGTGGCTGATCGATCTGGATGCCACGGGCCTGGCATCCGTCCAGTGGCTCGATCTGCCCGTGCCGCGGCCGCTGGTCACTCTCCGGGCATCGTTCGACGACCTGCTGGGCGATCCCGCGTTCGACGCGCACGTCGACCAGTGGGTGCGGGCCGAGTACACCGACTCCACTCCGCAGATCGATCCGATGCGCCGGTTGCAGGCCCGGTTCCCCTGGTGCGCGACGGTCGCCCACACCCCGGCCGAGGCGCGGAAGGACGACGGCCTCGGCTACGCCCGACGTGTGCGCGCCGCCCGCGACGAGACCGAGATCATCGACGCGTTCCTCACGCACGTGCGCGAGGGCGAAGGGGCATCCGACGCCGAGCGCGAGCTCATCCGAGAGGTGCTCGACGCGCGCGCCGTGACGGAGGCGCGGTCGTGAAGCTGCATCGCCTCGAACTCGAGGGCTTCGGGCCGTTCCTCGAACGGCAGGTCGTCGACTTCGACGCCTTCGCCGACGACGGGATCTTCCTCATCGCGGGCCGCACGGGCGCCGGGAAGTCGAGCGTCCTCGACGGCGTCTGCTACGGCCTCTACGGGGGTGTTCCCCGCTACGACGGAGCCGAGCGGCGTCTGCGCAGCGATCACTGCGGACTCGACGACCCCACGAGCGTGACGGTCGAGTTCAGCGCCGAGGGGCGCCGGTGGCGCGTCACGCGCTCGCCCGAGTACGAGCGTCCCAAGCGCAACGGCGCGGGGACCACGAAGGAGCCCCATCGGGCCGCTCTCGAGGTGCTCGAGCCCGAGGGCTGGACGGGTGTCGCAGCGCGACCGGTCGACGTGGCGGCGCACCTGGACGAAATCCTCGGGCTCACCCAGCAGCAGTTCCTGCAGGTGATTCTGCTCGCTCAGAATCGGTTCGCCCGGTTCCTCCTCGCCAAGAACGACGAACGGCAGGCGCTGCTGCGCACCCTCTTCGGCACCCGTTCGTTCGAGCAGTACGCCACGGCCCTCGACGATCGGCGCAAGCGCGCGGCCGAGCGCCTGGCCGCGGAGGGCACCGAGGTGTCGACACTGCTGGACGAGGCGGAGCGCATGGTCGCCGAGACCGACGCGGCCCGCGAGGTCGGGCCGGAGGCCGATGCCGTGGGCGGATCCGACGTGCGCGAAGACGCTGCGGAGTCCGAGGGCCCGGGGCACGCGACGCGGACGATCGACGAACGGCTCGCTCGTCTGATCCGCGCGGTCGAGCGATTGCAGTATCGCGTCGAGGCAGCCGCGCACGAGCGGGAGGCGGCGAAGGGTGCGCTCGATGCCGCGCTCGCCGCGGAGCGCGAGGCGGCGTCGATGCATGAGCGTCAGGTCGAGCGGCAGACGGCGCGGCAGCACCTCTCCGCCCTCGAGTCCGACGCCGACCGCGTCGCGGTCCTGCGGGCGGAGTCGGCGGCCGCGGCGGCCGCGGAGGTCCTGCGGGCGTCGGTCGACGCGCTCGACCGCACACGGCGCGCGGTCGAGCCCGCGCGTGCCGCGGTCGACGCCGCGGTCCGGGCGGCGGCCGACCTCGGCGAGGTCGGACTCGACGCAGCGGCCGACCTCACCATCCGCGACGACGAGCTCACGACGGTGATCGCGCGCGTCGACGAGGCGCTCGCCCTCGAGGACGAGTGGGCGGCGATCGAGGCCGACGTCGCGCGGCGTCGAGCGGACGTCGAGCGTGCCGAGCGGTCCGCCGACGAGGTCCGCACGCGGCGCGACGGGGTGCCGGCCGCGCTCGCCGGCCTCGATCAGCGGATCGCGGCTCTGACCGATGCCGCCTCCCGTCGCGACGTCGCCGCGGCCGAACGGACCGAGGTCGCCCGCCGGATCGACGCGGCGCTGGACGCCGAGAAGCTCGCCGAAGAGCGGGACATCGCCGATCTCGCCGCGCTCGTGCGCGCCGACGAACTGCGTCTCGCCGTCGAGGCGTGGAGCTCCCTCCTGCGGCGACGGCTCGCTGGGGCCGCAGCCGAACTCGCGCACGCCCTCGTGGACGGCGAACCGTGCGCCGTCTGCGGATCGCGCGAGCACCCGGCGCCCGCGGTGGGCGCCGGCGAACCCGTCACCGACGCCGAGGTCTCGGCCGCCGAAGACCGCAAGAACGCCGCGACCGAGCTCGACCGGCTGGCATCCGACGCTTCGCGGCTCGCCCGTGACGCTCACGCGCTCGCCGCCGCCCGGGCCGGAGGAGAATCGGTGACCGCGCTTCGCGAGCGACACGACCTCATCGGCGAGACGCTCGCGCGCGCAGAGGCCGACGTGGCCGAGTTCGACCGCCTGGCCGCCGCGCGCGCCGAGCTCCTCGACCGCGAGAAGGCGGACTCGGTCGAGAGTGAGCGGTGGGCGCACGAGCTCGCCGCGGCCCGTCAGGATCTCGCGCTGCACCTTCAGCGCGCCGAGGCACTGCGCGCGGCCGTCGAGGACGCACGCGGCACGTTCGACAGCGTGCGGGCGCGTCGCCGCGACCTCCGGGCACGCAGAGACGCCGTCCGCGCGGTGATCGCCGCGCGGATCGAGCACGAGACGCGCACCCGTGCCGCCGCGGATGCGCGCGCGACCTTCGACGGGCTGCGGGGCGAGAGCGCCTTCGCCCACGAGGACGACGTGCGCACCGCCCTTCGCGACCCCGCCGCCCGCCGCCGCCTGGAATCCGCGGTCGGCGAGCACGAGGCCGCGCTCGCCGCCGTCCGCCGTCGACTTCTCGAACTCGAACTCGTCCTCGTCGGGGCGCCCGACGAGCCCATCGACCTCGCCCCGGCGGCTGCGGCGGTACGCGACGCCCGCTCCGCCGTGGAGTCCGCCGCCGCCGCTCACGCCGCTGCCTCCGCGGTGGCGACGCGCGCGCGCGATCTCGCCCAGCGGGTCGATGCGGGCAGCTCCTCGGTCGCGCGACTGTCCGAGGCGCACGCGGTCGTCGCGCGCCTGGCCGACACGATGGCCGGCCGTGCCCCGAACACCCGCCGGATGACCCTCGAGACCTTCGTCCTCGCGGCCGAGCTGGAAGAGATCGTGGATGCCGCGAACCTCCGTCTCGACCACATGTCCGCCGGTCGTTACCGGCTGCAGCACACCGACGCGTTGGCCGCGCGGGGAGCCGCGAGCGGTCTGGGACTCGAGATCATGGACGCCTTCACCGGCCAATGCCGACCGCCCCAGTCGCTGTCGGGCGGCGAGACGTTCCTCGCGTCCCTCGCCCTCGCGCTCGGGTTGGCCGAGGTCGTGACGGCGCGGGCGGGTGGCATCCGGCTCGACACCCTGTTCATCGACGAGGGCTTCGGCTCCCTCGACGACGAGACCCTCGACCTCGCGATGCGAACGCTCGACGAGCTGCGCCAGGGAGGCCGCACGGTCGGCGTCATCAGCCACGTCGCGTCGATGAAGGATCAGCTGCCGGCTCAGGTGCGGGTGACGGCGACCCCTCGCGGACCGAGCGTGATCCATCAGGACTCCGCGACGGTCGCAGCGCCCGCCTAGGCTGGGATCATGCGTACGAGCACCCTCTGGACCGTTCTCGGCGTGATCGCGGCGGTGATCATCGCGGGGCTGATCGTCAACGTGCTCCTGTGGTTCATCGAGTTCGTCTTCCGGCTGGCGCTCATCGCGGTGGTGGCGGTCGTCGTGTTCCTGGTGCTGCGCGCGATGTTCGCCCGGCGCGACGCGGACTGACGCGCCGCAGAAGTCCGGGCGGAACCGGCCCGACGCACGGCGACGTCCGCCCACGACTCCGACCGAGTGATGGCGCAAGCCCGCCCGCGGCGTCGTCGCCCGCGAGTAGCGTGAGCGCGATGCCTGAAGAACGCACGTCCCCCCACCCGCCTACGCGCGACATCCAGCTCTCCCCGCGCCACCGCTGGCGTGCGTACTGGATCGCCGTCTCGGTCGCGGCCCTCACCATCCTCGATCTCACGAAGGTCAACGTCGCGCTGCCGTCGATCGAATCGGCGTTGAACGCGGGACCCACGGAGCTGCAGCTCGTGGTGTCGGGCTACATCCTGACCTTCGGTCTGGTGCTGGTGCCGGCGGGTCGGTTGGGCGACCTGCGGTCGCGACGGGTGCTGTTCCTGGTCGGACTGTCGCTGTTCCTCCTCACCAGTCTGGCGTGCGCACTCGCGCCCAACACCGCCGTGCTCCTGACCGCCCGTCTCCTGCAGGGGGTGGCCGCCGGCATCCAGATGCCCCAGGTCCTCGGGCTCGTCCAGCAGCTCTTCCAGGGCAAGGAGCGCGGTCGCGCGTTCGGCCTGTTCGGGGCGACCATCGGCATCGCGACGGCGTTCGGTCCGACGCTCGGGGGGCTCCTGATCGCCCTCGGCGGTCAGACCGACGGCTGGCGGCTCATCTTCTGGATCAACATCCCCCTCGTCGCGATCGTGATCGTGCTGGCGGCATGGCTGCTCCCGAGCACCCGGACGAAGTCGCACCGCGCGCTCGACCTCGATCCGATCGGCGTCGTGCTCTTCGGGCTGACGATCGTCGCCCTGATGTGGCCGTTCCTCTTCACGACCGGGTCGCCCGACGACGACCCTCGTCGCTGGTGGCTGCTGGTGGCCTCCGCGGTGTTCGCCGCCGCGTTCGTCTTCTGGGAGCGCCGCTACGCCGACCGCGGGCGGATGCCGCTGATGCCCTTCGCGATCTTCGGGCTCGGCTCTTACCGCAACGGGGTGCTGATCTCGACCGCCTACTTCGCGGCGGTGCCGGCCATGTTCCTCCTCGGCACGCTGTACCTGCAGGGCGGCCTCGGGCTTCCCCCGGTGTTCGCCGGCATGGTGACGATCGGGTTCGCGGTGGCCTCGGCCGGCAGCGCCTGGATCGGCGGCACCCTGGTGACCCGGCTCGGACGCCCGCTCGTGGTGGGTGGCATCCTCGGGATGGTCGTCGCCGCGGGGGCCCTCGTGCTCGTCGCCGTCGTCACCCCGCCGGAATGGACGCCGTGGGCGATGGCCGCGGTCATGGCCGTGGGCGGTCTCGCCGGGGGACTGGTCGTCTCCCCGAACCAGACGCTCACCCTCGCGGACATCCCCGTCTCCCGCGGCGGGGTCGCCGGGTCGATCGGCCAACTGGGGCAGCGTGTCGGAACGGCGGTGGGGACGGCCATCGCGCTGGCCCTCTTCTACGCGACGGTGTACCGCGAGCAGGGCGACCGCGAACAGCTCACGGTGTTCCACGACGCCTACGCCAGCGGGATGATCGCCGTCGGCGTCTTCCTCGGGCTCGCGCTCATCGTCGGTGTCGCCGACCTCGCCGGTCGTGCCCGCCACGGGTCGCAGACGCCGTAGCGGTGGCCGCCGGGTGTGCCCCGGAGGCGCCGGTCACACGTTGTAGAGCTCGCGGATCTTCGCGCGCAGCTCGTGGCTGCACCGCTCGACGACGTCGTCCCACAGCTCGGTCGCGCCGTCCTGGGCGCGGTCGGAGACGGCCCGCAGGATCCGGATCGGAACGTCGAACTGCTGAGCGACCCACGCCAGCGCGTACGACTCCATGTCGACCATGCGCGCGTCGAGTCCCCGGATGAGGGCGACGGCGTCGGCGTCGTCGACGAAGTGGTCGCCGGTGGCGATGACGACGCCCTCCGGGGCGATGTCGACCCGCGCCGGCAGCCACACGTGCTGACCGAACGTGCCGTCCAGGCCCTTCACGTCGTGCTGGATCGTCGCGGAGATGTCGTAGATGCCGCCCTCGAGGTCGGGGTCGATGGCGCCGGCCGTGCCGACCACCACGATCTCGTCGTACGTGCCCTCGCACAGCGCGCGCGTCAGCGCGTACGCGGCGGGGATCTTGCCGACGCCGGTCAGCAGTCGGTCGAAACCGGGGATGTCGGGTTCGAAGGCGACGAATTCGGACGCGTGGGCGGCGACGAGGAGCTTCACCCCACCATTCTGGCCGACGGAGCGGACGCGGCCGACCGCGCGGCCGCCGCCGACCGCGCGGCGCGCGCGACCGCGGAGCCCGGTCCGACCGCCGGGCCGCGTCGCCGCGCGGCCCGGCGCGGGCTCAGCCCTGGGCGGCGGCGGACACGTCGTCCAGACGCGCCAGCTCGTCGGCCGACAGGTCGAGCGAGATGCTCGCCAGAAGGTCGGGCACCTGCTCGGGGCGCGACGCGCTGGCCAGCGGAGCGACCACGGTCGGCTGCGCCTTCAGCCACGCCAGCGCGGTGCTCGCGATCGACGCGCCGTGGGCACGACCGATCTCCTCGAGCGCGTCGATGACCGCGAGCCCGGCAGGCGTCGCGAGCTTCGCGGCACCGCCCGCGCGGGGCGAATCGCCCGCGGCATCCGTCGTCCGGTACTTGCCGGTGAGGAATCCGCTGGCCAGCGCGTAGTAGGGCACGAGAGAGAAGCCGTACTGCTCGGCGACGGGCACGATCTCGGTCTCGACGGCGGTGCGGTGCACGAGGTTGTAGTGCGGCTGCACGGCGACGGGGAGGTCGGCGCCGGCGGCCTCGGCGAGTGAGATCCACTCGCGGATGCGGTCCGCGCTGTAGTTCGAGACGGCGACGTAGCGCACGAGCCCGTCGGAGACGAGGTCGGCGAACGCGCCGACGGTCTCCTCGAGCGGCGTCTCGGGGTCGTCGAAGTGGGCGTAGTACAGGTCGATCGCGTCCACGCCGAGCCGGCTCAGCGACGCCTCGGCCGCTGCGCGCACATTCGCGGCGGACAGGCCGCGGAAGTCGGGGTGCGTGCTGACCTTCGTGGCGACCACGACGTTCTCCGGCTTGCGGCTCGCGAGCCACTCGCCGATGATCGTCTCGCTCTCGCCGCCGGAGTTGCCGGGTGCCCACGCGCTGTAGCCGTCGGCCGTGTCGATGAAGTCGCCGCCGCCGGCGTGGAAGGCATCCAGGACGGCGAACGAGGTGTCCCGGTCGGCGGTCCAGCCGAAGACGTTGCCGCCCAGGGAGAGGGGTCGGATGTCGAGGTCGCTCTGTCCGATGCGCGTCATGATGCCCTTTCGTTCGGTGATCGATGCCTTCAGGACAACGACCCCGAGCGACGGGAATTCCCGGCGGGCGTCAGTTTCCGGAGCCTCCGGAAAGGATGCCGATGAGCCCGCTGCCCAGCAGCCACAGTCCCACCGCCGAGACGGCGATCCAGATCACGACCTGGCCGCGCGGGTACTTGCGGGGCTTCTCGCCCTGGCCGCCGTCGTCGGGGGCGGTCATGAGCGCACCATCATCACGATCGACACGATGATCACGGCGAGGCCCCCGATTCCGGCGATGGCGGCGATCACGGGGCCGCCGCCCGCGAGGAGCGCGGCGACGCCGAGCCCGAGGAACAGCACGCCGAGAACGATCCCGCCCACTTGGTAGACGCGGTACCGCCGACTGATTCCGGTGCCGTGTTCGCCGCTCACTCGTGCCCCTCCTGGCTAAAGGGTATCGAACCGCCGCGCGCTCCCGTGCCACCCGCCGGTCCGAGCGGGGTCGATCCGACCCCGGGCCGGTCGCCGCGGCGTACCGTGGACCCATGGCGCGCCCCGTACCCGACCCCGTCCGTCCCGGCCAGGAATCCGTGTGGGACTACCCGCGTCCGCCGCGGGTGGAACGGGTGCGCACGCGGGTGCAGATCGATTTCGGCGGCGTCCGCATCGCCGACACCGACGACGTGGTGCGGGTGCTCGAAACGAGCCACCCGCCCGTCTACTACCTGCCCATCGCGGCGTTCGGGGAGGCGCTCACGCCGGGTCAGGGAGCCTCGTTCTGCGAGTTCAAGGGCGGCGCGCGGTACTTCGACGTCCACGGTGGGCAGGGCGCGGTCGCCGAAAGGGCCGCGTGGAACTATCCGAACCCGATGCCCGGATACGAGGTCCTCGCCGACCGGGTCGCCGTGTACGCGGCGCCGATGGATCGGTGCGTCGTCGCCGGCGAGACCGTCGAGCCCCAGCCGGGCGGCTTCTACGGGGGCTGGGTGACGAGCGACCTCGCGGGGCCGTTCAAGGGCGTCCCCGGCTCGATGGGCTGGTGAGGTCAGGCGCCGTCGAACGCCTGCGGCACGGCGGCTCGCAGCTCCGCGAGCCACGCGCGCGCGTTCCCGTCAGACGGCGCGCGCCAGTCGCCACGGGGTGACAGGGACCCGGCGGGGGAGACCTTCGGCCCGTTCGGGATCGCGCTGCGCTTGAACTGCGCGAAGCCGAAGAAGCGCTGGAGGAACACCTCCATCCACCGGGCGACCGTGGGCAGGTCGTAGGACGGCCGCGCCCCCTCGGGGTAGCCCGGGGGCCAGGCGCCGGCATCCGGGTCCTCCCACGCCTTCGCGGCGAGGAAGGCGATCTTCGAGGGCCGGAAGCCGAAACGCAGCACGTGGTACAGCGTGAAATCGTGCAGGTTGTAGGGGCCGATGCGGTCCTCGGTCGACTGGATCCTGCCGTCCTGGCCGGCGGGCACGAGCTCGGGACTGATCTCGGTGTCGAGCACCGCCTGCAGCACCTCGACGGTCGCGGCGCTGAGCTCCCCGGCCGAGATGACCCAGCGGATCAGGTGCTGGATGAGGGTCTTGGGCACGCCGGGGTTCACCGAGTAGTGGCTCATCTGATCGCCCACGCCGTACGTCGACCAGCCGAGCGCGATCTCGGACAGGTCGCCCGTGCCGATCACGATCCCGTTCTTCTGGTTCGCCAGCCGGAACAGGTAGTCGGTGCGCAGCCCCGCCTGGACGTTCTCGAAGGTGACGTCGTGCACGGGTTCACCCGCCGCGAACGGGTGCCCCATCCGGGAGAGCATCTCGGATGCCGCGGGCCGGATGTCGATCTCCTCGATCGTCGCGCCGACCGCCTCGGCCAACGCGATCGCGTTGCGCTTGGTCTTCTCGCTCGTCGCGAACCCGGGCAGCGTATACGTCAGGATGTCGCTGCGCGGGCGGCCCATCCGGTCCATCGCCTGCGCGATGACCAGGAGCGCGTGGGTGGAGTCCAGCCCCCCGCTTACACCGAGCACCGGCCGCGGAGCGCCGATCGCCTCCAGGCGCTGGACGAGGCCCGAGACCTGGATGTTGAACGCTTCGTAGCAGTCCTGCGCGAGGCGCGCGGGATCGTCGGGGACGAACGGAAATCGATCGAGCGAGCGCCGGAGGCCCAGGTCGCCGGTCGGCGGCGCCAGCACGAACGACACCGTGCGGAAGGGCGTGCCGGCGGTGCGACGGTTGTCGTCGAACGTGCCCTGGCGCAGCCGGTCCTGGCGCAGGCGGTCGAGGTCGACGTCGGCGACGCTCCGGCGCGGTCCGTCGGGAAAACGCTCGGTCGTGGCCATCAGCTGCCCGCCCTCGTAGATCATCGTCTGGCCGTCCCACGACACGTCGTTGGTCGACTCGCCCGGACCGGCGGCGGCGTAGGCGTACGCCGCGAGGCACCGCATCGACTGGGACTGCGACAGCAGGTTCCGGTCGTCGGCGCGTCCGATCGTGATGGGGCTGCCCGAGAGGTTGGCGAGCACCGTCGCCCCGGCCAGCGCCGCGGGGGACGACGGGGGGATCGGTACCCACACGTCCTCGCACACCTCGGCGTGCACGGTGAGACCCGGCACGTCGGCGGCGTCGAACAGCAGATCCGGGCCGAAGGGCACCGTCTCGCCCGCCACGACGATGTGCTGACCGACCTGGTCGTCGCCCCGGGCGTACCAGCGCTGCTCGTAGAACTCGCGGTAGGTGGGCAGATAGGACTTGGGGGCCACGCCGAGGATGCGTCCGCGGTGCACCACCACGGCGCAGTTGTAGAGCCGGTTGCCGTGGCGGAGAGGGGCACCGACCAGGAGGACCGGCAGGAGGTCGACGGATGCCGCGACGATCCGCGCGACGGCCGCTTCGACGGCATCCAGCAGGGGATCCTGCATCACCAGATCGTCGATGGCGTACCCCGACAGGCACAGTTCGGGGAAGACGGCCACCGCGACGCCGTCGGCGTCGCACTCGCGCGCGGACGAGAGCACGGCCTCGGCGTTGGTGGCGGGGTCGGCGATCGCGACGGGGATCGTGCACGCGGCCACACGCGCGAACCCGTGCCGGTAGATGTTTTCGAACGGCAGCTCGGTGATCACGCGACCAGTCTGTCAGGTGTCCCCGACACCGTGGCGGACGGCGCGGGCGGACGGGGGAGCGTCAGCGCGAGTCGCACTCCCCGGCGAGGTCCGCGCTGATCCCCGCCGCCGCACCCACGCGTCCGATGGCATCCGTCGCGTCCGGCATCTGCTGGAACTCCTGGAACACGACCGAGAGCGAGGAGGCGTCGTGCACGTCGCCGAGGTGCTCGAACAGGGTGGCGCCCTGGTCGTAGTACGCCGCGACCGTCTCGACATCGGGGCGCACGTCCTCGGGCCACGGGGTCCCGGAATCGCGGAACGCCGGGACACTACGAGCCGACGGTGAACGTCCGGCGGTCTCCGGATCAACGAGGTGTGGACAGTGCGACCGGCGATGTCGGCGACCCCGGTTAGCGTTGACCATCGTGCGGTACATCGAGCAGGACGCCCGGATCGTCTGGAGCGCCAGCGACCTCAAAGCGGCGGCGGAGTGCGAGTTCGCCTGGCTGAGGGCGATCGACGCGAAGATCGGCCGCATCGAGGCGGTGCCCGACCCCGAGGATGCCACGCTCGAGCGCGCCGCGGCCCTCGGTACCGTGCACGAGCTGCGCGTGCTCGACGACTACCGACGGCGGTTCGGCGCTGCCGTCCGCGAGATCCCCGCGGCGCGCTCCTCCGACACCGTCGCGCTCGCCGAGGCCGTGCGGCTCACCGGCGAGGCCCTGGCCGACCCGGCGGCCGAGGTCGTGTACCAGGCCGCCTTCTCGACCGACGAGTTCGTGGGCTTCGCCGACTTCCTGGTCCGCGAGCCCGACGCGGGCGACGGTGGCCCGCGCCCGTGGATCGTGCAGGACACCAAGCTCGCCCGCCGCGCCCGCGTGACCGCGCTCATGCAGCTCGCGGCCTATGTCGACCAGCTCGACCGCCTCGGTGTCGCGCGGTCCGACGAGGTGCAGTTGCTCCTCGGCGACGGCGGCACGAGCACGCACCGGGTCGATGACCTGCTGCCCGTCTTCGCCCTCCGTCGGGCGCGGCTGCGCGCCCTGATCGCCGACCGGCGGGTGTCGCTCGGAACGGCGGGGCCGGTGATCCCCTGGGGCGACCCGCGGGGCGAGCTCGCCGTCCTCGCGTGCGGACGCTGCCCGACCTGCGAGATCGAGGTCGTCGCCCACCGCGACCTGCTGCTGGTCGCCGGCATGCGGCCCGTCCAGCGCGACCGCCTGCGGGCTGCGGGCGTCGACACGATCGACGCGCTCGCGTCCGCACCCGCCCCGCCCGCCGGCATGAGCGTCGACACCTTCGTCTCGCTCCGGACGCAGGCGCGCCTGCAGCTCGAGAGCCCGGCCGGCGACGGTTCGGAGGGCGACCACGTCGTGCCGACGTTCGAGGTCGTGGCGCCCAAAGCCCTCGGTGTGCTGCCCCGCCCCGACCACGGCGACCTGTTCTTCGACTTCGAGGGCGACCCGCTGTACACCGAGGGCGACCGGGAGCAGTGGGGCATCGACTACCTGTTCGGCTGGGTCGACACCCGCGAACGTTACGGAGCGCTGTGGGCGCACACGTTCACCGAGGAACGGGCGGCGCTCGAGCGCTTCCTCGACATGGTGGCCGTGCGCCGCGAGCAGTTCCCCGGCATGCACATCTACCACTACGCGCCGTACGAACCCACGCACCTGCTGACGATGGCGGCCCGCTACGGCGTGCGCGAGGCCGACGTCGACCGGCTGCTGCGCGACGGCGTCTTCGTCGACCTGTACCCGGTCGTGCGCCGCGCGCTGCGGGTGGGGTCGCGCTCGTACTCGATCAAGAAGCTCGAGCCGTTGTACATGGGCGACGAGGTGCGCACCAGCGACGTGCAGCGCGGCGACGACTCCATCGTGAAGTACGTCGAAGCCCGCGCGCTCGCCGCCGACGGCGAGGCCGAAGCCGCCCAGCGGGTGCTCGACGACCTGGCCGACTACAACCGTTACGACTGCGTCTCCACCCGCCGCCTGCGCGACTGGCTCGTCGAGCGGGCGCGCGAGGGCGGGGCGAGGCCCGCGCGCGGGGCCGAACCGGACGAGCAGGCGTACGAGCCGTCGTTGCGCGCGACGGAGCTGCAACGCTGGGCAGCCGACGCCGCCGAACCCGACGCGACGGCCCTGCGCCTGGCTGCGGCCGCGATCGACTACTACCCGCGCGAAGAGAAGACGTACTGGGCGACCCACTTCCTCCGCCTGCGCGAGCCGGTCTCGATCTGGGAGGACACCCGCGACGTGATCGTCGTCGATGCCGCTCGCTCGCGGGTCGTCGCCGACTGGCACATCTCGGAGTCCGGCCGCGGCGCCGAGCGGCGCCTCGTCGAGGTGCGGGGCGAGGTCGCCCCCGGCAGTCGGCTGTCGGTGGATGCCGAACCGTTCGCCGTCTACGACCTGCCGGCGCCGTTCCCGCTCGACGTTCGGCCCCGGTGGATCCACGGGGCCCGGCGGGTGACGGTACGGGAGGTCCTCGACGACGGCGCCGTGATCGAGGAGGTGGCCGTCGACGGGGTGACCTGGGACACCCTTCCGCTCGCTCTCACGCCGCCGGCCCCGCCGCGCGCCGGAAACCAGCAGAAGGCGATCGACGCGTGGGCGGATGCCGTTCTGGCCGCGGCCCCCGCCCTCCCGGAGGGACCTGCGGCCGACATCCTCCGCCGCCGGCCGCCGCGTACCCGTTCCGGTGCTCTGACGCCGGTGACCTCGATCGACGGGGGCGCCGGAGACGACGAGGTCTCCGCGATCGCGCGGAGCGTCGCCGACCTCGACCGCAGCTACCTCGCCGTGCAGGGACCCCCCGGAACCGGCAAGACCTACGTCGGGTCGCACGTCATCGCCCGGTTGGTGGCCGAACGCGGTTACCGCGTCGGGGTCGTGGCGCAGTCCCACGCGACCGTCGAGCACATGCTCGACCAGGTGATCTCCGCGGGCGTCCCCGCGGGCAGGGTCGGCAAGGCCCCGAAAGACCCGGGCGCGGAGCACTCTTTCACGGTGCTGCCGAAGAACGGCGTCCCCGCCTTCGCCGCCGAGAACGCCGCGCACGGCTTCGTCGTCGGGGGGACGGCGTGGGACTTCAGCCACGAGGGGCGCATCCCGCGCGGCAGTCTCGACCTCCTCGTGATCGACGAGGCGGGGCAGTTCTCGCTGGCATCCACGATCGCCGTCTCGCTCGCGTCACCGCGCCTGCTGCTTCTCGGCGACCCACAGCAGCTGCCGCAGGTCAGCCAGGGCACCCATCCCGAGCCGGTGGACACTTCGGCTCTCGGGTGGGTCGTCGACGGCGCCGAGGTGGTGCCGCCCGAATTCGGGTACTTCCTCGCGCGGACCCGCCGCATGCACCCGGCGGTCGCGGCACCGGTGTCGCGTCTCTCCTACGAGGGACGTCTCGCCGCCCACCCGTCCACGGCGCTGCGGTCGCTCGCCGGTGTCGAGCCCGGGCTCCGTGCCGTTCCGGTCCGGCACCACGGCAACGCGACATCCTCGCCCGAGGAGGCGACGGCCGTCGTCGCCCTCGTCACCGACCTCGTCGGTCGCGAGTGGACGGGTGCCGACGGAGGTGTCGGCGATGCTGCCGTGGTCCATCCGCCGCGGCCGCTGCGCGCCGACGACATCATCGTGATCACGCCCTACAACGCGCAGCAGGTCGAGGTGGAAGAGGCTTTGGCGGCGGCGGGGTTCGCCGACGTGCCGGTGGGCACGGTCGACCGGTTCCAGGGCAAGGAGGCGGTGGTCGCGATCCTCACGCTCGCGGCGTCCTCCGGACGCGAGGCCCCGCGAGGACTGGAATTCCTGCTCCTGCGCAACCGCATCAACGTCGCGATCTCGCGGGCGATGCAGGCGGCGTTCATCCTGTTCTCGCCCGCCCTGCTCGACGACCTGCCCCGCACGCCCGAGGGCGTCGCGCGTCTCAGCGCCTTCGCTCGCCTGGTCGGTGCCGACGGCTGACGCCGCGAGACGCCCCTCGCCGACCAGCGCGACCCGCGCACGGCGAGTCCCGCGCCGGTCGCTCCCGCGTCGCGTCGGTGCCGCGCCAATCACTCCCGCGTCGCGTCGCTTCCGCCGATCGTTCCCGCGCGCGCTCGACCGTTCCGCGTACGCGTGTTCCGGGTTTGGGGCGTATTTAGCGCTTTGGGGCGCGAAAATACCCGCCCCAAAGCGCGAATCGCGCCCCAAACCGGAGGCTCCGGCCACGCAGCGTCGGACCGGCCGCGCGGCGTCAGACCACGCAGCGTCGGACAGGCCGCGCGGCGCGAGGCCTCGCACCGCCAGGCCGGCAGGCGTCAGGCCGTGCCGTAGAGGCGGTCGCCGGCGTCGCCGAGTCCGGGCACGATGTAGCCCTTCTCGTTCAGGCGCTCGTCGAGCGCGCCGAGCACGAGGGTGACGTCGTGTCCTTCGACCTGCTTCTCGATCGCGGCGACGCCCTCCGGCGCGCCGAGCAGGCAGATCGCCGTCACGTCCTGCGCGCCGCGGTTGAAGAGGAATTTGATGGCCGCGCCGAGCGAGCCGCCGGTCGCGAGCATCGGGTCGAGCACGAAGCACTGGCGGTCGCTGAGGTCGTCGGGCAGGCGCTCGGCGTAGGTGGTGGGCTGGAAGGTCTCCTCGTCGCGGACCATGCCCAGGAAGCCGACCTCGGCGGTGGGAAGGAGCTTCACCATCCCCTCGAGCATGCCCAGGCCCGCGCGCAGGATCGGCACCACGATCGGTCGCGGCTCGCTGATCTTCACACCCTGGGTGGTCGTCACCGGGGTCTGGATCTCGATCGGGTCCACGCGCACGTTGCGGGTGGCTTCGTAAGCCAGCAGCGTCACCAGCTCCTCGGTGAGCTGACGGAAGACCGGCGACGAGGTCTGCCGGTCACGCAGCACCGTGAGCTTGTGGGTGATGAGGGGGTGGTCGGCGACGTGGACACGCATAGGCTCAAGGCTAGCCGCTCGACCCCGAGAGTCCGCCCCCGTCTTTCCGGAGCACCGTGACCCCCACCGCCGCCGACCTCGCCGCGATGCAGCGGGCCCTCGCGCTCGCCGCCGAGGCCTCGACGCACGAGGATGTGCCCGTCGGCGCCGTCGTCATCGACGCCGACGGACGCGTGATCGGCGAGGGACGCAACCTCCGCGAGGCGACGAACGACCCCACCGCCCACGCGGAGGTCGTCGCCCTGCGCGCGGCCGCCGCGCACGCGGGCACGTGGCACCTCGCCGGGTGCACGCTCGTGGTCACGCTCGAACCGTGCGTCATGTGCGCGGGGGCGATCCTGCAGGCGCGCGTGCCGCGCGTGGTCTTCGGATCGTGGGATGCCAAGGCGGGTGCCGCCGGGTCGCTCTACGACGTCCTGCGCGACCGGCGTCTGCCGCATCGCGTCGAGGTGGTCGGCGGGGTCGCCGAGACCGCGGCATCCGCGCTGCTGCGGGAGTTCTTCGAGACCCGTCGCGACTGACCGCGCCGGCGCGGCTCAGCGCGGCAGCAGCGGCAGCAGCTCGGTGCCGACCTCGTCGGCGTGATCGATGTCGCGCAGGTCGAGGAGCTGGAAGTACACGCGTTCCGCGCCGAGATCCCGCAGACGCTCGACCTTCTCTGCGATCTGCTCCGGTCGGCCGATCAGGTTGGCGCCGTTGTCGAACTGCGCGCGCGTCTGGCCGATCGCGGCCGCGCGGCGTTCGATCGCGGAGTCGTCCGCGCCGACGATCGTGGGCAGTGCGACCGAGAACTTCAACGACGCGGGGTCGCGTCCGATGTCCTCGCACGCAGCGCGGACGATGGCGAACTTCTCGGCCACCACGTCCTCCGGGACGAACCCGATGTTGAACTCGGTCGCGAAGCGCGCCGCGAGGGCGGGCGTCCGCTTCGGGCCGCCGCCGCCGACGATCACCGGCACGGGCGACTGGACGGGCTTGGGCAGCGCGGGGGCGGCATCCAGGCGGTAGTTCGCGCCCTCGAACGAGAAGGTCTCACCCGCCGGCGTCGACCAGAGCCCGGTGACGATGGCGAGCTGCTCCTCGAGCAGGTCGAACCGCTTCGGCGGGAAGGGGATGCCGTAGGCGGCATGCTCCGCTTCGAACCAGCCCGTGCCGAGGCCGAGTTCGACCCGACCGCCCGACATGGCGTCGACCTGCGCGACCTGGATCGCCAGGATGCCGGGCACGCGGTACGTCACCGACGACACCAGGGTGCCGAGCCGGATGCGGGACGTCTCGCGGGCGAGGCCCGCGAGCGTGGTCCACGCGTCGGTGGGGCCGGGCAGCGGGTCGCCCTCACCCATCCGCAGGTAGTGGTCGGAGCGGAAGAATCCGTCGAGGCCGTGGGTCTCGGCCGATCGCGCGAACGCGAGCTGATCGTCGTAGGAGAACCCCTGCTGGGGCTCGGTGAAGAGGCAGTACTCCACGGGGACCTCTCAGTCGGCCGAACGCAGGATGATCGCCTCGGTGGGCGGAGCCGGGTCGGCGGGGCGACCCACGTAGCCGATCACCGTCAGCAGAGCCTGGCGGAACTGCGCCGGGCGCTCGAGGTGCGGCGCGTGGCCGGCGCCCTCCACGGCGACCTCGGTGACGTCCCCGCCGGCGGCGGCGTACGCGTCCAGCACGTCGCGGGTCTGCGACACCATCGGCTGCGCCGGGGCCGCCTCCTCGCCGGGCCAGTCCGGAATGATGCCGAGGGCGCCGAGGTGGTTGAAGTCGTAGAACGAGGCGTCCGACACGATCGCGTCGGCCGTGCCGCGGATCCACAGGATCGGGGGCTTCTCGGCGAGGTCGACGATGCCCGAGACGTCGAAGTGCTTCGGCGCCATGGTGTTGAGCACGCCGATCTTCCCGGCGGCGAAACCCGGCCAGTTCGGTGATGCCACGGCATCCCCGGGGTAGTTCCCGCCCGCGGTGGAGGTCGTGAGCATCGACTCGACCCAGACGTCCTCGTGCTCGCTCGTGTAGCCGGGAGCGACGTACCCCGACCGGAAGACCGAGCGCGGAGAGGTGGGGGCCTCGTCGGTCGTGTCGTGGTCGATGAGGCGTTGCACGAAGTCGGGGTTCGCGCCGCCGGCGCCGACACCCGCGTCGTCGTCGGTGAGTCGGGACCCGTCGCGGCGCGTTCCGCCGAATCCGTAGGGCGACACCGGCGCCTGCAGGGTGAGGGAGAGGACGGGGTGGTCCAGCGCGTACTGCAGGACGACGCCGCCGCCCATCGACCAGCCCACCAGGTGCGCGGTCGGGATGCCGAGGGCGCTCAGGGTCGCGTGGAGGTCGTCGCTGAAGTCGCGGACGCCGCGGGTCGCGTCGATCGGGGTGTGCTCGGTTCCGCCGAAGCCGCGCAGGTCGACCGCGAGCACGCGCAGGTCGCTCGGCAGGTCCTGCATGATCTCCTGCCAGAACAGCGCCGAGGAGACGTTCCCGTGGACGAACACCACGGTCTGCTCGGGAGAGGTCGCGGGGTCGTCGGTCGCGCGCTCGAGCACGTTGACGCTCAGCCGACCGGTCTCGACCAGGCGTGAGGTGATGCCGTCGAAGAGAGTCATGGGGGTCCTCCGTGTCACTCGCGTCCGCTCCGCTACGGGCGCGTTCCGACTCTAACGCGCGCCCCTATCGGCCGCACTCAGGGTTCGTAGACTTGCGTGCATGACGGATGCCACCCTCACCCTGCCCCCGCTCGCGTTCCTCGGCGCCGGTTCCATGGGGGGCGCGATCCTGCGCGGACTCGTCGCCGCGGGCCTCACCGGCGGGGGAGTGACCGCCACCAACCGTTCGGCGGCCAAGGCGGCCGAACTCGCCGGGCTGGAGGGCGTCACCAGTGTCGCGCTGGAGACCGCCCCCGACGGCAACACCGTCGCCGCGGCATCCGCCGACGTGATCCTCATCGGCGTGAAGCCCGCCATGGTGCCCGATCTCCTCGACGAGATCGCGCCGCACCTCCGACCCGGCGCGGTCGTGGTCAGCCTCGCGGCCGGCGTGACCCTCGAGACCTTCGCGCGTCACCTCGGCGCGGGCGTGGCGACGCTGCGCTCGATGCCGAACACGCCCTCGCTCGTCGGCAAGGGCGTCACGGGTCTCGCCGCCGGTGCCGACGCGACGGCGGAGGACGTCGCGCTCGTCCGAGCGCTCTTCGAGACGGTGGGCCACGTCGTCGAGGTCCCCGAGTCGCAGATCGACGCGCTCTCCACCATCTCGGGTTCCGGGCCCGCGTACGTGTTCCTCCTCATCGAGGAGTTCACGAAGGCGGCGGTCCGCATGGGCTTCGACGACGACGCCGCACGTCTGCTGGCCGAGCAGACCTTCATCGGCGCGACGGAGCTGCTGGCATCCTCTGACGTGGATCCCGCCGAACTCCGCCGCCGCGTCACCAGCCCCAAGGGCACCACGGAGCGGGCGGTCGCGGTGCTGCAGGACGCGCACCTCGACGACACGTTCACCGCGGCGGCCGAGGCCGCGCTCGCCCGGGCGAAGGAACTCGCCGCCGGGGCGTGACATGCGCCTGAGGTTCGAGGGACCGATCTGGTACTGGCGCGGACCCGCGCCGTACCACTTCGTCACCGTGCCGCCCGTCGAGGCCGCGGCGATCGCCGAGGTCGCCCCCGTGGTCACCTACGGCTGGGGCATGATCCCCGCCGCCGTCACGATCGGGCAGACGCGGGTGACCACGGCGCTCTGGCCGAAGGACGGCGCCTACATCGTGCCGATCAAGAAAGCGCTGCAGGATGCCGAGCACCTCGGCGTCGACGACGTCGTCACCGTCGCGCTGGAGATCGCCGTCTAGCGATCCAGCGCCGCGAACCGCTCGATGTCGCTGTTGGTGCCCGAGACGATGATGAGGTCGTGGTTGGTGACGATGGTGTTCGCCTCCGCGTAACGGAAGGGGCGGCCCGGGCTCTTCACTCCGACGACCGTGACGTTGTACTTCGTGCGCACGCCCGACTCGTTCAGGCCGACGCCGCGCACGAGCTTCGGGGGATACATCTTCGCGAGCACGAAGTCGTCGTCGAAGCGGATGAAGTCGAGCATGCGGCCGCTGACGAGATGCGCGACGCGCTCGCCGGCTTCGGCCTCGGGGTAGATGACGTGGTTCGCGCCGACACGGGCGAGGATCTTGCCGTGCGACTGCGACACCGCCTTCGCCCAGATCTGGGGCACCTTCAGGTCGACCAGATTCGCCGTGATGAGCACGGACGCTTCGATCAGGGACCCGACCGCGACGACGGCGACCTGGAAGTCCTGCGCACCGATCTGGCGCAGTGCGTCGATGTTGCGCGCGTCGGCCTGGACGGCGTGGGTGACGCGCTCGGACCACTTCTGGACGAGGTCGAGGTTGCCGTCGACGGCGAGCACTTCGCGGTCCAGCCGGTCCAGCTCGCCGGCGCACGCCGCGCCGAAACGCCCGAGGCCGATGACGAGGACGGGCGCGTCGCTGCGGATCCGTTCAACCAACGATCGGCCTTTCGACGGGCAGCGCGTAGAGCTGCGAACGGGAGGACGCCGCGACGGCCGCGGCGAGAGTCACAGTACCAATGCGCCCCATGAACATCGTGAGCGCCAGCACGTACACGGCCGGGTCGGGGAGTTCGGCGGTGAGTCCCGTCGACAGGCCCACGGTGGCGAAACCGGAGATGACGTCGAAGAGCACGTATTCGATGGGGGCATCGGTGATGCGGCTGATCGTGACCGTGGAGATCGCCACGATCGTCGCCCCCCACGCCACGACCGAGAGCGCCACGCGCTGCACGTCGCTGGGGATGCGCCGCCCGAACGCCTGCACCGACGGACGCCCCTTCGCCTCCGAGAACACGGCGAGAGCGAGGACGGCCAGCGTCGTGACCTTGATGCCGCCGGCGGTGGATGCCGAGCCCCCGCCGACGAACATGAGCATGGATCCGACGATGAGCGTGGCACCGTTGAGATCGCCGACGTTGACGACGGAGAAGCCTCCGGACCGGGTCATGGCCGACAGGAAGAACGCCTGGAACGTGGTGTCCCACGCGTCCATGCTCCCGAAGGTGAGGGGATTGTCGTATTCCAGCAGCAGAATGACGCCGGCGCCGGCGAAGAAGAGGACCACGGTCGTGATGATCGTCAGCTTCGCGTGCAGCGACCACAGCCGGAACCGCCACCAGTGGCGCCACAGCGTGAAGATCACGGGGAACCCGATCGAGCCGAGGAACACGCCGATCATGAGCACCGTGAGCAGGAAGTAGTCCTGCGCGAACGGCGTCAGGCCGTCGGCGTTGGGGATGAAGCCGGTGTTCGTGAACGCCATCGCGGCGTAGTACGGCGCCTCCCACAGGGCGACGAGCGGATCGATCCCGCCGATGACCAGCGAGGGGTAGATCAGCACCGTGAGACCGGCCTCGATCACGAGGGTGGACAGCGCGACGGTGCGCAGCAGCTGGCCGACCTCGCCCAGGCGGATGGTCTGCCCCTCGTTGACCGGCCCGCCGTGGGCGCGCAGCGGATTGCTGTCGCCCGCGGCGATGAGCTTGGCCCGAAGGCCCAAGCGCTTGGAGATGACGAGGCCCAGGATCGAGGCGAGGGTGAGCACGCCGAGTGCGCCGACGTTCACCCCCAGGTAGGTGATGACGTGCCCGAGCGGCGACCAGTGGCTGTACATGTTCACCGTCGACAGACCGGTCACGCAGATGGTGGACACCGCGGTGAACAGAGCGTCGGCGAGCGGCGTGCGGTGTCCGTCCGCGGCCGCGGCCGGGAGCGAGAAGAGCGCGGTGAACAGGAGGATCAGGATGACGAACACCAGCACCGCGAATCGAGCGGGGGATGCCGTGGTCAGATCGCGCAGCCCGTCCCATGCTCGGAAGGCGATGCGGCGTACGCGCATCGACATACGCACCTCGTCGGGCGTCGCCGCCATGCGTCGCTCCCTTCGGGGATGGAACCCGAATCATGGTACTCGGGCGGGCTCGCGGCTAACCTAATGCCATGGCGGACATCTTCGACGTGATCGCTGACGGCACGCGTCGCGACATCCTTCAGCTGCTCCTGGACCGGGCGACCGGCGGTGAGCGGGGCACGAGCGTCTCGCAGATCGTGCACGCGCTCGGCGTCAGCCAGCCCACCGTCTCGAAGCACCTGAAGGTGCTGCGCGAGGCGGAACTGGTCTCGGTGCGCGAGGAGGGCCAGCACCGCTACTACAGCCTGGCGGTGGCCCCGCTCGACGAGGTCGACGACTGGCTCGTGCCGTTCTTCTCGGTCGACGTCGAGAACGAGCCCGCCCTGCCGGAACCCGCCGTCCACGCGGCCGAGGTGATGGGCCGCGCGGCCGCCTCGGTGAAGCACTCGGTCACCTCCGCGTTCCGCAAACTCCCCGGCCGCTGAACGGCCGCAGGGCCGCAGGAACACGGCATCCGCATCACACTTCCGTCACAGAAGCCCCATAGGTTTACACGCGTCTCGGGCAGACCCTAGAGTGTGTCCACAGCGAACAGGGGTGGCGGACACCCGCGGCGAAGGGTGATCGATGGCAGAGCTGCCCGACG
The DNA here is from genome assembly GCF_030056775.1 of Microbacterium sp. IEGM 1404. NCBI lineage: Bacteria > Bacillati > Actinomycetota > Actinomycetes > Micrococcales > Microbacteriaceae > Microbacterium > Microbacterium sp. IEGM 1404. Next base: position 368,559 of record NZ_JASHKP010000002.1, on the reverse strand, counting down.
TGCGTTTCCTGACGGTCGCCGAGGTCGCCGATCTGATGCGTGTCTCGAAGATGACCGTCTACCGCCTCGTGCACGCCGGAGAACTGCCCGCCGTGCGGTTCGGACGCAGCTACCGGGTGCCCGAATCGGCGGTCGCCGAGGCCGTGCAGCGGCCGGTGTCCGACGTCGGCTAGACTGGTCCGAGGCCTTTTTCCAACGCCTGCCCGTTCCCGGGAGCCGACATCGGCACCCAGACCCCGACTTAGTGAGGTTTTCCGTGGGTTCTGTCATCAAGAAGCGCCGTAAGCGCATGGCGAAGAAGAAGCACCGCAAGCTGCTTCGCAAGACTCGTCACCAGCGTCGCAACAAGAAGTAACGCGACCACCACACCGAGCGCCTGTCATCCGACGGGCGCTTCGTGTATGCGGCATCCGATCACCGACGTCCTTTCGAGGAGCACACATGCAGTCCATCTCGGTCCACGACCTGCACGCCGGACGCGATCGTCCGCTGATCGATGTGCGCGAGGTCGACGAGTTCGCCGGAGGACACGTCCCCGGCGCCGTCAACCTGCCGATGTCGACGCTCGGCGAGAACCTGGACCAGCTCCCGGAGGGGGCCTTCGACGTCATCTGCCAGGCCGGCGGTCGCTCGGCGCGGGTCGTCGAGGCCCTGTCGGCGCGCGGCCACGACGCCACCAACGTCGAGGGCGGCACGGGCGAGTGGATCGCCTCGGGCTACGACGTCGAGTCCTGACACCTCGTCGCGCCCTCCTAGGATGGGTGGGGTGACGACCCTCACGCTCATCGGCAAGCCCGACTGTCATCTCTGCGACGTCGCCGAGCAGATCGTCGAGACGGTCGTGGGCGAGCTTCCGGCCGAGGTGGCCGACCGGCTCGTCATCGAGCAGGCGTCGATCGCCGAGGACACCGCCCTCTACGAGCGGTGGTGGGAGAAGATCCCCGTCGTCCTGATCGACGGCGAACTGCACGCGCACTGGCGCGTGTCCGCCGACCGTCTCCGTGCCGCGCTTCTCGCGGCCGACCCCGAAGGAGCCTCCGCGTGAGCATCCGTCACATCGTCCTGTGGAAGCTCGCGGCGGACGACGCCGACACCCGCGCGCTGCACGCGGAGCAGATCGCCGAGCGGCTGCTGTCGCTCCGCGGCGAGATCGCCGAGATCGAACACCTCGAGGTGGGGCGGAACGTCGCCTACCCGCAGACGAACTGGGACGTGGCTCTCGTCAGCGAGTTCGCGGACGTCGAGGCTCTCGAGCGGTATCAGGTGCACCCGGCGCACCAGGAGGTGGCGGCGTTCGTCCGCACCGTGGTGACGGAGCGCGCGGGCATCGATTTCCCCGCCTGAGCCCAGCCTTCAGCTGAGCGGCCGCGTCGTCACGGGAACGGCCGCGAGGGCGATCCGCACCCGGGCGTGAAGGTCCAGGCGTGCATCGGCGGCGTGATCCACGTGGACGAGGCTGCCGTCGAGCGTGCGCACGAGCGACCGCCGCACGCGACCGAGGAACCTGCTCTCCTCGACGACGGCATCCATCCCGGGCGCGTCCGGCGCAACGAGGACGACGTTCTCGGGGCGGACCAGCACTTCGCAGTGCCCGTCGTGCGCGGACCCGGCCAGGGGGAGATGCTGCCCCCACACGTCGACCTCGGATCCCTCGACGATGCCGGGCACGCTGCTCACCGGTCCGAGCACGGCCGCGACGGCGGGCTCGGCAGCGCGGGCGTAGACCTGCTCGGGTGTGCCGTCGGCGGCGATGCGTCCGCGGTCGAGGACGATCACGCGGTCGGCGACGGCGATGGCTTCGGCGGTGTCGCGGGTGACCCAGACGGTCGTCGTTCCGCGGCGGCGGAGCTCGCGGACCAGAGCGTCCCGCAGTCGCTCCCGACCGACGGTGTGCAGAGCGCTGAGCGCATCGTCGAGGACGAGGGCTCGGGGCTCGGCGGCCAGCGCCCGCGCGATCGCGAGCCGTTGCCGGTCGCCCCGCGACAGGCGCCGTATCCCGGCATCCGGGGAGGTCAGCCCGACGAGGGCGAGGAGGCGCCTCACCTCGTCGTCGGCACCGCGGGGATGACGCCCGCGGGGCAGCACGGCGTCGCGTACCCGCCCGAAGCGCGGAGCGCCGTCATCGAAGACCCCACCGAGTCGCGGCGCATCGGGTCGTGCCCGCCCGTCGATGAGCACCTCGCCGTGGTCGGCCCGTTCGCGGCCGGCGATGATCCCCGCGAGGGTGGTCGCGCCGCAGCCGGACTCGCCGACGATCGCGACGATGCCCCCCGCGGGCAGGTCGAGGTCGACTCCGTCGAGGACCTGCGCGCCCGCGCGTGAGCGGGTCACCCCCGAGAGCCGTACGCTCCACCCCGCGCCCGAGGAACCGTCCGAGGGGACGGCCACCGCGGCGCTGCCTTCGACCATGACGACACGCTAGGCGTCACGGATGACCTCGCCCGGCCCGGTGAGTGAACCTCGGGCGTCGGGCGGGGGAACTCAGGGAGCCAGGCGCGTGGGGCCGCGGAAGAGGAAGGTGACCTCGCGGATCGACGACTCGCCGAGCAGGAGCATCAGCACGCGCGCGAGACCCATGCCGAAGCCTCCGTGCGGCGGGGCGCCGAAGCGGAAGAAGTCGAGGTAGAAATCGAGGTGCTCGGGGTCGAGCCCCTTCTCCTTCGCCTGCTCCACCAGGACGTCGACGCGGTGCTCGCGCTGCGCGCCGGTGGTGATCTCGACGCCGTTGAACAGCAGGTCGTACGACTTCGTGAGCCCGGTCTCGGGGTCGCGCATGTGGTAGAACGCGCGGATCTCGGGGTGGTAGTCGGTCACGAAGACGAACTGGTGGCCGAACGCTTCGCGGACGTGCGCGGCGATCTGGCGCTCGCCCTCGGGGTCGAGGTCGCCGTCGGTGCGCGGGATGTCGTAGCCGCGGGCCGCGACGATCTCGCGGGCCTCCGCGAGCGGGATGCGCGGGAACGGCAGGGTCGGCACCTGCACCTCGACCCCGAACAGCTCCTGGATCTCATCGCCGTGCTTGTCTTTGACCGCCTGGAACGCGGTCTGCAGGAGCTCCTCCTGCATGCGGGCGACGTCCTCGTGCGAGTCGATCCAGCTGATCTCCGCATCCACCGAGGTGAACTCGGTCGCGTGGCGGCTCGTGAAGGACGGGTCGGCGCGGAACGCGGGTGCGATCTCGAAGATCTTGCCGAAGCCGGCGACCTGCGCCATCTGCTTGAAGAACTGCGGGCTCTGGGCGAGGTACGCGGTCTTGTCCTCGAAGTAGGGCACCTCGAACAGCTCGGCGTTGGACTCCGAGGGGGATGCCATGAGCTTGGGGGAATGGATCTCGATGTAGTCGCGCTCGACCCAGTACGTGCGCATGGCGTGCTCGAGGGTGGTCTGCACGCGGAAGATGAGGTTGTTGCGACGCTGGCGGAGGTCGAGGAAGCGCCAGTCCATGCGCTTGTCCAGACCGCTGTCGGCGGCGATCGGGGTCTCGGGGTTGGCGGCAGCGGAGATCTCGAGCTCACCGATCTTGATCTCGACGCCGCCGAGCTTGACGCGCTCGTCGTGCTTGAGCTCGCCGCGGACCGTCAGGAACGTGCCGTTGGCGAGGGCGCCGATCGTCTCGGTGAGGGCCAGGGCCGCGGCATCCTGTTCACCGGCCTCCTCGGAGGGGCGCGTGGCCGGGTTGACCAGCTGGACGGCGCCGGTCTCGTCGCGGAGGACGATGAACTGGACCTTCTTCTGATCGCGGACGGTCTCGACCCACCCCGACACCGAGACGGGGCCGGCCGGAAGGGACTTCAACTGCTGGATCAGGACGCGTTCGCTCACGAGGAACCAGTCTACGTGCGGGGGCGGGCCCGCCCGTGCTCAGCGTCCCGCGCCCGCGCTCAGACCCGCCTTGACGTGGCGCTGAGCCGCGAGGATCACCACCAGCGCGGGGACGCTCGCGATCAGGGAAGCGGCCATCGTCGCCGCCCACGTGTTGAGGTTCGAGTTCGCCAGCGCCAGGATCAGCACCGACATGGGGTACATCTCGTTGCGGTTGACCAGGGTCAGGCCGAACAGCAGATCGCCCCAGCTGAAGAGGAATGCGAAGACGCCGGCGGTGACGATGGCGTTGCGCGAGAGCGGGACGACGATCCGCCACAGCGTGCCGATCGGCCCGAGTCCGTCGACCGTCGCCGCCTCGATCACCTCGGTGTCCAGGCGCAGCATGAAGGCCCTCATCACGATGACCGCGAACGGGACGCCCGCGGTGGCGTTGGCCAGGATGAGCCCGATGAACGTGTTGAGCAGGCCCCACGAGTTGAACATCGCGTAGAACGAGGTGGCCAGGACGACGCTCGGGATCATCTGCGCGAGCAGCAGCAGGATGAGGGCGATGCTGACCGCCCGCGACCGCAGGCGGCTGAGCGCGTACGCGGCCGGGATGGCCACGAGCAGCGTCACGAGCACCGAGCCGAGCGAGACCAGGACCGAGACGCGCAACCCGCCGATGCCGGCGTCGTCGAGCGCCTTCTCGTAGCCGCCGAGTCCGGGGGAGGCCGGGAACCAGGCGGTGTCCGCCGAGTTGGCGGAGGGCTGCAGCGACGCCGAGATCATCCAGTAGACGGGGAAGAGGTAGACGGCGAGCACGACGATCGTGACGATCGTCCACGTCCAGCCGCGGCGGCGGCGACGCTCGGCGACGGGAGCGGCGACCGGGGCGGTCGTCGCGGGGGCCGGGGCGGCGGGCAGGGTCGCGGTCATTCGTCACGCTCCTGGCGCATGGACATCACGGTGTACACGATCGCGAACAGGATGCTGATGCCCAGCAGCAGCATCCCGTAGGCGCCGCCGAGTCCGAACTGGAACTGCTGGAACGCCTGCCGGTAGGACAGCAGGCCGAGGGTCACGGTGCTGTTGGCGGGCCCGCCGGCCGTGAGCACGAGCACGAGGTCGACGATGAGGAGCGTGTAGACGACGCTCATGACGACGAGCACCGAGATCACGGGCCAGATCGTCGGCAGCACGATCGAGACGAGGCGACGCCAGGCGCCCGCCCCGTCGAGCTGAGCCGCCTCGAGCTGTTCGGCCGGCACCTGCTTCAGGGCAGCGCCCAGGATCGTGGCCCAGTAGGGCAGGCTCGCCCACACGGCGACCACGATGACGGCAGGGAGGGCAGTGGCCGGGTTCGCCAGCCACGCCTCGGCGGGAAGTCCGAGGGAACCCAGCACGTCGTTGATCGGTCCGTCGCCGGCGAGGAGCGACTTCCAGACGGTCGCCACGACGACCGCCGGGAGCAGCCACGGCAGGAGGATCAGGGTGGGCAGCCACCGGCTGCCGGGGAAGCGCCGGGCGAAGAGCAGCGCGAGGAGAAGCCCCAGGACGAGCTCGACGACGACCGAGACCACGGTGATCGTAACGGTGTTCGCCAGCGCGCGGAAGGTGATCGGCTCGGAGAGGATCGCCTCGAAGTTCGCCGTCCCGACGAACGGCGCCCGGCCGGTGATGAACGTCCCCGTCGTGAAGTTCGTCGTGCTCATGTACACGCCGTACCCGAGGGGGAACAGGAAGAAGACGACGAAGAACACGATGGCCGGGGTGAGGAACCCCCACAGCTCACCGCGCTGGCGCGCGGCCAGGGAACGCCGGAACCGGCCGGGGGTGCGTGCCCCCGGCCGGCCGGTCGTCGTCAGCGTGTCCGCCGTCACTTGCCGCTGGCCTGCTCCAGGGCGGCCTGTGCCGTCTGTCCGCCGACCGTCGCCGCCTGGATGGCGTCGACGTACTGCTGCTGCAGCGTGTTCCACTCGGTGCCGAGCTGCGCGGAGTTGTAGGCACCGTCGACGGCGTCGACGAACGGGGCCGCGGCCGGGACCTTCTCGACGAAGGTGGCCTGCGCGCTCTTCAGCGCGGGGATGTATCCGCCCTGGACCGCGGTGTCGACCTGGTTCTCCTCGGACGCGCGGCACTTGACCAGCGCCGCGGCCGCGGCTTCCTTCGTCGCATCGGCGTTGGCGGCGACGCCGTAGGCGTAGCCGAGGAGGTTCACCTTCGGCGACTCGCCGGAGGTGGCGGTCGGGAAGGGGAACGTGCCCCACTCGAACGGGATCGAGGTGTCGACGAGGTTCCAGGGGCCCGACACCGTCAGAGCGGTCTTGCCGGAGGTCCACTGGTCGATCGAGTCCCAGCCCCAGTTGACGAACTCGGACGAGAGCGAGCCGTTGTCGACGAGCTTTTTGTACAGGTCGACGGCCTCGACGGCACCGGTGCCGGTCGGGTCGGCGGGGTCGCCGCCGGCGGAGAGGAGGAACGGCAGGAAGTACACGGGGGTAGAGCCGTCGCCGCCGATGCCGGGGAGGACGATGCCCTTCTGGTCGGCCGTGGTCAACGACGCTGCGAGCTTCACGAGGTCGTCGAAGGTCTTCGGCGCGGTCTCGGACACTCCGGCGGCGGCGAAGGCGGCCTTGTTGTAGAAGATGGCGTAGTCCTCGACCTGCACGGGCAGACCGTAGAGCGTGCCGTCGTAGCGGCCGAGGTCGGCGGCGCTGTCGGCGAGACCGTCCGTGCTCACGTCGTACGAGCTGAGGTCGGCGAGCACGCCCTGGGCGGCCAGCTGCGGCAGCTGCGTGTCGGTGGAGAGGAGGGCCACGTCGGGCAGGGCCTTGGCGCCGGCGGCCTGCAGCAGCTTCGTGGTGTAGTCGCCGGACTGGGTCTGCACGTCGACCGTGATGCCGAGGTCGGCGGCGCACGCCTCGAAGTACTGCTTCTGCAGGCCCTGGTAGGGCTCGAAGTCGATGTTGTTCCAGACGGTCAGGCTGACGCCGTCAAACCCGTCGGTCGGAGCGGGGGCGGCCTGACCGCCGGCGCAGGCGGTGAGGGCGAGGGCGGCGGTGAGACCGGCCGCGGGAAGTGCGACGCGCCGCAGTCGCTGAGACGTGGATGCCATGGGGTGTGTCCGTTCCCGATGACGCCGACGGCGCCGATCGACCTGTGCTGTGAGGGACACGGGTCGGGGCCGCCCGTGTCATCCCTCACTCTGGGGGCTTCTCGTGACGAACAGGGAACGAACGCGTCACGCGATGTAACACCGCGCCGTGTCGGCGGGAGCGACCGGGCAGGGTGAGTGCATGGCATCCGCTTCTCCTTCCGTCGTCCGCCGCGTCCTCGTGGACACCGACACCGGCCTCGACGACGCGCACTCCCTCATGTACCTGCTGGCCCAGCCCGACGTCGAGATCGAGGCCATCACGACGATCTACGGCAACACGCCGGTGGAGGACTCGGCGCGCAACGTCCGCACCGTGCTGCGGCTCGCGGGGCGCGAGGACATCCCGGTGCACCTGGGGGAGGCGGCCCCCATCGAGGGCGAGGCGTCCATCGCCGACTTCGTCCACGGCACCGACGGCCTCGGCGACCGCTTCGAGCGCGCCGAGCTGCGCGTCGAGGACGAGAGCGCGGTGGATGCCATCGTGCGCATCGCCGCGGAGCACCCCGGCGAGGTGGACCTGCACCCCCTGGGGCCCCTCACCAACATCGCCCGCGCGCTCAAGCGCGACCCCGACCTGTTCCTGAAGTTCCGATCGGTGGTCATCATGGGCGGGGCGGGTCCGTACCCGGCCCCGGGTGGTGCGACCCTGACGGATGCCAACACCGCCAACGACCGTCGCGCCGCCGAGATCGTGTTCGGGGCGCGCAACTCCGGCAACGTCGTCATGGTGGGAGTGAACGTCACGGCGACGGCGATCCTCGACGAGCACGTGCTCGCCGTGCTGCGCGGGGTCGGGACCCCGTGGGCGACGTTCGCCGGCGAGGTGCTCGACGCGTACAACGACTTCTACCAGTACAAGTGGGGGCGTCGGATCTCGTCCGCCCACGACGGCCTCGCGACCGTCATCCTGCACCGCCCGGAGATCGTCACCAGCTGGATCGAGGGGCCGGTGGACTACACGCCGTACGCCGACTCCCTCGCGACCCGCATCGCGCTCACGCACGACGGACTGCCGCTGGTGTGGGGGACGCCGGAGGGCCCGACCGTCCGCGCGGTGACGGCGTTCGACAAGACGGAGTTCCTCCGCCGGTTCGTCCACGCGCTCTCGACCGGACCGGCGCCGCGCGACTGACCGCGGCGCCGCCGGCTCACCGCGCGCCGGAGCGCGCGGGGTGGTCGTCGCCGAGGCGGTCGCGGCGGTCGGTGCGCAGCCGCGACCGGAACGTGCCGTCCTGCGGGAAGCCGCCGTACAGCCCCCGCTCGCGCAACGCCGGGACGAGGAGCTCGGCGAAGTCCTCGACGGATCCGGGCGACAGGAACGGGTGCAGCAGGAAGCCGTCGACCCCCGACTCCTCGACGAAGGCCCCGATGGAGTCGGCGACCGTGTCGGGCGTGCCGAGGAAGCGGTCGTCCGCGAACGCGGTCACTTTCGAGAACTGGCGGCGCACGTCTCCGGCGGTGAGCACGGGCGCGTCGCTGCGCGTCTCCTTGGTCTGCGTCGCGTTCGTGCTGCGCTTGACGAGCGGCTCGTCGTCGGCGTACTGCGAGAAATCGATCCCGCCCCACCCGGCGTAGGCCGCCAGTTGCGCCTCCGCCGCGTAGTGCGCCTGCAGCGAGTCGATCTTCTCCTGCACCGCGACCGCGGTCGGGGCGACCACGAGGTTCATGCCCACCACGGCGCGGATCTGGGAGGCATCCCGCCCCAGCTCCTCCGCCCGACGGCGGATGCCGGCCAGCCCCTCGCGCACCGCGACCGGATCGGAGTCGCCCACGAAGATCAGCTCGGCGTGCCGGGCGGCGAACTCGCGGCCGCGCGGCGACCATCCGGCCTGGATGACCACGGGGGTGCGTTGGGGCGACGGGGTCACGAGGTGAGGACCCGCGACCCGGAAGTGCTCGCCGACGTGGTCGATGCGGTGCACCTTGGCGGGGTCGGCGAAGACCCCGGACGCCTTGTCGCCGACGAAGGCGTCGTCGTCCCAGCTGCACTCCCACAGCGCGTACGCGACCTCGAGGAACTCGTCGGCGCGGTCGTAGCGGCTGTCGTGGGCCATGACGTCCAGACCGAAGTTCGCCGCGGCTCCCGGCAGGTACGACGTCACGACGTTCCAGCCGATCCGCCCGCCGGTGAGGTGGTCGAGAGTGGAGAAGCGGCGGGCATGCGCGAACGGGTGCTCGTACGTCGTCGACACCGTCGTCCCGAACGCGATGCGGTCGGTGACCGCGGCGAGCGCCGGGATGTGCAGCATCGGGTCGAGCGCCGGGATCTCCACGCCGTGACGGATCGCGGTCTCGGCCCCGCCCCGGTACGTGTCGTACAGCCCGAGCACGTCGCCGAAGAAGAACAGGTCCATGCCGGCGTCCTCGACGCGCCGCGCCTGGTCGGTCCAGTAGCGCAGCGACGTCGCCGACAACCGGTCGTCGGCGGGGTGGGTCCACAGGCTCGCGGCCGAGGAGCCGTTGCCGACGCAGGCCTGTTCGTAGAGGCCGAACAGCAGCGGGCGGGGGTCAGACATGGGCGGTGGTCCGTTCGTGATCGGCGGTGGTCGCCCAGCGGACGCGGCCGCCGACGACGGTGAGGGATGCCTCGGCGGGGCCGTCCTCGACGAGCTCGGCGAGGGCGTCGCGCGGCGTGGCAGAGGCGACCGGGAAGACGGCGAGGTCGGCGCGGGCCCCCGCCCGGAGGACGCCGGTGTCGGCATCCAGTCCGAGGGCGCGCGCGCCTCCCGTCGTCGCGGCCGCGAACAGGCGCGCGTGGAGGTCGTCATCGGCGTACCCCTGGGCGCGGGCGATGTCCGCGAGCGCGGCGACGTCCTGCCACGGGGAGAGGCTCGGCGACGACGACAGCGAGTCCGTGCCGACGGCGATGGCGTTGCCCTCGCGCAGGTACGCGGCCACCGGGGGCGGGTCCAGGCCGATCACGGCGTTCGAGCGGGGGCACAGCGCCACGCCGACGCCGCGGGCGCGCAGGAGCGCCCGGTCGTCGGCATCCACGTAGATCCCGTGCGCGAGATGCGTCGTCGGGGTCAGGGCGCCGAGGTCGTCGAGGTACCGGATGACACCCGTGCCGACGCCGCCGTCGCGGAGCAGGGCGAACTCGCCGCGTCCGTTGGCCCGCCACCGCTCGGCGAGATCGCCCGTCCCGGAGCGCACGTACGCGTCCTCCCACGCCGATTCCGCCGCATGGATGTGCTGGCGCACACCGAGCGTTCGGGCGAGGCGCGAGAGATCGCGCAGCACTGCCGTGTCGAGCGAGTAGATCGCGTGGGGCGACAGACCCGTCGCCGGCGGGGTGGGGAGGGCCGCGAGCTCGGCGCGCACCGTGCGCTCGCCGTTCTCGGCCCACGCGCGCTCGGTCCAGCCGAGCACCTCCCAGAACGCGATGCCGTGGAGCCCCGCGTCGTGCACGGCGGAACCGGCGGCGGCATCGGTGACGATCTCGGCGACGGCCGTCGTGCCGGAGCGCAGGGCCAGGGCGGCGCCGGCCGCGGCCGACGCGCCCCAGTCGCGGGGGACAGGGTAGAGCTCCATGAAGGCGCTCATCCACGCCTCGAAGCCGGTGTGCTCGGCGAGGCCGACGGCCGCCATGTCGCTGTACTGCAGGTGCGTGTGGGCGTTGACGAGACCGGGGGTCAGCGCGCCGTCCCACTCGTGCAGCTCGGCGTCGGGGCCGGCGGCGGCGAGCACCTCGTCGGCGGGACCGACGTCTCGGATGCGACCGTCCGCGATCGTGACGGCTCCGTCCGTCAGCGGCGGGGAGCCGGGGGAGAGGACGACCGGGGCGCGGTGGACGACGACGGTCACTCCTCGCCCTCCTCGGGATTCCACGTCGCGAGGAACGCCTGCTGCGCCGCGGACGGCGCGTCCAACGTGCCGCCGAACGAGGAGAGGGCGATGGCGGCGACCTCGTCGTCGGCGGCCCGGGGCAGGTCGTGCACCCCCGGGGCGAGGTCGGGGGTCGAGAGCACATGGGCGACGGAGGCGAGCTGGACACCGAAGGAGAGGTCCATGATCTCCACCGGGTTGCCTTCGGCGGCGCTGACGTTGAGGCAGTTCCCGTCGTCGAGGACGTGGACCTCGGCACCGCTCGGCATCCGGAGGATCGAGACGGCTCCCGTGCGCGCGATCTCGACGGCCCCCGCCGCGCGAGCGGCATCCAGGGCGATCTCCTGGCCCACGCCGCCGCCGACCGCGACGACCGCTCCGTCGCGGAGCGCATCGAGGTGCGGGACGTCGATCGTGTGACGGATGCCGGTGGCCGAGATGACGATGTCGGCGAACCGCACCGCCTCCGCCAGGGTGCGCACCTCGAACCCGGCGAAGGCCGCCTGGAGCGCGGCGACCGGATCGGTCTCGGTCACGACCACCCGCGCGCCGAGCGCGGCGGCGTGCTGCGCGATACCGGTGCCGACGCGTCCGAACCCGACGACGGCGACGGTCGCGCCGCGGAAGGAGCGGTCCGCCACGTCGGCGACGGCGAACACGACCGACTGCCCGGTGCCGTGCATGTTGTCGAACAGCGACTTCGACCGGGCGTCGTTGGCGGCCACGACAGGGATGCGCAGCGCGCCCTCGGCCTCCATGCGCCGCAGCGGCCGTACCCCCGAGGTCGTCTGCTCGGTCGCCCCGCGCATCTCCGCGACGACGTCGGGGCGCTCGAGGTGGGCGAGGCGGATCGTCGAGGCGCCGTCGTCGACGATCACGTGCGGACGGTGCCCGAGGAGCGCCAGGGCGTTGGCCCGGTCCTCGGTGCGGTCGGCGTCGGCGCGGGCGTAGGTCGGGATGCCGGCGTGGGCCAGCGCCGCAGCCACCGCGTCGTCGGTGTTGCGACCGGCGGAGGTGACGGTCACGTCGGCCCCGGCCTCGGCCAGCGCGAGCGCGATCGTCGCGGTCTTGGGCTCGAGCACGTCCGAGACGCCGATGCGGACCCCGGCGACGGTGCCGTCGCGGGCGAGCCGGGCGGCGAGCGCCGTCGTCACGGGCATGTGGGCGCGGGCCCACTCGATCCGGTCGTGCCCGGCCCGCCACAGCCCCGGGTCGGCGATCCGGCCGCTCACGGGGTCACCGCCGAGGCGAAGGCGTCGTCGGCGCCGGTGATCAGTGCCGCGATCAGGGCGTCGACGAGGTGGAGCTGCGCCGAGGTGGGTCGCTCGCCCTCGACGGGGAGGGGCGAGGGCATCTCCACCAGGGATCCGTTCGGGGTCGTGCGCACGTGCGGGCGCGGGGACGGCAGGTCGGCGGCATCCACCGGTCGGGGGGAGGCATCGGCGACCAGACCCCGCACGTCGGTCGCCGTGAGGCCGTCGTGGCCGACACCCGTCAGGATCGTCACGGGCGTCGAGCCGGGCGCGGCGACGGCCTCGACGCGGATGCCGTCGAGCCGGGCGGCGAGTCGTTCGACCGGATCGTCGGTCGCGCGCACGACGGCGGCCCCCAGACGTCGCAGCACCGTCGTCAGCGCGGTGGCCGGCGCGCCGTCACCGATGATGCGCACCGTGCCTCCGGCGAGCGTCAGGTTCGTGCGGGCCGACAGTGCCAGCACGACCTGCTCGGCCCGCAGGTGGCCGTACAGGATGCCGAACGCCCGCGAGGCGAGCGGGTCGGGCGCCGCGGGATCGTGGATGACGTCGAGGTCCCAGGCCGAGCGGAGATCGGCGCGGAGGTCGGCGGGCACGGCGGGAAGAGGGCCGCCGTAGGAGAGCGCGACGGGCCCGACCGGACGCGCGTCGAGGAACCCCCGCGCGATCGGGAACACGGCGTCGGGCCCGGCGGGGGCGGCGGACGTGGAGGACGACACGGCTCGAACGTAGGGCGCGACGCCCGTCCGACGCGAATCGATGACGCCGCATCTCTAGGATGTGGCCGTGACGTATTCCCTCTCCCCGGAGTCGTACCGGACGCTGCGGCCCGAGCGGCCGCCGCGTCCCGCGCGCCGGGGCTGGGACCTCGTCATCACGGTCGTGCTGCTCGTCCTCCTGCCGCTCGCTGCCCTCGCCTGCTCGTACGCGGGGTTCTTCCTCGCGTTCGCGTCCGACGCCTGCGGCTCCGTGACGTGCGACTACGGCGTGATGAACTTCGGCCTCTGGTTCGCCGTCCTCGCCCCGTGGGTCGTGCTGCTGCTGACCGTGGTCGTCGCGATCATCCGCCTGGTGCGGCACCGCATCGCCTTCTGGGTGCCGCTGACGGGGATCGCCCTCATGGCCGTGACGTGGTTCGTCGCCGCCGCGATCGTCGGCGCCGGGGTCTCGGCATCCTGACCTCCTCCTCACAGGTGCTGCCGAGCCTGCGGCCGTAGGCTTCGTGCGGGCGTCCGGACGGGCGGCCGATCACCGAGCGCGAAGGCACCCGATGACCGACAGCACCCTGACCCTGCGCGGCGCGTCCGCGGACTCCTCCTCGGGCGACGAGTCCTGGCTGACGTCGCTCGCCGACTGGACCGTCTCGCTGATGGAGATCATCGGCCCCATCGGCGCCGGCCTCGCGATCGCGCTGGAGAACCTCTTCCCGCCGCTCCCGAGCGAGGTCGTGCTCCCGATGGCCGGACTCACCGCCAGCCGCGGCTCGTTCACGCTGTTCGAAGCACTGCTGTGGACCACTCTCGGCTCGGTCGTGGGCGCGTTCGCTCTGTATGGACTCGGACGCTGGCTCGGAGCCGCCCGGCTCCGCGCGATCGCGGCGAAGGTCCCCCTGCTGCACCCCGAGGACGTCGACCGCACCGTCGCGTGGTTCGAGCGGCACGGGGGCAAGGCCGTGTTCTTCGGCCGGATGGTGCCGATCTTCCGCAGCCTCATCTCCATCCCCGCCGGCGTCGCGAAGATGCCGCTGTGGCGCTTCGGCCTGCTCACCGCCGCCGGCAGCCTCATCTGGAACACGATCTTCGTGCTGGCCGGGTACCTGCTCGGCGAGAACTGGCACGTCATCGAGCAGTACGCCGACGTCCTGAAGTACGTCGTCATCGTCGGAGTCACGGTGGGGGTCGCGTGGTTCTTCTATGCGCGCGTGCGCTCGTTGCTCGCCGCGCGCCGCGACGCGTGACCGGGGCGGGCGGATAGGTCGCCGTCGAACCAACGGCGCTCCTCGCTCAGCGGGCCCACAAGACCCGACCGTAGACTGGAGTCCGTGCCCGCAGACCGCCTCCATCTCGTGCGCCACGGGGAAGTCCACAACCCCCGCCGCGTGCTGTACGGTCGGCTCCCCGGATTCGGGTTGAGCGTCGACGGCCGTCGCATGGCACGGCAGGCCGCCGAGTACGTGCACGCGCTCGAGCGCCCGATCGGCGCCCTCGTCGTCTCGCCGCTGCAGCGCACGCGCGAGTCGGCCGAACCCTTCGTCGGACTCTTCGGCATCGAGCCGTTCATCGACGATCGCGTCATCGAACCGACGAACGTGTTCGAGGGCCGACGGATGAAGAAGGCCCTGGCCAACCCGCTGAACTGGCGGCACCTCTCCCGCCCGGCGGTGCCCAGCTGGGGCGAGCCGTACGAGCGCATCGTCGCGCGCATGACCGAGGCGATGGCCGACGCCTGGGACCGCGTGCCCTCGGGCGACGTCGTCGTCGTCTCCCACCAGCTCCCCATCTGGGTGACGCACCTCGCGCTCTCCCAGCAGCCCACCCGCCACGACCCCCGCAAGCGCCGCTGCGCGTTGTCGAGCGTCACGAGCTTCGAGCGGCGAGACGGCGCCGCCGGCTCCTCGCGCTGGGTCGAGGTGGCGTACGCCGAGCCGGCCGCGACGGCCGGAGCCGTCGACGTAGGAGCCGTGTGATGCGCCGAATCCTCTCCGCCGCCGCCGCCCTCGCGCTGGTCGCGGGCCTCGCCTCGTGCAGCGCCGACCCGCTCGCCGAGCAGTACCGCGCTGGCGACAACAAGGGCTACATCGCCGCCAACGGGTTCCAGACGCAGGAGCTCGCCCCCGAGAACCGCGGCGAACCCGTGGACTTCTCCGGCACGCTCGACAACGGCTCCACCGCCTCCAGCGCCGACTACGCCGGCAAGGTGCTCGTCGTGAACTTCTGGTACGCCACCTGCGGCCCGTGCATCATCGAAGCGCCGCGCCTCGAGCAGGCCTACCAGACGTTCGAGGGCCAGGACGTCTCGTTCCTCGGCGTCAACACGTACGACCAGCCCGCGACCGCGCTGTCCTTCGCGCGTGACAACGGGGTGTCGTACTCGAGCCTGATGGCGGTGAGCGACGCCGAACTGAAGTTGGCGTTCGCCGACAAGACACCCATCAACGCCACCCCCACGACCCTGGTCCTCGACCGGCAGGGTCGCGTCGCCGCGCGCATCATCGGCGAGCTGCCCGAGGCATCCATCCTCGAGGCGATGGTGCGCACGGTCCTCGCGGAGACCACGTGAACCCGGGCGCCCTCGTCTTCGACGGCGCGCTCTGGCTCGCGATCCCCATCGCCCTGGCCGCGGGGCTGATCTCGTTCCTCTCCCCGTGCGTGCTGCCGCTCGTCCCGGGCTACCTCGGCTACATCGGCGGCGCCGTCTCGCCGCGCGGGGGATCGGCATCCGCGCCGGCCCGGTCCCGGCTGGTGTTCGGCACGCTGCTGTTCATCGCCGGATTCACGCTGGTGTTCATGGCCGTCAACGTCTTCAGCGGCACCGTGGGGATGTTCTTCCTGCGGTACGCCGACGTGATCACCCGCGTGATGGGCGTCGTCATCATCCTCCTGGGTCTGGTGTTCGTCGGGCTGTTCGGCCTCGCCCAGCGCTCGGTGCGTCTGCAGGCCCGCGGCAACCTCGGCCTCATCGGCGCCCCGCTGCTGGGCATCGCGCTCGGGGTCGGCTGGACCCCGTGCATCGGCCCGACCCTGGCGGCGATCCTCTCGGTGTCGTACAACCTGGGCGACCCCGGCCGCGCCGCCCTCCTGGGCCTCGCGTACTCGCTGGGCCTCGGCATCCCGTTCCTGCTCCTGGCCCTCGGGTTCGGGTGGGCGACCCGTTCGGTGGCGTTCGTGCGCCGCCACATCCGGCTCGTGAACCTCATCGGCGGCGCCCTGCTGATCGTGCTCGGCCTGCTGATGGTGACCGGCCTCTGGGGCACGTGGATGTCGACGCTGCAGGGGGTGATGCAGGGTGTCCAACTCCCGCTCTGACCTCTCGCACGACCGGAAGAAGACCGTGACCGAACCCACCGACGGCGTGCTCCGCCCGTCCGACCACGCCGACTCCGCGCCCCCGTCCGGCGACGACGTCGTCTCGCCGCGCCTCGGCGTCGTCGGGTGGCTGCGCTGGGCGTGGCGCCAGCTCACGAGCATGCGCACCGCGCTCGTGCTGCTGCTGCTGCTCGCGATCGCCGCGGTCCCGGGATCGCTCGTCCCGCAGCGCAGCGCCGACCCCAACGGCGTCACGCAGTACTTCACGGACAACCCCGACCTCGCGCCGGTGTTCGACAAGCTCAGCCTGTTCGACGTCTACACGTCGCCCTGGTTCTCGGCGATCTACATCCTGCTGTTCATCTCGCTGATCGGCTGCGTGCTGCCGCGCACCAAGCACCACTGGAAGGCCCTGCGGGCGCAGCCGCCGCGGACGCCCGCGCGGCTGTCGCGCCTGGACGACCATCGCACCGTCGACGTCCCCGTGCCGCCGGGGCAGGATGCCGCGACCGTCGCGGCCGCGGCCGTCGGCTCCGCCGCGGCGCAGCTGCGCAAGAGCGGCTACCGCGTCGCCCGGTACGACGGGCGCGGCGCCTTCTCGGTCTCGGCCGAGCGGGGGTACCTGCGCGAGACCGGCAACCTCGTCTTCCACGCCGCGCTCGTGGGCGTGCTCGTCGCCGTCGGCGTCGGCGGCGGCTTCACCTACACCGGGCAGCGCGTCCTCGTCGAGGGACAGGCGTTCACCAACAGCCTCCTCGACTACTCGTCGTTCAATCCCGGCCGCTTCGTCGACAGCAACGCCCTCGCTCCGTACTCGATGACGCTCGACCGCTTCGACGTCACCTACGTGCCGCCCGGACAGCCCGGATCGGGGCAGGCCGGCGACTTCGCCGCCAACGTGACCACCCTCACCCCGGACGGCCAGAGCCAGGACGGACAGGTTCGGGTCAACCACCCGCTCGACGTGCAGGGCGACCGCGTCTACCTCCTCGGCAACGGCTACGCGCCGACGGTGACCATCCGCAACGCCGACGGCGTGGAGGTGTTCCACGACTCCGTGGCATTCCTTCCCCAGGATGCCAACATGACCTCGCTCGGCGTCATCAAGGTCGCCGACGGCATGCCCGAGCAGCTCGGTCTCATCGGATTCTTCTACCCGACGATGGACACCCTCACGTCGGGGGCGCTCACCTCCACCTACGGCGACCTCGAGTACCCGGTCCTCACGCTGCGCGTGTACGCGGGCGACCTCGGTATCGACAACGGCACCCCGCGCTCGGTCTACACCCTCGACCCCACGGGCATGACCCAGATCGCCGGCGGCGACAGCGGCACCCCCGCCCTGCGCCTCATGCCCGGCGAGACCCAGGACCTGCCGAACGGCCTCGGCACCATCACGTTCGAGAACGAGGCGCCGGACGGTGCCACGGGCTATGCCGGGTCGGTGAAGCGCTTCGCGTCGCTGTCGATCCACCGCGACCTCGCGGGGCCCTGGGTGCTCGGCTTCGCCGCGCTCGCGACCCTCGGCCTGCTCGCCGCGCTGTTCGTACCGCGCCGTCGCATGTGGGTGAAGGCCACGACCCACGGCGACAGCGTCCGCGTGGAGTACGCGGGCCTCGCCCGCGGGGAGGATCCCACGCTCGCCGCCGCGGTCGACCAGGTCGTCGAACGGCATCGCCCCTCACTCCCGGCTCCGAAGACGCAGAGCCGCCCCTCCCGTCCGGCTTCGGACGACCAGAGCCGCCCCGACCCCGGAAAAGTAGACTGACACCATGCCCGGAACCGACCCGCTGCTCCTCGACGAGATCTCTCTCCTGCTCGTGTGGACGGCCGTTGCGATCTACGTGCTGGCCTTCATCGCGTACGCGATCGACCTGGCCCGCCGCTCCGACCTCGCGATCAAGGCCAAGGACGAGGTCGTCGCGCGCGAACTGGTCACCGCGGGCGGCGGCGGCGTCATCGACGCGTCGCCGCGGTCGTCGGCATCCGGCCCCTCCTCCGCCAAGCCGCGCTACCTGTGGGCGCGCATGGGCACGGCGCTCGTCGCGCTCGGATTCCTCTTCCA
The DNA here is from genome assembly GCF_030056775.1 of Microbacterium sp. IEGM 1404. Classification (NCBI taxonomy): domain Bacteria; kingdom Bacillati; phylum Actinomycetota; class Actinomycetes; order Micrococcales; family Microbacteriaceae; genus Microbacterium; species Microbacterium sp. IEGM 1404. The sequence goes on along the minus strand of NZ_JASHKP010000002.1, from coordinate 350,427 downwards.
CCTCGCGGGAACCGTGTTGCGCGGCGTCGCCGCGGGGCGCGTGCCGTGGTCGAACATGTACGAGTTCGCGCTGACCGGCGTGCTTCTCGTCGTCGCGGTGTACCTCGTCGTGCTGACCCGCTTCGACCTCCGCTTCCTCGGTGCGCTCATCACCGGGCTCGCCATCGTGCTGCTGGGCGGAGCGACACTGGCGTTCCATGTCGAGGTCGTGCCGCTGGCCGATCCGCTGAAGTCGGTGTGGCTCGTCATCCACGTCTTCGTCGCGTCGTTGGCGACGGCGCTGTTCGCCCTCGCCTTCGGGCTGTCGGTGATGCAGCTGCTGCAGACGCGCCGGGAGCGCAAGCTCGCCCTCGCGGCGTCGTCGGACGCCCCGGCCCCTCGGCGCAGCTTCCTGCAGACCCTGCCGAACGCCGACGCGCTCGAGTCGCTCGCCTACCGTTTCGCGATCGTCGGGTTCATCTTCTGGACCTTCACGCTCATCGCCGGGTCCATCTGGGCCAACGACGCCTGGGGTCGCTTCTGGGGCTTCGACACCAAGGAAGTCTGGACGTTCGTCATCTGGGTGCTCTACGCCGGATACATCCACGCCCGCGCGACCCGCGGCTGGCGCGGCACCCGCTCGGCGTGGCTCTCGATCATCGGCTTCGCCGCCGTGCTGTTCAACTTCACGATCGTCAACGTCTTCTTCAAGGGCCTCCACGCCTACTCCGGCCTGACCACCTGAGGTCGCGGGGGTCTTTGCGGCATCCGAGTGTCCAAGACACGCCGTATGCGCGCATCGAGACGCGGCGTGTCTTGGACACTCGGCCGGAGCGATCACGGCGACCAGCCACGGGACGCAAGGGCGCGGCGCACCGGGTCGACGATGTCGCGCTCGGGCGACTCCATGTGGTGAGACACGATCCGCACCAGGATCCAGCCGGCGTCACCGATAGCGCGCCATCGATCCGCGTCGCGACGAAACTGCTCGTCGAGCGCGTGGTGACGGCCGTCGTATTCGACCGCCACGCGATAGTCCCGATACGCCATGTCGAGGCGGGCGACGAACCGACCGTTCGAGTGCAACGTCCAATTCAGCGACGGTTCAGGGAGCCCCGCGTCGACGAGCACGAGTCGTACCGCGGTTTCACGAGGTGACTCCACCCCCGGGCGCACTCGCTCGACCGCGCGACGCAATACCACCGAACCCCTCCCGGTGAACTCCGCGACCGTCGCTTCGAGCGTCGCCTTCGGGATGCCGCGAGCCAGCAGCCAATCTCCGATGCCCACGAGCGCGTGCTCGGAGAGTGAGCCCGCGAGGTGGGCCCAGGTGGCGACCGGCGTTGTGACCGGCAGCCCTGCCACGGTGGTGGTGTCCTCAGCGTCCATAGTGATGCGATGACCGACGACGCCGACGGTTCGCGGTTCTCGGGACGGCGGCGCTGCGCTCACATGCAGGGTTCCCGCCCCCGGACGCTGAGGAACGGGCATTCCCCACAGCGCCGCGGCAGTTTCGTGGCTGAACGCCTGGCCGCTACGGAGACGAGGAGCGTACAGGCGACAACGGTCGAGCGTTTCGGTCGAGGTCGTCCCGAAACGCGCACGCACGCCGTGGAACGGAGCCCAGACGTCGCGCGCGACCAAGCGCCGTCGGGGAACGCCGAGGTCGTCGGCATCCCGGACATGGAACGCATCGGGGAGACGCGGAGGGAGGGGGCGAGGACGCACCCTCCCATCTCAGTCCCAGCGGTTCGAGTGCGCGGCGCGCTCTCCACAACAGCACCGCTGTGGAGGAGCCGTCGCGAAGCACCTCACCCGATCGAGTGTCCACGACACGCCGCGACGCCGTGGAGCCATACGGCGTGTCTTGGACACTCGACCGAGTGCACACGCACGCGCCCCGGCGCCGCGCCCGCCTACGCGGGCTGGGCGGCGGTGCGGACGGACGCCGTACGGCGGCGGACCACGACGAGCGTCGTCACGATCAGAGCCAGCACGGCCCAGACCGCCAGCGCCACGATCCCGGTGCCGACGCCCCCCGACGACGCGAGCGCGCCCAGCATCGCGGAATACGCCGGCGATGTCGGCAGCAACGCGGCGAACCCGGCGAGCACGGGTGGCACCGTCGAAACGATGTTGGCCGCGATGGCGAGCGCTCCGACGATCGCGGCGATCCAGCGGCCGGCGCCGCCGAACACCGCGACGAGCGCCTGGTTCACGGCGGCGAAGGCCACGCCGGCGGCGATGCAGACGAGCGCGAACAGCGCCCAGTCGCCCCAGTCGTAGTTGGATGCCACCTGCACCACGGCGGCGACGAGGAGCCCCTGCACGGCGCCGACGATCGCCGCGGGGGCGAAGCCGCGGAGGGCGACGAGCCCGGACGCGCGCCGGCTCGTGAGCGCCCGCGCCGACACGGCCTGGAACGCGACGAACGACGCGACCCCGCCGAACCACAGCACGGCCATGGCCAGCAGCGGGACCGCCGAGATGCCGAAGAGCGACGTGCTCACGCCCGTGGCCGACACCGGGTCGGCGACGACCTTCGCGAGGTTCGTGGCCTGCGCGTCGGTGTAGGCGGGCAGCTGGGCGACGGCGGTGTCGAGTCCGTCGGCGAGCGAGGAGGTTCCGGATGCCACCTGCTGGACGCCGTCCGCGAGTTGCGCGGAGCCGTCGCGGGATGCGGAGACACCGGATGCCACCTGCGCCGCGCCGGAGCTGAGCGCGGCGGCGCCGGCTCCCAGCTGACGCGTGCCGTCGGCCACCTGGCTCGCGCCGGTGCTGAGGCCGTCGATGCCGCCGGCGATCGTGTCGATGCCGTTCGCGGCCTTGAACCCGCCGTCGGCGAGCTTCTGGTTCGCGTCGGCGATCGCGCGGACTCCGGCGGGGAGCTTCGCCGCCTGACCGGCGAGAGTGCCGATCTGGGTCACCGTCTCGGTGGCCTGCGGGAGCGCCGCGTTCGCGTCGGCGGCGGCCTTCTTCAGCGCGTCGCACTGCGCGGGCGTGCCGGTGCACTCGTCCGCCGCCTTCTGCAGCGCCGCGGCCGCCTCCACGAGCGCGTCGTTCACCTTCGGGGCTGCGTTCGAGAGGTCGGTCGCTGCCTGCGCGAAGCCCGGCGGAATCTGGTCGGCCAGGTCGTTGATCTCGGCCGCCAGCGCCTTGTTGCCGTCCGCGAGGTCGCGGACGCCGGAGGCGGCCTCGCGCGTCCCCCCGGCCAGCGCGGTCGCGCCGCCGGCGATCTGCGAGGCGCCGTCGGCGAGCGGGGTCGTGCCGCCCGCGAGCTGCTGCGCGCCGGACGTGACCTGATCGGCGCCGTCCGAGAGCTGCCCGAGGCCGTCGGTCAGCGTGGTCGCGCCGGTCGCGGCCTGCCCGGCGCCGTCGGCGAGCTGGTGCGCGCCGCTGGCCGCCTCCCCGAGCTTCTGGCCCAGGGTCGTGAAGCCGAGGAACACGTTCGTGAGGTACTGCGACGACAGCTCGGTGCCGAACACGGAGGAGGCGGTGGATGCCAGCTGCGCGGTGATCGCGCCGTCGACCACCCGCGCGTCGGGGGCCGTTTCGAGCCCGATCGTCGCGCGTTCGGGGGTCTCGCCGGGGCGGGTGGACAGCGCCGCCGAGGTGAAGTTCTCCGGGATGGTGACGACGGCGGTGTAGGTGCCGTCCTTCAGGCCCGCCGCGGCATCCTCGTCGTTGGAGATGACCCAGTCGATGTTGCTCGGCTGGTCGTCCGCGCCCTGGACGAGCCCGCCGGTGAGCTGCCGGCCCAACGGCACCGTCTGGCCGTTGAGTTGTACGGGCTTGTCGTCGTTGACGATCGCGGCGGTGATGTTGTCGAGGCGATCGGTCGGGTTGTACAGCGCTCCGACGAGGATGCCGCCGATCACGGCCGGCAGCAGGAGGACGCCGATGAGGGTCAGCCAGGTCACGGGGCGACGCGAGCGGGAGCGCTCGACGGGGACGGTCATGCGAACACCTCGGAGAGATCGGTGGAGGACTCGGGGGCCGGGCGGTGCCGGTGGGGCGCGGGGAGCGCGAGCGAGGTCACGTCCGGGCGGTGGGCGTCGGCGAGGAGGGCGAGGGCGCGACGCTCGTCGCGGGCCGACACGACGAGCGTGAACGCCGTCCCGGCGTCGTCGGCGCGCTCGCGCGCGGCGACGACGGCGCGTCGGAGTTCTTCGGCGACGTCGGAACGGGTGTCGGCGTCGAGCCGGTCGACGTCGCACAGCACCGCGAGGCGTGTGCGGCCGGCGAGCGCCCGGGCGACCTCGTCGACGGCGGATCCGGGATCGTCGAGGAGCGCCAGCCCGACGCGGGAGCGGACGGCGCCGGCTCGCTCGGGGAGCAGGAGGCCGTCGACGCGCAGGCGACCATCGACCGCGGAGAGTCGGCCGGCGAGTGCGAGCAGGAGGGGGCGCGTGACGCGCGTCTCGCCGGTCACCAGCAGGGTGCCGCCGTATCCGACGCGCAGGTGGACGTCGGCGAACGCCGGCTCCTCGTCGTCGGAGGACGTGGCGGCGCGCAGGTCGTCGGCGGCGAGGGCGATGGCGGGCTCCGTCGGCCAATCCCGCAGGCCGATCTCGCGTTCGACGGCCTCGCCCTCGACGTCGAGCTTGGGGAGCAGCCGGTCGAGCCAGCGCGGCATCCACCACGCCTTCGCTCCCAGGAGCGCGAGCACCGCGGGGACCAGGGTCATGCGCACGAGGAACGCATCGACGGCGACGCCGACGGCGAGGCCCAGCGCGATCGGCTTGAGGCTCGAATCGCCTTCCGGCACGAACGCGACGAACACCGAGAACATGATGACCGCGGCGGCAACGACCACGCGGGCCGAGCCCATGAAGCCGCTGCGGACCGCCCCCAGCGCGACCTCGCGGGGCGTGCGGCCCTCGCGGTCGGCGTGCACATAGTCCTCGCGCATGCGTGAGACCAGGAACACCTGGTAATCCATCGCCAGGCCGAACAGCACGCCCATGAGCACGATCGGCATGAAGCTGATGATCGGTCCGACCTTCGCCACGTGCAGCGCGTCGGCGAACCAGCCCCACTCGAACACGGCCGCGACGACACCGAACGAGGCGGCCACCGACAGCAGGTACCCGCCCGCGGCGGTCAGCGGCACCCAGATCGAGCGGAACACGATCATGAGCAGGATCAGCGACAGTCCGACGACGAACAGGCCGAACGGCAGCAGTGCGGCGCCGAGCTGGTCGGAGATGTCGATGGTGACGGCGGTGTACCCGGTGACGAGCAGCCGGACGCCGAACTGGTCGTAGAGACGGTCTTCGGCCGCGCGGAGCTCCCGCACGAGGTCAGCCGTGCGGGGGTCCTCGGGCCCCGTCTCCGGCACGATCTGCACGATGCCGGTGTCGGCCGTCTGGTTCGGGGTCGCCAGGGCGACCTGCGCGACGCCGGGGATCTTCGCGACCTCATCGCCGATGTCGGTCATGAGGGTGAGCGGGTCGTTCGAGGTGACGATCGTGCCGGTCATGATGAGCGGACCGTTGGCACCGGGCCCGAAGTACTCGTCGGTCAGCTCGTAGGCGGTGCGCGCCTCGTTGCCCGGGGGCAGCTGTCCCGCGGTGGGGAGCGTGAGCGCGAGGCTCCCGGCGGGGATGGCGGTGACGCCGAGCAGACCGATGACGGCGACGGAGGTGACGACGGGATGCCGCGTCACCAGGCCGACCCAGCGCTTGGCCGGGCCGTTGCGCTCGGTGCGGGCCTTGCGGGCGGCCGCCTTCCCGGCGCGGGCGGCCTCGGCCGCGGCGTCGGCCTCGGCGCTCTGCTCCGCCGTCATCGTGCGGCGGCGGCGTCCGGACGTCCGCTTGCGGGCGAAGCCCCAGCCGACCACGCGGCCCTTGGCGAATCCGAGGAAAGCGGGCGTCAGCGTCAGCCCGATGCACACCGCGATGGCGACGGCGACGGATGCGGCGACGCCCATGGTGGTCAGGAACGGGATGCCGGCGAAGCCGAGGCCGATCAGGGCGATGAGCACCGTGATGCCGGCGAACACGACCGCCGAGCCCGCCGTGCCCGTGGCGCGGGCGGCGGATTCCTCGGGGTCCATGCCGCCGCGCACTTGATCCTGATGTCGCGACACGATGAAGAGGGCGTAGTCGATGCCGACGGCGAGTCCGAGCATCACCGCCAGCAGGGGCGTCGTGGAGGACACCGTGGCGAAGCCGGTCGCGATGAAGATGAGGGCGACGGAGAGCGCGACGCCGAGGATCGCCGTGGCCAGCGGCATCCCGGCCACGAGGAACGAGCGGAACGTCAGCATGAGGACGATCGCGGCGATCACCACGCCGAGGGCTTCGGTGATGCTCGCGCCGGGGATCTCGGTGGCGAAGAGCTGACCGCCCAGCACCGCCTGCGACCCCGCGGGGAGGGCGGTGCCGAGCGCCGTGGTGGCCTCGCGCAGGCCGTCCTCGGTGGCGGTGGGCACCTCGGTGGCCTCACCCGAGAACTGGATGCGGATGATGGCGGCACGGTCGTCGTCGGACACCCCGCCGGAGATGCGCTCGTCGAACGGGTCGGTGACGGCCTCGACGAAGTCGAGCTTCTCGATGTCGGAGATCGTCGTACCGATGGCATCCTGATATCCCTGGTCGCGGACACCGGCTCCGTCGGCGGAGACGACCACGATGTCGGCACTGGCGCCGCTCACCTGCGGGAAGGTGCGCGAGAGCATCTCGAGACCGGCCTGCGACTCGGTCCCGGGGATCGCGAACGTGTTGTCGGTGCCCTTGGCGAAGAGCGCGACCCCGCCGCCCGCGAGCACGAGGATGAGCAGCCAGGCCGAGAGGACCCGCCACGGGTGGCGGAACGACCAACGGCCCAGGGTGTACAGGAATGTGGACACGGTGGCTGCTCCCGAGGTCGGCGGTGGGTCGATACAGCACCGTATCGGATACAACAATGTATCGTAGTCGTCGGGGTGCGGGGCCAACCTGAGTCTCGCCCGTGAAGCCAGAGGAGCGCCGCATGACCGACACGGCACCGGCGCCGTCGCGACGACGCGAGAACACCCGCACCAGACTCATGGATGCCGCGGCCCAGCTGTTCGCCGAAGAGGGCATCGACGCGACGTCGGTGGAGGCCGTCTGCGAGCGCGCCGGATTCACCCGGGGCGCCTTCTACTCGAACTTCGCCTCGAAGGAGGAGCTGTTCCTCGCGCTGTGCGAGAGGTCGGCGGAGGCGACGCTCGCGACGCTGCGCGAACGCATCGCCTCGCTCGAGGCGAACGACCTCGACGCCCACACGGAGCTGCGCAATCTCGTCCAGCAAGTGCTCGAGATCGCCGCCCAGGATCGACTCGACGTGCTTCTGAACGCCGAGATCCGCACGCAGGCGCTGCGCAACGCGGACTTCGCCGTGGCGTACCTCGCCCTCGACCGGGGGCTGTCCGAGAACGTCTCGCACCTCGTCCGCGACATCGCCGAGGCGCGAGGTCTGCGCCTGAGGGTTCCCCCGGAGGCCGCGACCGAGCTGCTGCTGTCGATGTGGGTCTCGGCGACGGAGCACGCGCTCATCGCCGGTCGCGACCCGCGCGCGGCGCAGCCCGAGCTCGCCGCTCGGCTCTCGCACATCCTGACGCTCATCCTCGAGTGAGGTCGGCCTCCCGGAGGCGGTAGCAGCGCGTCAGGCGCTGCAGCCACCAGTCGCGCCGGTCGGCGGATGCCTCGACACGGTCGAGCGAGGCTGTGGTCGGGCTCGCGCGGGTCACCGGGAGCGCCCCACCCTGCGGACGCAGGGGTGAGGCGACGACGTCCTCGGTGAACAGCGCCGCGGTACCGAGACCGCAGTCGAACTCCAGGTCGGGCAGGGCGGAGGCGAGGGCCAGTCCCATCGACAGCCCCACTGACGTGTCGAGGGCGCTCGACACCACCGCGGGAAGACCCGCCTCCGCGACGATCGCGAGAGCGGCGCGCACCCCGCCGAGCGGCTGCGCCTTGATCACCAACAGGTCGGCCGCTCCCGCGCGGGCGACCCGGAGCGGGTCGCTCGCCTTCCGGACGCTCTCGTCCGCCGCGACGGGGATGTCGAGATAGCCGATGCGCTCCCGGAGCTCGGCGAGCTCCTCGACCTCGGCGCACGGCTGCTCGATGTACTCGAGGTCGAACTCGGCGAGGGCGTGGACGGCGCGTTCGGCCTCGTCGACGTTCCATCCGCCGTTGGCGTCGATGCGGACGCGTCCCTCGGGGCCCATCGCCGCGCGCACCGCACGCACCCTCGCCACGTCGTCGGCGAGCACCTGGCCCGCTTCGGCGACCTTCACCTTGGCCGTGCGGCATCCGTCGTAGCGGGCGAGCACGCCGTCGACCTCGGACGCGGGCACGGCGGGGACCGTCGCGTTGACGACGACGCGGGTGCGCACCGGGGGAGGGGTGGGATGCCAGCCGAACTCGAGTGCGGCCGCGAGCCACGTCGCGGCCTCGGCGTCGCCGTACTCGACGAACGGCGAGAACTCCGTCCATCCCTCGGGACCCTCGAACACGACGGCTTCGCGCGTCCGGATGCCGCGGAACCGGGTGGCGAGGGGGAGGGCCACGACGCGGGCGGTGGCGAGGACGTCGGCGAGCGGCGGGAGGGGACTCATCCCCCCATCCTGGCCTCGGTGTCGGACACCGGGAATAGGCTGGCGGCATGCTCTTCGACACCCCGGTCCGGCTCGGCGTCCAGATCCAGCCGCAGCACGTGCAGTACTCCGACATCCGCGACGCCGTCTTCCGTCTGGAGGAGATGGGGGTCGACATCCTGTTCAACTGGGACCACTTCTTCCCCCTCTACGGCGACCCCGACGGCGAGCACTTCGAGTCGTGGACGATGCTCGCCGCCTGGGCCGAGCAGACCGAGCGCGTGGAGTTCGGCGCGCTGGTCAACTGCAACAGCTACCGCGGGGCCGACCTGCAGGCCGACATGGCCCGCACGGTCGACCACATCAGCAAGAAGGGCGGCGACACCGGTCGCTTCATCTTCGGCACCGGATCGGGCTGGTTCCAGCGCGACTACGACGAGTACGGCTACGACTTCGGCACGGCGGGGTCCCGCCTGAACGCGCTCGCGAGCGATCTCGACCGGATCGTCGACCGCTGGGGCAAGCTCAACCCCGCCCCCACCCGCAAGATCCCGGTCATGATCGGCGGCAAGGGCGAGCAGAAGACGCTGCGCATCGTCGCCCGCCACGCCGACATCTGGCACAGCTTCGTCACGCCCGACGAACTGCCCCATAAGTTCGGGGTCATCGAGCGCTGGGCCGAGACCGAGGGGCGCGACCTGTCGGGCCTCATCGTGTCGAACGAGCTCAAGGACCGCGACGAGACCGTCGCCGACGCGCTGTACGACGCCGGCACGCGCCTGTTCACGCTCGGATTTTCCGGTCCCGACTGGGACTACTCGATCATCGAGCGGTGGCTCGCCTGGCGGGACAGCAAGAACGCCTGAGTGACGTGAAGGTCTCCGACATCTTCGACCCGGCCGAGTGGACGCTCGCGCCCGGGGCCGAGGACTACACCGACATCACCGCCCACGTCACGCACGACGGCCGGGTGGCCCGCATCGCGTTCGACCGACCGGAGGTGCGCAACGCCTTCCGCCCGCACACCGTCGACGAGCTCTACCGGGCCCTCGACATCGCCCGGCAGGACCACCGCATCGGCGTCGTGCTCCTCACCGGCAACGGTCCGAGCCCGAAGGACGGAGGCTGGGCGTTCTGCTCGGGCGGCGACCAGCGGATCCGCGGGCGCGACGGGTACAAGTACTCCGACGACGAGACGTCGGTCGCCGACCACGGTCGGGCGGGGCGTCTGCACATCCTCGAGGTGCAGCGACTCATCCGCTTCATGCCCAAGGTCGTCATCGCGGTGGTCCCGGGATGGGCGGCGGGCGGCGGTCACTCGCTCAACGTCGTGTGCGATCTGTCGATCGCGAGCGCGGAACACGGTCGCTTCAAGCAGACGGATGCCGACGTGGGGTCGTTCGACGCCGGTTACGGCTCGGCCTACTTCGCTCGTCAGATCGGGCAGAAGTTCGCGCGCGAGGTCTTCTTCCTCGCCGAGGAGTACTCCGCGCAGCGGGCGTACGAGATGGGCGCGATCAACCGCGTCGTCCCGCACGCCGACCTCGAGCGCGAGGCGCTGGCCATGGCCCGGACGATCCTCACGAAGTCGCCGACCGCGATCCGCATGCTGAAGTTCGCGTTCAACGCGGTCGACGACGGGCTCGTCGGGCAGCAGCTGTTCGCGGGCGAGGCGACGCGGCTCGCCTACGGCACCGACGAGGCGGCCGAGGGCCGCGATTCGTTCCTCCAGAAGCGCGACCCCGACTGGTCGGGCGTCCCGTGGCACTACTGAACCCGGGATGCCGCGCCCCGGTGCGCTCGTGAAGCTGGAGGCGGCGGCATCCGACGATCCCCGCGACGTGCTGCGCGCGCTGCGCCACGCCGTCCTGGGGGCGGGGCCCGCGGTGGCCCTGGGTGGCGGCGGGCTGCCGGAGGAGGTGGCGGCCGGGACGGCGGCGGTCATCACGACGTCGGGGTCGACGGGCGTGCCGAAGTCGGTCGCGATCGGCCGCAACGCTCTGATCGCGAGTGCTTTCGCGACGGCGGCGCGCATCGGCGAGGGCGCGTGGCTGCTGGCGGTCCCGGCGACCTACGTCGCGGGCGTGCAGGTCCTCGTGCGCGCGCTCGTGAACGGGCGGGAGCCGGCGGTCCTGGCCGGGCCCTTCCGTCCCGAGCCCTTCGCCGCGGCTGCTCTCGGCATGGCGTCGCACGAGAACGGCGAGCGCGTCCCGACGTACACGTCCCTCGTCCCCGCGCAACTGCAGCGGCTGCTGGATGCCTCCGAGGGCGACCCCGAGGTTCTCCGGGCGCTCCGCTCGTTCGAGCGCATCCTCATCGGCGGGCAGGCGCTGCCCGTCGCGCTGCGCGAGCGGGCGGCCGCGGCCGGCGTGCGGATCGTGCGGACGTACGGGTCGACCGAGACCAGCGGCGGGTGCGTGTACGACGGGGTCCCGCTGGACGGGGTGGAGGTCGCGATCGTCGACGGCGAGGTGCGCATCTCGGGCCCGACCCTGGCCGACGGCTACCTCGGCGATCCCGACCGCACGGCCGAAGTCTTCCCCATGGATGCCGCCGGTACCCGGTGGTACCGCACCGGTGACGGCGGCGAGTTCGCCGACGGAGTGCTGCGGGTCACCGGGCGCCTCGACAACGTCATCGTCTCGGGCGGCGTGAACGTCTCGCTCGACCGGGTCGAGGCGGCGGTTCGTGGCATCCCGGGTCTGGAGTCCGCCGTCGTGATCCCGGTCGAGGACGCGCAGTGGGGGCAGGGGTCCGCCGTCGTGGTGGCGGCGCCCGGAGGCGAACGGGAGACGCTCGAGCGTGTGCGCACCGCCGTCGCCGCAGCGGTCGGACCCGTCGCCCGGCCCGCGAGGGTGATCCTGGTCGACGCGCTGCCGGTCCTGGCATCCGGGAAGCCCGACCGCGCCGCCCTGCGGCAACGGTTCGGCTCCGCGAAGAATTAGGCTTTCCCTCCGTGGCAGCACAGTCTCGCAAGCGCTCGCGTCCGGCCCCGAAGCGGCGTCCCGGCGGCAACCCCCAGAAGGCGCACCGTCCCGCGCCGCGCGCTGCGACACGCGCGACCGCGCGCGATTGGATCGGTGCCGCGCGCCTGAGGACGCTGCCGCTCGCGATCACCCCGGTGCTCATCGGCACCGGCGCCGCGACGCTCGTCGACGACCAGCTCCACGGGGTGACCGCCCTCGCGTGCCTCGCGGTCGCGTTCGCGCTGCAGATCGGGGTGAACTACGCCAACGACTACAGCGACGGCATCCGGGGGACCGACGACGTCCGCGTGGGCCCCGGCCGCCTGACGGGCGGCCGGAAGGCGAAGCCGCGCACGGTGCTCATCGTGGCGCTGGCGTTCTTCGCGCTCGCCGCGGTCGTCGGGCTCGCCCTCGTGATCCGCACCGGGCAGTGGTGGCTCCTCGCCGTGGGTGCGGCCTCCATCGTCGCTGCCTGGTTCTACACCGGCGGGAAGCGGCCCTACGGCTACAACGCCCTCGGCGAGGTGTTCGTCTTCGTCTTCTTCGGCCTCGTCGCCACGCTCGGGACGACGTGGCTGCAGGTGCAGGCCCTCCCGCAGGAGGCGTGGTTCGGAGCCGTGGCCGCGGGTCTGCTCGCGTGCGCGGTGCTGCTGGCGAACAACCTGCGCGACATCGATCAGGACCGTCTCGCGGGCAAGCGCACGCTCTCGGTGCTCATCGGCCGTCGGGCCACGCAGGTGCTGTTCACGCTGTTCGTCCTGGTGCCGTTCGGGATCGCGGTGTTCCTCGCCCTGGTCTACCCCATCGCGTGGTTGACACTCATCGCGCTGCTGGGAGCCCTGTCGGCGATCCTCATCGTGTGGACCTACCGGTCACCGCGCGAACTCATCGTGGCGCTGCAGGTGACGAGCTTCACGTCCGTCGCGTACGGAGCCGTGCTGTTCTGGGCTTTCGTGGCCTGAGGCTCAGCGCGTCGCGTCGGGCCGGTCATCGCCGGCCGCGTCGACCACCGCGTCCTCGACGTCGGCGTCGCGCTCCGCGGCGGTGCGGCGGTCGTTCGCCTGGCGCGCGGCACGGCGCTCGGCGAGGTCACCGGTGACCTGGTCGAGCGGGCGTCGCAGGAACAGCAGCGACAGGCTCAGACCGATGAGGGCGGCGAACACCGCGGCCAGCCACGGCAGTTCCTGGAAGACGGGGAACAGCAGCAGGATGCCGAGCGGCACCACGAAAGCGAGGAGACGCAGCACCGTGTAGACCAGGGCGGAACGGGCACGCATACGTCCACTCTACGACCGCTCCGTCCTCGCCCGGCGCCCGGCCGCCGCCCAGGCAGCGCCGGTAGAATCACTGCATGGCACGCCTGCTGCTGATCCTGGCGCTCGTGGCGACCGCGTTCTGGGTCTACACGATCGTCGATTGCGCCGTTCAACCGGCGACCCGCCACCGCGGCGTCAGCAAGCCCGCGTGGATGGTGATCGTGATCCTGCTGCCGGTGCTCGGCGGCATCCTGTGGTTCGTGATCGGCCGCGGTCGCGCCGGTGGCCCCGCGCTCCGACGCGCTCCGGACGACGACCCGGAGTTTCTCGGCGGGCTCTCGGACCGTGCGCGTGCCGAGCAGGACGAGCGCATCCGTCGCCTCGAGGAAGAGCTCGCCCAGCTCGACTCCGAGGGCGAGGATCCGCGTGACAGCCGACCCGCGCCGAAGCCGGACGGCGACGACCCCGGCGGGAAGCCGGGCGACGACGACACCCGCGGTCAGCGCGGCGCCGTCGGCTGACCGTGGCACAGGGGGAGACGGGCGCCGCAGCGCCCTCGACGGACGCGGCTGCCGCACTGCTGGCCGGGCTCGTCGCCCGCGGCGTGCGGCACCTGGTCGTGAGCCCCGGGTCGAGGTCGCAGGCCCTGGCCCTCGTGGCGGCCGACCTGGAGCGCGCGGGACTCGTGCGCCTGCACGTGCGCATCGACGAACGCGTCGCGGGGTTCACGGCCCTCGGCATCGGACGCGAGACCGGGATGCCCGCCGCCGTGATCTGCACGTCCGGCACGGCGGTCGCGAACCTGCTGCCCGCCGCCCTGGAGGCCCACCACTCCGGCGTTCCGCTGCTGCTCCTCACCGCCGACCGTCCCCCGGAGCTGCGCGGCGTCGGCGCGAACCAGACCACCCGGCAGCCCGGGCTCTTCCATTCGACGACCCGGTTCGAGGCCGATCTCTCCGTCCCCGACACCGTGGATCCGGATGCCACCGGCCCCCAGACCGCCGCGTTCGACGCGGTCGCCGCGACGGCGCTCGCCGCGGCGCTGGGAGAGGGCATGCGCCCGGCCGGTCCCGTCCATCTCAACGTCCCTCTGCGCGAACCACTCGCGGGTGCCGCCCCGGCGTGGCTCGTGGACCGTGCGACGCGACCCGCTGCGCCCGGTGATCCGGCCGCCGACGAGGCATCCGGAGCTCTGTACCAGGGTGGGGGCGGGATCGGGATCGCGGATGTGGCACCCGAGCCCGAGGCGCCGGTGATCCTCGAACCGGGGCCCCGGACGATCGTGGTCGCCGGCGCCGATGCGGGCCCCGCGGCCGAGGAGCTCGCCCACCGCGGCGGCTTCCCGCTCGTCGCCGAGATCGTCAGCGGCGCGCGGTACGGCCGACACGTCGTGCACGCCTACCGCACGCTCCTGCGCGACCCGGCGCTCGGTGGCCGCATCGAGCGGGTCGTCGTGTTCGGGCACCCCACCCTGAGCCGCGAGATCGCGCGCCTGCTCGGACGTGAGGACGTCGAGGTGATCGCGGTGCGCGGCCCGGGCGAGCCCATCAACCTCAACGGGGCGACCCGGGCGGCGGACGCCGTGGATGCCGACGGTGCCGGGGACCGCGCGTGGCTGGGGGAGTGGATGCGAGCGTCGCGCGCGGCGGCCGTCGATCTGAGCCCTCCCGCTCCCGACGCGGACGGGCTGTCGTCCGCCGTTCCCCACGAGCGACTCGGCGCGATCAACGCCGAGGTCGCGGTGATCCGCGCTCCCGTCGACCGTGCGGCCCTCGTCGACGCCCTGTGGCGCGCGACCTGGCCCCACGACCGGCTCGTGTTCGGGTCTTCGCGTCTCGTCCGGGTCGCCGACGAACTGCTCGGGGGCAAGAAGGTGGCCGTCCACGCCAACCGCGGGCTCGCCGGCATCGACGGGACGATCGCGACCGCGACCGGTGTCGCCCTGGCCAGCCAGGACGACGAACGACCGGGCGTCACGCGCGTCCTGCTCGGCGACCTCGCGTTCCTGCACGACGTGGGGGCGCTCCTCCTTCCCCCGGGGGAGCACGAGCCGCGGCTTCAGGTGATCGTCGGCAACGACGGTGGCGGCACGATCTTCGACGGCCTCGAGGTCGCCGGCGTCGCCGGTGCCGACGCGATGGAGCGCGTGCAGTACACGCCCCAGAACGTCCGGCTCGAGCAGCTCGCCCTCGCGTACGGCTGGGAGTACCGCCGGGTGACGACGCGCGTCGCCCTCGACCAGGCCCTCACGTCCCCCGCGGGCGGTCGCCAGCTGATCGAGGTGCCACTCGAGCGCTGACCCGCGCGGCGTCAACCTCTTGGCGCAGGGTCTTCCGGCGCGGCACGATGTGTCGATGAGTTCGCACAGCCGTTGGACCACGCCCGCCGCCGTCGCCCTGAACGTCGCACCGGGGTTCCGTCTCGCCGATGTCGACCCCCGGTCCACCCCGGGCTACGACGGCGACAAGGACCAGGGCAAGGCCGACCTGGACGCGGGCGTCGCATCGCTGGCCGACCTGCAGGAGCGTCTGTTCGCACAGAGCGTCGCCGGCACGGCGACGGGGTCGGTGCTGCTGGTGCTGCAGGCGATGGACACCGCCGGGAAGGGCGGCATCGTCAAGCACGTCGTCGGCGCCGTCGACCCGCAGGGAGTCGAGCTGGCCTCGTTCAAGAAGCCGACCGCCGAGGAGCTGGCCCACGACTTCCTGTGGCGGATCCGCAAGCGCCTGCCGGACGCGGGGCGCCTCGGGGTCTTCGACCGATCGCACTACGAGGACGTGCTCATCGGACGCGTCCGCTCCCTCGCCCCGGCCGACGAGATCGAGCGCCGGTACGGGGCGATCGTCGCGTTCGAGGCCGAGGCGGCGGAGCTCGGCATCCGGGTCGTCAAGGTCATGCTGCACATCTCGAAGGACGAGCAGCGCGAGCGCCTGGCATCCCGTCTCGACCGGCCCGACAAGCACTGGAAGTACAACCCGTCCGACGTCGACGAGCGTGCCCTGTGGGACGAGTACATGGATGCCTACCAGGTGGCGCTCGAGCGCACCTCGACGCCGCTCGCCCCGTGGCACGTCGTGCCCGCCGACCGCAAGTGGTACGCCCGGCTCGCCGTGCAGCGGCTGCTCATCGACGCCCTCGCGGACATCGACCCGCAATGGCCCGCGGCCGACTACGACGTCGCGACCGAGAAGCAGCGGCTCGCCGAGTCCTAGGCCGTCACCCTCCCTTTGCCTGAGGGGCACCGCGATTTCGACGGGATCTTCTAGTGTGGCGCCCTCGTGGCACTCAGGGGGGACGCATGGCTGCACGACACGAACGATCCGTTCGTCACACCGCACTCGATGAGCTCGTTGAACAGATCGGGGGAGCCCTAGAGGTCCTCGACGGAGACGCGACGTGGGTCCAGTTCGTCTTCGAGGGGGTGCTGATCGACGTGAACGTCAAGGACGGAGGGAGCCGCGTCCGTATCCGCGCGTACCTCGACTTCGAGAAGCGCATCGAGGCAACCGACGAAGAGGTGTTCAGCTGGGTGACGCGGCAGCCGCAGCCCGCCTCGGGCGTTGTTCAGGCTCTCGTCGACGAAGACGACGATGAAGGCGATGTCGTCCTTCCGCGTCTCGTGTTCGAACGGCCCGTCCATAGCCTCGGCGTCGACGCGTTGATCAGTGACATCCGCTCGTTCACCCATGCGTGGGAGCTCGACGCGGTCGCAGAAGCGCCGGCGGCCGTGCGAGACGAGGACGATCCGGTCCAGCTGGCCCCGCAGAACGGATGGCTGTTGATGGGGGACGAAGAGTCGTATTGGACGGCGGAAGACCTCCAAGAGGCCCGCGAAGAAGGGGCCGTCGGTATCTACGACAGCCTGTGGACCGCCCCGAAGAACGGCGAGATCGGCGACCTCGTACTTCTGTACTTCCGGGCGCCCCGCAAGGCAGCCTGTTTCGTGGCGCGGCTCGCCTCGCGGCCTTTCTGGCGGACGGACCTCGATGTGGCCGCGGCCCGTCCGGTCGATCGGCATCAATGGTGGGCCTATCTGACACCGCCCGTCGAGATCGAACCGGTGCCCTATGCGGCCCTTCGCGAAGCGGCATCCGGTCACCTTCTGCTCCGGGGGCGCTCCGGCCACTACCTCACCCCCCGGGCGCTCGAAGGGGTGTCGATCACCGCCCGCCACCCGCACGAGCAGGATTTTGTGGATCGCATCGTCCGTGTCCCGTCCGGCTCGCCGGATCTCCCCGACCCGAAGAAGATGTCTTTCCCCCAGTGGGTGGGGTTGGCGAGCGGAGCGCTCTCGCTGGAGGCGAAGGTATCGGAATACGTCGTAGAACCCCTGGTGCGGTTCATCGGCCAGGCGGAGCGCTTCCCCGCCGTTCAGCTGAGCACGCGAGCCGAGTACCCGGTGGGCCGCGGTTTCGTCGACTTCGCTTTTTGCGTCGGTGACACACCGTTGATCGCTGCGGAGATCAAGCTGGCGATTCGCCGGCCCACGTCGGGCGACTGGGGCGATTCGCCCGACTTCCTGCAGCTGGAGCGCTACATGAACACGCTGGCCTCCCCGGGAATGCTCATCGACGCGCATACCGTGCTCGTCTTCCGCCAGGGGTCGCGGATCCCGGAGCAGGAGTTCGTGCGAGCGCAGGCGCAGCTGGACGACATCGAGAGACTTCAAGAGTTCGTGTTCGGCGCGGCTCATGACCTTTTCGGCGGGACCGGGGCGATGCCGACGGCCGCGCTCGCGGATGCTCCGGATCGCCTTCGGCCGCCCGACGTCTACCTCGTGAGCCTGCCCGTCTGGGTCCCTCCCGAAGCCGGCGCGCGGCATCTGCCCGTTCTCGCGCTACTCGCCCGTGCGCCGAGTACCGCCGCCCTGCGAGCCGTTCCCCTCATCGACATCCCGGTGTACCGGGAGCTGGCGACGACGTTTCTACAGGGGGAGCCGTGCGAAGTCGTGGCCAACCGTCTGGGGTGCGAACTCATCGGCCCGCACGGCGCGGCGACCCTGCTCGGTGGGCCGCTGCCGGAGGAGCGCTCCGAGCTCCTCGAGCTCCTTGGAGACCTCTACGCGCCCCGCCATCTCCGACGACGCCGCGTTCTCAACCGAGGCTGATCGTCGCGTCCGGTCTAGGCCAGGGCCTCGACGATCGGCCGGAACTTCACGCGGGTCTCGAGCAGCTCCGATTCGGGCACGCTCTCGGCGACGATCCCGGCGCCCGCGTATGCGGTGATCGTCGCGGTGGGGGATGCGGGGGCGGCGGGGTCGATCTGCGCGCAGCGCAGGGCGATGGCCCACTCGCCGTCGCCCGACGCGCCGATCCACCCGACGGCCCCGGCGTAGCGCCCGCGGTCGAAGGGCTCGAGGCGGCGGATGACGTCCATGGCCACCGCGGTGGGGGTTCCGGCGACCGCGGCGGTGGGGTGGAGCACGGCGACGAGGTCGAGAGAGGATGCCGCTTCCGACAGCTCGCCCTCGACGTCGGTCGCCAGGTGCCAGACGTTCGGGAGCTTCAGCGTGAAGGGCTGCTCGGCGGCCGCGAGGGCGGAGGTGTGCGGGCGGAGCGCGGCGAGGACGCTCTGCACGGCGAACCGGTGCTCCTCCTGGTCCTTCGCGCTCTCGGTGAGGGCGAGCGCCGCGGCGACATCGCTGTCGGCGTCGCCTCCGCGGGCCGTGGTCCCGGCGAGGACCCGGGCGGTGACGGTGCCGCGCGAGACGGTGACGAGCGTCTCGGGGCTGGCGCCGATGAGGCCGTCGACGGCGAACACCCAGCAGTCGGGGTAGCCCTCCAGCAGCGACCGCACGAGACGGCGCCGGTCGGACCCGGCGGGGATCGTGCCGACGATGTCGCGCGCGAGCACGACCTTCCGCACCTTTCCCACTCCGATCGCCTCGACGGCGTGGTGCACGGCCTCCTGGTATCCCTCGGCGGTCTGCCTCCCGGGACCGAGCGTGGCCGACCAGTGCGGACCGAACGGGGAGCGGGGCGGCAGCTCGGGTTCGGGCTCGTCGGGGGTGTCGGCGAAGGCCAGCCGCGTGACCCACGCGCGACCGCCGTGGCGTCCCACTATCGTGCCGGGAACCCGCAGGATGCTCTCGCGCTCCGACCGGGGGTCGAACACGAACGAGCCGAAGGCCACGAGCCCCGTACCGGGCAGGCCCAGGGGGTCGTCGATGTCGGCGGCGGCGGCGATCCGGCGCCAGCGATCCGCGATCGTCGCGTCGCCCGGCTGCGCGCCGGTGTACCGCAGCGTCAGCAGGTCGCCGAAGCCCGCGAGCGACTCTCCTCGGCGGCTCCAGAACAGCGGGTCGTAGCCCGTCGTGTAGTCGAGGACGTCGTCCATGGGGGAGAGTTCGCGCGTGACGACGCGCAGACGCGGGACGAGGTCATCCGCCGGTTGCTGCACCTTTCCACAGTAGACCGCGACTGAGACTCGGGGCATGGAAGCGCCAGGACGCCAGCACCGTCACCTGTCGTGCATGCGCCGCGACTTAGACTCGCGGCATGACCTCCCGACCCGCACCCGGCACCCGGCTCGTGTTCCGCTGGCGCAAGTGGGACGGGTCCCCGCACTGGGAGCAGGACTGCGTCTACCTCGGCAGCGACGACTGGGGCGACTGGTTCGGCCAGCAGATCGGGTGGCGCAGCGTCCGCCCCGGCCGGGAGTTCGTCTGCCGCGAGCCCAACGTCACCCTCGTCCCGGCTAGCGGCGACTGGGCCTTCACGCACAACGCCGCCCCGCATCCGGTCGCCGTCTACATCGATCTCGCGTGGGATGCCGGGTGGGACGACGACGGCGCCCCGGTGGGGATCGACATGGACCTCGACGTGGTGCGGCGCACCGACGAGCGGGGCACGTGGATCGACGACCGCGACGAGTGGGACGAGCATCGGGTGCGGTACGGCTACCCGGCCGACGTCGTCACGCACCTCGAGTCCGTGGCCGTCGACCTGGAGCGCCGGGTGCGCGACCGGGAGGCGCCCTTCTCGGACGACGTCACGGGGCCCTGGCTGCAGCGTCTGGCCGACCTCGCGCAAGCCGGGGACGGCGAGTCCGGCCGCGCCTAGACTCGACGGGTGAGCAGCGACCCGAACCGCGCCGATCTCGGCAAGGACCCCCAGCGCGTCAGCGGAATGTTCGACCAGGTGGCCGCGGCCTACGACCGCACCAACTCGGTGCTGAGTCTCGGCAACGACAGGTTCTGGCGCGTGGCCACCCTGAAGGCCGTCGCTCCGAAGCGAGGCGAGCGGATCCTCGACCTCGCCGCCGGCACCGGCACGTCGTCGATGGCGTTCGTCCCCAGCGGCGCCCACGTCGTCGCGGCCGACTTCTCCCGCGGGATGATCGCCGAGGGGCGACGTCGCCACGGGAACGTCCCGAACCTCGAGTTCGTGCAGGCGGATGCCACCGACCTGCCGTTCCAGGACGGGGAGTTCGACGCGGTGACGATGTCGTTCGGACTCCGCAACGTCAACGACCCGCGCCGCGCGCTGCGGGAACTGCGCCGGGTCACGAAGCCCGGCGGGCGCATCGTGGTGTGCGAGTTCTCGCACCCGCCGTCCCGCGCGTTCAACGGCCTCTACCGCTTCTACAACGACCGGGTGCTCCCGACCGTGGCGAAGGCGGTGAGCTCCAACGCCGAGGCGTACGACTACCTCAACGAATCCATCCGCGACTGGCCGGACCAGCCGACGCTGGCGGCGTGGATGCGGGATGCCGGGTGGGTCGACGTGGCGTACCGCAACCTCACCTTCGGCATCGTGGCCCTCCACCGCGGGACGAACCCCGGGGCGTGACGCCGCGGGGGCGCGCGCTGTCAACCGTCGAGATACCGGCGGCTGCCCCGGACCGCGCCAGGATAGGCTGAAACCGTGACCCCGAGACCGCCCGCGGCCGGCACCCGCCTGTCGGGCAAGCTGGGCCTGAGTGACCGCATCTTCGGCGGGCTGCGCGCGCGCACCCTGCTGTCCACCGTCGAGGCCGGCCTCGACCTCGTCGAGAGCACCCTCGAGCGTGAGGTGCGCAGCGCCGACAAGCTCGCCGACGTCACCGCCCGATACCTGTACGAGGCGGGCGGGAAGCGCGTGCGCCCGATGCTCGCGATCCTCACCGCGCAGCTCGGTCGAGGCACGACGCCCGAGGTCGTCGAGGTGGCCACGGCCCTCGAACTGACGCACCTCGGTTCGCTCTACCACGACGACGTCATGGACGGCGCCGACAAGCGCCGCGGCGTGCCCAGCGCCCAGACGGTGTGGGGCAACAACATCGCCATCCTCACCGGCGACCTCCTCTTCTCCCGCGCCAGTCAGCTCATGGCCCGGCGCGGCGAGCGCGCGATCCAGCTGCAGGCCGACACGTTCGAGCGGCTCGTCCTCGGTCAGATGCACGAGACCGTCGGCCCGCAGGAGGGCGACGAGCCCGTCGAGTTCTACCTGCGCGTCCTCGCCGACAAGACCGGGTCGCTCATCGCCGCCGCCGCTCAGTCGGGCGTGATCTACTCGGGCGCGCCCGAGGAGTTCGAGGCCCCGATGGTCGTCTTCGGAGAGAAGGCCGGGGTCGCCTTCCAGCTGCTCGACGACGTGATCGACCTGTCGCCCGACCCGTCCGAGACGGGCAAGGTGCCCGGCACCGACCTGCGCGCGGGCGTGCCGACCATGCCGTACCTGCTGCTCGGTCACCGGTCGGATCAGGCCTCGGCCGATCTGCGCGCGCGCATCGACGAGGGGCAGGACCGGATCGCCGCCGGCGCGGATCCCGCGATCCTCGACGATCCGCTCACGGAGCTGCGCGAGCACGAGACCACGCGCGAGACGCTGGACCTCGCCCACCGGTGGTCGCAAGAGGCGATCGATGCCCTCGCGCCCCTTCCGGACGGCGCCGTCCGCGAGGCCCTGACGCGGTTCGCCCGCGCGGTGGCCGACCGCTCCGCCTGACTTTTTCCCACCCCCCGATCGCGATCGAGAGGATCTCCATGACGAAGCTGCGCCTTGCCATCGTCGGCGCCGGACCCGCGGGCATCTACGCCGCCGACATCCTGCTGAAGGCCGAGCGCGAGTTCGACGTGTCGATCGACCTGTTCGAGCAACTCCCCGCCCCGTACGGCCTGGTGCGCTACGGCGTGGCCCCCGACCACCCGCGCATCAAGGGCGTCATCACCGCTCTCCGTGAGGTGCTCGACCGGGGCGACATCCGGATCTTCGGCAACGTCGACTTCGGCACCGACATCACGCTCGACGACCTCAAGCAGCACTACAACGCCGTGATCTTCGCCACCGGCGCGATCCGCGACGCCGACCTCGACATCCCCGGCATCGACGCGAAGGGGTCCTACGGCGCCGCCGACTTCGTCAGCTGGTTCGACGGCCACCCCGACGTCCCTCGCGAGTGGCCGCTGGAGGCCGAGTCTGTCGCCGTGATCGGCAACGGCAACGTCGCCCTCGACGTCACGCGCATGCTCGCCAAGCACGCCGACGACCTGCTGCCCACCGAGGTGCCCGACAACGTGTACCAGGGGCTCAAGGCCTCGCCCGTCACCGACGTGCACGTGTTCGGTCGTCGTGGCCCCGCGCAGGTGAAGTTCACCCCGCTCGAGCTGCGTGAACTGGGCGAGCTCCGCGATGTCGACATGGTCGTGTACGACGAGGACTTCGACTACGACGAGGCCTCGCTCACGGCGATCCAGACCAACAAGCAGGTCAAGGTCATCGACCGCGTGCTGCAGCAGTGGCGCACCCGCCCGGGGGTGAACAACGCCGGGGGAGAGGCCTCCCGCCGCCTGCACCTGCACTTCTGGGCGAAGCCCGTTGAAGTCGTGACGGATGCCGACGGCCGCGTGGCCGCGTTCCGGTACGAGCGCACGAAGCCCGACGCCGAGGGCGGCGTCATCGGCACCGGAGAGATCCGCGAGGTCGCGATCCAGGCGATCTACCGCGCCGTCGGCTACTTCGGCTCGCCGCTGGCCGACGTGCCGTTCGACGAGCGTCACGGCGTGATCCCGAACCACGAGGGCCAGGTGCTGGCATCCGACTCGAACGAGCGGATCCCGGGCCTCTACGCCACCGGGTGGATCAAGCGCGGACCCGTCGGCCTCATCGGCCACACCAAGTCGGATGCCATGGAGACGGTGCGCCACGTCATCAACGACCAGGCCGAGTGGTGGCGCCCCGCACACCCCGAGGAGGAGGCGATCCCCGCGCTCCTGGCCGAGCGCGGAGTGCGCTGGACCGACCTCGCCGGCTGGCACCGGCTCGACGAGCACGAGATCGCCCTCGGCGCTCCGCACGAGCGCGCGCGCATCAAGGTCGTCCCGCGCGACGAGATGATCCGCGTCTCGCGCGGCGAGTAAGCGCGCCTCACCCCGCAGCACGCCCCCGCGCGCGAGTAACACCCTCCCCGCCGCCGGGGCAACCCTCGCGACCGCATCCGAGCCCCCTCGGCAGGATGGAACGCACGACGCCGGGCAGCATCGCCCGCGCACCGAGGCGAGGGGGCCGGATGCGAAGGGTGATACGGATCGCGGCCGGGGTCTCGGCCCTCGTGCTGGCGGGGACGCTCGGAGCCTGCTCGGCGGGTGATGGGGTGCCGACCCTCACGTGGTACATCAACCCCGACGACGGCGGTCAGGCCGAGATCGCGGCATCCTGCACCGAGGCCGCCGACGGGGCGTACCGCATCCAAACGTCGCTGCTCCCGCGGGATGCGGCGTCGCAGCGCGAGCAGTTGGCTCGGCGGCTGGCGGCGAGCGACCGGTCGCTGGACATCATGAGCCTGGATCCGCCGTTCATCCCCGAGCTGGCCGAGCCCGGCTTCCTGGCGCCGGTGCCCGAGGATCTGCGGAACACCGACGGGGTGGTGCAGGGGGCCGTGCAGTCGGCGAGCTGGAAGGACGAGCTCGTGACGGTCCCGTTCTGGGCCAACACGCAGCTGCTCTGGTACCGCAAGTCCGTCGCCGAGGCGGCGGGACTCGACATGACTCAGCCGGTGACGTGGGACCAGGTCATCCAGGCCGCCGAGGACCAGGACAAGAAGCTGGGCGTCCAGGGCGCCCTCGCGGAATCCCTGACGGTGTGGATCAACGCGCTCGTCGCCTCGGCGGGCGGCAAGATCCTCGAGGACCCGGATGCCAAGCCCGACGAGATGCAGCTCGGACTCGACACCGACGCCGGCAAGAAGGCCGCCGACATCATCAATCGGATCGGTGCGTCGGGCCTCGGCGGATCGGGGCTGCCGACCGCGGACGAGAACGCCAGCATGAACCTGTTCCAGGGCGACGACGGCTCCTTCATGGTGAACTGGCCCTTCGTGTACCCCGCCATGCAGGGCGCGGCCCCCGAGGTGGTCGACGACCTCGGCTGGGCGGTCTACCCCCGAGTGGATGCCGGAACCCCGGCGGCGCCGCCGGTGGGAGGCATCAACCTCGGCGTCGGGGCATACAGCGCGCACACCGACCTCGCGTGGCAGGCGGTGGCGTGCATCGTGAGCCCCGAGAACCAGGCGCAGTACTTCGTCACCAACGGCAACCCGCCGTCGAACGCCGCAGCGTACGACGACCCGGAGGTGCAGGAGAAGTTCCCGATGGCCGACACCATCAAGGAATCGCTCGACCTGGGCGCGCCGCGTCCGCAGACGCCGTACTACAACGAGATCTCGATCGGTCTGCAGCGCACGTGGCATCCGCCCACCGCGGTGAGCCCCGACTCGACGCCGCAGACCTCGACCGATTTCATCCTCGCGGTGCTGAGAGGGGAGAGGCTGCTGTGACGACGGAGATCGCCTCGGCCGGAAAGCCGAGGACCGAGAACGCGCGGCCGCAGGAGGCCGCGAAACCCCACAAGAAGCGCTCCGACCGCGCCCGCGCGGAGGCACGTCTCGGGTGGATGCTGGCGGGACCGGCGTTCGGCATCATGCTGCTGGTCACGCTGTACCCGATCGTGCAGGCGCTGTGGGACTCGCTGTTCAGCCTGCGGTTGACCGCCCCCGACGACCGGGAGTTCATCTGGTTCCGCAACTACCAGGTGATCCTCGGCGACCCGGCGTTCTGGCAGTCGATGGGGGTGACGCTGTTCATCACCGTGGTGACGGTGCTGCTGGAGCTCGTCATCGGCTTCGGCTTCGCGCTCGTGATGCACCGCGCGATCAAGAAGCTGCGGGGCTTCGCCCGCACGGCGATCCTCGTGCCCTACGGGATCATCACCGTCGTGTCGGCCTTCGCCTTCTTCTACGCCTTCGACATCAACTCCGGCGGGTACGTCAACAACTGGCTGTCGTGGATCCCCGGGTTCGACGAGAACCTGAACTGGTTCGCCGCGCAGAACACGTCGCTGGTCGTGATCATCCTCAGCGAGGTGTGGAAGACGACCCCGTTCATCTCGCTGTTGCTGCTGTCTGGCCTCGCGCAGGTGCCGGGCGATCTGGAGGAGGCGGCGAAGGTCGACGGCGCCACCCCGTGGGAGGTGCTGCGCCGCGTGATCCTGCCGAACATGAAGGCCGCGATCATGGTCGCCGTGCTGTTCCGCACCCTCGAGGCGTTCCGCATCTTCGACAACATCTTCATCATGACCGCGGGTGCCAACAACACCGAGGCGCTGTCGCTGCTGGCGTACAACACCTCGATCGGGCGCCTGGAGATCGGTCTCGGATCGGCGATCTCGGTGCTGCTGTTCCTCAGCGTGCTCATCATCGCCGGCATGTTCATCAAGGGCTTCAAAGTCGATCTGTCGGCCGGGAGGAATGGGTGATGCGCGCGATGACCTGGCCCCAGCGGATCACGTGGCTCGTGATCATCGCCGTCGTGCTCGTGTGGTCGCTCTTCCCGGTCTTCTCGATCGCGATGACGTCCTTCAGGACCCCGGCGGGGCTCTTCTCCGGCACGCTGCTGCCCCAGGAGTGGACGCTCGACAACTACGCGACGATCCTCGCTCCCGGCGGCAGCGCCCAGGACCTGTTCCTCCCGGCGCTGCGCAACTCGATCGGCATCTCGCTCATCGCGACGTTCATCGCGGTGGTGCTCGCGACCCTCTGCGCCTACGCGATCGCCCGACTGGACTTCCCCGGGAAGCGGATCATCCTCACCACCGCGCTGGCGGTGTCGGTGTTCCCGATCGTGTCGATCGTCACGCCGCTGTTCAACCTGTGGCGGGTTATCGGGCTGTACGACACCTGGCTCGGGCTCATCATCCCGTACCTGTCGTTGACGCTTCCCATTTCGATCTGGACCCTCGCCGCCTTCTTCCGTCAGATCCCGTGGGAGCTCGAGCAGGCTGCGCAGGTCGACGGCGCGACCCCGTTCGAGGCGTTCCGCAAGACCGTCGTGCCGCTGGCCGCGCCCGGCGTGTTCACGACCGCGATCATCGCGTTCTTCATCGCCTGGAACGACTTCGTCTACGGCATCTCGTTGACCTCGACGGATGCCGCCCGCCCGGTGCCGGCGGCCCTGTCGTTCTTCACCGGGGCCTCGCAGTTCGAGGAACCCACCGGCGCGATCTCCGCCGCCGCGATCGTCGTCACCATCCCCATCGTCATCGTCGTCGTGATCTTCCAGCGCCGGATCGTGTCCGGTCTCACGCAGGGCGCCGTCAAAGGCTAAGGAGACAGTCCATGGCATCCATCACCCTCAACCGGATCGTCAAGACCTACGACGACGGCTTCACGGCGGTCAAGGGCGTCGACCTCGACATCGCCGACGGCGAGTTCGTGATCCTCGTGGGGCCGTCGGGCTGCGGCAAGTCGACGCTGCTGCGCATGATCGTCGGCCTGGAGGACATCTCCGACGGCGAACTGAGGATCGACGATCAGGTCGTCAACGACAAGGCGCCCAAGGACCGGAACCTGGCCATGGTGTTCCAGAACTACGCGCTCTACCCGCACCTCACCGTGTACGAGAACATCGCGTTCCCGATGCGGCTGAAATCCAGCGACCTCGACGACAAGGAGATCGACGAGCGCGTCCGCCGCGCCTCGAAGCTCCTCGAGCTCGACGAGCACCTCGAGCGCAAGCCCGCGAACCTCTCCGGCGGTCAGCGTCAGCGCGTGGCGATGGGCCGCGCGATCGTGCGCAACGCCAGTGCCTTCCTCTTCGACGAGCCGCTGTCGAACCTCGACGCGAAGCTGCGCGGCCAGATGCGCACCGAGATCGCGCGCCTGCAACGTTCGCTTGGCATCACGACCGTGTACGTCACGCACGACCAGACCGAGGCCATGACCCTGGGCGACCGCGTGGCGGTGCTGCGCCGCGGCGAGCTGCAGCAGGTCGCCAGCCCCCGCGGGCTCTACGACCAGCCGGTGAACCTGTTCGTCGCCGGCTTCATCGGGTCACCGCCGATGAACTTCCTCAGTGGGACCGTCGACGGGGACACGCTCCGGCTCCCCATCGCCGACGTCCCGCTGGACGATCGGCTGCGGAAGGCCGTCGAGGGGCGCGACCTCGTGATCGTCGGCATCCGTCCCGACGCGTTCGAGGACGCCGACGCCACGGAGCGCGACCTCGACGGGGGAGTCACCGCCGAGCTCGACATCGAGATGACCGAGTGGCTCGGCGAGGTGCTGTACGCCTACGTTCCCTATGAGACCGATGCGACGGTGAAGGACAAGCTGTCGGAGCTCGATCGAGACCTCGACGGCGAGAGCCTGCGCACCGAACTCGTCGTGGCGCTGGATGCCATGAGCGGGATCCGCGCGGGGGATGCCGCGCGCCTGTGGTTCTCCCCGGACTCGCTGCACCTGTTCGACCCGGAGACGGGCGTGAACCTCACCCGCGACGAGGCCAAGGCCGAGAAGCTGGAGGAGGACGCCCGCACCGCGCGGAAGCGCGCGCTGGAGCGGGCCAAGGAGCGCGCCGCGCGCGAGCAGCAGCACGCCTGACGACCCCGCTCTAGGCTGTGGCCATGGGGGAGTGGCATCCGGACATCCTCGAGCCCGGCTTCGAGCAGCAGACGTTGCCGCTGGGGAGCGACGACGAGGGCGAGGTCGTCGCGACGCTCGTGCGGGCGATGCCGCACCCCGGCGCGCGCCTGTTCGGACCGTGGCGCGACGTCGACGTGCTGTACGTGCACGGTTGGTCGGACTACTTCTTCCAGACGGGTCTCGCGCGCTTCTTCACCGATCGGGGCGCCCGGTTCCACGCGCTCGACCTGCGCAAGTACGGGCGCAGCATCCGTCCGGGGCAGACACGGGGTTACGTCGCCGCGCTCGACGTGTACGACATCGACATCGAGGCCGCCCTGGATGCCATGGGCACCGAAGCGCACGGTCGGCGCCTCGTGCTCCTGGGGCACAGCACGGGCGGACTGACGCTGACGCTGTGGGCGGCGCGGCATCCGGGGCGCGCGCACGCCGTCGTGCTCAACAGCCCGTGGCTGGAGTTGCAGCTGGGCCCGCTCGGCCGCCAGGCCCTTGCTCCGATCCTCAACGCCCGCGCGCGAATCGATCCGCTCGGCACGCACCCCGCCGTCGACCTCGGGTTCTACACGCGCGCGCAGCGCGAGGTCGGCACGCTCCCCGACAGCCCCGACGGGTGGCGACCCGAGCGCGGATTCCCGACCCACCCGGGCTGGCTCGCCGCGGTGGTCGCCGGCCACGCGCGGGTGGCATCCGGGGTCGAGATCGGCTGCCCCGCGCTCGTGCTGCTATCGAAGCGGTCGACCTCGGCGCTCAGCTGGAGCGACGCGATGCTCTCGAGCGACTCGGTGCTCGTCGTCGACGACATCGCCCGCGCGGCCACGCGCATCGCGCGGGAGGTGACGATCGCGCGCATCGACGGGGCGCTCCACGACGTCTTCCTGTCCCGCCCGGACGCCCGGGATGCCGCGTACTCCGCGCTCGAGCGGTGGTCGGGGTGGTTAGCGTAGAGGTCGACCAAGGAGCCCCATGACCTCGACGACCCCCACGGAGCTGTACCGCGCCGCACGCGACCTCCTCCTCGCCGCCCGCACCGATCCCGCGCGCGCGGCGTCCTTCTCGTGGCCGCGGTTCGAGGGGCCGTTCAACTGGGCGATCGACTGGTTCGATCCGATGGCGCGCGGGAACCACGGAGCGGCCCTGGTCGTGGTCGACGACGACGAGACCCACCACGAGCGGACGTTCGACGAACTGGCGCGCCGTTCGGATCAGCTCGCCGCGTGGCTGGCATCCCGGGGCGTGCGCAAGGGGCACGCGGTGCTGCTGATGCTCGGCAACCAGGTCGAGCTGTGGGAGTCGATGCTGGCGATCATGAAGCTCGGCGGGGTCATCGCGCCCACGACGACGGCCCTCGGCCCCGGGGACCTCGCCGACCGCATCGAGCGGGCCGAGATCCGGCACGTGATCGTCGGTTCCGCGGATGCCGACAAGTTCGACGACCTGCCCGAGGGCCTCGGCCGCATCGTCGTGGGCGGAACCCACCCGGGCTGGGTGTCGTACGACGACGCCTTCGCTCAGGATGCCGAGCCGGCGCGGCATCCGGGAACCATCGCCGACGATCGTCTGCTGCTCTACTTCACGTCGGGGACGACGTCCAAGCCCAAGCTCGTCGAGCACACGCACGCGTCGTACCCGGTCGGGCACCTCTCGACGATGTACTGGCTCGGGCTCGAGCCGGGTGACGTGCACCTCGCCATCAGCTCCCCGGGCTGGGCGAAGCACGCGTGGAGCTGCTTCTTCGCCCCGTGGATCGCCGGGGCGACCGTTCTGGCGCTGAACTACTCTCGGTTCTCGGCCGAGCGGCTGCTGGCCGAGCTCGAGCGCGACCGCGTCACGACCTTCTGCGCCCCGCCGACCGTGTGGCGCATGCTCATCCAGGCCGACCTGACGGGCCGGCGCGGGGCGCTCCGCGAAGTCGTGTCCGCCGGCGAGCCGCTGAACCCCGAGGTGATCGCGCACGTGCAGCGCGCGTGGGGGCTCGACATCCGCGACGGCTACGGCCAGACGGAGATGACGGCGATCGTCGCGAACACCCCCGGCGCCGACCTCGTCCCGGGGTCGATGGGACGGCCCCTGCCCGGTTGCCCGGTCGTGATCGTCGATCCCCTGACGGGGGAGTTCGCCGACGAGGGGGAGATCTGCCTCGACCTCACGGAGCGCCCCCTCAACCTCATGACCGGCTACGTCGGCGACCCCGCCCGGAACGCGGATGCCTTCGCCGACGGTCTCTTCCACACCGGCGACGTCGCCCGCCGCGACGAGACCGGGAGCATCACCTACATCGGGCGCACCGACGACGTGTTCAAGTCGTCGGACTACAAGATCAGCCCGTTCGAGCTGGAGAGCGTGCTCATCGAGCATCCCGCGGTGGTCGAGGCCGCCGTGGTCCCCGCTCCCGACGCGCTGCGGCTGTCGGTTCCGAAGGCGTACGTGGTGCTGGCATCCGGTCACGAACCGGGCGAGGAGGTCGCGCTGGAGATCCTCCGCTTCGCGCGGGAGAACCTCGCCCCGTTCCAGCGGCTCCGGAGGATCGAGTTCGCGGAACTCCCCAAGACGATCTCGGGAAAGATCCGTCGCGTCGAACTCCGCGAGCGGGAGGAACGGGCGGCGCGTGGCGAGGTCGTCGTGGTGGAATGGCGCGACGACAGCCTGCGCGGCTGAGAGGAGCACGCATGGACGCCGGCCCCTTCTTCCACGGGACGAAGGCCGACCTGAAGGTCGGAGATCTGCTGATCCCCGGACTCCGGTCGAACTACCGCCCCGAGGTCGTGATGAACCACATCTACTTCACGGCGGTCCTGGACGGCGCGGGGCTCGCCGCCGAGATCATCCCCGGCGACGGTCCGCCGCGGGTCTACGAGGTCGAGCCGACGGGGGAGTGGGAGAACGACCCCAACGTGACCGACAAGAAATTCCCCGGCAATCCGACCCGGTCCTACCGGAGCGCGGCGCCCCTGCGCATCGTCGCCGAGCGTGACGACTGGACGCGGCTGA
This sequence comes from Microbacterium sp. IEGM 1404, assembly GCF_030056775.1. NCBI lineage: Bacteria > Bacillati > Actinomycetota > Actinomycetes > Micrococcales > Microbacteriaceae > Microbacterium > Microbacterium sp. IEGM 1404. Next base: position 319,774 of record NZ_JASHKP010000002.1, on the reverse strand, counting down.
CCCCCGAGGCGCTCGCCGCGTGGCGGACACGCCTCGCGCGGATGCGCGACGAGAACGCCGAGATCATCAACTGACGCTTCAGGTCGGCTCGGTCGTGCGGATGAGCCCGCAGGTCACGCACGACCACGCCACGAGGAAGCGCTCGTCGTCGAGCACCTCGAACCGCAGCGGGTCGCCGCAGGTCGGGCACGTGGGCAGCCCGTCGGGTGTCCTCACCGCTCGAACGTCACGTGCACGACACCGCTCTCGGCGACCTCCGACGTGACACGGTAGTCGGCGTGGAGGTGCTCCAGGCCGTCCCACAGCCGCGTGCCGCGCCCGAGGATCACTGGGCGGATCGCGACATGGAGGCGATCGACGAGCCCCGCGGCGAGGGCCGAGCGGACCGTGGACACCCCGCCACCGATGCGCACGTCGGCGTCGCCCGCCAGCTCGGTCGCCCGGCGCACGGCATCCGCGATGTCGGCGTCGACGAAGTCGAATCGCGTACCGTTCGCGAACTCGATCGACGCGCGTTCACGGTGGGTCAGCACCAGGACGGGCACCCGGAACGGCGGCTCGTCGCCCCACCATCCGCGCCACTGCGGATCGTCGGGGAACGAGTGGATGCCGAACATCCCCGCGCCCATCACCTCGGCGCCGACGCCCTCGAAGTAGGCGGCGGCGTAGCGGTCGTCGACCCCGGTCGTGCCGGCACCGGAGGTGTCGCCGAACACCCGCGCGAGGAACGTGCGCGTCGCCATGTAGTCCGCGACGAGCAGGCCCCAATCGGCCCCCATCGGATTCTCGGGCGACATGTCGGCGGGCGCGGCGACCCCGTCGAGCGAGACGTTCAGATCGACGCGGACGGCCATGGCGTTCCTTCGTGATTCGGGCGGCGAGTGACGGATCGCACCTTATCAATCCTCCGATGGCGGTCGTGGCTGTGCCCCGGGGTGGGTCGGAGGAGTTTTCCTTGCCACGAGTGGCAAGTGACCCTACCCTCGGCGGCATCCGACATGAAAGGAGCTTTCCCCATGCCCGCGACGACACCACCCGCTGCTCCTCCGTCCGGCCTCCCCCGTCGGCTGCTGCTCGTGGGAGCGGCCGCGGGTGTAGCCGGAGCCGTGAGTGCAGCGTCCGCCTCGCCGGCCGAAGCCGCTCCGGGAACCACGGCGTGGCTCCTCGGCGGCAATTCCGGCGTCTCGACGGACGGTTCCAACTTCCTCGGGCCCACCACGGCCGGCGCCCCCTTGATCTTCAAGACGCGTGCCTCGGGGGCGACCTCGAACGCCGAACGCATGCGGATCCTCGCGAACGGGAATGTGGGCATCGGGGTGACCACCCCGACGGCGAAACTGCAGGTGAAGACGGGCGGGACGGCGATCCAGGCCTCGTCCACGAGCACAGCCGCATCGTCCGCGACGATCTCAGCGAGTGCTGCCGCAGGCGCGGGCGTCGTCGGGAGCTCGACCAGCGGGGCCGGCGTCAAGGGCACATCGACGAACGACTACGGCGTCGTGGGGTCGGGAAAGACTGGCGGCGTCCTCGGGCAGACGGGCTACTACGGCGTGGTCGGGCTGGGTGACAGCGTCGGCGGATATTTCGGCGGCACGACCGGCCTGCTCGCCGGAGGCTCGGGCGCCGCCAACGGGTTGATCGCGAGCGGACGGATCGGCGTCTACGCGCAGGCCGCCGTCTCCGGGCAAGCCCAAGCTCTCCTCGCCGAGGGCGGGCAGTACGCGGTCTACGGGACCGGCGGCGGTACGGCCGGTGTCCGTGGCGACTCCGGATACGTCGGAGTCTGGGGACAGGGCACGTCCTGGGGCCTGTACGGCGTCGGCACCGCCACGACGGGGCAGAACTACGGCGTGTACGCGACGACCAGTAGCCCCGACGGCTTCGCGGTCTTCGCCCAGGGGCGTGTGCACGTGAACGGCACGCTCAGCAAGAGCGCGGGATCCTTCAAGATCGACCACCCGCTCGACCCGGACAACAAGTGGCTGTTGCATTCGTTCGTCGAGTCGCCGGACATGATGAACGTCTACAACGGGATCGTGACGACCGACGCCGATGGGCATGCCACGGTCGATCTCCCCGACTACTTCGACGCTCTCAACCGCGATCCGCGGTATCAGCTCACCGTCATCGGGCAGTTCGCCCAGGCGATCGTGTCGCGAAAGGTCTCCGGCAACTCCTTCGAGATCCGTACCGATCACGGCAACGTCGAAGTTTCGTGGCAGGTCACCGGTATCCGGCAGGATGCCTACGCCACGGCGCACCCGATCCAGGTCGAGGAGGACAAGACCGACGAGGACAAGGCGGCATCCGGGTCGAGCGGGCAGCGGCGGGGTGTCAGCGCCGATCCTCGCGCTCCTCGGTCGGTGGATGTGGAGATCCCCGCCGCCGACTCCGTGCCGCAGGCGCCGAAGCTGCCGTGACGGGAAGCGCCGACCCAGCGGATGCCAGGGCCGGCGCCGTCAGCGGATCGCGCTCTTACCGGTAGTTCGTGAACTGCAGGTCGACGTCGAGGTCGGCGGCCTTGAGGAGGCGCTGGACCTCCTGCAGGTCGTCGCGCGACTTGGACTGCACCCGCAGCTCGTCGCCCTGGATCTGCGACTTCACGCTCTTGGGGCCCTCGTCGCGGATGATCTTGCCGATCTTCTTCGCGTTCTCCTGCGAGATGCCTTCCTTCAGCGTCGAGGTGATGCGGTACTCCTTGCCGCCGGCGACCGGGTCGCCCGTCTCGAGGCTCTTCAGCGAGATGCCGCGCTTGATGAGCTTGGTCTGGAAGACGTCGAGCACGGCTTTGGCGCGCTCCTCGGAGTTCGCCTTGATGAGGATCGCTTCGCCGCTCCACTCGATGGAGGCGTCGGTGCCCTTGAAGTCGTAGCGCTGCTCGACCTCTTTGCGCGCCTGGTTCAGGGCGTTGTCGGCTTCCTGGCGGTCGATCTTGGAGACGATGTCGAATGAGCTGTCGGCCATCCCGCGATTCTAGCGAGCCGAGGCGGGTGCGCCTCCGGGATGGCCTGTGAGCGCTCACGACATCACAGCTTGGTATCGACGCGCGCGGCCGTTTTGCGAAGTCGGGTGAGGTCGCACAGTATGTAAGCGCTTGCAGCGTAAGCGCTTGCATGACGACACGGGGCTGACGGCGTCCACCATCCGGACGATCCGCCGCCCCTCCCCCACCAGAGAGGCACACCACCAATGAAGGTGAAATCCACGAGCGCACTCGGCTTCGGCGTCCTCATCGCCGCCGGTTCGCTGCTGCTGGCCGGTTGCTCCGGCAGCGGCGCAGCTCCGCAGGCCAGCGGCGACGCCGCCGCGGCCGGCACCCTGACCGTCTGGGTCGACGCGAACCGCGCGGACGCCCTGAAGGACGTCGCCGCGACCTTCGCGGACGAGAAGGGCATCAAGGTCGACCTCGTCGAGAAGGACTTCTCGAAGATCCAGGCCGACTTCGCCGCGCAGGTCCCCACCGGCAAGGGCCCCGACATCACCGTCGGCGCGCACGACTGGCTCGGCGGCTTCGTGCAGGACGGCCTCGTCGCCCCCATCGAGCTCGGCGACAAGGCATCCGAGTTCCAGGACGTCGCCATCCAGGCGTTCACCAACGACGGCAAGGTCTACGGCCTGCCGTACGCGACCGAGAACATCGCGCTGATGCGCAACGTCGACCTCGTCCCCGAGGCGCCGACCTCGTTCGACGACATGATCACCAAGGGCACCGCCGCCGGCGTGCAGTACCCCTTCGTCGTGGGACTGGACCCGGCCAACGCCGACCCGTACCACCTGTACCCGTTCGAGACGTCGTTCGGGAACTCCGTGTTCGCGCGCAACGCCGACGGCAGCTACGACGGCTCGCAGCTGTCGATCGGCGACGAGGCCGGCCAGGCCTTCGCCGCGTGGCTCGGAGCGCAGGGCGCCGCCGGCACGATCAACCTGAACCTCACCCAGGACCTCTCCAAGGAGGCCTTCAACTCGGGCCAGACGCCGTTCATCCTCACCGGCCCCTGGAACGTCGCGGATGCCGAGGCCAAGGGCATCAACATCGCCGTCGACCCGATCCCGTCGGCCGGTGGTCAGCCCGCGCAGCCCTTCGTGGGCGTGCAGGGCTTCTACCTGAACGCGAAGTCGCAGAACGCGCTCGCCGCGAACGAGTTCCTGGTGAACTACCTCGGCACCGAGCCCGTGCAGACGGCGCTCTACGAGGCGGGCGACCGTCCGCCGGCGTTGAAGGCGGCGTACGAGAAGGCCGCCTCCGACCCGATCATCGCCGGCTTCGGTGAGGTCGGCGCCCAGGGTGCCCCGATGCCGAGCATCCCCGAGATGGGTTCGGTCTGGGAGTTCTGGGGTGTCGCCGAGGTCGCGCTCCTCAAGGGCGAGGACCCCACGGCCACGTGGACCAAGATGTCCGACGACATCCAGGCCAAGATCGCCGGTTGATCCACCGCCACGGCGGGCGTCCTTCGCGGCCGCCCGCCGTGGCATCCCCTCTTCCCCCCACCCCCGGACTTCGTCCCCCTGACGCAGAAGGCCTCAACGATGACGGCTCCCCTCCTCGAGAACGACACCCCTGTCGGCTCGACCCCTCCCGACCCCGCGGCCGAGCGCCGCCGCCGCCGCGCCGAGCGCTACGCCGAAGCCGCCGCGGCCGGATGGAAGGTCTGGCTCGTCAAGATCGTCGCGCTGTCGATCATCGACGCGGCCGCCGTGTACGCCGTCATGGTGCTCGCGGGGACGGGGCAGTGGGCGGTCGCCGGTGCCGTCGCGCTCATCGCCGTCGGCGTGAACGTCGTCTACCTCACGCCCGGGCTGCTCCCGGCGAAATACCTCACGCCGGGCCTGATCTTCCTGCTGATCTTCCAGATCTTCGTCGTCGCGTACACGGTGTACATCGCGTTCACCAACTACGGCTCGGGCCACAACTCGACCAAGGATGACGCCGTCAACGCGCTGCTCCTGCAGTCGCAGACCCGCGTGGCCGACTCGGCGACCTACCCGATCACCGTCGTCGAGCGCGACGGGGTGTTCTCGCTGCTGGTGACCGATCCGGTGACGGGCGACGCCGCCGTGGGAACGACCGAGTCCGAGCTCGAACCCGTGGACGCCGAGTTCTCGGGCGGTCGCGCCGTCGCCGCCGACGGCTACACGAGCCTCGACTTCGCCGGCATCGTCGCCAACCAGGGCGCCATCGGTGCGATCGCGGTGCCGATCTCCGAGGATCCCAACGCCGGGTTCCTCCGCACCACGGACGGCTCGAACGCGTACCTGTTCACCTCCAGCCTGACCTGGGATGCCGCGGGCGACACGATGACCGACACCACCGACGGCACGGTCTACCGCGACATCGGGACGGGGGCGTTCACCGCCGATGACGGCTCCGAGCTGCTGCCGGGCTGGGTCGTGACGGTGGGGGCGGACAACTTCGTGCGCGCCTTCACCGAGGACTCCATCCGCGGTCCCTTCATCGCCGTGGCGATCTGGACCTTCGCGTTCGCGTTCCTGTCGGTGGCGACCACCTTCGTCCTGGGCCTCTTCCTCGCGATCGTGCTGAACGACCCGCGCATGAAGAGCCGGAAGTACTACCGGGTCGTGATGATCCTGCCGTACGCGTTCCCGGCATTCCTCTCGGCGCTGGTCTGGGCGGGGATGTTCAACCAGGACTTCGGGTTCATCAACCAGACGATCCTCGGCGGGGCCACCATCCCGTGGTTGCAGGACCCGGTGCTGGCGAAGATCGCGATCCTCATCGTCAACCTCTGGCTCGGCTACCCGTACATGTTCCTGGTGTGCACGGGCGCGCTGCAGTCGATCCCGGACGACATCACCGAGGCCGGGCGTGTGGACGGGGCGAGCGTGTGGCAGATCTTCCGCCACATCAAGTTCCCCCTGCTGCTGGTCTCCGTGGCACCGCTGCTGATCTCGTCGTTCGCGTTCAACTTCAACAACTTCAACCTCATCTACATGCTCACGGGCGGGGGACCGCGGTTCGCCGACGCCGCGATCAACGCCGGTGCCACCGACATCCTGATCTCGATGGTCTACAAGGTCGCCTTCGTCGGCCAGCTGCGCGACTTCGGCCTGGCCAGCGCCTTCTCGATCGTGATCTTCCTGCTCGTCGGCGTGATCTCCTACATCGGATTCCGCCAGACCAAGGCCCTCGAGGAGCTGAACTGACATGGCGATCGACACCGCGACCCTCACCCGCCCCGCCCGCAACGACCGCGCCGACCGCGCACCGCGACCGCCGCGCCGTCCGTTCGGCACCTGGTTCCGGCAGACCGGTTGGCGTCATCTCGTCGGCATCGCGATGCTGATCTTCTCGGCGTTCCCGCTGCTGTACGTGCTGTCGGCCGCCCTGAACCCCGGCGGGACGCTGCTCACGGCCAACGGACTGTTCCAGACGATCAGCGTCGACAGCTTCGTGCGTCTGTTCTCGCTGCCGCAGCAGCCCTTCGCCGCGTGGTTCGTCAACTCGCTCGTGATCGGGCTCGTCACCGCCGCCGGCACCGTGTTCCTCGGCGCGCTCGCGGCGTACTCCTTCTCCCGCATGCGCTTCGCCGGACGCCGATTCGGGCTCCTCAGCCTGCTGCTGGTGCAGATGTTCCCGCAGCTGCTGGCGTTCGTGGCGATCTTCCTGCTCATGACGACGATCGCCGACGTCTTCCCCGCGATCGGGTTGAACTCCCAGATCGGTCTGATCATGGTGTACCTCGGCGGCGCGCTCGGTGTGAACACGTACCTCATGTACGGCTTCTTCAACACCGTGCCCGCCTCGATCGACGAGGCGGCCAAGATCGACGGCGCCGGTCACGCGCGCATCTTCTTCACGATCATCCTGCGCCTGGTCGCTCCGATCCTCGCGGTCGTCGGGCTGCTGTCGTTCATCGGCACCATGAACGACTTCGTCCTGGCATCCGTGATCCTCGTCGACCCCGACAAGCAGACCCTCGCCGTGGGCCTCTACCAGTTCGTGTCGCAGGAGACGGCCACCAACTGGTCGGTGTTCGCGGCGGGAGCGGTGCTCGCGGCGATCCTGCCCATGGCGCTGTTCCTCGCCCTGCAGAAGTACATCGTGGGAGGGCTCACGGCCGGCAGCGTGAAGTGACGGGCCGGCCCGGCGCGCCCGGGTCGCTCGTAGACTCGGATGCCATGCGAGCACTCACCGAGAACGAGGTGCGCGAGGCGTTCGTCAACGCCGCACCGGACGACCTGCGGGTCCTGGCTCTGCCCCACGATTTCCTGCTGACCGACTGGGATCACCTCGACTTCTTCGCGTGGCGGGATCCGCGCACCCGTGGACGCGGCTATCTCGTCACCGAGCGGGGCGGTGAGCCCACCGGCGTCGTGCTGCGGGCCGCGGACGGACAGTCGCGCGCGCGGGCGGCGATGTGCAATCTGTGCCACACGATGCAGCCGGGCGACCAGGTCGCCTTGTTCACGGCGCGGAAAGCCGGGGCGGCGGGGGACCAGGGCGATACGGTCGGAACGTACATGTGCGCCGACCTGTCGTGCCACGAGAACGTGCGCCTCGCGATGCCGCTGGCGCCGAGTGAGATCCGCGGGAGTGTGGACATGAAGATCGACGGCACCAAGCGCCGAACCGAGGCGTTCGTCGAGCGCGTGCTCGACACGGCCGGAGTCCAGCGGTGACCGGTCGGGTCGTCGTCATCGGCGACGCCCTGATCGACGAGCTGCGCGACGACGCCGGTGTCCGCGAGTTCGTCGGCGGTGCCGCCCTGAACGTCGCGGTGGGACTGTCGCGCCTGGGCGTCCCCACGTCGCTCATCGCCATGGTCGGCGACGACGCGGCGGGCGAGCAGATCCGCGGCTACCTCGCCGAGTACGACGTCGACCTGCTGCAGAGCCCCTCCGAGCACGGGTCGTCCCGTGCCGTGAGCACGCGTTCGGCCGGGGGCGAGCCGGAGTACGTCTTCAACGAGGCCGCGCAGAACCGCCGCGTGCACTACGGCGACGCCGAGCGCGCCGCGCTCGCCGAGGCGCCCCTCGTCGTGGTGAGCTGCTTCCCGTTCGACGACCTCGACCAGACCGACGCGCTGCTGGATGCCGTGGGCTCGACGTCGCTCGCGATCGACCCGAACCCCCGGGCCGGAATGCTGCACGACCGCGAGGCCTTCGTGTGCGGATTCGAGAAGGCTGCCGCGCGGGCGCAGCTGGTGAAGGTCGGCGAGGACGACGCGCAGCTGCTCTACGGCGGGCCGCTCGAGGATCTCCGCGAGAAGCTCGCCGGCCTCGGCGTCGAGGCCGTGCTCGCGACGTACGGGGCCGGGGGAGCGGCCGTCGACGCCCACGGGCTGACCGTCTCGCGCCCGATCGTCGAGCTTCCCGAGCCCATCGTCGACACCATGGGCGGCGGCGACGCCGTGCTCTCGACGACGGCGGCGCTCGTGCGCGGTGGCCTCCCCGAGGACGAGGCGGGCTGGGGTTTCGTGCTCGACCGCGCGATGGAGGTGGCCGCGGTGACGTGCCGCAGCGAGGGTGCCCTGCTGCGCATCCCCGAGTGACCCGGGCCGCGTTGTCGCATCCCCGCCTCGTGTGGGAAGACTCCGTCGGAGGAGGCGCGTGTCACACCTGCCCCGTGTTGGAAGCACCCCCTCGCAGAGGGTAAGGTAGGTGATCGCGCCTCTGGTCGACTGCGAAAGCCGGGCGGGTGCGCACCTGGCGAGTTACCCAAGCGGCCAAAGGGATCTGACTGTAAATCAGACTGCATTGCATTCGGGGGTTCGAATCCCTCACTCGCCACCGAGAACATCAGCGAAAGCCCCGGGAGACCGGGGCTTTTCGCTTTCCCCGGCGGACTTTCCGGCGACGAGACGGCCCGAGTCCAGCCGCACGATCACGTCGGCCCCGGCGATGAGTCTGTCGTCGTGGCTCACGCACACGACGGCGGCCCCGCGGGCGGTCTCCGCCGCGATCGCACCGTGGACGAGCGCGGCGCTCGTGGCATCCAGTGCCGTCGTCGGTTCGTCGAGGAGAAGCAGGTCGGCGCCGCGTGCCAGGCCCTGCGCGAGGAGCGCTCGCTGACGCTGTCCGCCGGAGAGCGCTCCGAAGGGCTTGCGCTGCAGGGCGGTCATGTCGAGACGGCGCACGGCGTCGTCGACGGCCGTGCGACCGACGCGACCCAGGCGGCGCACCGTGCCCACCCGCCCCCAGGCGCCGATGACGACGACGTCGCGGACGGTGAGGGGGAGTCGGTCGGCCACGGCGGCCCTCTGTGGAACGAAAGCGCGCGACGTCGCGTGGACGCGGACGGTTCCGGCCGACGGGGCACGCGCCCCCGCCAGCACTTCCACCAGCGTCGATTTGCCCGAGCCGTTGGCTCCGACGATCACCGTCAGAGCGCCCGCGGCGATGTCGAGGTCGACCCCGTCCAGGGCGCGTGTCTCGCCGAAATCGACGCGGATGCCGCGAGCCTCGACGACGGGGGAGGGAGAGGGTGCAGGGGGCATGGCATCCATTCTATGAGTTCGACAACCGTTCTCAATAACGCTACGGTCGTGCCTCGTGTCCTGGCTCACCGATCCGTTCTCGCTCGAGTTCGTCCAGCGCGCCCTCCTCGGCGGCGCGTTGGTCGCGGTGCTGTGCGCCGTCGCCGGGACGTGGGTGATCATCCGCGGCATGGCGTTCCTCGGTGAGGCGCTGGCCCACGGCATGCTCCCGGGCGTCGCCCTGGCCACCGTCCTCGGGCTGCCGGTCCTGCTGGGGGCCGCGGTCAGCGCGATGGCGATGAGCCTCGGCATCGGCGTCCTCCAGCGCCGCGCGCGGCTGTCGTACGACACGAGCATCGGCCTGCTGTTCGTCGGCATGCTCGCGCTCGGGGTGATCGTGATCTCGCACGCCGGGAGCTTCGCGACGGATGCCACGGCCATCCTGTTCGGCGACATCCTCGCGGTGGGCGTGGGCGACCTCGTCGTCCTCGCCGTCGCGGTCGTCGTGGGTGTGGCGGCCGCCGTCGCCGCGCACCGGTCGCTCGTCGCTCTGGCGGTCGACGCGCGGGTCGCGCGGGTGCTGAACCTGCGTCCGCGGCTGGGTCGCACCGTGCTGGTGGGCCTCGTGACCCTCGCGGTCGTCGCGTCTTACCAGGCCGTGGGGTCGCTGCTCGTCGTGGGGCTGCTCGTGGCCCCCGCGGTCGCCGCGCGGCAGTGGACCGAGAGGATCCCCTCCACCATGGTCCTCGCGGCGGTCATCGGCACCGTCGCCGTCGCGGTCGGCCTGCTGGTCTCGTGGCACGCGGCCACCGCGGCCGGGGCCACCATCGCCGCCACCGCGATCGCCGCGGCCGGCGCCTCGTGGGCGCTCCGCGCGGCCCGCGACGCCGCTGTCCGGCGCCGCCCTGTTCTCGTCCCCGTTCCGTCCTGACGCAGAAAGACCGCATGATCCCGCGCTCCTCGCCCCGCCCGTTCCCCCTGACCCTCGTCGCGTTGCTGGCCCTCGCCGGGTGTGCGGCCGGCTCTCCGACCGGGCCCACGCCCGACACGACCCCCGACGCGGCCGTCGACACGCACGGCGCCATCGCCGGCGCGGCGGAACTCGCGGAACCTGCGCTCGGGTTGACCTCGATCGACGCCGAGGGGCGCGTGTCGCACCTCGACCTGCTCGACGAATCGACCACGGATCTGGGGGCGGTGCGAGCCCCCGACGCGGTGCACGGCGACGGGCGGTATCTCTTCGCGATGGACGGGGACGGCGTCTCGATCGTCGACAGCGGCGTGTGGACGTGGGATCACGTCGACCACTTCCACTACTACCGCGCCGAGCCGCGCGTGCTCGGCGACGTCGCGGGCGGGGGAGTCGCGACCGTCGCGACGTCGAACTCGTCGACGACCGGTGGCACGGGGCTGTTCTTCCCCGAGAGCGGCGACGCCGTCCTCCTCGACACCGAGGCGCTCTCGAAGGGCCGCATCGTGGAGACGTTCCGCCTCGCACGCGAGCCGGGCGCGGGTCTCGTCGTCCCGGTCGGGTCGTTCGCGGCCGTGGCCGCCGCCGACGTCCTGGCTCTGCACACCGCCGACGGCACGCCGACCGGCGACTCCGCCGACTGCGTCGATCCCGCCGGGACGATCACCACCCGCGTGGGAGCGGTCATCGGATGCCGGGACGCGGCGCTTCTCATCCACGTCGAGGACGAGCGGCCCGTCATCGAGCGCGTCCCCTACCCCGCGGGCACGACCGCGGCGCGGGCGACCGCCTTCGCCAACCGCGAGGGGCGTCCGCGCGTGGCCGCGCTCGCCGGCGACGACGGCATCTGGATCCTCGACACCCGGGCGCGGTCGTGGTCGCTGATCCCTGCCCCCGAGCCCCTCGTGCAGGTCACCGCGGTCGATGACGCCGACGCGAATCTGCTCGCCCTCACCCGCGACGGGCGCGTGCTCGTGCTCGACGGCGAAACGGGCGGGGAGCGCGCGGCATCCGCCCCGCTCGTCGCCGAGAGCCTCGCGGCGGGCGCGTCCGCGACGCTCGTGGCCGACCAGCAGCGCGCCTACCTCAACGGTCCCGTCGAGGGGCGCCTCTGGGAGATCGACTTCGCCGACGGTGCGCGCATCGCCCGGGAGTTCCCCGCCGAGCGCAGCCCCGCGTTCTTCGTTCAGACGGGACGCTGAGATGAGACTGCTGCGCCTCACCGCCGCCCTCCTGCTCGCCGCGGGGGTGCTCACCGGCTGTTCCGCCCCCGCGAGCGACCGTCCGCTCGTCATAGTGTCGACGAACATCCTCGGCGACGTCGTCTCGAACCTCGTCGGTGACGACGTCGAGGTGGTGACCCTCATGCGACCCGGGGCCGACCCGCACGCGTTCGAGATCTCCGCGGCGGAGGCGGCGCGGCTGCGCTCGGCCGACCTCGTCGTCTCGAACGGTCTCGGCCTCGAGGAAGGGCTGCAGCAGCACCTCGACGCGGCCGCGGGGGCGGGCGTCGCCGCGTTCGTCGCCGGGGACGCCGTCGACGTCCTGTCCTACACCTCGACCGACGCCGGTGGCGCCGACGATCCGCACTTCTGGACCGACCCGGCGCAGACGATCGCCGTGGTCGACGCGCTCGTCCCCGTGCTCGAGGCGATGGACGGGGTGGATGCCGCCGCGGTCGCCGCCCGGTCGGCCGCCTACCGCGGCGAGCTGACGGAGCTGGACGCCGACATGACGGACGCCTTCGCCGCCATCCCGTCCGCGCAGCGCGCACTGGTGACGAATCACCACGTCTTCGGCTACCTCGCCGAGCGATTCGGATTCCGTGTCGTGGGAGCCGTGATCCCCGGGGGGACGACGCTCGCCGCCCCGAGTGCGAGCGACCTCGCCGACCTGGTGTCGGCGATCGACGACGCCGGCGTCCGCACGATCTTCGCCGAATCGTCGCAGCCGGACCGGCTCATGAAGGTGCTCGCCGAGGAGGCCGACGTCGACGTGACGGTCACCGAGCTGTTCACGGAGTCGCTGACGGATGCCGCCGGCGGAGCCCCCGACTACCTGACCATGATGCGCGTCAACACGGAGCGCATCGCCACCGGCCTGTCGCCCTGAGCGCCCGGCCACCCCTGAGAGAAAGAGAAATCACATGCGCACCCTTCCCCTCCGCCGCGCGGGCGTGCTCGCCCTCGCGGTCGGCGCGACCGTCGGTCTCGCGGCCTGTGCCGGCACCGGCTCCGCGACCCCGGGCTCGTCCGCGTCGGCGGTGGCCGAGACCGGCACCCGCGTGGCCCTGTCCTACCCGGGCGGCATCGTCGTCCTCGACGGCGAGACGCTGGAGGTCCTCGGCGACGTCGACTCCGAGGAGTTCACCCGCCTGAACCCCGCCGGCGACGGGCGCCACATCATGGTGACGACCAGCGCGGGCTTCCAGGTGCTGGATGCCGGCTCGGCCGACGCCGCTCCCGCGCTCACCGACCTGGTGTTCCCGGCGGAGAAGGCCGGACACGTCGTCGTGCACGGCGGCAAGACCGTGCTGTACGCCGACGGCACGAGCGACACCACCGTGTTCGACAGCGCCGCGCTGTCGGCATCCACCGGTCGTCCCGCCGTCGAAACGATCCCCGGCGTCGAGGCGCACCACGGCGTCTCGATCGTGCTCGAGGACGGCACGTTCCTCACCACGGTCGGCAACGCCGACGGCCGCACCGGCGTCGTCGCGAAGGATCCCTCGGGCCGGACCCTCGCCGAGAGCGCGGACTGCCCGGGCGTGCACGGCGAGGGCACCGCGAAGGACGAGGTCGTCGTCTTCGGCTGCGAGAACGGCGCGCTCGTCTACGACGACGGCGCCTTCACCAAGCTCACCGCCCCGGACCAGCCCTACGGACGCATGGGCAACGCCTACGTCAGCGAGACCAGCCCGCTCGTCATCGGCGACTACAAGGACGACCGGGATGCCGAGGGCTACCTGCTCCACCGCGTCGCGCTGATCGACACGCAGGCCAAGACGCAGGCCGTCGTCGATCTGCCCGAGGGGGTCGAGTACACGTTCCGCGACATCGCCCGCGGCCCCGGGGACCGCGGCTACATCCTGGCCACGGACGGGTCGATCCACGTCATCGACCCCGCCACGGGTGCAGTGACGGAGGCGTTCCCGGTGATCGACGCGTGGGAGGGGCCGGTCGAGTGGCAGGACGCGCACCCCGCGATCAAGGTCAGCGGCGACGTCGCCTACGTGACCGAGCCGGCGAGGAACGCGGTGCACGCCGTCGACCTCACCACGGGCGAGGTGCTCACCACTGCGACGCTGACGGTCACGCCGAACGAGATCGCGCTCACGCGCTGACGCCGCCGAGCCGTCCCGGGGAACCCTCGGGGCGGCTCCGCGCGCTCAGGCCGATTCGCGCCAGACGATCGGGCTCTCCAGCAGGATCGGGGCCGTGAAGGTCTGGCCGTCGAGCTGCGCGAGCACGGCGCGGGCGGCGGCGCTGCCGAGCTGATCGGCGGGTTGGTGCACGGTCGACAGCGGGGGATCGCAGCGCAGGGCCCAGGAGCTGTCGTCGAAGCCGACGATCCCCACGTCGTCGGGGACGCGTCGACCCGTCTCGCGGAGGGCTTCGATCGCGCCGGCGGCGACGGCGTCGCTCGAGGCGAAGACGCCGTCGATGTCGGGAACCCGGTCGAGCAGGCGCTTCATGCCGGCCTTGCCGTCGGAGAACGAGTAGAACGGCACCCGCTCGACGAGCTGGGGGTCGAAGTCGCCGCCCAGCGCGTCGACGAACCCCGCGAGGCGGTCGGCGCCGGAGTCGCGGTCGAGCGCGGCGGCGACCATGCCGACGCGACGCCGACCGGTGCCGACGAGGCGTTTCGTGATCTCGCGCGCGGAGCCGCGGTTGTCGATCGCGACGTGGGCGGCGTCGCCGATGTCGCGCGGGTTGCCGACGAAGGCGGCGGGGAGACCCAGCTCGACGACCGCGCGCGTGATGGGGTCGCCCACGCGCGCCGACACGATGATCACGCCGTCGATGAGGCCGCCGCTGAGGTAGCGCGCGAGGCGGTCCACATCGCGCGGGGTGTCGGCGATGAGGCACGACAGCTGGTAGTCGGCCTCGGAGAGTGCGCTGTTCGCGCCGAGCAGGATCGAGGCGATGTTGGGGTCCTCGACGAACAGCGAGTGCGGTTCGTGCACGATGAGCCCGATCGCCTGGGAGCTCTGCATCACGAGGCTGCGCGCCGCGCGGTTGGGGACGAACCCGACGCGGGCGATGGCCGCCTCGATCGCGGCGCGCGCGTCCTCCGAGACGTACGGCTGGCCGTTGAGCACGCGGCTGACCGTGCCCCGCGAGACGCCCGCTTCGAGGGCGACGTCCTTCACGGTGGCGCGACGTCGACGCTCCGTTTCCACGTTCCCGATCCTAGGGGCGACCCGCTCGATGTGTGAACGAGCACAGATTGATAACGAACACTTGACGCGGAAAACGTCGAATGCCACTCTGTGTACGTTCACAGAACCTCGACGGAGAGGCATCCGCTCGAGACTGTGCACGTTCACAGAACGAGGAGCAGGATGACCGGCCGGACCCCCTTCACCCACGAGGGCATCGCCTTCGGGTGCGACTACAACCCCGAGCAGTGGTCGCCCGAGGTGTGGGACGAGGACATCCGCCTCATGCGGGAGGCCGGGGTCGACCTCGTCGCCGTCAACATCTTCGGCTGGTCGCACCTGCAGCCCGGTCCCGACGCCTTCGACTTCGCCGCGCTCGACGACATCCTCGAGCGGCTCCACGCCGCCGGCATCCGGGTCAACCTCGGAACCGGAACCGCCTCGGCGCCGGCATGGCTCAGCCGCGCATACCCCGAGGTACTGCCCATGACCGAGGACGGCACCCGCCGCTACCCGGGCGGACGCCAGGCCTGGTGCCCCAGCTCGCCCGTCTTCCGCACGGCATCCCTCCGCCTGGTCGAAGCGGTCGCCGCGCGGTACGGGGCGCACCCGGCGGTAGCCCTCTGGCACGTCTCGAACGAACTCGGATGCCACAACGCCCTCTGCTACTGCGACGAGAGCGCCGCCGCCTTCCGCGTGTGGCTGCGGGAGAGGTACGGCTCGGTCGCCGAGCTGAACCGGGCGTGGGGCACCGCGTTCTGGAGCCAGACCTATCACGACTGGGAGGAGATCCTCCCGCCGCGAGCCGCCCTGTCGGCCCGCAACCCCGGGCAGCTGCTGGACTTCCACCGTTTCAGCTCGGACGCGGTCTTCTCCCAGTACCGCGCCGAGGCCGACGTCCTCCGTCGCCTGAGCGACCGCCCCGTCACGACGAACTTCATGGTCACCGCCCACATCGAGAACATGGACTACTGGTCGTGGGCCGACGAGATGGACGTCGTCGCCAACGACCACTACCTCGACCACCGGCTCGGCGACCCGCTCAGTGAGCTCGCCTTCGCCGCCGACCTCAGCCGCGGCCTCGCGCAGGGGGCCCCGTGGATCCTCATGGAGCACTCCACCGGCGCGGTGAACTGGCAGCCGCTGAACCTCGCCAAGGAGCCCGGTCAGCTGCTGCGGAACTCCCTCACACACGTCGCGCGCGGCGCCGACGGCGTCTGCTTCTTCCAGTGGCGCGCGTCGCTCCAGGGAGCGGAGAAGTTCCACTCGGCGATGCTGCCCCACGCCGGCACCGACTCCGCCGTGTGGCGCGAGGTCGTCGAACTCGGCGGAATCGTCGATCGGCTCGGCGAGGTCGCCGGGTCGCGGGTCGTGGCGGATGCCGCTGTGATCTTCTCGTGGGAGGCGTGGTGGGCCACCGACACAGAATGCCGCCCCAGCCAGTCGGTCGGGTACCTCACACAGGTGCACGCCACGTACGCCGCACTCCACGCCCAGGGGCTCACCGTGGACATCGTGCGCCCGGGGGCCGACCTCACCGCGTACCGCTTCGTGGTGGTCCCGGGCCTGCACCTCCTGCGCGCCGACGAGGCCGCGGTGCTCACCGGCTGGATCGCCGCGGGCGGGACCGCGGTCGTCACCTACAACTCGGGCATCGTCGACGAGAGCGACCGCATCTGGGCGGGCGGCTACACGGGTCCGCTGCGGGACGCCCTCGGCATCCACGTCGAAGAGTTCGCGCCCGTCGCGCCCGGCGTCGCGATCGCGCTCGACGACGGCACGAGCTCGCACCTGTGGAGCGAACGCCTGCGCGCGACGACGGCCGAGACCCTCGCGACGTTCGCGGACGGTCCCGCGACGGGGTCGCCCGCGATCACCCGCAACGCCCACGGGCGGGGGAGCGCGTGGTACCTCGCCACGCAGCTCGAGCCCTCGACCCTCGCCGACCGGCTCGGCGCGATCGCCCGCGCCGCGGGCGTCCGACCGCCGGCCGAGGTCGAGGCCGCGGGCGCGTTCGAGATCGTCCGTCGACGCGGGGAGGACGCGTCCTACGTCTTCGTCGTCAACCACGGCGACACCGAACTCGTCGCCGACGTGCGCGGCACCGAGCTCATCACGGGCCTCGCGGTCGAGGACCGACTGCGCGTCCCATCCGGCGCCGTGCGCGTCGTCCGAGAGGAGAACCATCCATGACCGCTCCCGCCGCAGGGGCAGCGACGCCCCGGGTGCGTCGACGCATCCCCCACAAGAGGGCCATCGTGGCCTTCATCGCCCCCTTCGTGGTGCTGTTCGTCCTCTTCTACCTCGTGCCCATCGGCTACGCGGTGTGGAAGTCGATGCTCGTCGTCGAGCGCGAGGGCACGTTCGGTCAGGCCCGGGAGGTGTTCGGCGGACTCGCGCAGTACGCGCTGGTGTTCCAGAACACCGCGTTCTGGACCTCGGTCGGCCGCGTGCTGCTGTTCGGTGTCGTGCAGGTGCCGGTGATGCTCGGCCTCGCGCTGCTGTTCGCCCTGCTGCTGGACTCGCCGCTGCTGCGCGGCAAGCGCTTCTTCCGCCTGGCGTTCTTCGTGCCGTACGCCGTGCCGGGCGTGATCGCCGCGATCATGTGGGGCTTCCTGTACTCGCCCAACCTGTCGCCGTTCCCCGCCGTCACCTCGAACGTCGATCTGCTGTCGGCCGACCTGGTGCTGTGGTCCATCGCGAACGTCGTGACCTGGGTGTTCGTCGGCTACAACATGCTCATCATCTACTCGACGCTCCTGGCGATCCCGCAGGAGATCTACGAGGCGGCCCGCATCGACGGCGCCGGTCAGGCCCGCATCGCGTGGTCGATCAAGATCCCGCTCATCCGGCCGGCCCTCGTGCTCACCGGTGTCCTCTCGATCATCGGAACGCTCCAGCTCCTCGCCGAGCCCCAGACGTTCCGCTCGTTCAGCTCGGCGGTGACGAGCACCTTCACCCCCAACATGACGATCTACGCGACCAGCTCGATCCCCAACGTCTCGCTCGCGGCGGCGTTCTCGGTCGTGCTCGCCCTGGCGACGTTCGTGCTGTCGTTCACCTTCCTCCGTCTCAGCCGTCGTGGAGCCCAGTCATGAGCGCGATCGCCCCCCGCCCCACCGACACCCGCACGCTCACGACCGGCCGTCGCGCCCCCGCGCGGCGTCCCGCCGGCTCGGGCCCGCGCGAGAGCATCGTGTCGCGCACGACCGCGATGGTCGTGATGGGCATCTTCACGCTGTACTTCCTCATCCCGCTCTGGTGGCTGGTCGTGGCCTCCACGAAGGACCGTGGACAGCTGTTCAGCACCAACGCGCTGTGGTTCGCCGACTTCCGGTTCTTCGACAACGTCGGCCAGCTCTTCGCGTACCGCGACGGGGTGTACCTGAAGTGGCTCGGCAACAGCGTCCTGTACGCCGGTGTCGGCGGCGTGATCGCCACGGTGATCGCCGCGATGTGCGGCTACGCGCTGGCGAAGTACCGCTTCCCCGGCCGCGAGGCCATCTTCAACACCGTGCTCGGCGGGGTCCTCGTGCCCGCGACGGCCCTCGCACTGCCGCTGTTCCTGCTGTTCAGCCAGGTCCAGCTCACCGACACGTACTGGGCCGTGCTGCTGCCGAGCATCGTGAGCCCGTTCGGCGTCTACCTGTCCCGCGTGTTCGCCGAGGCATCCGTCCCCGACGAACTCCTCGAGGCCAGCCGCCTCGACGGGGCGGGCGAGGTGCGGACGTTCTTCACGGTGTCGATCCGGCTGATGTTCCCGGCGCTGGTGACGGTGTTCCTCTTCCAGTTCGTCTCGATCTGGAACAACTTCTTCCTGCCGCTGATCATGCTGCGCAGCGAAGAGCTCTTCCCCGTCACGTACGGCCTCTACGCGTGGAACTCCACCATCAACCAGTTCCCCGAGCTGCGCACGTACGTGCTGGTCGGGTCCCTCATCTCCATCCTCCCGCTCATCGTGACGTTCCTGTTGCTCCAGAGGTACTGGCGCACCGGGCTCGGTACGGGAGCCCTGAAGTGACACACCTCCCACCGGCACGACCGGCGGGCCAACCGAGAGAAGGAATCATGCAGCACAAGAAGAGAGCGGTCAGCGTCGCCCTGCTCGCCGCGGGCGCCCTGGTCATGGCGGGATGCTCGTCGTCGAGCACCGGCAGCACCGACGCGGCGTCGTGCGCCCCCGCCGGCGAGAACGTGACGCTCACGTTCACGTCGTGGATCCCCGGCATCGAGGATGCCGTCGCGATCTGGAACGAGCAGAACCCCGACATCAAGGTCGAGGTGCAGACGGGCCCCTCGGGCAACGCCGGCACGTACCAGAACTTCTTCAACCAGCTCCAGGCGGGGAACGCCCCCGACCTCGGGCAGATCGAGTACGACGCGCTGCCGAACTTCCGCGTGCAGGACGGCCTCGCGAACCTCGGCGCGTGCGAGGACGTCGTCGCGGCCAAGGACCAGTTCGTCGACTGGACCTGGAAGCAGGTCACGCTCGGCACCGAGAACGAGGTCTACGGCGTGCCGCAGGATGCCGGCCCCATGGCGCTGTTCTACCGCAAGGACCTGTTCGAGCAGAACGGCATCGCGATCCCCACGACGTGGGACGAGTACCGCGAGGCGGCCGTGAAGATCCGTGCGCTCGGCGGCTACATCACCAACTTCTCGCAGAGCGATATCAACCAGTTCGCCGGTTTCGTGTGGCAGGCGGGCGGTCAGTGGTTCTCCAACGACGGCGACGCCTGGAAGGTCGACCTCACCAGCGACGCCTCGACGAAGGTCGCCGACTACTGGCAGGGCCTGATCGACGACGACCTCGTCTCGTCGTACCCCGCGTGGACCGACGAGTGGAACAACGCCTACAACACCGGCCAGGTGTGGTCGTGGAACTCCGCGGTCTGGGGCGCCAACTCCATCTCCAGCGGTGCTCCCGACACGTCGGGCAAGTGGGCGGTCGCCGAGAGCCCCCAGTGGGCGTCGGGCCAGTCGGCCGCCGGCAACTGGGGCGGCTCCTCGATCGCGGTCTTCAAGTCGACGAAGCACCTCTACGAGGCGGCGAAGTTCGCGCTGTGGCTGAACACGTCGGAGGAGGCGCTGACGTCGCTGAACAAGACGGCGGCGATCTACCCCGCGACCAAGGACGGGCTGACGCTCCCCTCCCTGCAGGACGGCGTGCCCTTCTACGGCGACCAGAAGATCTACGACGTCTTCGCCAAGGCGTCCGGCGAGGTCGACCCGAACTTCGTGTGGGGTCCGACGATGACGCAGGTCTACGCCGACGTGTCGGACGGCTTCAAGTCGGCCGTCGCCGGCTCGGGCACGCTCACCGAGGCTCTGGCATCCGCTCAGGACAAGACGATCGCGACCCTCGAGGCGCAGTCCATCCCGGTCGCGAAGTAACCTCCATCGCATGATCCATCACCTCCGCGCCGCGGGCGTCGACTTCATCCTCGACGCCCGCGGCACGGCGGCACCGGTCGTGGTTCACTGGGGGCGCGCCCTCGGTCACCTCGACGCCGCCGCCCTCACCGCCCTGGCCGACGCGACCGCCCCCGCGGTCGCCCCGAGTTCGATCGACCGCCCGTTCCGGGTCGGCGTCGTCCCCCTGCTCACCGACGGATGGACCGGGCGTCCCGCCGTCGAGATCTCCCCGTCCAGCCCGGTGCTCGACCACGTCGACACCGTGCGCGACGGTGATGCGCTGGTCACGACCATCGCGCTCGGCGACGCGCGCATCGAACTGCGGCATACGCTCACCCCCCAGGGCGTGCTCCTCGTCGACCGGCAGCTCACCAACACGGGGACGGATGCCATCGAGGTGCGCGAGCTCGCCGCCCTCCTGCCCGTTCCCACCCGCGCACGCGAGATCCTCGATTTCACCGGCCGGTGGGCGGGGGAACGCGAGCCGCAGCGCTCGCGGCCCGGCCACGGCGTCTGGGCCCGCGACACCCGACACGGTCGCGGCGGTCACGACGACCCGTTCCTGTTCACCGTCGGCACGCCCGGGTTCGGGTTCCGCCACGGCGAGGTGTGGGCCACCCACGTCGCGTGGAGCGGTGACCGCTCCGTCTGGTTCGAGCGCGGCGACATGGGTCTGTCGGTCGTCGGAGCCGGCGAACGTCTCGACGGGCTCGTCCTGGCCCCCGGCGAGACCCATGAGGCTCCGACCGTGGTCGCGACGTGGTCCGATGCCGGCCTCGACGGTCTCTCCTCCCGCCTGCACCCGTGGGTGCGGTCGTGGGCGACCCCGCGGGGTCCGCGCCCCGTGACCCTCAACACGTGGGAGGCGGTCTACTTCGACCAGTCCCTCGAACGTCTCACGCCCCTCGTCGACGCGGCCGCGCGGGTCGGCGCGGAGCGACTGGTCCTCGACGACGGATGGTTCCACGGCCGCACCGACGACCGCCGTGCGCTCGGCGACTGGACCGTCGACGAGCGGGTGTGGCCCGACGGTCTCGGTCCGCTCATCTCTCGCGTGAACGGCGACGGTCTCGAATTCGGGCTGTGGGTCGAACCCGAGATGGTCAGCGCCGACTCCGACCTCGCCCGTGCACACCCGGAGTGGATGCTGACACCGGCGGATGCCGTGTCGTGGCGGTTCCAGCACGTGCTCGACCTCGAGCACCCCGACGCCTGGCAGCACATCTTCGACCGCCTCGACGCGCTGCTCACCGAGTACCCGATCGCGGCGCTGAAGTGGGACCACAACCGCGACCTGCTCGTCCCGCACACCGGGGGTCAGGTGCGGGCGCTCTACCGGCTCCTGGACGCCCTGCGCGCGGCGCACCCGGGCGTGGAGATCGAGTCGTGCGCGTCCGGCGGCGCCCGGATCGACCTCGGCATCCTGCGTCGCGTCGACCGGTTCTGGACGAGCGACACCAACGATCCGCTCGCCCGTCAGCGCATCCAGCGGTGGACCGGCATCCTGATCCCGCCGGAGTTCCTCGGCTCGCACGTGGGCGACGAGCGCGCGCACACGACGGGGCGGACGGCGTCGCTCGCCTTCCGCATGACGACGGCGCTGTTCCTCCACGCGGGGATCGAGTCCGACATCTCGCGCCTCGACGACGCGCAGCTCGCGGCGCTCGCAGGCTGGACGGCGCTGTACCGCACCCATCGGGCGCTGCTGCACGGCGGAACGACGGTGCGGGTCGACGACGCCGACCCGGCGCTGCTCCAGCACGGTGTCGTCGCTCCCGATCGCGGCGAGGGGCTGTTCGCCTACGTCGCGCTCGACCGGTTCGACGCGGCGTTGCCCTCGCCGATCGTGCTGCCGGGCCTCGATCCGCAGCGTCGGTATCGCGTGCGGGTGCTCGACGTCGGTGCGCCGGTACGCACGATCCAGGATGCCGACCCCGCCTGGCTCGTGGCCGGTGGCACCGTGTTGCCGGGTTCGGTGCTCGCCGAGGGCGTGCTCGCCGCGCCGCTGCTGGCGCCCGGGGAGGCACTGCTGATCCACGTCACGGCCGACTGAGCGGACAGGGAGAAGCCCCGCCCCCGAAAGGGGCGGGGCTTTCCCGTCTCTGGTTCAGTCCTCGTCGGGTGTGAAGGGCACGCTCCCGGCGCTGCAGTACGAGCCGGGGGAGTGGACGAGATGCGCGATCCGCAGCTCCGCGTCCGCGTCGCCGGACATCTCGGGCCGCAGCTGCGGGGAGGCGTTCCACCGGAACTGCTCCTGCGCGGGGAAGCGACGGGCGTGCGCCTCGAGCCCGAGCGGCAGCAGGCGCATGCGGCGGTCGACCCACTCGGCATCCCACGGTCCCTCGGCCTGGATCTGCTCGGCCGCGCGGAATTCGTAGTAGATCGTGCGGCGGAGCCGGTTTCCGGTCACGGCTTCGGATCCGTGCACCACCATCACGTCGTGGACGAGCACGTCGCCGGGCTCGAGCTCGACCTGCACCACACCGGGCGCGTCCCAGCCGTACTCGTCCTGCAGCTGGCACACGTCCACGGGCGCGAGGTGCGAGCCGGGGGCGACGCGAAGGGCGCCCTCGCCGGCCTTGGAGGCGTCGAGGTAGACGTCGACGTTGAAGATGCGGTGCGTGCGGGGGTGCACGGCATCCTGGTGCCAGTCGATCGCGGCGCCGTCGCCGGTGTCCTTGAAGACGAGGGACTCGTAGGTGGGGACGAGGTCGGGGCCGGCGAGGCTCTCGGCGATTCCGAGGACCGCGGGCGATCCGAGGAGTTCGAGCGAGGCGGCCGAGCCCTTGCCGTGGAGGTAGTCGACGCGGAACATGCGCCGGGCGCCGCCGCGGGTGGCCCACTGGTAGTCGGGGCCGTCCGGGCTGTCGGGACCGAGTGCGCGTCCGGTGGCGATCCACTCGTCGGCGGCGTCCTGCAGGCGGGCCAGCAGATCGGCGGGGATGCGGCCGGGCAGGACGACGTAGCCGTGCGCGTCGAAGTGCGCGATCTGCTCGGGGGTCAGGTGGTACGGGGCGGTGGACACCGACGTCGGCGTCGAAGTGAGGGTGCTCATGACCTCACGGTACGGCCGGACGAAAGGCGATTTCCTCGCGCTCGCCCGGACGTTCTTCCGGGATACTCGGAGCATGGATGCCACGATCTCGTCGTTCGACCTCGCGTGCTGGCGCGGGGCCGTCCCCCGGATGTCGGTGGCCCACACGCACGACGATCTGGAGTTCAACTGCGCCCCGGTGGAGCTGGAGTACCTCGTCGACGGGCGGCAGGTGGTTATCCCGGCCGGGGCGCTCGCGGTGTTCTGGGCGGCGCGGCCGCACCAGCTCGTGCGCGATTCCGGGGGGAGCGAACTGGCGTGGCTGACGGTGCCGCTCGCGCAGGCGCGGGGGTGGCGTCTCCCGGGGGAGTTCTTGACGCGCATGTTCGCCGGCGACGTCGCGGTCGCGCCGGAGGCCGTGGGCCCGTTGGCCCTGGCCGAGCGGGCCGGGTCCTGGAGCGCCGAACTCGACCCGACGCACCCGCTGCACCGCGCGGCGGTGACGGAGGTGCAGGCCTTCGTGCTGCGCGCGGCGTTCGCGACAGCCGCGGAGGGGCCGGTCGAGAAGGTCGGGGGAGGCCTCCGGGCCGACGTGGCCGACATGGCGGCCTGGATCGCCCGGCATGCCGCCGAGGACGTCACCGTCGCCGCGGTCGCCGCGCACGTGCACCTGCACCCGAACCACGCGATGACGGTGTTCCGTCACGCGCTGGGCGTCACGATCGGCGAGTATCTCGCGCAGTGCCGGATCGCGCGGGCGCGCGAGCTGCTCTTGACGACGGATGACGCGATCCCTGACATCGCGGCATCCGCGGGGTTCGGCTCGCTCAGCCAGTTCTACGCGCGATTCCGCGATCACACGGGCGAGGCGCCGGCCGCCTACCGTCGCCGCCACGCCGGGTGACGGGTCGTCGACGGACGCTCAGCAGGCGGCGAGCAGCGCCCGCGACTTCGTCTCGAGGAACGAGACCAGCGCGCCGAGCACGTTGAGCTCGTTCCCGAGGTTCACGATCCCCACGGCGGTGAGCTCGATCGTCGTGTCGCGCGCCTCCATCGTCGCCTTCCACCGGCCGTCGCTCCCGGCGATGGGCTGGAGGTAGGTGATGGTGGCGGCTTCGGTGAGGTCGACGACGATGAGTCCCCGGGTCACCTCGGTGTCGTCCTCCTGCTCGAGGACCCGCATGTCGCTGCCGGTCAGATACCCCAGGCCGCGGAACTCTTCGAGCCACTGCCCGAGCAGCTGGATGTCGAGCAGATCACGTACGGGCACAGCACACTCCGTCTCGGGCGCGGGAATGCGCTCGAGCCATTATGGCGGGTCGTGCGGCGAGATGGGTCGTGTGCTACCGGTTCAGGCCGCGCGCACCGGCCTCGCCGGGCGGCGGGGGGCGACGTGTTGAGCGGGAGTCCGCGGGAGGGAACTCTCGTCGTCCTGCCACGTCCGCAGGTCGATGACGAGCCCGGCGGAGGCGTTCGCCTGGTCGGCCAGTGCGCGGAGGTAGTCGCCGACGAGCTGCTCGGCATCGGCGGAGTCGAACACGAAGCGCATCGGGATGGACGGATGCAGCCAGATGGCGGAGCGTCCGGGATTCTCGGGGTCGCCGGTCCAGGTGAGGGTGAAGGACTCGTTGCGACGGAGCTTGGTGGAGGTGATCACCTTGACGTAGGCCATGAGACGGTCGGGGAAGGTCACCGGCGAGAGGTCGGTGCCGTAGTAGAGGCGGGCCATGTCGCGACCGTAGCACTATTTAACCGAGTTAAATAACTATATGAAATACTCACAGGTTTAACCAGGTCTGGCTAGGGTGGATGCCATGTCCCTGCGCCCCGCACTGTCCACGGCCCTCGACGCCTACGTCGAGGCGCGGCGCTCCGCCGAGGCGGCCACGCGCGCCGAACTGCGGCTCAGTGACACCGAGGTGCGTGCCCTGCTGCGGATCCGCGAGCGGCCCGGCATCCGCCCCTCCGAACTGCGCGACCACCTCGGGGTCACCTCGGCCGGGGTCACGACACTCGTCGACCGCCTCGTCGAGCGCGGACTCCTGCGCCGCGAGCTCGACACCGAGGACCGGCGCGTCAATCACATTCACCTCGAGGTCGACCTCGACGCCCTGCCCTGGTCGCAGCTCGACCGCTTCGCCCGTGATCTCGACGCCGCCGTCGACGGGGAACCGGTCGCCCAGTCGACGGCCTTCGCGGAGATGCTCGGTCGGATCACCCGGTCGGTCCTCGCCCCGCGCTGATCCCGGGGACGCGGGCGAACGCATCCTCCAGGGCTGCGCGCACCGCGCGGATGCCGGGGCGATCCGCCGTTCCACGGCGCACGGCGGTGAAGATCTCGCGCCGCGGCCGCTCGGGAAGGTCGATCGACCGCGTGGCGGGCTCGTCCCCGCCGAAGACGAGCGCGGGGATCATGCCCACCGCGTGCCCGGATGCCACGAGCCGCACATGCGCGGTGAGGTCGGCGAGCGCGAACCGGACGTCGGGCTCGAACCCGGCGGCCCGGCACTGCTGCGTCGCCCACTGACGGGCGGCGGTCCCCTCGGGTTCCATCACCCACACCCGGTCGCGCAGGTCGGCGAGCGAGGTGGCCGGATCGTCGTGCGCGACGGCGAGGCGGATGGCATCCCGCCCCAGCGTCCGGCGTTCCAGAAGGGCGCGCTGCTCCCGCGTGTGGCCGGGGTACTGCTCCGCCACGGCCAGGTCGAACCCGCGGGCGGCGACTTCGAACAGCCCCTCCTCGGGGGCGAGTTCGGCGATCTCGACACGCAGACGGGGTTCGGTCTTGGACAGGACGTCCAGGGCTCGAGGGACCAGTCCGTGCGCGGCGGACTGCATCACGGCCAGGCGGACGGGGGCGAGCGAGGGCTGGAGCAGCTCGAGTTCGGCGCGCGCGGCCTCGTCGGCGGCGAGCATGCGGGCCGCGTGCGCGGCGAGGGCCTCGCCCTGCGCGGTGAGGCGGACGCGCCGACCATCGGGTTCGAGGAGAGGGACACCCGCCTCGCGTTCGAGCTGGGCGAGCTGCTGCGAGATCGTGGAGGGGCTGAACGACAGGGCATCGGCGACGGCGGAGAGCGTGCCCCGCATCGAGAGCTCGTGCAGCAGCCGGAGGCGGCGCAGATCGAACATGGCATCCTTTCGCTCTGATCGAAGAATATCGTTCGTAAATCATCGCTTTTCCCGAATCGTGAACGGTCGCACACTGAGGGCATCCGAGGAAGGATCCCCATGTCGCTCACCGATGTCACCCCGGCGGAGATCGCCCCGGCCGACCTGGCCGACGACGCCGTCGCCCTCGTCCGCCGCTGGCTGGCCGAGAGTCGCTCCGAACCGGTCGACGCGGCGGCCACGCGGTTGGCCGGCGTGCTGCGCGACCCGAACGGTCTCGCCTTCACCGTGGGCTTCGTCGACGGGGTCGTGCGGCCCGAGGACCTCCGTGTCGCGGCGGCCAACCTCGCGGGGCTCGCGCCGCTGGTGCCGTCGTTCCTTCCGCTGCACCTCAAGGCCGCGATCCGCCTCGGTGCGCTGACCGCACCGATGCTGCCGCGGGTCGTGGTCCCCGCCGCGCGGACGGCGCTGCGGTCGATGGTGCGCCACCTCATCGTGGACGCGAGCGACCGCCGACTCGGCGACGCCATCGCCGCGATCCGAGGCCGCGGCGAAGGTATCCGGCTCAACGTGAACCTGCTGGGCGAGGCGATCCTCGGCAAGAAGGAGGCCGCGCGGCGGCTGGAGGGCACCCGCCGCCTGCTCGCGCGCGACGACGTCGACTACGTCTCGATCAAGGTCTCCTCGACCGTCGCCCCGCACACGCCGTGGGCGTTCGACGCCGCCGTTGCCGACGCGGTGACGGCGCTGCGCCCGCTCTACCGCGTGGCGAAGGCGACCGGCACCTTCCTCAACCTCGACATGGAGGAGTTCAAGGACCTCGACCTGACCCTCGCCGTCTTCGAGACGCTGCTCGGCGAGCCCGAGTTCCACGGCGTCGAGGCGGGGATAGTTCTGCAGGCGTACCTGCCGGACGCCCTGGCCGCGATGATCCGCCTGCAGGAATGGGCCGCCGCGCGGGTGGCATCCGGGGGTGCGCCGATCAAGGTCCGCGTCGTCAAGGGCGCGAACCTGCCGATGGAGCGCGTCGACGCCGACGTGCACGACTGGCCGCTCGCGACCTGGCCGTCCAAGCAGGCGACGGATGCCTCCTACAAGGCGGTGCTCGATTACGCCCTGCGCCCCGAGCACACCGCGCACGTGCGGATCGGCGTCGCCGGGCACAACCTTTTCGACGTGGCGCTGGCGTGGCTGCTGGCCGAGCGCCGCGGGGTCACCGGCGGCATCGACGTGGAGATGCTGCTCGGTATGGCGACCGCGCAGCAGGCGGTGGTGCGTCGCACCGTCGGCTCGATCCTCCTCTACACGCCGGTGGTGCACCCGCAGGAGTTCGACGTCGCGATCGCGTACCTGATCCGGCGGCTCGAGGAGGGGGCGTCGAGCGAGAACTTCATGTCGGCCGTGTTCGACCTCGGCACGCACGAGGCGCTGTTCGCCCGCGAACGCGACCGCTTCCTCGCGTCGCTGGCTGACATGCCCGTGGGTGTTCCCGCGTCGCACAGGGTGCAGGACCGCACGGGGGTGCCCGCGCCGGCGCCGCGGGACGGGTTCCGCAACACCCCCGACTCGGACCCCGCGATCGCCGCGAACCGCGCGTGGGCCGAGGGGATCGTGTCGCGCATGCCGTCGTCCCGGCTCGGCATCGACACCATCGCCGCGCACACGGTGACCGAGGAGTCCGTGCTCGACGATCGGATCCGCGCGGCGGCGGCCGCCGCCGTCGCGTGGCGCGGCCTCGGGGCCGACGCGCGTGCCGAGATCCTGCACCGTGCGGGCGACATGCTCGAAGCGCGCCGCGCCGACCTCATCGAGGTGATGGGCGCCGAGTGCGGCAAGGTCGTCGAGCAGAGCGACCCCGAGGTGTCGGAGGCCATCGACTTCGCCCACTACTACGCCGAGCAGGCGCGGCACCTCGAGCACGTCGACGGTGCCCGGTTCACGCCCGTGGCGCTCACCGTAGTCACGCCCCCGTGGAACTTCCCCGTCGCGATTCCCGCCGGGTCGACCCTCGCCGCGCTCGCCGCCGGGTCGTCCGTGGTCATCAAGCCCGCGGCGCTCGCTGAGCGCTCCGGCGCGGTGATGGTGGAGGCGCTGTGGGAGGCCGGTGTGCCGCGCGACGTCCTGACGCTCGTGCAGGTGTCCGAGAACGACCTCGGCCGACAGCTGCTCACGCACCCGGCCGTGGAGCGCGTCGTGCTCACGGGGGCGTACGAGACCGCCGAGCTGTTCCGCTCCTTCCGTCCCGACCTGCCGCTGCTGGCCGAGACGAGCGGCAAGAACGCGGTCATCGTGACACCGAGCGCCGACCTCGACCTCGCCGCGAAGGACGTGGCCCTGTCGGCGTTCGGTCACGCCGGTCAGAAGTGCTCCGCGGCATCCCTCGTCGTGCTCGTCGGGTCGGTTGCGACGTCGCGTCGCTTCCGCGACCAGCTCGTCGACGCCGTCACCTCCCTCGAGGTCGGGATGCCGTGGGACGACGCCGCGCGCGTCGGACCGCTCATCGAGCCCGCGCAGGGCAAGTTGCTCCGGGCCCTCACCACCCTCGAGCCCGGACAGCGTTGGCTCGTCGAACCGCGCCGCCTCGACGAGGACGGGCGACTGTGGCGCCCCGGCATCCGGGAGGGAGTGCGGCCGGGGAGCGAGTTCCATCGCACCGAGTACTTCGGTCCGGTGCTGGGCATCATGACGGCCGAGACCCTCGACGAGGCCATCGAGATCGTCAACGCCATCGAGTACGGCCTGACCTCGGGACTCCACGCTCTCGACGAGGCCGAGATCGAGCGGTGGCTCTCGCGTATCGAGGCCGGCAACGTCTACGTCAACCGCGGCACCACGGGCGCCATCGTGCAGCGCCAGCCGTTCGGCGGGTGGAAGAAGTCCGCGGTGGGCGCCGGGACCAAGGCCGGCGGTCCGCACTACCTGTTCGGGTTCGGGTCGTGGACGGATGCCGAGTCCCGCGCGCCGCGAGGTGCGGACGCCCTCGCGGGTGCTGCCTCGGCGGCGGTGCCCGCGGAGGACCGTGAGTGGCTGGCATCCGCCCTGGCCTCCGATGCGGCCGCGTGGGCGTCGGAGTTCTCCGTTGCTCGGGACGTCACGGGCCTGGAGTCCGAGCAGAACGTCCTGCGCTACGGCACGGTGCCCGTCATGGTGCGGCTCGAGGATGCCGCGGACGTCGCCCTGGTGCGCGTCGTCGCAGCCGGCGTGCGGGCCGGCTCCGCGGTCACGGTCAGCGCCGGTCGTGAGCTGACCGCCGCGGTGCGGGCGTGGCTCGAGGGGGCGGGCGTCGCGTACGAGATCGAGGACGCCACGGCGTGGGGGCGGCGCGCGGCACGGCTCGCGCGCGCCGGGGGTCGGGTGCGGCTGCTCGGCGGCTCGGCGGAGCGTTTCGCCGAGGACACGGCCGGGTCGCCCGCCGTGGCGCTGTACGCGGGAGAACCGACGCGAGCCGGAGAAGTGGAGCTGCTGCCGTTCCTTCGGGAGCAGGCCGTGTCGATCACCGCGCACCGCTTCGGGACGCCCCGTCGTTACACCGTGCCGCCGCTCGCGACCAGCTGACTCCGCCGGATGGAGGCGGGGACCGGTGTCCCCGCCTCCGTCTGCGGTGACGTGACCGGGTCGCCGGCGACCGTGCGCAGCGGGAGTTCGCCCGCCCAGACCGCGCGGTCCTCGCCGTCGTCGTCCTCTTCGACCGCCGAGTCGGCGTTGTCCTTCACACTGGCCTCGGCCAGGGGCAGGCGCAGCACGAGCGTCGCCGCGAGCTCGCGCGCGGTCATGGGCCGGACCTCGGCGGCGCGCCCCGGCATGAGGTGCTCCGACAGTGCCAGCAGCGCGTCCTCCTTCTCCTCGGCGGGGACGACGGATGCCACCCCGTGCACGACCGCGCACCGGTACCGCATCGAGCTGTCGAACAGCGAGCGGGCGTACTTCAGTCCCAGAAGGTGGGTCACGGTGAGGCACACGGGCGCCCCCGCGGCGATCCGGCGGAAGAAGTCGCTCCCCGTGGACCCGTGGATCAGCACGTCGTCGCCGTCGCGCCCGATGCCGACGGGGAGGGCGACCGGACGGTTGTCGCGCACGATCGCGAGGGTGGCCGCGAGGGATCCGTCGAGGATCTCGTACAGCGCCGCCCGGTCGGTCGTCTGATACTGCGGCAGGCGGCGCACCCGCGTGAGCGGAGTGAGGGGGAGATCGGTCATGCGTCGATCTCAGTCGCTCAAGCGGTCCATCGCCTAGGCCGGTTCTCGCGTTTTCGCATGGACCAGTGCCAGGCTGGGGCGATGATCTCGTCCGGCATCCTGGATCGTTCGTCGTCCGTCCCGTTGCACGTCCAGCTCACGCACGGACTGCGGGGGGCGATCGTCGACGGCCGGTGGGTGCCGGGGGAGGCGCTGCCGTCGACGCGGGCCCTCGCCGACGACCTGGGCGTCGCCCGCGGCACCGTCGTCGCGGCGTACGAGACCCTCGCCGGGGAGGGGTATCTCGTGGCTCAGCCGGGCGGGCGGACGACGGTCGCGGCGCTGCCGCTCGGTCCCGCGGTGCCCGCGAGTGCGCCGGTCGCGCCCCGCTCGCCGGGCGCGGTCGCGATTGATCTGCGTCCCGGGCGGCCCGGTACGCGCGGCCTCGCCGATGCGGCGTGGCGATCCGCCTGGCGGCGTGCGAGCGCGCGCGACCCGGAAGCGGACGTCGACGACGAGAACGGATTGCCCGCGCTACGCGCGGAGATCGCCCGACACCTCGGCCGCACGCGGGGGTTGGCGGTCGACCCGGTCGACGTGATCGTCACAGCCGGCACCAGCGACGCCCTGCTGCTGGCGGCGTTGGCGCTTCCGCGGCGGCGGCCGGGGCGGTTCGGGGTCGAGAACCCCGGGTATCCGCGGGTGCGGACGATCCTCGCCCGCGTCGGCGTCGAGGCGGTTCCGCTTCCGGTGACCGTCGAGGGCGGTCTCGACCTGGATGTCGTGGAACAGTATGGCGATCTGGAGGCCGTCGTCGTGACGCCCCACCACCACTACCCGCTCGGCAGCCGGATGGATGCCACGGCGCGAGCCCGTCTGATCGCCTGGGCGCGTCGGACCGGGACGGTGGTGATCGAGGATGACTACGACAGCGAGTTCCCGCACGGTCGGGCGCCGCTGCCGCCGCTGCGGCTCCTCGATTCCCACGGGGTGGCCCTGGTGGGCACCGTGTCGAAACTGCTCAGCCCGGCGCTGCGGTGCGGGTGGATCGTCGCCGCGGGGGACGTCCGCGACCGCCTGAGCGCGGCCCGCGCCGACCTGGATCTGCCCGTCTCCAGCGTCCTCCAGCACGCGCTGGCGCTGTATCTCGCGGAGGGATCCCTCGCGCGGCACACCGCACGTCGACGCCGGGACTACCGCCACCGACGTCGCCTCGTGCTGGAGGCGTTGCAGTCGGTCGAGGGCGTGGAGCTGGCGGCGATGAACGGGGGGCTCCACGCCGTCGTGCTGTTCGGCGGGTCCGGCGCGCATGATTCGGGCGGTTCAGCTACCTCGACGCGGGCGGCCGCGCGCATGCCGGAGTCGGAGCCGGCGCGGGAGTCGGCGCCGTGGTCGGCGCGGGCGTCGGAGCCGGCGCGGGAGCGGGAACGCGAGGAGAAGGTCGTCGCCGCGGCCGCCGGTCGGGGTGTGCTCGTCTCGGGGCTGTCGGAGTACGGCGTCCCGGGCGCCTCCGCAGATCTTCCCTCGGGCATCGTGCTCGGATACGCCGAACCGGCGACCCCGCAACTGGCGCGTGGTCTCGCCGTCGTGGCCGACGTGTTGCGACACACCGGCCGTACCTGAGCTTCGGTCTGCTCGCGGGGTGGGGCGACCGGGGTGGGGCGGAAAGAGGGCCACGCGGAGCGACGCGGAGATCGGAACCGCGGGAACGGGCTGCGGGGAACGGGGCAGCCAGGAACGGAAGAGCGGAGAGCTGAGCCCGGGAGGGGAACGTCGGGAGCGGCAGGCCGGCTCGGCCTGGTCCACCGCGCGGTCCAGACCTTCTCGGGACATGACCACGGGAACGGAACCGGGGAAACGGAATCACGGGAAGGGGACACGGACAGAGTCAGAACGGTGGGGCCGGGCCGGGGCTACGCCGAAGCCGTGAGCGACTGGGGCAGAGCCAGAACGGCGGCGCTGAGTCGGAGCCAGGCCGGAACGTGAGCGACAGGGGGTCAGAACGGTGGGGCTGGGTCGGAGCCAGACCGAAGCCGTGAGCGACTGGGGTCAGAACGGCGGGGCTGGGCCGGAGCGAGGCCGGAGCTGTGCCCCGCACGGGTCAGAACGGCGGGGGATCAGCATCCGGCACGAAGACCACCCGGGACGGGACCCTCTCGTGATGCTCCTGGCCGAGCGGGCTGCGGAACCTCAGCGTGCCATCGCTTTCCTGCGTCACGGTCCATCCGGTCTCGGTCTTCAGCGTGTGATGTCGCACGCAGAGGTGGCACAGGTTGTCGAGGCGCGTGGGACCGCCCTCGTGGGCCTCGTGATTGTGGTCGATTTGGCAGCGGACGATGGGCGCGCGGCATCCGGGTGCTCGGCAGTGCCGATCGCGGGCAGCGAGGAATCGTCGTTGCGACGTCGTCGGCGCATACCGGTCGACTTCGAGCACCGACCCCGTGACCGGGTCGCACAGGACGCGATCCCACCCCGGAGCCTGCGCGGCCAACCGCCGTGCGGTGTCGGGGTCGATCGGCGTGAGTCCGTCGATGCTCGCGCCGGCGTCGGTGCACCCGAGGAGGGTCAGCACCGGCACCGTCACCTGGACGTGTCCGCGGATCGCGCCCAGCCCGCCCGGGCAGACGCTGTCGTCGGTCGGGTCGACCGCGGGGGTCGCGGTGAGCAGCAGATCGGCGCAGACGTCCGCGCCGATCTGCGCCAGGGTGCGGGTGTCGGACGGCCCGGCGTTCGGGGTCGGGCCGATCGCCCCTGCCGACGTCTCGTGCGTCCGGATCCGGCCTTCCGCCGCCTCCGGCGCCTGGATCCGAGGTGCCGGTGCGTCGGGTGCATGAACCCGAGGTGTCGGAGCCTCGACCGCCGCGGTCCCGTCTCCTTCCGCCTCGACCGCCGCCGCGCGGATCGCCGCAGCCTGCCGTCTCAGCCGATCGCGGATGCCGTACGCCACCGTCGCGGGGAGGATCACGCTCAGTTCGGCCATGCCGTCGGCGAGATCGCGGACGCTCACGCCGCGCGTCACGGCGGCGCGCGCGTGTCTCACGGTCATGCCGACCGGGTGAACGCTCTCGGCGAGCTCGCGTCCGAACGCCCGCACGCGGCCGGGGGAGTCGCGCTCCGCCCTTGCGAGAACGACCTGCTCCCACCCGGCGCGCGTCGCATCGTCGTCGAGCACGATGCCCGTCTCGAGGATGGCCTGCGCGTGCCGCACGCCGATGCGCCCTTCCTCGAGGGCATCCACCGTGGCGGCGAACTTCTCGGTGAGGGTGTGGGCGTCGGACAGCTCTCTCTGCACCGTGAGGTCGTGGCTCCGCGTTGCGACGGCGATCTCGAGCGCGAGCGAGCGGACCGGCATCTCTCTTTCCCGCGTGGTTCGCGAGCGGGACCGCGCGATCTCGTCGAGCGCGATCTGGAGGGCTTCCGCCCGGAGCCTGACGAGCGATGCATGGACACCGGCCGCCCGGATTGACTCTTCGCGGATCGCCGCGACGAGCATGCGCAACCGGTCATCGTCGGCTGACGAGGTCTCGCGGAGGGGGATCGGGGGCATGAGTCAAAGATAGAACAAATGTTCGAATAAAGCACGGGATCTCACCCCTGCAGAACGCGAGATCACCCGCTCGTGCGAGGCCCTCGGCGCGACAAGCCGCGCCCTCTCCGCCCCGCGGCGCGAGATGTTCTGGCCCAACGCCCCCGCGGCGCGAGAAGCTCCGGCCCCCTATCCCCGACCCAGGATCTCCAGCGCCGCCATGGCCGCGTTCTGCCCTCCGATGCCGCTCACGGCACCACCGCGTCGCGCCGATGAACCGCAGATCAAGATGCGACGGTGCTCGGTGTCGACGCCCCACCGTTCCGCAGCGCCCAGCTGATCCCCGCCGCCTTCCGCAGCCCCGCTACCACCCGCAGCCCCGCTACCACCCGCAGCCCCGCTACCACCCGCACTCCCGCCGCCACCCGCAGTACCGGCACTACCCCCGTCGCCGTCGAGCCACGGCCAGGACAACCCGCCGTGGAAGATGTCGCCGCCGATCATCCCGAGCGAGCGCTCGAGATCGGTCGTCGTGCGCGCCTCGATGCACAGGCGCCCGTCGGGGGCTTTCATGATGCAGTCCCGCAGCGGTTCGGCGAGCACCGAGTCCAGCGACTGCTGCGCGGCGGCGAGCAGTCGCGCGCCGGCGGCGACGGGGTCTTCCTCCTCGATGAGTCGGTGCGGAACCTGGAGCCCGAAGAGCGTCAGGGTCTGCGCCCCGCTCGCCCGCAGGTCGTCGCCGAGGATCGTCGGGTCGGTGAGTGAGTGGCAGTAGATCTCGGCCGGGAGCGGCGCGGGCACGAGTCCGGCGGAGGCGGCGACGTAGGCGGCATCCAGCTGGGTCATCGTCTCGTTGACGTGGAACGTTCCGGCGAACGCGGCCTCGGGCGAGACGGACGTGTCCTTGAGCCGGGGCAGCCGCGACAGGAGCATGTTGACCTTGATCTGCGCACCCTCGGGCTGAGGTGTCGTCGTCGGTGCGCCGCCCGCCGTGAGGAGGCGCGCGAGCACCGCACGGCCCACGCCGCTCAGCACGACCTCGCCGACGAACGCCTCGGACCGGTCGGTGACCGCGTGCACCTCACCCGACGGCGACACAGCGATCACCTCCACGCCCGTGCGGATCTCGGCACCCGCCTCGCGGGCCGCGCGTTCGAGCTCGGCCGTCACCGCGCCCATGCCGCCCACGGGGACGTCCCAGTGCCCGGTCTCTCCACCGATGACGTGGTACAGGAAGCACCGGTTCTGTGCGAGCGACGTGTCGTCGGACGACGCGAACGTCCCGATGAGTCCGTCGGTCAGGGCGATCCCGCGCGCCAGGTCGCTCTCGAACGATGCCCGCAGCAGGTCGCCGAGGGGGCGTCGCGTGAGCGCCTCCCACAGCTCGTCGTCGCCGAGGCGCGCTCGCATCTCGTCGGCCGTGGGCAACGGTTCGGTCATCGTCGGGAAGACCGCGCGCCCGAGTGGAGCGAGCCGGTCGCCGAACGCCGCGAAGCGCTCCGCCTCGCCGGGATCGCCGAGCGTCCGGGCGAAAGACGCCGCGGTCGCCTCGGCATCCTGGGTGTCGATCAGGATGCCACGACTCGGGTCGGCGGGATCCGGCGTGTAGGAGGAGTACCGGCGGCGCTTCAGCTCGATGCGCAGGCCCAGATCATCGATGATCTTCCGCGGCAGCAGGCTGACGAGATACGAGTAGCGGGAGAGGCGTGCGTCGACGCCGGGCCACGGGCGTTCCGACACGGCGGCGCCGCCGACGGCATCCTGTCGCTCGAGGACCACCACCGAGCGGCCCGCGCGGGCGAGGTAGGCCGCGGCGACGAGGGCGTTGTGCCCGCCGCCGACGATGACGACGTCGTATCGAGTGGTCTCCGGGGGGTTCATGTGCCCACGGTAGCGACGGGCGCCGACATCGCCCAGAGGGGTGGCATCCCAGTAGCGTGGATGCCATGACCCGCGCCGCAGACCTGCTCGAGATCGCCACTCGCATCGCCCGGGAGGCCGGCGATCTGGCCGCGCAGCGGCGGCGCGAGGGCCTCGAGATCGCGACGAAGTCGGTCGCGGCTGACATCGTCACCGCCGCCGACAAGGAGGTCGAGGCGTTCGTGCGGGCCGAGCTGGCGCGCGAGCGCCCCGAGGACGGCTTCTACGGCGAGGAATCCGCCGCGCAGGAGAGCCGCAGCGGCATCACCTGGGTCGTCGACCCGATCGACGGCACCGTGAACTACGCCTACGGGATTCCGGCGTGGGCCGTCAGCATCGCCGCCGTCGAGGGGTCCGCCGACACGGCGACGTGGAGCGCGGTCGCCGGTGTCGTCTACAACCCCGTCTCGGGCGAGATGTTCCGGGCGTCGCGCGGCGGGGGAGCGTGGCTCGGCGAGACCCGTCTCTCGGTCACGGCCGAGGTCGGAGCCGCCGGCGGCCTCGTCGCCACGGGGTTCGGATACGACCCCGCCACGCACGCCCCGACTCTCGAGCTCCTGGGTCGCGTCATGCCGATCGCGCGCGACATCCGCCGCATCGGCGCCGCGTCGCTCGACCTGGCATCCGTCGCCGCCGGACGAATGGATGCCTACTACGAGAAGGGCACCAACCCGTGGGATCACGCCGCGGGCGTGCTGCTCGTCGAGGAGGCCGGCGGCATGGTCGGAGGGGCGCCGGGCGGGCGCCCGGGGAAGGGCATGGTCATCGCCGCGGGGCCCGGGTTCTACGAGCGGCTCGAGCGGATCCTCGAACCGGAGCTGTGAAAGCCGACGCCTTCATGGCATTCCCAGTGAGGCCGGGGTAGGGTAGTTATCTGTTCGTTATTTTCGCGACCCGAACCTGCGGAAATGGCAGAAGCCCGAAAGCCCGAAGCCGTCGCGCCTGCGACATGAACCGAGAGCCCCCGCGCGTTGCCGTCAGAAGCCCCCGAGACTGAGCCCGCCCGAACGCGGCGATCCAGTCGCCCCTCCGCCACGCCCGTCGCCCCCGAGTTGACGCGTGCCGAGCGCCGCCGCCGCACGGCGGAGACGATCGTCGAAGACTCCGCCCCCGAGTCGGTCGCGCTCGACCCGGCGCCCGTCGACGCCGACCACGCGTCGCAGCCCGAGATCGTCGAGCAGGTCGCCGCGGCCGTCGTCGAGACGGTGATCGCCGCCACGATCCAGCCGACCCTCCCCGCTCCGCGCCGGCGGTCGTCGCGTGCCGCTGCGAGCTCCGTCGCCCCCGAGGCGACGGAGGCCGAAGCGATCGCGACGACCGAGGTCGTGGCATCCGAGTCCTCGGCATCCGATGCCCTCGAGGTGACCGTCGTCGACGAGCGCCGCTCCGACGACGGGGTCGCGGTCATCCTGCAGAGCGCCGACGCGGCCGAGGCGACCACGCCGGTCTCCCTCCCGACGTCGCCGATCACCCTTCCGGTGACGCGTCGCAGCCGTCGTCGTCCCGCCGCCGTCGAGGCTCCCGAGCCGGTCGCCGTGCCGGAGCCCGTCGAGCAGCCGGCCGCCGCGGATCCGGCGCCCGCCGCGGAAGAGCCTGCCGCCGCCGCCGAGCCTGCACCGGCCGCTGAGCCCCGCGCGTCCGCCCCGGCGGACGAGATCGCCGACGAGTTCGAGGCCGCGGCGCGGCTGTTCTCGTTCACGGGCGAGAACGCCGTCCAGCGTCCCGC
Organism: Microbacterium sp. IEGM 1404; assembly: GCF_030056775.1. NCBI lineage: Bacteria > Bacillati > Actinomycetota > Actinomycetes > Micrococcales > Microbacteriaceae > Microbacterium > Microbacterium sp. IEGM 1404. Next base: position 282,085 of record NZ_JASHKP010000002.1, on the reverse strand, counting down.
GCCCGAACCGGTCGCCGAGGCCACGCGCCCCGTCACCCAGGGACTGCCCGTGGGTGCCGCGCCCCGCCGCCGCAACGGCCGTCGGGTGGCCGCCGCTTCCTTCTCGGTCGGTGTCATGGGTCTCGTCGGTCTCCTCACGGTGGGGATGACGATGCCCGTCAGTGCCCTCGCCTCCGCCAACGGGACGACCAACGTCGCAGCTCCCGCGGACGTCGCGACCCAGAACCTCGCGGTCGCAGGAGGAGACGTCGGCGGCGGATCGATCCAGGCCTACGTCGCGCCCGCGCAGTCGCAGTCCGCGATCGTCGACCGCGCCGACGGGTACTCCGCGGCCACCAACGCGCAGGTCGCGGCCGACACCGGCATCAAGAACCCGAGCGACTTCTACGTCAACGACACCTCGGCGGCCATCCAGTGGCCGTTCGCGGTGGGCGTGGGCATCACCTACGGCTTCGGCATGCGCGACGGCGTCATGCACGAGGGCGCCGACTTCGTCCCCGGCGAGGGTGCTCCGATCCAGGCGATCGCCGACGGCGTGGTCCGCGAGGCCACCGAGGCCGGCGGCGGGTACGGCGTCGTGGTCGTCATCGATCACAAGATCGACGGCCAGCTCGTCTCGAGCCGGTACGCGCACATGCTGTACGGCTCGCTCCAGGTCAAGGCCGGCGACACCGTCCACGTCGGCCAGGTCATCGGCCACACGGGCAACACCGGCCACTCGTTCGGCGCCCACACGCACTTCGAGATCCTCATGAACGGGACGGTCGCCATCGACCCGATCGTCTGGCTCCGCGCGAACGCCGGCCGCCACTCGCTCGATTAGAAGAGGTCGCCAAGCTCTGATATTCTCTTCTAGTTGCCCGGAGCGATCCGGGTACGCCCCGATAGCTCAGTGGCAGAGCACTTCCATGGTAAGGAAGGGGTCGTCAGTTCAATCCTGACTCGGGGCTCACAGCATCTCCTTCACGGGGATGCCGCGCGGCGGGGTAGCTCAGTTGGTGAGAGCGCACGACTCATAATCGTGAGGTCGCGGGTTCAAGCCCCGCTCCCGCTACATCTCGGACAGGTCAGCTGTCTTGCTCGAACACGTGCGTCTCTACTGTTGGCAACGCTCAGGGTGATGCTGCGATGAATGTGCCTGGCGACGATGAGATGTTCTCGCTTGAGTCCCTGGTCTCGAGGCTGCGCGGTCTTCCGGAGAGCGTCAGCGAGCTCCTGTGGGAACCGTTTGAGCTCGCCAGTGAGAATTTTGGCGGCATCCTGATGCGCCTGCCAGACGAATGGACCCCCGGGGGCTCTCCGTCGCTCGACGAGGTGCGGCTCGCGGCGCGAATGGGCGTAGGGGTCGCGTCTTACCGTCATCCCCGACAGGTGGATGAATACGGCACGGGGCGATAACAGACGGATTGGTCCGGGGTTGCCGGGAAGTCGGTGCTCCCCGGCAACCCCCGAAGATAACTGTCGCCTGGCTACCAGCTCTTGTAGAAGTACGGGCTGTTCGTCGGAGCGACGCTCGATCCGGATTGTTGGCCGGTGACCACACAGCCGGAGTTGTACGTCGTCGCCGACCAGGTGAAGGAACGGCCAGCCGCACCCAGTTCGATGTACTGTCCCGTGAGGCCGTCGGGCACGGTGTAGCTGCCGGATGCCGATTGGGTTACCGAATACGACTCGCCCAGGGTTACGCCCGCGGTTACCGACGCCTGTGCTATCACCGATCCAACGCTCACACTGCCGGAGGTGGAGACATCGGAGTGCACCTCGCTGGTTTGCCCAGCCGAGATGGTCAGTGTCGCTCCTCCGTCACCATAAGCTCGAAAGGTTCCGGGCACATACGTTGTTGCCACGTTGGATACGGCGATGTCGGGCCCACTTCCCGAGCACTCAGAGTTGGGTGTGACGTCGGAGGCGTTCGCTGAGCTAACACCTAGCCCTGTCATCGCAACCGCAAGGACCGTGGTCACGGTCACCCTGGCCCATCGTTGACCTGCCTTGCTCATTTCTCACCCGTCCTTTCGTGTGTAGTAGGTGGTGAGCCAGTAATCGCTTCCGTCGGGGATGTCGATGTGCAGGGTCGTCGGCTGTGACGGGTCGTCGAGTGGCACGGCAGCGATAGAGGTGCCCGCCGTGCCGCACGCAGCGCCGACGGTATTCGGGTGCGCCTGTTCGACGGTGATCGAGTAGGTGTCCGTGCCGGTGCAGGTCAGGAGAAGCACAACTTCGACGGGAGCGTTGAGATCGGTGGCCGATAAGGTGACGGTTTCGTCCGTGTCCCCGGAGAAGTTGCCGGCCGGGACGGCGCGAGGATACTGCGCCACGACCTTCTCGCCTTGGCTGGCGAAGTGTTCTCCGTCGGTGGCGGTGCCGATGGGCGTCGTCGATGTCGCGGTAGTAGGCGTCGGGGATGGGCTCGGGGCTGGTGGTGTGCACGCCGCCAGCGCGATCAATAGCGGGACGGCTCCGACAATGGTCAAGCTTCGGTATACGTTCATCTCACCCTCCCACTTCGCACTCCGTTTCATCGCCGGCCATGTTTGTGCAGGCGCAGCCAAAAGGGAAACTGGGTATTTTGAGATAGTTCTCAGGAGCGATCGAATCGCCTCCTGATCTCCGGTTAAGCCGAACCGCTCTGTTGCTCTCTCAGCGCCAGTGCCTTGCAGTACTGACCTGACTCGGATACCAGGGGCGTGGGCGGGTCCCCATTCAACGGTGGGCGTAGCTGGACTCCCTCCTTGATGAGTCGCTGCCGGACGTTGTTGTAGCTGGTGTCGAGGTGGGTGGCAATGGCGGCGATCGGATGGCCGTGCTCATGCAGCGTGCGTGCGACCTCGACTTGGTCGACCGTGAGCGGCCGGCGGCGCACCGTCATGCCTTCGTCTCGGAGCAAGCGGAGGATGCCGGTCTTGGAGAGTCCATAGGTGCCGCAGAGACTCCGTGTCGTTGCGCCCGGTTCGGATGAAGGTCCATCTGTTCGACAGGCGAAGCGTGGGAGATTTCTCCGGCGCTTCTTTCGTTGGTCGTCGCGGTGAGCGCTGCGTGGTGCGCAGCTGCGGGAAGCGGCTACAGACTGCATTGCTTCTCGTTTCGAGGCACAGAGCACAGCAAGAAGGGACTCTCCAACGCAAGAGCGTGCGCGGGTTCAGCGGTGCGGAAATGCGCAGCCTGATCGAGCAACTAGAGCGACGGGTCTCCGGTCCCGCGGCCTCGTGAGGATCCTGGTCGCGGCGGCGCCGAACGCGCACCCTCACACTTCCGTCGAAGCGGCGCGCTTTTCGCGTCTTTCGGCCGTGTCCTGCCGGATGCAGCTGGTCAGCAGCACGAGCACGAGCACCCAGAGGAGTGCTTGGACGACGACGTTGATCGGCGAAGGATCGAGGTTGTCCGCGGATCTCGAGGTGAGGTCGCCGCTCGATACGCGGAGGGTGAAGTCGTTGAGTGCGTGGAGTCCCATCGCGATCCACAGCCGGCCGGTCGCCCGGAAGACGCCGTAGAACACGGCGCCCGATGTCGCTGTAACGACGACCTGGAACGCGACGAAGCCGGCCCCGGTCCCGGCGAGGACGCTGCCGAGGGCGTGAGCCGCACCGAACATCAACGAGGTGACGAGGAGCGTCACCGTTTCGCCGTGGTGGGCACGGAGGCTGGCGCGGAGAACACCGCGGAAGTACAGCTCTTCTCCCACGCCCACCAGGATGTTGACGAGCACGATCACGACGAGCACTGCGGCGCTCCAGGCTCCCCACGGGGTGCCCGCAAGTAGGACGATCGACTGGATCAGCAGAAGCGCCGGGAACGCGAGCATCCACCATCGCCGGGGCTGTGTCTCGAATGCCGCGGGAGTGCGCCAGACGTGCTTCGTCCACCCTGCCCGCCACACGAACCAGACACCGGCCGCGACGAGCGGGATCAGCACCGGGAAGTGGCCGAGGGAGAGCTCGGCGACGTCGTCCTCCGTCGAGATCCCTTCGGTCAGGAGCTCGGCGACGCCGCCGGCGAGGGCGACGTAGACGATCGCGGCGACCAGTCCCACCCAAAACCGTCGGGGCACCCGCTCCGCGGGTGTCTCGGTCGCCGGCGGATGCGCGTTCGCCGGCGTGTGTCGTCGATCGGAGGGCCCTGTCGTCACCACAACTCCGTTCCGCGACGCGAGGGAGTCAATCATCGACGCCGCGTCTCCCTTCATCCTCGCAGCATCCATCGATCGAGTGCGAGACCGAGCTCCCGACGGGGTCAATCCAGGCTCGCCGCGAGACCGGCGTTCCACGCGTGAGAAACCTCGCGCCACACCGCCCCCCACTTCTAGGGGTTCTCAGCCCCGATATCGCTGTTCCGCCCTGTGCGGCGAGGGGGCGGCTTTTATTCTGGCGAGGCTTCGCGTCGTCAACCCGAAAGGCACGTCCCGTGCGATTCTCCGAGACCATCACTCCCATCTCCGCCGTCGAATACCACGGATTCTGGGGTTCGTTCTGGGACCTGATCTGGTGGTTCCTGGCCGTCTTCATCTTCATCAGCTACCTGTTCGTCCTCTTCTCCGTGATCGGCGACCTCTTCCGCGATCGGAAGCTGAACGGGTGGGCGAAGGCGGCGTGGGTCATCTTCCTGGTGTTCTTCCCGATCCTCACCGCGCTGGTGTACCTCATCGTCCGCGGTCGCGGGATGGGGGAGCGCAGCCAGGCTCAGGCCGCCCGGTACGAGGAGGCCCAGGCCGCTTACATCAAGTCCGTCGCGGGTCAGACGCTGACGCCCGCGGATGAGATCGCGAAGGCGAAGGCGCTCCTGGATGCCGGGACGATCTCGCAGGCCGAGTTCGACCGGTTGAAGGTCAAGGCGCTCGGCTGAGCCGACCCCTCCACCATCCGAAGGAGAGCGCCGGTGCCCGGCGCCGGCGCTCTCGAAGTCCCACTGGGAAGGTCACGATGACGGATACGAAGACCTCGGCCGCGACGACCACGGGCACCGCGTCGTGGCTTCCGCTCATCGTCGTGGTGTTGACGCAGGTTCAGGCGTCTTTCGCCGTGAACGCGCTCACCGTCTCGATGGCGGGGATCACGACCGATCTGAACACTCCGGCGACCTCGGTCGGAACGGCCATCACCGCGGGCACGTTCGCGATGGCCGCCTTCATCCTTCTGGGGGCGAAGATCGGCGCGCGCTTCGGCACCCGCGGTGTCTTCCAGATCGCCGTCGCCATCCACGCGGCGGCCATGGCGGGCGTCGCGTTGAGCCTCAGCCCGGCGATGCTGTTCATCGCGCAGGCGTCGTCGGGTGCCGTCATCGCACTGATCGCGCCGGCGTTGACGGTGTTCATCGCCACCAACTACAGCGGTGATCGTCAGGCGAAGGCGATCGGGCTCCTGGCCGCGGCCATCCCGCTCGCCGGCATCCTCGCCCTCCTCCTGGCCGGCTGGTTCGCCGAGACCATCGGGTGGCGGTACTCCTTCGCCCTCATGGTCGCCCTCGGCGTGGTCAACCTGGTGCTCAGCTTCCGGTTGAAGCGCGTCCCGGCGCAGCGCGATCTCCGCATCGACTGGACGGGCGCGCTTCTGGCGGCGGTGTCCATCATCCTGCTGAGCTTCGGTTTCTCGGGGCTGAACTCGTGGGGCCTGTGGCTGGCCACCGCGCAGGCGCCCTTCGACGTCCTGGGCGTCTCGCCCGCGCCGCTCCTGATCATCCTCGGGCTGATCGGCGGCCAGCTGTTCTTCCTGTGGGTCGGCAAACGTCAGCGCGAGGGCGCCCCGCGCATCTTCGACCTGCGGGTGCTGGCATCCGGAACGGAACTCGCCATCACGGCGTGCATGTCGATCATGCTGTTCGTCGGCACCGCGGCCAACTTCCTCATCCCGCTGTACATGCAGGTGGTGCAGGGGCTGACCGGCATCCAGACGTCGTTCTCGATCATCCCGTACACGATCTCGATCTTCCTGGCGTCGACGTTCGTCGCCTACCTCTACAAGGTCGCGCCGCCGCGGATCATCGGGTCGGTCGGGTTCGTGGTGGTCGCGGCGGCGCTGTCGCTGATCGCGTTCACGATCCGGGGCGACTGGGGTCAGGCGTTCATCGTCGTGGGGCTCGTCCTCCTCGGCCTCGGGCAGGGAGCGATCGTCGCCCTCGTGTTCAACACGCTCCTCTCGTCCGCACCGAAGCAGCTCGCGGGCGATGTGGGGGCCTGGCGCGGTCTCGTCCACAACCTCAGCGGTTCCGTGGGAATCGCCGTGGCGAGCGCCTTCGCCGTCGGCATCCTGGCCGCGACCCTGCAGGCGAGCGCCGAGGCGCACCCCGAGATCTCTCCTCAGCTGATCAGCGAGGTCAACATCAACGAGGCCGACTTCCTCACGAACGCCCAGTTGGAGGCGGTCCTTCGGACGACGAGTGCGTCCGAGGCCGAGACCGCCGCCGCGATCCAGGTGAACGAAGAGGGACGCGTGCTCGCGCTGAAGGTGTCGCTGCTCGCGCTCGCGGGTCTCGCGCTGCTGGCGATCATCCCGGCGACCCGCATGCCGGGCCGCATCGCCGGAGAACTGCCCGAGAAGGTGGAGCCCGACGATCCGGATGCCATCGACGCGAGCATCCCCCTCAACCCGGTGGCCCAGAAGGAGGCGTCGTCATGACGCAGGGAACAGCATCCATCGACTCCCCGTCCGTGCCGGGCCTCGTCGAGCTCGACGCGGTCGTCGTCACCCGGGGTGACGGCGCGGAGGACACCGAGGCCGTCGGCTACGTGGTCTTCGCCGAGGGCGAGGTGCCATCGGCGCTCGGACTCGATCGCGCGGCGCTCGTGCGCGCCGGCTTCGACGCGAAGGTGGGGAGCACGCTCTCCCTCCCGGTCGCGTCCGGACCCGATCTCGTCGCGGTCGGCGGGGGCGCCCCGAGCGACCTGACCCCCGCGCTCCTGCGGGACGTCGCGGCCGCGTTCGCGCGCGCCGCGGCCCGTCGGGCGCGGGTCGCGCTCGTCGTGGACGGCGGCGTGCCGGACGGCGCGGGCGAGGTCGAGGCCGCCGCGCTCGTCGAGGGGATTCTCCTCGCGCGCTACGGATACACCGGTCTGAAGTCGGAGTCGAAGCGCGTCCCGCTCGCCGCGCTGCAGCTCTCGCTCGAGGGCGTCGCCGACGATGCCTTCGAGCGAGGGACGGCCACGGCACGCGTCGCCGCGCGCGCCGCCGTCGTGGCACGCGACCTCGCGAACACGCCGCCCGGACGCCTCACGGCGACACGGATGGCGGAGGTCGCCGTCGAGCTCGGTGCAACGTACGGGTTCGACGTCGAGGTGTTCGACAGAGCCGCCCTCGTCGAGCTCGGCTGCGGTGGTCTGCTCGGGGTGAACCAGGGGTCGTCCGAGGAACCGCGCATGGTCAAGCTCGTCTACCGTCCGGCGGGCGGTGGCGGCCGCCACCTGGGGCTCGTCGGCAAGGGCATCATGTACGACTCCGGCGGGATCAGCCTCAAGCCGTCCGACCCCATGCATCTCCTCATGAAGATGGACATGGCGGGGGCCGCGGCCGTGCTCGGCGCCTTCACCGCCCTGCGTGACAGCGGCGTCTCGGCCGCGGTCACGGGCTGGCTGATGTGCACCGACAACATGCCCTCCGGGACGGCGTACAAGCTGGGCGACGTCCTCGTCGCCCGCGACGGGACCACCGTCGAGGTGAAGAACACCGACGCCGAGGGGCGCCTGGTCATGATGGATGCGCTCGCGCTCGCCGTGGAGGACGAGGTGGATGCCATCCTCGACATCGCCACCCTCACGGGCGCCGCGCTGATGGCCCTCGGTGGATCGACCGCGCCGGTCTTCTCCAACGACGACGCCACGGCCGACCTGGTCCTCGCGGCCTCCGCCGCCACCGACGAGCCGGTGTGGCGGCTGCCGCTGGAGAAGAAGTACCGGCCGCAGCTGGATTCCGCGATCGCCGACATGTCCAATCTCGGCGGCCCCTACGCGGGAGCGACGACCGCCGCGCTGTTCCTGTCGCACTTCGTGCGCGACATCCCTTGGTCGCACATCGACATCGCCGGGACCATGCAGACGGAGAAGGACGATTCCTGGCGCTCGGCGGGGGCGACGGGCTTCGGCGCACGTCTGCTGCTGCACGCCGCCGCGCACTTCGGATCGGACGCGTCCGCCTGACCGCGGACGTCCGACCTCTCCCTCCTCCTTCGAATCGGTGCCGAGATGGACCCTGTCGTCGCGACGCTGACGATCCTGCTGCTGGCCGTCGTCGCCTTCGTGAGCAACCGCGTCCCGCTCGGCGTCGTGGCGATCGGTGTCGCTCTTGCGCTGTACTTCACGGGAGTGCTGCCGTTGTCGGCGGCGCTCTCCGGCTTCGGCGACCCGACGGTCCTCTTCATCGCGGCGCTCTTCGTCGTGAGCGAATCGCTGGATGCCACGGGGGTCACGGCCTGGGCGGGAAAGATGGTGATCGCGCGAGCGGGCACCCGTCGTATCTCCCTCCTCATCGTCCTCAGCCTGCTGGTCGCGGGTCTGACGGCCCTCATCAGCGTCAACGGCGCCGTGGCGGCGCTCCTCCCGCTCGTCGTGGTGGTCGCGGCGCGGGCGGGCATCCACACCTCCCAGCTGCTCATGCCGCTGGCCTTCGCCGCGCACGCGGGGTCGATGCTGCTGCTCACGGGGACGCCCGTGAACATCATCGTGTCGGAGGTGGCGGTCGAGAACGGCGGCCGCGCGTTCGGCTTCTTCGAGTTCGCCGCCGTGGGCGCGCCGCTGCTGATCGGCACCGTGGCGATCCTGGTGATCTTCGGCGGCCGCCTCCTGCCCGAGCGCAACGGCGGAGTGATGTCCGTCGACCTGTCCGACCACGCGCGGCTCCTCCGCCGGCAGTATTCGCTCGAGGGCGACACCGGGCTGATCCTGGGACCGGCTCGGGGGGTGACCGAGGTCATCGTGCCCCCTCGGTCGCCGCTGATCGGGGTGCGGCTGACTCCGGGAATGGTCACGCCCAGCGGCGATCTGGTGCTGTTGGCCGCGCGCCGCGGCGAGGAGGTCCTCCGCGAGGGCGAGTTCCGTGCGCGGCTCGGCGACGTGCTGCTGCTCCAGGGGGCGTGGGACGATCTGGTCGCCCGCACCGAGGGACCCGAGGTCCTGGTCGTGGACACCCCCGCGCAGCTGCGGCGTTCGGTTCCGCTGGGCGTCGGCGCCAAACGCGCGATGACGATCGTCGGACTCATGGTCGTGCTGTTGGCCACGGGGCTCGTTCCTCCCGCGGTCGCGGCTCTCCTCGCCGCGTGCGCTCTGGTCGTGACCCGGACGGTGTCACCGTCGCAGGCGTATCACTCGATCTCCTGGACGACGGTCGTGCTGATCGCCGGAATGATCCCGCTCTCCACGGCCTTCACCGAGACCGGCACGGCCGATCTCGTCGCCGGGTGGCTCCTCGCCGTCGTCGGCGATGCCGGTCCCCAGATCGCGCTGCTGGCCCTGGTCGTCCTCACCGTCGTGCTGGGCCAGCTCATCAGCAACACGGCGACGGTGCTCATCGTCGCGCCGATCGCGGTGGCCGTGGCGACGACCCTCGGTGCTTCCGTGCAACCGTTCATGATGGCGCTCACGGTGGCGGGAGCGGCATCCTTCCTCACGCCGATCGCGACCCCGGCGAACCTGATGGTGCTCGAGCCGGGCGGATACCGGTTCGGCGACTACTGGAAGCTCGGTATTCTCCTGGCCGTGTTCTTCGTCGTCATGGCCGTGTTCTACGTGCCCCTGATCTGGCCGCTCTCGTGAGCGCCACCCCACGCCGCGTCTCGTGGCCGAGAAGGCTGCGACTTCGGGCGACGGATCTCGTCGACGTCTTCGTCTACCTCGTGGTGCTGGGAGCCTTCATCCAGCTCTTCCCCAGTGTCATCGCGGAATCGTTCCTCCTCGCCCTCCTCACCGCCGTCGTCCTCAAGATCGTGCTGGAGGTCGTGCTGACGGTGAAGAAGGCGACGGTCGCGAGACTGCGCGGTGCGCGCACGGGAGCGACGCGCGCGGTCAACATCGCCACGCTCGTCCTCCTTCTTCCCGGAAGCAAGTTCGTCGTCCTGGAGCTCGTCGCCCTCTTCTTCGGCGACGCCGTGAGGCTCGGCGGATTCTGGGCGGTGACCCTCCTGGTCGCGGTGCTGACCCTCGCTCGGGGACTGGTGAGGTCCGTCCTGGATTCCTCGCCCGCGCCGCACCGCGACACCGCTCTCTGACCTTCGGGACGGTGTCAGGATGCCGAGGTGTCCGGGCGCATCCCGACGTCTCGGCCGGCGTGGTCGAAGGCCGCCCGCACCGTGCCACCGGTCGTCCCGGCGACGGCGGACACCGCGGCCCTCCGCCCCGGGGGGAGCCTGCGCACGGTCACGTGCTCGAGCCCGGGCAGCTCGAGGATTCCCACGATCCGGTCGGCGAGGTCGTCCGAGATCCCTTCGTCGTCGATGGTCCCGCCGCCGATGAGGAGGACGCGGACACCCCCGTCGCGGGCCGCGTCGACGGCGGCGGTGACGCGCGGGTGGAACAGGTCTCCGGCGCGCAGCCGATCTCGGATCCGGCCCTCGACGATGCCGATCCGGCGCTGGGTGGGCTCGTCGAGGTATTCGGTCCCGGCGATGTCGAGGAGGACGGGTTCGCTCTCGTCGGTGACGCGGGCGAGTTCGTCCTGGTACGCGCGCGTCGCCGCCACGGCCGCCTCGGAGAGCATCTCGGCGCGCTCGCGATCGGACCGCGCGGACGTCTCGCGTCCGATGATGCGGCGGAGGGTGCTGAGCCAGATGAAGCCGATGGCGCCGGCGACGAGCGGCCCGGACACGATCCGTCCCCAGGACGGGTCGGTCTGGTCGCTCACGAGTGCCCAGGCGGTGCCGGCCGCGATGAGCAGGGCGAGGCAGACGCCGCCGACGAGCGGTCGGCCGCGGGGGATGAGGAGCGCGATCGGGTACGACGCGAAATCGAACAACCACACGACGTGCGACACGTCCGGGGAGGTCAGCACGATCACGGTGATCGTCGCCCCGAGCGTCACCACGGCTGCGGTCGGTGCCGCCGGCAGTCGCCCCCGGGGCGGCAGGGTCACCGCGACGGCCGCGACGGCCGCCAACGCGTAGGCGAGGAGCACCGGGGCCGTGTCGACGTCGAAGGCGCGCACCTCCAGACCGTGCGCGATCCCCGTCATCCACACGAACAGGAGGGCGACCCGCGCGGGGAGTCCGTCGAGGCCCGATCCGGCGGAGGGCGGAATCATGGATGCCACTCCACGACCACCGTCGTGCCCGCCGGCGAACTGTCGATGCGGGCGTCGCCGCCGGGCAGGTCCCGCATCCGGCCGATCACGCTGGAGCGCACCCCCAGACGTTCGAGCGGAATCCGTTCGAGGACGAAACCCGGGCCGGTGTCCGTCAGCGATACCGAGAGGGCTCCCTCAACGGCGCGCACGCTCGCCTCCACCGTGCAGCCCGGGGCGTGACGTGCGACATTGCGTGCGGCCTCGGCCACGGCCGCGCACACCGTTTCGGTGGCCCGCGTCGGCACCCACGAGGCATCACCGTCGCCCGTGAGCGTCACCTCCGGCAGGATCTCCCGCAGCTTCGCCGAGACCCGGCTCTGCGCGTCGCGGCCGGTGATCATCGTCCCGTCGTCGGGTGCGACGAGCGTTCCTCGCAGACGGCGGAGGGTGCGCCCGGCCTCGGTCCGCACCACGTCGGGCGTGGGGCCGGTGAGATGGAGGGCGACGGAGAACACCGAGAGCAGCTCGTCGTGCACGACGCGTGCGAGCTGCTCCTCGCGGCGCGCCCGCGCATCCAGCAGGGCACGACGCGCCTCCTCGGCGCGCGCGGCGTTCTCCGCCCTCGACAGGGCGAGCAGACGCGACCGCATGGCGAGGAACAGCACGGCGAAGACGACGTTGCCCAGGTGCAGCGGCGTCTGGGCGGCGATGAGATCGGGTACCCGCCCCAGGAAGACGATCCCCGACAGTGCGGGGAGGAAGGCGGCCACGAGCGGGAAGATCACCGCCACGGGGGGAGCGGCCAGCAGGACGAGATAGCAGACGGCCACGGATTCGAACCGCCAGACCCAGGGGAACAGCGCGTCCGGGTCGGGGCCGCGGTATGCGAGGAACACGGTCGTCTCCAGCACGATCACCAGAACCACGACCGCGGCCCACGTGATCTGCAGGACCGCCTCCGGCGCGCGCCCGCCCACGACCGCGTTCGTCAGGACGAGGACGACCATCGCCGCCCCCAGCCCGTTCCACCAGAGGCTGAAGGAGCCCAGCTGGCTCGTGGCCCGCGTGAACTCCGCCACGACCAGCACGACGGCCGAGAGCGACATGAGCATGCCGAGCGATCGGTCGACCGAGGGGCTCCGATCGCCGGCGCTGAGGGGATGCCGGATCCTCATCGTCCGAACTCGACGATGCCGTCCTCGACCGCCCGCCGGAGCAGATCGACCTTGGTGGTGGCCGTCCGCTCGACCGCGGCGTACTTGGCGCGCACTCGGCGGATGTGGTCCAGAACGGTTTCGCGCGAGATGTGCAGCAGAAGTGCCACGTGTTCCGCCGTCTCGCCCGACGCGTAGAGTCCGAGGACCTCCGCCTCCCGCGTCGACAGGGCGGCATCGACGAAATGGGTGTCCTGATCGAGCGCTGCCGCCCAGTCCGTCGTCGCCGACACCTCTCCGTTGTGCACCGCTCGCACGGCGTCGATGACGACGCGCGGGGATTCGCTTTTGCGAATCATTCCGTCGGCCCCCGCCCGCGCGGCATCCCGTATCAATTGCGGGCGGTCGCCGGACGTGTACGCGATGATCCGCGCGTGCGTTCCGGAAAGAGCGGCGATGTTCTCCGCCGGACTCGAGCGATCCGCCAGGACCAGGTCGAGGAGCACGACATCGAGCGACGGAGAATCACGGAGGAGCTGGTTGACGGTCGAGCCCGTCGTCAATACCCGGAGGTCGGGTTGGGCGTTGAGAAAAGCGGCCGTGCCGATCACCACCGCGGGATGATCGTCGACGATCCCGATGCGGATGATTTTTCTTCCCCCCGGCGGCACGCTCGAATGCTACCGCGGCAGGTCGCGAAAAAGCCCGAGGGTGGACGACGACGTCCCCTCGGGCTCTTTCTTTCTCTGCCGTTCGGGACCGGCTCGAGTTAATTTGTTTAGTTAAATCGGTTGAATTTTTATTCCGGTGGGCTTTTTCTGCTCACCGCACAGGCAGAGCTTGATTCAGCGAGATCTCGCGTGAATCGAAGAGCCCTCGCTTCGCCACGACCATGGTGTAACCCAGGGACCGTAATTCGTGAGCGACCTCCGGCGTCAGGGGACGACGATCGATCTTCTCCCACCCGGTGGCGAGCCGGTATCCGTGCGTGACGGTGCGTACACGTGCCATTGACTTCCTCCCGCGCTCATCGTGGCAGTAAGTGGATCCATTTGCGAAATTCACTGGTTACGTGAACATGAACGGGATCTCTGAGGGCCTATATTCGCGGTCGGCGACCGTTTCCGGTGAGTTCTCCCCAATCGGCGGCCGGGCCCCCGCCGGGCCGGAGAGATGACAGGAATGCCATGTGCACCTGGAAACACGCCACGCGAAGAGAGCCGGCCCAGCCGATGACCTCGTCGTCGTGCACCGCCTTGTACATCACCCGGTCGCCGGGCGAAACGCGGCGGATCTCGACCCGCCCGTACTCGTGGCCGTGCGGGTCGATCATCCGCCACGTGCCGGTGGGACCCTCGACTGCGGCGAGGATCGGATGCCACTGCGTCACGGGTGCCGGAACCTTTCTCCGGCCGAGGAGGATCACGGTACCCCCGACCGCCGACACGGGCCACCGCTCGCGACGAGGAACCCGGACGGCGTGGGCGACCCGGGGGATGTCGGCGGCACGCACTAGCGTCGTGCCATGAGCGATGAGCCCGTCCCGGTCGCGGCCCTCGGGCTCGGCCTCGCAGCGGTGGGACGCCCCGCCTACATCACCACCGGTCGCGCCGCCGACCTCGGCGACGCCGCCGGTCGCACGGTCCCGGCGATGCGCGCACGCAGCGACGACCTGCTCGATGCGGCGTGGGATCTCGGCATCCGCTACATCGACGTCGCCCGGTCGTACGGGTTCGCCGAAGAGTTCCTGGGCGCCTGGTTTCACCGAAACCCCGACCGTGCGTCGCAGATCACGGTCGGGTCGAAGTGGGGGTACGCCTACGTCGGGGGATGGCGAATGGATGCCGCGGTGCACGAGCGGAAGGAGCACTCGGTCGCGATGTTCCGACGGCAATGGCCCGAGACGCTCGCGGCGCTGGGACGCGCGCCCGACATCTACCTGATCCACTCCGTCACGCCCGACAGCCCGGCGCTCGGCGACGCCGAGCTTCTCGCCGACCTCCGACAGCTCGCCGAGACGGGAGTCCGCGTGGGGCTGTCGACCAGTGGTCCGCATCAGGACGCGGTGCTCGACGCGGCGCGGACCCTCGACGCCTCGCCGTTCTCGGTGGTGCAGGCCACGTGGAATCTCCGCGAGAGCTCGGTCGGACCGGCGCTCGCGCGCGCCCACGACGAGGGATGGACCGTCGTCGTGAAAGAGGCGCTCGCGAACGGGGAGCTCGTGGCCGATCCGCCGGCCGAGGCCGCGGGCGAGGCGGGCGACGTCTTCGCCCTGGGCGCCGCGCGTGCGCAGACCGGCGTCGACATCGTCCTGAGCGGGGCGTCCACCCGCGACCAGCTGCGTCGCGGGGTCGAGGCGCCCGCGGTGCCCGTCACGGATGCCGCGCTCCGACGGCTCGCGGACGACCCGGAACGGTACTGGCGTCGGAGATCCGAGCGACCCTGGCGGTGAGGCGCGGCCGCTACGGCGCGGCGGGAGCGGGGGGCGCGTCCGGGCGATCCTCGACGTCCCACAGCGTGTAGGAGGTCACGGAACCGGCCGGGAGCCCGAGGGTGTCGTCGGCGGCCCGCAGGCTCGTCTCGACCCCGAGGATCCGCCCCGAGTCCAGGGAGACGAGAAGGGTGGCATCCGTGTTCGGCGTACTGGTCGGAATTCCGCCGAGTCCGATCGCCGCGCGCCCCACCCGATCGGTCGTGCGGCCCAGGACCCGGACATCGGCGGCCTCCCGCACGACATCCAGGAGCGCCGACTCCTGTGCGTCGCTGAAGGTCCACTCGCCGAGCAGCGTCTGCACCCCGATGATGGCGTCGCCGGAGGGGAGTGGCGTCTGCGGACCGACCGCCGTCGCCACCAGTTCCCGCATCGCGTCGATCGTCGCCGACGGCGGATCGATCGAGAGCGGACGGAACTGTCCGCGGATGAAGGACGCGTCGCCCACCACCGTGCCCGGCGCGGGGTCGTCGGCGGGGACGGTGTCGCCGGCCGCGTCGGTCGATTCCGCCACCGTCGTGACCACCGAGCCCGACAGGTCGGTGTTCCACGACACGTCGACCCACTCGCGGCGGAACACCGTCGCGTCGGGCTCTCCGACGGTGGCGCTGACGAACCACCCGAGCGTGAGCGATCGGCGCACCGCGTCGTCGCGCCCGGGGTTGTGCGCGAGACGATCCTGCGCGGCGGTGAGGAGGGCGGACACGTCGTCGTCCACCGCCGCGTACTTCAGCGGCTCGGGCGTCAGCGCGGTCGCCGTCGGCGCGGGCCACCAGACGATGGTGCCCACCACGAGCGCCACCACGGCGACGGCGGCGGCGGCGAGGCCCGGCAGCACACGACGGCGGCGGGCGGCGATCTCCCGCGGGGGTCGCTCGAGGATCTCCCGGAGGCGCCGCTCGGCCGCGAGGGGCACCGGCGCGTCCGCCGGGGTCCGCGCGGGGTCGAGAGCACGCAGCGCGCGCGCGAGGTCATCGTCGGTCACCGGGCACCTCCTCCCACGGAGTGCGAGCGTCCTGCAGCGCGGGACGCAGCCGCGTCCGCACCCTGTTCAGGCGGGTCCAGACGCTTCCGGGACTGATTCCCATGACCACGGCCACCTCCGCGGCGGACAGGTCTTCCCAGTACGTCAGCCAGAGGATCTCCCGTTCGTGATCGGGCAGAGCGCGGACGGCCTCCACCAGTCGTCGGGTCATCTCCGAGTCGGATCCGGCCGCGAGGGTGCGCACGTGGTGCTCGATGTGGGTCCACAGCGCCTCCTCCCGGTCGCGGCGTCGGTATTCGTTGGCGATGAGGTTGCGCGCCGTGCGGTACAGCCACGGCAACCCGAACGGCTCGGACGGCACGTGCTTGCGCCACGCGATCTCGAAGCAGTCCATCGTGAGGTCGGCGGCCGCTTCGCTGTCGGAGACCCGGCGTTCGATGAACCGTCGGACGGCGGTGTAGTGCTCGCGGAACAGCCCGACGAACTCGCTCTCGTCCTTCATGGGCGCGCGTTCCCGTGCGCTCGACAGTGCTGTGTCGGCCGCACCCGGATCCTTACACGCCGGCGTCGCCGAACTTTTTCCGGAGGCGCTGTAAGGATTCCGGATCGGCAGACACCACACAGACGGGGGCGGGCGCCCCAAGGACGCCCGACTGCCCGCGCCAGGCGGATGTTCGGATCTGAGGCCGGCGGGTGAGGGGTTGCGTCGCGTGGGGGTGACGCAATCCCTCGAATCTCCACGCGTTCCAGGATGCCAGAGCCCCCGCGCGGGCGCGGATGGGTCGTGCGCCCCTCAGCGGTCGTCGCGCCAGGAGTGCTGCGGCTCGTATCCCAGCAGGCGGCGGGCCTTGTCGATCGACAGGAGGGTGCGGGTGTCATCCAGGTCGGTGCGCGTCTCGACACCCGGGAAGACCTCGGCCACGAGCTCGGCATTGGGGCGCGTCATCACGGTGTCGGCGGCGGCGATGATGAACGTGTCGAAGCCTGCGGGGGCGTTCTCGAGCGCGCGCTGGACGGCCTGGGCGCCGTCGCGCGCGTCGATGTAGCCCCACAGGTTCCACTTGCGCGTCCGCGCGTCGGCGTCGAACGGGAACTCGGCGTAGTCCTCCGGCACCATGACGTTCGAGAAGCGGAGCGCCGTGATCGACAGCTCGGGGTGCCAGCGGACGAGCTCGGTCGCGAGCCGTTCCTCGAGCACCTTCACGAGCGAGTACACCGACTCGGGGCGGGGGGCGTAGTCCTCGTCCACGGGGATGTAGGGAGGGTCGATGTCGAAGGGGAGACCCAGCACGGTCTCGCTCGAGGCGTACACGACACGGTGGATGCCGAGCCGCACCGCGGCCCAGAACACGTTGAACGTGCTCGTCATGTTGTTGTGGAAGGTCGCGATGTCGGACCGGATGCCGGGAGCCGGGATGGCGCCGAGGTGCACGAGCGCGTCGATGCCGTCGTGCTGATCGTTGACCCCCGCCAGGGCGTCGATGACCTGGCCGTAGTCGGTGAGGTCGACCTGCACGAAGCCGGGTCCGCGCTCGCCGCGGACGTCGAGGCCGATGACCTCGTGACCCGCGGCGCGGAGCTCGCGCGCGACGACGGTACCGAGTTTGCCGGACGAGCCGGTGAGAGCGATGCGCATGGGCGTCCTTCGATCGGGGGCGTGATCACGACGTTACCGGCAGCCCGGCGCCGCGCGGCCGCCTCGACGGCGAAAGGCCCGCGCCGTCACGTGTCGCGGCGCGGGCCCCGGGAAAGCGGCGTCAGTTGACGCGGGCCTCGGGCTGCTCGTCGTCGTCGTCGCCCGGGATGTAGACGTCCACGACCGTGACGTTGATCTCGGCGACCTTCATGCCGACGAGCTCGGTGATGGCCTGGTGCACGGCGGCGCGGACGTTGGAGGCCACGCGCTGCAGCTGCTCGGGGTAGTCGACCTGGATGTCGATGTCGGCGGCGACCTCGGTCTCGCCGACCTCGACGCTCACGCCCTGCGCGTGGTCCTTCGCGCCGACGGCCTGACGGATGTTGCCGATGACGCGGGCGGCTCCGCCGCCGAGCGCGTGCACGCCGGGGACCGAGGCGGCGGCGATGCCGGCGACCTTGGCGACCACGGGGTCGACGATGACGGTCTTGCCGACCTCGGGGGTGGTGGGAGTGGTGGATGCCATGAGTTCGTCCTTTCGTCAACCGTCCGCGCGCTTCGGGCGCGGGGTGTTTCGCTATGTGGACGAGCCGGATTCGCGATTCGTCACGAAACCCGACCTGGAAATCTGCTGACAGGAACAGGCATGACCTCTTTGTCCACCGCGACCGACGCGTTCCTCGCGTCGCGCGCGGCTGACGGTGATCAGATCGCCTTCGGGGTGCTCGTGCGTCGTCACGCCCCGTTCCTGGTCGCCTTCGCCACGAAGCTGACCGGCTCCCGCGCCGACGCCGATGATTGCGTGCAGGAGGCGCTCATCACCGCGTGGCGGCGACTGCCCGACCTCGCCGAACCCGAGAAGGTGCGCAGCTGGCTGACGACCATCGTGTCCCGCAAGGTGACCGATCGGATGCGTTCGCGGAAGATCTCGGAGCAGATCGACGAAGAGATGGTGTCGGTCGGAGATGACCCGGAGCGCTCGGTTGTGGCATCGTCGCAGATGGACGCGTTGAAGAAGGTCCTGGCCGATCTCCCCGAAGAACTGCGCGTCGTGTGGGTGCTGCGCGAGATCGGCGGCCACAGCTACGACGAGATCGCGACCGAGGTCGGCGAGACCGCCGCCACCGTACGCGGGCGGCTCGCCCGGGCGCGCAAGACCGTGTTGGAACGCATGCAGGAGTGGAGGTGATCGAATGAGTGACGACGTGGACGACGTGGGCGGTTCGGGATACTCGCTCGAGGATCTCTCCGCGTATCTCGATCGAGGGCGTACCCCCCGGATCCCCGCGATCGAGCGCAATGCCGAATGTCAGGCCCTCCTGGCATCCATGGAGCGGATGGGCCACCTCTCGCGCGAGATCGTCGATGAGCAGGCCGCCGAACCGCTGGCGGAGTCCTGGTACGACGAGATCATGCGCGAAGTGATGCGCGAGTTCCGCGCCGGGCGCGACATCCCCCTCGCGCGCACCGCGGACGGCACGCAGCTCGTGGTGACCGAGGGCGCCCTCTACGAACTGATCCGCACGGTCGGGGACGACGTTCCGGGAGTGCTGGTCGGCCGTGTCCGCATCGACCAGCCGGAGCCCACGGGACCGCTGGACGTGCGGGTGACCGTGAGCGTCCTGTTCGGGTACCCGATGCAGGGCACGGTGGAGCTCATGCGCGACGGCATCCGTGCGGCGATCGAGCGCCACGGCGAACTTCGGGTGGGGCGCGTGGACGTCACCGTCGGTGACGTGCACGTCGATGTGGAGGACGAATGATGACGGAAACCGCTGCCGATCTCGCACCGCGCATCGACCTGGCCGTGACCGCCGTCGCCGGCGTCCGCGAGTCGTACTCGGCACGCCCCGTCGTGGCGCGTGCGTACGAGCGGATGGCCGAGGTCGAGGGCTCCCTCGCGGCGGTCGACGAGACCACGGGCGCCCGCGCGGTGACCGTCTGCATCGGCGTGTCCACGGATGACGACAGCGCGGCCGTCGCGTCGGCGGTCGCCGAGGCCGTGCGCCAGGCCGGGGCGAACGCCCCGGCCGACACGGTGCGCGTCCGGGTCGCGCGCCTGGTGGCCCCGCGATCCTGAGCGCTCGCGCGGCCACCTCCCCGCGCCGCGGAATACGCTGAGAGGACTCTCTCTTCCCCCACGGAGGACGCATGCCCGACCAGCCCGTCATCGCCGTCACCGGATCGACCGGAGCCGTCGGAGGGCGCGTGGCCCGCGACCTCGCGGCCCGCGGCATCCGGCAGCGCCTGCTCGTCCGCGACGCGTCGCGGGCTCCCGCACTCGAGGGCGCCGAGGTCCACGTCGCCCGCTACTCCGACGCGGATGCCGCCGCCGACGCGCTCGCCGGCGTCGAGACGTTGTTCATGGTCTCCGCCTCCGAGACGGCCGACCGGGTCGAGCACCACCGGACGTTCGTCGAGGCCGCCGCGCGCGCGGGTGTCCGGTCGATCGTCTACACGTCGTTCTTCGCCGCGGCCCCCGACGCGGTGTTCACCCTGGGACGGGACCACGCGGCCACCGAGGAGCTCATCCGGGCGTCGGGGATGTCGTGGACGTTCCTGCGCGACAACTTCTACATGGACATGATGGAACTCTTCGCGGGCGACGACGGTGTCATCCGCGGTCCCGCGGGCGAAGGGCGCTGCTCGCTCGTGTCGCGGTCGGACGTGGCCGCCACGGCCGTCGCGGTGCTCCTGGACCCCGCCGCCCACGCCGACCGGACATACGACCTCACCGGGCCCGAAGCGCTGACGCTCGAAGAGGTCGCGCAGAAGATCTCCGCCGTCCGCGGCCACCCCGTGCGGTACGTCGGCGAGACGCTCGACGAGGCCTACGCCTCGCGTGCGGTCTACGGCGCCCCGCCCTGGCAGGTGGAGGCGTGGGTGACCACGTACACCGCGATCGCGAGCGGCGATCAGGCTCGCGTCTCCGGCGACGTCGAGGCCGTGACCGGACGTCCCGCGCAGACTTTCGAGGAGTTCCTCGGCGCGGTGGCGTGAGCGCCCGGTCCCCGGGGGCCAGGATCGTCGGGTATGCTGACCGCGTGCTGACCTGTCGCTGTTGTCGCTGAACGCCCCCGCGTTCTTCTTCGACGACCCCGTCAGCCGCGCCCTCGGGCGCATCGACCCCCAGGACTCCATCGTGCGTTACGCCCAGAGCGTCGCCGACCTCGTCGGCAACACCCCCCTCGTCCGTCTGAACCGCGTGACCGACGGCATCGCCGCCACGGTCCTGGCGAAGATCGAGTACTTCAACCCCGGCGGCTCCGCCAAGGACCGCATCGCGGCCAACATCATCGACGCCGCCGAGCGCGACGGCTCGCTCCGCCCGGGCGGCACGATCGTCGAGCCGACCAGCGGCAACACCGGCGTCGGTCTCGCGCTCGTCGCGCAGCAGCGCGGTTACCGCTGTGTCTTCGTCGTGCCCGACAAGGTCGCCGAGGACAAGCGCGCGGTGCTCCGCGCGTACGGCGCGGAGGTCGTGGTGACCCCGACCAACGTCGAACCGGACGACCCGAACTCGTACTACAGCGTCTCGGACCGTCTCGTCCGCGACATCCCCGGTGCGTTCAAGCCGAACCAGTACGCCAACCCGAACGGGCCGCGCAGCCACTACGAGACCACGGGTCCCGAGATCTGGCGCGACACCGACGGTTCCCTCACCCACTTCGTGACGGGCGTCGGCACGGGCGGCACGATCAGCGGCACCGGCCGGTACCTGCGCGAGGTCGCCGGATCGTCGGTGCGCATCGTCGGCGTCGACCCGGTCGGTTCCATCTACTCGGGCGACGACATCCACGGCTACGACGTCGAGGGTGTCGGCGAGGACTTCTGGCCGCCGGCGTTCGACCCCACGGTGGTCGACGCGTACGAGCGCGTCTCGGATGCCGAGTCGTTCGCAATGACCCGTCGCCTCGCCCGCGAGGAGGGGCTGCTCGTCGGCGGCTCCAGCGGCATGGCCGTCGTCGGCGCCCTCCGGGTGGCCCGCGACCTCCCCGCCGACGCCGTCGTCGTGGTCCTCCTCCCCGACCACGGCCGTGGCTACCTCAGCAAGATCTTCGACGACCAATGGATGACGGCGCGCGGCTACGACGTCGAGCCCGTGGCATCCGTCCTTCCCGCACAGAGCACCCAGGAGCACTCCGCATGAGCACCCACGACGCCGCGCGCGGCTTCGACAGCCTCGCCGTCCACGCGGGACAGGCCTTCGACCCGACGACCGGCGCGGTGATCCCGCCGGTGCACCTGTCGACGACGTACGCGCAGGACGGGATCGGCGGCCTCCGCGGCGGTTACGAGTACGGCCGGAGCGGCAACCCGACGCGCACGGCGCTCGAGACGCAGATCGCCGCTCTCGAGGGCGGCGCCCGCGCGCTGTCGTTCGCGTCCGGACTCGCCGCCGAGGACGCGCTGCTGCGCGCCGCCCTCGTCCCGGGCGACGAGGTGCTGCTCGGCAACGACGTGTATGGCGGCACCTACCGCCTGCTCGCGCGGGTGCTGGGGCCCTGGGGCGTGAAGCTCCGCGTCGTCGACATGAGCGACCTGGATGCCGTGGCCGCAGCCATCGAGGAGCGCAGCCCCCGCATGGTCTGGGTCGAGACGCCCAGCAACCCGATGCTGCGCATCACCGACATCGAAGGTCTCGCGCGCCTCGGCCACGCGGCCGGCGCGATCGTCGTCGTCGACAACACCTTCGCCTCCCCGGCGCTCCAGCGCCCCATCGCGCTCGGGGCCGATGTCGTCGTGCACTCGGCCACCAAGTACCTCGGCGGGCACTCCGACGTCGTCGGCGGCGCGCTCGCGTTCGCGGACGCCGACCTGGCGGAGAAGACGCAGTTCCTGCAGTTCGCGGCCGGGGCCGTCTCGGGTCCGTTCGACGCGTACCTGACCACCCGCGGCATCAAGACGCTCTGCATCCGGATGGAACGCCACAGCGCCAACGCGCAGGCCGTCGCCGAGCACCTCGCCGGGCACGACCGCGTCGCGAAGGTGTACTACCCGGGCCTCCCGACCCACCCCGGCCACGCGCTCGCGGCGTCGCAGATGAGCGCCTTCGGCGGCATCGTGTCGCTCGAGCTCGCCGACGGCGCGACCGCGCGCCGCTTCGCCGAGTCGACGCGCCTGTTCACCCTCGCCGAGTCGCTCGGCGGCGTCGAGTCGCTCGTGAACTACCCGGATGCCATGACCCACGCGTCGGTGCGCGGCACCGAACTCGCGGTGCCCGACACGATCGTCCGCCTGTCGGTGGGCATCGAGTCGGCCGATGACCTCGTGGCCGACGTGGATCGGGCGCTCGCCGCGCTCTGACACGCCGCGCTCCTGCCGCGCCGGGTGCTGCGGCGCCCGGTGCTGCGGCGCCCGGGCTTTGCCGCGCCGGGTGCCGGCATCCATAAACACGATTCGCGCGTATAAACACGCTGAGAGAGCGTTTATACGCGCGAATCGCGTTTATGCGTCGGATGCCGGCGGAGCGGATCCGGCGCGGTGCGGGGGCCGCGCGGTGCGGGCCCCCGTGGGCCGGGCCGGGGTCAGCGCTCGGCGGCGGCCAGGTTCTGCTCGAGCTCCTCGCGGTTCTGGCGGATGCCGTATCCCGGGGTGTCGCGCTCGATGCGCCAGCTGTCGGCGAGCGGACCGATGGCGACGGTGTCGAAACCGAATCGGTCGTAGATGCCGGTGATCAGCGCGATGCCCTCGTCGGAGTCGCTCGCCGTGGCCAACGCCCGGCGGTTCGCCGTGCCCGCGGGGGAGCCGGTCGTCAGGATCTCCGCGGAGCCGATGTGGTTGAAGGCCTTCACGACGGTGCTCTCGGGCAGGTGCTCCTGCAGCATCTGCGCGGTGGTGGTGCGCTTCTCGTCGAGCTCGGCGATGTGCCCGTCGCGCTCCCAGTAGTAGTTATTGGTGTCGAGGACGGTCTTGCCGCGGAGCGGCTCCACGGGGATGTCGCGATACGCCTTGAGGGGGACGGTGACGACGACGATGTCGCCGGCCTCCGCGGCTTCCTGCGCGGTCGCTGCGCGCGCCCGCTCGCCGAGGGTGCCGACGAGGTCCGCGAGCGTCTCGGGACCGCGGGAATTCGCGATCACGACGTCGTACCCGTGGTCCACGAAACCCTGCGCGAGGGCCTGGCCGATGTTTCCTGCTCCGATGATTCCTACGGTGGTCATACCGGACCCGAACGAACGGGACGGCGAGCGCATTCCCGCCGATAGACGCATCGAGTTAGTTAGTTAGCAGTATTAGATATCGGTGTCAAGAGGCAGCGGGTTCGGTCCGAGCCGGGTAACTTCTCTCCTGTCGCACCCTCGCGATCGTGGTCGCAGACCGGTGTTCGGGTCACCGTTCCGCTTGACCTGTGAGGGCGACGGCCCCCGGTGGACGCGGCTTCGGACCACCGGGGGCCGCTTTCTTTCCCGGGATGCCGTGACGTCGCGGTCTCCGCCGAGGTGGAAGACTGGTCCGTCGGCGGGCGCCGGCCCGCACCCCCTCGTCTCGCAAGGATTCCCGCCCCGTGATCGACACCGCCCGCCCGACCCGTTCCGCCCGCTTCTTCATCGTGTGCATCGGGGTGGGCCTCCTCGCCGGGCTCATGTCCGGCCTCTTCGGCGTCGGCGGCGGAACCGTGATCGTGCCGCTCCTGGTCCTCGCCCTGGGCTTCGACCAGCGCTTCGCCGCCGGCACCTCGCTCGCGGCGATCGTGCCCACGGCATCCGTCGGTGTCATCACCTACGCCGTCGACGGGCACGTGGCGTGGATCCCCGCGCTGATCCTCGCCGCCGGCGCGGTCGGCGGCGCGCAGATCGGCACGTGGCTGCTCCCGAAGCTGTCGCAGACGGCTCTGCGGTGGTCGTTCGTGGCGTTCCTCGTCGCGGTGATCGTGAGCCTGTACTTCGTCATCCCCTCCCGGGATGCCGAGCTCGAACTGACCTGGATCACGGGACCGGGGCTCCTCGTGCTCGGCGTGGTCACCGGCATCCTGGCGGGTCTGCTCGGCGTGGGCGGCGGGATCATCGTCGTGCCCGCGCTGCTGCTCCTCTTCGGCACGAGCGACCTCATCGCCCGCGGCACCTCGCTGCTGATGATGATCCCGACCGCGATCTCCGGCACCGTCGGCAACCTCCGCCGCTCCAACGTCGACCTCGTCGCCGCCGCCTGCGTCGGTGTCGCGGCGTGCACGACGACCGCCCTCGGCGCCTCGCTCGCGAAGCTCGTCGACCCGTTCGTCGGCAACGTCCTGTTCTCGATCTTCCTCGTCTTCATCGCCACGCAGATGGCGGTCAAGGCCGTTCGCGGACGCCACCAGCGCTGAGGCGGCCGCGGGGCGGGTCGATAGACTGAGCCGGTGCCCGTGAACCCCGAACTGGTCGGTCGTGCCTTCCCGCCCACCGCGCCGTACCTCGTCGGTCGAGAGAAGGTGCGCGAGTTCGCCCGCGCCGTCTTCGCCGACGCCCCCCAGCACTCCGACCCCGCCGCCGCTCGCGCGCTCGGCTACGCCGACGTCGTCGCGCCGCCGACGTTCGCGATGGTCGTCCAGGACCTGACACTGCAGCAGCTGCTCGGCGACCCCGACTCGGGCATCGAGCTCTCGCGTCTGGTCCACGCCGAGCAGCGCTTCCGGTACTCCCGGCCCATCGTCGCGGGCGACGAACTCACCGCGACGCTGTCGGTCACCGGCATCCGCACCCTCGGCGGCAACGCGATGATCACGAGCGAGGCGGAGATCGTGGATGCCGACGGCGCCCACGTCGTGACGACGACCAGCGTGCTGCTGGCGGGGGAGGCCGGCGCATGAGCGCGTTCACCGTCGGAGACGTCGTCGCCGAACGTTCCGTCCACCTCACCCGCGAGTCGCTGGTGCGGTACGCGGGCGCCTCGGGCGACTTCAACCCCATCCACTACCGCGACGACGTCGCCGCCGAGGTCGGGCTGCCGGGCGTCCTCGCCCACGGCATGCTGACGATGGGCGTCGCCGTCGGAACGCTCGCCGAGGTGCTCGGCGACACCGGCCGCATCCTCGAGTACGGCGTGCGCTTCACCCGGCCCGTGGTCGTCGACCCGGTCGAGGGCGCCGATCTTCACATCAGCGCCAAGGTGGGCGCGGTCGACGACGAGGCCGCCCGCATCGACCTCACCGTGACGCACGCCGGCACGACGGTCCTCGGCAAGGCGCAGGTGCGCGTGCGGCTGTCCTGATGCCCGAGATCACCCCCGTCCCGCTCTCCGAGCTGACGACGCTGCGCACGGGCGGTCTCCCCGAGCGCACGATCGAGGCGCGCACTCCCGACGAACTCGTCGGCGTCCTGCGGGATCTGTGGGCGAGCGGCGAGCCGTGGCTCGTCGTGGGCGGCGGGTCCAACCTGTTCGTCGGCGACGAGCCGTTCGAGGGCACCGTGGTGCTGGTGCGGACCGCCGGGATCGAGGAGCTGTCCGGTTCCCGCCCCGACACCGTGCGGCTGCGAGTGCAGGCCGGCCACGACTGGGATGCTCTCGTCGCCGAGACGGTGGCCCGCGGACTCGCCGGCATCGAGGCGATGTCCGGTATCCCGGGGACCGTGGGCGCCGCCCCCGTGCAGAACATCGGGGCCTACGGCCAGGAGGTCGTGCAGACCCTCGTCGAGGTCGAGCTGCTCGACGAATCCACCGGCGAGCTGTCCACCGTCGCGGCATCCGACCTGGGGCTCGGATTCCGCACCTCGGTGCTGAAACAGCACTACGGGTCGGTCGCCGAGCGCCCCGGTGTCATCGTCTCGGTGACGCTCGAGCTCGACCGCGTCGGCGACGGCGACCGGCCGATCGCGGGCGGTCAGCTGCGCGGTGCCCTGGGCCTGGATGCCGACGCGGCGGTGTCGCTGCGATGGATCCGCGAGCACGTGCTCGCCACCCGCGCGCGCAAGGGCATGGTCCTCGACGGGGAAGACCCGGACACGTGGAGCGCGGGGTCGTTCTTCCAGAACGCGATCGTCTCCGAGGCGTTCGCGCGGACCCTCCCCGTCGAGTGCCCGAAGTGGCCTCTCGGGCCCGTCGTCGACCCGGTGACGGTGATCCCGCTCGCGGCCTTCGACGGCATCGTCCCGCCGCCGGTCACGGAGTTCCGCGAGGTGAAGGTGAGCGCGGCCTGGCTCATCGAGCACGCGGGGCTCTCGCGCGGCTTCCGCTTCCCCCGCTCCCGCGCGGGGCTGTCCACCAAGCACACCCTCGCGCTGACCAATCGCGGCCGCGCGACGGCGGCCGAGATCGCCGAGCTCGCCCGTTTCGTGCAGAACCGGGTCCAGTCCGAGTTCGGCCTGCTGCTGCAGCCCGAACCGGTGCTGGTGAACGTCGAGCTTTAACGAGCGTGAGTCGCCAAGATGTGTCGCTTGCGGCGGGCCGGAGGCGACACATTTTGGCAACTCACGCGTGGGCTTGCCCCAGCAGGCGGCGGATGCGCATCAGCAGCACCTCGGGGGCGTCGAAGTCGCGGGCGGTGACCGTCGTCACGCGGTAGCCCAGCGACTCCAACTCCGCGCGGCGAGACTGGTCGCGGCTCCATTGCCGCGGATCGCGGTGGTAGTCGCCGTCGTACTCGATGACGAGGCGTGCGTCGCGGTAGAGCAGGTCGACACGCGCGACGAACCGGTGACCGTGGAAGATCTCGATGTTGCACTCCGGGGTGGGGAGCCCCGCCATGACGAGCAGGACTCGCAGCTCCGACTCCTTCGGTGACTCTGATCCGTCCACGGCGAGATCGAGGGCGAGTCGTCGGACCTTCGATCCGCGACCACCGAGGAGCCGCCGATGCATTCGCTCCAGGTCCTCTCGCGTGCACAGCGGATTCCGCCGCGCGAGCAGGTGATCGGTCACCGCCGTCAGCTGGGGAGCAGAGAGGCTTTCGGCCAATTCAGCCCAGGTGCGAAGAGGAGAGGAGCATCGCATGCCGTCGATTTCGACGACATCCTCGTCCTCAACGTCCAGACGACGCCCGACCACACCTGTTCGGCGGATGCGAACGTGCGCTCGCGGCACGCCCACGACCGGCTTGTCCAGGGCGTCCTTCGCCAATGGCCAGGGCAGCGGGAGGCCCTGCAGAACGGCGGCCGTAGGCCCGCAGCAGAATGCGCCGTCGGGGAGGGCCCGGAGAAGCGCCCCGATGCGCTGACGGTCATCATGGTTTCCGGGTACCACCCTCATCCCACGAAACGGCGTGTTCCACGCCGTCGATCGCAGGGTGCTGGGCGAGAGCCCATTCTCTGCCGCTTCGGTGAGCGTGAAGGCCGGGGACGGAGCGCGGGACACCGGGGACGGAGGCATCCCTCATCCTGTCGCTCCCGGCATCCCCGTCGCCGTGCTTCTCCACAGCCCGAGCGTGAGGGGTCGATCTCTGTCGCTTGGAGCGCCCTGAAGCGACAGAAATTGACCCCTCACGCGCGAGAGAACGCGCCTAGGAGAACAGGCGCTGCAGGCGCTGCACGCCCTCCAGCAGTTCCTCGTCGCCGAGGGCGTACGACAGGCGGAGGTAGCCGCTCGGGCCGAAGGCCTCACCGGGGACCACCGCGACCTCGGCCTTCTCGAGGATCAGGTCGGCGAGCTCGAGCGAGGTCGTCGGCGTGACGCCATCCCACTCGCGGCCCAGCAGACCGCGCACGTCAGGGTAGACGTAGAACGCGCCGAGCGGGTTGGGGACCTCGACGCCATCGATCTTCGACAGCTCGCCCACGATCAGCT
The DNA here is from genome assembly GCF_030056775.1 of Microbacterium sp. IEGM 1404. Taxonomy (NCBI): domain Bacteria; kingdom Bacillati; phylum Actinomycetota; class Actinomycetes; order Micrococcales; family Microbacteriaceae; genus Microbacterium; species Microbacterium sp. IEGM 1404. The sequence goes on along the minus strand of NZ_JASHKP010000002.1, from coordinate 253,926 downwards.
GTCGGCGGCGGTCGAAGGCGAGACGGAACTGCTCGGCCTCGTCCTGCGGACCGTTCAGCGCGGCGGCTGCGGCGATCTGCGCGATGTTGTTGACGTTGCTGGACAGGTGCGACTGCAGGTTGCCCGCGAGCTTGATGGCATCCGCCGGTCCGACCATCCAGCCGACGCGCCAGCCGGTCATCGCGTACGTCTTCGCGACGCCGTTGACGAGGATCGTCTGCCCGGCGAGCTCGGGCACGGCCTCGACGATCGACACCGCGCGGGCGCCCTCGTACGTGAGGTTCTGGTAGATCTCGTCGGTGATGACCCAGATGCCGTGCTCGAGGGCCCAGCGGCCGATCTCGGCGGTCTCTTCCGGCGTGTAGACCGAGCCCGTGGGGTTCGAGGGCGAGACGAACACGAGGACGGTCGTCTTGTCGGTGCGGGCGGCCTCGAGCTGCGCCACGGTGACCTTGTAGTCCTGGTCGGCGCCGGCGAACACCTCGACGGGCGTGCCGTCGGCGAGGGCGATGGCCTCGGGGTACGTCGTCCAGTACGGGGCCGGCAGCAGCACCTCGTCGCCGGGGTTCACCACGGTCTGGAACGCCTGGTACACGGCCTGCTTGCCGCCGTTGGTGACGATCACCTGCGACGGCGCGACCTCGAGGCCCGAGTCGCGCCGCGTCTTCGCGACGATGGCCTCGCGCAGCACCGGGAGTCCGGCGGCGGGGGTGTAGCGGAAGTTCGCCGGGCTGTGCAGCGCCTCGGCGGCGGCATCCACGATGAACTGCGGGGTGGCGAAGTCGGGCTCTCCGGCCGCGTACGAGATGACGGGACGGCCGGCGGCCTTCAGGGCCTTGGCCTTGGCGTCGACCTTGAGAGTGGCGGATTCGGCGATGGCGGAGAGCTTGTGGGAGAGCGGGGCGCGGTCGGTCACGGCGTAGAGCCTACTCGGCACGCCCGGGATGCCGTGGGCTCGGCGACGGGCGTCACCGAAGGGTTACACGGCGGAGCTGAAGAACACCCACACGACGGGGAGGACGAGGACGGCCCCGAGGGCCGTGCCGATGATCGAGAGGACCGGGTTCCGTTGCCGCCGGACGCGCAGGACGATCCCGACGATCCCGACCACGAGGGCGACGAGCCCGAGGAATCCCATGATCGGCAGGAGCACGACGCCGAGCCACCAGATCGCGTTCATGCCGGGGGCGAGCCCGATCAGGAAGATCATCAGCGCCGGCAGCAGGATGAACGCCGCGAGGATGATCGCGACGATGCCGAAGCCGTCGCTGGCGCGCCGGCCGGCCGGGGAGACAGAGGCCATGCGGTCACGCTAGCGCGTGGCGGGTGGGCTGTCGCCGGTGCGTTAGCGTGGCGTCGTGACAGCAGAGGCCCCGGAACGCACGCGCGTGCATCGTCGGGGGCTCGGCATCCTGCTCCGTCTGGGGCTGGCGACCGCGATCGTCGGGGTGGCCACGGGGCTCGCCGTGCTGCTGCTGGTCTGGATCGTCCACACCGTCGAGCACCTCGTCTGGGGCCACGAGGAAGGGCCGTTCCTCGACGGCCTGGCGTCCCCGGCGGTGTGGTGGCTGCCGATCGTGACCGTGGGCGGCGCGGGTGTCGTCGCCGCCGTCGGCTGGTACCTGCTGCGCCGATTCGGCCGGAAGATCGCCACCGTCGAACAGGGCGTCGCCGGCGCGCACATGCCCTGGTGGGAGACGCTCGCCGACACCGTGATCCAGGTCACCTCGGTCGCCCTCGGCGCCTCGATCGGCAAGGAGGTCGCCCCGCGCGAACTCTCCGCGATGGCCGGGTCGAAGATCGTCCGCTGGTTCCGCCTCGACGCGCGCTGGGGGCGCATCCTCATCGCCGCGGCCGCGGGCGCCGGTCTCGCGGCGGTGTACAACGTGCCGCTCGGCGGCGCGCTGTTCGCGATCGAGATCCTGCTCGCGCAGTTCAGCGTCGGCGCGGCCGTCGTCGCCCTCTCGGTCAGCGCGATCGCCACGCTCGTGGCACGCCCGCTGGTGGGGGACGACTCGCTGTACCACGTGGCATCCATCGACGTGAACGCGTCGCTCATCGTGGCGGCGATCCTCATCGGACCGCTCATGGGGTGGGGCGCCACGAGCTTCGGCGCCGTGACGTCGCTCCTGGCGAAGGTGCGGCCGACGGGGTGGAAGCTGCTCGTCGCGCTGCCCGTGACCTTCACGGCGGTCGGCGCGCTCGGCGCGGTCTTCCCGCTGATCCTCGGCAACGGTCGCGCGCTCGCGACGGCGGGTTTCGATCTCACGCAGCCCGCGCTGCTCCTGCTCGCCCTCGCCGCGCTGAAGTACGTCGCGACGGTCGTGTCGCTCGGCTCCGGAGCCGTCGGCGGCACGCTCCAGCCGTCGGTCGCGATCGGCGCGAGCCTCGGCGCTGCGGCCGCCGCGGCGTGGGCGCTCGTCTGGCCGGGTGCGGATGCCACGGGCCTCGCGATCGTGGCAGCCGCGGCGTTCCTCGCGTCGAACATGCGCGCGCCGTTCACCGCGATCGTGCTCGTGATCGAGTTCACCGCGACCGGCTTCGACCTGCTGCTGCCGATCTTCCTCGCCGTCGCCGGGTCGCTCGCCGCCGCGCGACTCACCTCGCGCGCGAGCCTGCGCCGCTTCGCCCCGCGCGATCCCGGGCGCGAGTAGCGCCGGGACGCCGGGCGCGCGTAGCGATTCCGGACGCCACGACGGGCCGGAGCCGAGGCCCCGGCCCGTCGTGTGCCGTCAGTCGAGGTACTTCGCGTACGCCGGCAGGGTGAGGAACGCGGGGAACTCCTCGCGCAGCGCCACCTCGCGGAACACCTCGGCGGCGTCGTCGAAACGGTCGCCCTCGAAGCGGGTCGTGTCGGCGAGCACGTCTCCGAGCAGCCCCTCGACGTACTCGCGGGTGATGCGGGTGCCGTCGGCGGTGGAGCGGTCCTGGTGGATCCACTGCCAGATCTGCGAGCGCGAGATCTCGGCGGTGGCGGCGTCCTCCATGAGGTCGTCGATCGCGACGGCCCCGAGGCCCCGCAGCCACGCCTCGATGTAGCGGATCGCCACCGCCACGTTGCCGCGCACCCCGCCCGCGGTGATCGGCAGGCCGATCCGCAGGTCGAGCAGCTGCTCGGGCCGCACCTCGACGTCCTCGCGCAGCCGGTCGAGCTGGTTCTCGTGCTCGCCGAGCACGGCGTCGAACTCTGCGCGGGCCACCGGGATCAGGTCGGGGTGAGCCACCCACGTGCCGTCGAAACCGTCGCCGGCCTCGCGCCGCTTGTCGGCGGCGACCTTCTCGAACGCCGCCTCGGTCACCTCGGGCTTGCGGCGGTTGGGGATGAAGGCGCTCATGCCGCCGATCGCGTACGCCCCGCGCTTGTGGCACGTGCGCACGAGCAGCTCGGTGTACGCCCGCATGAACGGCACCGTCATCGTCACCTCGCTCCGGTCGGGCAGGACGAACCGCGCCCCGCGACCGCGGTAGGTCTTGATGATCGAGAAGATGTAGTCCCACCGGCCGGCGTTGAGGCCCGCGCAGTGGTCGCGGAGGGCGAAGAGGATCTCCTCCATCTCGAACGCCGCGGGGAGCGTCTCGATGAGCACCGTCGCGCGGATCGTGCCGTGGGCGAGGCCCAGGCGCTCCTCGGTGAACGAGAACACGTCGTCCCACAGCCGCGCCTCGTCGGCGGACTCGATCTTCGGCAGGTAGAAGTACGGTCCGCGCCCCGCCGCGATCAGCGCGTGCGCGTTGTGGAAGACGTACAGCCCGTAGTCCACGAGCGAGCCGGATGCCGGCAGCTCGCGGCCCGCGCGGTCGATCACGGTGATGTGCTTCTCGGGCAGGTGCCAGCCGCGCGGGCGCATCACGATCGTGGGCGTGCGCTCGGCGGTGACGCGGTACTCCTTGCCCTCGGGGCTCGTGAAGCTCAGCTGCCCGCGGATCGCGTCGAACAGCGAGAGCTGGCCCCCGATGACGTTGCGCCACGTGGGGGAGGTCGCATCCTCCTGGTCGGCCAGCCACACCCGCGCGCCGGAGTTCAGCGCGTTGATCGTCATCTTCGGGTCGGTCGGGCCCGTGATCTCGACGCGGCGGTCCTCGAGGCCCGGGCCGGCGCCGGCCACGCGCCACGACGGGTCCTCGCGGATGTGCGCCGTCTCGGACCGGAAGTGCGGGTCGTCGCCGTTTCCGATCTCGAAGCGGCGGCGTTCGCGCGCGGCGAGCCGGTCGTGACGGCGACGGCCGAAGCGGTCGTGCAGCTCGGTGAGGAAGGCGAGGGCGGCGGGGGTGAGGATCTCCCGGTCGCGGCCCTCGAGCGGACGCTCGATCCGCAGGTGCGGAGCGGGGGTGGATGCCGTGGGCTCGGGGCCGCGGCGGTCGGTGGTGGGAGGGGGTTCGATGAGGGTCATGATGAGCTCTTTCGGTCTGTATCGCGGCTGGCCCCGGGGAGCATGTCCCCAAAGTGGTCGCTCAGGCGGCGCCGAAGTGACCACAAATGGGACATGGTCTGCGAAAAGAGGGACGAGGTTCGCGAGAGGGGGTCAGTGGAACTGCGCGGTCTCGGTGGAGCCGGCGAGGGCGAGCGTGGCGCTGTCGGGGTTGAGCGCGGTCGAGACGACGTCGAAGTACCCGGTGCCCGCTTCGCGCTGGTGGCGCGTGGCGGTGTATCCGTTCGCTTCGGCGGCGAACTCGGCCTCCTGCAGCTCGACGTACGCGCTCATGGCGCGCTCGGCGTAGCCGCGGGCGAGGTCGAACATCGAGTGGTTCACGGCGTGGAAGCCGGCCAGCGTGATGAACTGGAAGGCGTAACCGAGGGCGGCCAGGTCGGCCTGGAACGTGGCGATCTGCGCGTCGTCGAGGTGGCGCTTCCAGTTGAAGCTCGGCGAGCAGTTGTAGGCGAGGAGCTTGCCCGGGTAGCGGGCGTGGATCGCCTCGGCGAAAGCGCGGGCGAGCTCGATGTCGGGCTCTCCCGTCTCGACCCAGATCAGGTCGGCGTAGGGGGCGAAGGCGAGGCCGCGCGAGATGACGGCATCCAGGCCCGGACGCACCCGGTAGAACCCCTCGCTGGTGCGCTCGCCGGTGAGGAACTCCGCGTCGCGCGGGTCGACGTCGCTGGTGAGCAGGTCGGCCGCGAGGGCGTCGGTGCGCGCGATGATCACCGTCGGGACTCCCGCGACGTCGGCGGCGAGACGGGCGGCGTTGAGCGTCCGGATGTGCTGCTGGGTGGGGACGAGCACCTTGCCGCCGAGGTGGCCGCACTTCTTCTCGCTCGCGAGCTGGTCCTCCCAGTGGATGCCGGCGGCCCCCGCCTGGATCAGCGACTGCGCCAGTTCGTAGGCGTTGAGCGGGCCGCCGAAGCCGGCCTCGGCGTCGGCGACGATCGGGGCGAGCCAGTCCTGCGTGATCTCGCCCTCGGCGCGCTCGATCTGGTCCTGCCGCAGCAGCGCGTTGTTGATGCGGCGCACCACGGCGGGCACGGAGTTGGCGGGGTACAGGCTCTGGTCGGGGTAGGTCTGTCCCGCGAGGTTGCCGTCGGCGGCGACCTGCCAGCCCGAGAGGTAGATCGCCTTCAGGCCCGCGCGCACCTGCTGCACGGCCTGGCCTCCGGTGTAGGCGCCGAGGGCCCGGATGTACTCCTCGGTGTGGAGGAGGTTCCAGAGGTTCTCCGCGCCGCGGCGGGCGAGCGTGGATTCCTCGCGGACGCTGCCGCGGAGCCGCACGACGTCCTCGGCCGAGTACGTGCGCTCGATGCCGTCCCACCGCGGGTCGTTCTCCCACGCGGCGCGGATCTCATCGGCGGTCTCGGTCTGGTCGCCGGGGCGCAGGGGCGGCTGGGCGGGGGTGGCCTGGATCGTCATGTCGTCCTCCTTCGGGTACCGGGCATCGGTGCCCGTGGAGACCACTGTCGGCGAAGAATCACCGCCGGAACCAAGAAACCCGCTGTGAAGTTTTGTCGTTCTTCTGTTTCGGTGAGATCATCCCGACATGGACACCGGAGTCTCCCTGACCGCGGCCTCCGCGGCATCCGACGATGAGGGCGTGGACACGCTCACGATCGGCAAACGCATCCGCCAGCTGCGCACGGCGCGCGGGATGACGCTGGACGAACTCGCCGCGGCGGTCGGCCGCGCGCCCAGTCAGATGTCGATGATCGAGACAGGTCGCCGCGAAGCGAAGCTCACCCTCCTGCAGGCGATCGCCCGCGCCCTCGGCACCGGTCTCGACGCCCTGCTGGATGCCGAGCCCCTCGATGAGCGCGCATCGCTGGAGATCGCGGTCGAGCGCGCCATGCGCGGGTCGACGTTCCAGGCGCTCGGCATCACGCCGTTCCGCGTCGGCAAGACCGTGCCGGACGAGGCGCTCGCCGCGATGCTCGCCCTGCAGGCCGAGATCGAACGGCTCCGCGACGAGCGGTCCGCCACCCCGGAGGAGGCGCGACGGGCGAACGTCGCGCTCCGCCGCCTCATGCGCACGCAGGACAACCACTTCCCGGAGCTCGAGCGCACGGCATCCGAGATCCTCGCCGCCGTCGACCACCCCGGCGGCCCGCTCACCCAGCGGGCGGCCAGCGACATCGCGGCCTACCTGGGCTTCTCGCTGCACTACGTGCCCGACCTGCCGCAGACCACGCGCAGCATCGCCGACGTGAAGAACGGGCGGTTGTACCTGTCGACGCGGGTGGCGAGGGGCGACCCGCGCGCGTCGGTGCTGCAGGCGCTGTCGAGCCGCATGCTCGGGCATACCGAGCCCAAGAGCTACGGCGAGTTCCTGCGGCAGCGCGTCGAAACGAACTACCTCGCCGGTGCCCTCCTCATCCCCGAGGCGCACGCGGTGGCGGCGCTGACGGAGGCCAAGGCCCGCCGCGCGCTCAGCATCGAGGACCTGCGCGACACGTACTCGGTGTCGTACGAGACGGCCGCGCACCGCTTCACCAACCTCGCGACGGTGCATCTCGGCATCCCCGTGCACTTCCTCAAGGTGCACGAGTCGGGGACCATCACGAAGGCCTACGAGAACGACGACGTGAACTTCCCCACCGACCGGCTCGGGTCGATCGAGGGGCAGATGTGCTGTCGGCGGTGGACGAGCCGCGTGGTCTTCGACGAGGACGACCGCTTCAACCCCTACTACCAGTACACCGACACCGGTAACGGCACGTACTGGTGCACGGCCCGCGTCGAGCAGTCGAGCGAGGGGGCGCACTCGGTGAGCGTGGGCGTGCGCTTCGACGACACCAAGTGGTTCCGCGGGCGCGACACCCCCAACCGCGGCGTCTCGCGCCACGCCGTCGAGGTGTGCTGCCGGCGTCCGCCCGCCGACCTCGAGGTCGCGTGGCGCGACAACGCCTGGCCCAACGTGCGTACCCCCCGCACGCTCCTGGCGACCCTCCCGACCGGGGCGTTCCCCGGCGTCGACACGACCGAGGTGTACGAGTTCCTGGAGGCCCACGCCCCGAAGTGACGGACCGCGTCTCCACGGCGCGGCACCCAGTGCACACGTTCGGGTCGAACGCACACGCACGGGACGCCCGGAACGTGTGCGCTCGACCCGAACGTATGTGCTCGCGGGGTGCGCGGCGTGCGCGCGGTGCGCGGGTCGGACGGCGCGGGGCGGCGAGGGGCGGGGCGCACGGAGCAACGGGTTGCGAAAAAACCGCACACATGTAAGGTTTTGGGCACCGAGCTCCGTCCCCCCGGAGCGCTTTCGATGAGGAGAGCCCGTCATGAAGCACACCCGCTTGGCATCCACCGCGATCGCGAGTCTCGTCGTGGGTGGTCTGTTCGCCGCCGGTCCCGCGACCGCCGCCCCGCCGGGGCCGCCCCCGCACGCCGGAGCACCGATCGGTGCGGGAACCGGACCCGGCGCCCGCGAGCTGCTGCGCTACGCCGAGGACACCTGGACGTCGATGGCCGCCATGGCGCACACCGACACCGGACTGCCCGACGACAACATCGGGGGAGACCTGGATGCCGCCACGGCCTCCGGCTACACCTCGCCGACGAACATCGGCGGGTACCTGTGGTCGACCGTGACCGCGCGAGACCTCGGCATCATCGGCGCCGACGAGGCTCGCGAACGTCTCACCGCGACCGTCTCGACCCTCGAGCGCATGGAGCGCAACGACGGCAGCGGCATGTACTACAACTGGTACGCCCCCGACACCGGCGCGAAGCTGGAGATCTTCCCGACCTCGGGCGAGGTCATCCACCCGTTCCTCAGCACCGTGGACAACGGGTGGCTCGCCGCGGCGCTCCGCATCGTCCGCGAGGCCGAGCCGACGCTCGCCGACCGCGCCGACGCGCTGTACGAGTCGATGGACTTCTCGGCGTTCTTCGACCCGGCCGGGGCGCCGGGACTCCCGTCGGGCACCAACCGCGGCGGATTCTGGGAGGAGCCTCCGGGCGACGGCTGCGCGGTCGAGGCTCCGATGTACAACGGCAGCGGCGCGCAGGCGTTCTACACCTGCCACCACTACGACACCACGGTGAGCGAGAGCCGCATCGCGACGTATCTCCATCGCGCAGGGCGGCATCCCGGCGACGGCCCTCTACGGCACGCACCGCACGATGCCGGCCGGGTGCGACTGGGCGTGGCAGGAGCAGCCGCCGACGGGGCAGACCCGCACCTACGACGGCGTCGACGTGTACGAGGGCGTCTATTCCTACGACGGCATGTCGTTCGTGCCGAGCTGGGGTGGCAGCATGTTCGAGTCGCTCATGCCCGACCTCCTCGTGCCCGAGACCGAGTGGGGTCCGCGCTCGTGGGCGCTCAACCACCCGATCACGGTCGCGGTCCAGAAGCGGCACGGCCTCGATGAGGCCGGCTACGGCTACTGGGGCTTCTCGCCCGCCAGCAACCCGTTCGGCGGCTACAGCGAGTACGGCGTCGACATCGCCGGCATCCGCTCGGACGGATACACCTCGGATGCCGAGAAGACCGACGTCGACATCGACCGCCCCGGCTGCACCACCGGAACCAACCCCGACCCGACCTTCGGCGACGGCGTGGTGACGCCGCACGCGGCCTTCCTGGCCCTCCCGTACGACCGCCCGGGCGTGCTCAAGAACCTCCGCGGCATCGAGAAGAAGCTCGGCGCGTACGGCCCCGGCGGCTTCTACGACGCCGTTGCGGTGAAGAGTGACACGATCGCGAAGCGGTACCTGTCGCTGGATCAGTCGATGATCCTGGCCGCGATCGGCAACGCCCTGACCGGCGACACCCTCAAGGACTACTTCGTCGACGACGAGCTCGAGCAGCGGTTGCGTCCCGCGATGGAGCAGCAGGTGTTCGACTCGTCCTGGGGCACGCGCCGCGACTGACCGACTGCCCGACCGATGCCCGGTACCCTCACGGGACCGGGCATCGGTGCGTGCGGGAGGAGACGGATGACGGACGAGGGGATGTCGCGCGCCCCGCGGGGGAGCTACCCGAAGGGGCTCCAGCGCCGCCAGCGGATCGTCGACGAGGCCATGGTCGTCTTCGCGCGGTCGGGAGTGACGAGCGGATCGCTGCGCGAGGTCGCCAAGCGCGTCGGGTTGACCCCCGCCGGGCTCCTGCACCACTTCGCAACGAAGGAGGAGCTGTTCGCCGAGGTGCTGCGCCAGCGCGACGAGCGCGTCCGGGCCGCGGCCGGCGACCCCGCGGAGCACACCCTCGTCGAGCAGATGGGCAAGGTGGTCGCCCACAACGCCACCGCCCGCGGCCTCACCGCGCTCTACACCGTGGTCGTCGCCGAGGCGAGCGACCCCGATCATCCCTCGCACGCCGCGTTCGCCTCCCGCTACCGCGACAGTGCCCGGCGCGCCGCCGAGCTCCTGCGCGCGGGGCAGGCTGCGGGGGAGGTGCGGCCCGACATCGACCCCGACCGCGCCGCCCGTCTCCTCAGCGCCGTCATGGACGGGCTGCAGCAGCAGTGGCTCCTCGACGACTCGGTCGACATGCCCGCGCACTTCGCCGAGTTCGTGCAGGGATACCTCCAGCCGCCTGCCTGAGGCCTTCGGCATCCCGGTCTCGCCCGTGCTCGTCGCCGAGCGCACACGATCCGGCCGAGCGCACACGACTCGGGCGTCCACAGCGGGTGCGTTCGACCGGATCGTGTGATGTGGGCGGCGAAGAGGTGGGTTGCCGCGGCGCGAGTTATGCGCTTAAACTAACCGGGACACCGCGTCCGACGACGGGCGCCCGTTCGAGGAGGAACACGATGAGAATGACCCGATGGGGCGCCGTCGCCGTTGTCGCGGCGGCCGCGATCGCGCTGACCGGGTGCGGACGCACCTCCGATTCCGGCCCCGGTGCCGCCGAGGCCTCGACGATCGGTGACGCCAAGGCCGAGGGCACGCTCACGATGTGGGCGATGGGTGCCGAGGGCGAGGCGCTGCCGGCTTTCGTGAAGCAGTTCGAGGAGGCCAACCCGGGCGTCACCGTCGAGGTCACCCCGGTGCCGTGGGATGCCGCGTACAGCAAGTTCCAGACCGCGATCGCGGGCGGCAACACCCCCGACCTCGCGATGGTCGGCTCCACTTGGATGGCCGATTTCGGCGACGCGCTGCAGACGGTTCCCACCGACCTCTCCACCGACGGCATCTTCCCCGGCGCGATCGACTCGACGATGATCGACGACCGCGCGACCGGCGTGCCGTGGTACGTCGACACCCGCGTGCTCTACTACCGCACCGACATCGCCGTGCAGGCGGGCTGGAACCAGGCGCCCACCACGTGGGACGAACTCAAGCAGATGGCCGCCGACATGCAGGCCAAGGGCGGCGCCCAGTACGGCATGCGCCTGCCGGCGGGCAACGACTCCTTCCAGGGCAACCTGTGGATGCCGTGGTCCAACGGTGCGGAGCTCGAGAACGGCTCGGAGTGGACCCTCGACACCCCCGAGACCGTCGAGGCGCTCGAGTACTACCAGAGCTTCTACACCGACGGCATCGCCAACCCCGCCGCCGATCGCTCGGCCGGAGCGCAGGAGGCGGACTTCGTCTCGGGCGCAACCCCCATGCTGATCGACGGCCCGTTCCTCATCGGACAGCTCGAGGAGCTCGGCGGCGCGGGCTTCAGCGACAAATTCGCCACCGCGGTGCTGCCGACGAAGGAGTCGTCCACGTCGTTCAGCGGCGGGGCGAACCTCGCCGTGTTCGACACCTCCGACAACGCCGCCAGCGCGTGGAAGCTCGTCCAGTGGCTGACCCAGCCCGACACCCAGGCCGCGTGGTACGAGGCGACCGGAGACCTGCCGTCGGTGCAGGACGCCTGGAAGTCCGACGCCCTGGCCTCGTCGAAGACCCTCGCGGCCTTCGGCACGCAGCTGGAGACCGCCAAGTCGGTTCCGGCCACCACCACGTGGGTGCAGGTCGCCGCCGCTGGTGACGCGATGCTGGAGAAGATCCGCCTCGGACAGCAGAGCCCGGCCGACGGTCTCAAGGAGCTCCAGGCCACCGCCGACCAGCTGGGCCTGGGCTGAGATCATGACGCACGCAGTCGTGGGCGCGACCGGACGGGTTCCGGCCCCCGGTCGCGCCCGCGCCGGCGGGGCATCGAGCCGCCGCCGGCGCCAGGGATGGGTCGCCTGGGGCTTCGCCCTGCCGTTTGTCGCGGTCTTCGCGGTGTTCATGGTCGTGCCGATCGTGGGCTCCTTCGCGATGTCGTTCACCGACTTCCGGGCGCGCGACATCCGTTCGCCGTTCGCGGTGAACTTCGTCGGGCTCGACCAGTACCTCGCGGTACTGGGCGATCCGGTGTTCCTCACCTCGCTGGGCGTGACCGCGACGTTCGTGATCGTCGGCATCCCGGTGACCATGGCCGTCGCCCTCGCGCTCGCGCTGGCGCTGAACTCCAGCGGCGGACGCATCGTGTCGGTCCTGCGCGTGGGTTTCTACGCCCCCGTCGTGACGAGCATCGTCGCGGTGGCGGTCGTGTGGCGCTACATCCTGCAGCCCGAGGGGCTGTTGAACTCGGCGCTCGCGATCATCGGCATCCAGGGGCCCGATTGGCTCAACGACACCCGCACCGCGCTTCCGTCGCTCATCGCGATGGCGGTGTGGCGCAACGTCGGAACGCTCATGGTGATCTTCCTCGCGGGCCTCCAGGCGATCCCCACCGACGTCAAGGAGGCCGCCCTCATGGACGGCGCGTCGTCGTGGCGGCGTCTGACCTCGGTCACCCTCCCGCTGCTGCGTCCGACGCTGCTGCTGGGGGCCGTGCTCATCTCGGTCGGGTTCCTGCAGTTCTTCGAGGAGGCCTTCGTGATGACCCAGGGCGGCCCGCTCAACTCCACCCTCTCGGTGGCCTATTACACGTTCAAGCAGTTCGGCTTCGGGCAGTACGGCACGGCATCCGCCGCCAGCTACCTGCTGTTCCTGGCGATCGCGCTGCTCAGCCTGCTGCAGTTCCGTCTGCTGCGTTCGAAGGATTGAGGGAGGATGCCATGACGCTCACCGCCCCCGCGGCCCCCGTGGCCGCCGCCGAGACGCCGCCCGCTCCGCGCCGGCGCCGTCGCGCCGAGAACCGGCTGACGCCGGGCCGCGCGCTCACCCTCACCGTGCTCGTCATCGGGCTGCTGGTGTGGATGCTGCCCTTCGCGTGGATGCTGCTGGGCTCGGTGAAGACCCAGCGCGAGATCCTGCAGCGGCCGCCGACGTGGTGGCCCGAGCAGTTCACGTGGGAGAACTTCGCCACGTGGTTCGGGCAGCTGAACTTCGGCCAGTTCTTCGGCAACAGCCTGTTCGTGGCCCTGGTCACCGTGGTCGGCAACCTCGTGTTCTGCTCGATGGTCGGGTACGCGCTGGCGAAGATGGACTTCCCCGGCAAGAAGGCCCTGTTCGTCGTGGTGATGGTGACGCTCATGGTCCCGGGCGTCGTCACCTTCGTGCCCCTGTTCGTGATGGTGTCCTCGCTCGGCCTCGTCGACACCTACGCGGCGCTGATCCTGCCGTTCGTCACGACGCCGTTGGGCGTCTTCCTCATGCGGCAGTTCATGCTCGGCATCCCCGATCCGCTGCTCGAGGCCGCGCGCATCGACGGGGCGGGGGAGCTGCGGATCTTCGCCCGCATCGTGATGCCCCTGTGCGGGCCGCCGCTGGCGACCCTCGGCATCCTGACGTTCCTGGCGTCGTGGAACAACTTCCTGTGGCCGCTGGTGGCGGCGCAGACCGAGGGGAAGTACACCCTCCCCGTCGCGCTGTCGCTGTACTCCACCGGACAGAACGCCACCGATTACGGTCTGCTGCTCGCGGGTTCGGTGCTGGTGATCGCGCCGATCATCCTGCTGTTCGTCTTCCTTCAGCGCTACTTCATCCAGGGCATCGCCTCGACCGGCTTGAAGTGACCCGAGCCCTCGAAAGGACTCCCATGACCTCCCCCCGATTCCTCACCGCGCCCGACGGCACCCGTTTCCGCGACCTCAACGGCAACGGCGTGATGGACCCCTACGAAGACCCGCGACGCAGCACCGAGGAGCGCACCGAGGATCTGCTCGGGCGGCTCAGCCTCGAGGAGAAGTGCGGCCTCATGTTCCAGACGGTCATCGAGGTGGGCGAGGACGGCGAGCTGCTCGAGGCCCCCGGCCGGATCTCGAAGTCGCCGACGACCGCCGTCGTCGTCGGCAAGAACATGACGCACTTCAACGTGCACGCGATCCGCACGGCCCGGCAGGCGGCGACCTGGAACAACGCGCTCCAGGCGCTGGCCGAGACGACGCCGCACGGCATCCCCGTCACGATCAGCACCGATCCGCGCCACGCATTCGTGGAGAACACCGGGGTGGGGTTCGCGGCGGGCCCGTTCTCGCAGTGGCCCGAGGGTCTCGGGCTCGCGGCCCTCGACGACGTCGAGACCGTGCGCGAGTTCGCCGACGTCGCGCGGCGCGAGTACGTCGCCGTCGGCATCCGCGCCGCCCTGCACCCGCAGATCGACCTCGCCACCGAGCCGCGGTGGGGCCGTCAGGCGCAGACCCTCGGACAGGATGCCGCGCGTGTCGCGGAGTTCACCGCCGCCTACCTCCGCGGGTTCCAGGGCGAGGAGCTCGGGCCCGACAGCGTCGCGTGCACGACGAAGCACTTCCCGGGCGGCGGGCCGCAGCAGGGCGGCGAGGACGCGCACTTCCCGTACGGTCGCGAGCAGGTCTACCCCGGCGGGATGTTCGACTATCACCTCGAGCCCTTCCGGGAGGCGATCCGGCGCGGCACCGCGGGGATGATGCCGTACTACGGCATGCCGGTCGGCCTCGAGGTCGACGGTCAGCCGATCGAAGAGGTCGGCTTCGGCTACAACCGTCAGATCATGACGGGTCTGCTGCGCGAGGAGCTCGGCTACGACGGGGTCGTCGTGACCGACTGGGAGCTCGTCAACGACAACCATGTCGGCGATCAGGTGCTCCCCGCCCGCGCGTGGGGCGTGGAAGAGCTCACGGCGAGCGAGCGCATGGAGAAGATCCTGGATGCCGGCGCCGACCAGTTCGGCGGCGAGGAATGCGTCGAGATGCTCGTGGACCTCGTCCGGGCGGGCCGCGTGTCCGAGGAGCGCATCGACCGGTCCGCGCGGCGTCTCCTGCGGGTGAAGTTCGCCCTGGGCCTGTTCGACGACCCGTACGTCGACGTCGACGCGGCCGAGCGGATCGTCGGCAACGCCGAGTTCCGCGAGCTGGGGGAGCGGGCCCAGGCGCGCTCGCTCACGGTGCTGGTGAACGAGGGCGACGTGCTGCCGCTGCGTCCCAGCGGCGCCGTGTACGTCGAGGGCTTCCGCGCCGACGACGTCGCGGAACTCGGGCGCGCGGTGTCCGACCCCGCCGAGGCCGATCTCGCGCTCGTCCGCATCGGTGCGCCCTTCGATCCGCGCGACGACCTGTTCCTCGAGGCGTGGTTCCACCAGGGCTCCCTCGAGTTCGCACCGGGCCTGGTGTACCGGTTGCAGCAGATCGCGGCATCCTGCCCGCTCGTGCTCGTGGTGAACCTCGACCGCCCGGCGATCCTCACCCCGTTCGTCGGACACGCGGCGGCGATCGTGGCGGACTACGGCAGTTCGGCGCGCGCGGTCCTCGACGCCCTGACCGGGCGCGTCGCGCCGCAGGGACGCCTGCCGATCGAGATCCCCCGGTCGATGGATGCCGTCCGCGCGTCGCGCGAGGATGTACCGTCGGACACCGGTGACCCCGTCTTCCCCGTGCACTTCGGGCTGGAGCTCGCGGGGGTGGAGGACTCGGCGGAGCCGATGAGGGGGTACGCGCACCGATGAGCGAAGCGGACGCGGCACGTCGACCGACCGTCTACGACGTGGCCCAGGAGGCCCGGGTGTCGATCGCGTCGGTGTCGTTCGCGTTCCGCCGCCCCGACAAGCTCAGCGACGCGACGCGCGAGCGCGTACTCGAGGCCGCGCGGCGACTGGGCTATGCGCCCAGCGCCGCAGCCCGCGGCCTCGCGCACGGCCGCACGGGCACGCTCGGCCTGCACGCGTTCGATCTGCTGCTGGAGCGGGCGGATCCGCTCACGCAGACCCCCTCGTTCACGGACCTCGCGATGCCCCGGCTCGACGCCGACGGCGTGATCCCGTGGGCGCAGACCGACGACGACGTCCTGTCGGATCCGCGCGCGTTCCCGCTCTACGTCGACGAGGTGCAGCGCGGATTCGAGCTGGAGTGCTGGGCGCTCGGGCGCCCCGTGATGCTCAGCAGCGGCGCCGGGACCGACGTCTCCGTCGCCGACACCGCGGGCCGCGTCGACGGGTTGGCGATCTTCCCGTCGCCGCAGACCGCCCCGGCCCTGGCCCGGTACGCCCCGACGATCCCGATCGTGCTGTTCAGCGCCGCCCCCGGCGACGATCACCACCACCGCGTGCGCGTCGACAACGCCGGGGGGATGCGGGCCCTCGCCGATCATCTGGTCCGGGAGCACGGCATCCGCGACATCGCCTTCGTCGGACGCCCCGAGGCCTCCGACACGGCCGAGCGACTGATCGGGCTGCAGGACGGCCTCGCCGACCTCGGCCTCCTGCTGCGGCCGCAGGTGGTGGATGCCACCGTCCGGGGCGAGGACGACCTCGTTCCGCAGCTGCGCGCGCTCATCGCCGACGGGCGGATGCCGCAGGCCCTCGTGTGCGCGACCGACCAGCACGCGTTCGCCGTGCTGGACACGCTCGCCGCCGAAGGACTCCGGGTTCCCGACGACGTCGTGGTCACCGGCTTCGACGGCACGCTGGCGGCACGCCTCAGCTCCCCGCCGTTGACCACCGTCCGGCAGCCGATGGAGGCCATGGGCCGCGCGGCAGCCCGCATCCTCGCCGGGGTCGCGGGCCCCGCCGACCGCCCCTTCGACGTGGTGTTCGAGCCTCGGCTCGTGGTGCGCCGCAGCTGCGGCTGCCCCGGCTGAGGCCGGGGGCGCGCCTCGTCCTCAGGCGGGCTGCACCCGCAGGGCCGCCCACATCTCGGCACGCGTCGCGAACGACGAGAGGTCCCGGTCGAGCAGTCGCTCGGCCAGGGCCAGGCGTGTGCGGACGGTGTGCCGGTGGACGCCGAGGGCCTGCGCCGTGATCTCGTGCGAGCAGTCGTGGTCGAGCCAGGCGCGCAGGGTCTCGACGAGTCGCGACCCCTCTGCGGCGTCGTGCGCGGTCAGCGGTGCCAGCTCGGCGGCGGCCAGGCTCGGCGCATCGGGTCCGAGGGCGGACAGCACCCCGGATGCCGCCACCTCGCGGAACGTGGTGACGGCGTCGCGCCCGCGATCGCGTGCCACCCGTGCCTGTTCGACCGCCGCGGCGAAGCGGTCGTAGCCGGTGGGGTCGGACACGCCGATCCGCGCCCCGAACCGGTCGGCGGCCTCGTCGATCGCGTGTCGCTCGTCGGCGGGGACGACGATGACGACGCCGTCGTCCGCGCGGCCGAAGAACACCGCACCGCGACGCTCGTCCGCGCGCAGCTCCAGGAGTTCGGCCAGCCCGCTGTTGCGGGCGGCGGTCGCGTCGGTGAGCGCGACGACGATGGGCGCGGCCGGCAGTGGTCCCCACGCGTCGCGCGCGATGCGACGGGCCAAGGTCGGATCGTCGGTGAGCAGCGACTGCACGAGGCCCGCGCGGAGAGCCCCGCGGGCGCGGCCGAGGCCCTGGTGCTGCTCGAAGGCGAGCCCGGCCATCGCGATGACGGCGGTGACGACACCGCGGCCCTCCTGGTCGAGCTCTCCGGCCGCGATCGCGATGAGACCGCGGAGGTGCCCCCCGCGCCCGAGGGTCTGCAGGGTGAACGGGCGCCCCTGGATGCGCAGGGAGGATGCCGCGCGGGCGCCGCGCCGGAGCACCGCGGCGACCTCGCCGTTCAGAGCGGCCGACGTGTCGGCATCCAGATCTCCGCCGGGATGCTCGCGCATGAGCTCACCGGCCGCGTCGTACAGACCGACCCACGTGCCGAGCTGCCGCGCCAGTTCGGCGAGGGTCGCGCCCAGTCCGTCGGGACGCAGCGCCGCCAGCGCGATCGACCGTTGCGCGGAGAGCGCCCACGTCCGTCTCGCGAACGCCTCCGCGGCGATGGCCTCCGCGTTGGCGCGCGCGACCGCGATGAACGGCGTGCGGTACGGCACCTCGAACAGCGGCAGCCCGGCCTCGCGGCACGCGGCGGCGAGCTCGGGAGGGATGCCGTCGCGCACGACCTCCGTGCCGAACCCCAGGCCCGCGACCCCTCTCGCCGTCAGGCGATGCACGTAGTCGGCGGCGGAGGCGGCATCCGGGCCCTGGAACTGGGTCCCCGTGGTCAACAGGACCTGTCCGTCGGAGAGGAACGGCGTCGGGTCGGCGAGGTCGCTGCTGTGCACCCACCGCACGGGACGCACGAGCGCCGCGGGCTCGCCGTTCTCCAGGCGGAGGTGCAGGTCGGGGCGGCGCAGCAGTGCGCCGAGGGTGGAGGTGTCGGTGGCGTCCATGGGGCTCCCGCGGGATCCGCTGTACGAGTTGTACAGCGGGGTATCCAGAATGTACAGCACGGTGGGTGTCGGGTCGTGGCACCCTTCCCTACGCTCGCGACATGACCGCACCGCACACCGTCACCGCACCCCCCGTCGGCGGACCCTCCCTCCCGCAGGAGCGCCGCCTGGTCACCAGCATCCCGGGCCCCCGCTCGCAGGAGCTCCTCGACCGCAAGGCCGCCGCCGTCTCCGCCGGTGTCGGTCACACGGCCCCCATCCACGCCGTCGCCGCCGGTGGGGGAGTGATCGTCGACGCCGACGGCAACTCGCTCATCGACCTCGGCTCCGGCATCGCCGTGACCAGCGTCGGCAACTCCCACCCGGCGATCGTCGCCGCCGTGCAGGAGCAGGTCGCCGCCTTCACCCACACGTGCTTCATGGTGTCGCCCTACGACTCGTACGTGTCGGTGGCCGAGGCCCTGAACCGCCTCACCCCCGGCGACCACGCGAAGAAGAGCGCGCTGTTCAACTCCGGCGCGGAAGCGGTCGAGAACGCGATCAAGATCGCCCGCAAGCACACCGGGCGTCAGGCCGTCGTCGCCTTCGACCACGCCTACCACGGCCGCACCAACCTCACGATGGCGCTGACGGCGAAGAACATGCCGTACAAGAGCGGCTTCGGCCCATTCGCCGCCGAGGTGTACCGCGCCCCGCTGTCGTACCCCTACCGTGACGGTCTGTCGGGTGCCGAGGCGGCCGCGAAGGCCATCTCGCTCATCGAGAAGCAGGTCGGCGCCGAGAACCTCGCCGCCGTCATCATCGAGCCGATCCAGGGCGAGGGCGGCTTCATCGTCCCCGCCGAAGGCTTCCTCCCCGCTCTCGTGGACTGGTGCCGCGCGAACGGCGTGGTCTTCATCGCCGACGAGGTGCAGTCCGGCTTCGCCCGTACGGGTGCGATGTTCGCCTCCGACCTCTTCGGGATCGTCCCCGACCTGGTGACCACCGCGAAGGGCATCGCCGGCGGTCTTCCGCTGGCCGCCGTGACCGGTCGCGCCGAGATGATGGATGCCACGCACACCGGTGGACTCGGTGGCACCTACGGCGGCAACCCCATCGCGTGCGCTGCGGCGCTCGCCGCGATCGACGCATTCGAGAACGACGGCCTCGTCGAGCGGGCCCGCGAGATCGGCGAGATCCTGATCTCGCGCCTCACGGCGCTGCAGCAGAGCGACCCGCGCATCGGCGACGTCCGTGGACACGGTGCGATGATCGCGGCCGAGTTCGTCGACCCCGCCACCGGCGCCCCCGACGCGGCCCTCACCTCGGCCGTGGCGAAGGCCGCGATCGCCGAGGGCGTGATCGTGCTCACGTGCGGCACGTACGGCAACGTCATCCGGTTCCTCCCGCCCCTGTCCATCGGCGACGACCTGCTCAACGAGGGTCTCGACGTCGTGGCCGGAGCGCTCGCGCGCCACTGAGCATCACAACCCGAGGGGGTGGCATACGACCCGAACGAGCCACCCCCTCGTTCGCACCATCCCGGGTCACGGAGCAGAGAGAGAAGATTTCATGGACGAGATCACGCGTGACGTCGTCGTCATCGGTGCGGGGGCCGCAGGCCTGACCGCCGCGAACGATCTGCGCAAGGCCGGACTGTCGGTCGTCGTGCTCGAAGCGCGCGACCGCGTCGGCGGGCGCCTCTGGACCGACGTCGTCGAGGGAGCCATGCTCGAGCTCGGCGGCCAGTGGGTCTCGCCCGACCAGCAGGCGCTCATCGACACCGTGGCCGACCTCGGCCTGTCGACCTACAGCCGCTACCGCGAGGGCGACAGCGTCTACGTCGGACCGGACGGTGTCGCGAAGCGCTTCACCGGGGAGATGTTCCCGGTCGCGCCCGAGACCGAGCGGGCCATCGACGAGATCACGGCGCGACTGGATGCCATGGTCGCCGAGATCGACCCCGACAAGCCGTGGGAGCACCCGAACGCCGCCGAGTGGGACACGATCTCGTGGGACGCGTGGCTGCGCGCGCAGACCGACGACGACGAGGCCGTGCGAAACCTCGCCTTCGCCACGGGCTCCGCGATGCTCACCAAGCCGACGCACACGTTCTCGCTCCTGCAGTCGCTGCTCATGGCGGCCTCCGCCGGCTCCTACTCGCACCTCGTCGACGCCGACTTCATCCTCGACAAGCGCGTGGTCGGCGGCCTGCAGCAGGTTCCGGAGCTCCTCGCCGAGCGTCTGGGCGACGACGTGCTCCTGAACCAGCCGGTGCGCCGCATCGTCTGGGGTCCGGAATCCGCCGCCGCGGACCGCCCCGCGGATGCGGTGACCGGACGCCGCGTCGACGACCTGCGCGCGCTGACCGCCCGCGTCGAGGCCGCGAAGTCCTCGACGGGGGTCACCGTGACCACCGACGACGTGACCGTGCGCGCCCGCTTCGCGATCCTCGCGCTCGCCCCCGTGCTGTACCCCCGCATCTCGTTCGACCCGCCGCTGCCGCGCCTCCAGCACCAGATGCACCAGCACATCTCGATGGGCTTCGTCATCAAGGTGCACGCCGTCTACGACCGCCCGTTCTGGCGCGAGCAGGGTCTGTCGGGCACCGCGTTCAGCCCGTACGAGCTCTCGCACGAGGCGTACGACAACACCAACCACGGCGACGAGCGGGGCACGCTGGTCGGGTTCGTCTCGGACCAGAACGCCGACGACCTCTTCCGCGTGAGCGCCGAGGAGCGCAAGGAGCGCGTCCTCGAATCGCTCTCGCACTACTACGGCCCCGAGGCGAAGA
Source organism: Microbacterium sp. IEGM 1404 (assembly GCF_030056775.1). Classification (NCBI taxonomy): domain Bacteria; kingdom Bacillati; phylum Actinomycetota; class Actinomycetes; order Micrococcales; family Microbacteriaceae; genus Microbacterium; species Microbacterium sp. IEGM 1404. Next base: position 233,274 of record NZ_JASHKP010000002.1, on the reverse strand, counting down.
ACCCCGTCGTCTACTACGAGAGCGACTGGGGCAGCGAGGAGTGGACGCGCGGCGCCTACGCCGCGAGCTTCGACCTCGGCGGTCTGCAGCGCTACGGCGCCGACCTGCGCGAGCCCGTCGGCCCCATCCACCTCGCGTGCAGCGACATGGCGGGTGCCGGCTACCAGCACGTCGACGGCGCGATCCGCCAGGGTCACCGGGCCGCCGACGAGATCCTCGAACGGGCCCGCGGATGACCGCCCCGGTGGTCGTGGGGTACACCGCGACCGACACCGGCGCCGACGCGCTCGCGCTCGGCATCCGGTTGGCCCGGGCGATCGGGGCGTCGCTCGAGGTCGCGCTCGTCCTGCCCGACGACGCGCGCAGCGTGATCACGCCCCCGGATGCCGCGTACGCGCGGCTCGTGGCCGAGCAGGCCGAGCGCTGGCTCGGCGAGGCGGCCGCCACGATCCGGGATGCCGTGCCCCACCGCGAGCACGTCCGGCACGCCGATTCCTTCGCCGAAGGCCTGGTGGGCTTCGCCGACGAGATCGGAGCCGGCTACATCGTGGTCGGCGCGGCCAACGGGGGCCTCCGCGGGCGGCACCGGCTCGGGACGGTCGCGTCCGAGCTGCTGCACTCGTCCGACGTGCCCGTGGTGCTGGCGCCCGAGGGCTCGCGGCGCGTCGACCCCGCGATCGGCATCAGCCGGGTCACGGCCGCGATCGGCAGCCGCCCCGGCGCCGACGTGCTGCGCGAGGAGAGCATCGCGCTCTCGGCTGCGGCATCCGTGCCCCTGCGCCTGCTGTCGCTCGTGACCGTCGACCTGCCGCCCGGACTCGAGACCGGAGCGATCCGCATCGCCGGTGCCCGGCACGCCGAAGAGGTGCTGTCGCAGGCCCGGGTCGAGCTGCCCACCGACGTCGCCGCCGAGGTGGTGGTCGCCGACGGCGACAGCATCGAGGAGGCCGTGCGCGACCTCCCCTGGGATCCCGCCGAGCTCGTCATGGTCGGCAGCAGCCGCCTCGCGCAGCCCCGCCGCCTGTTCCTCGGCTCGACCGCGGCGAAGATGCTGCACGAACTCCCCGTCCCCCTCGTCGTCGTGCCACGCAGTCGTGCCGACGTCTCCGCTTCGGAAGGACCGCGGCCATGACCGCTCCCGCACCCGCCACCGGCAGCGACGCCGGCGGCCTGTCGAAGAAGGGTCTGAGCGCCGGCACGATCGGCCTGCTCGGCGCCGTCGTCATCGGCATCTCCTGCATCGCCCCCGCCTACACCTTCACCGCCGCGATCGGCCCCACCGTCGGGGCCGTGGGCGTGCAGGTCCCGGCGATCATCCTCGTCGGATTCATCCCGATGCTGCTGGTCGCCTTCGGCTACCGCGAGCTCAACAACCGCATGCCCGACTCGGGCACCTCGTTCACCTGGGCCGCCCGGGCCTTCGGGCCGTGGATCGGCTGGATGGCCGGCTGGGGACTCATCGCCGCGACCGTCATCGTCCTGTCCAACCTCGCCGGCATCGCCGTCGACTTCCTGTTCCTGCTCATCTCGCAGCTCACGGGTCAACCGGGCATCGCCGACCTGGCATCCAATCTGCCGGTCAACATCGTCGTCTGCCTGCTGTTCGTGCTCGGGGCCACCGTGGTGTCGTACCGCGACATGCAGACGACGCAGAAGCTGCAGTACGTGCTCGTCGGGTTCCAGGTGATCGTGCTCGTCGCCTTCGCCGCGGTCGCCGTCGCGCACGTCCTCGGAGGGGATGCCTACGACCCGACGCCGTTCGACTGGTCGTGGTTCAACCCGTTCGCGGTGTCGTCGTTCAGCGCCTTCGCCGCGGGCGTCTCGCTGTCGATCTTCATCTTCTGGGGGTGGGACGTCACCCTCACGATGAACGAGGAGACCAAGGACCCCGAGAAGACACCGGGGCGCGCCGCGACCATCACGGTCGTCACGATCGTCTCCCTGTACCTGCTGCTGGCGGTGTCGATGATCATGTTCGCCGGCATCGGCGACGGCGAGTTCGGCCTCGGCAACGCCGACATCCAGGACAACGCCTTCTTCGCGCTCGCCGGACCCATCCTGGGACCCTTCGCCGCGTTCGTCTCGCTCGCGGTGCTCACCAGCTCGGCATCCTCGCTGCAGTCCACGTTCGTCGGCCCCGCCCGCACCCTGCTCGCCATGGGGCACTACGGCGCGCTGCCGCCGAAGTTCGCCGCGGTCAGCCCGCGCTTCTTCACCCCGGGCTACGCCACGATCGTGTCGGCGATCGTCGCCGCCGGTTTCTACGCCGTGATGCGGGTGGTGAGCGTCAACGTCCTGTCGGACACGATCCTGACCCTCGGCATCATGATCTGCTTCTACTACGGGCTGACGGCCTTCGCGTGCGTCTGGTACTTCCGCAAGCAGTGGTTCGACTCGGTGCGCAACGTCTTCTTCACCCTGCTGTTCCCGCTCGTGGGCGGCGTCATCCTCGCCGTGATCTTCGTCACGACGCTGATCGACAGCATGAACCCCGAGTACGGCAGCGGCTCGGAGGTCGGCGGCGTCGGTCTGGTGTTCGTCCTCGGCGTGACCATCATCGTGATCGGCGCGGTCATCATGGTGGTGCAGTACTTCCGCCGGCCGGCGTTCTTCCGCGGTGAGACGCTCTCGATCGACGCCCCCGCCAGCGCCCGTCGGGGCCGCCGCCTCGCCCGATGACCTCGACCACCACCACGACCACGAATACGGGAGCCCACATGAGTGACTACGCCGTCGTCAACCCCGCCACGGGGGAGACCCTCGCCGAATACGACACCCTGTCCGACGCGGGCGTCGAGGCCGCCCTCGCCGCCGCTCACGACGGCTACCGCGCGTGGTCGCGGACGGCGCCGGCCCAGCGCGCCGAGGCGCTCCGCCGCGTCGCCGAGCTCCACCGGGAGCGGCGCGACGACCTCGCCGCGATCATCGTGCGCGAGATGGGCAAGCCCCTGGAGGCCGCGCTCGGCGAGGTCGACTTCGCCGCCGACATCACCGAGTACTACGCCGACAACATCGACAAGATCACCGGCGACAGCCCGATCGACATCCTCGGCGAGGGCACCGCGGTCATCCGCCGCTCGGCGCTCGGCCCGCTGCTGGGCATCATGCCCTGGAACTTCCCCTACTACCAGGTCGCCCGGTTCGCCGCGCCGAACCTCGCGGTGGGCAACAGCATCCTGCTCAAGCACGCGCCCCAGTGCCCCGAGTCCGCCGAGGCGCTGCAGCTCATCTACCGCGATGCGGGGCTGCCGGAGGGCGCCTACGTGAACATCCGCGTCACGAACGACCAGGCCGCCACGATCATCGCCGACCCGCGAGTGCAGGGCGTGTCGGTGACCGGTTCCGAGCGCGCCGGAGCCGCGGTCGCCGAGATCGCCGGCCGCAACCTCAAGAAGGTCGCCCTCGAACTGGGTGGATCCGACCCGTTCATCCTGCTCTCCACCGACGACCTCGACGCCGCCGTCCAGGCCGCCGTCGACGCGCGCCTGGACAACAACGGCCAGTCCTGCAACGGGGCGAAGCGCTTCATCGTGGTCGACGACCTCTACGACGCCTTCCTGGCGAAGTTCAGCGCGGCCCTCGGGGAGGCGAAGGTCGGCGACCCGTTCGCCGAGGACACCGTTCTCGGACCCCTGTCGTCGCTGGCCGCCGCCGAGCGCCTCGACGAGCAGGTGCAGCGCGCCGTGTCCCAGGGCGCGACGCTGGAGGTCGGCGGCACGCGCGACGGCGCGTTCTACCCGGGCACGGTGCTCACGGGCGTCACGAGCGACATGGACGCCTACGGCGAGGAGTTCTTCGGCCCCGTGGCGACCGTCTACCGCGTCTCCGGCGAGGACGAGGCCGTCGCCATCGCCAACGACACCGGATTCGGTCTCGGCTCGTACGTCTTCACCACGGATGCCGCTCAGGCCGAGCGCATCGCCGAGCGGATCGAGGCCGGAATGGTCTACGTGAACCTCGTGCTCGCCGACTCGCCCGAGCTGCCGTTCGGCGGCGTGAAGCGCAGCGGCACCGCCCGCGAGATGGGCCTCCTCGCGGCGGACGAGTTCGTCAACAAGAAGCTCATCCGCACGGCCTGAGTCGTGTCCGTCCCCCGGCGCGGTTCGCCACGCCGGGGGACATGGCATAGACTGGGACGTGCAGGAGAAATCTGCATTCTTTCGCCGTGCCTAGCGCACAGGCGGCATCCCTCCCCGAGAGATTCCTGGCGAAAGCATGTCGGTTTCGCATCCCGGGCCCCGCGAGGGGTCTTAGGGCGGTAGCTCAATTGGCAGAGCAGCGGTCTCCAAAACCGCAGGTTGCAGGTTCGATTCCTGTCCGCCCTGCGCACAGCACACGCTGGCAACGAGAAGCGACCTAGGTGGTTCGATGACGCAGGACGAGGCGAAGGGCGAGATCGTCGCAGACCGCGGCGCGCCCCGTGAGAAGAAGCTCAACTTCTTCGCGCGGATCGCTCTTTTCATCCGTCAGGTCATTGCGGAACTGCGCAAGGTCGTCACGCCGACGCGGCAGGAACTCGTCAAGTTCACGGCCGTCGTCCTCGGGTTCGTCGTCGTCATGATGGCTCTCGTGTACGGCCTCGACGTGCTGTTCGTGTGGCTGACCAGTGCCGTATTCGGCATCCCCGGCGCCGCCGGCGCCTGACCGGCGCTTCGGCGGACGCGCGGCCCCACGAGCGGCCGCCCCAGAACGGAAGAGATCACCAGTGTCTGAAAGATATGTCGACGACGCCGATTGGGCGCCCACGGCCGAGCAGTCCAGCGAGGACGACGAGGCGCAGGAGGGCGACATCCTGGCATCCCAGGAGCACGCCTCCGACGCGGCCGAGCACAGCGCCATCCACATCGTCGACGACGAGAACGACGATGACGACGAGCTCGACGACATCGACATCACCGACCCGGAGGCCGACGCCATCGTGAACGACGCTCTCGAGATCGACGAGGCCAGCGAGGCCGAGGCCGCCGCCGAGGTGCTCAACGACTCGCTCGAAGAAGAAGCCGCCGAAGAGGCCGCCGAGGCCGCCGACGAGGTCACCCCCTACGACGGTCCCGACATCAACGGCGAGCCCGACGCGCCCGTTCTCGACGAGGACTTCGTCGACGAGGTCGCCGGTGCCGCGAGTGTCGTCGACGAGGTCGAGGCGTCCGTGTCTCCCGCCGACGCCGCCGAGGCCCCGGTCGACGAGGACGCCGCCGACGACGAAGACCTCGACCCCTACGAGGTGTTCCGCGCCGAGCTGCGTTCGCTGCCGGGCAAGTGGTACGTCATCCACTCGTACGCGGGCTTCGAGCGCAAGGTGAAGGCCAACATCGAGCAGCGCAAGTCGACGCTCGAGGTCGAGGACGACATCTACCAGGTCGAGGTCCCGATGGAGGACGTCGTCGAGATCAAGAACGGCCAGCGCAAGATGGTCACGCGCGTGCGCATCCCGGGCTACGTGCTCGTGCGCATGGATCTCAACGAAGACACCTGGTCGGTCGTCCGCCACACCCCCGGCGTCACCGGCTTCGTGGGCAACGCCCACAACCCCACGCCGCTGCGTTTCGACGAGGCGTTCAACATGCTGAAGAGCCTCGTCGAGGTGAAGGAGTCCGCTCCGGCCAAGGGCGGCGCCGCCAAGGGTGCTCCCGTGGCGCAGCGCGTCATCCCCGCCGAGGTCGACTTCGAGACCGGCGAGACCATCACGATCAAGGAAGGCTCGTTCGCGGGTCTGCCCGGCACGATCAGCGAGATCAAGCCCGAGAGCGGCAAGCTCACGGTGCTGGTGTCGCTCTTCGAGCGCGAGACCCCGGTCGAGCTGTCGTTCGACCAGGTCACCAAGATGCTCTGACGCCCCGCGCGTTCGCGAACGCCCCGCCCGGCCTGTGCCGCGCGGGGCGTTCCGCGTTTCGCGCGGCCGCTGCCGCATCCGCCGCCCTCGTTGCGCCTGGCACCCCACGCATAAACACGATCGACGCCTATAAACACGCTGCCCCCGTGTTTATGGGCGTCGATCGTGTTTATGCATGTCAGGTCGAGCGCGCGTTGCGCCCCACCGAGGACAAGGCGGCGGTCTCGGGGCGGCGCTCGGGGCGCAGGCCCGCAGCGGTGAGCGCGTTGCGGAGCCCCGCCACTCCGAGTGCTCCCGCGTAGTCCCACCGAGCGATGCGCCACCCCTGCCGCCGAAGCGCGTCTTCGCGATACTTCTCCGCGCGGACCGCTGCGGCTGCAGCGGCGGGGTCGTCGGCGCCGTACTTGAGCCAGCCGTCCGACTCGCCGAGGATCTTCCGCTCCGGCCAGCAGAAGTCCGACCGGAAGATACGCCCCTCGACCCGGTGGTTGCGCTGGAGCTCGGGGGTGGGGAACCCGCACCATTCGATGACGGCTCGGCTGATGGACTCGCCAGGAGACTCTGCCAGAGGGGTGGCATGCGACAGCACCCATCGCAGACGTCGTCGCCCGAACTCGTTTCGTTGTGTCGCGGCGCGATCGAGCAGAAGCTCCCCGTCGAGGGAGAAAGCGCGCAGCGCGGCGTCCGCCACAGCAAGGCCCAACGCGGGCGGCAACACGCGTGCGAGGTCGATCGCCACGTCCTCGACGGCGGAGATGCGGATGCCGGCGACCTCGTGCTGCGATCGCCTGTCGGCGCTCGTGTGCACCGTGACATCGCCGTATCTCGCCGACCGAGAACGGCGCGCGTCGAAGATGTGAATCGTGCGGGGATGCCCGAAGACGGGAAGCCCGAGGAGTGACGCCGCGGCTTCGTGCGAGAAGACGGCATCGGGTCGCGCCAGCGCGAAGGCGTGGACGCGAACGAGGTAGCGCTCCCAGGGCGGTAGCGCTTCCCACTCCGCGCGAATGACGTACACGCCGGCCCGGACTCGCCACAGCGACTCGTCACGCCAGGGCGGCGGACCCGACCGCGGCGTATCCGACACGAGGAGCAGGGGAGTCGGCGACGCGCGCAGCGAGCGGGGGACGGCATCCATCCGGCGAGACTGCCAGGTCGGCCGCCGGCGGGACTTCGGGGCTGTGGGTAACTTCCTGCCCTCCCTCGCATAAACGCTTCTCGCGCGTAGAAACACGCTCCGTGCGTGTTTATGAGCGCGAACCGTGTTTATGCGTGACCCGCCTCAGCCGGACGCCGGGCGCGAGCGCGGCCGGTGGGGGAGCGGGGATGCCGGGACATCGCGTATGATGGGGAGGTTGCTCGTGCGTCTGCGCGAGCGCGACCGCTGTCCGGAACGGCCGGACGTGCGGGAGAGAGGATGCCGCGAGGCATCCGCTCGAGAGAGGAAAAGGATATGGCACCCAAGAAAAAGGTGACCGGCCTGATCAAGCTCCAGATCAAGGCGGGCGCGGCCAACCCCGCGCCGCCGATCGGTCCGGCGCTCGGCCAGCACGGCGTCAACATCATGGAGTTCTGCAAGGCGTACAACGCGGCGACCGAGGCCCAGCGCGGCAACGTCATCCCCGTCGAGATCACCGTCTACGAGGACCGCAGCTTCACGTTCATCCTGAAGACGCCCCCCGCCGCGGAGCTCATCAAGAAGGCCGCCGGTCTCGCCAAGGGCTCGTCGACGCCCCACACGGTCAAGGTGGGCAAGCTCACCAAGGACCAGGTTCGCGAGATCGCTACGACCAAGCAGCCCGACCTGAACGCGAACGACATCGAGGCTGCGGCCAAGATCATCGCCGGCACCGCCCGTTCCATGGGCATCACGGTCGAGGACTGAGGGAGATAATCATGGCTACCAAGTCCAAGGCATACCGGGCCGCCGCCGAGAAGGTCGCGCCCGACACGTTCTACACCCCGACCGAGGCCGTTGCCCTCGCGAAGGAGACCGGCTCGAAGAAGTTCGACTCGACCGTCGAGGTCGCGCTGAAGCTCTCGGTCGACCCCCGCAAGGCCGACCAGATGGTCCGCGGCACGGTCATCCTGCCCCACGGCACGGGTAAGACCGCTCGCGTCATCGTCTTCGCCAACGGTCCCGCGGCCGAGGCGGCCCTCGCCGCCGGTGCCGACGAGGTCGGCGGCGCCGAGCTCATCGAGAAGGTCGCCGGCGGTTACACCGCGTTCGACGCGGCCGTCGCCACGCCCGAGCTCATGGGCCAGGTCGGTCGCCTCGGTAAGGTCCTCGGACCCCGCGGCCTCATGCCGAACCCCAAGACCGGCACCGTGACCCCCAACCCGGCCAAGGCCGTCGAGGAGATCAAGGGCGGAAAGATCGAGTTCCGCGTCGACAAGCACGCCAACATCCACTTCGTCGTGGGCAAGGCGTCGTTCTCGACCGAGCAGCTCGACGAGAACCTGAAGGCCGCGCTCGAGGAGATCGTCCGCCTCAAGCCGTCCAGCTCCAAGGGCCGCTACATCCAGAAGGGCGCCGTGTCGACCACCTTCGGTCCCGGCATCCCGCTCGACGTCAACGCCATCGTCTGACGCACCACGCCGAAAGCCCCGTCGCGCCTCGTGCCGGCGGGGCTTTCGCGTGCCGGGCTGGCACCGCGCGCTGCACGAACGTGCAACACGGCGTCATCCGGGAAGGATGCCCCGTCGATCCGTGTTGGGCTGGGGGTGCGCCCCGGGCACTTCCCTCCGGAGTGCCCCCGCACACCCCCCCCGAACTCACCCGCACCACAGCAAGGAACAGCTATGCCCCGTCGTCGTCTTCCCGTCCTCGCCGCCGCCCTCGGCGCCCTCGCGCTCGCGCTGACCGCGTGCAGCGGCGGCTCCACGTCCGGTTCGGCCGAGCAGGGCGATGACTTCGGTCTCGTCTCCGGCGGCACCCTCACCGTCGCCACCGAGGGCACCTACCGTCCGTTCTCGTACCACGACGAGTCCGGCACGCTGACCGGCTTCGACGTCGAGATCGCGCAGGCGGTCGCCGACAAGCTGGGGCTGAAGGTCCGCTTCCAGGAGACCCAGTGGGATGCCATCTTCGCGGGCCTGGACGCGGGTCGCTTCGACGTCATCGCCAACCAGGTCTCGATCAACGCCGAGCGCGAGCAGAAGTACCTGTTCAGCTCGCCCTACACCGTGTCGCGCGGGGTCGTGGTCACCACGGAGGACGACTCCTCGATCTCGAGCTTCGCCGACCTGGCCGGCAAGACCACCGCTCAGTCGCTGACCAGCAACTGGTACGAGCTGGCGACCGAGAGCGGCGCGCAGGTCGAGGCCGTCGAGGGGTGGGCGCAGGCCGTCGCTCTGCTGCAGCAGGGTCGCGTCGACGCCACGATCAACGACCAGCTGACCTACCTCGACTACGAGAAGACGAACAGCCCCACGGGTCTGAAGATCGCCGCGGAGACCGAGGACACCTCGGAGAGCGCGTTCGCGACGACGAAGGACAAGCAGGCCCTGACGGATGCCATCGATACGGCGCTCGAGGAGCTGCGCGCCGACGGCACCCTGGCCGAGATCAGCCAGAAGTACTTCGGCGCCGACGTCACCAAGTAAAGCCCCGGCGCACGCCCGCGCCTCCCGCCTAGCGTGGGAGGGCGGGCGTGCCGCGTTCGCGACTGGAAGGAGGCCGAGTGAACGACATCTGGACCCTGCTGCTCGATTCGTTCTGGCCCATGGTGCTGGCGGGGTTGCGGGGGACGATCCCGCTGTCGCTGGCGTCGTTCGCCATCGGACTCGTCATCGCCCTGGCGATGGCGTTGCTGCGGCTGTCCCGCAACGTCGTGCTGCGCGGTGTCGCGCGGTTCTACATCTCGGTCATCCGCGGAACCCCGCTGCTGGTGCAGCTGTTCGTGATCTTCTATGGGCTGCCGGCGGTGGGGATCGTCATCGACCCGTTCCCGGCCGCGGTCATCGCGTTCTCGCTCAATGTCGGCGGGTACGCCGCCGAGGTCATCCGCGCCGCGATCCTGTCGGTCCCGCGCGGCCAGTGGGAGGCGGCTCACGTGGTGGGTCTCTCGCCACGCAAGACCCTGACGCGCATCATCCTGCCGCAGGCCGCCCGGGTGTCGGTGCCGCCGCTGTCGAACACGTTCATCTCGCTCGTGAAGGACAGCTCGCTGGCATCCCTCATCCTGGTCACGGAGTTGTTCCGGCAGGCTCAGAACATCGCCGCGTTCTCCTACGAGTTCATGGCGATCTACCTGGAAGCCGCCCTGATCTACTGGTTGTTCTGCCTCGTGCTCTCCGCGGGGCAGGGAGTGCTCGAGAGGAGGCTCGACCGCCATGTCGCACGGTGACGACGCTCTGACCCCGCTGTTGCAGGTCCGGGGTCTCGTGAAGAACTTCGGCGCGAACCGCGTGCTCGACGGGGTCGACCTGGAGGTCCGCCGCGGCGAGGTGCTCGTTCTGATCGGACCGTCGGGTTCGGGCAAGACCACGGTCCTGCGGTGCCTCAACGCCCTCGAGACACCGGAGGCGGGTGTCGTGGACTTCGACGGCGGCCCGTCCATCGACTTCGCCGGGAAGGTGGGGAAGTCCGACCGCGCGGCGATGCGCGACCGCTCGGCGATGGTCTTCCAGCATCACAACCTGTTCCCGCACCTGACGGTGCTGCAGAACGTCATCGAGGGTCCGGTGCAGGCGCACGGGGTGCCCAAGGCCGAGGCCGTCGCCCGCGCCGAGGCGCTGCTGGACCGCGTGGGGCTCACCGAGAAGCGCGACGCCTACCCGTCGGAGCTCTCCGGCGGGCAGCAGCAGCGCGTGGGGATCGTGCGCGCGCTCGCGCTGCAGCCCGATCTGCTGCTCTTCGACGAACCGACCAGCGCCCTCGACCCCGAACTGGTGGGCGAGGTGCTGAAGGTGCTACGCGGCCTCGCCGACGAGGGGTGGACGATGGTCATCGTGACGCACGAACTCGGTTTCGCGCGCGAGGTCGCCGACGAGGTGCTCTTCTTCGACGAAGGGGTCATCGTGGAACGCGGCGCCCCCGCGGCGCTGTTCACGGCGCCGAAGAAGGAGCGGACCCGCCGGTTCCTCGATCGCCTCCTGCGCCCCCTGGACTGACCGTGTCACGGCTGACGGAGCTGTTCGGGATCGACGTCCCGATCGTCCTCGGGCCCTTCGGGGGTCTGTCGTCCGTCGAGCTGACCGCCGCGGTGAGCGCCGGCGGCGGTCTCGGATCGTTCGGTCTCTACGGGTACGCGCCCGAGCGCATCCACGACACGATCAGCCGCCTGCGCGCGGCCACGGACCGGCCGATCGCCGTCAACCTGTGGTGGCCGCGCGGCGACGAGGTGGGACCCTCCGACGTCGATCTCGACCCGGTCCTGGATGCCACGGCCCCGCTGTTCGAGGCCGCCGGGGCCGCGCGTCCGGAACTCCCCGCCGCGTTCCTCCCGGCCCTCGCCGACCAGCTGGACGCCGTGTTCGTCGCCCGGCCCGACGTTGTGAGCGTGGTGTTCGGAGCCCCGGATGCCGCGACCGTGGCGCGCGCCCGGGAGCACGGCATCCGTCTGGTCGGCACCGCCACCTCGGTCGCCGAGGCGGTCGCGCTCGACGACGCGGGGGTGGACGCCGTGGTCGCCACCGGCATGGAGGCGGCGGGCCACCGCGTGTCGTTCCTGCGCGATCCCGCGGAGTCCCTCGTGGGGACGTTCGCGCTCGTGCCGCAGGTCGTCGACGCCGTGTCCGTGCCCGTGATCGCCGCCGGCGGTGTCGCCGACCGCCGCGGGGTGGCGGCCGCCCTCGCCCTGGGCGCGGAGGGCGTGCAGGTCGGCACCGCATTCCTGCGCACGCGGCAGTCCGCGGCGACGGTGGCCCATCGCGCGGCGATCGCGGCCGCCCAGGACACCGACACCGTGCTGACGCGGGCCATGAGCGGGCGGCTGGCGCGCGGCATCCCGAACCGAGCCGTCCGCGAGATCGAGGCGGCCGACGCGATCGCGCCGTTCCCCGCCCAGAACTGGCTCACGGGTGTCTTCCGTGCCGCGGCCGCGGCGGCGGGGGAGGGCGAACTGCTGTCGCTGTGGGCGGGCCAGGCGGCGGGTCTCGCGCGGCTCGACGACGCCGCCGGCGTCCTGTCCGAACTGCGCGCGGGGCTGCCCGACGCCCTCGGCTAGACGGAGTCGCGGATCTCGAAGCCGGAGCCGTCGGCGGCGTCCGGGACCTCGGTCACCTCGACCCGCTCGACGCGCGCCAGCGGGGGACCGTGCTGAGCCCACGCGACGAGCGACTCCACGGCGGTCGCTGTTCCGGCGACGTACGCCTCGACCGCGCCATCCCGGCGATTGCGCACCCAGCCGGTCGCCCCGACGCGCTCGGCCTCGGCGCGCAGGGCCCACCGGAACCCGACGCCCTGCACGTGACCGCGGACGGTGATCTCGACGGCTGCCATGCCTCCATTGTGTCCTCAGCCGGTGAACACGGGGAGGACGAGCGAGAACGCCAGCGCCCACATCACGAGCGCGATGACGCCGTCGAGCACCCGCCACGCCGTGGGGGAGTCCAGCCAGCGTCCGAGGAAGCGCGCGCCGAAGCCGAGCGCCGTGAACCACACCACGCTCGCGGCTGCGGCCCCCACTCCGAAGACGCCGCGCTCCGCGCCGTGCGTGGCGGCGACGGATCCGAGGAGGAACACCGTGTCGAGGTAGACGTGCGGGTTCAGCCAGGTCAACGCGAGGCAGGTGAGCACGGCGGCGGTCCGCGTCGTGGTGGTCGTGCGCGTGCGGACCGCGGCCGAGGTCGACGTCTCCGGTTCGACGTGAAGGACCGCGCCGGAGGGGCGCAGCGCCCTTCGTGCGGCGACGATCCCGTAGCCGACGAGGAACAGTGCGCCCGCCCAGCGCACGACGCCCAGGAGCCACGGCACCGCGGTGACGACCGCGCCGACGCCCGAGACGCCCAGCGCGATGAGGACGGCGTCGGACACCGCGCATACGGCCACCACGGCGAGGACGTGCTCGCGGCGCACGCCCTGGCGCAGCACGAAGAGGTTCTGCGCGCCGATGGCGACGATGAGCGACAGGCCGAGCCCGAAACCGGCGGCGAGGGAGGAGAGCACGATCCGACGGTAGGGCCGCGGAGAGGTCAAGTACAGTTCATGATTCTGACGAACCATTAGCATCGCTTCATGCCCATCCCGCTCGACCTTGCCCGCACGCTCGCGACCGTCGTGGAAGAGGGAACCCTGGATGCCGCCGCCCGCCGCCTTCACCTGACCCCGTCGGCCGTCAGCCAGCGTCTCAGAGCACTCGAGGATCAGCTGGGTCGAGTCGTCCTGGTCCGCTCGAAGCCGGTGCGCGCGACGGCGGCGGGGGACGCGGTGATCCGGCTGGCGCGCCAGCTCGCACTTCTCGAGCACGATGCGCTGACGGCGATCGGGGCGGACGGCGGGTCCGTGGCATCCCTGCCTCTGGCGGTGAACGCCGATTCGCTCGCGACGTGGTTCCTGCCGCCGCTCCAGCGCGTCGCGGAGCGACGCTCCGTCGTGTTCGACCTGCACCGCGACGATCAGGACTTCACGGCCGGGCTCCTCGAGTCGGGCGCGGTCATGGCGGCGGTCACCTCGCGCGAGACGCCTGTGACCGGGTGTCGCGTGCGAAGCCTGGGCGTCCTGCGCTACGAAGCCGTCGCGTCGGCCGGATTCGCCGCGCGCTGGTTCCCCGAGGGCGTCGACGTCGCCGGCCTCGCCGCGGCACCGGTCGTCGACTTCGACCGGCGGGACGACCTGCAGACGCAGTGGCTCGCGGCGCGGGGTGTGCCCGTGGCGGAGCCGCCGCGGCACCGGGTGCCCGCCTCGCAGGACTTCGCGACAGCGGTGTCGCTCGGTCTCGGGTGGGGGCTGCTGCCCGGATTCCAATCGGCCGACGGACTCGCGAAGGGGACGCTCGTGCGCCTCGGCGGCGACCCGGTCGACGTGCCGCTGTTCTGGCAGCAGTGGAACCTCACCTCGCCGCTCCTCGACGAGGTCGCCGACGAGGTCGTGGCCGAGGGGCGACGGGTGCTCGCGACCGACGGGATCAGTCGTCGCTGACGCGCAGCACGATCTTGCCGCGCGTGTGCCCCTTCTCGAGCTCGCGGTGGGCGTCGGCGGCATCCTCGAGATCGAAGACGCGGTCGACGAAGACGCGCACGGCCCCGGAATCCAGGAGGCGCGCGATCGTCGCCAGTGCACTCCCGTCGGGGATCACCTTGTATCCGGTCGAGCGGATGCCGCGCGCCGAGGCCGCTTCGCGGAAGCCGGTCCACGCGCCCGTCGGGACCTCGATGAGCAATCCCCCCGGACGCAGGACCTCGAGGGAGCGCGTCCCGGTGTCGTCGTGGACGTTGCCCACGAGGTCGACGACGACGTCGACGGCGGCGATGGCATCCTCGAAACGCACCGCGGTATGGTCCACGACCTCCGCCGCACCCAGCTCGCGGAGCCAGTCGAGGTTGCGGGGCGACCCGGTGGCGATGACGTGCGCGCCGAAGTAGGCGGCGAACTGCACCGCGAAGTGCCCCACCCCGCCGCTCCCGGCGTGGATGAGGATGCGCTGGTTCGCGTGCGCCAGCGCCGTCTCGACGACGAGGCCCCACGCCGTGAGGGCCGCGAGCGGCACGCCGGCGGCTTCGACGTGCGAGAGCGACGTGGGCTTGCGGGCGAGAGAGAGGGAGGGGACGACCGCATACTCGGCGTACGTCCCCGGGGTCCGCGGTGTCGGCGTCATCCCGAACACCTCGGTCCCCGGCGGGAACGGATGCCCCTCGTACGGAGCCTGGACCACGACGCCGCTGAAGTCGTAGCCCAGCGTCGCCGGCCACGACGTGATCGCACCGCACGCGCCGCGACCGGCGCGGGTCTTGGCGTCGATCGGGTTGATGCCGGCCGCGACGATGCGGACGAGCACCTCGCTGAGGATCGGGGTGGGGACGGGGACCGTCGCGGCGTGCAGGGCGTCGGGCTCGCCGGGGGCGTCCAGGACCGCGGCGCGCATGGTCTCGGGAAGTGTGGGACCGGGCGCCTCGACGCTGGCCTCGGGACGCGACGATCGGAATCTCATCGGGCGCTCCTCCTCGGGGGTCACGTCGACGGCGACTCCGCCTCGACTCCCTCAGTCAAGCGCGACATTGTCTCGGCGGTGTTACACCTCGGTCACCGTGTCGCGTCGCCTCGTCGGCGCCGCCGGCCGGAGGATCAGTTCCGCTCGGGGACCCCGCCCACGGCGAGGGCGTGCAACATCGTCGAGAGGTTCCCGATCTCGTCGACCGACCAGTCCGTGAGCGCCTCGTACAGGCGGCTCTCGTGCGGGGCGCGGGCATCGCGCAGACGGTCGTGACCGAGTTCGGTGACGGCGATGAGACGCGACCGCCGGTCGTTGGGGTCGGGCGTCCGGGTGACGAGCCCCATCTCTTCGAGCTCGCTGATCGACCGGCTCAGGAAGCCCTTGTCCGCGGCGAGTCGCTCGGCCAGAGCCGAGAGCGTCATCGGCCCGAAGCGGCTCACGACTGACAGCGTCTTGAACGTCGCCGGGAGCATTCCCGGGCTGACCCGTTCCGCCGCCTCGGCGACGTAGCGGCGGAACGTGGTCATCAACTCCGAGAACGACGATTCGAGCGCCTGCACGGCGGCGTGCCGCTCGGCGTCGTCTTCGTGGGTCACGTCACCCATCCTCCCCCATCGGGGCGCTCGAGCGGGTGCGGTGACGGCGTGTGGCATCCACCGTCTCCACCGTCCCCGTGGTCGACAGCGTCGCCATGCCCGCCGGGACGGACACGGTGGCGAGGTCTGCTTCGCTCGCCGAGACGCGCTCGGACGTCGTCATGCGCGTGAGCGGGCGGTTGGGCAGGAAGAGGATCGCCAGCAGGCTGACGACTGCCACCGGCACCGCGATGAGGAACGCGTGGGCGATGGACTGGGCGTAGACGTCCTCGACGATCACGCGGACCGTCTCGGGCAGGCTCGACACCTGGGGGATCGTGCCCGACTGCAGGGCCTCGGCGACCGGGGCGCCGGCCGAGCCGAGTCCCAGGATCGCGGCCTGCAGGTCGGCCGCGCGGTCGGTGAACAGCCCGGTCGCCGTGCTCGCGAGCACCGCGCCCATCACCGAGACGCCGATGGTGCCGCCGAGGCTGCGGAAGAACGTCACGCCGGAGCTGGCCGCGCCCATCCGCGCGGGGTCGGCGGTGTTCTGCACGATCAGGACCAGGTTCTGCATCGTCATGCCGACGCCCGCGCCGAGCAGGAACATGTACACCGACACCAGGGCGAAGTTGGTGTCGTAGTGGATCGTGGACAGCAGGTACGTGCCGGCGATCAGCAGCACGCCGCCGACGATGAGGAACGGCTTCCAGTGTCCGAAGCGCGTGATGAGGGCACCGACGATGACGGATGCCAGCAGGAGTCCCGCGATCATGGGGATGGTCATGACGCCGGCCTCGGTGGGCGTGGCGCCTCGGGCCATCTGCATGTACTGGCTGAGGAACACCGAGGTGCCGAACATGGCCAGACCCGTCGCGATCGAGGCGATCGTGGCGAGGGTGAAGGTGGCATCCCGGAAGAGCGTGAGCGGTACGAGCGGCTCGGACGAGCGCAGCTCCACCACGACGAAGAGGATCGCCGCGAGGACGGCTCCGCCGACCATGAGGACGGTCTCGGTGCTGGCCCAGTCGAACGAGCGGCCGGCGTTGGTCACCCAGATCAGCAGGAGCGATACGGCGGTCGAGAGCAGCACGATGCCGAGGTAGTCGATCTTGACCTTGCGCTTCGTGCGCTTCGGGAGGTGCAGGGTGCGCTGCTGGATGAGGAGCGCCGCCACCGCGAATGGAAGGGCGACGAAGAAGTTGAACCGCCAGCCGAAGGCATCCGTGATCACTCCGCCGAGGAGCGGGCCGCCGACCGTGGCGACGGCCATCACCGCGCCGAACAGGCCCATGTAGCGACCGCGCTCGCGCGGGCTGATGATGTCGGCCATGATCACCTGGCTGAGGGCGGCCAGGCCACCGGCGCCGAGACCCTGCACGGCGCGGAAGGCGATCAGCATGTCGGTGTTCTGCGAGAACCCGGCGGCGGCCGTCGCCAGCACGAAGATCGCGATCGCGACCTGGATCAGTACCTTGCGGTTGAACAGGTCGGCGAGCTTGCCCCAGATCGGCGTGGAGATGGCGGTCGTCAGCAGCGTCGCCGTGATCACCCACGTGTAGGCGTTCTGGTCGCCGGACAGGTCGTGGACGATGACCGGCAGCGAGGTCGAGACGACGGTGGATGCCAGCATCGACACGAACATGCCGAGCAGCAGTCCGATGAGGGCGGGGAGAACGCGCCGCGGCGCGGCGGTCTCGGGGAGGGAGGAGGTCATGCGGAGCTCTCCAGGGGAGGAAGAAGGATGCCGCGACGACGTCGGCGCGTTAGTTGACGAGGATCAACTATACGCGAAGTGTTTGATTCTGGTCAACTATCGCTCGAGAAGCGCGAGCGCGCGGTACCTCTCCGTCGGCTCCGGGCGAGGAGCGGGGACGCGTCCGGCTGTCGTGCGCCGGTAGAGCTCGTCGATGAGGGAGGTGGCGAGGCGGACGAGGGACGCGATCTCCTTCTCGTCGCGATCCACCCACTGGCAGCGGGGCTCGTCGCCGACCGGGACGAAACCGTCGTGCTGTTCCCACGCGACCAGCGTGCGCTCGGCGCCCAGGACGTGCTGCTGCCACCACACCTGCCGCAGGTACGTGCGGGGGATCGAGCGCCACGCCTTGATCGTCGTCTTGATCTCGGCGAGGACGATGCGTCCCTCCCCGTCGACGACCACGCCGTCGGGGGTAGCCAGATGCCGCCGCTCCACGACCGCGTGATACAGCGCCGAAGAGGGCTGGATGCCGTGCGTCGCGGCCACCCAGGCCGCGATCTCGGGCTCGCGGCGACGGCCGTGCGCCGTGTAGGCGTTGCCCGAGAAGTTCGAGCCCAGGAGCTTGGCATCCGCCGCCCGGGCGATCGCATTCGTGCTGGTGAGCGTCGCGACATCGGTCGCGGTGATGCCGCGCGAGCGCGCCCGGATCCACGCGACACGGTCGCGGGAATCGGCGACGATCCGCGACTCGAGGTCGGCGCTGCGGGAGGCGACGAGCTCGGGGGACATGCGTTCGAGACTAACCCGGTCGGGCGCCCGGGTCGTTCGGCGCGGCGGTGTGTCCTGCGGGTCGGTGGGGTGGGCGGCGGTCGCTGCTGCGCGCCGGGGGCGCCACTGGCCTCGCCGAGACACACGTTCGGGTCGAGCGCACATGTTCGAGTCGGCCGGAGCGTGTGCGCTCGGCAGCGCCGTGTGCTTTCGGCGCTCGGGCTGGCGGACTCTCCACAGGGGGGCAGTCCGGGGGGAGACTCCACAGGGACGGGGTTCATGTGATCGCGGGGCGCGCCTTCCGAGGCACGCTGACCGGATGCCAAACGACATCAGCCTCGCGCAGGCACGCGATCTGTTGCATTCACGCGCCGAGCTTCTCGATCGCGACGTTCGCGCCCGGCGGCTCCGAAGGGACGCTGACGGAGAGTGGGTGCGGGTGCACCGCGGCACATATGCGGCTCGGGAGTCCCTGATCGACCTTCGCCCGGCCTCCTTCCACCGGCTCGAAGCGCTCGCGGTCATCGCCCGCATGAGGGGCGGGGATGCCGTGCTCTCCCATCTGTCGGCGGCTGTCATCCACGGTCTCCCGCAGTACCGCTTCGGCCGCACTCCCGTGGAACTCACCGTGCCGGAGGGATCGCGCGCGCCCAGCCGAGGTCGCGTTCGCCGTCACCAGGACGAGCTGAACGACTCGGACGTCGTCGAGATCGACGGCATCCGCTGCACCTCACTGGAGCGTACGGTCTTCGACGTCGCCAGGACCCGCGGCATGGAAGTGGCGCTCTCCTGTGCTGATGCGGCCTTGCGGCGCGAAGCGGGACGCGGGCATGGGGTCGACTCCGCGACCCAGGACGCCTGGCGCGATCGGATGCGAGAACGCGCGGCGAGGGCCGCGGGCCGTCGAGGGGTGACGGGAGCCAGGTGGCTGATCGAATTCGCCGACGGACGGGCGGAATCGCCGGGGGAGAGCGTCAGCCGGCTCCAGTTGTTCCGCCTGGGATTCCGTGACCTGGACCTCCAGGTGCCCGTCGCCGGCCCAGCGGGGCACGATTACTTCGTCGACATCGCGTTGCGGGACTGTTGCACGTTCTGGGAGTTCGACGGCGAGGCGAAGTACCGCGACCCCGCGCTGCGAGGAGACGCGACCATCGAGCGGGTACTGCTCGACGAGAAGCGCCGCGAGGATTGGATCCGCGGCACGACGCAATGGCGTTTGTGCCGCGGCGGGTTCCGTGACATCGCAAGCCCCGAGGACCTCGGCGCACGCCTCGCCGCCTTCGGCGTGACCCCGCGGTCGTGAGGGCGCTGGTCGCGAGCGCACACGATCGAGCCGAGCGCGTACGTTCGGGGCCGCTGGAGCGTATGCGTTCGGCCGGATCGTGTGCTCTCGGAAGCGCGGGCGGCCGCCGCGCCCGGCGCGGACGCCGGGGCCGCGAGGATTTGGCGCACAGCGTCGGGGCTTGGTACAGTGGGGGCAAGCCAAAGACCGCCGGTCATCGTCGTGCGTGCACGAAGATCGAAGCGTCTGCCGAAAGGCAGAGGACCTGCGCAGGTATACGTAACTCTTCCCGATCGGGATTCCGAGCTCCGTGCGCCTGCGCCGGAGCTCTTCTTTTTTGCCGTCGCCCGGTGTCTTGGCCGGCGCCCCGCTTCCGCGGAGCGCCTCGTACACACAAGGAGTGGCCATGGCGCAGAAGGACGCATCGGTCGCCGAGCTCACGAAGCACTTCGAGAACTCGACTGCCGTTCTGCTGACCGAGTACCGCGGTCTGACGGTTGCCCAGCTCAAGCAGCTGCGCAACGACATCCGTCAGGACGCGGAGTACGCCGTGGTGAAGAACACGCTGACCAAGATCGCCGCCGCCAACGCGGGGGTCTCGGGACTGGACGACGAGCTCAAGGGCCCGTCTGCCATCGCGTTCGTGCACGGCGACCCCGTCGCCGTCGCGAAGAGCCTGCGTGCCTTCGCCAAGGCTAACCCTCAGCTCGTGGTGAAGGGCGGCTACTTCGATGGCGCCCCGCTGACCGCGGATGAGGTCAACAAGCTCGCCGATCTCGAAAGCCGTGAAGTCCTGCTGGCGAAGCTCGCCGGTGCGATGAAGGCGACGATGACCAAGGCGGCATACGTCTTCCAGGCGCTTCCGTCGAAGGCCGTTCGCACGGTCGACGCGCTGCGCGAGAAGCAGGACACCGCGGCCTGACCCGGCCCGGATGACAATCCCGATCAAGGAGAAACACAATGGCTAAGCTCAGCACCGAAGAGCTGCTCGACGCGTTCAAGGAGCTCACCCTCATCGAGCTCTCCGAGTTCGTGAAGGCTTTCGAGGAGACGTTCGACGTCACCGCCGCCGCCCCCGTGGCCGTGGCCGCTGCCGGCCCCGCCGGTGGCGCCCCCGCCGAAGAGGTCGAGGAGAAGGACTCGTTCGACGTCGTTCTCGAGGCCGCCGGCGACAAGAAGATCCAGGTCATCAAGGTCGTGCGCGAGCTCACCTCGCTCGGCCTCGGCGAGGCCAAGGCCGTCGTCGACGGTGCCCCCAAGGCCGTGCTCGAGGGCGCGAACAAGGAGACCGCCGAGAAGGCGAAGGCTGCCCTCGAGGAGGCCGGCGCTTCGGTGACCCTGAAGTAATTCAGGTCACCTTCGCGGTACACGAAGGCCCGGATGCCACGGCATCCGGGCCTTCGTCGTTCCCGCGTGATGACACCGCGTACCGGCATGGGTGACACCGATGTTCACCGATTCGAAACATCCGAGTCTGGGAAATCGATATGTCTTCGTTTACGGTCTAAGGGACCCCCCGTCGATCCCCCCATCCGGCGTCGCTTTCGTTGCGTGCGTCGGTACTTGGAGACCCATGCATCACGCACCCTCCCGCGCGTCCGCCCGCCGATTCACCACGACCCTCAGTGCCGTCCTGGGCGCCGCGCTGCTCGGATCCGCCCTCGTTCCCGCTGCGGCGTACGCCGCCGACGGCCCCCGGGTGGTGATCAACGAGGCCTACCTCAAGGGCGGCAGCGCCGGAGCGCCCTTCAACGACAAGTTCGTCGAGCTCCACAACGCCGGCGACACCGCGCAGGACCTCACCGGGTGGTCGCTGCAGTACCGCCCGGCGGCGAGCACCGACGTGCCGTCCGCGGCGAACACGCAGGCGCTGAGCGGCTCCATCGCCCCCGGCGGGTACTACCTCGTCTCCATCCGCGGGAACGGGGACACCGGCGCCGACCTGCCGACCCCGGATGCCACGAGCACCGGGCTGAACCCTTCGGGGACGAACGGGCAGCTCTTCCTGGCGAACGTCGCCGAGTCGCTCGCCCTCCCGGCGGGCGACGTCGACGACCCCCGCGTCGTGGACTTCCTCGGCTACGGGAGCGCCGCGGCCTTCGAGACGGCGCCGGCCGTGGTCGACGGTCCCAACGGGACCCCCAACTCTCTCGTGCGGACGGACTTCACCGACACGGGGGACAACTCGGCGGACTTCACCAACGCCACGACGGTCACCCCGCGAAACTCCTCGGGCGCCGAACCGGAACCGGAGCCGTCCGTCACGCCGACGACCGAGCCGACGACACCGGCGCCGACGCCGGGAGAGGCCGTCGCCATCCGCGACATCCAGGGGACCGGCGAGTCCTCGCCGCTCACGGGGACCACGGTGACGACCCGCGGCGTCGTCACGGCGGCCTACCCGACCGGCGGATACAACGGCTTCTACATCCAGACGCCGGGGACCGGCGGCGCCATCGACGTCGCCGCGCACACCGCGTCGGACGCGGTCTTCGTCTTCGGGTCCGCCGCGACGGCGAAGGTGCAGAAGGGTGACTTCGTCGAGGTCACCGGCGTCGTGTCCGAGTACAAGTTCCTCACGGAGATCTCCGCGCCCGCGGACGGCGTGCGCGTGCTCGATGAGGTGGCCGCGGCGGTCCAGCCCGCCGCGATCGCGTGGCCGGCGACGGAAGAGGACCGCGAGTCGTTCGAGGGGATGCTCCTCGCGCCGACGGGTGAGTTCACCGTCACGAACAACTACGACACCAACCGCTATGCCGTCCTCGGTCTGGCGTCCGGCACGACGCCGCTGCGCAGCCCCACGGACGTCGCCCGGCCTGGCACGACGCAGTACGACGACGCCGTGGCCGACAACGACGCGCGCGGTGTAATCCTCGACGACGGCGCGTCGGTGAACTACCTCACCACGGGCAAGAACGACCCGCTGCCGTACGTGTCGCTCGAGAACCCCGTGCGCGTGGGCGCGGCCGTGACGTTCGAGACCCCCGTGATCCTCGACTTCCGCAACGACGTGTGGACGTTCCAGCCCACCGAGCAGCTCACGGTCGCCAACGCCGACACCGTGCAGCCGGCGTCCTTCGAGAACACGCGGAAGAGCGCTCCCGAGCCGGTCGGCGGCAATGTCAAGATCTCCAGCTTCAACGTGCTGAACTACTTCACCACCACGGCGGAGAGCGTCGGCTGCACCTCGACCTACAAAGACCGCGCGGGCAACCCGATCACCGCGGACAAGTGCCCCGACAACGGCCCCCGCGGTGCCGCGAACGACGAGAACCTCCAGCGTCAGCAGGCCAAGATCGTCGCGGCGATCAACGGCCTCGGCGCCGACGTGGTCTCTCTCGAGGAGATCGAGAATTCGGCGGAGTTCGGCAAGGATCGCGACGCGGCGCTCGCGACCCTCGTCGGCGCCCTCAACGAGGCCGCGGGCTCGGAGCAGTGGGCGTTCGTGCCGTCGCCGGCCGCGCTCCCGGCGTCGGAGGACGTCATCCGCACGGCCTTCATCTACAAGAAGGCCGTCGTGGAGCCGGTCGGTGACAGCGTCATCCTCGACGACCCCGCGTTCACGAACGCCCGCCAGCCGCTTGCGCAGGCGTTCGCTCCGGTCGGAGATCCGGATGCCAAGATCCTCGCGATCGTGAACCACTTCAAGTCCAAGGGGTCGAGCGACGACGCGACCGGCGACAACGCCGATGACGGGATGCAGGGCGCCTTCAACGGCGACCGTGTCCGCCAGGCGGAGGCCCTCGGGAACTTCGCGGCGGAGCGGTCGGCGGCGCTCGGCACCGACGACGTGTTCCTGCTCGGCGACTTCAACTCCTACACGCAGGAGGACCCGATCGAGAAGCTCCGCTCGTTCGGCTTCGAGCCGCTCGAGACCGGAACCGGCAAGTACTCGTACTCGTACGACGGGCAGTCCGGTTCGCTCGACCACGTCCTCGCGTCGCCGTCGGCACGGGAACTGGTCACGGGAACCGACATCTGGAACATCAACGCCGTGGAGGCTCTGGCTCTCGAGTACAGCCGCTACAACTACAACGCGCTGAACTTCTACGAGACCTCGCCCTACCGTTCGAGCGACCACGATCCGGTGATCGTGGGCCTCGACCTGTCGTCGACGACCGACATCAACCTGCTCGGCATCAACGACTTCCACGGACGGATCGACGCCAACACCGTGAAGTTCGCGGGCACGGTCGAGCAGCTGCGGGCGGAGTACGGCGACGAGAACACGCTGTTCCTCTCCAACGGCGACAACATCGGCGCCTCCCTGTTCGCCTCCTCGCTGTTCCAGGACGAGCCCACGATCGACGTGCTGAACGCGCTCGAACTGGCCGCCTCGGGCACCGGGAACCACGAGTTCGACAAGGGTGCGGCCGACCTGACCGGGCGCGTGTCGGATCGCGCCGACTTCCCCTACCTCGCGGCCAACGTCTTCAAGGACGGACAGCCGCTGCTGCCCGGCTACGCCGTCTTCGAGGTCGACGGTGTGCGCGTCGGTGTGATCGGGGCGGTCACGCAGCAGACGCCGACGCTCGTGTCGAAGGAGGGCATCCAGGGCATCGAGTTTCGTGATCCCGTGACGGAGGTCAACCGCGTCGTGGGCGAGATCGACGATCAGGTCGATGTCATCGTGGCCCAGTACCACGAGGGCACCGAGCTCAGCGGCTCGGCCGCCACGCTCGAGCAGGCCGTCGCCCAGGGCGGCGCGTTCGCGGAGATCGTGAACGACACCGACCCGGCGGTGGATGCCATCTTCACCGGCCACACGCACGCCGAGTACGTGTGGGATGCGCCGATCCCCGGCGGCGACGGCACCCGCCCGATCCTGCAGACCGGCAGCTACGGCGCCAACATCGGCCAGATCGTTCTGAGTGTGGACGAGGGCGGCGACGTGGTGGACTACACGGCCCGCAACGTGCCTCGCCTGTCGGCGCCGAACGCGGACGCCGGGGCCGCGCTGGACGCGGAACTCATCGCGACCTATCCGCGCGTGGCGAAGGTGAACGACATCGTCACGGCAGCTCGCGCCGAGGCGGACGTCGTCGGTCGTGAGCCGGTCGGATCGGTCACCGCCGACATCACGACCGCCTTCCAGGAGGGCGGCTACGTCGACGGCGTGTACGCCGGCGGCAAGCGCGACGACCGCTCGAAGCAGTCCGCGCTCGGCGGGCTGGTGGCCGATGCGCTCCGCGAGACCCTCGCCGATCCCGAACGGGGCGGCGCGGACATCGCGGTGGTCAACCCGGGCGGGCTGCGGGCCGAACTGCTCTACGACGCCGACGGGGTGATCACGCTGGCCGAGGCCAACGCGGTGCTGCCGTTCGTGAACAACCTGTGGACCACGACCCTCACGGGCGAGCAGTTGCGGGTGATGCTCGAGCAGCAGTGGGGCGACGCCTCGGGTCGAGGTACGACGAACCTCGCTCTCGGCGTCTCTGAGAACGTCCGCTACACCTATGACGCCACCCGCCCCGCGGGGGACCGCGTCCTGGGCATCTGGATCGACGGTGTGGCCGTCGACCCGGCGGCGGAGTACCGGGTGGGCTCGTTCAGCTTCCTGCTCGGGGGCGGAGACAGCTTCTCGGTCTTCCAGGAGGGCGCGAACACGCTCGACTCCGGTCTCGTCGACCGCGACGGGTGGATCGACTACCTCCGCGCGCACCCCGGCCTCACCCCCGACTTCACGGCGCGCGGCGTGCAGGTCTCGGGTGTTCCCGCCGAGGTCATGCCCGGGGACGAGTTCGCCCTCACCGTGTCGAACCTCGACCTCACCTCGCTCGGTGCACCGCAGAACACGTCCCTCGCGGCGTCGTTCGGCACGGGGGACCCGATCGAGGTCGCCGTCGTCGGAGGAGCGGCGACCGTCACCGCGACGGTGCCCGCCGACGCGCTCGACGTGATCGAGCTGCAGCTCACCGCTCAGCCGACGGGGACGCTCGTGACCGTCCCGCTGCGGCTCGCGGATGCCGCGACGGTCGGCGGCGGCGGGGGTGACACCGCGGTCGGCGGCGGCGCCGGAGCATCGGCCGGCGACGGCGCGCTCGCGATCACCGGGACCGACGGCGCGTGGATGGGCGCCGGCGTCCTGGCCGCCCTGGCGCTGCTCGGTCTGGGCGTGGTGGTCCGCCGCCGTTCGGTGCGCCAGACCGACTGACACGGAAAGAGAAAGGGACCCCGGATGCCTGGCATCCGGGGTCCCTTTTCGCGTCAGGCGCTGCGCGGGGGAGCGGTCGAGGCGCGCACCACGAGGCGCGCCGGGGCGAGCGTGCGCGGCGGAGGCGCCTCGCCGTCCAGCATGGACAGGAGGAGGCGCGTCGCTTCGACGCCCTGATCCTCGGGGTACTGCTCGACGGTGGTGAGGGCGAACATCTCGGCGTAGTCGTGCCCGTCGATCCCGACGACGCTGAGCTCGGTCGGCACCGAGATTCCCATGCGCCGCGCCGCGATGATCACGCCGATGGCCACTTCGTCGCACGCCGCGACGACGCCGCTGGGGCGGGAAGCGGCGTCGGCGAGGAAGGATGCCGCGGCGGCATAGGCGTCGGTGATCGTCAGCGTGGAGGGGACGTTGCGGATGCGCACGGCGAGCCCGCTGTCGTTCATCGCGTTCCGGTAGCCGATCGAGCGTTCGTCGACGTCCCGCGCCGGAGCGTCGGTGGGCGGGGTGCTCCCGACGAACGCGATGTCGGTGTGTCCCAGCGCGATGAGGTGCTGCGTCGTGATGCGCGTGATGCCGATGTTGTCCAGGCCCAGGGTGGGGATGCCCTGGAGGGGATTCCCGATGCAGACGGTCGGCTTGTCGATGGCGAGAAGCCGCTCCAGGTCGCTGTCACCGGGTTCGAGGGCGACGGCGATGATCCCGTCGAACCGCTTCCGGGCGAGGTACTTCGAGTACAGGCTCTCGCGGTCGCGCGAGCCGGGTTCTGCGACGTACAGCGTGACGTCGTAGCCCTGCGAGATCAGCGAGCGTTCGACGCCCTCGATGATCGCGCCGAAGTACCAGCGGTTGACCTTGGGGACGATCAGGGCGACCGTACGCGTGCGGCCCGTCGCGAGGCTGACGGCGCTCGTGGAGGGGACGTAGCCGAGAGTCGCCGCCGCGTCGGTGACGCGCCGGCGGGTGTCGTCCGAGACGTAGCCGCCGCCCGTCAGCGCGCGACTCGCCGTCGACTTGGACACGCCAGCCAGGCGTGCCACATCGGCGATTCCGCTCATGAGCCGTCTTCCTCGAGGATCTTCGACGTCCGTGTCGACGTCATGAAGAGTATCCGACAACTGACGAATCTGGAACCGGTTCCTCTGTGTCTCCGGGGTGAAATGCCGCGATATTCCGCCAGTTATTGAGTCGTGACCAAAGTTTGTTGCGGAACGCGTCGTTGTCCCCTACCGTGATCTGGAATCGGTTCCCGACGGGATCCGATGCAGCACAGAACTCAAAGAGGAGAAATCACATGGGCATGTCACAGCGGTATCGCCTGCTGGCTCCCGTCGGACTGCTGGCGGTCGGTGCGATCGCGCTCGCGGGCTGTGCCGAGGGCGACTCGGGCGGATCCGGCAGTGGCTCGGAGGGCACGACGACCGTTCGCATCTCCGGCGGCATCACCGGTAGCGAAGCCGACCTGCTGAACCAGTCCTTCGACCAGTTCACGAAGGACACGGGCATCAAGGTCGAGTACACCGGCGACAAAAGCTTCGAGGGCAACATCGTGACCAAGGTCACCGGTGGCGACGCCCCCGACATCGCGATCGTCCCGCAGCCGGGTCTCCTGCAGACCCTCGTCGGCACGGGCGACGTCAAGAAGGCCAGCGACACGGTCTCGGCCAACGTCGACCAGTACTGGGGCGCGGACTGGAAGTCCTACGGCACCGTGGACGGCGACTTCTACGCCGCTCCGATGCTCGCCAACGTCAAGGGCTACGTCTGGTACTCGCCGGCGAAGTTCACGGAGTGGGGCGTCTCGATCCCCAAGACCTACGACGAGCTGCTCGCCCTGACCAAGACCATCCAGGAGAAGACGGGCGCCGCCCCGTGGTGCGCCGGTTTCGCCTCCGGTGACGCGTCGGGCTGGCCCGGCACCGACTGGATCGAGGACCTCGTCCTCCGTCAGTCCGGCCCCGACGTCTACGACAAGTGGGTCGCGAACGAGGTCAAGTTCACCGACCCGCAGATCAAGCAGGCCTTCGACGCCGTGGGTGAGATCCTCCTCAACCCCTCGTACGTCAACGCGGGATTCGGTGACGTCAAGAGCATCAACTCGGTCGCCTTCGCCGACGTCGCGGCCAAGGTCGCCGACGGCAGCTGCCCGATGACCCACCAGGCCTCGTTCCTGTCGTCGAACTTCCTCACGGTCAAGAACGCCTCCGGCGGCGAGGTCAAGGTCGCTCCCGACGGCGACGTCTACGCGTTCCTGCTCCCGGGTGTGAAGGAAGGCGAGCAGTCGGTCGAAGGTGGCGGCGAATTCGTCGCGACGTTCCCCGACGACGCGAACGTGCAGAAGGTCGCGGAGTTCATGTCGAGCCCCGAGTTCGCCGACGCCCGCGTGAAGCTCGGCGGCGTCATCTCGGCCAACAAGGGTGCCGACCCGTCGCTCGCGTCCAGCGAGTTCCTGCAGGAGGCCATGAAGGTCGTGCAGAACCCCGACACGACGCTCCGCTTCGACGCGTCCGACCTCATGCCGGCCACCGTCGGCGCCGGGTCGTTCTGGAAGGGCATGGTCAGCTGGATCGACGGAACGCCGACCGACACCGTGCTCAGCGACATCCAGGCCGGTTACAACAACTGACCCCGACCGCAAGATCGGTGGGCCGTCCGCTTCGGCGGGCGGCCCACCGGTACCGTAAGCCCACACGGTGCCGCTGCGCGGCCCGTCCATCGATGAGCACGACGGCGTGTTCGGGAGGGAAGTCATGACTCAGATCAGGCAGGCGGAGAAGCCCCCGGCGGCATCTCCCCGACACGAGGCGCCGGATGCCGAGACGGCATCCCGCAACCTCGCACGAAGGCATCGGACCACCGTCACGGTCGTGGTCATCGCGCTCATCGCGGTGGTGGCGCTGTTCCTGTTCATGGTCACGCGGGCACCGTCCGAGACCAAACCCACCACCATCGGGTTCTCGCTGAACAGCTTCTTCAAGACGCTCGGCGAGATGAACCCGCTCGTGCAGATCCCGCTGGTGCTCCTCGTCTTCGGCGCCGTCGTGGGGCTGCTGCTGCTGCTCATCGAGTACGCGCCGCGCTCGGGCAAGCGCTACTTCTGGATCCGCCTGATCGCGTGCTTCGCGATCCCCGTGCTCGCCTTCATGCTGCTGCGCCCGTACCAGAACGCGGTGATCTACGTCCTCGCGATCGCGGTGATCCTCGGCGGCATCCTGTTCTACGCCGACTACCGGTCGCGTCAGGGCGCCGGCTACCTGTTCCAGCTCATCCTGTTCGCCGCTCCCGCCGCGATCCTCCTGCTGATGGGTCTGGTGTACCCGGCCCTGTCGACGCTGGTGCAGTCGTTCCTGGACAAGACCGGGCAGAACTTCGTCGGGTTCGACAACTACGTCTGGACCTTCACCAACCCCGAGGGCTTCTGGTCGGTCATCAACACCCTGATCTGGGTGCTCCTGGCCCCCACCTTCGCCACCGCGATCGGACTCGCCTACGCCGTCTTCATCGACCGCGCCGCGGGGGAGCGGTTCCTCAAGGTCCTCATCTTCATGCCGTTCGCCATCTCGTTCGTCGGCGCCGGCATCATCTGGAAGTTCGTCTACGACTTCCGTCAGGGCGACCAGATCGGCATCCTGAACGCCATCGTGACGGCGTTCGGAGGCGACCCGGTCTCGTGGCTCTCGGCGACCCCGCTGATCAACACGCTGCTCCTGGTGGTCGTGTTCATCTGGAGCCAGACGGGCCTGGCGATGGTCATCCTGTCGGCGGCGATCAAGGCGGTACCGCCGGAGCAGATGGAGGCCGCCGAACTCGACGGCGCCAACGCCTGGGAGCGATTCATCAACGTGACCGTCCCCGGCATCCGCTCGTCGCTCATCGTCGTGCTCACCACCATCGCCATCGGCGCCCTGAAGATCTACGACATCGTCGCGGTCATGACCGGTGGGCGCAACGACTCCACCGTCCTCGCCTTCGAGATGGTCAACCAGCAGCAGCGGTTCCAGAGCTACGGGCACTCCGCAGCGCTGGCCGTGGTGCTGTTCCTGTTCGTCCTGCCGCTGATCATCTTCAACGTGCGCCAGATCCGGAAGCAGAGGGAAGTGCGATGACCACCTCCACCGTGGTGCTCGAGCCCACCGACGACAAGCGTTCGGCGCGTCAGGTCGCCCGCGACACGCGCAAGCACGAGGCGATGGCGCGCAAGCGTCTCACCTCCAAGGGGGCCACGATCGCCGCCGTCGCGATCGCGTTCTTCTGGACCATCCCGACGTTCGGTCTGCTCGTCACGTCGTTCCGTCCCGGCTCCGACACGCAGTCGACCGGGTGGTGGACCATCTTCACCGATCCGTCGTTCACGCTCGAGAACTACCGTCTCGCTCTGACGTCGGGGGGCACGGCGCTGACGCTGGCCGCCTCGTTCGTGAACTCGCTGGCCATCACGATCCCGGTCGTACTCTTCGCGCTGGCGATCGCCTCGCTCATCGCGTACGCGTTCGCGTGGATCGACTTCAAGGGGCGCAACTTCTTCTTCATCTTCATCTTCGCGCTCCAGATCGTGCCGCTGCAGATGGCCCTCGTGCCGCTGCTGAGCCTGTTCTCGCGCGGTCTCACGATCAACGATGTGACGATCTTCCCCGGGCTCGAGCTGCGTGGCGTGGAGCACAGCTTCGCGACGGTGTGGATCGCCCACGTCATCTTCGCGATGCCGCTGGCGATCTTCCTGCTGCACAACTTCATCGCGGAGATCCCGCACGAGGTCATCGAGGCGGCGCGCGTGGACGGTGCCGGGCACGGTCAGGTGTTCTTCCGCCTGATCCTGCCGCTCGCGGCCCCGGCCCTCGCGTCCTTCGCGGTGCTGGAGTTCATCTGGGTGTGGAACGACCTGCTCGTGGCCACGATCTTCGCGCCGTCGTCGTCTCTGCCGCTCACGCAGTCGTTGAACTCTCTGTCGGGGACGTGGGGCGACCAGTGGTTCCTGCAGTCGGCTGGAACGTTCATCTCGATCCTCGTTCCGTTGATCGTGTTCTTCCTGCTGCAGCGCTTCTTCGTCCGGGGTCTCCTCGCCGGCGCGACGAAGGGCTGAGTCCCGCACGAACGCCGAAGGGGCGTGGCATCCGTCGATCGGATGCCACGCCCCTCGGCGTTCGTGCTCAGCCGGTGCAGGACAGGCGGGTCTGGATGTCGCGCATCGCGTCGATCTCGGCCGACTGGCCCGTGATGATCGTCTGGGCCACGTCCTTCACCCGGGGGTCGCTGCCGAGCTCGACCACGGCCTCGGCCATGGGGATCGCGCCCTCGTGGTGGCGGATCATGAGGCCGAGGAAGAGGCAGTCGGCCGGCTGACCCTCGAGCGAGCGGAGCTGGTCGAGCTCGGCATCCGTCGCCATCCCCATCTGGGAGAGGAGGTCGTCCTCGGACAGCGCGGAGGTGTCACCGTGGCTGTGCGCGCTGGACGGAGCCATCCACTGCATGAGCGGCTGGGACGACGCCTGCGGCAGGCCCCACTGCACGAGCCACCCGAACATCTCTCCGCGCTGACCCGCCTGGGTGGTGGCGATGTCGTACGAGAGGGTGCGCAGCTCGTCGTCGGAGGTCTTGCGGTAGATCTCCATCGCCATGAGCACCGCCTGCGTGTGGTGGACCTGCATGTCGCGGGCGAAGCCGGCGTCGGCGGAGGTGGTCGACGGGGTGGCGGGGGCGGCGGTCGCGCCGAACGCGGTGAAGCGTCCGATCGCGAAGGCGACGGCCAGCAGCGCGACCACGGCCACCGCGACGACGATGCGCCGCGCGGCCGGCCGGGCCGCGGTGTCGTCGTCGGTCACGTCACGCCCTGCCGGGGCCGTCGATCGCGCCCGAGCAGGCGGCGTTGGGCTCGGGGGCGTTCTGGCTGCGCCAGTACTCGGTGAAGAACTCGGCGATGCGGGGGTCGGCGGGGTCGTCGACCTTGAGCTGGTGGTTCCACGCGCTCACGGCGACGGGGGTGTCCATGCCCGGGTAGGGCGAGAGGATCGCGTAGCTGGAGGGCATGACGGCCTCGAGCGCGGCGATTCCGTCGGCGTCGACCCGCTCCGGGTCGTAGGTGATCCAGATGGCCCCGTGCTCGAGCGAGTGCACCGCGTTCTCGTTCTGCTGAGGCTCGGTGTACACGCCGCAGTTCAGCCAGTAGGGGTTGTGCGGGCCGCCGGCGGGGGGCGTCTGCTCATACGTGACCGCACCCTGCACGTGGTCGGAGCGGTTCTGGAAGGTCTCGACGCCCTCGATCTCGCGACCGGTCGTGTTGCCCGCCTGGTAGCTGGGGGCCGGAGCCGGGGCGAGCGCGAAGGATGCCACGACGACCGCGACCACCGCGAGGGCGGCGGTCGATCCGACGACCCACCAGACGAGCTTGCTGCGCTTGCGACGCGCGATCTGCTTCTGGTACTCGGCGAGCTTGTCCTGTCGCTTCTGCTCGCGTTGCTGCTTGACGGTCAGGTCGATGTCGGCCTGCGTGGCGGGGTTGCCGCTCTTGCGCTTGTCGGGGGAGGGGCTCATGCGGTCTGTGCTGTCTCTCTCTGGGGCGGGAGGCTCGGCGCGGGCCGATTCCGCCCAGCCTATGCGGATGAATGCGGTGGCGGCCTGGGAGGAACCCGCGAGGGGGGATGGTGGAGAACCGGGACCGCGCGATAGTATGACGATGTCGAATCGATTCGAGGTTCGACGATCCCCCGAATTCACAGCCCGGCATCGTCCGGGCTGTCCGTGTTGCGAAAAGGACCCCCTGACCGACGTGCTCGACACCGCTTCCCAGCCCGTGATCCCCCCGACCGCCCGCACCGAGCCCTCGGCGACGGGCGCCATCCGTGCGCTCGGAAGCAACCCGGCGACAGCGCCGATCGTGATGCACCCCGGCGACAGCATCTCGGCGCGACGCCGCGTCCTCTACATCGTCCTGCTGGGCGCCCTGACGGCTCTGGGGCCCTTCACGATCGACCTCTACCTGCCCGCGTTCCCGGTGCTCGAGGCCGACTTCCAGACCTCGGCCGCCGCGATCCAGTTGACCCTCACGGGCACGATGATCGGATTCGCGCTCGGCCAGCTCATCGTCGGACCGCTCAGCGACAAGGTCGGTCGTCGCATCCCGCTGCTCGCGGTCACGGCGCTGCACGTCGCCGCGAGCGTGTTCGCCGCTCTCGCCCCGACCCTCGGCACGCTGTCGATCGCGCGCGTCCTCATGGGGGCCGGTGCCGCAGCGGGCGGCGTCGTCGCGGCCGCCATCGTGCGCGACCTGTTCGGCGGTCGCCGGCTGGTCGTGATGCTCTCGCGCCTCGCCCTGGTCTCGGGCGTCGCACCGGTGCTCGCGCCGCTCGCGGGGTCGTTGCTCCTGTCGGTCATGCCGTGGCGGGGCATCTTCTGGGTGCTCGCGGCCTACGGCACGGTCATGCTCGTCTCGGCGATCGTCTTCTTGCCGGAGACGCTCCCCGCCGCCCGCCGGGGCGGCAAGGGCGCGACCACCGTCTGGCAGCGGTACGCGAGTGTCTTCCGGGACCGGGTGTTCGTCGGTGTCCTCGTCATCGGGGCGATGACCTTCAGCGGACTCTTCTCCTACCTGTCGGCATCCTCGTTCCTCTTCCAGCAGAGCTACGGCTTCGACGCGCAACAGTACGGCGTGCTGTTCGCCGCGAACTCCGTGGGGCTCGTCATCGGCGTGCAGATCGCCTCGCGCCTCGCCGCGCGCTTCGGCCCCCAGTGGGTGCTCGCGTTCTCGACCGCCTCGCTCGTGCTGTGGGGCATCGTGATCGTCGTCTTCGACCAGCTCGGGTTCGGGCTGTGGGGCACGATCATCCCGCTGTTCCTGTTCATGACCTCGTGCGGCTTCACGTTCCCGTGCGCCCAGGTGCTCGCCCTCGACCGCCACGGCAAGGCCGCGGGCACCGCGCAGTCGATCATCGGTGCCGCGAACTTCGGCATCGCGGGCGTCATCTCTCCCGTCGTGGGCCTGCTCGCGACCGGATCGGGCATCACCGCCACGACCATGGCATCGGTGATGGTGGGCTGTGCGGTCCTCGGGGTGCTGGCGCTGTGGTTCCTGGTGCGTCCGCGCACCGTCGAGCGGCTCGCTCCGTAAGGGCCGAACAGTAGCAGAGGGCGAACCGCCCGTCCCGGTGATGCCGGGAGGCCCGGCGGGACGGCATCATGGGGCGATGGACCTGGATGCCGCGCCCCCGCCGTTCGTGACGGTGCGCTCGGAGCGCGTCCGCGCCGTGCTCGGTCTGGTGCTGATCGCGCTCGCGTGCGGGCTCGGGGCCTGGGTGTACTTCCGCGGGCCGAGTCCGTTCGCGATCGACGTGTGGTGGAACCAGCTGTTCGCCTCCGCGCCGATTCAGCCGCTGCTCACGATCGCCCTGGTCATGAACCAGATCGGCGGCTACATCACCGCCATCCTCATCGTGCCGTTGGGGGGAGCGCTCGCGCTCTTCCTCACCGGGCGCCGGTGGACGGCGGTGTACTTCCTGGCCGCGTCCGCGGGGAGCGCCCTCCTCGTGCAGGTGCTCAAGCACACGTTCGGCCGTGCACGCCCCGAGGACATCCTCGTCCTCGCGGACTACGGCTCGTTCCCCTCGGGGCACACCGCCAACGCCGCGACGATCGCGGTGGTCGCCGCGATCGTGTTCCCGACCCTGTGGGTGCGGGTGGTGGGCGGTGCGTGGATCGTCCTCATGGCGTTCAGCCGCACCTACCTGCACGCCCACTGGCTCTCCGACACGGTCGGGGGAGCGCTCGTCGGCGCGGGCGCGGCCCTCGTGCTCGCGGTGGTGTTCTCCCGTCTCCGGGCCCGCGACGACGATCGGGCGACGCTCCGACGCAACCGACGGGTTCCGGATGCCGCGTCCTCCGCGCCGTCCTAGGCTGACGCCATGAGCGACACCGCGCCGTCCGTTCCCGGTCCCGCCGACGACCCCGAGGTCGCCCGACTCCGAGCCGAGGCCGAGGCGGCCGAGGCCGAGCTCCGGTTGGCGCGCGCTCGCGCCGATCTCGCCGCGGCGGAGGCGGCGGCCGCGCGGGCCCGTGTCGCCGCCACGCCCGCGGCCACCGCTGCTCCCGAGCCCGCTCCCGCTCCCGAGCCCGCGACGGCGCCTGAGCTTCCCGCCGCCGCTCCCGAACCCGCGACGACGCCTGAGCCTCCCGCGCCGGCGCCCGAGCCCGCCGCCGGGCCGCTGACCGACGCGCAGGTCGCGACGATCGCCGCCGGGTACGCCGGGTCCGCCGGGTCCGCTGGGGCCCTCGACCTCGGTGTACTCGTCAACGGCGGGCCGGTGGCATCCGTCCCCGTCCGGATCCCCCTCGCGATGACCAACCGGCACGGGCTGGTGGCGGGGGCCACGGGAACCGGCAAGACGCGGACGCTGCAGCTGCTGGCCGAGCAGCTGTCGGCGAACGGGGTGCCCGTGTTCGCGGCCGACATCAAGGGCGATCTCTCCGGGGTCGCCGCCCCCGGCGTCTCGAGCGAAAAGCTCCTCGCGCGCACGAGCGCCCTGGGGCAGGACTGGGAGCCGCGGGCCTACCCGACGGAGTTCTACGCCCTCGGCGACGACGCGGCCTCGGGCGTTCCCGTGCGGGCCACCGTGTCGGGGTTCGGTCCGTTGCTGCTCAGCCGCGTGCTCGGTCTGAACGCGACGCAGGAGTCCAGCCTCGGCCTCGTGTTCCACTACGCCGACGAGAAGGGGCTCGCGCTCGTCGATCTGTCGGATCTGCGGTCCGTGCTGACCTTCCTCACCAGCGACGAGGGCAAGAGCGAGCTGAAGGACCTCGGCGGGCTCTCCGGCGCGACCGCGGGTGTCATCCTCCGCGAACTGATCGCGTTCTCGGCGGCCGGCGCCGACACCTTCTTCGGCGAGCCCGAGCTCGACGTGACGGCGTTCCTGCGCACCACCGCCGAGGGTGAGGGCGTCGTGAGTCTCCTCGAGGTGCCGAACGTCGCCTCGCGTCGCGAGCTGTACTCGACGTTCCTGATGTACCTGCTCGCGGAGCTGTACGAGGTGCTGCCCGAGGTCGGCGACCTCGACAAGCCCAAGCTCGTGTTCTTCTTCGACGAGGCGCACCTGCTCTTCCGCGACGCGTCCAAGGCCTTCCTCGCGGCGATCACGCAGACGGTCCGTCTCATCCGCTCCAAGGGGGTCGGCGTCTTCTTCGTCACGCAGACGCCGAAGGACGTGCCGGGCGACGTGCTCGCGCAACTCGGGTCGCGCGTCCAGCACGCTCTCCGCGCCTTCACCCCCGACGATGCGACGGCGTTGCGCGCGTCGGTGCGGACGTATCCCGCGTCGGGGTACGACCTCGAGCGGGTCCTGCAGGAGCTCGGGACGGGCGAGGCGATCGTGACCGTCATGGACGAACGCGGCACCCCGACCCCGGTCGCCTGGACGCGGCTGTTCGCGCCGCGGGCCTCGATGTCGCCGATCCCCGCCGCCGATCTCGCCGCCGCCGTCTCGGCATCCCCCCTGTTCGCCCGGTACGGCACCCCGATCGACCGCGAGTCGGCCCGCGAGATCCTGGCGGCGCGCATGCAGGCGGCGACCGAGGCGCGCGAGGCGGCGGAGCGCGCGAAGCAGGCGGCGGCGACCGAGGCCGAGTACGCGAAGCAGCAGGCGGCGATCGACAAGGCGCACGCCGAGGCTCAGAAGAAGGCGCAGCGCGAGTACGACCGGCTGCTCAAGAGCACCGCGGCGCCGCGTTCGCGCTCCAGCGCTCCGACCGCGCCGCTCGACGACCTGCTCGGCCGGGGGTCGACGAAGACGATCCTGAACGGCGTGATCCGGGGCCTGTTCGGCACCGGTCGCCGTCGCTGAGCCGAGCGCGAGTCGCCAGGATCTGTCGCTTCGGGCGCCCCGCGGGCGACGATTCCTGGCGACTCGCGCGGAGAGCGGCTCAGCCGCGGCGGATGGCGAGCGGCATCGTCGAGGTGTCGATGAGCGGGTCTTCGTCCTGACGGGCCACGACCGCCTCCGCCTCGGCGGGTGTCTCGACGGCGGGCACCGAGCCCAGCAGCGGTCGACGCGCGGTCTCGCGCATCGCGAACAGCGCCACCAGGCCCAACGCGGCGAAGAACATGATGTAGAACGCGGGCATGAGCGTGTTGCCCGTCCACTCGATGAGCGCCTGGCTGAACAGCGGCGTCGTGCCGCCGAACAGGGACACCGCGATGTTGTACGCCACGGCCATCGCTCCGAAGCGCGACGCGGTGGGGAAGAGGGCGGGCAGAGCGGATGCCGAGATCGCGACGTAGAACGCCACCGGCACCGCCGCGAGGGTCAGGGCGATCATCACGGCCCACAGCTCGCCGATCTGCATGATGAGGAACGCGGGGACGAGCAGCACGATCGCCGAACCGGCCGCGATCGCGTAGACGGGCTTCCGTCCGATCCGGTCGCTGAGCCTGCCGATGAGGGGGAGGGCCGCCGACATCACCAGCAGGACGGGAACCGTGGCCACCGCCGCGCCGAGGTTGGAGATGCCCACCTCCTTCTCGAGGTACGTGGGCATGTAGCTCGTGAGCGCGTAGCCGGCGGTGTTGGTCGCGGCGACCAGCGCGATGCCGATGAGCAGCGCGCGCCAGTGATGGCGGACGATGCCCCGCAGGCCCTGACGCGCCATCGGATCGTCCGAACCGGTCTCCTGCGCGGCCTCGGCGGCGTGCGTCTGCTCGAACGACGGCGTCTCGGGGATGCGCAGGCGGAAGTAGATCGCGACGATCCCGAGGGGGATCGCCAGCAGGAACGGGATCCGCCAGCCGTAGTCGACCATCGCGTTCTCGCCCGAGACCGCGGTGGTGATCGCGGTCGTCAGGGCGACCGCCGAGGCGCCCGCGGCGAAACCGACGTACGAGCCCACGTCCAGCCAGGACGACCAGAAGCCGCGTGTGCGATCCGGCGAGAACTCCGAGACGTAGGTCGTCGCGCCGGCGTACTCGCCGCCGGTCGAGAAGCCCTGGACCATCTTCAGCAGGTACAGCGGCACGATCGCCCACAACCCGATCGCGGAGGAGGTGGGCAGGATGCCGATGAGCGCGGTGGCCGTGGCCATCATCGCCATCGTCAGGAACAGCACCTTCTGCCGCCCGATGCGGTCGCCGAGCGGACCGAGCACGAACCCGCCGAACGGGCGGACGAGGAAGGAGATCGCGAAGCCCAGCAGCGTCACCAGCAGTCCCCACGGCTCGGGCAGGTCGGAGGTGAAGACAACGGCCAACGTCACGGCCAGGTAGCCGTAGATGCCGAAGTCGAACCACTCCATGAAGTTGCCGACGACGGTGCCGCCGATGGCGGTGCGCACACGCTTCTTGTCGACGACGATGACGCCGTCGACCTCGAGTCGAGGGGTTCCGGATGCCGCGGGGGGAAGCTGGCTCATACCTCCACCCCTACCGCGATCGGCGCGCGTTTTCCAGTCGAGGTCGGTCGCCGCCCGGGTGTGTTAGCCCGCGTGAGTCGCCAGGATGTGTCGCTCAGGACGGCCCTCAGGCGACGAATCCTGGCGACTCACGCGTCAAGAGAACGACAGGATGTTGTCACCCCACGCGCGGCGCAGCTCGCCGTCGAGGTCGTCGACGACGACATCGTGGCGGTCGATCACGAGGGTCGCGCGGGTGTCTCCCTCGTCGGCGGCGAACACCGGCCACGCGGGGGCATCGGGCGCCGACGGCTCGTCGCCGTGCGCGAACGCGGTCCAGCGCGCCTGCATCCGCGCCGAGATCAGTTCCGCCACCCGTCGACCGCCGAGACGGAAGGTGAGGTCCTTCGGGCCGCTCACGAGATTGCCCCACAGGTAGGGCAGCTCGGTGGCGTGCGTGGCACCGAGGCCGATGAGGCGCAGGAACGGCGAGGCGTGGTCGAAGCGGTACAGGTACACCGGTGCGACGGTGGAGTGGCCCTCGGCGACCCACAGCGTGGGCAGCCGGAAGCCGATGTCGCGCGCCACCCCCAGCCCGATCGCGCGGTGACGGACGTGCTCGTACGCGGTGAGCACCTGCTCTCGGGTCGGCAGCTCGACACCGGTGTTCTCGGCCGCCATGTCGGCGAACATCTGGTCGATCCGGTCGCCCGTGATGGGGATCAGGGGCGACTTCATGAACGAGAACAACGAGGCCTCGTCCTTGTTCGTCCCGATCATCACCGGCACGGGGATGCCGCGGCCCGCGCGGAGCGCGTCGATCGGGGCCTCCGGGAGCAGATCGCCGTCGACGACGGGCGCGAACGCGAGGGTGCCCGGGTCGGTGGTGGGGACCTCGGCGTACACGGCCTTGCCCGCGGCCACGATCGCCTCGACCGAGGCGGAGCGGACGGCGGAGGCCGCGCCGGCGTCATCGGGGTCGATGCCGAGCTGGGTGAGGAAGCTGCGGGCCACTTTCTGCGCCCGCGTCGTGCCGTACACGCTCGAGGCCGGGGACGACTGCGCGATCGCGCGGTGGAACAGACCCCGCGCGGACGGTGTCGCCAGGAGGGTGGTCACCAGCCCGCCGCCCGCCGACTCGCCGAACACCGTGACCCGGTCGGGGTCGCCGCCGAAGGACGCGACGTTGCGCTTCACCCAGCGCAGCGCCAGCAGCACGTCCTTCAGCGCCAGGTTGCCGTCGAAGCCGCCGTCGGGCACCGCGCCCGAGAGGTCGAGGAAGCCGAGGGCGCCCAGACGGTAGTTGACCGTGACCACGACGACCTCGCCCGTGGACACCATCGACGTGGCGTCGTACAGGGGCTGGCTCGACGACCCGAAGGTGTAGGCGCCGCCGTGCAGCCACACCATGACCGGCCGGGGCGAGTCCGCCGAGGCGGCCGGTGCCCACACGTTCAGGGACAGGCAGTCCTCGTCCTCCACCGCCGCATCGCCGAGCGGCACGGCGGGGTTCAGGGGCTGGGGACAGACGGGGCCGAAGGCGGTGGCATCCACCTCTCCCTCGGCATCCGGGGCGGGGAGGGGATCGCGCCAGCGGCGATCGCCCGTGGGGGCGACGGCGAAACGGATGCCGCGCCAGGAGAGCACCGAGCGGTCGAGGAGACCCCGGAAGGTTCCGGCGGGAGCGGTGACGGTGACGGGAGCGTCCATGGGGGTCCTCACGCGGTGAGCTGGCGGATCAGATGGGCGGCCTCGGTGGAGGCCAGGACCGCGAAGAGCACGGTCATGATGACGGCATTGTGGGCGATCATCTCGTCCTTGAGGCGGCGCAGCGCCGCACCGACGCCGGGGAGCCCGGTCGCGGCGAGCACCGTGGGGACGATGAGCGTCAGCGATCCCGCCACAGCGAGCGCGACGCACAGCAGCACCGTCGCCGCCATCGGAAGGTGCGCCGTGCCCAGGACCGCGCCGCCCTTGAGCTCGAGAGGGATGTTCTTGCTGTTGGTCGCCGCCATCAGCAGGCCGAGACCGGCTGCGCGCGCCGGCGTGATGGCATCCACCGCGGCGAGCCACCCGGGCGTCGCGGGCGCGGTCCCCGGCTTCGGGCGTCCGAGCCAGCTCACGAGGGCGAAGGCGGCGAAGCCCACCGTGAGCAGCGCCGTGAGGATCAGCACGACGATCTTGCCCCCGCTCCCGTGGGACGCGGAGGACGCACCGGCGGACGTGATCGCGCCCACGGCCACCACCGCGAGGGTCACGGCGAGGAACGCGCCCGTGTAGGCGGGCGCAGCGGTGCGGCCGCGGGCCGAGAGCAGGATCGCGACGACGGCGACGATCGGCAGCGGCGAGATCGCCATGCCGACCGCGAGGGGCAGGAGGGAGGAGAGTTCGGACATCGGCGCCGACGCTACGCGCTTCGGTCGACCCGATCTCCGGAATGTTCGGTCCACACGACAGAACCCGCCGGCGCAGGGTCGTGGGCGACCAGGAAAAGCGCTTCGAGTTCCGCGTCCCCGCCGCGCGCCGCCAGACGGGCGCCCAGGCGGCCGGCCCGCGAGCCCGGCCTCAGGCGCG
This sequence comes from Microbacterium sp. IEGM 1404, assembly GCF_030056775.1. NCBI lineage: Bacteria > Bacillati > Actinomycetota > Actinomycetes > Micrococcales > Microbacteriaceae > Microbacterium > Microbacterium sp. IEGM 1404. Next base: position 192,928 of record NZ_JASHKP010000002.1, on the reverse strand, counting down.
CCCCCGCGACCGGGGTGCCCGGCGAGATCACTCGCACGCGGAGACGCGGACCGGCCGCCGTCGCCGTGAGACGTACCTCGACGCGCGCGGTCCGCACGCGCGCGTGCTTGGCGGCGTTGAGCAGACCCTCGGCCACGACGTCGATGACATCGTCGGCGAGCGCGGGGTCGGCGTTCAGCGCGGCGGCCGCGTCGTCGGCGACCTCACCGTCGACGGGCATCGCCGCCGCCCAGGTCCGGAGCAGGGGGCCGAGGGAGGTCGCGCGCGGGCCGGGGGTGTCGAACACGCTCCGCACGGCGGCCGCGAGCGGAAGCATCCCGGCGCGGAATCCGGCCACCTCGGCGGGGCCGGCATCCGGATGCCGCAGCGTGAAGTGCACCCCCGCGCCCTGGGCGTCGGCGTGCACGAGGTCGGCAGCGCGGTGCAGGCCCGCCCGGACCCGGCGCGTGCCGAGGTCGTCGGCGCGTCCCCGGTCCGCGATCGCACTCGACAGCCGCCGGCGTTCCACCCGGAGGCGGTGGAGTCCGCTACGACCCTGGGCGAGCGCGAGGGCGAGCGCCGGGTAGGTCAGGGCGGGTACGGCCGCGAGCGGCAGCGTGACGCCCTGCAGCATCGCGACGGCTGTGAGGGCCAGCCCGACGAGCACGGCGGATGCGATGAAGACGAGGGCCCGGGCCCGGGGACGTCGAGCGAGCGGGGGCACCCGGGCGACGAGGTCGGCCGCCGACCCGCACGCGAGGGCCCCGATCAGCCCGAGCAGGAGGTCCCCCGGGGCGACGCTGCGAAGGGCGTAGGGGAGGACGGCGACCCCGTACAGCAGCGCTGCCGTCCCGATGGGCGGGAGGCGCAGGGAGAGCGGCGTCCGCACCGGCGGGCGGTCATCCACGAGCCCGCCGGCGAACGGGGTCGTGGGCGCTTCGTCGGCGCGCGCGGAGAGGTCGCGCGCGTGGGTGCGGAGAGCGGATGCCAGGGCGCGGACATCCGCGACGGTGTCCAGTCGCGCCGTCTCGAGGGTGTCCGCGACGGCCGCGACCGCGGCTCGGGCCTCGGCGGTGTAGCGGCGCACGCGCGCAGCGCCGTCGTCCCACTGCGCGAGGACCTGGGCGAGCAGGGCATTGGTCTCGCGAGTCGAGCGGACGATGTCGACGAGGACGGCGGTCGCCACCAGGGCGATCGTCCACACCAGGAGATTCGTGGCCGCACGCAACGGAGCATCCGCCGGGGGCAGCACGGCGAGTCCGGCGGCGTGCGAGACCGCGTCCAGCAGGAGGGGGCGGCCGAGGGCGGTGGCGACGAGCGCCCCGGCCACGAGCGACGCTCGTGCGCGCGGGCGGCCGAGGGCGCGCTCGGCCAGCCCCACCCCGATCCACACGGCGCAGGAGATCGCCGCCGTCACCGTCGCGACCAGAGCACGTTCGGCCGGCGACAGCCCCGCGGGGAGCGGCGCCAGGACGGTCAGCGACACCGCGGCGATCGCGACGAAGGTCCAGCGCGTGACGAACCGGCCGCCGGAGAGCGCGCGGTCCACCGCGCGCAGCAGCGTCCTCACCCGACGGGGCCGAATTCGGCGAGGTAGAGCGCGCTCGCCCGGACGCGCGGGTTCGTCCCCGCCGCGCCGAGGCCGAGACGCGAGAAGATGCGGCTCACGGCACGCTCGACCGCGCGCGTCGTCGTGCCCCGCTCGCGCGCGATCTGCTCGTTCGACCATCCGCGTGCGACGAGGGCGAGCACCTCGACCTGCCGGCGGGTGAGCCCGGCCAGCGGGGAGGCGCGCTGCGGCACCGGGGGAGCGGGCGGTGTCGTCGTGCGAAGCGCCGCCTCGATGGCATCCACCACGACGTCGGCGGAACTGACGTCGAGCTTGGACACGAACACCGCGCGGGTCGGGCCGGGGCGTCCGGCACCCGCGACCGCGCCCGGGAAGCTGCTGAGGAAGACGACGGCGAGGTGCGGGGCGAGACCGGTGAGCATCGTGGCCAGTTCGACGCCGGAGGGGCGCGACCCGAGGTCGATGTCGGTCACCAGCACATCGGGATCCGTGTCCGTGAAAAGGCCGGTCGCCTCGGCGGCGTCGGCCGCGCCGGTGACCTCGAAACCGCGGTGCGCGAGCATGTCGCACAGCAGGACACGCATCGCCGGTTGATCTTCCACGACGAGCACGCGACGCACCCACGCGGTCTCCACGCACTCACACTATCGACGTCAAGCCCCCTCGGATGTCGGGGGCCGGGCGTACCTTTTCGGCATGAGCGAGCTGTCCGCCCCCACCGGTCGTGAACCCGCGCTCGTCGCGCAGCCCCGCCCCGACGGGTCCGCGCCGCGCGCGCTCGTCCTCGGCGCGACCGGCTATCTCGGCGGGCGTCTCGTGCCCCGCCTCCTCTCGGCCGGTTACCGGGTGCGGGTGCTCGCCCGCGACGCCCGGCGCGTCGAGGCGTTCCCCTGGGGCCACGACGTCGAAGCAGTGGAGGGCGACGCGACCGACGCGGCGGCGGTCGCCCGTGCCGTCGACGGTGTCGACGTGCTCTACTACCTCATCCACTCGATGGGCGGCGGGCGCGACTTCGAGGACACCGACCGTCGCGCGGCGCGCACCGTCGCCGACGCCGCCGCGGCGGCATCCGTCTCCCGCATCGTGTACCTCGGCGGGCTGCACCCCGACGACGCGCCGCTGTCGGCGCACCTGCGCTCGCGCGTCGAGGTGGGTGAGATCCTGCTCGCCAGCGGCGTGCCCGCGCTCGTGCTGCAGGCCGGCGTCGTGATCGGTTCGGGGTCGGCGTCGTTCGAGATGGTGCGGCACCTCACCGACGTCCTGCCCTACATGCCGGCGCCGAAGTGGGTGCGCAACCGCATCCAGCCGATCGCCGTGCGCGACGTGCTGCACTACCTGCTCGGCGCCGCGCGCGTGGCTCCCAACGTCAACCGTGCCGTTGACATCGGCGGGCCCGACGTGCTGCGCTACGGGCAGATGATGAACGGCTACGCCCTCGAGGCGGGGCTGCACCAGCGCGCCATCGCGTCGCTGCCCGTCCTCACGCCGCGCCTGGCGTCGCACTGGGTGAACCTCGTGACCCCCATCCCCAAGTCGATCGCGCGCCCGCTCGTGGAGTCGCTGCAGAACGACTGCGTCGTGAAGGACCGCGCGATCGACGACCTCGTGCCGCGCCCCGAGGGCGGGTTGATGCCGTACCGCGAGGCCGTCCGGCGCGCGCTCGGCCGCGTGAACGACGACGCGATCGAGACCAGCTGGCAGGACTCCGAGGTCTCCGGCGCCCCCAGCGACCCGCTCCCCAGCGACCCCGAATGGGCGGGGCGCCTCGTGTACACCGACGAGCGCACCATGCGCACGAGCGCGAGCCCCGCGCAGCTGTGGTCGGTGATCGAGGGCATCGGCGGCGAGAACGGGTGGTACTCCTCACCGCTCCTGTGGGCGATCCGCGGGTGGATGGACCGCCTCGTCGGCGGCGTCGGACTCGCGCGCGGGCGCCGGAGCCGCAGTGTCGTCACCGTCGGCGACGCGCTCGACTTCTGGCGCGTCGAGGCGATCGAGCCCGGTCACCTGCTGCGCCTCCGCGCCGAGATGAAGGTCCCGGGCGGGGCGTGGCTCGAGCTGCGCGCGAGCCCCGAGGGCGAGGGGGCGCGGTTCGACCAGCGCGCACTCTTCTTCCCGACGGGTCTCGCGGGGCGCCTGTACTGGCTGTCGGTGCTGCCGTTCCACGGGCTCATCTTCAGCGGCATGGCACGGCGCATCACCGCGGCCGCCGAGTCGGTGCAGCGTGACGATCCCGAGCCGAAGGCGAAGGCCGGGCGCATCCCGCCGGAGGTTCCCGAGGTCGAGACGATCCCGTCCGCGGCCGACACGCGCGCCTAGGCTGGGACGGTGCCGTACACCGCCCGCGTGATCACCGTGTCCGACCGCTCCGCCGCCGGGCTCCGCGAGGATCGCGGCGGACCGCTGGCGGTGTCGCTGCTGCGCGAGGCGGGGTTCGACTGCGACGACCCCGTCGTCGTGCCCGACGGCGCCGACAACGTCGAGGCCGCCGTGCGCGGAGCGGTCGCGACGGGCGCCGGACTCGTCGTCACCACCGGCGGCACCGGCATCGCGCCCACCGACCGCACGCCCGAGGGCACCGCGCGCGTCCTCGATCGGGAGCTCCCCGGCATCGCCGAGGAGCTCCGGCGCCGTGGCCTCGCCGACACCCCGCTCGCGGTGATCTCGCGCGGCCTCGCCGGGATCGTCGACCCCGCGACCCTCGTCGTCAACCTCCCGGGCTCCACGCGCGCCGTGGCATCCGGGATCGCGGTTCTCGCCGAGCTGGCCCCGCACGTCCTCGATCAACTCGCCGGAGGAGACCACTCATGAGCGCCGTCCGCATCGCCCAGCTGTCCGAGGACCCGCTCGACCTCGACGCGCACCTGCGGGCCGTCGAGGACGACGCCTCGGGGGCCGTCACGACGTTCGTCGGGCGCGTCCGCAACACCGACCCGGATGCCACGGATGCCGTCGTCGCGCTGGAGTACAGCGCGCACCCCGACGCGCCCGCCGCGCTGCACCGCATCGCCGAGCACGCGGCCGCGGGCACCGACGCGATCGTGGCCGTGAGTCACCGCGTCGGCCGGCTCGGCGTGGGCGATGCCGCCGTCATCATCGCGGTGGCCTCGGGTCACCGCGCGGCGGCGTTCGAGGTGTGCCGCACCATCATCGAGACGATCAAGACCGATCTTCCCGTGTGGAAGCGCCAGGTCGAGGCCGACGGCACGACGGCGTGGAAGGGTCTCGGCGGGTAGCGGCGAGGCTGAGCCCGCGCGTCATACCTCCGCGAGGCGGGTCCCGCCGGTCGGGCGTCGGGCGATCGTCCGGCGGAGTGCCGAGATCGACGAGGCGATCAGAAGGACGACTGCGGCGGCAGCTGTTGCCACGGCGATGACCGTCTCGGTGTGCGGTGTGGTGTCGTACGAGGAGCTCCCGACGACGGCCGGGGCGATCACGAAGCAGGCGCAGATGTATCCCGGCACGGTGGTCATCAACAGCAGCGCAAAGGTGAGCGCGGTCGCCGGCGCCGACCGGATGCTCACCGCGACGAGGACGATGAGACCCGCGAAGGCGACGACACTGAAGAGGATGATCGGCCACTGGAGGAACGTGGGCGCCCCGAGGACACCGGAAGCGAGCGCGTGCACACCGGTGAGGCCGAGGCCCACCGCCGTCGACACCGCGGCCATCCTCGAGAGGCCGGGTGCGGGGCCGTGCCCTTGGCCGACGAGCACGAGCACGCCCGCGGCCAGCAGAAGGTATCCCGCCCCGAACCACTGCGCGGCTGCCCCGATGTTCTCCCACGGGTCGGCGGGGTAGGAGTAGTCGAAGAGATGGTCTTCGATCCAGCGATCCCGGCGCGTCCACGTCGTCGGGGCGACCAACCATCGTTCGGCTGCGGCGATGTACTGCAGAGCAGCCGACCCGAGCAGGAATGCGGCCGCACTCACCTGCCTGCGCGGATCGACGGCCGGCCGAAAGAGGATCCTCCCCATGGCAGCAGGCTACGGCTGATGCATGCGGCACGGGTTGAACATCGGGTGACGCGTGAGCACGGCCACCCGAGGTGTCACCCGCCGGCGAACGGCGGCAGCACGTCGACGTGCGCGACCCCGGCGAGGGGCGCGTCGTCGTCGCGGCGCTCGCCGTCGACGAGCACGGCGCAGCGGTCCAGGATGCCGGCGAGCGCGGGGTGGTCGGCGAGCACCGCCGCGCGCAGCGCCGCGAGCGAGGATTCCCCGCGGTCCTCGGCATCCGCTCCCGCCGCCTCCGCCGCGGCGGCGAAGTAGCGCACCCGCACGCTCACGCGGGCTCCCCGGGACGGTGCCAGTCGCCGGACTTGCCGCCGGTCTTGGCGACGATGCGCACGTTCTCGATGAACGTGCCCTTGTCGAGACCCTTCACCATGTCGACGATCGCGAGGGCGGCGACCGAGACGCTCGTGAGCGCCTCCATCTCGACTCCGGTGCGGTCGGCGGTGCCGACGGTGGCCTCGATCTCGACGCCGTCGTCGACGATCTCGAGATCGACCGAGGCGCGGTGCACGCCGATCACGTGCGCGAGGGGCAGGAGCGTCGGCGTCGACTTCGCAGCCTGGATGCCGGAGATCCGCGCCACGGCCAGCACATCGCCCTTCGGTGCCGTCCCGTCGCGGAGGGCGGCGACCACCTCGGGTGCGCACCGGACGAACCCGCGCGCGGTGGCGGTGCGGACGGTGGGCTGCTTGGCGGTGACGTCGACCATGCGGGCGTGGCCCGCGGCATCCAGGTGGGTGAAGGTCATGGAATCAGCATGACATCGACGGGATCGCCGACGGCGACGGAGGACACCTCGGCCGGGACGATCGCGAACGCCTCGGCGCGCGCGAGGGATGCCGCGAGGTGCGAGCCGGAGCCGCCCGCGGTGGCGGGGCGAACCGTGCCTTCGACGAGGTCGATCGCGGCGGGGAGGTACTGGCGGCGACCGGGCGGGGTCTTCCACGGCTCGGACGCGGTGAGCCGGGCGCGACGGCGGTCGACGGCGGTGCCGCCCTGGAGTGCGAGGAGGGCGGGGCGGACGAACACCTCGAACGACACCGCGACGCTCACGGGGTTGCCGGGGAGTCCGAACACGAGGCGGCCGTCGTCGAGCACGCCGAACGCCTGCGGCTTGCCGGGCTGCATCGCGACCTTCACGAAGGCGATCCTCTCGGAGAGGGCCTGGCGCACCGGCTCGTACGCCCCCGCGCTCACACCGCCCGTGAAGATGACGACGTCGACACCGGCCGCGTGTTCGAGGAGAGCGTCGATCGCGTTGCGGTCATCGGTGAGCTGCGCGGAGACGACGACCTCGGCGTCGGCGTCCGCGACGAGGGAGGCCAAGAGGGTGGAGTTCGAGTCGGGCGTCTGACCGCGGCCCGGAGCGATTCCCGGCGGCACGAGTTCGCTTCCCGTCGACACCACGGCGACCCGCGGCCGGCGGCGCACCTCGACGCGGTCGACACCCGCGGCCGCGGCGGCCGCGAGCGCGTACGGTCCCAGCCGCTCGCCCGCCGCCAGCACGACGTCGCCCGTGCGCACGTCGCCTCCGCGGCGGCGGATGAACGCCCCCGCGGCGGCGGGCGCACGCCGCACCTCGACGGTGCCGAGCGAGTCGGCGAGGCCGCCCGTGGTGTCCTCGAACGGGACGATGGCGTCGGCGCCGGTGGGTACAGGCGCACCTGTCATGATCCGCACCGTTTCGCCCGGGCCGAACGCCGGATCGTCGTCGGATCCCGCCGGCAGGTCGGCGACCACTCGCAGTGACACGGGGGAATCGGCATCCGCGCCCTCGACGTCGGCGAAACGCACGGCGAACCCGTCCATCGAGGAGTTGTCGTCGCCGGGGAGGTCGTGGCGGGCGTGCACGTCGGCGGCGAGCGTACGGCCCGCAGCCTCGGCGAGCGAGACGGTCTCGACGGGCAGAGGCTCCACGGCGGCGAGGACGCGCGCGCGGTGCTCTTCGACGGTGAGCAGATCGGTCACGGGGTCCTCCGGGGCGCGAGCGGGACGATGTCGTGGCGGGAGCGCAGGGCGTCGATGACGACGAGGCGTCCGAGGAGTGGTTCGCCCGCGCCGGTGATCAGCTTGATCGCCTCGGTGGCGAGCAGCCCGCCCACCTGCACGCACAGCGCGCCGAGCACGCCCACCTGCGCGCACGTCGGCGGCTCACCGACCGAGTCGGGCGGGAACACGTCGCCGAGCGTCACCGGCGCGTACCCCTCGGGCGGCCGCGACCAGAACACGGTGGCCTGGGCCGACCACTCCTGCACGGCGCCCCACACCAGCGGCATCCCGAGCTCGTCGGTCGCGGATGCCACGGCGCTGCGGGTGTCGAACGTATCGCTGCCGTCGATGACGACGTGGGCTCCGCCGAGGAGATCCCGGGCGTTCTGGGGGGTGAGGCGGGAGTTCTCCTCGCGCACGTGCGTGAGGGGCGAGAGGTCGTGGATCGCCCGGGCGGCGGATGACGTCTTGGGCGCGCCGATGTCGTCCACGCGGTGCATCAGTTGACGCTGCAGGTTCGTGCGCTCGACGACGTCGTCGTCGATCACGATGAGTTCGCCGACACCGGCCGCGGCGAGGGCGAGCAGCACGGGCGACCCGAGTCCCCCCGCGCCGACGACCGCGATGCGGGCGGCCGCGAGCCGGCGCTGACCTTCTTCGCCGATCCCGGCGAGGACGGCGTGCCGGGCCGTGCGGATGAGTTCTTCGGGGGCGAGGGAGGCCACCGGTTCGACGAGCGGGATCATCCGCCGATCGCGCTCATCGTGCGCTCCGGCTGGACGAAGTCGGCACGTGCCAGCCCGACGCGGTCGGAACCGTGGGCGCGGGGCTTGCGCCACATGGCATCCCGCCAGATCTGTGCGAGGTCGGCGTCGCTCGCGCCGTCGCGCAGCGCCGTGAGCAGGTCGGTCTCCTCGTGTGAGAAGAGGCACGAGCGGACCCGGCCGTCGGCGGTGACGCGCGTGCGCGTGCACGCGGCGCAGAACGGCTCGGTGACCGAGGAGATGATGCCGACGTGTCCGGCGAGCGTGCGGTCGCCGCGGCGCCGCACTTCCCACCGTTCGGCCGGTGCCGCGCCCCGACCGCGGGGGTCGGCGGCGAGGTCGAACACGTCCTCGAGGGCGGCGCGGATCTCGCGGGCCGGCACGACCTGCGTCTCGGTCCACGACCGGTCGCCGTCGAGCGGCATGTCCTCGATGAAGCGCATCTCGTAGCCGTGGGTCACCGCCCAGTCCACCAGCGGCACGATCTCGGTGTCGTTGATCCCGCGCAGGAGCACCGCGTTGATCTTGATGGGCCCGAGGCCCACGGCCTGGGCCGCCTCGAGCCCCGCGAGCACCTTGTCGAGGTGCGGGCGGCGGGTGAGCTCGGCGAAGGTCTCGGGGTGCAGCGTGTCGAGCGAGGCGTTCAGGCGCGTGAGCCCGGCGTCCTTGAGCGCCCGCGCACGGCGGTCGAGCCCCACGGCGTTCGTCGTCATCGCGATCGGCAGATCGGGGTGATCGAAGCGGATGCGGGCGATGACGTCCTCGAGGTCCTTGCGCACGAGCGGTTCGCCGCCCGTGAGGCGCAGCTCCTCGGCCCCGAGGGCGCGGACGGCGACGCGGACGATGCGCGCGATCTCCTCGCCGGTCATCAGCTGCTGCTGCGGCATCCACGGCAGACCCTCGGCCGGCATGCAGTACGTGCAGCGCAGATTGCACTTGTCGATCACCGACACGCGCAGGTCGCGGGCGACGCGGCCGAACCGGTCCAGCAGACCCCCCCCGCGAGGGGCTCCGGTCTCGCGCACGGCATCCATGGGTCGAGCCTAGGCGAGTGGGGGAGGCCCGGGGTCGCTGTGCGAGGGGTCGCGGCGCTAGCGTCATGACATGCCGAACACCTTCCGCATCGCGCCCGCCGCGCGGCTGCTCGGAGTGAGCGACGACACCGTGCGCCGCTGGATCGACCAGGGGCTCCTCCCCACCACCGGCGCCACGCCCACGGAGATCCCCGGCGAAGCGCTCGCCGCCCGCGCCGTCGCCCTCGCCGACGAGCCCGACGACCCCACCGGGGTGTCCTCGAGCGCCCGCAACCGGTTCGTCGGCATCGTCACGCGGGTGCGCGTCGACGGGGTGATGGCGCAGGTCGATCTGCAGTGCGGTCCGCACCGCGTGGTCTCGCTCATGTCGGCCGAAGCAGCCGAGGAGCTCGCTCTCGAGCCCGGCGCTCTGGCGGTCGCCTCGGTGAAGGCGACGGTCGTGACAGTCGAGACCCCCCGCGCCTGAGATCTCGCGAATACGGCTTCCATCGGCCCTATGGTCCGCAGATGAGGAACAATGGATGCCGCGGCCGTCGGTGTCGCCGAAAGGACCCCTCATGCGACGCCCCCTCCGCCTCACCGCGCTCCTCGCCGCCGGCGCCCTGCTCGCCGGCTGCGCCGCTCCGGCCGCGTCGTCCGCTCCCGCGGCATCCGCCGACGGACTCTCCGGCACCGTCGAGGTGTACGCGGCGGCGTCGCTGCAGCGGTCGTTCGACCAGATCGCCCGGGCGTTCGAGACCCGGCACCCCGGCGTCACGGTGACCGCGGTGTACGACGGCTCCAGCACGCTGGCCACCCAGATCGGCGAGGGAGCGCCCGCCGACGTCTTCGCCTCGGCCGACGAGAAGAACATGGCGAAGGTCGCCGACCGGGCGCCCGAGCCGCGGATCTTCGCGGGCAACACCCTGGTCATCGCGGTGCCGACCGGCAACCCCGGGAAGGTGCAGAGCCTCGCCGACCTCGCGCGCGTGACGACCGTGCTGTGCGCGGCGGAGGTGCCGTGCGGCGCCGCATCGCAGACGTTGCTGTCGAACGCCGGTGTCACAGTGACCCCGGCCAGCGCCGAGCAGAACGTCACCGCCGTGCTCACCAAGGTCGCCGCCGGCGAGGCGGACGCGGGCCTGGTGTACGCCACCGACGTGGTGGGTCGCACCGATGTCGCCTCGATCGTGCCGGAGGGGGCGGATGCCGTGGTCAACCGCTACCCGATCGCCGCGCTGGCCGATGCTCCGAACCCCGCCGCGGCGGCCGAGTTCGTCGACTTCGTGCTCTCGGCGGACGGGCAGGAGATCCTCGCCGACGCGGGGTTCCGGGCTCCGTGAGAGGGGCGGGCTACGTTCCCCGCTGGCTGATCGTGCCGGCGGTGGTCGGGCTGCTCTTCCTCCTCGTCCCGCTCACCGCGCTCGTCGCGCGGGTGGAATGGTCCACGCTGATCGCCGACGTCACCGCACCGACGGCGCTGCAGGCTCTCGGCCTGTCCCTGGGCACCGGGGCGGTGGCGACGCTCGTGTGCGCGGCTGTCGGCATCCCGCTCGCCCTTCTCATCGCGCGCAGCTCGCCCCGGATCGCGGCGCTCCTCCGGGCGCTCGTGACGGTTCCGCTCGTGCTCCCGCCGATGGTCGGCGGCGTCGCGCTCCTCTACCTCTTCGGCCGCAACGGCTGGTTCGGCGCGCTGGGCCTGCCGTTCACCACGACCGCGGTCGTGCTCGCGCAGGTGTTCGTGGCGCTGCCGTTCCTCGTGCTCGCCGTGGAGGGGGCGCTGCGCAGCACGGGCGTCGAGATCGAGCGGACCGCGGCCTCCCTCGGTGCCTCGCGGGTGACGATCCTGCGGCGGGTGACCCTGCCTCTGGCCGCACCGGGCATCGTCGCCGGCATCGTGCTGTGCTTCGCCCGCGCGATCGGCGAGTTCGGCGCCACCGCCCTGTTCGCCGGCAACCGCCCGGGCGTCACGCAGACCATGCCCCTCGCGATCTACACCGCGTTCAACGGTGGCGGCGTCGGCCAGGGCACCGCGGTCGCGCTCGCGCTCCTGCTGCTGGTGACGGCGATCGCGGTGCTGCTGCTCGTCCGCGGCTGGCGGCCGGCCGTGGGGGCATCGTGAGCGCCGCGCTGTCCGCGCACGTCGTGGTGCAGCGGCGGGCGTTCCGCGTGGACGTCGCGTTCGACGTCGCCCCGGGGGAGACGCTGGCCATCATGGGGCGCAGCGGCGCGGGGAAGTCCACGGTGCTCGAGGCGCTCGCGGGGCTGCAGCGGCTCGACGGCGGCGAGATCGCGCTCGACGGACGCGTGATCGACCGTTTCGCGCCCCCGCGGGTGCGCACCGACCCGATGCGGCGCGGCATCGTGCTGCTCGGGCAGGATGCGCGGCTCTTCCCGCACCTCTCGGTGCGCGAGAACGTCGCCTTCGGTCCGCGCGCGGCCGGCGTCGCGGTCGCCGATGCCCGCGCGGACGCCGACGCGTGGCTCGCCCGTGTCGGGCTCCCGGGGGTCGGGGACCGTCGGCCGGCCGAGCTCTCCGGCGGCGAGCAGCAGCGGGTGGCGGTGGCCCGCGCCCTCGCCGCCCGGCCGCGGGCCGTGCTCCTGGACGAACCGCTCGTCGCGCTGGATGCCGTGACCGCCGCAGAGATCCGCACGATGCTGCGGGACGCCCTCGACGGGGTCACCGCCGTCGCCGTCACCCACGACGCCGTCGACGCCGCGATCCTCGCCGACCGGCTGCTCATCGTCGAGGCGGGGCGGGCGACCCAGCTCGGACCGGTGCGCGAGGTGCTCTCGGCGCCGGCGTCCGACGTCGCCGCGCGCATCGCCGGCCTCGAGCGCGTCGGAGGCACGGCCTCCGCCGGAAGCTGGGTGCTCGGCGACGTCCGGCTCGCGTCGACGGATGCCGGATCCCGCGCGCTCGCGGCAGAAACCGGGCGCGCGCTCGCCGCCGTCTTCCGGGCGGCGGACGTACGTGTGGGGGAGTCCGCGGTCAACGCGTGGCGCGCGCGGGTGGTGCGACTGGAGCCGACTCCGACCGGTGTGCGGCTCCTGGCCGATGTCGGTGCCGCGGAGATCGACGCCGTGACGGCGGCCGACCTGGCGGCGGGGGACGTCGTGACCCTGTCGATTCCGCCGGATCGCGTGCGGTTCGTCCCGGCATCCTGACGCGCGCGTCACGGCATCGTCAGATGCAGAGCGGACCGCCCAGATCGACGGTGCGTCCGTTCAGCGTGTAGTCGCCCTCCGCGCACAGCAAGGTGTCCGGCGTCGGACGGACGACCAGCGGAGTGTAGGCCCCCTGGACGTTGTATTCGGTGGCTTCCATCCGCAGGGGTCCCGTCGGAGCGGGCAGAGGGTAGATCGCGATCGTCACGGAATTCCCATAGCCCTTCCCGTCGTAGCGAGTGAGACGCCCCCATCCGGCCTGGCATTTGTCGGACCAGATGATCTCGAGCACAGTGTCGCCCGTTCGTGTGTCCGAGGTCGCGACGGCCGCGTCGTCGATGCAGGGCGACGTGGCGGGGTCCACGCCGTTCGCCACCGTGATCTGCGGCTCGCCGATCCGCGCCGCGGTGACGGCGGAGACCACGGCGACGCCCCCGAGGGTGCCGAGGACACCGACCGTGAACGCGGCGACTGAGAGGAGCGCGGCGTTGCGGCGGGTGACGGTCCGCGCGGCCGGCGTCCCGCCGGAGGGTGTCGGCGCGGCATCGCTCTCGCGGGCCGCGCGCGCGAGCGCGAGTCGACGCCGAAGGAGGGGATCCGGATCCTCGCCGAGCGCGCTCACGAGCGCCGACACCGTGCGCTCCGTCGGCAGAGTGCGGCCGGCGAACGCATCCGACAGGACGCTGCGCGAGATTCCGGTCCGATGCTGCAGATTCACCAGGGTGGGGCTTCCCGCATCCAGACGCAGTCGGCGCAGCTCTCCCGCGAAGTCGCGGATCGGGTCATCCTCGCCGGATTCCGTGGATGCCGTCGTCTCCGTGCTTTCGTCCACCGCGCCTCCCCCTGACGACATGAACTTCTTTTCCGAGTTCGTCCGGAACGGATCCTTCCGGACGCTTTCGAGAACCTACATGGGGAATGCTCCCCATGGGAGCGCGGCAGGAAAAGCGCTTTCGTGGGGGGGAAGCGGAGGGGACCCATGGGGGGCGATGTGACAGGCGGGGGCGAGACCGGGGGGCCGACGTCCATCCCGTCAGCAGGGCTCCAGTTGGAGTACTGCGGGGAATGGACGTCGGTGCCTCCGGGCGCCGCCTTCACGGTCGGGAGGTCGGGGGACCTCGTGCTCGACGACAATTCCGAGCTGGACCCGGCTCTGGCGGAGTTCGCCGACGTGGAGGGCATCTGGTTCCTCCGGAACACCGGTACGCAGACGTCCCTCTCCGTCGCGGACGGAGAGGGACGATTCCACTCGCGGGTGCCGCCGGGCTGCCGGATCCCGGTGGTCTTCGGCCATACCGCCGTGGTCTTCCGCGCCGGCCCCACGACGTACGAGATCGGCGTGTACGTCGCGGCCCCGATCTATTCCGCGCCCGCGCCCACCGGCGCGGATCGTGACCGGCACGCGGGGAGGGAATCGCTCGGCGAGATCGTCCTCACGCTGTCGCAACGCCAATTGATCGTCGCACTGGTCGAACCGCTCCTGCGCTCCGAGACGGCGGGTCTGGGCGACATCCCGACCAGTGCCCGGGCTGCGGCGCGTCTGGGATGGACCCTGACGCGCTTCAACCGCAAGCTGGACAACGTCTGCGACAAGCTCGACCGTCACGGAGTCCCGGGCCTGCGCGGGGGCGTCGGGGCCTACGCGACCAACCGGCGGATCCGTCTCGTGGAGTTCGCGGTCGCCGCGCGGGTCGTGACCCGCATGGATCTCCGGCTGCTCGACCTCGCGGATCCCGTGGGGGACGGCTCGCTCAGCTGAGTCCGGTCACGACCCGCCCGTCCTCCAGCCGTACGGTGCGGTCGACTAGTTCCTCGGGCACGTCGACGTGCGAGACGAGCACGACGGCGCGTTTGCGGTCGACTGCGCCGAGCAGGTCGCGCAGGAGCGCGTCGGATGCCGCCGGGTCGACGCCCGCGGTGGGCTCGTCGAGCACGAGCACCGGGAATCCGCGCAGGAGGGCCCGCGCGAGCGCGAGGCGTTGGGCCTGTCCCCCCGAGACGAGGCCGCCCCGGTCGCCGACCGTCGCATCCAGTCCGCCGCGTTCGGCGACCCACGCGTCGAGTCCGACGCGCGCGAGCACCGCGGTCAGTTCGGCGTCGCCGGCGTCGTCGCGCGCGAACAGCAGGTTCTGACGCACCGACTCGTCGAAGAGGTACGGCGACTGCTCGACGAGGCCGATCGTGCGGCGGAGGTCGTCGCCGGCGAGGTCCCGGGCTTCGACGCCGCCGATCGTGAACGAGCCGTCGTAATCGAGGAACCTCGCGAGGACGTGGGCGAGCGTGGTCTTCCCGGCGCCGCTCGGACCCGTGACGAGGACGCGCTCGCCCGCACCGACGCGGAGGTCGACATCGGCGATGCGCCCGGTGTCGTCGAGTCCGGCGTCGGACCGGGCCGGCCAGTGCGCGCGCACGTCCCGCAGCTCGATGCCCTCCCCGAGGGCGGGGGCAGTGCCGGTGGCGGCGGGCTCATCGCGGGGGAGACCCTCGGGGATCTCGGACGGGACGGCGTCGGCGATCCGCTCGGCCGCGGCGCGCACCTGCCGCCACGACGCGAGCGCCAGCGGCACGGGCCCGAACACCTCGAACACCGCCATCGGCAGCAGCACGACGACCGCGAGCCCGGGGCCGGAGAGGGTGCCGCCCGCGACGGCGGGCGCGGCGACGGCGAGCGCGAACAGCGACGCGAGTCCGGCAAGCACCGACACGGTGCCGGAGGTGAGTCCCTGGGCGGCTCCGCGCCGCACGACCGCGCGGCGTAGCGCCCGGTCGGCCGCCCGCACCCGCGCGCGGGCGGTGTCGAGGGCGCCGTAGGCGGTCAGGACGTCGAGGTTCGTGAGGAGGTCGTGGACGGCGTCGGCGACGTCGGCCCGGAGCGGAGCGATCGCCCGCTCGGCTCGCGCCCCGGCCGCCCACCCCGCGGCCACCGACACCGCGAACGCCGCGGCCAGGCAGGCCAGGAGGACCAGTGCCGCGGGCCACGACACGAAGGCCGTGAACACGACCGCCGCGAGCGAGGTCAGCGCCGCGACCGAGAGGGGCAGCACGACCCGCAGCGGCAGGTTCTGCAGTTCCTCGACGTCGTCGACCACGCTCGACAGGAGCCCGCCGCGGCGCGCGCGGCCGAGCCCGTCGGGGGCCAACGGCACGAGCTCGCGCACGAGGTCGGCGCGGACGTCGGCGAGGCGTTCGAGGGCCGCGTCGTGCCCGGCGAGGCGTTCGAGGTACCGGAACACGCCGCGGGACAGGGCGAACGCCCGGACACCGACGACCGCGACGGAGAGGTACATGACCAGCGGCTGCTCGGCCGCCCGGGCGATCAGCCACGCGCTCGTGGCGAGGAGCGCCACCGCGCTCCCGGCCGTCCCGAAGCCCGACAGCACCGCCGGGGCGAATCGCCGTCGCGACGGCATCGCGGAGGCCAGGATGCCGCGCACCCGCCCGTTCACGCGCGCACCCCGAGGTCGATCACGCGGTCGGCGATCTCCCGCGCCGACGGGCGGTGCGACACCAGCAGCACTCCGGCGCCGGCGTCGGCCTCGCGGCGGAGCGTGCGCCACACGTGCGCTTCGGTGTCGGCATCCAAGGCGCTCGAGGGTTCGTCGAGGACGAGGATCCGCGCCCCGGCGGTGCGCGAGCGGCAGAGGGCGCGCGCGACGGCGACGCGCTGCGCCTGCCCTCCCGACAGCCCCGCGCCGCCCGCGCCGAGCGGGGTAGCCGGGTCGAGGTCGGCGGCGCCGGCGTCGGCGAGCGCCGTCGCGATGGTGTCGGGATCGACGTCGGCGCCGAGGGCGACGTTCTCGGCGACGGTGCCCGACACCAGTCCGGGCCGCTGGCCCGCCCATGCGACGGCGGCGCGGGCGTGGGCCACGGGGCGTCCGTCCAGGCGGATCTCGCCGGAGTGCTCGGCGTAGCCGAGGAGCGCGGCGACGATGCTCGACTTGCCCACTCCGCTCGGGCCCGTGACCAGGACGACCTCGCCCGGTCGCACGGACAGGGAGACCGTCGGCATCCGGTGCGCTCCGCGGTCCACGCAGACGTCGTGCAGTTCGAGCACCGTCCCCGCCGCGGGGGCGGGGGCCTCGGTCGTGGGCGCGAGGCGGGCGGCATCCAGGGCGTCGAAGATCTCCTCCGTCGCGGCGACCCCTTCGGACGCGGCGTGGAACTGCACGCCCACTTGTCGCAGCGGCAGGTACGCCTCCGGCGCGAGCAGCAGGACGAACAGCCCGACCAGCAGGCTCAGGTCGCCCGAGAGGAGGCGGAAGCCGATCGTCACGGCGATGATGGCGACCGAGATGGATGCCAGGAACTCCAGCGCGAAGCCGGAGAGGAACGACACGCGCAGCACCGTCATCGTCTCGCGCTTGTAGTCGCGCGTGACCTTCTCGATCGTGTCCGCAGCGCGGTGCTCGCGGCCGAAGGCCTTGAGCGTCCCGAGGCCTTCCACGGTGTCGGCGAACCGGGCAGCGAGACGGCCGAGGGTGCCGTACTGCTTCTTCTGCACGGCGCGGGTCGCCAGGCCGATCAACACCATGAACAGGGGGATCAGGGGGATCGTCAGCACGACCGTGAGGCCGGACAGGGGGTCGGCGAGGGCGATCGCGCCGATGAGGATGGGGGTGGTGATCGCGGTGGCCACGAGCTGCGGGAGGTAGCGGCCGAAGTAGGCGTCGAGGGCTTCGAGGCCGTGCCCGGCCGTGACCGACAGCGACGCGGCGTTGCGGCGACCGAGCCACCCCGGACCCAGGGTCGTGACCGCGGCCACCAGGCGCTCGCGCAGCTGCAAGGACGCGGCCGCCGCTCCCCGGGCGGACACGCGTTCGGATGCCGCGATGAGGAGGCCCCGAACGACGACCAGCGCCGCCGCGGCCGCCACGAAGCCGGTCAGCTCGCCGATCGGCCGCCCGTCGATCGCGCCGACGAGCGCGGAGGTGAGAGCCCAGGCGAACCCCACGACGACCCCCGTCTGGGCCAGGACCACCGCCGCGCTCACCGCGAAGAAGCTGCGTGAGGCGGAGGCGTACCGCACCAGTCGGGGGTCGACGGGGCGCACCCGTGTCGTGTCGGTCAATGCGCCACCAGGGCTGCCTTCTCGATGCGGGCGCGGGTGACGCGCTTGCGGAACACCCAGTAGGTCCATCCCTGGTACGCCAGGACGAGCGGGAGGAACACGAGCGCCGCCCAGCTCATGATCGTGAGCGTGTAATCGGTGCTGGAGGCGTTCTCGATGGTCAGACCCGAACCCGGTTCGAGGGTCGAGGGCATGACGTTCGGGAAGAGCGCGAAGAACAGGGCGCCGACCGCGGTGACGATCGTGATCGCACCGAGCGTGAAGGCCGTGCCCTCGCGGTCGCGCAGGTTCGCCACCCACGACCCGATGAGCGCGAGCGCGGCGATCCCGGAGAGGGCCACGACGCCGAGGAGGAGCGGCGCCTGGTTGTTCGCCGCCTGGATGATCGTCCAGACCAGGAACAGGGCGGCGGCGACGATCGTGGCCAGGCCCGACTTCTTCGCCAGGGCGCGGGCGTCCGCCCGCACCTGACCGTCGGTCTTCAGGGCGACGAAGTACACGCCGTGCGTGAAGAACAGCAGCAGGGTCACCATGCCCCCGAGGATGCCGTAGGGGTTGAGCAGCGTGAAGAGGGTCCCGACGTATTCGTGGTCGGCATCCAGGGGCACGCCCTGCACGATGTTCGCGAAGGCGACGCCCCACAGGAATGCCGGCACGGCGGAGCCGATGACGATCATCCGGTCGAAGCCGCGCTTCCACTTCAGGGATTCGCGCTGGTGGCGGTACTCGAACGAGACGCCGCGGGCGATGAGCGCCAGCAGGATCAGCAGCAGCGGGAGATAGAACCCGCTGAACAGCGTGGCGTACCACTCCGGGAACGAGGCGAACAGCGCCGCTCCGGCGACGATCACCCACGTCTCGTTGAGGTCCCACACGGGGCCGATGGTGTTGATGATCTGCCGGCGGGCGATGTCGTCCTTTCCGAGGAAGGGGAGGGACATGCCGACGCCGAAGTCGAACCCGTCCAGGACGAAGTAGCCGATGAAGAGGAATCCGACGATCCAGAACCAGAGGTATGCGAGGTCCATGACTGTGCTCCTAGTAGACGGTCGTCGGGGTGTTCTCGACGGTGTCGGGCTCGCGCGGCGCGTTCGGGTCGGGCAGCGGATCCGGACCCTTCTGCGCGTACTTCTTGATGAGTCCGAACTCCACCACGGCGAGGGTGGCGTAGATCGCGGTGAACGCGACGAGCGAGATCAGCACGCTCCAGCCCGGGACGCTGGGGGAGACCCCGTCCTGCGTGAGCATCAGGCCGAACACGATCCAGGGCTGGCGGCCCATCTCGGTGAAGACCCAGCCGACCAGGCTGCCCAGCAGCGGCAGGGGAGCCGCCCAGATCGCCACGCGCCACATCCACGGCGCGACCGGACGCTTGGCGTTCTTGCGCGTGACCCACAGGCCCACGACGCTGATGAGGGTCGCCAGACCGCCCAGCGCGATCATCCAGCGGAAGGCCCAGTACGTCACCCACAGGACGGGGGCGAAGTTGCCGTCGACCTGGTCGGCGAACTGCGGGAACATCTGCTGGCTGTACATCGTGTTGAGGTCGTTGATCCCCTCGACGCAGCCGTCGAGCGAATGCGTCGACAGGATGCTGAGGAGGAACGGCACGCGGATCGAGAACAGTTCGCTCGTTCCGTCGGGCGTTCCGAGCGTGAAGATCGAGAACGAGGCGTTCGCCCCGCACACGGTGTTGAAGGTCGCTTCCGCCGCGGCCATCTTCATCGGCTGGGTGGCCACCATCACCAGGCTCAGCTGATCGCCGGCGATCGCGACGAGGACGAAGGACACGACCGTCGCCCACAGACCGAAGCGCAGCGGCGCGCGCATCATCTCGACGTTGCGACCGCGGGCCAGGTGCCACGCGGAGACGGACACGACGATCATCGCCGCGAACATCCAGCCGGAGAAGATCGTGTGCGGGAAGGCGGCGAGGGCCACGGGGTTGGTCAGCAGCTTCCCGAAGTCGATCAGCTCGGCACGGTGGCCGTCGGCGGACATCTGGTAGCCGACCGGGTTCTGCATGAACGCGTTCGCGGCGATGATGAAGTACGCCGACAGCGTCGCGCCGATGCTGGCCAGCCAGATGCTCGCGAGGTGGAGGCCCCGCGGGAGCTTGTCCCACCCGAAGATCCACAGGCCGATGAACGTGGCTTCGAGGAAGAAGGCGAGCAGTCCCTCGAAGGCGAGGGGGGCACCGAAGACGTCGCCGACGAAGCGGGAGTACGCCGACCAGTTCATGCCGAACTGGAACTCCTGCACGATGCCGGTCACGACGCCCATGGCGAAGTTGATCAGGAAGATCTTGCCGAAGAAGCGGGTGAGGTGCAGCCACTTCACGTCGCCCGTGCGGTACCAGACGGTCTGGAAGATCGCCACGACCAGCGACATGCCGAGCGTGAGGGGCACGAAGAGAAAGTGGTACAGGGTGGTCAGTCCGAACTGCCACCGAGCCAGCATGAGGGGGTCGAGCCACTCCACGGGATGTCTCCGATCGACGGTCTTCTCTGTGGTCTGACCACAGGCTACTCCCGCGTCACCACGCGGAAAACAGGGTGATTCGGTATCGAACGATATACTTGGAAAAGCTTTTCGCGGTGGGTCGGAGGTCCCTATGTCGGTGCGCCAGGGCCTGCTAGCGATCCTCGATCAGGGCGATTGCTACGGCTCCCAGCTGCGCGCCGAGTACCTGCGTCGCACGGGGGTCGCGGTGAACGTCGGTCAGGTCTACACGACCCTCGAACGACTCGAACGCGACGGCCTCGTCGAGCATCGCGGCGTGGATGACGAGGGCCGCGTGCTGTGGGGGGCGACCACCGCCGGCCGCGCCGAGGCGCGGGCATGGCTGCGGGCGGCCTCGATCGTCGACCGCCGCGACGATCTCGCCCTGCGCATCGCGCTCGCGCTCACCCTCCCCGGCGTCGACGTCGCCGACGTCATCGCCGCCCAGCGTGCCGCCGTGCAGGACGCGCTGGCGACCGCCGAACCGGACGACGAGAACTCGGATGCCGTGACCCGCGCCATCGTGTCCGCTGCGCGTCGCTCGCGGCTCGAGGCCGAACTGCACTTTCTCGATGAGGCCGAACACCTCGCGGCGGAGGCCGCGCCGTTCGACCTGTCGGACGAGCGTCCCCGCCGCGGCCGGCCCGTCCGCAGCGCGCTCTGAGCGCGTAACGCCCCTTTGCGGATCCGTCAACCCCGGCACGGCATCCCGCCCTTCGACGCACCCTGAGAGCACCCCGGTACGCAAGGAGCTCTCATGGTCATGGACATTCCGCTCGATCGCCCGGGGCAGCCGAACACCGTCACCGAGATCCCCTGGACGCGCATCGACCTCGACCTCTACGAGGTCGCCCGCGAGGGTCGGATCGCCGGTTACGTGGAGGTCGTCGGCGCCGTGTTCGTCGCTCTCGGCGGCACGCGGTACGACCGCGCGGTGGAAGTCGCGCAACACCTGACGTTCCACGCGGCCGTCGACACCGTTCTCCGACGCGCCGGTCGCTGACGTCCCGCGGGTAGCACCGTCTCCGGGAGAGTCAACCCCCTCGGCCATGGACTCGCGCTGACGCAGTGTCGAAGGACCAGGAGGTCGACATGTTTCCGCGACTCGCCGGTGGTGGTCGACGATGACCGCCGACCCTTTCCCCACCGGACCCCACCGCCCCGTGCGCATCGCGCACCTGCCCCCGCTGCGTAAGCACGCGCGAGAATCGAAGGATGACACGAACGCTGGCCGCTCTGCCCGGCGCGGCGCGCCGACTGTGCCTGAGCCGCCGGAAGGGCGAGATCTGCACGCGTGAGAAGGGCCACCGCGGCCTCCATCACCGACGCGGCGGTGCGCTGCTGTGGAACGACCTGCAGGCGGATCCGCCCGAGTGCGCGGGGGCGGGAGCGCCCGCCGAACCCGCCCCGACCCTGCCGGACGGCTTCCCGGGCGGGAGGGCCGTCTGCCCCGTCTGCTGGGCATTCGTCCCCCTGCAGGCCGACGGGACACTGAGCCCGCACGACACGTGGCGCGGTGACCCGACGCGGGCCGAAGCCGACCAGCGCCGGGAATGGTTCAACGCGTTCGGGTGGTGATCTCCCGCACCCGCGCTCGGCCGTCGATCACCTCGACGGTCTCGTCGAGCGTGTCGCTGTGGACGAGGTCGTGGGTGACGAGCAGCGTCGCGGTGTGCCGCTCGCGGGTCAGCCGCGATAAGAGATCCATGATCGCCGCCCCGCGCTCCCGGTCCAGTGCGCTCGTCGGCTCGTCGACCAGCAGCACGCGAGGCTCGTGCACGAGCGCCCGGGCGATCGCCACGCGCTGGCGCTGACCACCCGAGAGCTGCGCCGGTCGACGGTCGGCCTGGTCGCCGAGGCCGACGGCATCCAGCAGCTCGTCCACGCGCGAACGTACGGCCGCGCGCCGTGCCCGTGACCCGCGGCCGCCGAGTTCCCCCATCACGCGCAGCTGTTCGCGGGCGGTGAGCGCGGGGAGGAGCTGCGGCTGCTGGAAGACGATCCCGATCCGCTCGCGTCGGAGCGTGGTCGCTTCGGCGCGCGTGAGTGCGGTGGCATCCGTCCCGTCGACGATCACGCGTCCCGAGTCGGGGCGGATCAGCGTCGCGGCGAGGGCGAGCAGGCTCGACTTCCCCGAGCCGGAGGGGCCCGTGATCCCGGTCACCAGGCCGGGGCGGCCCTCGAGGGTGACGTGGTCGACCGCGGTGACGCGGGCATCGCCGTCGGGATAGGTCAGGGTGACGTCGTCGAGAAGGATCATCGCGTGCTCCCGAGGGCTGTGAGGGGGTCGGATTTCGTGACGGTGCGCAGCGACACGGCGGCGCCGAGGAGGCCCAGGGCGATCATCACCAGCGCGGGCGCGAGGGTCGTGAGGGGGTTCAGGATGAACGGGAGGGTGCCGCCGGCGAGCGCGCCGAGAGCCGCCGTGAGACCGATCCCGACGCCGACGCCGACGACGAGGACGACCACGGCCTGACCCAGCGCATCGCGCACGAGGGCGCCCGTTCCGGCCCCGAGGGCCTTCAGCACGGCGATGTCGCCGGAGCGCTGCATGGTCCAGACGGTGAAGAAGGCGCCGACGACGAGAGCGGAGACCCCGAAGAGCATCGCGATCATCAGGGCCAGGGACCCGATCTCGGAGCGGAACGTCGGCAGGGCCGTCAGGCTCGCCAGCGGACTCGTCGCCGTCGTCGCTGTCGCGGCGGTGAGGGAGTCCCAGTCGGGCGCCCCGCTCACGGCGAGCACGGTCGCCTCTCCCGAGCCGCCGAGGCGGGTGTCGAGGGCCGCCCACGCGGTCGGCGTGAGCGCGACGACGGGCGTGTGGCTGTACCAGGAGTCGCCCCCGATGGAGGCCACCCGGTAGGTGGTCCCGGCCACCGTGATGTCGTCGCCGACCGCCGCTCCGAGCGCGCTCGCCGCGCCGGCGGAGAGTCCGGCCTCCCCGTCCGCCGAGGGTGTGAGGGCGGTGAGGTCGGTGCTTCCGGCGCCCGAATCGAGGCCGAACAGGGCGACGCCCCCGCTTCCGCCCGGGCCTTCGGCGCGGCCCTGGACGATGCCGACCGGGCTCACGCCCTCCACCCCCGCGGCGTCCCGCCACGTCGCGACGGTGTCGGCGTCGAGCGTGGAGTCGGCGAAGGTCGCGGCCGCCGACCCCTCGGCATGCAGCACGAGCCGGTCGCCGGGGAGTTGCAGGACCGCGGACACGTTCTGTGCGGCCAGGCCCCCGGTGAGTCCCGAGAGGAATCCGACGAGCAGGGTGATGAGCGCAACGACCGCCCCGATGAGGGCGAATCGCCCGCGGGCGAACCGCAGATCCCGCCATGCGACGTACACGTCGCCTCCTTTTCTCCGGCGGATCTCGCCGGTGATTCCACCCTCCCCGGGATGCTCCGGCGGGTCATCGGCGGGGCGGGCGAACTCCCTCTCCACCTTTCGGATGATCCGCGACGGGGGCGGCGTCCGTACGCTGGAACCGATATGCCGCACCGCACCCTGGCTCCCGTGTTCACCGGGCTGCGCGCGGGGCTCCACGCACTCTTCGCCGGGCTCCTCGCGCTCGTCGTCGTCCGCGTCGTCTGGACCGGCGGTTCGCCGTGGGCGCTCGCCCTCGCCGCGCTGCTGGCTGCGGTGTATCTCGCGGGGCTGTGGCTCGCCCGCCGGGGGCGGCCAGCCGGCGGCATCGCCTGGGTGTGCGCGCTCACGCTGGTGTGGGCGCCGTTGATGTGGCTCGTGCCCGAGGCCGCGTACATCGTGTTCCCGCTGTTCTTCCTCTACCTGCACGTGCTGCCGGGATGGGTCGGGCCGGCAGCGGTCGTCGCGGCCACCGGGCTCACGATCGCGGCGTTCGCGGTGCACGGCGGCCTCACCGTCGGGGGCGTGGTCGGTCCGGTCGTCGGCGCGGGCGTGGCACTGCTCATCGGCCTGGGCTACGGCGCGCTCCAGCGCCGCAGCGTCGAGCGGGAGGCGCTCGTGGCCGAACTCCTCGCCACGCGGGATCGCCTCGCGGCGACCGAGCGCGAACAGGGCGTCCTCGCGGAGCGCGCTCGTCTGGCGCGCGAGATCCACGACACCGTCGCCCAGGGGCTGTCGAGCATCCAGATGCTGCTCCACGCGGCGGAGCGGGCGGATGCCACGGGCCCCGGCATCGCGCACATCCGTCTGGCCCGGCAGACCGCCGCCGACGGCCTCGCCGAGACGCGGCGGTTCATCCGCGAGCTCGCGCCGCCGACCCTGGACCGGGGCCTGGGATCCGCGTTGCAGCGACTGGCCGAGGGCTGGGCGCAGCGCGAGGGCGTCGACGTCGAGACCGCGATCCCGGGCGAAGTGGGGCTGCCGATGGATGCGCAGGCGGCGCTGCTGCGCATCGCGCAGGGCGCCCTGGCCAACGTCGCCCAGCACGCCGATGCCACGGTCGTGCGCGTCGACCTCGTGCAGGACGGCGACGACGTGCGGCTGACGGTCGCCGACGACGGCCGCGGGTTCGATCCCGCGAGCGCCGAGGAGACGGCATCCGGGACCGATTCGTTCGGTCTGCGGGCGATGCGCGAGCGCGTCGAGCAGCTCGACGGCGACCTCACGGTCGTCAGCGCGGCGGGGGCCGGCACGGTCGTCGCGGTCACCCTGCGGGGGGTCGCGCTGTGATCCGGGTCGTGATCGCCGACGACCACCCCGTCGTGCGCGCCGGAGTGCGGGCGCTGCTCGAGGGCGAGGTCGACATCGAGGTCGTCGGCGAGGCGTCGACCCCGGACGCCGCCGTCGCCCTGGCCGCCGAGCTCTCGCCGGAACTGGTGCTCATGGACCTGCAGTTCGGCGACCGCGCCGCCGGGGCCGAGGCCACCCGACGCGTCCGCGCGCTGGCGGCTCCGCCCTACGTGCTCGTGCTCACCAACTACGACACCGACGGCGACATCCTCGGGGCCGTCGAGGCCGGGGCGAGCGGGTACCTGCTCAAGGACGCGCCGCCGCACGAGCTGCTCGCCGGTGTCCGGGCCGCGGCCGCCGGGCAGAGCGCCCTGGCGCCCGCGATCGCGGGGCGCCTGCTGGCGCGATTGCGCGAACCGCGGGTGAGCCTCTCGGCCCGCGAGATCGAGGTGCTCCGGCTGGTCGCGCGGGGTGCGTCCAACGCCGACGTCGCGGCACGACTGCACATCACCGACGCGACGGTGAAGTCGCACCTCGCCCACGTGTTCTCCAAGCTCGGCGTCTCCTCGCGCACCGCGGCGGTCTCCGCCGCGCGGGCCCTCGGCGTCCTGCGCTGACCCTTCCGCCGCGTCGGCCGCCCCGTACGATGGCGTCATGGTCCCGGTTCGCGTGCTCGGCGTGGCCCTGGATTCCGCCCAGCAGCACGTCATCCTCCTCTCCCCGTTGCCCGGCACGGCCGCCGAGGAGGGGATCGTCCTCCCCGTGTGGATCGGTCCGCAGGAGGCGATGTCGATCCTCGTCGCGACCGAGGGTGCGGTGACGCCGCGCCCGCTCTCGCACGACCTGATGGTCGTGATGCTGCGGGCGCTGTCGGCATCCGTCGATCGGGTCGAGGTGACGCGGCTGTTCGAGGGCACGTTCTACGCCGAGATCCACGTGCAGACGCCCCGTGGGCCGCTCGTGATCGATGCGAGACCCTCGGATGCCATCGCTCTAGCGGCGCGGACGGACGCGCCGATCGCGGTGGCCGAGGCGGTCCTCGCCGAGGCAGGGGTGCCCGAGGGGGCGGTCGAGTTCGACGCGCGCGGCGACGACGACCGCGTCGAGGAGTTCCGGAAGTTCCTCGACGACGTCGACCCCGACGACTTCCAGGGATGACCCGGCCGCCTCGGTCGCGCGCGCTCCTAGACTCGTCAGTGCCGCCCGTCGCGGCGGATTCAGACGAATGGGGTACGGATGCAACTCGCCATGGTCGGACTCGGACGGATGGGCGCCAACATCGTCCGCAGACTCATGAAGGACGGCCACGACTGCGTGGTCTACGACGTGAACCAGGATGCCGTGGCGGCCCTGGCCGCGGAGGGCGCCACCGGCGCGTCGAGCATCGCGGACCTCGCGTCCAAGCTCGAGAAGCCGCGCGCCGTCTGGCTCATGATCCCCGCCGGGCTCACCGGCTCGGTCGTCGACCAGGTCGCGGAGGTCCTCGAAGCCGGCGACATCATCATCGACGGCGGCAACTCCAACTATCGCGACGACGTGCGTCGGGCCGCGAAGCTGCAGGACACCGGCATCCACTACGTCGACATCGGCACGAGCGGCGGCGTGTTCGGTCTCGAGCGCGGCTACTGCCTCATGGTGGGCGGGCACGACGAGGCCGTCGCCCACCTCGAGCCCGTCCTGCGCACGATCGCTCCGGGGCCCGGCGACATCGAGCGCACACCCGGCCGGACGGGTGACTACACCCCCGAGGAACGCGGCTACCTCCACTGCGGTCCGTCGGGGGCCGGGCACTTCGTGAAGATGGTCCACAACGGCATCGAGTACGGCATCATGGCCGCGCTCGCCGAGGGACTGAACGTCCTCAACAACGCCGACGCGGGTCTCAAGCAGGGCGAGCACTCCGCCGAGGTCGCCCCGCTGGAGGAGCCGGAGTTCTACCAGTTCGACATCGACACGGCGAAGGTGTCCGAGCTGTGGCGGCGCGGGTCGGTGATCTCGTCCTGGCTGCTCGATCTCACGGCGGCGGCTCTCGCTCAGAACCCGACGCTCGACGGCCTCGCCGGGCGCGTCTCCGATTCGGGCGAGGGGCGCTGGACGGTGAAGGCGGCCGTCGACACCGGTGTTCCGGTGCCCGTGCTCGCCTCGTCGCTGTTCGAGCGCTTCGCCTCTCGCGGCGAGGACCACTTCGCCAATCAGGTGCTCTCCGCGATGCGCCTGCAGTTCGGCGGACACCAGGAGCTCCCCGCCGGCGACGTGCTCGAAGCGGGCGGCAAGAAGGCGGACAGCAGCAGCAGCTGAGGCGGCTCGGTCGGGGACGCGTACGCGGTCGGGGAGACTAGAGGGATGAGTAGTTCCTCCGCGCCCGCGTCCTCCGACCGCTACGTCGTCGCCACCGACGGCGCGTGCAAGGGGAACCCCGGACCGGCCGGGTGGGCCTGGGTCGGCGAGGACGGCCACTGGGCCGCCGGATCGATCCCCGAGGGCACGAACAACATCGGCGAGCTCCTGGGTCTGCTGCACGCGATCACGGACCACGCCGACGTCCGCGACCTCGTGGTGCAGGCCGACTCGAAGTACGCCATCGACACGTACTCGTCCTGGATGGACGGTCACCGTCGTCGCGGCTGGGTCACCTCGGCGAAGAAGCCCGTCGCCAATCGCGGCATCCTCGAGGCGCTCATCGCGGCCCGCGACGCCCGCCGCGCGGCGGGTCTTCCCGATGTGGTGCTCGAGCACGTGCGCGGTCACAGCGGCCACGTGTTGAACTCGTGGGCCGATGAGCGCGCCGTCCGCGCGTCGCAGCACGCGGCGAAGGGCGAGGAGCTGATCTGGACGTCGCTGCGCGGCCTCGACACGCTCGACGTCGCGTCGGCTCCGCCGCGTTCGGCCGCGGACCGCAACGGGCGCTGAGCCCGGGGTCGTTCGTCAGAACGGCGGCGGATCCGGTTCGGGCGCGAAAGCGACGGAGCGCTCGGGGCGGTCGGTGACGCTGCGCCCCAGATCCGCGCCTCGGCGAGAGCCCGCAGCGTCGCCGGGAAGTCGTCGACCAGTTGGAGAGCCTCGCCGAGGCGGCGTTGGACCGTGCGGTCGTTCCAGCGGAGCGCCACGCCGATCTCGGCCGCGATGGACCGCAGCGCCATCTCGCGTTCCTGCACCGCGCGCGGGCGGTGCTTTGACCGCTCGAGCGCGACCCGCATCGCGGCGGCGAACTGCACGACGCGGGCCGCCTCGAGCTCGGCCAGCGCCCGCTCGCTCTCGACGAGCGCGGCGACGGCGTCGGTGAGGACGGCATCCTCCCGATCGTCGAACACGGGCGGCCGATCAGGCATGCACACATGCTGCCACGAACCTCCGACATCGCGCGGCGGCTGTCCACAGGCGCGCTCGAGAGCACGATGCCGGTGCCGCCGCCGCGGTGAGGGCTACGGAACCGACGTGCCCTGGTGGAACACGCACCGCGGTTCGGGCTCGCAGCGCCAGATCGACGCGCGGCGGCTGTTCCGTCCGTCGAAGCGCAGCAGGTACTGCAGCAGCACCAGTCCGGGCGCGAGCCGTCGCGCCTCGCGCTCGCTCAGCTCGCCGTCGCCACGACCGGGGTCGGAGACCAGCGCGGCGATGATGTCGTCACGTGTCCAGCGGCGTCCGGACTGGCCGATCTCGACGAAGTCCTCCGCGAGCAGCCGGCGCAGGGCGGCCGAGTCGCCGCGGACGCCGGGCGTGAGCAGCCGCTCCTCGGCCGCCCACGCCGCGGCGATGACCCGTGCCCGATCGTCGGGCACCAACGACGGCACGGGTGTCGTCGTGCCGTTCGCCCAGTCGCGGCGCAGCACGCTGTAGGCGACGGATGCCACGGGCTCGCGGTCCGCGACCGGCCAGCCGTCGCGATAGTGCGCCTCGAGAACCCACCTGCAGCGCTCGAAGGTCCGGCGCATGGCGATGTTGTCCGCGCGCGTCTGACCCTCGAGGCGGATGACGCCGGGGTGCTCCCGGAAGACGCGGTCCGTCGCCGCGGTGAGGGCGGCGGCCCCGAGACCGAACCCCCGGTGCTGCTCGCCCAGTCGCAGATCGACCATCGCCGTCGCGTCGGCGAGATCGTCCAGGCGGACGACGCCGACCCGGCCGCGCTCCTCGTCGTCGATCCAGAACGTCTCGATCTCGTCGTCGCCCCATCGCCCGGCGTCGATCGCCGCACCCGCCTGTCCCGCGGTGGTCCGCGGACGTACATGGAACGGGAAGACGTTGCGGGTGAGGAAGGTGACGAGGTCGTCGCGGTCCGCTCCCGCGGCGGCGAGGGGCGTCAGGTGCAACGACACGGATCCGCCTCCCGGCCGGGGCCCGGACGTGAGCCCCGCAGCGCTGCGGCCACGGTCAGCGCACCGACGCGCGGCGCAGAAGCGCGTACTGCCCGAGGACCGCGGCGGCGATGGCGATCCCGGCGGCCAGCGCGGCCCACCAGGGCTGGGCGTCGGCCGCGAACGGGATGACCAGGATCGCGGTGAAGCCCAGCACCAGCACCAGCACCGCGGCGAGGGCTATCGGCCCGAGCGCCCCGAACCGCACCCAGGCGGCGGAGAACAAACCGCCGACCGAAAGGACCGTCAGCGTCGCGAGGAACGATGTCGCGGCGAGCTGGAACGGATCACCGGCGCCGAGGAGCCAGACGTCGGTCATGTAGATGTGGAAGAACCAGTGCCCCGTCGCCAGCTCGATGCCGAGGAGGACGAGCAGCATCGCCGTGACATAGAGGGAGATCGCGACGTGGCTCAGGACCGTGCCGATCACGAATGTCCGGCGGGTCGTTCCCAGAGACAACGCGAGAGGGAAGGTCAACGAGACCGTCTGTACGCCGAGCCAGCCGAAGAATCCCGGGAGGGCCCAGAAGACGGCGGCGTTGCTCCTGCTGTTCTGAACCCACTCGCTGCTGCCGGGCACGGAGCCCATCCGGACGAAGATCACGGCGAAGACGACGGTCAGTGCGAAGACGACGAGCATGATCAGGGGCGGGGTCCGAAGGAGCAGGCCGCGCTGCGAGAAGTGCAGGCGGAGGACGTCGAGCGGAGTGGCGCCGCGCCGAGCGTCGGCGGTGAGGGTGGTCATGCGCGCGTTCCTTCCAGCGACTCGGACTCGACGCCGTAGGCGGCGACGAGGTCTTGCAGGGTGGCGGGCGTGAGCTGCACGCCCGAACGACCGGCTTCGGCTCGGAGCTCCTCGTCGGCGGGCGTCTCGAGGACGACGGACGTGAGACCGCCGATCGTCCGTCGCTGGAGGACGCGGTGCCCCGGAGTCAGCGCCTCCACGGCGCTGGTCAGGCCGCTGGCGGTGACGGCGCTTCCGCGGAGGTCGTCGGCGGCGGCGGTCCGGACCAGGCGTCCTTCGTCGACGATCACGACGTGCTCGAGCAGCGGTTCCATCTCGTCGATGAGGTGCGTGGAGACGAGGATCGTGCGCGGGTGGTCCAGATAGTCCTGCATGAGGGTGTCGTAGAAGAACCGGCGGGCCGTGGCATCCAGTCCGAGGTAGGGCTCGTCGAAGATCGTCAGCGGAGCGCGCGAGGCGAGCCCCAGGACGATCCCGAGCGAGGAGGCCTGGCCCCGGGAGAGCTTCTTGATCGCCGTCTTGCGAGGGAGGCGGAAGCCGTGGACGAGGTGCTCGGCGATGTCGGCGCTCCAGCCCGCGTGGAACAGGGGAGCCACTTCGAGTACCTGTCGCAGTGTGAACTCGTCGGGGTAGCGCTGGTTGTCGCGGACGAAGCTGATGGAGGACATCGTCGGGGCGTCTTCGAACGGGTCGTTGCCGAACACCTCCACGGATCCCGTCGACGGGCGGTCGTGTCCGGCGATGATCGACATGAGCGTCGTCTTCCCGGCGCCGTTGCGACCGAGGAGTCCGGTGATGGAGCCGGCGGGGATGTCGAGGGTGAGGTCGTCGAGGGCCCGCGTGCGCCGGAAGCGCCGCGACACCCCCGACAGGCGGACGGCGGGCTGCGTCATGAGGATGCCCCTTCCTGATCGATGATGCGGTGGATGTCGGTGAGGTCGAGGCCGAGCGAACGCGCCTCGACGAGCAGCGGCGCGACGAACCCGGCGCGGAAGGCCGTGGTGCGTTCGTCGCGGAGCCGCTGGCGGGCGCCCTCGCTGACGAACATGCCGAGTCCGCGCCTCTTGTGCAGGATGCCGCGGTCGACGAGGAGTCCGAGACCCTTGCCGACGGTGGCGGGGTTGATGCGGTGGAAGGCGGCGAGCTCGTTCGTCGACGGGACCTGCGTGCCTTCCGGGTAGCTGCCGGCGAGCACGCCGTCGGCGATGGACTCCGCGATCTGGATGAAGATCGGCTTGCCGTCGTCGAGCATCGGACTCCTTGGGTTAGTTACTTGAGTAATGAACCTAGGAGGTGGCGTGCGGGATGTCAATACCGCGTCGTCGGCGGCACACTGAGGGGATGGAGTTCGCCGGCGTGATCCCGCAGGACGCCCCCGACCCGCGGCTGGCCGCGGACGCGCGGGTGCGCGCTGTGCCGTTCCCGGTCATGGAGCTGACGCCGCAGCCCGCGCTCTCGCCGCTACCGATCGCCGGTTTCGTCGAGGGAGGACTCGGCTCCGCGCAGGAGGAGTGGGCGGTGACGTTCGGCTACACCTTCTGGCGGCATCCGGAGAATCACGAAGACCCGCGCAACGAGCGCGAACTCGATGAGCGCACGCGACGGTCGATCGAGGAGGAGCCGCCATGGCCACGCCCCGCATGGATCGTCGAGACGGCGCAGCTGTTGCGCTACCCGATGCTGCAGGAGGCGGTGCGCACCGCCCGTTACGGCTCGGAGCGTCAGGATGCCACGGTGTCGAGCCAGCTGGTCCATCACGCGAACCATGTGCTGCGGAACTCGTTCCGGGAGCAGCTCGGGCTGCCGACTCAGATCGGCGTGAACTTCGCCGGCGAGGTCGCACACTCGGCCGTGGCGCCCTCGTCGCTGGTGGTCGACGGGGAGCGGCGGTCGGCGCTGCACATCGATACCGACCCGTTCGTCTACGCCGTGGGCTTCGAGGTCGCCGAGCGGGTCGTCTGCACGGTCGTCCTCGACCGCGACGTCCTGCCGGTCCTCGACCTCGCGGTGTCGACGCTCGCCGTCGCCTAGACGATCTCTCCCGACACGACGAGATCCGCCCGGACGCGCGTCGCCTCGATCAGTGCGGCGTTGGCTCCGTCGACATCCCGGGCCCACGCCGTCGCAGCCTCGACGGTGCGGCCGTGCCGTGTATGCCGCTCGACGAGGCGCGCCTCGCGAACAGCGTCCGGTGCGGAGCAGAACCATGCCTCGTCGAGCGCGGCGCGCACGCGCGCCCACGGGCCGTCGTCGACGAGCAGGTAGTTGCCCTCCACGACGACCACGCGCGCGTCCGGATCGATCGCGATCTCGCCCGCGACGCCCTCGTCGACCTCGCGGCGGAAGCTCGGCGCGAACACCGTGTGTTCGGTCTCGGTGCGGACGCGGTGCAGGAGCGCGAGGAAGCCCCAGCCGTCGAACGTGTCGATC
Source organism: Microbacterium sp. IEGM 1404 (assembly GCF_030056775.1). Taxonomy (NCBI): domain Bacteria; kingdom Bacillati; phylum Actinomycetota; class Actinomycetes; order Micrococcales; family Microbacteriaceae; genus Microbacterium; species Microbacterium sp. IEGM 1404. Next base: position 160,691 of record NZ_JASHKP010000002.1, on the reverse strand, counting down.
GCACCTTTGCGGTCGTGGCGGCCGAGCCGGTCGAGCGTCGCATTGGCGAGGTGGAAGCCGTCCATCGGCAGCGCCGCTGCCGTACCGGGGTCCCGGGTGTTCAGTTCGGCGACGAGCAGCGTGGCGAGCGTCGTCTTGCCGCTGCCGGGGCTTCCCGCGATCCCGAGCAGGAAGCGGGGAGATCCGGATGCCGCCCGCTCGACGCGATCGGCGAGGGCGGCGACCGTCGTGCCCGGGGGACGGTCGGGAACGCCCCGGATCCCCTCGGGTGCCGCGATCACGCCGGCGACAGCGCGTAGGTGACGACGGCCCCGTACGGGTCCTGTTCGGTGACCGAGACCAGCACCGTGTACGTGCCATTGGTGAAATTGGACGCTTCGGGCGAGGTGACGCCTGCGCTGTAGCCGGCCGCGGTGAGCGCGCTCGTCGCCTGCGAGAATCCCTCGTCGACCGAGCCGACCTGGATGACGATCGACAGCGTCCCGTCGTTCAGCTCCCCGCGCACGAGGTCGCACACGACGGTTCCGTCCACGAGGGGGATGCCGGCGGCCGTGACGTCGGAGGGGATGCAGTTCTCCGCCGGAGCGCTCGGGTCGGCGGGCGCGGGGGTCTCGACGATCGCGGCGGAGGCGGAGGGCGCTACGGCGGAGGAGTTCGCGGCGGGATCCGCGGTCGTGGTGCCGCCCGCGCACCCGCTGAGGATGGCGGTCAGCACCAGCGCGAGCGCCGGGGAGAGCAGGGCGGTTCGACGTGTCGGGTTCACGGCGTCAGCATAGGGTGCGGCACGGTCACCGTCACGAACTCGGATGCCACCCGTGGTCCGACACGCGAGATGCCCCCGTCGCCCGGCGTGAGCCGAGGCGGCGGGGGCATCCGGCGGCGGATGTCAGCGCGTGCGGGCGCTGCGACCGCGCGTGGCGAAGACGTAGATCCCGAGCACGATGATCGCGCCGATGATGGAGCCGATGATGCCCGACGGCTGGAGGAATCCGCCCATCGGGTCGCTGCCGAAGACGAGGAATCCGAGGAACCCACCGACGAACGAGCCGACGATTCCCAGGACGATGGTCATGAGGATGCTCATGCTCTGCTTGCCGGGGATGACGGCGCGAGCGATGAAGCCGGCGATGAGGCCGACGATGAGGAGACCGAGGATGGTCCAGAGCATGATGTTCTCCTTGCTGCGAGGTGCCGGGGTTTGGCACAGCGCTCCTGCTGGATGGAGCGCCTCGGAGACGTTAGGCCGAGGGAGGCGCCGGCCGCGTGCCCTTGAGCCCCGGGGATCGACTGACTATGCTTCCGCGCCCATGGGCGGGAAAACGGTCCGAGAGACATGCATATGGCTGTAGTCGCATGCGCTGGCCGCTACCTTCCTCGAAATGCATATGCCTCGTCCGCGAGGCCCGAGAGGAAGGTTGGACCCAATGATGGATCAGCAGACGCACCTCGAGATCGGACGGCCGACCGCCGCGTTCGTCGGGGCCTCGTGGGTGGCGCTGGGGCTCGGTGCCTCCGTGTATTTCATCGGCTTGGCGAACGCCCACATGGAACTCGCCGAGAAGGGATACTTCCTCGCGGTCTTCCTGCTCGGCCTCTTCGCCGCCATCTCCGTCCAGAAGGCCGTGCGCGACCGCGCGGAGGACGTGCCCGTGACCGGCGCGTACCTGGGCGTCGCGTGGGCGATGCTGCTCGCGGCCCTGGCGCTCATGTCGATCGGACTGTGGAACGCCGAGCTCCTGCTGTCGGAGAAGGGGTTCTACGGGATCGGTTTCGCGATGAGCCTGTTCGCCGTGGTCGCGGTGCAGAAGAACGTCCGCGATATCGCCGCCTTCCGGGTCGTGCACCCCGATCCGGCACCGGTCGAGCGGACACCGGGATTCCCCGGCATCTGATCGCCCCATATACGAAGAGCCCCGGATGCCATGGCATCCGGGGCTCCGTCGTTCGCTCAGACGGCCGCGAGGGTCGACTGCCAGCCGAGGGCGGGCGCGACGTGCGTCGCGAAGTTCTCGATGAGGCGGAGGTTGAAGTCCACCCCCATCTGCGACGGGATCGTGAGCATCAGGGTGTCGGCGCTCATCACGGCCGCGTCGTTCTGCAACTGCTCGATGAGCACGTCGGGCTCGGCGGCGTACGTCTTGCCGAACGTGGAGCGCATGCCGTCGATGACGCCGATCTGGTCGGAACCGGCCGAGCCGCCGAAGTACAGGCGGTCCTCGTCGCTCACGATGGGGAAGATGCTGCGGCTGACCGACGTGCGCGGCTCGCCGGCGTGTCCGGCCTGAGTCCACGCCTCGCGGAACGCGTCGAGCTGGCGTGCCTGCAGGATGTCGAACGGTGTGCCGTCGGCTTCGGTGAGGAGCGTCGACGACATGAGGTTCACGCCCGTGCGCCCCGCCCACTCGGCCGTCGCCGTCGTGCCGGCGCCCCACCAGATGCGCTTCCGCAGGCCGGGGGAGTGCGGCTCGATCCGCTGGAGCCCCGCGCCGCCGCCGAAGGGGCTCATCGGGTCGCGCTCGGCGAGCCCTTCCCCGTCGATCGCGCGGAGGAACAGGTCGAAGTGGTCACGGGCGATGTCGGCTCCGCGCGGGTCCTCGGACCCGGTGTAACCGAACGCCTCGTAGCCGCGGAGGACCGTCTCGGGTGAGCCACGGCTCACGCCGAGGGCGAGCCGGTTGCCGCTGATGAGATCGACGGACGCCGCCTCCTCGGCGAGCATCAGCGGGTTCTCGTACCGCATGTCGATGACACCGGTGCCGACCTCGATGCGCGAGGTGCGTGCCGCGATCGCGGCGAGCAGCGGCATCGGTGCGGCCTGCTGTCGGGCGAAGTGGTGGACGCGGAACGAGACGCCGTTCACGCCGAGATCGTCCATGCCCTGGGCGAGGTCGATCGCCTGCAGCATCGAGTCGCCGGCGGAGAGATGATGGCCGCCGCCGAGGGGGCCGTAGTGCCCGAAGGAGAGAGTGCCGAAGGAGCGCATGACGGGTGCAACGCGGCATCCGCTGGTCTATTCCCGCGAATGGAGGCGACGGCCCCGACGCGTCCGGGCTGTGGCACGATGCAGGGCATGGATGTCGAGCTGCGGAGCGAGCTGCAGGCCCTCCGCGCTCGGGCGTACGGGCCGGATGCCGACCTGGATCGCGATCCCGCCGCCGTGGAGCGGCTGCAGGAACTGGAGGACCTCGAGCGTCTGGCTCGGGTCGAGGCCGTCGAGCGGCCGTCGGTAACCCCGCCCACGGCTCCGGACGCCGCGCCGCTCGTCGTCGACGACGATGACGTGGAGTCCGGCGAGCCCCCCGCCCGGCGCCCGGTGGTGCGGCGTGCGCGCACGCTGTGGCTGTGGGCGGGGTCGCTCGCGGCCGTCGCCGCCGTCGCCAGCGCCGCGTCGATCGCGGCGACGACGTTCGTGCCCGTCGCGCGGACCGCGGGCGTCGCACAGGTCGATACGCTGCGGGCCGACCCGTCCGCCGACGACTCCCCGGTGAGGAGCATGGGGTTCGATTCGTCGGAGGTGTCCGTCTACGCCGACTTCCACGGTCTCACCGCGTACGCCGGGACGACGCAGGTCGACTCGTCGGGAACTCGAGCCGAGTGCCTCATCCTCATCGACACGTCGACCATCCCCGCGTCGGGCGACATCACCGCGTCGCAGATCGGGTACCGGTACGGCGGGTGCGGCGCGGGGGCCTTCCCCGCCACGATCGAGTTCGTCGTGACGCCCGACCTGCCCGACGCCTTCCGGGCGCGATTCCCCGTCGGCAGCTCGCTGCAGTTCGTGCGCGACGGCGACCACGTGGGGGTCTTCTCCGACGCGGAGTGAGTCCGTGCGGCCGGGCGGCGACCGGGGGGATGAGAGGGTGGTCCAGTGACCTCGCTCCTCGACCATGTGCCCGCAGGCAGCGACCCGGATGCCGCCTACCTCGGGTTCGTGGAGTGGGCGAGCAGCCGCGGATTGACTCTCTACCCCGCCCAGGACGAGGCGATCATCGAGATCGTCTCCGGCGCCAACGTGATCCTGTCGACCCCGACGGGGACGGGCAAGTCCCTCGTCGCGGTCGCCGCGCACGCGGCATCCCTCGCCCGGGGCGGCCGCAGTTACTACACGGCCCCGATCAAGGCTCTCGTGAGTGAGAAGTTCTTCGCGCTGGTCGAGATCTTCGGCGCGGAGAACGTCGGCATGGTGACGGGGGACTCCTCGGTCAATTCCGACGCGCCGATCATCTGCTGCACGGCGGAGATCCTCGCCAACCTCGCTCTGCGTCAGGGATCGGACGCGGCCGTCGATCAGATCGTGATGGACGAGTTCCACTACTACGGCGAACCCGACCGCGGGTGGGCGTGGCAGGTGCCCCTGCTGCTGCTGACCCGGGCGCAGTTCATCCTCATGTCGGCGACTCTCGGCGACGTCGCCGACATCGCCGACGATCTCTCCCGCCGCACCGGGCGGGCCACCGCCCGTGTCACGGGAGTGGAACGGCCCGTGCCGCTGCACTTCGAGTACGCCCGCACCCCCGTGCACGAGACGGTGCAGGAGCTTCTCGACACGAAGCAGGCCCCGGTCTACGTCGTCCACTTCTCCCAGGCGGCGGCGATGGAGCGGGCTCAGGCGCTGTCGTCGATCCGGATCATCGGCCGTGAGCAGCGCGACGAGATCGCCGAGGCGATCGGCGGATTCCGCTTCACCACCGGCTTCGGCAAGACCCTCTCGCGCTACGTGCGCGCGGGCATCGGCGTGCACCACGCGGGCATGCTGCCCCGGTACCGGCGGCTCGTCGAGACCCTCGCCCAGCGCGGGCTCCTGCGGGTCATCTGCGGCACCGACACGCTGGGCGTGGGCATCAACGTCCCCATCCGCACCGTGCTCCTGACGGCCCTCACGAAGTACGACGGCACGCGCATGCGCCAGCTGTCGGCCCGCGAGTTCCACCAGATCGCCGGCCGCGCGGGCCGCGCGGGGTACGACACCGCGGGAACCGTCGTCGTCATGGCACCCGATCACGAGATCGAGAACGCCGCGCAGATCCTCAAGGCCGGCGACGACCTGAAGAAGCAGAAGAAGATCGTGCGCAAGAAGGCGCCGCAGGGGTTCGTCAACTGGACCGAGCAGAGCTACGACCGCCTGGTGGCGGCCGAGCCCGAACCGCTGCAGCCGCAGATGAAGCTCACGGCCGCGATGCTCATCAACGTCATCGCCCGCGGTGGCGACGTGTTCGGCAACGTCCGCTCCCTGGTCTTCGACAATCACGAGCCGCGCCCCCGGCAGTACGACCTCGCCCGCCGTGCCATCGCGATCTTCCGCACCCTGGTGCAGGCGGGCGTGGTCGAGGCGGGGGAGGGCGGCATCCGGCTCACCGTCGACCTGCAGCCGAACTTCGCGCTCAACCAGCCGCTGTCGCCGTTCGCGCTCGCCGCGATCGAGATGCTCGACCCCGACGTCGAACTCGGCAGGGGGCCGGATGCCGCGCCCCCGGCGTCGTCGGTCGGCACGGGGCACTACGCCCTCGACGTCGTCAGCGTGATCGAGGCGACGCTCGACGATCCGCGTCCGATCCTGTCGCAGCAGCAGTTCCGCGCGCGGGGCGAGGCCGTGGCCGCGATGAAGCGCGAGGGCATCGAGTACGACGAGCGGATGGAACTGCTCGAGGAGATCACCTGGCCCAAACCCCTCGACGCGTTGCTGGCGCAGGCGTACGAGGTGTTCGCGTCGAGCCAGCCGTGGATCCGCGACTTCGAATTGTCGCCGAAGTCGGTCGTGCGGGACATGTTCGAGCGGGCGTGCTCGTTCGGTGAATACGTCTCGCTGTACCAGCTCGCCCGCAGCGAGGGGCTGGTCCTGCGCTACCTGAGCGACGCCTACCGCGCGATCCGTCAGACGGTGCCGGTCGACGCGCAGACGCCCGACCTGCTCGACCTCATCGCGTGGCTCGGCGAGCTCGTGCGCCAGGTGGATTCGAGCCTCGTCGACGAGTGGGAGCAGCTGATCAACCCCGCCGACGACCCGTCGGCCCCGGTGGTGCCCCCCGCGCCGCCGTCGATCCTCACGAACCGCCGCGCGTTCGTCGTGCTCGTACGCAACGAGATGTTCCGCCGCGTCCAGCTCGCCGCCCTCCAGCGCGACGACGAACTAGTCGGACTCGATCCCGACGTCGACTGGCCGGGCGTTCTCGACCGCTACTTCGACGAGCACGACAGCATCGGCACCGGGGGCGCATCGCGGTCCTCCGCACTCGTCGACATCGACGAGTCCGCGGCGACGGACGGCGTCTGGCGCGTCGAGCAGACGATCGACGACCCCGCCGGCGACCACGACTGGCGCATCCGCGCCGAGGTCGATCTCGGCGCCTCCGAGGAAGAGGGCACGGCGATCGTGCGCGTCACCGAGGTGCTGCGGCTCTGACCCTTCCTCCCCGGTGGATCGCGGGGTGAAGTTGTCCACGGTTCGCGCACGTACGCGTGCAGGGCGACCGGCGGCGGCGTAGGTTCGACGACACCCCGCTGAAAGGACCTGCCCGTGAACGTCGACACCGCTCAAGCGATCATCGCGCTCGCCGCCTTTTTCGTGACCTTCGCCGCGGCGATCCTGAGCGGGATGAAGTGGATATTCGCCCGGATGGAACATCGCATGGAGCGCCGCTTCGCAGAGTCGGAAGCTCGCTGGAATGCCCGGTTCGCGCGTGGGGAGAGCAGCCCAGCCCAGACGTTCGCACGCAGCTGATCCTTGCCGGAACGACGGATGCCGAGGCCCTCGAGCCCCGGCATCCGGTGTCATCGTCCGATGAGGTTACTTCCGCGCGACGCGGTTCTCCGCGCTGACCATCCACGACAGCTGCTCGAGACGCTCGAGGATGCCGTGCAGGATGTCGGCGCTGGTCGGGTCCTCCTCGTCGACGTCGTCGTGCACGGCGCGCACGGTGCCGACGGTCGCGTCGAGGCGCTCGGTGATGAGGTCGACGACCTCGGCCGTGTCCACCTCGCCCTGCGGGAACTCCGGGAGGGTCGTCGTCTCGGCGATGGTGTCGCTGCGGCCGTCGGGCAGGGCGTGGAGCGACCGCATGCGCTCCGCGACCGTGTCGCTGAACTCGCGCGCGGCGTCGATGATCTCGTCGAGCTGCAGGTGGGTGTCGCGGAAGTTCTTCCCGACGACGTTCCAGTGCGCCTGCTTGCCCTGGATCGACAGCTCGATGAGGTCGATGAGGACGGCCTGCAGGCTGTCGGTGAGCTTCTCCGAAGCCTGGAAGCCCTTCTCGGCGTTCTGCTCGTCGGTGGTCTCGGGGCCGCTGCCGCCGCGGGCCGGGCGACGGCGGTTCTTGGTCGGGGTGTCCTTCGTGGTGGGGGACATGCGCGTTCCTTTCACTCGCTGTCGCCCTCGACGTTAGGTCGTGCGTCGCGGCGACGGTCGGGGGTTGCGAGGGCGACGGTGCCGCGGTACCGGCCCCGTACCCGCTCGGCACGCGATCGACAACCCCCGAAGCGCGGCGCGAGACGGTTCCTAGCGTGGGACCGTGCTCACGACCCCGCCTCCGCCGTCCCGCCCGCTGCGCGACTACGCCGCGATCGGCGACGGGCGGACGGTCGCGCTGATCGGGCTGGACGGCGGCGTCGACTGGCTTCCGCTCCCCAACATCCACTCGCGACCGGTCTTCGCCCGGCTCGTCGACGAATCGGCAGGGGGGTGCATCCAGCTCGCGCCGGTGGAGGAGTACGAGGTCACGCGACGCTACATCCCACGCACCAACGTCCTCGAGACGACCTTCACCACCGCCTCCGGTGTCGCCACCGTCACCGACGCGATGGTGACGGGGATCGCCGGCCGTCTGCCCTGGGCCGAGCTCGCCCGTCGCGTCGACGGAGTGGCGGGCGAGGTCGAGTTCGCCTGGTGCGTGCAGCCGGGGACGATGCTGCGTTCGGCCGCGCCCTGGACCGAGCGCATCGACGGCTTCTCGATCATGCGCATCGGGCACGTCTCGCTCGCGGTGACCGGGCACGAGTACGGGCTCCGCGGCGAGCCGGATGCCGGCGACGAGAGCATCGACGGCGGCTTCACGACCGCGGAGGGCTCGCGCCACCTGCTCGTGATCGCCGCGACGGAGGGCGAACCTCTCCGCATCCCCGACGCGCAGAACGTCGACCGCGGGATCGACCGCACGATCGGCGGCTGGGAGATGTGGTCCGACGAGTTCTCGTACCGGGGCCCGTGGGCAGACGACGTGCAGCGCAGCGCGCTCGCCCTCAAGCTCCTGCTGTTCAGCCCCACCGGTGCCATCGCGGCGGCGGCGACCACCTCGCTCCCCGAGAACCCGCGCGGCGGGAAGAACTGGGACTACCGCTTCGCGTGGGTGCGCGACCTCGCCTATACGGCGCACGCGTGGGTGGGCTTCGGCCTCCGCGAGGAGACGCACGCCGCGATCTCGTGGCTCCTGCGCACGATCCGGAAGAACGGTCCCGAGGTGCAGGTGATGTACACCCTCGACGGCGATGCCGAGATCGGCCTGGAGAAGCACCAGGTGCCGGGGTGGAACGGGAACCAGCCGGTGGTCACCGGCAACCCCGCGCAGGGCCAGCTGCAGCTCGGCGTCTACGGCGACCTCATCGCCCTGTGCCGCACGTACGTCGAGGCCGGAAACCGCCTCGACATCCAGACGGGGCGGCTGCTCGCCGACGTCGCCGACCGCACGTGCGATCTCTGGCGGCGTGCCGATTCCGGCATGTGGGAGCTGCCCGAGCTCGAGCACTACACCTCGTCGAAGATGGGCTGCTGGAAGGCCCTCGATGACGCGCAGTGGCTCGCGGACGGCGGCCACATCCCCGACAACGGCGACCGCTGGCGCGCCGAGCGCGACCGCATCCACGCGTGGGTCGAGGAGAACTGCTGGTCGGAGTCGGTGCAGGCCTACACCCTGCGCCCCGGCTCCGACGACCTCGATGCGTCGGTGCTGCTGCATGCGCCGACCGGTTTCGACCGGGGCGAGCGCATGTCGAGAACCGTGGATGCCATCACCGAACGCCTCGGAACCTCGAACCACCTCGTCTACCGGTACACCGGCATGGACCAGGAGGAGCACACCTTCGTCGCGTGCGCCTTCTGGCGGGCGACGGCTCTCGCGTGCGTCGGCCGCCACGCCGAGGCCATCGAAGCCATGGACGCGCTCGTCGCGCAGGCGAACGACGTCGGCATGTACTCCGAGATGATCGCCGAGGACGACGGGGCCTTCTGGGGCAACCTCCCGCAGGCGCTCAGCCATCTCGCGCTCATCAACGCCGCGCTCGTCATCCGTGAGGTGGTCGACGAGGGCGACCTCGGCGACCGCTGACCCTTCCCCGCCGCGGCGACTCGCGTCGCGGCATCCCCCCGAAAGGACTCGCCATGACCACGCAATACACCTTCACCGACCCCGCGAAGCTCTACGCCGACATCGAGCCGTCGAAGCAGCACCAGCCCGAGCCCGGTCTGGATGCCGAGCTGAGCCCGAAGGCCGCCCTCGGCGAGGACACCTACGTCGGCAGCGGCCGGCTGGAGGGGCGCAAGGCCCTCATCACCGGCGCCGACTCCGGCATCGGCGCGGCCACCGCGATCGCCTTCGCCCGCGAGGGCGCCTCGGTCGCGATGTCGTACCTGCCGGAGGAGAAGGAGGATGCCGATCGCATCGCCGGGATCCTCCGCGAGGCCGGCGCGACCGTCGCGCAGATCCCGGGCGACCTCCGCGACCCCGAGTACTGCCGTGCGCTCGTCGCGCAGGCGGTCGAGGAACTCGGCGGACTCGACATCCTCGTCAACAACGGCGGCAAGCAGCTGTTCAACGAGGACCTCACGACCCTCACCGACGAGCAGTTCGACGCCACGTTCAAGACGAACGTGTACGCGATGTTCTGGGTGACCAAGGCGGCGCTTCCGCACCTGCCGGCGGGGTCCGCGATCATCAACACGACCTCGATCCAGGCGTACTCGCCGTCGGCGATCCTCGTCGACTACGCCTCGACGAAGGCGACCATCAACGCCTTCACCAAGGCGCTCGGTCAGCAGCTGGCGCCGAAGGGCATCCGCGTCAACGCCGTGGCTCCCGGCCCCATCTGGACGCCGCTGCAGGTCTCGGACGGTCAGCCCCAGGAGAAGGTCGCGGAGTTCGGCGAGGAGACGCCCCTCGGGCGCATGGGGCAGCCCGCCGAGCTCGCCCCGGCGTACGTGTACCTGGCATCCGCGGAATCGAGCTACGTGATCGGCGAGACGCTCAACGTCAACGGCGGCATGCCGACCCCGTAAGTACCGCGGCGTCGCGACGAGAACAGGCGATGCGACCGGAACAGGCCGATTCTGTGCGAATCGGCCTGTTCTCGGTGCATCGCCTGTTCTCGCGGTGTCAGGTCAGCGGCTTGCGGTAGAAGATCTCGCCGTCGGGGGTGGTCTCGGAGCGGTGATACCCCTCGCGCTCGTAGAGGCGCTGATTGGCCTCGCTGAGACCGCCGGTGAACAGTTCGGCCTCGGTCGCACCGGCTTGGCGCCCACGTTCCTCGACGGCGGCGAGGAGCTTCGACCCGAGGCCCCCGCCCTGCTGATCGGGTGCGATGGCGAGGCGACCGATCAGCAGGAGCTCGTCGTCACGGCGTGCGCGAACGGCTCCGACGAGACGGTGGCCGACGATCGCGACGCAGCCGAGGTTCTCGACGAGTTCGGCCTCGAGCTCCTCGAGGGTCTGGGTCAGGGGCGGCATGTCGGGGTCGCCGTAGATCAGCGCTTCGCTGGCGAAGGCGGCGCGCTGGATCGTCAGGACCTCTCCGGCGTCGTCGGGGTGGATGTCGCGGATGACGGGCGAGTCGGTCACGGGGGCTCTTTCTGGAGGTGGGTGAACTATCGGCGGCGATGAGAAGATGCCGGTGGGATCGCCGGGTTAACTACTATGGCGGTGGTGCAGTCCAGCGGGAACGAGGTGCCGCAGGCCGTGAGCAGCGACTATTACGACACACGCGTGCGCACGGCGGAGGCGGCGGAAACCCTGGAGTGGCTGCGCGCACAGTACGGTCGTGTCGACATGCAGGTGGAGGTGGGCTCGTTCGCCGAGCGCGCCGTCGGTGACGACGCCTTCTCGTTGCGTCACCTGTCGTGGAGATGCCGGGCCGAGGTCGAGTACGGGGTCGATCGGTTCTTCTTCGCCACCGGAACCCCCGGTTTCTCGTGGCGTATCGGGTCGGCGAGCGGCGAGTACAGCATCGAGCCGGCCGTCGCCCAGCCGGGCCAGGAGTATTCCGGTGTCGCCGATGGTGCGGAGATCGACATCGTCGCGTTCGACGCCGCGCGACTCGAGGACGCCGTCCGCACCATCTACGGAGACGACGCTCTCGAGGTGCGTTTCGACGGAACGGGCCCGGTATCCCGACGGATGCGCGACTACTGGGTCGCCACCCTGCGCTGGGCCTTCACCCAGCTCCCTCTTCTCGCCGAACCCCTGGTGCGCGCGCACGTGCACCGCGCGCTCGTGTCGGCCACCCTGGAGGCGTTCCCCCTGGCGGGTGACCCGCGTGAGCGGCGCGCCTCGGCGATGGCTCAAGCGGCCACCTACTCCGCCGCCATGCGATGGATGGACGATCACGCGTCGTTACCCATCACGGCCGACGACGCCGCACGCGCGACCGGGACCTCGGTTGCGGGGCTGCGTCGCGCCTTCGCCGCGAACGGGCAGCTCTCGTCGACTCCCGAGGGTTACCTGGAGCACGCACGCGTGAGCGCCGCGCACGCCGACCTGATGGCATCCGATCCGACCCGGACGACGGTTGCGGAGATCGCGCTCCGCTGGGGTTTCGTCGATCTCCCCGGATTCGCCGCGGCGTACCGCGCGGCCTACCGGGCCGACCCGAAGACGACGCTCGATCGCTGATTCAGCGATCGCGGTCGGTGTACTCGCCCGGACGCTCGGTGTCCTCGCGCGACTCGTCGCCGGAGGGGAGCTGCACGTCGGTGTAGGAACCGGCCTCGTCGGCGCGCGGCCGCGCTTCGGTGCCGTCGGCCCGCTCGTTGTCGACGTAGTCGCCCGGAGCGTCGAGGTTGCGTCCCGCCTCCTCGCCGTCGGGCAGCTGAACCTCGGTGTACTCGCCCTCTTCGGGTCCGGTGCCGTGGCCGGTGGTGTCGCGATCGCCCATGATGCGCCTCTCTCGTGGTGACGGATCCGACGCTAGACCGCGAGCCTTCCGCGCGCCGGGACCTTGACACGCGCGTGCACCGGCGTGTGCCGTCTGTCAAGGGCGCGGGCCGATTCCCGTAGACGGAGCAGGGTGGATGACATGCCAGCTCTCGCCATCCTCCTCATCGTCGTCGGTCTCGTCTTCCTGTTCCTCGGCATCTTCGTCGAGGCCGTGAAGTTCCTCCTGTGGATCGGGATCATCATCCTGATCGTCGGTGTCATCGCGGCACTGCTGCGCTTCGTGCGCCGCAACACCTGATCTCCCCCTCTTCTCAGCTCGAGAAGAGATCGCGGGCCCGGGGCCGGCGCTGGGATGCCACGGCGTCCAGCGCCGGCCCCAGTTCGTCGTACGCGAAGGCGAACCCCGCGCGGGTCAGGACCCCGGGCACCGCCCATCGACTCTTGAGCACCAGCTCGGGTTCGTTGCGCAGGACCGCCATGGCGGGGTCGAGCATCCACCGGAACGCCGGGAGACCCACCGGCATCCCCGCGACCCGACGTACCTCGTGCATGAGGGTGCGGTTGTCGCTGACCCCGGGGGCCGACAGGTTCACCGGTCCCGCGATGACGTCGCGTTCGCGCAGGAAGCGGACGGATGCCACCACGTCGTCGATGTGGATCCAGCTGAAGCGCTGGCGTCCCCGCGTGCGGTGCCACGACGACCACGCGGGTCCGCTCGGGCGTGCCCCGATCCCGCGGTAGCGACGGTGCGGAAACCACCAGCTGTCGATCTGCGGACCGCCGAGACCCAGTCTGCCCAGGGCGAGGAGCATGCGCGTGGCCGGGCCGTCGCCCAGCACGATCGCCATGCGGAGTGCGACCCGCCGCGTCGTGGGCAGCTCGCCGTCGAAGAACGCCCGCTCCCAGCTCGTGGCGACGTCGACCGAGAAGCCCTCGCCGATCACGCCGTCGACCTCGTCGTTGCCGCTCTCCGTCTCGTGCCGGTAGATGGTGGCGGTCGAGGCGTTCATCCAGACGCGCGGGGGGTGGGCGGCATCCTGAACCGCCCGATGCAGGGCGCGGGTCGTATCGACCCGGGAGCGCAGGATCTCGTCGCGATTCGCGTCGGTGTACCGGCACGACACGATGCGGCCGGCGAGGTTCACGAGCACGTCGGCGCCGTCCACGAGCCGCGCGATCCCCGCCGGGTCGGTCCACGTCGCCGTGCCGGTGCGCCCCACCGTGGCGACCTCGTCGCCGTCCTCGCGGAACGCGGCGACGAGCGCCTGACCGACGAATCCGCTCGCGCCGGCGATCACGACGCGGCGAGGGGCGGCCGGGGTGCTCGTCATCCGGCCAGCCTAGGGGTGGCGGGAGAGTCGGCGCCCGGCTGACAGAATGAGAACATGCGACGACAGGACCGGGGCACGCGCGTCGCGCGCGGGACGGTCGCTGCGAGCGTGGCCACCTTCGTGGCCCTGCTGTCCCACGTCACCGCCGGCGGCACCGTGCCGGGAGCGTTCGGGATCGTCGTCCCGCTCGCGCTGTCCTTCGTCGTCTGCGTCGCTCTGGCCGGCCGCCGCCTCTCGGTCTGGCGCCTGGGCGCGGCCGTGACGCTGAGCCAGATCCTCTTCCACGCCCTCTTCGTGCTCGGCACGTACGACACCGGGCGCGCCACGCACGTCCACGGCGTCGCCACCGTGCTCGACGGTCCCGCCGGCCCCCTGGTGACCGCGGACGTCACGATGGGCGGGTGGCACCTCGTCGCCGCCGTCGTCACGACGCTGGCGCTGCACCGCGGTGAGAGCACCGTGGCGCTCCTCCGGGTGCTGGCCGACCGGCTCCTGGTCTGGCTGCGTGCCCGAGCGGCGATCATCGCCGTGGGCCCCCTGCCCGTTCCGCTGCGTCGCGTCCCCGTCGTCGTCTTCGCCGCCGTGCGCCCGGCCTCGCTGCTGCTCACCGCCTCCGCGCAAAGGCGCGGACCGCCCCTCTTCGCGCTCTGACGCCCCGCATCCCTCCGTTCGTGGAGGGATGCCGATGACCTCTGTGCCCCGCGGCGCGGACGGTTCACGTCGGGTGGCAGAGCCTCGCATCCCCGACATCCACCGGGGTCGTCGCGCGCCGCGCGCGCGGTCCGGCGTTCGCCATCGAGCGAGTACGGACTCCGACGGCCCTCGGCGTCCGCGTCCCGCGCGCCCCGGTGCGCCCGTGCGCGGTCGCTGTCCGACGGGTGCTCCGGCATCCGGGAAGAGGTTCCCATGCATCGCCTCCGCGTCGTCGCGGCGGGGATCGTCGTGGCTGCCGTCGCCGTCCTGGCGTCGTCGGTCCCGGCCTCCGCCCACGACGAACTGCTCTCCAGCTCACCCTCCGCGGGTCAGCGTCTGCCCTCCGCACCCCAGGAGATCTCGCTGAGATTCTCCGCCGACGTCATGGACGTCGGGGCAGAGGTGATCGTCGCCGACGGCGACGGCACCGACTGGGTGGCGGCCGACCCCGTGGTGGCATCCGGGACCGTCTCGGTCTACCTGGCGGACGGCATGCCGGTCGCCGGGTACGAGATCCGGTGGCGCGTCGTCTCGGTCGACGGCCACCCCATCTCGGGGGTCATCCCGTTCACCGTCGGAAACGCCGCGCCCCTCGAACGGGCCGCGGTCTCGACGGCGCCCTCCCCGCAGGCGGCCCCCGCCTCCACCGACGGCGCGGGGATTCCCCGTGTCGTCGTCATCGCCGCGATCGGGGCGGGCCTCGCGCTCGCCGTCTTCGTCGCGGTCTCGTTCCCCCTCCGTCGTCGCGGTGCCCGCGGCGATCAGTCCTGAAAGGTTCTCCATGTCCGTCCGCACCACCTCCCTCCTGCGCTTCGGCGCCCTCGCCCTGGCCGCGACTCTCGCTCTCTCGGGGTGCGCCGGCGCCGCGGCGCCCACCACGTCCGCCACACCGGAGGCCGACGCGTTCTCGACCAGCGACGTCTGGGTCAAGGCCGCCGACGCGGGGATGAGCGCCGGCTTCGGCGAGCTCCGCAACGACGGCGACACCGACCTCACGGTCGTGTCGGCCACCAGCCCCGCGACCTCTGCGATGGAGCTGCACGAGACCGTGCAGAACGAGTCCGGCCAGATGGTCATGCGCCCGGTCGAGGGCGGATTCGTCATCCCCGCCCACGGGGCGATCACCCTCGAGCCGGGTGGCAACCACCTCATGTTCATGGACGTCACATCGCCCTTGCTCGTCGGCGACGAGACCACGATCACCCTGACGTTCTCGGACGACTCCACGGCGCAGATCACCGCGCCCGTGAAGGAGTTCGCCGGTGCGAACGAGACCTACGAGGGCGACATGGGCGAGATGGACATGGGGTCCTCGGAGTCGGACCACTGATGGCGTCCCGCGATCGATCCGCTCCGGGCGATCGCGGCCTCGGCCGGCGGGGGTTCCTCCTCGGGGGAGCCGTCGCCGGCGCGGGGGCGCTCGCCGCGGTCGGAATCGACGCGGCCGTCTCGGCCGGAGCGACGGATGCCGTGTCCGCGGCGCCATTGAACGGCGATGTCGTCGTGCCCTTCCACGGCGCCCACCAGGCCGGCATCGACACGGACGCGCAGGCGCACGTGTCGCTCGTCGCGCTCGACCTGCGCGCCGACACCGACCGCGACGCCCTGCGCCGTCTCATGCGCCTGCTCACGGACGACGCCGTGCGTCTGACGCGGGGGCAGGGCGCCCTCGCTGACACCGAACCGGAGCTGGCCGTCTCGCCCGCGCGCTTGACGGTGACCTTCGGGTTCGGCCCGGAGTTCGTCGCGCGCACGGGCGCCGCGGCCCCCGCCTGGCTGCGCCCGCTTCCCGCGTTCACGATCGACCGGCTCCGGCCCGAGTACGGCGACGGCGACCTGCTCCTGCAGATCGCCGCGGACGATCCGGTCACCGTCGCCCACGCCACGCGCATGCTGCTCAAGGACGCGCGGGCGTTCGCCACACCCCGATGGGTGCAGCAGGGCTTCCGCCGCGCGCACGGGACGACGCGCCCGGGGACCACGATGCGCAACCTCTTCGGCCAGGTCGACGGCACCGCCAACCCGCTGCCCGGGACCACCGGGTTCGACGAGGTCGTCTGGTCGCGCGAGGGCTGGCTGACCGGCGGGACGGGGATGGTGGTGCGGCGCATCGCGATGGACCTGGACAAGTGGGACCGGCTGGATCGTCCCGGGCGCGACCAGGCGGTGGGGCGTTTCCAGTCCACGGGCGCCCCGCTCACCGGGACGGACGAGTTCGACGAGCCCGACTTCGCGGCCAAGGATGCCATCGGCTTCCCCGTCATCCCGGAGTTCTCGCACGTGCGGCGGTCCCGGTCCGACGACCCCGCGGAGCGCATCTTCCGCCGCGGCTACAACTACGACGACGCGCCGCCGACGGACGCGGTCTCGGACGCGGGACTGCTGTTCGTCTCGTTCCAGGCCGACGTCGATCGGCAGTTCGTCCCCCTGCAGCGACGACTCGACGAACTCGACCTGCTCAACGAATGGACGACCCCCATCGGGTCGGCCGTGTTCGCCCTTCCGCCCGGCTGCGCCGAGGGCGGTTTCATCGGAGAAGGAATCCTGACATGACCACCACCGACACCGAGCAGGTGCCCGCCTCCGCGGCATCCGACCCCTCCCCTCCGCGCGTCCGGAAGGGCTGGTTCACGGCGCTCCTGCGCCGGCTGCACTTCTTCGCCGGGGTGCTCGTGGGGCCGTTCATCCTCGTCGCCGCGCTGAGCGGGGCGCTGTACGCGATCACGCCGACGCTCGATCGCATCGTGTACGCGCACGAGCTGACGGCGCCCTCGACCGCCGCGCCCCTGCCGTTGGCCGATCAGATCGTCGCCGCCGAGAGGTACGTCGGCGGCGACGCGACCCCCGTCGCCGTGCGGCCCGCACCCGAACCGGGGGCGACGACCCGCGTCATGTTCGCCGACCCCTCCCTCGGCGCGAGCGAGACCCGCGCGATCTTCGTCGACCCGGGATCCGCCGAGATCCGCGGCGACCTCACGGCGTACGGCACCAGTGGCGCCCTGCCCGTTCGCACCTGGGTCAGCGATCTGCACCGGAACCTCCACCTCGGCGAGCCCGGACGGTGGTACAGCGAGCTCGCGGCATCCTGGCTCGGGATCGTCGCGCTCGCCGGCCTGGGTCTCTGGATCGGACGGATGCGGCGCAGCCGTCGGGGGCGCGTCGACCTCGTACGTCCGAACCGTTCCCACACGGGCTATCGCGGACTGTTCGGATGGCACGCCTCGATCGGCGTGTGGGTGGTGCTCGGGGCCGTGTTCCTCTCGGCCACCGGGATCACGTGGTCGACGTTCGCGGGCGCCAACGTCGCCGACCTGCGCGCCGCCGTCGGCGGGGGCACTCCGGCGCTGTCGACCTCGCTCGAGGGGGAGACGGCGACGGGCGGTGACCACGCGCACCACGGCGGAGCCGCGACCGCACCGACGGGGGCTGCGAACCCCGCGACCTTCGACGCCGTGCTCGCGATCGCGCAGCGCATCAACGTCAACACGGGGCAGGTCGAGATCAAGCCCCCCACCGCCCCCGGCAAGGCCTGGGTCGTGCAGGAGATCCAGCGCAGCTTCCCGACCGAGGTGGATGCCGTCGCCATCGACGGTTCCACGATGCAGGTGACGGACCGGGTCGACTTCGCCGAGTACCCGCTGCTGGCGAAGCTGTCGCGCTGGGGCATCGACACGCACATGGGCTCGATGTTCGGACTCGCCAATCAGCTGGTGCTGCTCACCCTGGCTCTCGGGATCGCGACGCTCGTCGCTCTCGGCTACGCGATGTGGTGGAAGCGCCGCCCGACCCGGGGCGTCGCGGCCACCCCCGCGCGCGGGGCGCTGCGCGGCGCGCCCTGGTGGGGGATCGCCCTCGTGCTCGCCGGAGCGATCGGGCTGGGGCTCCTCCTCCCGTTCGTCGGCTACACGCTCGCCGCGTTCGTCGTGCTCGACCTGGTCCTCGGGTTCGTGCAGCGACGGCGCGCGACGGCCGGGTAGCCGCCGGGGTCAGTCCTCGTCGGGATCGGGCAGGTTCTGCGCGACCCTGCTCGATTCCGCCGAGGACCGACCGACACCGGGCTGGTACCTGCCGATGGGGGAGTCGGCATCCACGTGATCCTCGCCCGTCGACGGTGCGGAGGCGTCGGGGGACTCGTCGGGATCGGGGTGCGAGGTCGAACCGCCGCCGCGGGTGCCCACGCCCGGGCTGTCGTTCTGACTCGAGACGTTCGGCACGCGCGCGTCGTCGGCGTCGTCGATCTCGGTGGCGGAGACGGCGCCGGTGTCGGCGCCCGCCCCGCCCGCGGGGACGTCGGCGGTCAGGCCCTCGGCGTCCGAGACGGTCTGCTCGTGGTCGGCGCCGGGGAGGTTCTCGGGGGGAGTGGTCACGGTGGTCCTTCCGGTGGGGGTGTGGCCTCACGCTAGGCGGACGTGCGCCGGGCGATGACGGGGTTGACGGGGCGCGGTGGCCCGGGTGTCGGAGGGGCTGGATAGGCTCGGGGAGACCCCCGAAAGGAACCGCAATGCAGCAGCGTCCCCTCTCCCGCACCGGCCGCGAGGTCTCCGCCATCGGCCTCGGCACCTGGCAGCTCGGTCCCGACTGGGGCGGGGTGAGCGAAGACGCGGCGATGCAGGTGCTGGGCGCGTCGGTCGACGCCGGCGTGACCCTCTTCGACACGGCCGACGTGTACGGCGACGGGCGGTCGGAAGAGCTCATCGGCGCGTTCCTGCAGACCTCCGATGCCGCGGGCGTCACCGTGGCGACCAAGATGGGGCGTCGCGAAGACCAGGTGCCCGAGAACTACACGATGGACAACTTCCGCGCGTGGACCGAGCGGTCGCGCCGCCTGCTCGCCCAGGACACGCTCGACCTCGTGCAGCTGCACTGCCCGCCGTCGGCCGTGATCGACGACGATGCGACGTACGACGCGCTCGACCAGCTCGTGTCCGAGGGCGTCATCGCCGCCTACGGCGTCTCGGTCGAGACGATGGATCAGGCGCTCTCGGCGCTGCGGCGCCCGAACCTGACCAACCTGCAGATCATCTTCAACCCGTTCCGCCTGAAGCCGCTCGACGAGGTGCTCCCGCTCGCCGCGGAGAAGGGCGTCGCGGTGTTCGCGCGGGTCCCCCTCGCCAGCGGGCTGCTGTCGGGGAAGTACTCCGTCGACACGACGTTCGACAAGGACGACCACCGCACCTACAACCGCAACGGCGAGGCGTTCGACAAGGGCGAGACGTTCTCGGGCGTGCCCTTCGCCGAGGGCGTCGCCGCGGCCGACGAGCTGAAGGCCGCCCTCCCCGAGGGTGTGACCCTGCCCGCCGCGACGCTCGCGTGGATCGCGTCGCGCGAGGGCGTGACATCGGTCATCCCGGGTGCCCGGTCGGCCGAGCAGGCCACCGCCAACGCCGCGGCCGCCGACCTGCTCGACGGGGGCTTCGACGTCGCGGCCTTCGACACGCTCGTGCGGGATGTCTACGACCGCCGCCTGCGCGCCGAGATCCACCCGCAGTGGTGAGTCGCCCCTGACACGACGGATGCCGGACCCCGAGGGGGTCCGGCATCCGTGTTCCGTGGGAAAGACGTCAGCTGACGTCGCCGCGCCACGAGCCGGACTCGGCACCGCGCGACTCGATGTACTCCTTGAAGTGCTCGAGGTCCTTCTTCACCGAACGGTCGTCGGCGCCGAGCACGGCGCCGGCCTTCTCGAGGAGCCCGGTCGGCTCCCAGTCGATCTGCACGGTCACCCGGGTCTCGTCGTCCGAGAGACGGTGGAAGGTGACGACGCCGGCGTGGTTCTCGTCTCCGCCGACGCTGTTCCACGCGACGCGCTCGTCGGGGTGCTGCTCGGTGATCTCGGCGTCGAACTCGCGCTCCGCGCCGGCGATCTTGACCTTCCAGTGCGTGAGCGTGTCGGTCTTCTGCGTGATGGACTCGACGAAGCTCATGAAGTGGGGGAACTCCTCGAACTGCGTCCACTGGTTGTAGGCGACGCGGACGGGAACGTCGACGTCGATGGTTTCGATGACCTGGGCCATGATGTCCTCTCTCGGTGATCCGGGGCTGGGGCCAGTCTTCGCGGGAAATCTTCCGCCGACCCCGGGGTTGAGGGATCGGCGGATGTGGCCTATGGGCGCCTCAGGCCCGTCCGCGCAGGATCAGGTGCCAGTACACCCAGGGCAGGATCCGCCGATCCGCGATCCAGGTCGAACGCCGCTCGCGCGACAGCGAGCGCCAGAACGGAACCGTCGGCTGCGGCTTCCCGCGACGGTCGAACTCCGCGAAGACGACGGTTCCGCGCGAGACGGTGAAAGGGACGACGCTGTAGCCGTCGTAACGCGCGCGCGGGGCGGCTCCGCGCAGGACCGCCCGCAGGTTCTTCGCGAGCACCTTCGCCTGCGGCCGGATCGCCCCGCCCGAGGGGCGGGTCGCGACGCGGGCGGAGTCGCCGAGCGACCAGACGTCGGGGAAGCGGCGATGCCGGAGCGTTTCGGGGTCGACGTCCACGAAGCCGTGCGGGTCGTCCGGGTCGGCGAGCCCGCTCCCGGCGATCCACTCGGGCGCGCGCTGCGGCGGGACGGCGTGCAGCACGTCGTAGGAGAGCGTCTCCTCGTCGTCGCCGTGACCGATCGTGAGCGTGCGGGAGGCGGCATCCACCCTCCTCACCTCGCGGGAGTACCGCACCTCGACGCCGTACCCGTCGAGTACCCGGTGGAGCTCGCGATCGATGTCGGGGATGCCGAAAGGGACGGGGTCGGGGAGCACGAGGACGACGCGGATGTCGTCGAGGACCCCGAGCGCGCGCCACCAGTCGCACGCGAGGTAGAGCGGCTTCTGCGCGGCCGCGCCGCACGAGGCCGGCTCCGGCGGCTGCGTGAACACGACGGTCCCGCGACGAAGGTCGCGCAGCACCGTGGACGCCTTCACAGCCAGGGCGAGGTCGTAGTTCGACACGCCCTCGGGCTGGGTCATGGCCTCGGGGAGACCCGGAATCGCCTCCCACGCCAGCCGGAGACCCGCGGCCACGACGAGCTGGTCGTAGTCGAGGCGCCCGCCCGACACGAGGTGCACGCGGCGGGCGGCGGGATCGACGGTGAAGGTCTCGTCCCGCAGCCACCGCACGCCGGGCGGGATCACGTCGGCCTGCCGGCGCGCGGCCCGCGAGGCCCGGGCGGTGCCCCCGGCGATGTGGGACTGCAGCGGTGCGTAGACGTGCTGCTCCCGCGGCTCGATCACCGTGACGTTCCCGAGGCGCGCGTTGTGCAGGCGTCCGGCGATCGAGAGCCCGGCGTTCCCGCCCCCGATCACCACGATCCGCGTCTCGGGTGAGGGTGTGTGCGGCATGCGGCATCCTTCCGTTCCCGTCAGGGAACCCCGGGGCGGGCCGGGAGGCGAGCGGGTTGACAGCGAGGTCAGCCGAAGGGGTCGGCCGTCAGGGCATCCTCGGCCGGCTCGGGGACGACGTACAACCCGGTGGGGGAGTTCGCCATCGTCATGAGCGCCTCGAGCCAACTGCGGTTCAGTGCCGGCGGGCGGCCGCCGTGGAACTTGAACACGATGCTCGCGTGCGGGTGCAGCCATACCGATGTGCGGCCTCCGCCCGTGCTGACGTCGTCCTTCCACTGGAAGTAGAACGGCTCGCCACGACGCAGCTTGTTCCCGATCACGATCTGGAGGTGGGCGAGCACGCGGTCCTCGAAATCGGCGCGGACCGCTCCCTCGTACATGAACTTCCCCACGATCGATCCCTTTCGTCGCCCAACCTCGTCACTGTGCCCCGTTCCCCCCTCTCCGGCCGCCGTCGCAGACCTTTCGCGCCATCACGACACGGAATGCGACGGGTGTCAGAACATGCGGGCGGTCTGGGCGGGGTTGCGCCCGTACATGTCGCGGTAGAACCGCGCGAACCGCGACGGGCTGGAGAACCCCCACCGGCGGGACACCTCGCCCACCGTCGCGCCGGCGTTCTGCAGGTCGCGGTGCGCGGCGGCGAGACGGACCGTGCGCAGCTGCTCGGAGGGCGTGACGCCCAGGGCGCGGCGGAACGCGTGCTGGAGCCCCCGCGTCGAGATGCCCGCCGCCGCAGCGATGTCGTCGACGGTGATCGGCTGGTGCGCGTGCGCGTCGATGAACGCGAGGGCCCGTCGGACGGTCCGCGGTGCAGCCGCGCGCTGGGCGGTGCGGTCGAGGGCCTCCAGGTAGGTGGTGGAGAAGGTCGTGAGCGTGGAGATCAGGGCGTGCCGTTCGAGCTCGGCGGCGATGAGCGGCTGCTCGTGCCCGACGGCGAGGGCGGATGCCACGTACCCGAAGCTGCGCTCCCACTGTGCGGCGAGGGTGCGGTCGCGCGCGACCGGATCGATCGAGCGCAGCACGAGACGGTCTTCGCCCGAGACCGCACGGGCGATCCGCTCTGCCGATGTCCGGTCGAAGAGGAAGGCCCGCACCTTCCCGGTGCCGCTCCAGCGCGCCTGCATCGCCCTGTCGCCCGTGATCCACGGCTGCCGGGCGTCGAGCGAATGACCCTCCGTCGTCATGCGTGCGTCGAGGGCGGCGAGCTGGCAGGCCATGATCTGGTCGTCGAGGTGGATGGAGGACCGCACGTCGGCGCGCAGCGAGTACTGCACGAGCGAGAACGCCCCCGTGTCGATCGACGTCCAGCGGAACCGCACGCGCAGCGGATCGACGTGCTCGAGTCGGGCGCTGGGGATGAACTGCTGCCACACCGTCTCGACGTCGCGAGCGCCGGTGGCGTTGACGGTGAGGACTTCCCCCATGCGACCCTCCTCCGCGGTGTCCGGTCCGCGGCATCCCGGTTATCTTGCCCCCGCCGTCGAGGTCGGACGTGTCGCGGGACGGGCCGCGCGAGGATTCGGCCTCGGAGCGAAACCGGGGGAGCGCGCGGTGGGCGGGCGCGCTGTCAAGGGGGCGTGGGTCGGTGCGGCCGGAGGCTGGGATGGGGGAGTCGCCCGTCGTGGCGGCGCGTGCGCCCGACGCACGCATGATCGAAGGGACACCCATGAGCGACACTTCTTCCGACCAGACCATCCCGGCCGCCTCCGACGGCGTGGCCGGCGTTCAGCCTCTGCGCGACGGCGACACCTCGATCGAGCCCGACCCGACGCTGGATCCCGCACAGGCGGAGTGGGATGCCACGACCGCACTCGACGAGGGCGTCGATCCCGCAGACCTCGACCCCGCCACGGCGACGGGTGCCGATCCGGCCGAGATCCCGGCCGACGACGCCGACATCCCGCTGGAGGACGTGCACCCGGAGTCCACCGGCACTGACTCGCAGGGCCAGGATCCGGGTGTGGTCGAGCTCGGCGAGGAGGGCCAGGGAGATCTCGCGCCGGAGGACCTCTGAGGCTGCCGCGATCGGTGCTTGCCGTAACTGGCTAATAGGCGTAGCTTATGGCTATGTACATTAGCCAAGTGCAGGTGGACGGCGGGCGACTGGCCGTCGAGGTGCGCGGACAGGGCCCCCTCGTGGTGTGCTCGCCCGCGATGGGCGACGAGCGCGACGCGTTCGGGCCTCTCGCCGACCGGCTCGTGACCGCCGGGTACCAGGTGGCGCTCGTCGATCTGCGCGGGCACGGCGACAGCGATACGAGCTTCGCCGAATACGGAGACCGTGCGACCGCGAACGACCTCGTGGCCGTGATCGAGCGTCTCGGCGAGGGGCCGGCGGTGATCGCGGGGGCCTCGATGAGCGCCGGTGCCGCGATCATCGCGGCCGGCGAGCGCCCCGATCTCGTGAGCGCCCTCGTGCTGCTCGGGCCCTTCGCCCGCAACGGCAACGTCGCGCTCGGGATGCTCCTGCGCGTGCTGCTCGCCCGTCCCTGGGGGCCGGCCGTCTGGCGCGGCTACTCCGCGTCGCTGTGGCCGGGACTTGGCGTCGGTGCGCGCGAACGGGCCGCGCACCTGTCGCGCCGACTCGCGCGGCCCGGACGGTGGCGGGCGTTCTCCCGCACCACGCGCGTCGATCACTCGGTCGTCGCGCCGTTCCTGCCGCGCGTCACCGCTCCCGCGCTCGTCGTGATGGGAGAGGCGGACCCCGACTGGAAGGACCCCGCCGCCGAGGCCGCCTGGCTCGCCGGCGAGCTCTCCGCCGACGTCCAGCTCGTCCCCGGCGTGGGCCATGCGCCGATGCTCGAGGCTCCCGACGTCGTCGCCGACCGGGTGCTCATGCTCCTCGCGGAGGTGAGCGGTGCCGCGGGCCGGTCTTGACGCCGACGTCGTCGTCCGCCGCGCCGCCGAGCTCGTCGACGCCGAAGGAGTGGCATCCCTGACCCTCTCCCGCGTCGCCGCCGCCCTCGGCGTCGCCGCTCCCAGCCTGTACAAGCACGTCGGCGGTCTCGGCGATCTGACGGATCGTCTCGCGCTCGCCGCCACCCGCGCCTTCGGCGACGCCCTCGCGCGATCGTCGCGCGGGGTGTCGTCCCGCGACGCCCTCGGGGCGCTGGCCGCGGCCTACCGGGGTTTCGCACGCGAGCGTCCCGGCATGTACGAACTCGCCCAGCGCGGGGGGACCGGTGCCGAGTGGGAGCAGGCGGCGGCCGAGGTCGTGGACGAGATCATCCGGGCGCTCGCCGGGTACGGCGCCGGGGCGGCCGACGTCCACCGCATCAGGTACGTCCGTTCGGCTCTGCACGGGTTCACCGACCTGGAGAGGATCGGCGGTTTCCGTCAGCCCGAGTCGGTGGACGAGACCTTCACCCGCCTCGTCGACGCGCTGGATGCCGAACTCTCCCGGCCCGTGGACGGCGAGCACGCGGCGAAGTGACGGCATCCCCGTCGGCGGAAACGACTCCGGGGTGGGCGATCGGGCTCAGGATGCCGGGTCGCGCGGACCGTCCGCGACGGATGGGTCAGTCGTCGGTGCGGAACCCGGCGGGCTTGTGCGTCCCGTCGCAGAACGGCTTGATCCTGGACAGGCCGCACCGGCACAGCGCCACCGTGCGCCGGCGCTTCTCGATCGGGGCGCCGTCGGCGTGACGCAGGTCCACGTCTCCGCGCACGAGCAGAGGGCCGTCGGGATAGGCCGTGATGCGCGGACGCTCGGCGGTCACCGGGCGTCCTCGGGGCGCAGCGAGGACGCGCCACGCCCCCAGGCATCGAGCAGGTGCTCGCCCACGCGACCATCGACGCTCAGGCAGGCGGCAGCGCCGAAAAGGATGTCGGGGAGCAGATCGGGGCGGTCCTCGGCGAGGGTGCCGGCGAGGTCGCGGGCCGCGATCTGCTCGTGCACCGCGTCGGCTTCGACGTGCTCGTCGAAGTAGCCGCACACGTCGTCATCGAAGCCCAGTCGCCGCAATCCCTCGGCGTACAGGCGGTTCGGGATCGAGGACGTCATCTCGAACGCCGCGAGGTGTCCGACGATCGCGCCGAGGAGGCGCCGGTTGAGGCCGAACATCGACATCGCATTGTGGGATGCCAGGGTCACGGCGGGCACGTCGTCGACGTAGGCGCCATAGGCGTCGGAGAGTCCGGCCGCGCGCACGGCACGGGCGAAGAGCTCGGCGTGGACGCGCTCGGGGTCGCCGCCGCCGTACTCGTCGGACTGGATCTCCACCAGCGCGGCTTTCGGGCGTCCGGTCAGGCGCGGGATCGCCCAGGAGTGCGGGTCGGCCTCCCGCAGCGTGTAGACCGAGCGGTGCACGAGGAACTCGTGTGCCTGGTCGAGGGTCGCCTTCTTCGCGAGGTGGCGCGAGAGGCTTGGACCGCCGTCGGCGGCGGTCAGGGTGAAGAGTGCGCGGGCCACGGCATCCGCGGTCGCCGCCGGGAGTTCGGGTGGGAGGATGCGCGCGCGCAGCGCGGTCTCGAATGCCCGCTCGATGACGCCGCGGGTGGCGATGAGCGACGGCTCCCACTCGAGCTCCGGGTCGAACGCCGGGACCGACCCGTAGGCCGAGGCGTACAGCGCGAAGAGGGCGAGCTGGAGGTCGTCGTCGGTCTCGACGTCGGCCGACGCGGCGACGGCCGCATCGGCGAGGACCGTGTGGTTCGTCGCCGCGCCCACGCCGAGGTGGTGCAGGACGGCAGCGCTCACCGGGCCGCGCGGAGTGAAGGGAAGGGTGGGGGCGTCGTCGGCGTCGATGGCGGCCGGCGGATCGTGGGGGGAGAGGGTCGCGGACACCGGAGCACTCTGCGGGCGCCGCTCCGGATCGCCGAGGGCCTTGACACGGGCGGAGGGGGCGACCCATCGGCCGCCCCCTCCGGGGTGCTCACTGCTCGATCGGCTGCGGGGTGCTCTCGTGAGCCTCGATCACGTCGCCGGCGTCGTCGGTGGACACCGCGATCCGCCGCGGCTTCGCCTTCTCGCTCACGGGGATCGTGACCGAGAGCACTCCATTGCGGTAGGCGGCGCTGATGCGCTCGGTGTCGATGCCCTGGCCGAGGTTCAGCTGTCGGACGAACGACGCGGTCTCGCGCTCGCGCGTGATCCACTTGACGTCGTCGCCCGCGGCGAGGGTGCGCTCGGCGCGGATCGTGAGCAGCTGACCGTCGACGTCGATGTCGACCGAGCCCGGGTCGACGCCCGGAAGGTCGGCGGACAGGACGTAGTGGTCGCCGTCGCGGTACAGGTCCATCGGCATGCGTCGCGGTCCGCCGCGGCGGGCGTCGAGGAGCGTCGACGCGAGGCGGTCGAGGTCGCGGAAGGGGTCGTAGGTGGCCATGGTCGTTCTCCTTTTCGATCGGTCCGGATGCGGCATCCGGAAGGTTCATTGAAGTTGAGTCTCTGTCGCTCAACTTGATGTCAGATTAGCACTCTCGTGGGGAGAGTGCCAAGGATTTTGGCGCGAGTCGCGTGGCGGTCGTCGCGCCCATCTGGGCCTGGCGAGGGCGGCGTCGTGGGTGCGGTTTCGCGCGCCGTGGCGCCCCTTCTGCACAGGTCTCGGGGGTTCGGGGTTGTGCACAGATTCACCGCCTGATCGGGGGGAACGTCGGGGGCTTCGAATAGCGTTCGTACATGTCTTCGAATGTTCCGCCCGAGCCGTCCGGGTCGAGGGTTGTGGCGATCGACGTGGGGGTGTTGGCGGGTCTGGTCGCCGACGTCGTCGTCGCCGAGGCCGCGGTCGCGTCGGCGGAGGTCGCGCGCGTGCGGGCTTTGGCCGCGGTCGGGCGACTCGCCCTGGATGCCGCAGCGACGACACGGGCGTCGGTGCGGGCCGCGGAGATGGCATTGCGGGAGGTGGCGTCCGAGGTGGCGGCCGCATGCCGGGCGTCGGATCGCACGGTGCAGCGCGACATCGACGACGCGGTGATGCTGGTGGAGTCGTTCCCGCGAACCGTCGCGGCGTGGGAGAGCGGGGCGATATCGCGGCGGTATGTGCGGGTGATCGCGGACGCCGGCGCGGGGCTGCCGGCGGAACGGAGGGCGGACTTCGATGCCGAGGCCGTGTCCCTCGCCGGGGAGGCGTCCAGTCCGGGCCGGTTGAAGAGCCGGCTCGCCGTGGCCGCGCAGAGGTTGCATCCGCGGACGGTGACCGAGCGCCACCGGGCCGCGCGCGAGTTGCGGTGCGTCCGCGTGGTCCCGGCGGCGGAGGGCATGTCGGACCTGATCGCGACCCTCCCGACCGTGCTCGCCGAGGCGATCCACGACCGGGTGACGCAGCAGGCCCGGGTCATCGTGGACGCGGCGCGGGACGCGAAGGCGGGCGACGGTCTCGGCGATGCCGCCCCCGGCGACATGGCCTCGACGGGCGGGGTCGCCCGCGGGGGGACCGCGTCGCCGACGGGTCGGGCGAGCGGCGACGGTGCCGTCGACGGCGACCCGGTCGCCGGTCCCGTCCTCCCGAAGCGGGATACGCGCACGATGGGTCAGGTGCGGGCGGACGTGTTCGCCGACATGCTCCTCACCGGCGACCCGACTCTCGACCCCACCCGACCCGACGACGGACCCGGCACCCTCGGCAAGATCCGCGCGAGGGTGCAGGTCGTCGTGCCAGCCGTGACCATGCTCGCGCCGGGAGGGGAGAACGCGGCTCCGGCCGAGCTCGTCGGCCGCGGTCCCATCGATGCGGAAACCGCGCGGCGCCTCGCCGAGGCCACCCGCGTCCCGTGGGATCGGGTGATCACCCACCCCGCCACCGGCGCCGTCCTGCACACCGACACCTACCACCGCACCACCGCGATCGACCGGCACCTGCGTGCCCGCGACCGCCGCTGTCGATGGCCCGGGTGCACTGCTCCCGCGATCCGCTGCGAGATCGACCACACCACCGACTGGGCGCACGGCGGGGCCACCGACGTCCGCAATCTCGCCTGCCTGTGCCAACGGCACCACACACAGAAGCAGTTCACGCGCTGGAGCGTGACGCAACTCCCCGACGGACTCCTCGAATGGACCTCACCCACCGGCCGCGTCTACACCGACCACCCCGATCCCTATCCCTCTGCCGTTCCACCCGCCAGTGTTCGATTCGCACCCGACCCAGCCCCCTGGGAGAAGCGGGTCGATGACGACGAGACGGCGGGTCCGTGAGCACGGAACAGATCTCGGGCCTGCCGCTGACCTCAAGCGTGCTGCTGTTTCCGAGCGCTGCTGTTTCGGAGCGCTGCTGTTCCTGGAGGCGGCAGTTCCCTGGGGCCGTGACGGGCCGCCCGCCCCGGGCGCGCGGGAGGCGGTACCGTCGTCACGTGCCCGATGCCCCCGCGAAGACACCGCTCGTGCGGGCGCTCTGGGGTGCGACGCATCCCGGACCGACGCTCGTCGTCACGACCCTGTCGCTGGCGCTCGGCGTCGCCGCCGGTCTCGAGCCGTGGCGGCTGCTGCTGCTCGTCGTCGCCGTGTTCGCGGGTCAGGTCTCCGTCGGGCTGTCGAACGACGCGATCGACGCCGGCCGCGACGTCGCCGTCGGACGCACCGACAAGCCGGTCGCCAGCGGAGCGCTCACCCCGGAACAGGCGCTCGGGGTGGCGGTGGCATCCCTCGCCCTGGCTCTCGCGCTTTCGGCGCCACTCGGACCGGCACTCGTCGCCGCCCATGCGATCGCGCTCGCCTCGGCCTGGGCCTACAACGCCGGGCTGAAGTCCACGCCGCTGTCGATCGTGCCGTTCCTGGCCAGCTTCGGTCTGTTCCCGTCGTTCCCGACCCTCGCGCTGCCGGCTCCCGCGCTCGCCGCGCCATGGGCCTCGCTCGCGGGGGCGGCACTGGGCGCCGCAGTGCACCTGACGAACGTCGTCCGCGATCTCGACGACGACCGTGCGACCGGGGTGCGCGGACTGCCGCACCGGCTCGGCGCCCGCGTCAGCGTCGTCGCCGCTGCGGCGGGGATCGTGCTGGGTGCCGTCGCCGTCTTCGCCGGGTCGGGCGGAGGTGTCGTCGGAGGCGTGTTCTTCGCCGCGGTCGTGCTCGTCGCGGTCGCGACGATCGCCCTCGCCGTGGCACGGCCGCCCGGGCGCGCGGTGTTCCGACTGACCATGCTCGCGGCGCTGCTGCTGGCGGCACAGCTCGTCATCACGTGAGTGCACGGCCCGCCGATCGTGACCCTGCACCTCGGCTCGGCCGGCCGAGGCCCGGGACGCCCCGGAACCCCTGCGCTCAGCCGCCTCGCGCGGCGGCGTCGAAGTCCATCGCGTAAGCGCGCGTGAACGCCGCCGCCCCCGGCCCGCGGAGCACGGTGCGCAGCGCCACCGATCGGGTCGCGTGCCCGGGCGCCGAGGCGCCTCGCCCCAGCATCGTGTTCAGGAACGCCAGACGGGCGGCGTGCCGGGCCGACGCCAGCCGTCCCCGTTCCCACGCGACCAGCCGTCGTGGTTCGGTCCCGCGCACCCACTCCGCCAGCAGGGGAGAAAGGGTGAGGGCATCCAGCAGACCGAGGTTCATGCCCTGACCGCCGATCGGGCTGACCTCGTGCGCAGCGTCGCCGACGACGATCACCCGCCCCCTCCGCAGCGCGGGAGCCACGGCGCGCCGCACGCGGAACGTCGACGCCGTCGACGTGTCCACATCGAGCCCCACACGATCGGCCAGCGCCGCACGGAGGAACTCCGCGGGATCCGGGAGATCCGCCTTCCCCGCCCACGCCACGAGACGCCGTCTGCCTCCGGGCAGCGGGAACGACTCGACCACGCCGCCGCGCTCGAGGTGCACGAGCGCGGTCGCATCGCCGGGGGCGGCGACGTCGACCATCGCGTACCGGTCGGGGTAGTGGTGCGTGTGCACGGCGCCCGGGCGATACACGAGCTCGCGCCCGGCCCACCCCGATGCGACCACCACGATCCCGGCGCGAAGATCCACCTCGCCCCTCGGGCCGACCGCCCGCACGCGTACTCCCGCGCCGTCCTCGCGGACCGCGGTCACGCGCACGCCCCGCGAGACCGCCGGCGCAAGCTGCGTGAGCACGTCGACCGTGTCCGACTGGGGAAGCGCGGCGACGAACGGATGCCGCACCCGCAGCCGGTCGAACCGGATGGTCGCGAGCGTCCGGCCGTCCGCGCGGGCCTCCCCGCGGCCGATGCGCACGGCCCGGGCCAGAAGCGCGTCGGTCGCGCCGGATGCCTCGAGGTGCGCGAGGGAGGGGGAGTGGATGCCGATCGCCCGCGTCCCGGCATCCGACCCGGTGCGTCGCTCCACGATGGCGACATCGACGCCGCGCACGCGGAGGTCGGCGGCGAGCGCCAGCCCGACCGGACCCGCCCCCACCACGAGGACGTCAGCCATGAGCCTCCGCCGTCCCGTCGGCGACAGCGAGCACGCGGAACGGTGCCGGAGTCTCGACGCGCCAGGGTTCTCCGAGCGTGCGGGCGAGTTCCTCGGCCCGGTAGCTGCGGCGGATGGAGCGCAGTCCGTCGGTGCGGAGGAACGTTCCGGGCGCGAGCGGCGTCACCCCGATCGCGTAGAGCGCGTACGCCAGTCGTCCTCGAGCGATGTCGGCGTGCAGCACGGCGGATCGGGCGAGCGCCCGCGAGTCGTCCACGAACCCGCGCAGCTGCGCGGCGTCGAGATGATGGAGCACGTGATTCGACAGCACGATGTCGAACCTCTCCCCATCGGCGAGCAGTTCCGACGAACCGCGCGAGACGAACCGGACCCCCGGGCGTTCGCGCTCCCGAGCGGATCGGAGGGCGCGCGGATCGGGATCCGCGCCGACCCACTCGACCTCGAGTCCGTCGCGCGCGGCGAGCCCGGCGAGACGCACCACGACGTCACCGCCGCCGCACCCGAGGTCGAGGACCCGACCCGGCCGGCCGAGGGCGCGAAGCCGGGGGCGCACATGCGCGCGGTACACCCCGCCCCAGCCGGACACGGCACGGTTGACCAGATCGAACCGACGATACGTCGCGGCGAGACGGCGCGGATCGCAGTCGGGGTCGTCCATGAGCTCGAGGAGGACGGTGTCTCGTGCGTCGAGTCGTGCCCAGCCTCCGGCGCTCACCGGCGTCCCTCTCCCACGGCGTGCCGGGTGCACGCGCGGGCCGCCCGCATCACGCCGCAGGGCGGCGCAGCACCAGGCGCGCCGCCTCCACCGTGAGGCCCGGGCCGAAGGCCAGCGCGGCCACCCTGTCGCCGTCCGCGCGGGCCGCGTCAGCGAGAAGATCCCGCAGGATGAACAGCAGCGTCGCGCTGGACATGTTGCCGTGCGCCCGCAGCACCTCGCGCGAGGACGCGAGCGCCGTGGCATCCAGAGCCAGAGCCGACTCGACGCGGTCGAGGATGCTCCGACCGCCGGGGTGCACGGCCCACGCGTCGACCTCGCTCAGATCGCCGAGCACGTCCGCGGCGATCGCGGCGATCTCGCGACCGATGATGCGCGGCACCTCCGGAGTGAGGGTCATCTCGAACCCCGAGTCGCCGACGGTCCACGCCATGTCCTTCTCGCCCTCGTCGGTGACGTACGTCGCGAACCCTTCGAGGTCGAGCCCGGGCCGGGCGGCGTCCGCGGCCGTCACGATCGCGGCCGCGGCTCCGTCGGCGAACACCGACGCCGCGACGATCTGATCGGGATGCGACGAGGTCTGCCAGTGCAGGGAGCACAGCTCGGCCGCGGCGACGAGGACGACGGCTGCGGGATCGGCGGCGACGATGCGGGCGGCGAGCCGGAGCGCGGGGATCGCCGCCGCGCACCCGATGAACCCCAGGTGATACCGCTCGACCGAGGGCGACAGGTCGAGATCGCGCACCAGCAGGTAGTCGGGTCCGGGCGCGAACATGCCCGTGCACGAGACCGTCACGACGTGCGTCACCGCCTCACGCCCGTGCCCGGAACCGGCCAGAGCCGCCCCGGCCGCCTCGGCGAACAGCGCGGGCGCGGTGCGGCGGTACTCGTCGTTGCGGGCACCCGTGGGCGGCATCGTCAGCTCACCGTCCGACAGCGCCGCGAGTCCGTCGGCCGAACCTCCGGCCAGCTGCGGGAGCACCGTGTGGCGCGTGTCGATGGCCGCGGCGTCGAACGCCGCCCCCACGAGGCGCTGGCTGCGCCGATCGAATCCGGGCTGTGCGGCGAACAGGTCGCGCAGCGCCGACTGGGCGACACGGGTGCGGGGCAGAGCCGTGCCGATCGAGAGGATGCTGGCGGTCATGACTCACTGTAGGCACGGTTTCGCACCGTGGTGTCGGGGATGGTGCCGTCACGGCGGTCCATCTAGGGTGCCGGGCCCCGCGCTCGCGCTCCTGGGCGCCGCCGTGGTCGCCGCCGGGGCGCCCGCGGCTCAGGCCGCGAGCACCTCGGGCAGCACGAGCTCCTCGATCGCGCCGCGGTAGTCCGCGACCATGCGTCGACGGTCCAGGCGCGGGCGGGCCGAGATCGCCGCCGACCGCAGCTCGATCCGGCGGGTCAGGGCCTCCTGCCAGGTCGCCGCGATGGCCTCGGCGTCGCGCGGGGTCACGAGTCCGAATCCCGCGACGACGCGGGCGGCGTCGCCGACATCGGTCGTGACGGGGATGGCTCCGGATGCCGCGCCCTCGGCGAGGCACAACGGCGACGCCTCGCCGAATGCGCTGGTCAGCGCCACGACGTCGGCGATCCGGTACAGCGCGGGCATGTCCTCGCGCAGGCCGAGCGCGTGCAGCGCGACGTCCGCGCCCAGCCCCGCTTCGGCGACGAGCGCGGAGAACGCCGGGTTGCGGTGCGTCATCCCCGACCCGCACAGCACGTAGTGGGTGCCCGGCCGACGGCGCGCGTGCCGGGCCACGGCGTCGAGGAACAGCCCGGGATCCTTCATCGCGTCGAATCGCGCAGCCAGCATCACCACCGCGGCCGTCTCCGGGATGCCGAGGGATTCGCGGATGCTCCGGCGCTCGGCGCGCGTACCCGGTCGGAACCGGCGCGTGTCGATGCCGTTGTCGATCACCCACGCGTGCGTCGTCGCGACGCCGGAGCGCGTGTAGGCGACCGAGGTCGATTCCGCGCACGAGATGGTCGCGGACACGGCGCCGCTCGCGCCGGCGTCGACGAGCCAGCCCAGGGCCGGGCCGGAGTGCGCGGGGTCCGAGCGGTGCAGGCACGCCGCGAGGGGGCGATCGGGCAGCATGCCCGCCCGTTCGAGCGCGACGATCAGGCTCAACGGCTGCTCCTTGAGGGACAGCACCATGTCGGCATCCGCGATGAGGGACGCCGCGTGCGCGAGCTCGGCGGGGCTGAAGGAGTCCGGGGTCATCGGCTGGTCGCCGGCGACGCGGTCGAACGTGTCGATGCGCACACCCGCGGCGCGGAGCGTCCGGAACCGGGTGTCGTCGTGAGCGTGCTGCAGCGATGCGTCGCGACGAGCGGCGGACGTCAGCGACAGGACCCGGTGCTCCTGGCCGCCGTCGGCATGCAGCCCTGCGACGACGTCGGAGTGGAGGATACGGGCTCCTCCGGCGAAGAATCCCTCGTACAGGGACAGCACGCGCAGGGGTCGGTTCATCGCGATCGCTTTCCGGGGAGGGGCGCCGACGAGCGGAGCCGAATCGGTGACCGCGGGTGCGGTTTGACCCATGCTGAAGGGTGGACCGCGGGTGGCGGGTTACGCCGTGAAGACCATCTCGTGAACGCGTGCGACGGCGATCGAGCGCTGAGCCCGCCCCCCGGTGCACGCCGGACACGGCGCGCCGGAAACGGGGCAACCGCGGGGCGAGACGAGCCCGCTGCCGCGCCCGCGGCGCAGCGGGCGTCAGCCCTCGTCGCGTGACACGGCGAAACGGCCGCGAGGCCCGCACCCGCGCCCCCGGCCCCGCACCGGTACGATCAGGGGTCGTGCAGAACTCCTCGGACGCCTCGTCGATCTCGGACCTCGGACGTGCGCTCCTGGCCTACGACGAGGCGCGTCGCGCCGCGACCGCCGAGGCGCGCCGGACGCTCTCCCTCAACGAGCTCGACGCGAAGGCGCTCATCTTCGTCGCCGAGAATCCCGGGGCGCGCCCCTCGCACGTGCGCGATCACCTCGGCATCACCTCGGCCGGCGTGACGACGCTCATCGACCGACTCGTGCAGCGCGGTGCCGTGCGCCGCGACCTCGACGACGAGGACCGTCGCGTGAACCACATCACCGCGACGGTCGATCTGGATTCTGCGCCGTGGTGTTCCCTCCGCGGATTCGACAACGCGGTGGAGGCGGCGATCGCCGAGATGGACCCCGCGGATGCCGACCGGGTCGCGACCGTCCTCCGCCGTCTCACCGCCGCGGGTACGGCCGCCGGCTGAGGCGTTCCCGCCCCGACGGCGCGCGTCCGGCGCGGAGCCTCAGGATCGGGCTTCGACGAAGGCCTCGGCTCGTGCCTGCAAGAAGGTGCACAGCGCCGACAGCATCGCCAGCTCTCCGGAGAGGGCGAGGACGCGCGCCGACCCGAGAGGTGCGGCGTTCTCGCGCGGTTCGAACGTGACGGCCCATCCGGTGGATCCCGGCTCGGTCTCGGGGGAGACGTAGAAGGTCGTCGAGACGCTGCGGAGCCCCGCGGCGATCAGGCCGGTGTCGGAACCTCCCTCACCGTCCTGCGGGATCACCTTGAGGATGCCGGCGTCGTCGTAGCCGAGCGCGCGGAAGTCGTCGATCCACGCCTGCAGCGTGGTCATGGTGCGGAAGGGCATGACTCATCCCGTCGGTCAGTGCGTCGCGGGGGCGACACCCATCCGATTATCGGGGTCGACGCGCGGTTGCGCATCCCGGCCCATCGTGGGACCGGTTCCATCGCACAGTTCGAGCGCATACGCAACGGTCTATCCGTTTTCGGCAGCGAGAACTTAGGAAATGCCCGTGGAGCATACGCATGTCGAAACCAGGGATGCCACGACGGTCCAGGAGATGTGGCAGACGGTGATACCCGGAGCCCGCATCTCCCGTGCCGACGGCATCCAGCCCGCCTTCGTCTTCCACGGTGCCGCTGAGCCCGGCTTCGGGTTCTGCGACTACACCGTGGGGTCGACGATGGTGACCGAATCGGACCCGGGCGACCAGATGATCGTGGGACGGATCGCGGGCCCGCGCATCCGCGCGACCTACCGACGCGACCGCATCGACACGACGGTGCCGTTCGTGGTGATGGACCGTCCGATCGAGATCGCGTTCTCGGGCAGGATCGCCGGAACCGCGGTGTCCTTCGCGCGCGGCGACGTGGACGAGGCCGCCCGTCGGCTCTCGGGAGATGAGACGTTGCGGGTCCGCCCCATCGGGCACGCGCCGATGTCCGAGCAGCGCCTGAGGTACTGGACCCGCACGTGGGAGTACGGCCGCGACGTGCTGCTGCGATCGCCGGAACGCGCCCCGGTGATCGCGCAGCAGGTGCGCTCGCTCCTGCTCGAGGCCTCGCTGATGACGTTCCCCTCGACCTTCACCGAGGCGCTCGCCGCGGGTCGACCGGCGCGTGCGCTGCCCGCACCGGTGCGTCGGGCGAAGGCGTACATCGACGCCCACGCCACCGGGCCGATCGCCCTCTCCGACATCGCGGAGGCGGCGCGGCTCTCCCCGCGCGGATTGCAGTACGCGTTCCGCACCGCCACGGGCCGGACGCCGATGCAGTACGTCCGACGCGTGCGTCTCGACGCTGCTCGGGCCGAACTGCGCGCCGCCGACCCCTCGGCGGAGACGGTGGCGGCCATCGCGGCGCGCTGGGGGTTCTCGAACCTCGGGCGCTTCGCCGCCATGTACCGGGCGGAGTTCGGCGAGACCCCCTCCACCACCCTCCGGTCGTGAGGCTCGCTCGGCGGATCAGTGCCCGCCGAGCCTCCCGCTCAGTCGGCCGTGGAGACGTGCCGTCTGGGCGTTCATCCCGATGATCTCGACGGTCGTGCCGAGCCGGGCGTACCGGGTCTCGACCGCATCGAGCGCGGCGACGGTCGAGGCATCCCAGATGTGCGAACCGGAGAGGTCGATCACCACCCGGGCAGGGTCGCGCGAGTAGGCGAACTTCGTGGTGAGGTCGTTGCTCGAGGCGAAGAAGAGCTCGCCCTCGACCCGGTAGTGGGCGACGTCGGCGTCGACCTCCCGGTGCACCCGGGTGACGCCGGCGACCCGTCGGGCGAACAGCACGGCGGCCACGATCACGCCGACGCCGACGCCGATCGCGAGGTTGTGGGTCCACACCGTCACCGCCACCGTCGCCACCATCACGGTCGTCTCGCTCAGCGGCATCCGCCGGAGGGAGGACGGGCGGATGCTGTGCCAGTCGAACGTGGCGATCGAGACCACGATCATGACGGCCACCAGGACGGCCATGGGGATGATCGCGACCACGTCGCCGAAGACCAGCACCAGGACGAGGAGGAAGACCCCGGCGAGGAACGTGGAGATGCGCGTGCGCGCGCCGGATGCCTTGACGTTGATCATCGTCTGGCCGATCATCGCGCACCCGCCCATCCCGCCGAAGAAGCCGGACAGGACGTTCGCCGCACCCTGGCCGAGGGACTCGCGCGTCTTCGAGGACGGGGTGTCGGTGATCTCGTCGACCAGCGCGGCGGTCATGAGCGATTCGAGGAGACCCACGACGGCCATCGCGAGGGCGAAGGGGAAGATGATCCCGAGCGTCTCGAACGTGAAAGGCACGTTCGGGAGCAGAAGCACGGGCAGGCTCTCGGGGAGCGCGCCCTGATCTCCCACGGTGGGCACGGAGATGCCGAACACGACCGCCGCGCCGGTCAGGAGCACGATGGCCACCAGCGGCGCCGGGATCGCGCGCGTCACGCGGGGCAGCAGATACATGATCGCCAGGCCTGCCGCGGTCAGGGGGTACACCATCCACGGCACGCCGATCAGCTGCGGGACCTGCGCGACGAAGATCAGGATGGCGAGAGCGTTGACGAACCCGACCATGACGCTGCGGGGGATGTAGCGCATGAGCTTCGCCACGCCGAGGACGCCCAGCGCCACCTGCACGATGCCGCCGAGGATCACGGTGGCCAGCAGATAGTCGACGCCGTGCTCGCGCGCGACGGGGGCGATGACGAGCGCGATCGCACCCGTGGCGGCGCTGATCATCGCGGGGCGACCGCCGAGGAAGGCGATCGCGACGGCCATGACGAACGACGAGAACAGGCCGAGCCTCGGGTCGACCCCCGCGATGATCGAGAAGGCGATCGCCTCCGGGATCAGGGCGATCGCCACGACGAGACCGGCGAGCACCTCCCGGGTGAGCAGACGGGGGGAGCGCAGCGCCTGACGCACGGTGGGCTCGGGGCGCGGGCGCGCGAGGACGTCGGTCACGGGAGCTCCGGAGGGGCGGGGGAGAATGGGGGCGGTCGCGAGTGCGACCGTCGAACTCTACCGTAACGTGAGGGTTGCGGGATCGGGGATGCCATGGATCACGCCCGACCGATGCAGATCGGCGAGCTCGCGGAGCGGACGGGACTGTCGATCCGTACGCTCCGGCACTACGACGAGATCGGCCTCCTGCGCCCGTCGGACCGGTCCGAGGGCGGCTTCCGGCTCTACACCGCGGAAGACGAATCCCGCCTTCTGCTGATCCGCCGGATGAAACCGCTCGGGTACTCGCTCGAGCAGATGGGGGAGCTGCTCACCGTCGTGGACGGACTGGATGCCGATCCCGGGGACGCGGTCCTGCGCGCCCGGCTCGACGGTATCCGCGAGGAGGCGACCACGCGGCGCGACGGCTTGCGTCGACAGCTCGCCGCCGCCGACGAATTCCTCATCCAGTTGGCCGCGCGGTGACCGATCACTCTCTCGACCTGGTCGGCTTCGGCGTGCGTCTGGCCCCCGCGCACCCCGATGACGCGATCGAGGCGTGGCCCCTCACCGACGCCGACCTGTGGCGCGGGATGACGACGCCGTGGCCCATGACCGTCGACGAGTACGCCGAGCGGGTCGATCAGCAGCGCGAGACGCCCGGCATGTTCGCCTTCACGGTCCGGGATGCCGAGACCGGCGAGGTGCGCGGATCCACCACGTTCTACGACCACGTGCCCGCGCAGGGGCGGGTCGAGATCGGCACGACCTGGTACGGGCGGCCGTTCCAGGGCGGTCGCACCAACCCGGCGGCCAAGATGCTCCTGTTGACCCAGGCGTTCGAGACGTGGGGCGTCAATCGCGTGGCGCTCCGCTGCGATGCCCGCAACGATCGCAGCGCCCGCGCCATCCAGCGTCTGGGCGCCGTGCCCGAGGGGCGCTTGCGTCGGCACCGGATCGCCGCGGACGGCACGGTCGGCGACACGTTGTACTTCTCGATCCTCCGCGAGGAGTGGCCCGCGGTCCGCGCGGGCCTGGAGGCGCGTCTGGCCGGCTGAGTGTCAGGATGCGGCGGCGGCGGCACGGCGGCGGGCGAACTCCCGAGCCTCGGCGAACAGCTCGAGGTCGATCTGCACGTGACGGCGGGCGAGCTCGGCGGCGTCGTCCGGGGTGGAGCGCACGATCGCCGCGACGATCGCGTCGTGCTCCCGCCCGGCGCGCGACTCCATGCGTCGGTGGCTCTCGCGGTCGCCCCACGGGTGCGCGGGGGCGGAGAGGGAGAGGTGGCGCTCGTGGTCGAGGAGGATCTCGCGCAGCGCCGTGTTGTGGGCCGCGTCGATGATCGACAGGTGCAGCAGGCTGTCCGCGCGCTGCTTGGCGTCGCCGGACTCCGCCGCGTGGAAGGCGGCCAGGCGTTCGTGCATCGAGGTGATGTCGGCATCCGTCCGCCGTTCGGCGGCCAGGCGGGCGAGCGAGGAATGCAGGAGCGAACTGGCCGTGCACGCGTCGACGAGGTCGTCCCAGCGCTCGGCGAACCAGCGGTCCACACCCACGACCACCGACGCGGGCCAGTCCTCGGCCACGAAGGTGCCCCCGGCGCGGCCGCGGCGCTTCTCGATCAGGCCGCGCGCGGCCAGGTCGTCGAGGGCGGCGCGGACGGTGGTGCGCCCGACTCCGAGGAGGGGGGAGAGGTCGCGCTCGGGGGGCAAGCGGGTTCCGGGCAGGAACTCGCCGACGGCGACCGCGGTGATCAGCCGCTCGGTCACGCGCTCCACGAGTGATGCGTCGTCGGTCTCGGCCATCAGCTCCCCGGTCGATTTCTTTCATGTTAAATCCCGGGAAAAGGTTTGCCAACGAACCTTTACCGGGTCCACGATGACTCCATGCACCGCGAGATCACCGTTCCGTTCCACGAC
Source organism: Microbacterium sp. IEGM 1404 (assembly GCF_030056775.1). Taxonomy (NCBI): domain Bacteria; kingdom Bacillati; phylum Actinomycetota; class Actinomycetes; order Micrococcales; family Microbacteriaceae; genus Microbacterium; species Microbacterium sp. IEGM 1404. Next base: position 121,043 of record NZ_JASHKP010000002.1, on the reverse strand, counting down.
GGATTCACCTGGGCCCGCCTGACCGAGCCCGCGAAGCCCACCGGCGCCGCGCCGCTGTTCGTCCTCCACGGAGGACCCGGCATGGCGCACGACTACGTCAAGAACCTCGACGCCCTCGCCGACCTCACCGGACGCACGGTCGTGCACTACGACCAGATCGGGTGCGGGAAGAGCTCGCACCACCCCGACGCTCCCGTCGAGCAGTGGGTGCCGCAGTTCTTCGTCGACGAGTTCCACAGTCTGCGCGAGGCGCTCGGCTTCGACGAGTACCACGTGCTCGGGCAGTCGTGGGGCGGCATGCTCGGTGCCGAGATCGCCGTGCGTCAGCCGGAGGGGCTGCGGAGCCTGGAGATCTGCAACTCCCCGGCATCCATGGAACTGTGGCTCGCCGGCGCGGCGCGGCTGCGCTCCGAGCTGCCGGAGGACGCCCGCGCGGCCCTCGACCGCCACGAAGCCGACGGCACCCTCGACCACCCCGACTACGTGGATGCCACCCGCGTCTTCTACGAGCGGCACGTGTGCCGCGTCACGCCCATGCCGCAGGACTTCGTCGACAGCGAGCAGCAGATGCTCGCCGACCCGACGGTGTACTTCACCATGAACGGCCCCAACGAGTTCCACGTCGTCGGCACCGGCCGCGACTGGACGATCATCGACCGTCTGCCGCGGATCGCCGTCCCCACCCTCGTCGTCGCGGGAGAGTTCGACGAGGCCACCCCCGAGACCTGGGCGCCGTTCGTGGAGCACATCCCCGGCGCCCGTTCGCACGTGTTCGCCGGCGCCAGCCACTGCACCCACCTCGAGATGCCCGACGCCTTCCGCGCCGTCATCGCCGTCTTCCTCGCCCCGCTTCCCTGACCCGCCCGTTTCGCGCCCACCCGATACGCTCCACCGTCACCCGAACAGGAGTCCCATGTCCGACACCGCCCCCGAGGCCCAGCAGCAGCTGGAGTCCTTCGGCTACAAGCAGGAGCTCAAGCGCTCCATGTCCACCTTCGACCTCGTCGTCTACGGCCTGGTCTTCATGGTGCCGATCGCCCCGTGGGCGATCTTCGGCGTCGTCTACAACGCCGCCAGCGGCATGGTCCCGCTGGTGTACATCACCGGTGTCGTGGCGATGATCTTCACCGCCCTCGCCTACGCGCAGATGTCGAAGGCGTTCCCGATCGCCGGCTCGGTGTTCTCCTACGTCGGCCGGGGCCTCCACCCCACGGTGGGCTTCTTCGCCGGGTGGGCGATCCTGCTGGACTACCTGCTCGTCCCGACCCTGCTGTACGTGTTCGCGGCGTCGTCGATGGCCGGGATCTTCCCCGATGTCCCGCAGTGGATCTGGGCGGTCTCGTTCGTGATCATCAACACCGTCATCAGCGTGCTCGGCATCGGCTCGATCAAGCTCGCGAACCGCGTGATGCTCGGCATCCAGCTCGCCTTCGTCGTCATCTTCGTCGTCATCGCGATGGTCGCGCTGTCGTCCGGGACGATCCCCGGCGCCGAATTCACGATCGCCCCGGTGTGGGATGCCGAGAAGGTCAACCCCGCGCTGATCGCCACCGCGCTCTCGATCGCGGTGCTGAGCTTCCTCGGCTTCGACGGCATCTCGACGATGGCCGAGGAGTCCACGGGCGACCGCAAGTCCGGCGGTCGCGCGATGATCATCGCCCTGCTGGTGGTCGCGGTGCTCTTCATCGCGCAGACATGGTTCGCCAGCGCGCTCGCCGCCGGCACGATCGCGTTCTCGGACGACGACGTGAACAACGCCTTCTTCCTCCTCGTCGCCCAGGCCGCGGGTTCGGGGTGGGCGACCGCGTTCCTTGCCGTCAACGTCGTCGCGGTGGGTATCGCCAACGCCGTCGCCGCCCAGGCCGCCACCTCGCGCCTGCTCTACTCGATGAGCCGCGACCGGCGCCTGCCGGCGTTCCTCTCGAGGGTGAACTCGCGTCAGGTGCCGCTGGCGGCGATCCTGTCGGTCAGTGCGATCTCGCTCGTCCTGGTGCTGTTCTTCGTGGGCCAGATCGCGGTGATCTCGTCGCTGGTGAACTTCGGCGCGCTCCTCGGCTTCATGCTCCTGCACGTCTCGGTCGCGGCGTACTACCTCGGGAAGAAGAAGTCGAAGAACTACGTGCTCCACCTCGCGGTGCCGCTGATCGGTTTCCTGATCATCGGCTACGTGCTCCTCAACGCCGACATCACCGCGAAGGTCGGCGGCATCCTGTGGCTCGTCGTCGGCGGTGTCGTGTACCTCGTCTTCGCCCGCAAGTACGGCATGACGCCCGCTCCGTCGCCCGAGCACGCCGCCTCGACCGCCGGTGAGGGCGGCGCGGAGGTGGCTTCGCGATGACGATCGAGCACCGCCTCGGCAAGGAGCACGGCCGCCCCGGACACCGCGCCGATGTGCCGCCGGTCCTCCGGATCGCGCCCGGCACGGGGGAGCGCATCGCGTTCCAGACCGACGACGCCGTGTACCGCGAGCTCCACGAGCACGGCGACCTGGGCCGGCTGTCGGCACCGCTGAACCCGGTGACCGGTCCGGTGTACGTCGAGGGAGCCCGGCCCGGCGACGCCCTGGTGGTGACGATCCACGAGATCCGGCTGACCGACACCGGGTGGGCGATGAGCCTGCCCGGTGTCGGGGCACTCCGCGACCGCATGCCCGATCGGGTCGTCACCCGTCGCATCCCGATCGACGCCGACGGCGTGCATCTCACGGATACCGTGACCGTCGCGCCCCGGCCGATGGTCGGCTGCATCGGCACCGCGCCGGCGTCGGGGGTGGCCAGCACCGTCATGCCCGCGCATGCGATCGGCGGCAACATGGACGTCACCGACATCGCCCCCGGTGCCACGGTGTACCTCCCCGTCGAGGTCGAGGGCGCGCTGCTCGCGATCGGCGACGTGCACGCGATCATGGCGCGCGGGGAGTCCTCGTTCGTCGCGATCGAGGCCGAGGGCACCGTGGTCGTCTCGGTCGACGTCGTCCCCGGCATGGCGCTGCGGGCACCCCGCATCGCGACCGCCGACGAGTGGATCTTCGTCGGCCTCGGCGCGACCGTGCAGGAGAGCGTGCGCCGCGGCTACGAGGACGCGTTCGACGCCTTCGTCGAGCGGGGGTGGGATGCCATGGACGCCTACACCGTCATGAGCGCGCTCGCCGACTCCGAGCTCGGCGGACCCACCGGCGCCGTCGACCCCGACCCGCTGCACCCGTTCGACGCGATCGGGGCGGTCACCCTGCACCGGGTCCCGCGTTCGCTGCTCGACGGGGAGTCGTCGCCCGCGGCGGGGGAGAGTGCCGCCGCCGTGTAAGATCGTCTGTTGGAAGTGTGTCCGAGCGGCCTAAGGAGCATGGCTGGAATCCATGTAGGCGGGGTAACTCGCCTCGCAGGTTCAAATCCTGTCACTTCCGCCAGAGATGGGCCTCACCCCGACGGGTGAGGCCCATCGTCGTTCCCTGTCGAACCGCTGGGCGCTATAATTCTGTACATGACGACCCTCTCGCTGGCCGACGCACGGGCCAATCTCTCGAAGCTGGTCGAGTCGGCGGTATCAACCCACGAGCGTTTCGAAGTGACGAGGAACGGTGATCGTGCGGCGGTTCTGCTGAGCGCAGACGACTACGACTCGCTGCTCGAAACGGTCGACGTCTTGAGCCGTCCGGACGAGGTCGATGCGATCCGGCGAGGGCTTGCCGACCTCGAGGCGGGCGAGATGTTCTCCGCCGACGAGGTGCGCGCGGCGATGGCCGCGCGTGGTCGCACCACGGCATGACCGACGGCTACGAGGTCGTCTTCACTCGGTCGGCACGTCGCGCGCTCGCGCACGATCTTCCCGAGAAGATCGCGGCCGCCGCGTTCGAGTTCATCCTCGGCGCGCTCCGAGAGAACCCTCGCCGAGTGGGCAAGCCGCTTCGCGAGCCCCTCGCCCCGCTGTACTCGGCGCGCCGCGGAGAGTACCGCGTGCTGTACCGCATCGTCGACGAACGGTTGGTCATCGAGGTCGTCTCGGTCGTACATCGCCGCGACGCCTACCACCGCTGAAGAGGAACGGGGGTCGACCTCACGTGAGTGTCCTTGTCGCACGTCGACGGCAGCGGCTCGGGCGAGCCCTCGGGGCGCTGCCGGGCGTCGTTCTGCATCTCCTGGCTTCGGTGGCGGCGTGGACGTTCGTTCAGCTGAACGGGCTGATGGTCGCAGGATGTGGATCGGAGCGTTCCTGCGATTTCGTTCTCACGGATGTGGCCGTCAACGGGGTGCAGCCCGTGCTCCTCGTGGCGTGGCTCATCACCACGGCCCTGGCGATCGCGCGACCGCTCGTGTGGGGTCGCAGTCCCTGGCCCGTGCTCGGGGTCGGAATCGTTGTTTCCGCGATCCTCACCGTCGCCGCCTATGTGACGCTCAGGGTGGGCGCCGGCGTTCTCTGAGCGCGACTCCGCGTCAGCGGACCGGGTCGGGCGCCTCGACCGGTGCGGGCTCACCGCGCAGCAGCAGCGAGCGGGGGAGCACGAGCGCCCACACGCGGCCGGTCGCGCTCGCACCGGCACGGAGCCGTGCGCGGATCCGCGCCACCGTGTCGGCCAGCGCCGGCCCCCGCGCGGGATCCACGCCGTCCTCGGCGTACACCGCGCGCTCCAGCGCGTCGCGCACGAGCCCGATGTCGTCGGCATCCACGCCGTGCTCCTCGACGAGCCGCGCGGCGAACGCCCGCGGCGACTCGGCATCGGGGGCACGGATGCCGAGGTCCACCGCATCCGCGCGGACCTCCGCCCACGCGGCCACGGGGTCACCCTCGCGGATGAGCGTCGCACGCGAGCGTCGCCGCCAGGCCCGGATCGCGCCCGGGGTCGCGAGCAGGAGGAGCAGCACCACTCCGCCCACGGCGAGCAGCGGGCCCGTCGGGTTCTGGGCGGCCGAGGTGCTCGAACCCGCAGCCGACGATCCGGTGCCGTCCTGGTCGCCGAGCTGCGGGGCGTCGGTGCGGGTCGCGCCCGGGGTGGCGGCATCCTGCTGCTCGGGGGTGGTCGCCGACCCCGACTGGCCGCCGGTGCTCCCGGAGGCGAAGTTCGTCGGGACTCCGAGGCTGTTGGTGGGTTCGAACGGCACCCACCCGATACCGCGGAAGTACACCTCGGGCCAGGCGTGCAGCTGGCTGGAGGTGACCGTGTACTCGACGCTGCCCGTCTGCTCGACCGATCCCGACCGGGTGCCGGGGAGGTATCCGACGACGATGCGCGAGGGCATGCCGAGGCTGCGCGCCATGACGGCGAACGCGGAGGCGAAGTGCACGCAATAACCGGTGCGCGCCTGCAGGAACTGCGCAACGGCATCCAGGCCCGCTCCGTCGAATCCGGCCTCGACGGGGGCGTCCAGCGAGTACCGGAACTGGCTGCTGCGGAACCACGACTGCAGGGCGATGAGCGCGTCGTAGGGCGACTGCGCCCCGGCCGTGACCGAGCGCGCCGTGTCGCCGATGATCGCCGGGACATCGGCGGGGAGGGCGCGCACGGTGTCGCCGAGCTCGTCCCCGCCGACCGCGCGCGACCGGATCTGCTCGAGCGTGGGCCGCGGAACGAGCGCCCGAACCTGGTAGTCCTGGTTCCGCGAGGAGCCCGAACGCGACACGATCGTGCGATTGGCCGGCATCCCCAGCCATTCGCCCTCGAGACCGTTCACGGTCGATGCCGGGTACGGCACCGGGAGCCACGGGCTGTCGAGTTCGCCGACCTGGACGGTCGTCGTCCAGTCGGCCACCTCGATGTCGCCGTCGACCTGCACGGGATCGAACACCGGGGCGTCTCCGCCGGGAACGGTGACGGTGTCGCCCGAGTCGGGCTGCCACACCGCCCCGTCGAACTGCGACAGCGTCACCGCGCGGAGATACGGCGCGGAGGTTCCCGTCGTGGTGAGCGTCAGCACGTCGATGTCGCGCGGTTGACGCAGGTCGTTGCCGAGCTCGAGGTTGGGATTGATCGTGGTGCCGAAACCCGCGCCCGTGCCCGAAGCGAAGCGCAGCGCGGGCTGGGGGAGGAACGGCACGGCCACGAGGGTGACGAGCACCGACACCGCGGCGATGCCGATCGCGGTCGCCGACGCCCCCCACACGCGGGAACCGAGCCGGCGTGCGGGGGCCGCGGCGCGCGTGCGGGAGCGGACGTCCATGCGCAGCAGGAACAGCACGGTGGCGGCCAGGGCGAGCACGGCGGGCACGTTGACGTCGGCGGGGATGGCGATCGTCGGGATGAGAGAGACCGCCACGAGTCCGACCCCGGCCAGAAGCGGCATCCGCGCCGTCAGGACCACGTGATCGAGCACGACGGCGAGACCGGTCACCGCGGCCACGAGGACGAACGCGAGGCCCGCGGCCGGCACCACCGGGGCGATGCCCAGGCGGATCTCCTCCGAGGCCCCGGCGAACAGCGTCGAGACCGAGGCGAGGGTCGCCGGCGTCGGGATCACCCCGAGCAGCGCCGTGGAGCGGCCGAAGATCGCCGTGAGGAACACCACCCCGGCGATGAGTTCGACGACGGTGGCCACGAGCGCGGGCGCCCGTGAGAACCGCACGGCGAGTCCGCACAGGAGCATCACGGCGGCCCCGGCGAGGGCGCCGATCGTCCAGGCGCCCGGCGCGATGACGGAGAAGACGGGCAGCAGGGCGGCGGCGATACCGGCGAACACGCCGAGCGACAGGAGGGCGAGGTCGCGGCGCCGCCGCACCGTCCGGCCGCTGACCTCAGGCGCCGACACGGGCGTCCTCCGGTCGCGTGGCATCGTCCCAGGCCCGCGCGACATCGCCGCCGGGCGCGAGCGCCGTGGCGTGCCAGCCGGTCGCGGAGCGCACGTCGCGGGCGGCGTCGTCGTCCGCCACGGTGAGCAGCACCGCGAGCGGGGAGCGCGGGGCCGCGGCTCGCAGGGCCAGGAGATCGTCCGGGTCCAACCGCCCGGTGACGACGACGACCGGGCCGACCAGTGCGGACGCCGAGGCGGGCACGATGCGACGTGACGGGCCGTCCGGGCGGGCGCGCAGGGTCGCGAACGAGGCCGCGAGGCCGCGGGCCTCGGCATCCTCCCCGCCGTCGACGGGGTCGGCCAGGAGTTCGCCGTCGCTGTCGATCACGTCGACCGTGTAGCCCTCGTGCACGAGTCGCGCCACCGCCGAGACGCACACCGAGACCGCGGTCTCGAACGCGCGGTCCCGGCCCGGCCCCTCGGCGGCCGCGGGCGACCAGCGCGACAGCGCGCGATCGAGGACGACCGTCGCGGCGGGGCTCGATTCCTGTTCCTCCTGGCGCACCATGAGGGTGTCGCGGTGGGCCGTCGCCCGCCAGTGGATGCGCCGCATCGAATCGCCGGGGGCGTAGGGGCGCGCCACGAGGTTGTCCGCCCCCTGACCGAGCTGCAGGGCCGAACTCTGCCGCGTCCCGCCGGCCTCCCCGGTCGAGGAGGGCAGCGGCGCGAGCTCGACGATCGTGGGGGCGACGGTCACGGCGCTCGCCGCGCCGACGGCGAAGCGCCGGCGGATCAGCCCGAACGGATCCGTCGTCGACACCCGCAGCGGACCGACCGGATGGATGCCGCGCACCGCACCGCGCACTTCGTAGCGGAGTCGCACGGGAGCTCCCGTGCGCCGCAGGGTCGACGCGCTGGCGGGGAACGCGCCGTCCGCTCGGCCGTCCAGGCCCGCGGGCAGACCGTCCGACCATTGCCCCGGGAGCGTCGGAAGCGCGGTGCTCACCCGGACCGACAACTGCACCTCGGCGAGCCCGCCCACCTCGACCACCTCGGGCGTGGCGGACCGGACGACCTCGCCGGTCGCGCGGACCACCAGAGCGCTGGCCGCCGCGCACAGCACGAGCACGAGCATCAGCACGCCGAAGTACAGCAGCTCGGGGATCGCCGCACGCTGCGCGACGAACAGCGCGATCACGGCGAGGGCGAGGGCACCGGTTCCCCGCAGGGTCAGCGGCCAGCGCTCCCTCACGGCGTGCTCACGCCCGCTGAGCCAGCGGCACGCGCACGCTCGCGGCGATCCGCTCGAGCGCGTCGGCCACGACCACCGCGCCCGCACGCCCGCCGGCGGCCGAGCGGTTCGCGATGACGCGGTGCGCGAAGACCGGGCCGAGGAGCGCGGTGAGATCGTCCGGGATGACGTACGCGCGGCCGTCGAGCGCCGCCCGCACCTTCGCCGCGCGGACCAGCTGCAGGGTCGCCCGCGGGCTGGCCCCCAGGCGGATGTCGGGGTGGCTGCGGGTGGCCTGGGCCAGGGCCACGGCGTACTCCTCGAGCGCGGGGGCCACGTGCACGCCGCGCGCCCAGGCGATCATCGCGGTGACCTGCCGAGCCGAGACGACGGGGGTCAGCGCGTCGAGCGGGTTGACGGTGTCGCGCTGGCGCAGCATGAGCGTCTCGGCCGCGGCATCCGGGTACCCCATCGAGATCCGCAGCAGGAAGCGGTCGCGCTGCGCCTCGGGGAGGGCGTACGTGCCCTCCATCTCGAGCGGGTTCTGGGTGGCCACGACGAGGAAGGGGGAGGGCAGAACGTGCGTGCGCCCGTCGACCGTGACCTGCCGTTCCTCCATCGCCTCCAGGAGCGAGGACTGCGTCTTGGGCGACGAGCGGTTGATCTCGTCGGCGATGACGATGTGCGCGAACACCGCGCCCGGAGTGAAGTCGAAACGCCGCTCGACGGGGTTGAAGACCGAGACGCCGGTGATGTCGCCGGGCAGGAGGTCGGGCGTGAACTGGATGCGGCGCACGTCGGCGTCGATCGTGGCGGCCAGGGCCCGCGCGAGCATGGTCTTGCCGACACCGGGGACGTCCTCGATGAGGAGGTGTCCCTCGGCGAGGAGGGCGATCAGGGCGGCTCGGACCGCGTCGGGCTTCCCGTCGATGACCCGTGACATCGACGCGACGATGCGCTCGGTGAGGCGGGCGAACGACGTGGCGTCCAACGCCTCGTCGGGTTCCGGCCGCAGCGGCTGGAGGTCGGGGCGGCGCAGCCGCGGGGCCGCCTCGGGCGTGACCGTCTCGTCCATGGCATCCCTCGTGTCGCATCGCGGCGGAGGAGCGTCGTGGCCGCCGTGACCTGATCGTAACCTGCGCGAACGAGCCCCGGGCCGGAATACGGCAGGTGCTCAGGTGCGTGGGCGGATCGTCGGGGCCCTAGGATCGGGCTTCGTCGCCCGCACCGCACGGGCGCGTGCGCCCGTATCTCCCGGGCGGTGCTGCCCGAACCGAGGAGCCCGCGATGTCCCCTGCCTCCCCCGTACTCGCCGTCGACATCGGTGGGACCAAGGTGGATGCCGCCGTCGTCACCGCCGAGGGTGAGGTGCTGCGCGCGAGCGTCGCGCGCCGCCCCACCGGTCGCGACACCCCCCGCGAGGGCATCGCGGCGAACATCCGCGCCGCCGCCGTCGAAGCCCTGGCGGCGGTGCCGGACGTCCGCGTCGCCGCCATCGGCGTGGGAAGCGCCGGGCCCGTCGACCTCCCGGCGCGCTCCGTGTCGCCCCTGAACCTCCCGCAGGCCGCGGGTCTCGCGATCGACGAGGTGCTCGGCGGACTCGTGGACGGACCGATCTCGCTCGCCTTGGACGGCACGTGCATCGCGCTCGCCGAGCACTGGCGCGGTGCGCTGGTGGGCGCCGAGAACGCGATGGCGATCGTCGTGTCGACCGGGGTCGGCGGCGGGTTGATCCTCGGCGGCCGGCCTATCTCGGGAGCATCGGGCAACGCGGGACACCTCGGTCAGACTTTCGTGCGGACCATCGAGGGCGACCCCGCCGCCGCGACGCTCGAGGCGGTCGCGGCCGGTCCCGGATCCGTCGCGTGGGCGCGGGAACAGGGCTGGACGGGCGAGACCGGGCTCGACCTCGCCGCGTCGTACCGCGTGGGCGATGCCGTCGCCGTCGCCGCCGTCCGGCGATCGGTGGCCGCCGTCGGGCAGGCCATCGCCGCCGCCGCGACGCTCTGCGACCTGGAGGCCGTCGCGATCGCGGGTGGCTTCGCGAAGGTCGCCGACGACTACGTCGACCTCGTCCGTGCCGCCGCGCACGAGGCGGCGCTGCACGCCTACGCCCGCCGCTGCCGCATCATGCCGTCGGGGCTCGACGGGGACGGGCCGCTGCTCGGCGCCGCGGCGCTCGCACTGCGGGCTTGACGATCGCGCCGGCGTGATCGAACCGACGACCGGGCGCAAGGCGACGGCATCGCGGTGGAGTCGGTCACCGGGAGGAGATCCGGGTAAGGGAGGACGAATACTGCGGATTCGTCCTCCGTCCGCGGTTTCTCCTCCGCTCCCCGGCGGGACCCGCGGCCCCAGTCACACCATCGCCACAGCCATGAGCGCGACGGATGCCGCCATCGCGCCGATCTGCGCCCGGTCGAGGCGCGCCGGCATCCGTCTGATCGCGGTGAACGACAGCACGCCGTAGCCGACCGCCGCCGCGGCGAGCACGGGCGTGAGGGAGAGTCCGTGCGCGTGGTCCGAGGCCGTCGCGTGGGCGCCCATCGCGATCTGCAGCCCGGCCATGACGACCATGCCGAGCGTCGTGTGCAGCGTCATCAGCGCGGGCACCCGCGGGACGCGCCGCTGGCGCGGTCGGCGCCAGATCGCCAGGCCCACGGCCGCCGCGAGCAGCAGCGCCGTCCAGTACACCGGCGCGACCACGCCGAACACGGCGGCATCCAGCATCGCCAGCAGCATGACCGCCGCCGCCACGACCTCGGGCGGTCGCACCCGGGCGCGATCGGCGGCCAGACAGCACGTCCCGATCGCGGCGGGGGCGACCGCCCACAGGTGGAGGGTCTCGCTCATCGCCTCAGCAGTGGCATCCGGATGCCGACGCCTCGCCGTGCACGTCGGGGTGCGACGCGGGCGCGCAGTGCGTGTTCACGGGCGCCGGCACGTTCAGCACGGGGTTGCGCTCGAAGAAGTTGTACGGCTTGAGCGTGAACTTGGCGTAGTCCATCGGCATGACCGGCCAGTCCTCGTTGCGCGGGAAGTGGGTGAGCCCGAACGTGTGCCAGAGCACGACGTCCTCGCCGACGAGAGGCTCGTCGCCCGCGATGAAGTCCGGGATGCCGGCACCCCCGGGGTGCTGGTTCACGAAGTCGCCCGCGGCGTAGCGCTCTGCCGGGTCGTACTTGGTGACGAAGAGGTTCTTCGTCGCGAACGCGGCGCGGGCCGCGATCGACGAGGTCTCGTCGGCGAGCAGCACGGGCGTCTCGGTGGGGAAGAGGACGTAGGAGGTCGCCTGCCCGCGCTCGGTGGTCTTCTCGGTGGATGCGATCTGCCAGACGCGGTTGACCGCGCCGTCGGCGACGCGACCCGACACCTTCTCCGACGCGATCGGCGTCACCTTCTTGGTGAAGGCGTTGCCGGCGGGGTTCTCGGCCGAGATCGGCAGGCGCACCGCGTCGATCTCGTTCACGACGTTGGCGACGCCGTCGACGGTCATGTCCAGCCGCGCGGAGAAGAGGTGCTGGTGGTACGGCGCACCCAGACCCGGGGCGACCTCGGACGCGAAGGGGTAGTCCTCACCGGGGTAGGCGGAGGTGAACAGGATGCCGGTGAGCTTGGCCTCGCACTCGATCGTGCCGTCGAGGTAGAGGTACCAGTAGAACCCGTAGTCGTAGTTGCCGACCGTGGTGAAGAACGAGATGACGAGCCGGCGGGCACGGCGGACCTCGCTGGACCCGGTGAAGATGTCGGTGTGCTTCCACAGGGAGCCGAAGTCCTCCTCGTGCATGCACACCGCGTTGCGGATGGTGCGCGGCATCCCGTTCTCGTCCGACAGCACCGCGTCGACGTAGGTGATGTCGCCGACGCAGTCGCAGCCGAGCTCGAGCTCGTTCGTGTACCGGCCGAAGAGGTATTCGCCGGTGTCGAAGTAGTTCTGCCAGAAGCGGTTCGGCGCGGGGTCGGCGTACGGCACCACCATCTCGCTGATGGACCCGCGGTACATCACCGGGCGACCGGCGAACGACAGCTGGCGGAGGATGAGCCCCTCGCGGGTGTCGAAGCCGATGCGCAGGTCCCACTCGCCCCAGGTCACGTGCTCGTCGTCGACGGTGAAGCTCGATCCCTCGGGCTGCGTGATGACGATGGGCTTCAGCCCCTCCAGCGGCGGGCCCTGCAGTTCGGGGTCGTCGAAGTTGCCGTGGGTCTCGGGCACCGTGAACCCGGGGGTGTCGATGATCTCGATCACGGATCGGGCGGCGACGTCGATGTAGGCGGTGAGCCCGTCCACCGGGTGCGCCCACGGGTGGTCGGCCGGGTGGTCCTGGCGGAAGGCGAACGTGCGCAGGATGCGGCGGCCCACCTCGTTCTCGAAGCCGTAGTGCCCTGCGGACAGCGGGACCAGCACGACGTCGTCGGTGGTGAGTCCGCGTGCGGCGAGGGCGGCCACCCAGGCCGCGTCCTCGTTCGCGATGACGCCGACCTCCTCGAACTCGGCATCTAGGATCGGGAGCTGCCCGTCCGAACCGTCGAGTTCGGTCGTCCGCAGCACCGCGCCGGTGGCGAGCGAGACGACGAGGTCGAGCGAGTGGGCGGTGCGCAGGTTCAGAAGCTGCACGCGGGCGCGTCGGTCGGGGGCGGGGGCGTCGCCGCGCTCCCACGCCAGCACCTCGCCCTTGGCGGCCTCCTCGAGACCGACGTAGGCGAAGCGCGTGGCCTCGTCGACCCCGTCGAGGCCGGCGACGATCGTGCGGACGGCGGTGATCTCGGCGGGCGTGAGCGACGCGAGCGGGTGGGCGGGGGCCGCGGGGGCGGTGAAGGCTGCGACGGCGGGATCGGTGAGGGTCATGGTGTCTTCCTGGTGGAACGGGTGGGAACGGAGGAGGGGTCAGCCGGCGATGGCGTCGGTGAGCTTGGCGTAGGCCGCGGGGCGACGGCGACGGATCCACGCGGCCTGGACGTATCCGAAGACCGGGAAGGCCGCGACCAACGCGAGGAGCGACCACGTCACCGCCCCGAAGGTCGGTGCGCCCGTGGCATCCATGTCGCCGACCATGATCGGGAAGTAGACGACGATGATCACCGCCGAAGCCAGCAGACCGACGAAGCCCAACGCGGGGGCGACGACGGTGTTCCACACGCGCCGGTCGGCGCGGTTGCGGGCGAAGTACACGATCACGGCGATCGAGGTGACGGCCATCAGCAGCGCGATCGCGAGGGTCGCCACGCCGGCGAACCACGTGAACACCTGCAGCAGCGGGTCGAGGTTCAGCACCGCGAAGACGGCCGTCAGCACCGCGGCGGTCACCGTCTGGGCGACGGAGGAGGCGTGCGGTGAGAGGTGACGCGCGTGGACACCGGCGAGGCGGTCGGGGAGGACTCCCGCGCTCGACATCGCGTGCTGGTAGCGCGTGAGCACGTTGTGGAAGGACAGGACGCACGCGAACATCGAGGTCAGCAGCAGGACGTTGACGATGATCTCGCCGACGCTGCCGAGGTAGATCGCGACGGTGCGCAGCATCAGGGTGCCGGGATCGGCGGCGGCCTCCATGATCCCGCCGGGGCCCCAGGCCATGACGAGACCCCACGAGGCCAGCGTGTAGAAGACGCCGATGCCGATCACCGCGACGTAGGTGGCGCGAGGGATCGTGCGGTCGGGGTCGCGCGCCTCGTCGCGGAAGATCGCGGTGGCCTCGAACCCGATGAAGGCGGCGATCGCGAACATCAAGCCGACGCCGGGCGATCCGCTCAGGACGTTGGCGGGCTCGAACGGTGCCGCGCTCAGGCCCTCGGGCCCGCCGTCGATCATGACGGCCGCCACCAACGCGAGCACGATCGCGACCTCGGCCACCAGGAGCACGCCGAGCACCTTGCTCGAGAGGTCGATGTGCCGGTAGCCCAGGATGCCGACGAGCCCGACGACCGCGAGCGCGTACAGCCACCAGGCCAGGTCGGGACCGCCGAGGGAGACGACGGTGATCTCCAGCAGGTAGCCGATGTAGCCGTACACCGAGACCTGGATGGTGGTGTAGGTGAGCATCGCCGTCCACGCCGCGGCCAGCCCGGACGGACGCCCCAGGCCGTACCCGATGTACGTGAAGAAGGCGCCGGGTCGCGGGACGTGGCGGGTCATCGCGGCCAACCCGACCGAGAAGAACAGCAGGATGACGGCGCTGATCGCGTACAGGCTCGGGAATCCCGCGCCGTTTCCGATCAGGATTCCGAGAGGCGCGGCCCCGCCGACGACGGTGAGCGGTGAGGCGGCGGCGACCACCATGAAGACGATCGCCGTGACGCCCAGGGAGCCGCGCAGGGTCCGCGACGGCGCGTCGGCGGTGCCCTTCGATTCGAGCTGGGTCATGTCTGTGCCTTTCGGTTCGGGTGTGGTTCTCGAGGTTCCTCCCGCGGCGTTGCGGCCCGATGTGGCCGAGGTGAAAGTGCCCGCACCGCGACTGAGACACTCGCCGGTCCGGTGTCCCACTCGGGGATACCGGGACGAAACATGCGCGTCGTTCAGGGGCAACGGCCCGGGCGTACGGTCGCTGCGAGCACCCGGGGAGCACCATGACCGCACTTGCCCGCGCCATCGCACGGCCCACGCCCGTCGCCGGATTCGGCGCACGTTCGCCGCTGCACGGGCTCGAACGCCGATCGATCGGCATCCTCGACCTGGCCGCGCAGTCGGTGGCCGCCGTCGCCCCCGCCGCGGCGGCCACGACGGTCGTGCTGATGGTCGCCGGCGTGGCCCCCGGCAGCACGGTCGCGGCGATCGTCGTGGCGGCGCTGCTGAGCTTCGGCGTCGCGCGTACGGTCTCGCAGTTCGCGCGCCGGTTCGCCGCCGCCGGGGCGCTGTACACCTACACCGCTCGGGGGCTCGGCACCCGCGCGGGACTCGGCGCCGGCGCCGCGATCGTGGTGGGCTACGCCGCGATCGCGATGTTCTCGCTGCTCGGCTGCGCGTACTACCTCGCGTACCTCCTGGGCGGCCTGTGGCCGACGGTCCCGTCGGGGGCGGCGGTCACGATCGCGCTCGTGGTCGAGGCGCTCGCGGTCGCCGCGGTGCTGGTGGCCGGCATCCGTCTGTCGGCACGGGTGGCGCTGGTCGTGGAGGCGGCGTCGGTCGTGCTCATCGTCGTCCTGCTCGGGACGCTTCTGTTCTTCATCGGTCCGGTCGACGTGGCCGCCTCGCTCGCGCCCGGTCCCTTCGACCCGGTCGCGCTCGCCGCGGGCGCCGTGGTCGCGGTGACGGCCTTCGTGGGGTTCGAGTCCGCCGCGACCCTCGGGGTGGAGTCGGTCGCGCCGTTGCGCAACGTCCCGCGCGCGATCACGGGCACCGTGCTCATCTCCGGCGGCGTCTACGTCCTCGCCGCCGTCACCCAGGTGTCGGGGTTCCACGCGCTCGGGAGGGACCTGGCCGCCAGCGCCTCGCCCGTGAACGACCTCGCGGGCACCTTCGGGCTGGGACCGTGGGGCGTGGTCGCCGACGTCGGGATCGCGGCATCCTTCCTCGCGTGCGCGATCGGGTCGATGACCGCTCTCGTCCGCGTGCTCTTCGCCATGAGCCGCGACGGCGTTCTGCCTGCGCGGATCGGTCGCACCCATCCGAGGCTGCGCACGCCTGTGGCGGCGACCCTCACGGCTCTGCCGATCGTGGCGGGTGTGCCCCTGCTGCTGTCGGTGGCGGGGGTCGACCCGCGTGAGGCGATGCAGGTGACACTCGCGGTGGGGGCCACGGGATACATCTGCGCGTACGTCCTGGTGTGCGTCGCGGCTCCGGTGTTCCTCCGCCGCATCGGCGAGTTCACGATCGCGTCCGCGGTCACGGCGGGGGTGTCGGCCGTCGCGCTGGTGGCTGCCCTCGTGGCGTTCCTCGTGGTCGGATCCGATCGGATCGGCGCGGTGTGCGTCGCCGTCATCGCGGTGGCGGCGGTCGGTTTCGCGGTCGTCGCGGGGCGGCGGCTCGGGTCGCGGCCTCTGGGGGCGTACGACGAGCCCGTCGCGGCGCAGGTGCTCGGGGGCGTCGCACCGCCGGGGAGAGGCGGCCGGTGAGCGAGCGGGCCGGGCTCGCGGCGCGCCAGCCCGGTGCCGTGCGTTCCGCGCTCGCGGTGCTCGAGGCCGTGGCGCACCTGGGTGCGGGAGTCAGCGCGCAGCGCATCTCGGCCGAGCTCGGTCTGCCTCGGGCCACGACCTACCGGTTGCTCAACCTCCTCGTCGAGGACGAGTACCTCGTGCGCACCCCTGACCTCACCGGCTTCGCGCTCGGCGCCCGTGTCGCGCACTTGACGGGAGTCGTCTCCGCGCCGCCTCGGCTTCCGACCGCCGCGCGTGCGGTGCTCGCCGAGGCGCGGCGCACCGTCCGGGGCGGCGTGCACGTCGTGCTGTTCGTCGACGGGCGCCTGGTCGTCGTCGACACCGACCCCGACTTCCCGCTGTCGGACGAAGCGCGACTGGTGCGCGAACCCGGGCGCTACGCGCTGGGTCGCCTGCTGCTCGTCACGCTCGGCGGGGCGGTCGACGCCGACGTCGAGACCGATCTCGTCCGCTTCGGCGCCGTGCGGCAGAGCGGCGAGGTGACCGCCACGACCGGATGCCTGGCCCTCCCGATCCGCGACGACACCGGAGCGGTGGTGGGCGCCGTCGGGTTCTCGGGTGCGCGCCACCGCGTGGACGAGCCGGCGGAGGTCATCCGCTCCCTCGAGCCGGCGGTGCGCGCCCTCACCCCGCTCGTGGTGTGAGGGCGGCGCGCGTCGGGTAGACTCGTGTCGGCTCTCCGCGCGGCGGCATCCAGGCCAACTCCCCCAGGACGGAAACGTAGCAAGGGTAACCAGGCTCTACCGGGTGCGCGGAGAGTCTTCTCATGCCCGGGCGACTCCGGATGCCACGCCTCAGCGCCGGGCGAACGGCCCGTCGATCACCGCCCACTGCAGCAGCATGATGGTCTTGGCATCCTGGATCCCGCCGTCGCGGATCATGCGCAGGGCGACGTCGATGTCGTACTCGAGGATCTCGATCTCCTCGCCCTCGTCGATGAGGCCGCCGCGGTCGCCCTCGCGACTCGCGCCGTCGTACGCGGCGGCGAAGAAGTGCAGACGCTCGGTGACCGACCCCGGGCTCATGTACACCTCGAACACCGGCTCGACCTCGGTCACGCGGACGCCGGTCTCCTCCTCGGCCTCGCGGCGGATCGCGGTGACGGGGTCGTCGTCGTCCAGGAGTCCCGCCGCGGTCTCGATCAGCATCCCGTCGGGGTGGTCGTTCACGTACACGGGGTAGCGGAACTGGCGGGTGAGCAGCACGGTGCGCCGGTCGGGGTCGTAGAGCAGGATCGTCGCGCCGTTCCCGCGGTCGTAGGTCTCGCGCGTCTGGGTGGTCCACTCCCCGTCGTCGCCGCGGTAGCGGAACGTCGTCGCGCGCAGGACGTGCCAGCCGGCCGCGAGGAGCTCGACGTCCGCGACCTCGACGCGGGGGTTGCGGTCCAGGTCGCGGCCGGTGAGGTGCAGGCCGGTGCGGCCACGATGGTCGGGGACGGTGGTGCCGGGCAGGTCGGGTGTCGTGCTCACGAGGCGAGCCTAGAACGCGCATCCCGATCCCTCGACGCCGAGGCAACCCCAACGGGATGTCACCCTGCCCGCCTAGGCTGGATGCCGTGACGCAGAGCATCTACATCACGTCGGCCGAGGGGCACTCGGGCAAATCCACCGTGGCTCTGGGCGTCCTCGACGCCCTCAGCCGCGTCTCGCCGCGCGTCGGCGTCTTCCGGCCGATCGCGCGCTCCACCGCGGAGCGCGACTACGTGCTGGAGATGCTGCTCGACCACGACGGCGTCGACCTCGCGTACGACGACTGCGTCGGCGTGACCTACGACGACGTCCGCGACGACGCCGACGCCGCGCTCGGCCGCATCGTCGAGCGGTACAAGGCCGTCGAGGCGCAGTGCGACGCGGTGGTCGTGATCGGCAGCGACTACACCGACGTCGGCAGCCCCGCCGAGCTGGCCTACAACGCCCGGATCGCCGCGAACCTCGGCGCTCCCGTGCTGCTCGTCCTGGGCGGTCGTGCGCAGCAGGGGCAGGGCGAGACGCTGGGCCTCTCCGTCGCCCGCACCGCCCAGGAGGTGGGGCAGATCGCGGCGCTCGCGATGCCCGAGCTGCTGCACGAGCGCGCCGAGGTGTTCGCCGTCGTCGTCAACCGCGCGGATCCCGACGAGCTCGACGCGGTCGTGGCCTCGGTACGTCAGGTCGTCGACGCCGCCGGCGCCGCGCGCGGCCGCACCGTGCCGGTGTGGGCGCTCCCGGAGGACCGCTTCCTCATCGCCCCCTCCATGCGCGGGGTGCTGCGCTCGGTCGAGGGCGAGCTGATCAAGGGCGACCCCGAGCTGCTCACGCGCGAGGTGCTGGGCGTGGTCGTCGCCGGCATGTCGATGGTGAACGTGCTGCCGCGTCTCATGGAGTCGGCGGTCATCGTCATCCCGGCCGACCGCACCGAGGTGCTGCTGGCGACGCTGCTGGCCAACGCCTCCGGAACGTTCCCGTCGCTGGCCGGCGTCGTGCTCAACGGCGGATTCGAACTGCCCGACACGATCGTCCGGCTCATCGACGGACTCGGTTCCTCGCTGCCGATCATCGCCACCGATCTGGGCACGTACGACACGGCCGTGCGCATCATGAACACGCGCGGTCGCCTGGCCGCCGATTCGCAGCGCCGGTACGACACCGCGCTGGCGATGTTCGAGCGCCACGTCGACACGAACCTCCTCACGCGCGAACTGGGCGTCGCGCGGCCGAGCGTCGTGACGCCGCTGATGTTCGAGTACGGCCTCGTCGATCGCGCGCGCAGCGACCGCCGCCGCATCGTGCTGCCCGAGGGCAACGACGACCGCGTGCTGCGCGCTGCCGCGACGGTGCTCTCGCGCGGTATCGCCGACCTGACGATCCTCGGTGAGCCGTTGGAAGTCCGGGGTCGGGCGATCGAGCTGGGCATCGACATCCGGGATGCCGAGGTGCTCAGCCCCTTCGACGCCGTCCACGTCGACAAGTTCGCGACCGAGTACGCGCGGCTCCGCGCCCACAAGGGCGTCACCTACGCGCAGGCCGCCGACACCGTCACCGACGTGTCGTACTTCGGCACGCTCATGGTGCACCTGGGTCTGGCCGACGGCATGGTCTCGGGTGCCGCCCACACCACGGCGCACACCATCCGTCCGGCGTTCGAGATCATCAAGACCGCCCCCGGGGTGTCGGTGGTGTCGAGCGTGTTCCTCATGGCCCTCGCCGACCGCGTGCTCGTCTACGGCGACTGCGCGGTGATCCCCGACCCCACGAGCGAACAGCTCGCCGACATCGCGGTCTCGTCCGCCGCGACCGCCGAGCAGTTCGGCATCGAGCCGCGCGTCGCGATGCTGTCGTACTCGACGGGGGAGTCGGGCACCGGCGCCGACGTCGAGAAGGTGCGCACCGCGACCGCCCTCGTGCGCGAGCGGGCGCCCGAGCTGCTCGTCGAGGGGCCGATCCAGTACGACGCCGCGGCCGACGCCGCGGTCGCCGCGGCCAAGATGCCCGGGTCCGAGGTGGCGGGGCGCGCGACGGTGTTCGTCTTCCCCGACCTGAACACCGGCAACAACACTTACAAGGCGGTGCAGCGCTCGGCCGGTGCCGTCGCCATCGGTCCGGTGCTGCAGGGCCTCAACAAGCCCATCAACGACCTGTCGCGCGGGGCGCTCGTCGACGACATCGTCAACACGATCGCGATCACCGCGATCCAGGCCCAGGGGAGCCCCGCGTGAGCGTCGTGCTGGTCGTCAACAGCGGTTCGTCGTCGTTCAAGTACCAGCTGCTCGACATGGAGCACGAGCGCGTCCTCGCCTCGGGACTGGTCGAGCGCATCGGCGAGGGGACGGGCGTCGCCACCCACACCGTGACCGCGGCGGCTCTGACCCCGGCGGACGGTCCCGCGCCGACGGTGGTGGATGCCACCTCCACCATCGAGCGCGAGATCCCCGACCACACGGCCGGGTTCGCCGTGATGCTCGAAGCCTTCCAGACCCACGGTCCGTCGCTCGAGGAGCGGCCGCCGGTCGCCGTCGGGCACCGCGTGGTCCACGGCGGGGCGCGCTTCTTCGAGCCGACGCTCGTGACCCCGCTCGTCGAGATCAACATCGACGAGCTCTCGGTGCTCGCGCCCCTCCACAACCCGGCGAACCTCGCCGGCATCGTCGCGGCGAAGAGGGCGTTCCCGGGCGTGCCGCACGTCGCCGTGTTCGACACCGCGTTCCACCAGTCGCTCGCCCCGGCGGCGTACACGTACGCGATCGACCGCGAGCTGGCCGAGGCGCACCGCATCCGTCGGTACGGGTTCCACGGCACGAGCCACAAGTTCGTCAGCGAGTCCGCGGCCGCGTTCCTCGGCCGCCCGCTCTCCGACCTCCGGCAGATCGTGTTCCACCTCGGCAACGGCGCATCCGTGACGGCGATCGAGGGCGGCCGGTCGGTCGAGACGTCGATGGGTCTGACGCCGCTCGAGGGCCTGGTCATGGGCACGCGTTCCGGTGACCTCGACCCCGCGGTCCTGCTGCAGCTCGCCCGTCGCGCCGACCTCTCGACCGCCGACCTCGACACGCTGCTGAACAAGCGGTCGGGACTCGTCGGCCTCGCCGGCGTGTCCGACATGCGCGACCTCACGGCCCGGTGCGACGCGGGCGACCCCGACGCCCAGCTCGCCTTCGACGTGTACATCCACCGGCTCCGCGCGTACGCGGGCGCCTACCTCGCGCAGCTCGGCGGCGTCGACGTCATCTCCTTCACGGCCGGCGTGGGCGAGAACGCCGCCCGCGTGCGCGCGGAAGCGGTGGCGACCCTGGGCTTCGCCGGTGTCGAGCTCGACCCCGAGCGCAACGAGACGCGGGGGCGCGGCATCCGCCGGATCTCCACCGACTCCTCGCGGGTCGAGGTGCTGGTGGTGCCGACCAACGAAGAGCTCGAGATCGCCCGGCAGACCCTCTCGGTCGCGTCCTGACCGCCGCGGGGCTCAGCTGCCGGTGAGCCCCATGTGCACCTGGTAGCGGTCGCCGCGGTACCACGACGTGACGTACTCCACCGGCGTGGCGCCCGCGCGCGAACTGCGGCGGAACACCATGACCGCGGCGCCGGGGGCGACGCCGAGCGCGGCGGCGATGGGGCCGTCCACCGTCTCGGCCCACACGGTCTGCTCCGCGGTGTCGATGCGGACGCCGTAGTCCTCGGCCAGCACCCCGTAGAGCGAACCCGACAGGTCGCGCTCGCCGAGGTCGGGGGCGACGCGGCGGGAGTACCACCCTCGCTCGAGAGCCATCGGGATGCCGCCCGCCAGACGCAGTCGTTCGACCCACCAGGCCGACTCGCCCTCGTCGAGCCCGAGGGTCGCACGCACCTCCAGCGGCGGCACGGCGACCTCGGCCCGCTGGACCAGGGAGGTCGCGACCAGTCCGCGTCGCCGCATGTCCTCGGTGAAGGATGCCAGGTGCAGCTGCGACTGCACGCGCTCGCCCGCGACGAAGGTGCCCTTGCCCTGCACGGTGTAGAGCTTCTGCTCCTCGATCAGCTGCCGGAGGGCCTCGCGCACGGTCGCGCGGCTCACGCCGTATCGGGCGGTGAGCTCGCGTTCGGACGGGATGGCCGCGTGGGCGGGCCACGTGGTGCCGATGTCGGCGAGCAGGATCGCCCGCAGCTGGGCGTGTTTGGGGATCGGGCCGGAGGTCACGGCGGCCGGGGGAGCGTCGGCTGCGCGGGAGTGGGGCATGGCGGCGTCGACTTTCGGTATTGACACGGTCGACCGGGTCCCGTACTTTCGCTGGTACGTACCAGTCCGAGCCAGTGGTCTGATCGTGCAGGGGGCGCTGTTCCCTCCCCAATCTATGACACGCCCGCTGGTTCGTACCGCCGAACCACCGATTCGCTGAGGAGTCCTCGTGGCCCACATCCTGTCCCCGCTCGCGGGCACCGTTCAGTCCCTGTCGGCCGTGCCCGACCCGCTCTTCGCCGCCGGGACCATGGGGCCGGGTGCGGCCATCGACCCGCCCGCCGAGGTCGTCGACGCCGTCGCCCCCGTCGACGGCACCCTTCTGCAGGTCTTCCCGCACGCGTTCGTCGTCGTGACCGACGACGGTCTCGGCGTCCTCGTCCACCTCGGCATCGACACCGTGCAGCTGGGCGGCGAGGGGTTCACGGCGTTCGCGGCGAAGGGGGACCGCGTCACCGCCGGCACCCCCGTCATCGCCTACGACGTGCCCGCCGTCCGCGCCGCCGGCCTGTCCACGATCGTGCCCGTCATCGTCCTCGAGCGTTCGACCGAGGACATCGCGCTCGCCGCCGCCGAGGGCGCCTCGGTCCTCCCCGGCTCCCCGTTCCTCTCCGTCTGACCGCCGCCCGTTCCCCGCGTCCCGAAAGAGACCCCATGACCGTCACCGCCTCCACGCCGCGCCGGCGTTCGATCCCGGGCTTCGCCCAGATGCAGCGCCTGGGCAAGAGCCTCATGCTCCCCATCGCGGTGCTCCCCGCCGCCGGCATCCTGCTCCGTCTCGGTCAGCCCGACCTGCTCGGAAGCATCGACCTGCCCGTCATCGGGCCCTTCTTCCAGGCAATGAGCGCCGCGGGCGGGGCGCTGTTCGACAACCTCGCGCTGCTGTTCGCGGTCGGTGTCGCCATCGGCTTCGCGAAGAAGGCCGACGGCTCGACGGCGCTGGCCGCCGTCGTCGGCTACCTCGTGCTCGCGAACGTCTTCAAGGTCATGTCGCCGGTCGTGCTGGCGGGCCAGACCACCGCGGCGGGCGATCAGGTGCAGATCAACTACAGCGTGTTCGGCGGCATCGTCATCGGTCTGCTCACGGCGTGGCTGTTCGACCGGTACCACACCATCCAGCTGCCCTCCTACCTGGGCTTCTTCGGCGGACGCCGGTTCGTTCCCATCGTCGTCTCGCTCGCGAGCCTCGTCGTCGGGTTCGGGCTCAGCTACTTCTATCCAATCTTCGACACCGGCCTGACGGGTCTCGGCACCTTCATCGGCGGCACGGGCGCGATCGGCGCCTTCGTCTACGGGTTCGCCAACCGCATGCTCATCCCCGTCGGTCTCCACCACATCCTGAACTCGTACGTGTGGTTCCTGCAGGGGTCGTACACGAAGGGCGACGGAAGCGTCGTCACGGGCGAGCTCACCCGCTTCGCCGCGGGCGACCCCACCGCGGGTGCGTTGACGTCCGGGTTCTACCCCATCCTGATGTTCGGTCTGCCCGCCGCCGCGCTCGCCATGATCCACCTGGCCAATCCCGCGCAGCGCAAGGCCGCGATCGGCATCCTGGGCGCCGCCGGTCTCACCGCCTTCCTGACCGGGATCACCGAACCGCTCGAGTTCGCCTTCATGTTCGTCGCGTTCCCCCTGTACGTGGTGCACGCGGTGCTCACGGGCATCTCGCTCGCCGTCGCCTACCTGCTCGACATCCACCTCGGGTTCTCGTTCTCCGCGGGGCTCTTCGACCTCCTCCTCTACGGCACGGCGCCCGCGGCGAACAACGTCTGGCTCCTGGTCGTCATGGGCGTGGTCTACTTCGGGGTCTACTACCTGCTGTTCCGCCTGGTGATCAAGCGGTGGAACCTGCGCACGCCGGGCCGCGAAGACCTCTCGGCCCCGGCGTCCGACGGGCCGGAGCCGGATGCCGCCGCCCCGGCAACCGCCGCCGCCCCCGTCGCCACGGCGGCGACGGTGACCGCCGGCGACTCCACGGCCGAGCAGCTCATCGCCGCGTTCGGCGGACGCGACAACCTCGTCCACGTGGACGCGTGCATCACGCGCCTGCGCATGGAGGTGGCCGACCGCGCCCTCGTCGACCACGCGCGCCTCAAGCAGCTGGGCGCCGCGGGCGTCCTCGAGGTCGGCGACAACGTGCAGGCGGTGTTCGGTCCCCGGGCCGAGTCGCTGAAGAACGACATCCTCGAGGCGCTCTGATGGAGGTCGTCGTCGTCCCCACGGCCGAAGACGCCGCCGCCCTGGTCGCGGACGCCTACCAGGCTCTGCTCACCGCCACCCCGACCGCGGTCCTGGGGCTCGCGACCGGGTCCACGCCGCTGCCGCTGTATCGCGAGCTAATCCGCCGCCACCGCGAGGAGGGCCTCAGCTTCCGCGAGGCGCGCGGGTTCCTGCTCGACGAGTACGTGGGGCTCCCGCCCGGGCACCCCGAGAGCTACCGCCAGTTCATCCGCGCCGAGCTGGAGCGGCACGTCGACTTCGCCCCCGACGCGATCGTCGGGCCGGGGGATGCCGGCCGCGACCCGCTCGCGGCGGGACCCGCGTACGAGGAGGCCATCCGCGCCGCCGGCGGCATCGACCTGCAGATCCTCGGGATCGGGGCGGACGGACACCTCGCCTTCAACATGCCCATGTCGAGTCTGTCGAGCCGCACCCGGGTCAAGACGCTCACCCCGCGCACCCGGCAGGACAACGCGCGCTTCTTCGGCGGCGACGTCGACCTCGTCCCCACGCACTGCCTCACCCAGGGTCTGGCGACGATCCTCGACAGCCGTCACGCGATCCTGCTCGGCTTCGGTCGCGGCAAGGCGCAGGCGGTGCGCGAAGCGGTGGAGGGTCCGCTGTCGGCGCGATGGCCCGCGTCGGTGCTGCAACTGCACCCGCACGCCACGATCGTGGTCGACGAAGATGCCGCGAGTCAGCTCGCCTTCGTCGACTACTACCGCACGACCTTCGCCGGCAAGCCCGCGGGGCAGGGACTGTGATGCGGCTGCGCGCCGCGCGGGCGCTCATCGCCGGGGCATTCGTCGGACCCGTCGTCGTGGAGGTCGTCGCGGGACGCATCCACCGGATCCGAGCCGCGGACGGCACGGAGGACGTCGACCACGACCTCGTCGACGGCACGCTCAGCGCGGGTCTTCTCGACCTGCAGGTCAACGGCTCGTTCGGGGTCGACGTCGCCGGGGCGGATGCCGAGGGCTGGAACACGCTCCTGTCCGGACTCGCCGCGCGCGGGGTCACCGGCATCGAGCCGACCGTCATCACCGCGCCGCTGCCCGACATCGCGGCATCCCTGGACCGGGTCGGGCGCGCCCGCCAGGCGTTCGCCGACGAGCCCGTCGCGCGCATCCTCGGGGCTCACCTCGAGGGGCCGTTCCTCTCGCCCGCCCGCAAGGGCGCGCACCGGGTGGCGTGCATGCTCCCCCCGAGCGCCGAGAACGTCGACGCGCTCCTGGCCGCCCCGGGGGTGCGTGACGCGCTCCGGACCGTCACCCTCGCCCCCGAGCTGCCCGGGGCCGTCGAGGCCACGCGTCGGCTGAGCGGCGAGGGGTACGTCGTGGCCGTCGGCCACAGCGACGCCACGGCCGTCCAGGTGTACGCGGCCGCGGATGCCGGAGCCACGATGTGCACTCACGTCTTCAACGCCCAGCGCCCGCTGAAGGCCCGCGAGCCGGGTGTGGCGGGCGCCGTCCTCGCCGACGACCGCTTCTTCGTCGGCACGATCCTCGACGCCCAGCACGTCGACCCGAGTGTGGTCGCGCTCGTGCTGCGCTCGGCCGGACGCCGCACCGTCGGGGTGACGGATGCCATCGTGACCGCCGGACTCGAACCCGACCAGTGGCACGAGTTCGGCGGCCAACCGGTCGCCAACGACGCGCGGGGCCTCGGACGCCGCCCCGACGGCACGATCGCCGGTGCGGGCATCGTCCTGGATGAGGGGGTGCGCCGCATGATCGCCGCGGGGCTCGACCCGGCCGCGGTCCTCGCGGCCTGCACCGAGAACGCGGCGCGCTCGCTCGGACGCACCGACGTCGGTCATGTCGCGGAGGGCGCTCTCGCCGACCTCGTCTGGTGGGACGCCACGTGGCATCCGTCCCGGGTGTGGGTGGGCGGAAAGGCCCTCACGGTCCCGACGCGCTGACGACGCGACGGGGTCGCCCGCCACTACGCTGGAAGGGCGGCGCACCGTCGCGACCGTGAGTCCCGTCCTGCCATCTGGAGCCACCGTGACCGACAGCCGCGACCTGCCCGACCTCACCTCCTTCGACGCCGTCCTGTTCGACCTCGACGGCGTGCTCACCCCCACCGCCGAAGTCCACATGCGGGCGTGGAAAGAGATGTTCGACGAGCTGTTCGCGGCGTGGGACATCCAGCCGCCGTACACCGACCGCGACTACTTCGACCACGTCGACGGCAAGAAGCGCTACGACGGCGTCGCGAGTCTGCTTCGCAGCCGTGACGTCGAGGTGCCCTGGGGAGACCCGTCCGACGACCCGTCGCTGGACACGGTCTGCGGTGTCGGCAACCGCAAGAACCTGGTGTTCTCGCGCATCCTGCGCGCCGAGGGCATCGCGCCGTACCCGGGCTCGGTCGCGCTCCTGGACATCCTTCAGGCCGCCGGCACGCCGATCGCGGTGGTGTCCAGCTCGAAGAACGCCGTCGAGGTCCTCGAGGCCGCCGGCATCCGCGACCGTTTCCCCGTCGTGATGGACGGCGTGGTCGCCGAACGCGACCACCTGGCATCCAAGCCCGCCCCCGACGTGTTCGCCGAGGCCGCGCGCATGCTGCGCGTCGACCCGGCCCGCTCGGCCGCCGTCGAGGACGCCACGAGCGGCGTCGCCTCGGCATCCGCCGCCGGCTTCGGACTCGTCGTCGGCGTCGACCGGGGCGTCGGCGCCGAGCACCTCGTCGCCGCGGGGGCCGACGTGGTCGTCGACGACCTCCAGGCGTTCGTAGACTGAGCCGTCGCCCCGCGCGACGCACCCGAAGCCCGGCACCCCGGAAGGCATGCCCGATGATCGATCGCGATCGTTTCCCCGTCGACGAATGGCGTCTCGTCGAGACCGAGTTCTCGGTCGACGACACCGGCGTCACCGAGACCCTCTTCGCCGTCGGCAACGGCTATCTGGGGTTGCGCGGCAACTCCATCGAAGGCCGTTTCGCCCACGAGCAGGGCACGTTCATCAACGGCTTCCACGAGACGTTCCCCATCCGCCACGCGGAGCAGGCGTACGGCTTCGCCGAGGTCGGGCAGACCATCATCAACGCCCCGGATGCCAAGGTCATGCGCGTCTACGTCGACGACGAGCCGCTCTCCCTCGACGTCGCCGACGTGCGCGAGTACGAGCGCGTGCTCGACCTGCGCCAGGGGATCCTCCGCCGCACCCTGCTGTGGGTGACGCCGTCGGGCAAGGAGGTGCGCATCGAGGACGAGCGGTTCGTCTCGTTCGATGAGAAGCATCTCGTGGTCATGCGCCTCACCGTCACGGTCCTGAACTCCGACGCCCCCGTCACGGTGGCGTGCCAGCTGCTGAACCGTCAGGACGGCGAGGGGATCTACGGCGGGTCGCCGATGGCATCCAAGTCGGCCGGCTTCGACCCGCGCAAGACCGAGAAGCTCACCGACCGCGTGCTCCAGCCGCGCGAGTACTGGCAGGACGGCGACCGGTCCGCGCTGTCGTACGAGGCGACCGAATCGGGCATGACGATCGCGGTCGTGGCCGACCACGAGGTCGACACCGAGAACACGTACGAATCACGCCACCTCGTCGAGCCCGACATCGCCAAGAACGTCTTCCGGGTGGACGCCCGCGCGGGCGTGCCGACGACGATCACGAAGTTCGTCAGCTACCACACCTCGCGCGGCGTGCCCGCGGGCGAGCTCGTCGATCGCTGCCGCCGCACGGTCGACCGCGCGCGCAGCATCGGCGTCGGCACGCTCGTGGAGCGTCAGATCGAGTGGTTCGCCGCGTTCTGGGAACGCTCGGACGTCCGCATCGGCGGTCAGGCCGACCTGCAGCAGGCGACGCGCTGGTGCCTCTTCCAGCTCGCGCAGGCCGCGGCCCGCGCGGACGGCCAGGGAGTCCCCGCCAAGGGCGTCACCGGGTCGGGCTACAGCGGCCACTACTTCTGGGACACCGAGGTGTACGTGCTGCCGTTCCTGGCGTACACGACGCCGCAGTGGGCGCGGAACGCCCTGCGCATGCGTTACCTGATGCTCCCCGCGGCACGCAAGCGCGCGCACCAGCTCAACGAGGCCGGCGCCCTGTTCCCGTGGCGCACGATCAACGGCGAAGAGGCCTCGGCCTACTACGCCGCGGGCACCGCGCAGTACCACATCAACGCCGACGTCTCCTTCGCGCTGGCGAAGTACGTGCGCGCCACCGGCGACGAGGAATTCCTCGCGCGCGAGGGCGTGGACATCGCGGTCGACACCGCCCGGCTGTGGTCGACGCTCGGGTTCTGGCGATCGAGCGACGGCGACGGCGACGGGGAGGACTCCTTCCACATCCACGGTGTCACGGGGCCCGACGAGTACACCACGGTCGTCAACGACAACCTCTTCACCAACGTCATGGCGCGCTTCAACCTCCGGTTCGCTGCGCGCACGGTGCGCGACCTCTTCGACAACGACCCCGAGGCGTACGGCCGCATGGCCGACCGCATGAACCTCGACCCCTCCGAGCCCGACCGCTGGGAGAAGGCCGCCGAGGCCATGCACATCCCCTTCAGCCCTGCCCTCGGCATCCATCCCCAGGACGCCGTGTTCCTCGAGCGCGAGATCTGGGACCTCGAGAACACCCCGCCGGATCAGCGACCGCTGCTGCTGCACTTCCACCCGCTGGTCATCTACCGCTACCAGGTGCTCAAGCAGGCCGACGTGGTGCTCGCGCTGTTCCTGCAGGGCAATCACTTCACGGATGCCGAGAAGCTCGCCGACTTCGAGTACTACGACCCGCTCACCACCGGCGACTCGACGCTGTCGGCGGTCGTCCAGTCGATCCTCGCGGCCGAGGTCGGCTATCAGGATCTCGCTCTGGAGTACTTCCGTCAGGCGGCGTTCGTCGACCTCGGCGACCTCCACCACAACGCCGCCGACGGAGTGCACGTGGCCTCCGCGGGCGGGGTGTGGACGGCCCTGGTCAGCGGCTTCGGAGGCATGCGCGACCATTTCGGCCGGTTGACGTTCGACCCCCGCCTGCCCGCGGACTGGCCCGAGCTGGCGTACGTGCTGCACTGGCACGGCACGCGCCTGAACGTCACGCTCACGGCCACCGCGCTGACCCTCCACGCCGGCGACGAGGGCGGTCCGGTCGACTTCGCGGTGCGCGGCGTCGACTACACCGTCGCGCCGGGCGAGAGCGTGCGGGTCGCGCTGCACGGCCAGGGTCCGCTGCTCCCCGGTCGCCCGTCGATCCGGCAGCTCGAGGGTTCGGTGCGCGAGGACGGCACCCTGCTCTCGGCATCCGTGCCGATCGTCACCGCGACGATCCCGTTGGTCTCGAGCGACGACGAGCCCGTGTCCGTCGGCCTCGACGCCTGACCCGCTGTCCTGACGCGGCGGCGCCCTTCGGGGCGTCGCCGCGTTCGACGTTTCCGGGGGCGGCGGGCGGCCGGGGCGGGGAAGGAGATTCGGCGGGGGAGGATGCCGGAGGCCGGTGCGGCCCTCCCTTCGCGGAACCTCCTCCCCTCGGGGTGCGGGGCGCGGGCGGATGCCGGAGCGGGGCGCGCGGGGCGGGGGAGAGGGCCGGACGCGATGTCGGTGGCACGCCGTAGGCTGGAGGAGTGACGACAGCCCTGTACCGCCGCTACCGCCCGCAGGCATTCGGCGAGATGATCGGGCAGTCGCAGGTGACCGAGCCGCTGATGACGGCCCTCCGCAGTGACCGGGTGGGGCACGCCTACCTCTTCTCGGGGCCGCGCGGCTGCGGCAAGACGACGTCCGCGCGCATCCTCGCCCGCTGCCTCAACTGCGCCGAGGGCCCCACCGACACTCCGTGCGGCGTGTGCGACAGCTGCGTCGAACTCGGTCGCGGTGGCGGAGGGTCACTCGACGTGGTCGAGATCGACGCCGCCAGCCACAACGGCGTCGACGACGCCCGCGACCTGCGCGAACGCGCGATCTTCGCCCCGGCGCGCGACCGGTTCAAGATATTCATCCTCGACGAGGCGCACATGGTGACGCAGCAGGGCTTCAACGCCCTGCTGAAGCTCGTCGAAGAGCCTCCCGCGCACGTGAAATTCATTTTCGCCACGACCGAGCCCGAGAAGGTGCTCGGCACGATCCGTTCCCGCACGCACCACTACCCGTTCCGCCTGGTGCCGCCCGCCGCGATGCTCGAGTACGTGCAAGAGCTCTGCGAGACCGAGGGCGTGTCGGTCGAGGCGGGCGTGCTCCCGCTGGTCGTCCGTGCCGGCGGCGGTTCGCCGCGCGACACGCTCTCGCTGCTCGATCAGCTCATCGCCGGTTCGGACCGGGATGCCGACGGCCACGTGCTCGTGAACTACGAGCGCGCGGTGGCGCTGCTGGGCTACACCCACTCCGAGCTCCTCGACGAGGTCGTCGACGCGTTCGCGGCGCTCGACGGCGCCGGGGCTTTCGCCGCGGTCGACCGCGTCGTGCAGACCGGACAGGATCCCCGTCGCTTCGTCGACGATCTGCTCGAGCGCCTGCGCGACCTCATCGTCGTCGCGGCCACCGGTGCCGGGGCGTCCGCGGTCCTCCGCGGTGTCCCCGACGACGAACTCGAGCGCATGGCCCATCAGGCCACGGCGTTCGGCGTCGCCCGTCTGTCGCGCACGGCCGACCTCGTGGTGGCCGCCCTCGACGAGATGACCGGGGCCACCTCGCCCCGTCTGCAGCTGGAGCTCCTCGTCGCCCGGGTCCTGACTCACGCGGGTGTGTCGCAGGGCGTCTCGCCCGCGTCCGCCTCGGCGCACGCCGCCGAGCACGGCGCCCCCGCTCCCGTCCGCACGCCGGCTCCCGCGGCGGCCGCCCCCGCCGTCGCGGCTCCCACGGTGGCGTCGCCGGGTGTGGCGGCTCCGGTCGTGGCGTCGCCGGGGGCGTCGCCGGGTGTGGCGGCTCCGGTCGTGGCTCCCGCGGTGGCGTCGCCCGGCGTGGCGGCTCCTGCGGTGGCGTCGCCCGGCGTGGCGGCTCCGGTCGTGGCTTCGCCGGGGGGCTCGAACCCCCGCCCGGGCGTCGCTGCGCCGGGTCGCGCCGCGTCTCCCGTGGCGGCGCCCGCGGCCGCGGCGGCACCGCCGGTCGCCGCACCCCAGACCCCCGCGCCGACCGCGGATCCGGCAGCCGCCGTCGCCCCGGCCGAGCGGCCCGCGAGCCCGTCCGCAGCCGCAGCCGGGCCCGCCGCGTCCCGACCGGCGCGCGCGACGACCGAGCCCACCGCACCGTCCGACGACGACGCCCCGCCGCCTCTCGACGACGAAGACGCCCCGCCGCCCTTCGACGATGTCGAGCCCGGCGCCGCGCCGACGGGTCCCGCGACGCGTGCGCCCGAGGCGGCGGCGCGCCCCGACGCCGCGTCACCGGCCTCGTCGCCGGCCGCTCCGCACCCGTTCGACACCGCCCCGACGCCCGACGGCGATGCCGCCTCCACCGCCGCCCCCGCCGACCCGGCGGCGAGCGGTGGCGCGGCTGCGGCCGACGACTCCTCTCCCCTCGAACACGCGGCGCCGACGCCGCCGGTCGTCCCGCTCGGTCCGATCGAGCTGTCGCACGTGCGCGATGCGTGGCCCGAGGTGCTCGGTCAGCTCGAGGCCCTCAGCCGCGCGTCCTGGCTCGTCGTGTCGACCTCGTCCGTCCTCGCCTTCGACGACGAGGTCCTCACCCTGGGCTTCCGCACGGGCGCCGACCTGACCGCGTTCAAGACCCGCACGGCGGACGGCGGCGCGAGTGAAGACCTCCGCCGTGCCATCCAGTCGGTCCTCGGCGTCCGGGTGAAGTACCTCGCCCGCCTCGAGGGCGACGGCGGCTCCGGCGGTTCCGACGGTGCGCCGCCGCGCGGCCCGGGCGCGGGCCCCGGCGGTGAGGCGCGCGCCACCTCTCCGGCCGCGCCGCAACGCTCGTCGGCGTCGTACGCGTCGGCCGCCGTCACCGACTGGGCCGTCGCCCCCATCCCCGGCGCGCCCGCGGGCTCGGCGCCCGTCGCCGCACCCGCTTCGCCGGCGCCGCCCCGCGCATCCGCACCCGCCGCCGCCCGCGCGGCGTCGTCCCCGTTGCCCGCGCCCGCGTCGCGGGCCGCCGCGCCGGCGCCCTCCGCGGCGGGGACGGCGACCGCCTCGGCATCCACCGCCGGAACCGCCCTCGCGGTCGACGAAGAGCCCGAAGAGGCCGGTGTCCGTCCGGCCCCGCGCATCGCTCCGCCGCCCTTCGAGGGCGCCGTGCTTCCCTCATCCGATGTCGCCCGCTCGGTGCCCGCGCCCGAGGAGGTCGACGACGACGACGTCATCCCTCCGCTCGACGACGCGGCCGACCTCCCCGTCCCGCCGGTGATCGTGCCGCGCATGGCGCCGCTGCGCGGGGGAGTGCAGCGCTACGGCGAGGCCGTGGTCCGCCAGATGCTCGGCGCGAACTACGTCCGCGACGAACCCTACGAGCCCCCGACGAGGTTCAACTGATGTACGACGGCATCGTTCAGGACCTCATCGACGAATTCGGTCGACTGCCCGGCATCGGCCCGAAATCCGCTCAGCGCATCGCGTTCCACATCCTGCAGTCGCCGAGTTTCGACGTCTCCCGCCTGTCGCAACTCCTCGGGGAAGTGCGCGAGAAGGTGCGTTTCTGCGAGATCTGCGGCAACGTCGCCGAGCAGGACCGCTGCTCGATCTGCCGCGATCCGCGCCGCAATCCGGCGCTCATCTGCGTCGTCGAAGACGCCAAGGACGTGGCCGCGATCGAGCGCACGCGCGAGTTCCGCGGGCTGTACCACGTCCTCGGCGGCGCCATCAGCCCCATCGCGGGCATCGGTCCCGACGACCTGCGCATCACGCAGCTCATGCAGCGGCTCGCCGACGGCTCGGTGCAGGAAGTGATCCTCGCGACCAACCCCAACCTCGAGGGCGAAGCCACGGCGACCTACCTCAGCCGGCTGCTGCACACGCTCGAGATCCGTGTCACGCGCCTGGCATCCGGTCTTCCCGTCGGCGGCGACCTCGAGTACGCCGACGAAGTCACCCTCGGCCGCGCCTTCGAGGGGCGCCGCACCCTGTGACGCGTCGCCGCACCCACTGATGCGTCGCCGCACCCACTGACGCGTCCTCGCGCGCCTTGACGCCCGACGCGGCCCGACGTCCCGCCCGCAGCGGGTGAGAAATCTCCGACGTGCGGGTGATCTCCGAGCGTTGAACCCCCGTGTACCGCCTGTTCATCCCCCGATGGACCTACGGAAACCGGGCGCGGCCATTTTCTTGCCTACGGACTGCAGCACGGGTGCCCGACCCACGAGCTCTGCGGCCGTCAGACAGGGGTGCCCGTGAGCGAGACGCTCTCCGATCGCGCGACGCGGCGCGCACGGATCGTGTTCGACACGTTCCGTTCGATCCACGACCCCCGCCTGGCAGCGTGGCTGCTGTTCCGCTCGCATCTGCTCCCGGAGTGGTCGATCACCGCCGGCAGCCTCAGCGAGACCACCCCCGACGGAGCCCTCACCCCGCTCGGGGTGTTCGGCGTCTGGCGTCTGCTCGCGACCAACAACCGCGAGCTCGCGCGCTGCGCCCGCATCTTCGTCTCCCCCCGGGCCGCATTCGACGCGGTCGTCGCCGAGCAGTCCCGCGTCGACGAGATGACCGTCACGGCCGTCCGCGGCCCGCAGTCGACCACGCACGGGTGGGTCATCCGCCGGGGCGACCGGCCGGTCCTGACCGCCGCGCGCTGGTACGAATCGGCGAGCGAGGCCGCCGCCGCGGGCCGCGCCGCCAGCACGGCTCTCGCCACCGCGACCGTCGCGCAGGGCGTGAGCATCGGTACCGCGTCGGGTCGCCGCGCCCGGGTCGGCATGAACGCTCCGTGACCACGGCATCCGGACTCATCGCCGGTCGGTTCCGCCTCGAGGGGCTGCTGGGCTCCGGGGGGACGGCATCCGTGTTCTCGGCGACCGACACGGTTCTGGATCGCCCCGTGGCGATCAAGATGCTCCATCCGCACCTCTCCGAGAGCGAGGCGGTGCGCGCGGCGTTCCTGGACGAAGCCCGGCGCACGGCCGCGGTCGCGCACCCCGGCATTGTCGAGGTCGTCGACATGGGGACGTTCCAGGACGGCGACGTCACGATCGCCTGGATCGCCCAGGAACTGCTCGAGGGTGCGACCCTCGCCGAGCACGTCCTCGCCCACGGTCCCCTCGGCGCCGCGGCGACGCGGCGTATCGGCGACATGATCCTCGGAGCCCTCGAGGCCGCGCACGCGGGCGGACTCGTCCACCGCGACGTGTCTCCCGCGAACGTCCTCGTCCGCTTCGAGGGGACGACGCGGGCACGTGCGACACTGCTCGACTTCGGGCTGGCGGATGCCGCGGGCCGGACGACCCGCGGCGACGACGTGCTGCGCAGCACCGCCTCGGCCACGGCGGGCGTCGTCGGCAACGCGCAGTACGCCTCGCCGGAACAGCTGCGCGGTGAGCCGGTGGGTGTCGCCGGCGACCTCTACCAGGTCGGCGGGCTGCTGTACTTCGCGCTCACCGGCCGAGCGCCCTTCGAAGGCGGAGACCGGGATGCCGTGGTCCGGGCGCAACTGCACGCCCCACCCCCGGTGGCTTCGGTGCGGGCCCGCGGGGTGTCGCCCGCGCTCGACCGCGTGCTCGTTCGGGCGCTGCTCAAGGACCCGGCGGATCGCTTCGCCGACGCCGCCGAGATGCGCGCGGCGCTGCAGGCCACGGCCCCCGCCCCGGCGCCGGTCGCGGCGACGCGGGTCCTGCGTCCCACGCCGAGGGTCACCGCGACGGTCGTGGAAGACCCCGCTCCGGAACCGGCGGGTGCCCCCGGACGGTTCCGGGACTCGGGTCCCGGCTGGGTGACCGCGATCGTCATCGTGGCCGTCCTCGCGCTCGTCGCCGTCGCCGTGCCGCTCATGGCCTCCGCCGGTCGGCCCGAGCCGGGGGCCGCCCCCACCGCGGCGGCGACCCCCGTGCCCAGCAGTGATCCGGGAGCCGATCCCAGCCCGAGCGCGACGCCGACCGCGGAGTTCGCGGTCGTCCCCGACCTCGGCTCGCTGCAGGACACACTCGCCGCCATCGAGGCCGCGGGGCTCGTCGCCGGCCCCGTGATCTCTCAGAACTCGGCGCTCGCCGCGGGATCGGTGCTCTCGTCGGATCCCGCCGCCGGCACGACCGTGCCCCGCGGCTCGACGGTCCGCCTGGTCGTGGCATCCGGGACGAACACCGTCCCCCCGATCGACGGGTGGGCGACCGGCGACGCCGATGCCGCGGTGCGCGCGGCGGGGTTCGTCCCCGAGGAGGTCGCGACCGTCTCGGACCGCCCCGCGGGGACCGTCATCGGCTCGACGCCGGCCCCCGGTGCGTCGGCGCAGGTCGGGTCCACGATCCGCCTGCTCGTGTCCAGCGGCCGCGCCGCGGTGCCCACGCCCACCCCGACCCCGACGACCACGGCGGGCCCGACGCCGACGGCCACGCCCACCCCGAGTCCGGGCGCGCCGTGAGCCGTCTCCGGCCGGTCGGGGCTCGGCATCCCTCGTTCACCTCCCGGCCAGGCGGCGTGGGCGGTCGCTCCCGGCGGCGTTCACGACCCGGATCTAGCGTCGCCAGTGCCGGCGTCCCGAGCCGGTACGAGGGACAACGGGCGCCTCGCGTCGCCGGTCGTCCGGACACCGCCGCGAGGCCGGACCCGCCCCGCGGGACACCGTTGCGGTGCCTCTGCACGACCTGCCCGACGCGACCGACGGAGAGCGCATGACGGACACCACCACGGAGGTTCTCCCTCCCCGATCCGAGCAGCAGGCTCCGGTCCGCCGCTCGCTGAAGAGCCGTCCGGTGCAGGCGGACCGGGTCTTCCGCGGGGCCGCCTACTCCGCGGGATCGATCACCGTGGCGATCATGCTCGCGGTCGGCATCTTCCTCAGCATCCGCGCGGGTGACGCGCTCAGCGTCGCGGGTCCCTCGTTCCTCACCACGCAGGAGTGGTCGCCCGAGACCGGCAGCTTCGGCGTTGCGGCGGTGCTGTTCGGAACGGTCACGATCGCGCTCATCGCGATGGCGGTCTCCGTGCCGCTCGCGATGGGGACGGCCCTCCTCATCAGCGAGATCGTGCCGGTGCGGGCCCGGTCGCTCCTCATCACGATGGTCGACCTCATGGCCGCGGTCCCCAGCGTCGTGTTCGGCCTGTGGGGGGTGTTCTTCCTGCAGTCGGGCGTGATCCCGGTCGCGCAGTGGATCTCCACCTACTTCGCCTGGATCCCGATCTTCGCGGTCACCGACCCGTCGGGTGCGCGTCTGACCGAGGCCGGCGCCTTCACGTCCTCGGCCTTCATCGCCGGCATCGTGGTGGCGCTCATGGTCGTACCGACGCAGACCTCGGTCATGCGCGAGGCGTTCTCGCAGGCTCCGCTCGGCGAGCGCGAAGGCGCGCTCGCGCTCGGTTCCACGCGGTGGGGCATGATCACCTCCGTCGTGCTGCCGTTCGGCCGCGGCGGCATCATCGGCGGCACGATGCTCGGCCTCGGCCGCGCCCTGGGCGAGACCATCGCCGTCGTGATGATCATCTCGCCGATCTTCACGATCAACCCGCAGGTGCTGAAGACCGGCACGAACTCGGTGTCCGCCCTCATCGCGCTCCGCTACGGCGAGGCGAGCCAGTTCGGCCTCTCGGCGCTCATGGCCGCGGGTCTCGTGCTGTTCATCATCACGCTCATCGTCAACTTCACGGCATCCACCATCGTCGCGCGGAGCCGGTCCGGAGCGGAGAGCAACTGATGGCCATCCTCACCACCGAAGCGCCCCCGTCCACGCCCGACGACGACGAGTCGAGCCGCTCCCGGACCTCCATCCCGGTGCGGCTCGGGACCGTCGGCGAACGGCGCGACGTGCGGACGGTGCCGTTCGGCGACCGGTTCGATCTGATCGGCAGTGCGGCGGCGGGCATCGCGCTGTCCAGCCTCATGTTCGGCTGGCTCACGCCGATGACGGGTGTCGTCGGGTGGATCGTGCTGTCGTTCATCGGGTTCCTCGGCATCTACGCCGTCATGACGGCGATGCGCGCGGACCGGTTGGCGATCAGCGAACGCATCATGACGGCGCTGTTCTACTCGGCGGGCGTGGTTCTCCTCGGTGCTCTCGCGTTCGTCGTCTTCTTCACGCTCGTGCGCGGGTCCTCGGCGCTGGTCCACCTCAACTTCTTCGCCGAGACGATGAAGCTGGCGGGACCCCTCGACCCCCTCACGATGGGCGGCATCGCCCACGCGATCGTGGGAACCCTCATCCAGATCAGCATCGCGCTGATCATCACGATCCCGCTCGGGGTGACCACCGCGGTCTTCCTCAACGAGATCGGCGGCCCGTTCGCCCGGTTCGTCCGGACGATCTCGGATGCCATGACGGCGCTGCCCTCGATCGTGGCGGGCCTCTTCGTCTACGCCGCCGTGGTGACCCTCATCACGAATCAGCGCTCCGGGTTCGCGGCATCCCTGGCCATCAGCGTGATGATGCTGCCCATCATCATCCGGGCCTCCGACGTCGTCCTGAGGCTCGTGCCGAACAACCTGCGCGAGGCCTCGTACGCGTTGGGGACGAGCCGGTGGAAGACCGTGTGGAGCGTCGTCCTGCCGACTTCGCGCTCGGGCCTGGTGACCGCCGTGATCCTCGGCACGGCCCGCGGGATCGGGGAGACCTCGCCCGTGCTGCTGACCTCCGGCGTGACGGCCGAGATGAACCTGAACCCCTTCTCGGGTCCGATGATCTCGCTGCCGCTGCAGGTGTTCGACTTCGTCAAGTCGCCCGAACCGAACATGATCGCGCGCGGCTTCGGCGCGGCCGCCACCCTCGTCCTGCTCGTGCTGACCCTGTTCATCATCGCCCGCCTGATCGGCGGCCGCGGACCCGGGCAGCTCTCCGATCGCCAGCGCCGCGCCGCGGCCGTCGCGTCGGCGCGTGACCTGCAGCGCATCAGCGGGGGCTCGGACACCCCGCCCACGACGCGTGCCGCGCGCAAGGTCCGTCCCCCCAAGGGGAAGCCCCCCGTCGATCTCGAGTGGCGCCTCGCCGAGCGCGCCCTCACCAAACGAACCGCCCCACCCTCCGAGGAGAACCCGTCGTGAAATCCCGTCCCCGCTGGGCCCGCCTCGCCGCGGTGCTCGCGGCCGTCTCCCTCGTCGCGCTCATCCCGGCGCCCGCGCACGCCGACGGGTACGTCCCGATCTCCGGTTCCGGCTCGACGTGGTCGCAGAACGCGCTCGACCAGTGGCGCAAGAACGTCGCGAGCAACTACGGCATGACGGTGAACTACTCCGGCACCGGATCCAGCGCCGGTCGCACCGACTTCCGCAACAGCACGGTCGACTTCGCGATCAGCGAGATCCCGTTCCAGGACAACCCCGAGGACGGCTCGGCGCCCGAGACGACGTTCAGCGACGGCACGCCGCTGCAGGGCAGGTTCGCGTACATGCCGATCGTCGCCGGTGGTACGTCCCTGATGTACAACCTCAAGATCGGCGGCAAGCGCGTCACCAACCTCCGCCTCTCCGGCGAGGTGATCGCGAAGATCTTCAGCGGGCAGATCTCCAAGTGGAACGATCCCGCGATCCAGGCCGACAACCCCGCCCTCGCGATGCCCGACCGCGGCATCACGCCGGTCTACCGTTCCGACGGTTCCGGCACGAGCGCGCAGTTCACCCTCTGGATGTCGAAGCAGTTCGGCAACATCTGGACGCAGGGCATGCGGTCGCAGTTCCCGCAGATCAACGCCTCGTTCAAGGGTCAGAACGGCTCGCTCGGCGTCGCGGGATACGTCAGCCAGGACTACGGCGAGGGGGCCATCACCTACGTCGAGTACTCCTACGCGATGAAGTCGGGCTTCCCGGTGGTGAAGGTGCTCAACAAGGCCGGGTACTACGTCGAGCCGACGTACCAGTCGGTCGCCGTGGCGCTGATGTCGGCGGCGATCAACCCCGACCTCACGCAGAACCTGGACGGCGTGTACAACAGCACGGATCCGCGCGCGTACCCGATGTCGAGCTACTCCTACATGATCGTCCCGACGCAGACGAACAAGCTCTTCACGACGGAGAAGGGCAAGACCCTCAGCCGGTTCGCGAACTACATGCTGTGCGAGGGTCAGCAGCAGGCCTCGGCCCTGGGCTATTCGCCCCTGCCGATGAACCTGGTGCAGGCGGGCTCCGAGGTGCTCAAGGCCATTCCCGGCACCGAGGGACCGGTCGACTTCAACAAGTGCAACAACCCCACCTTCAAGCCGGGCGACTCACCCGCGAACAACCAGCTCGCCGCTTCGGCGCCCAATCCGCCGGACTGCGACAAGCAGGGCGCGACGCAGTGCGTCGAGGGCACCGGTGGAGCCCAGGAGGCCACGCCCGCGACCGGTTCGGGTGGAGTGTCGGGGGGCGCGAACAGCGCCGACGCGGCGGCGGCCGCGGGCGGGGCGGCAGCAGCTTCGGGCGCGGCCGCGGGGAGCGCTGACGCGGCGGCCGGGACCGCGTCCGACCCGGTGTACGACGCGAACGGCGTCCTGGTCTCCGGGGGAGGGGCCGCGGCGAACGCGGCCGTGTCGTCACCGTTCACGCTGGCCGACGACGTGTGGGGCCCGCCGCAGTACATGATGCTCGTCGCCGCTCTCTTCGTGGTCGCCGCGATCGTCATCCCGCCCGTGGTCTCGCGGCGCTCCGGCGCGCGCTCGAACCGTCGGTGACGCAGCCGTCGGCCTCCGGCCCGCCGCCGGAAGCGTTCGCGTCTGGAGCACACCGCATCGGTATCTCGTTGTGGGCACGTTCATCCGGACGTCACCCGCGCGCTTTTAGCTCGACGAGGGTGTCCAGCCACCCGCAGAACCAAAGGACTTCACCCGTGTCTGACTTCCGTGAGCGCAGCGATGCCGAGGCCCCCGCGACCCCGTCGCGCCGCCGCCTCCGGATCCGCCGCGCGCACGCCGATGCGGCGAACCGGGGCGCGCGTCGCACCGTCCTGCCCCTGGCCGCGGGCCTCGTCGCCGGGGTCACCGTGTTCGCGCTGGTGTCCGGCGGTGTCGTGACCGACGGGCAGTCCGCCTCCGCCGCGTCCTCGTCCGCGGTGACCGTGACCGCCAAGCAGCAGGATGCCGCGGTCGACACGGCCCCGATGCCGGATCTGTCGGTCACGGTGTCGCAGACCCGTGGTCTGGTCGCGCAGGGCATCCGTCTGGACTGGACGGGCGGCAAGAAGTCCACCGCACCGTCGGCCGGCGGCAACGGCGGCGAGAACTTCCTCCAGGTGTTCATGTGCTGGGGCGACGATCCTTCGAACACGCAGCGACCGGACCGCACGACCTGCCAGTACGGCGGGGCGGGCAGCATCGGAGCGACCCGCGACGCCTACCGCAACTACGCCTCCATCGACGAGGTGCCTGAGGCCGACGTCGAGTACACCGCGCCCGGCTCCTTCATCTTCCCGCCCTACACGTCGATCCCGTTCATCGCCCGCGACGGCACCCGGGTCGACTCGATCAAGCGCGACGCGACGACCGGCAAGAAGACGATCGACTCGTCCGTCGACGTCAACGCCAACCAGTTCTTCACCTCGTACACGACCAACGAGATCCCCTGGGTCGGATCGGGCGACGACGGGAAGGGGTCCGTCACGTTCGAGGTGCAGACCGCCGTCCAGTCCAACGGCCTGGGCTGCGGAAACCCCGTCACGACCTCGGGTGTCACCGTCGGCGCGTCCTGCTGGCTCGTCGTCCTCCCGCGCGGAACCTCGGACAACGGCTCCACCAACATCACCCAGTCCGGTCTGTTCGCCGACTCCTGGCAGCACGCTCTGTCGGTGAAGCTGGACTTCGCCCCGGTCGGAACGGGATGCGCGATCGGTCAGACCGAGCGGCAGGTGGCCGGCAGCGAGCTCGCCGCCCTCGCGGTCGCGTCGTGGCAGCCGGTCGTCTGCAACCAGACGGGCGGATCCGTCTACTCCCTCATCACCAGCGCCGAGTCCGACGCTCTCCTCTCGGCATCCAAGAACGACCAGGCGCCCCTCGCCCTCACCAGCTACGCGCTCTCGACCGAGGGCAAGGACCCGCTGACGTACGCCCCCGTCGCGCTCAGCGGGGTGGCCATCTCGGTCGCGATCGACCGACTGCCCAACCCGAACGACAAGACCGTCCCGCAGGAGTGGAAGGACAAGGCGCGCACCCCGTTCAGCAGCGTGAACCTCACGCCCCGGCTGCTCGCGAAGCTCCTCAGCTACTCGTACCGCTCGTCGATCCCGACCGGGGCGGACCAGACCTACCTGACCGGGACCAACGAGTACAACATCACGCGGGATCCGGACTTCCTCGCCGTGAACGACCCGGAATGGCAGGCCCAGGACCTCCAGGGCGCCGCCATCGCCGACGTCATCGTCCCGCAGGGCCGATCGGATGCCGCCCGCGCGGTCTGGAAGTACATCTCCTCCGACAAGGACGCGATGGACTTCCTCGCGAGCAAGCCCGACCCGTGGGGCATGATCGTGAACCCCTGGTACTCCACGGACGCGGACGTCAACCCGACGAAGGTGCCCTTCTCGCTCGACCGCGACGATTTCCCCAAGGCCGACCCCGTCGAGGTCGTGCCCGCGAATCAGGCGCCCATCAACCTCGTGACGTGGCGCCCCTACGCCAACGACCTCTCCGCCATCGCCTATCTGACGCTTCGCGGCGACGGTCAGGGCCCCGGCCAGTGGGACCCGAACTCCATCCCGCCCAAGTACGGCAAGAACCCCCGCATGCTCCCGGGGAGCCAGCGTCTGCTCGGCCTCACCAGCGCCGCCGCCGCCGCGCGCTTCCAGGTCGTCACGGCGTCGTTGCGGAACCCCGCCGGCACGTTCACCGCTCCGTCGAGCACCGCGATGCGGGCCGCCGCCGACGTCATGACGCCGGCGGGCGCGGGGGACCGCGTCGTCGCGTTCGACCCCACCTCGTCGGTGGCCGCCGGCGCGCGGGACGCGTACCCGCTCA
Source organism: Microbacterium sp. IEGM 1404 (assembly GCF_030056775.1). NCBI lineage: Bacteria > Bacillati > Actinomycetota > Actinomycetes > Micrococcales > Microbacteriaceae > Microbacterium > Microbacterium sp. IEGM 1404. Next base: position 79,172 of record NZ_JASHKP010000002.1, on the reverse strand, counting down.
CCATGCCGGTGTACGCGGCGACCAACGCCACCCTGACCGATCCCACGCTGCGCGCGGCCTACGCGAACCTCGTCCGGTTCGCGGTGGGCACCCAGGCCCAGACGCCGGGGACCGCGGTGGGGGAGCTGCCCGACGGCTACGTCGCACTTCCGGCGGCGTGGATCGAACAGGCGAAGGAAGCGGCGGACGTGATGCAGAACGGCCCCCAGCCGACGGCATCGCCCGCGCCGTCGTCCGGGGGCTCCTACATCCCCTCGCAGCAGGCCGCTGCCTCGACGGGCGTCGTCTCGTCGGGCTCCTCGGGTGCCGCCTCGGCTCCGGTCGCTCCCGCGGCGACCGAATCCACCCCCGCCGCCGCGACCGGAGCGTCCAGCGGTGCCCTCGCCGGGGGCAAGACCCCCGACGATCCCGACGGCGGTGCCATCGGCGCCGCCCTGCCCATCAGCGTGCTGGCCGGTCTGGTCAGTGCCGTCGGTGTGCCCCTGATCACCCGTCTGAGAAGACGGGTCACCTGAAGCCTGCACCAGCCGGCTTCTTCGCAGCACCCACCCTCTGCACCCGAAAAGACAGGAAGAAATGAAGCTCAAGCGAATCGTCGCGTTCGGCGCGGCTGTTGGTGTCGCCCTTGCCGGCGCCGGCATGGCGTCGGCGGCCAACGCCGACCCGATCACCGACGGTTACTCGATCGTCGGTTCCGACACCCTGCAGGACGCCGTCAGCGCCCTCGCCAACGGCACCACCATCTCCGGCGCGTCGGTGAAGGTGTCCGGCAACGGCAAGTCGCTGGCATCCTGGGATGCCTTCACCCTCGGCGTCGCCGGCGGTGTCGGCAGCATCCAGACGAAGGCCTTCGGCCCCGTCTTCGACCGCCCCAACGGCTCGGGCGCCGGTCGTAACGCCCTCATCGCCTCCATCGGTGGCGTGAGCGGCTCGGCCTTCACCTACAACAGCGTCAACGTGAAGGACCAGGTCGACTTCGCCCGCAGCTCGTCGGTCGGCGGCACGGCCGGCACGCTCCTGACGTACGTTCCGTTCGGCCAGGACGCCATCGGTTACGCCTTCAAGCTCGGCAACGCCACCGGCGGCGCCAACGCGGCGGCGGCGACCAACGCGATCAACGACCTGACGAAGGACCAGCTCACCAGCATCTACTCGGCGACGTCGGGCTCGTCCGCGAGCTCGGTCCTCTCCGGAACCGGCTTCACGCTCAAGCCGCTCGGCCTCCAGTCGAGCTCGGGAACGTGGACCACCTTCCTCGGCAAGATCGGCCTCAGCACCACCACCCTCGGTGCCGCGGTCGACACGCGCAGCAACTCGATCCCCGAGAACGACGGTCGTGTCCTCACGCCCGCCGACAACGAGATCCAGATCATCCCGCTCTCCGTCGCCAACTACATCGGTCAGTCCAACGGCGCCGCTCGCATCAACACCTTCTCGGGTGTCTCGGTGGGCGCCATCGGTGGCGTGGCCGCCTTCACGGGTACCGCTCCGTCCCTCGTCCCCAGCACGAGCTACTACAACAGCGCCGACTGGGGTCGCACGGTCTACATCGTGGTCCCGACCGCCAAGATCACCTCCGACAACGCGGCGTACGACGCCGGTGTCGCCGCTCTGGTCAACTCCTCCTCCACCTCGAGCCTCACCTACTGGGGCGCCTCGGGTTCGCCGACCACGACCAAGGCCGTCAAGGCCAAGTTCGGCTTCGGCGCTCCCACCGGCACCGTCGTCACCCGCAACAACTGATCCTGACAAACGAGAAAGAGACACGAACTCACATGAAGATCTCGCTCGCGAAGCGCGGCATCCTCGGCCTCGGTGCCGTGGTGACCGCCGCCGCGCTGTCGATCGTCCCCGCCGCCACGGCGTCGGCTGCGATCGTCCCGACGGTGGGCTCCGCTCACCCGGTCTACCTGCTCTCGGACCTCGACGGCACCCAGATCCCCGCCGGCACCGTGCTCGGCTGGAACGACTCGGCGCTGTTCTCGCCGGAGCCCAGCGATGAGGACTACAACAGCGTCTTCACGGTTCCCGAGAACACCGGCCAGGTCCGCAAGTTCCTCTCGCCGCGTGGCCAGGAGGCCAACGTCAACGCGTGGAACGCCTACGGCCCCCTGGGTCTGACGCCCAGCGGCATCCTGCTCCCGAACGCCATGCCCAGCGGCAACACCAGCGCCGGCCTCGGCTCGCCCTCGGGCAGCTCCGCGGTCGCGCAGGCCGGTGGCGACTACTCGCTCGGTATCGCGTTCTTCAACGGCAACCAGGTGCTCGAGGTGGACTTCGTCTACATCACGGTCACGGCCAACCAGCGGCCCGAGCTGGCGACCTGGACCTTCGCGACGCCGACGGCGCCCGCGACGGCTCCGACGGTCACCACCGCGGCGCTGAACGCCGCGACGGTCGGCACCGCCTTCTCGCAGACCCTCACCGCTGACGGCACCGCGCCGATCACGTGGGCGGTCAAGTCGGGCACGGCGCTCCCCGCCGGTCTCGCCCTCGACGGCACCACCGGTGTCATCTCGGGCACGCCCACCACGGCCGGTGCCTACAACGTGACGCTCGTCGCCACGAACACCGCCGGCTCCGCGGAGAAGGCCTTCTCGGGCACCGTCTCGGCTCCGGCCCCGACCGCCCCGACCAAGCCGGCCGGCTCGGACGCCAACCAGGTCACGATCACGGCTCCCGCCAAGGGCGACACGACCGTCACGGTGCCCGCCGGCATCGCCAACGCCAACAAGACGCTGACGGCGTGGGCCTGGTCCGACCCGACCAACCTCGGCAACGTCACGACCGACGCCAACGGCAACGCCATCGTCGACATCTCGAGCCTCCCCGCCGGTGACCACACCGTCGCCCTCACCCTCCCGGGTGACGGCACGTTCGCCGTCCAGGCGTGGGGCACGTTCTCGAAGGTCTCGGCCGCCGGTGACACCCTCACCGACACGGTCGACCTGACCGCTGCCGTGACCGCGAGCGACCTGTGGTCGCTCAACGCCGAGGCCACCGCGGTCGACTTCGGCAACGTCGCGCGCAACGCCAGCGTCAGCAAGAAGCTCGGCAAGGTCACCGTGGTCGACGACCGCAACGTCCTCAAGGGCTGGAACCTCACCGCTGCGGTGAGCGACTTCACGAACGCCGCGAACGACGTCATCCCGTCCTCCGCCCTCACCGTGGTGCCCGGCTTCTACGCCGGTTACACCCCGCTGGCCGGCATCACGACGGGCACCGGCTCGCAGCTGGCGACCTCGACGGCCGTCTCGACGCTCACCAGCGGTGCGCTCTTCGACGCCGACCTCACCTTCCAGGCTCCCAAGGACGCCCAGACCGGTGACTACAAGTCGACCCTGACCATCACGCTCGCCTCCAAGTGAGCTGACGGTCTGTTCGACCAGCGGTAAACCCGTGTGGGGGGATCGGTTCCGATCTCCCCACACGGTGCGTCCGGCCCCGGGTCTGGCCGATACGCCTCCGATCCCCTCGGATCAGCCCTCGTTCACCCGCGCGACATACCTACGTCGCCGCAGTCTGCGGAGATATACCGTGCTCTCCTTCACCTCGCGTCGCCGCCTCCCGGCTCTGGGCGTCGCACTGCTGGCCCTGGCGGCGACGCTGGCCCTCCTTCCTCCCACGTCCCCCGCGCGGGCCGATGACGGCGATGCCGCCGCCACCCCCGCCACCGTCGGTGTCGCCACCCGTCCCGCCGGCGAAGACGGTCGCCCCGATGGCCGGTCGCGCTTCACCTACACCGCGGACCCGGGGCAGACGGTCACCGACCGCGTGCTCGTCGGCAACACCGGCACCGCACGCCAGGACTTCACGGTGTACGCCACGGATGCCTTCAACGGCGGCGACGGCGCGTTCTCGCTCCTGGCGACCGCCGACACTCCCACCGCGGTCGGTGCGTGGCTGCGCTTCGACGACGGCAGCGACCGCGTCAAGTTCTCGCTGGAGCCCGACGAGGTCCGGCTCCTGTCCTTCACGATCGCGTTCCCCGCGGACGCGACCCCCGGTGATCACGTCGGTGGCCTCGTGGCATCCGTCGTCGAGGAGGGGCAGCAGGTCAGCGTCGACCGCCGCGTCGCCACGTCGATCTTCGCCCGGGTGTCCGGCGACCTCCAGCCGGCGCTGAGCATCACGAGCTACGACGCGTCCTACGAGGGCGACTGGTGGAACCCGTTCAGCGGCAGCGTGAAGCTGCACTACACCGTCTCGAACCCGGGCAACGTGGCTCTCGCCGCGAACCTCACCTCCGGGGTCGCGACCTGGTTCGGCATCCCCGCGACGGGTCTGCAGGGCGGCAGCATCCCGATGCTGCTCCCCGGCAACACCGCGACGTACGAGTTCACCGTCGGCGGGGTCGGGCAGTGGCTTTACCTCAACCCGTCCACCGTGCTCAACCCGTTCGTCGACTCGCCCGACAGCTCCCAGCAGCTCACGGTCTCACCGATCACCCGTGACACCGTGACCTTCGGGGTGCCGTGGATGCTGCTGATCCTGCTCGCCCTGGCCGCGGTGATCTTCCTGCTGCTGCGGTGGCGCCGCCGCCGCGACGAAGAGCGTGCGCGTGAGTGGGTCGACTACATGGAGCGGGCGACGGCCGCCGAAGCCGAGGGCCTCGCGGGCGCCGCGAAGTCGGGATCGTCGTGAGACCCAGCCGTTCGGTCGCACCGCGTCTCGTCGTCGCCGCCGTGCTGCTCGCCTCGGTGGTGGGCGCGGCGGCCCCGGCGGTCGCGGCCGACGATCAGGATGCCGGGACCCCGCTCTCCGTGACGATCACCGACGGATCCACGCCGACGCCGACGGCGAGCACGTCGACGGGACCCACCGGTTCGACCTCGGGCTCAGGCTCATCGGGCTCGGGGTCCTCTGGCACCGGGTCGTCGGGCGGGACCACGTCCGGCTCCGGCGGCAGCGCGGGCGGGACGGGCGGCGGGACGACGCAGCCGCAGACCAACACCGCGGGGGAGGTGAGCGTCGCCGGGATGCTCTACGTCGGAGGCCTGAACGGGTCCACGGCTCCGTCCGTGAATCCCGCCGACGGCACCGTCGACCTCTGGTTCACCGTCCGCAACGCCTCCACGTCCGTCATCGACGCGACGGCGGAGTTCTCCATCGACGGGGCCCTGTTCTCCAACCGCCTCGACACCACCAGTGACGTGGCGATCACCGCGCTCCAGCCCGGCGAGACCCGCGTCGTGTCCGCGTCGTTGCACGGGGCCGGCCAGTGGACGCTGCTCACGGGGCACGTGACGTTGACCCCGCCGGAGTCCGTCGACGGCACCGCGCTGTCGCCGGTCACGCGCGACGGGTTCTTCCTGCTTTTCCCGTGGCTGATCCTCGCGATCCTCGTCATCGTCGCGATCGCGTGGGTGACGGTGCGGGTCGTCCGCGATGCTCTGCCCCCGGTCCCCGTGGCGGCCACGACATGACCCTCCAGGAAGACCGCGCCGCCGAAGCGCCGACGCGCCCCCTCCCGCCGCGCCCGCCGAAGCCTCCGCGTCGCCCCCCGCGGCGCCGTCCCCAGTACGCGCCGCTGACACCGGTGCAGGTGTTCCTGCGCGGGACGCTGGTGTCGATCTCGGTGCTGATCCTGGTGTTCCTCGGAAACGTGCTGCTGGTGAGTCACATCACGCATTTCGCGTCGCAGCAGGAGTTGCGCGACACCTTCCGGGCACAGCTGTCGGCGGGAACCGCGCCGGTCAGCGAGGGCGACTTCGAGGATCACCTGCTCGACGACGGGGCGCCCGTCGCCCTGCTCTCGATCCCGCAGCTCGGCATCGACGAGGTGGTGGCGGAGGGGACGACCTCGGGCGTCCTCATGGGGGGTCCCGGTCACCGTCGCGACACCGTGCTGCCGGGGCAGGCGGGGGTCAGCGTCATCATGGGCCGGACCGCCGCGTTCGGCGGGCCGTTCCGCAGCATCCAGACCCTGCAACCGGGCGAGGACTTCACCGTGCGCACGGGGCAGGGCGAGCAGACGTTCGAAGTGCTGGGCGTGCGCTACGCGGGCGATCCGACTCCTCCCGCGCCGGTGCGCGGCGAGAGCCGTCTGATCCTCATGGCCGCGCGCGGGGCTCCGTACCTGCCGACCGGCGTCGTCTACGTGGATGCCAGGGCCACCGGTGACGCGAAGGCGACCGGTGCCCGTCAGACGACATCCATGTCGCTGCCCCCGCAGGCCAAGGCGATGGCGACGGACGTCACCACGGTGTGGGCGCTGGTCTTCGCCCTGCAGTTCCTCGTCGTCGCCGAGCTCCTGGCCGTCTGGGCGTACCGCCGCGTCGGGTGGCAGAAGACGTGGATCGTCTTCGCCCCCGTCCTGCTGCTGGCGAGCGTGTTCGTCTCGGACCAGCTGATCCGACTCCTCCCGAACCTCCTCTGACCCGAAAGCCGAACATGACCGACCGCCGCGATCCCGATCTCGAGGGCGCTGCCGCTCCCTCGGGCGATGACACCGCCGACCCGTTCATGACCGACGTGCTGAGCGCCGACGACGTCGCCGTTCTGCAGGACCTGGAGTCCGCTTCGGCGGGCGAGGTCACGACGGTCGCCCCCGTCGCCGAGCCGGCCCCGGATGCCGCGCGCGCGGGCCTCGGCATCTCCCACCGGCGCGCGCGCCGCGGCGCGTTCTTCGGTCGTCGCGGGGCGGAGGTCCCCGCGGCCGGCGCCGACGACGTCACGAGCGTCATCCCCGCTCCCGGTGCGCCCGACCCCGCGTCGCCGACCGCCGGTGTGTACGCCACGACGTCGGCGGGCTACACGGTGTCGGGGGCATCGGTGCGGGCGTCGTCGGTGTCGCTGCTGGGCGGGGCGTCGGCGACGGCCGAGCGCCTCGCCGAGGCCGAGCGCCTCCTGGCGGACGCCCCCGACCTGTCCGAGCTCGACGCCCGCTCCATCTCGGCGTGGTTCGGCGACCACCAGGTGCTCCTCGACGTCTCGCTGACGATGCCCGCCGGCCAGGTCACCGCGCTGATCGGCCCGTCCGGCTGCGGCAAGTCGACGTTCCTGCGCATCCTCAACCGCATGCACGAGCTGGTGCCCTCGGCCTCCCTCGCCGGCGAGGTGCGGCTGGACGGCGACGACATCTACGACTCGGGGCACCGCCTGATCGACGCGCGCAAGCACATCGGCATGGTGTTCCAGAAGCCGAACCCCTTCCCGGCCATGTCGATCTACGACAACGTCATCGCGGGGCTGAAGCTCACCGGCATGCGCGCCTCGCGCGACGAGAAGGACTACCTCGTCGAGCGCTCGCTCACCTCTGCGGGCCTGTGGAAAGAGGTGAAGGACCGCCTGCGAGCGCCCGGCGGCGGTCTCTCCGGCGGACAGCAGCAGCGTCTGTGCATCGCCCGGTCGCTCGCGATCAAGCCCAAGGTGCTGCTGATGGACGAGCCGTGCTCCGCGCTCGACCCCACCTCGACCCGCGTGATCGAGGAGACGATGGGGGAGCTGCAGAAGGAGCTGACGATCGTCATCGTCACGCACAACATGCAGCAGGCGCAGCGCGTGTCGCAGCAGTGCGCGTTCTTCCTGGCATCCCAGGGTCAGCCCGGCCACATCGTCGAGCACGGCGACACCGAGGCGATGTTCGATTCGCCGATCGACCCGCGGACCTACGATTACGTGAACGGTCGATTCGGATGATCCGCGGGGTGCGGGGGGCGCTCCTCCTGGTCACGGCGATCGTCACGGCTCTGGCGGTGCCGGCTCCCGCGCAGGCGTCCGAGTCCTTCGTCCCCGTCTCCGGTTCCGGCTCGACATGGGGGCAGAACGGTCTGGACGTGTGGCGGAGAGACGTCGCTCGGACGGACGGGATCACCGTCAACTACTCCGGCACCGGTTCGTCGGCCGGGCGGAGGGACTTCATCGCCCAGACGGTCGACTTCGCGGTCAGCGACGTCCCGTTCCAGACCGAGGCGACGTCCGAGAGCCCGACCCCCGAGGCGGGGATGCCGCCGTACGAGTACCTGCCCCTGCTCGCCGGCGGCACGGCGCTCGCGTACAACCTCTGGATCGACGGTCACCGCGTGACCGATCTGCGTCTGTCGGGTGCCGTCGTCGCCGGGATCTTCGCGGGGCGGATCACGCGGTGGAACGACCCCGAGATCCAGGCGGACAACCCGGCGCTGACGATGCCCGATCAGGCGATCACGCCGGTCGTGCGGGCGGACGGCTCCGGTTCGAGTGCTCAGCTGACCGGGTGGATGGCCGACCGGTATCCGAGCATCTGGACGTACGGGGCGCGGTCGGTCTTCCCGCACGTCGCCGACTCGTTCCGGGCGCAGAACGGTTCGCTCGGCGTCGCCGGGTACGTGTCCCAGGACTACGGCCGGGGAGCGATCACCTATGTCGAGGCGTCCTACGCCCAGAACGCCGGTCTCTCCGTCGCCAAGGTGCTCAACGATGCCGGGTACTACGTCGCACCGACTCCGGCCGCGGCGTCGATCGCGCTCCTGGAGGCGACACCGGGCCCGGACGGAACGCTCGATCTGAGGCGCGTGCACCGCAGCACCGACCCCCGCGCGTACCCGATCTCGTCGGTGTCCTATCTGATCGCGCCGACCGCGACCAATAAGATCTTCACCGCCGAGAAGGGTCGCACCCTCTCCCGGTTCGTGCAGTACGCGGCCTGCGAGGGGCAGCAGGAGCTGCCGGCCCTCGGGTACGGCGCCCTGCCGCTGCCGCTCGCCCGGATCGTGGCGGACGGGGTCTCCCGGATCCCGGGCTCGTCCGGCACGATCGACCTGGACGGATGCCGGAACCCGACGTTCGCCCCCGGTGACACCGCGAGCGACAACCTTCTTCTGCGCACCGCGCCGATGCCGCCGGAGAGCGACCGGCGTCCCGGCCCCGCACCCCGCGCCGACGAGGTCGACGGGGTGAACGTGTCCGCCACGGTGACGGCATCCGATCTCTTCCAACTCACCGCGCCCACCTCGACGTCGATCGATTTCGGCGACCTGGGACGCGGGGGTGGAGAGGTCGCCCGCGCCCTCGGGCGCTTCAGCGTCGTCGACGACCGCAACCGCCTCGGGGGCTGGAGCCTGCAGTTCTCGGTCAGCGACTTCGTCGGGATCGACGACCAGGCGGCGAGGGTCTCGTCGACCTTCCTGGGGATCGCGCCTCACGAGACCACGCATCAGGACGGCGTGTCGATTGCGGACGGTCAGGAGGCGGGCCAGGCGGTCTACCCGATGATCCTCGCCACCGGCGAGCCGGGCACGACCACCACGCTCGTCGGCGTGACCTTCGACGCCGATCTGAGTCTGCGGATCCCCCGGGACGCCGCGGTGGGTCGCTACCGCTCCACGGTGACGCTCACGCTCATCGGGCTCTGACCCGGACCACGGATGCAACGGACAAGGCACGGCGCATGACCCACCTCGACCAGACCGACGTGCTGCCGCGGCCGCCGGAGACGGAGGACCCCGAACCCGCGCGCCCGCGGTGGGGGCTGCTGATCGTCGCCCTCGCCGGCCTCCTGCTGATCCTGGTGGCCTCCCTGGGCGTGATCGCGGAGACGGTCGCGCGGGCCGAGGTCCAGCGGATCGGCGTCGAGGAGGTCCGCGCCCGGCTGGACGCCCCCGCGAGCGAGCGCATCGAGGTCGACATCGCGGGATCCGTCCTGCTGCAGGAGCTCGTCGGCCGCTACGACCGCATCGGGGTCACGGTCTACAGCTTCCCCACCGGACGGGCGAACGCGGATCTGACGATGACGATCGAGGGGGCTCGGCGGGTCGACGAGGCCATCTTGGCCGACAAGGTCTTTGGCGCGGTCACCCTCACCGCGGCTCAGGCCACGGCGCTCCTCCTCCCGGCGGACGCGCAGGGCGAGATGAGGGTCGGCTTCTCCGATGGCGACATGGTCGTGAGCGGTTCCGTCCTGGCCGGGACGACCCCCGTGACGGTGAGTGCGGCCGTGATGCCGCATTTCGAGAACGGGAGGGTCAGCGCGGCGTTCTCCTCCCTGACGGTCGGCGACAAGACCCTCTCCCTCGACGAGGTCGCCGCGCAGGCGGGCATCGATCTCTCGACTCTGCAGCCCGCTCCCGCGTGCGTCGCCGAGACGATGCCGAGCTTCCTGCATCCCCGCGACGTGCGTGTGACCGACCAGCAGTTGCGCATGGAGTTCGACGTCGACCTGGCCGCATCCGACACCGCCGAGGGGCGGGCGCCCGGCTCCTGCCCCTGATCGCGCCGATCCCGGGGCATCGGGCCCGCTACCGCCGCGCCCGCGCCCGCGATCGCACGACCCCCGACAGGGTCGCCCGCACCGGCTGACCGAGGTAGATGCCCAGGGAGGCGCCGACGGCGAGGGCGATGCCGATCGTCGCGGCGCCCGCGAGCGTCGTGACGCCGGTCATGAGCACCGCGGCATCCTCGCCGGATTCCACGACGCCGAGGAGCCCGCGGAACACCGCCGCCCCCGGGACCATCGGCAGGATCGCCGCGGTCGTGACGGCGACCGACGGCACGTGCAGCCGGTAGGCCACCACGATGCCCACGAAGCTGCCGACGAACGCCCCCACGCCGCTGGCCGCGGCCACCTCGAACCCGATCGCCGACGCGCCCGTGTACCCGACCCACGCGACCAGGCTGAGGCCCGCGCTCACGAGCACGATGCGCATGCCCGCGCCGTTGTAGATCGCGACCGCGACGGCGATGATCGCGGCGCCGGTGAACTGCAGGGGGAGCGGTCCGAGCGGCAGCGCCATGGACGGCGGCGACATCCCGAGCCCCAGCACCCGCACGGTCTCCAGTCCCGCCAGGATCCCGAGCACCACGCCGAGCGTCTGCGTCGTGAGCTCGAGGATGCGCCCCGTGGCGGTGAGGGCGAAGCCGTCGATGGCATCCTGAGCCGCCCCGACCACGGTGAGTCCGGCGAGCATCAGGACGATCCCGGATGCCACGATCACCGACGGGCGGATCGTCTCGGCCGCGTCGAGTCCGGTGTAGCGCAGCAGCGGGGAGAGGGCGGCGACGACGGTCAGGACGAATCCGCCGGCGATCTGCGCGAAGAAGTACGGCACGCGGGCCTTGGCGAGCAGGTGCTGCGTCGACGCCGCCAGGGCCGCGGCCGTGAACGACAGCACGAGAGCGAGCCAGTTCGCCCCGAACATCACGGCGACGCCGAGCGCGAGCGTCGCCTGCGCGACGATGATCGCCGCGGGGCGGTACCGGAACGGCAGACGCCGGATCGCGCGGCACCGGGAGATCGCCGCGTCGAGGTCGAGGCCGTCGGTGATGTCCGCCACCAGAGCCTGGAGGCGCTGCAGCTTGGCGTGATCCGGGACCGACCCGCGCACCACCCGGAGGAGCGTGGTGGGATGCGCGGCGCCCGGCAGGCTGTGCGCGATCGTGACGGAGTTGTAGGTGACGTCGACGTGCACCGGGTCCAGGCCGTACGCGCGGCTCACCCGCACGATCGTGGCGGTCACATCGCTCGCCGACGCCCCGACGACGAGCATCGTCTCGCCGATGCGGATGGCGAGATCCAGGATGCGGGTGGCCAGCGTCGCGTCGATGACGGCGATCAGCTGGGTCTCGGGGGCGAGGGCGTCCTCGGCGTGGATCAGACGACGCAAGGAGGACAGCCATCGAGCGGGGGTGGGGGGCATCCGGGTCGCTCTCGGGGGAGGGGTGGAACGCCACGATCCTATCCGCGCACGCCTCGGTGCCCGCCGCATGACGTCGGCGGCATGCGGGCGCCCCTAAGATGAACCCTCGGGCGTGGCATCCGAGCGCCCCGTCGTGGCATCCCGACGCCCGACCCTCCCGGGAGTTCCTCTTATGGCGCTGATCGTCCAGAAGTACGGCGGTTCGTCCGTCGCCGACGCCGAGAGCATCAAGCGCGTCGCCAAGCGCATCGTCGACACCCGCCGCGCCGGCCACGAGGTCGTCGTCGCGGTGAGCGCGATGGGCGACACCACCGACGAGCTGCTCGACCTCGCAGGTCAAGTCGCTCCGATCCCCGCGCCGCGCGAGCTCGACATGCTCCTCTCCAGCGGGGAGCGCATCTCGATGGCGCTGCTGGCCATGGCGATCCACTCGATGGGCTTCGAGGCGCGGTCCTTCACCGGCAGCCAGGCGGGCATGATCACGGATGCCACCCACGGCGCGGCCCGCATCGTCGACGTCACGCCCGTGCGGCTGCGCGAAGCGCTCGACGAGGGCGCGATCGTCATCGTCGCCGGCTTTCAGGGGTTCAACCGCGACACCCGCGACATCACCACGCTCGGCCGCGGCGGCTCCGACACCACCGCCGTCGCGCTCGCCGCCGCGCTGAACGCCGACGTGTGCGAGATCTACAGCGACGTCGACGGCATCTTCACCGCCGACCCGCGCGTCGTGCCGCTGGCCCGCAAGCTCGACCGCGTCGGCAGCGAGGAGATGCTGGAGCTCGCCGCCAACGGCGCGAAGGTCCTCTACATCCGCGCGGTCGAATACGCGCGCCGCCACGGGGTGCTCATCCACGCCCGGTCCACGTTCAGCTCGGGCGAGGGCACCTGGGTGCTCGACGCCTCGAAGAAGTCCCCGCTCGTCCCCGAGGGAGCCACCATGGAAGAGCCCATCGTCGCCGGCGTCGCCACCGACCTCAGCCAGGCGAAGATCACCGTCATCGGCGTGCCCGACGTCCCCGGCAAGGCCGCCGACATCTTCAAGATCGTCGCGAAGTCCGGCGCGAACGTCGACATGATCGTGCAGAACGTCTCCGCCGCCGCCACCGGCCGCACCGACATCTCCTTCACCCTGCCGAAGACCGATGCCACGACCGCGCTGAAGGCGCTCGCCGGCGAGCAGTCCGAGGTCGGGTTCGAGAGCCTCGTGCACGACGACCAGATCGGCAAGCTCTCCGTGGTCGGGGCGGGCATGCGCACGCACTCGGGCGTCTCGGCGACCCTGTTCGAGGCGCTGAGCCTGGCGGGCGTCAACATCGAGATGATCTCGACCTCCGAGATCCGCATCTCCGTCGTCGTGCGGGGAGTCGACCTCGCCGAAGCCGCGCGCCTCGTGCACACCGCGTACGGTCTCGACGGCGACGACGAGGCGACCGTCCACGCCGGCACCGGTCGCTGACTCGCAGTCCTTCTCCAGCCACTCGGTCTAGCCTCGCCCCGACGAACGGAGACGGCGATGGCGCGGAATCGGATGTCGCGGCGACGGAAGGCCGTCTGGATCATCGGCGCCGCGGGTGCCGCAGCCGTCCTCCTCGTGGCCGGACTCCTCTTCCAGCCGTGGCTGCTGTTCGTCGATGTGCGCGTCGCCGATCGCATTCCGTCACCGCAGTCGACGCCGTCGACCGTCATGGAGCCGGTGGAGATGGCCGACCCTGAGACCGAGGACGCGACCCCCGCTCCGCCCGCCGGTCCGAGGGACCTCGCTGCCGGGTCGCTGATCAGCCATGAGCACGAGACGTCGGGGTCGGTCCGCATCATCGAGAACCCCGACGGCACCCGCCAGCTGGCGCTCGTCGGACTCGCGACGTCGAACGGGCCCGACGTGCACGTGTGGCTCAGCGCCGGGCCGGTGGTCGAAGGACGCGACGGGTGGTACACGGCGGCGTCGTACGACCACGTCGACCTCGGTCCCCTCCGCGGCAACCTCGGCGACCAGCTGTACGACATCCCCGCCGACGTGGATCTGTCGACGTTCCGCACGGTCGATCTGTGGTGCGAGCGCTTCGGTGTCTCGTTCGGCGCGGCGGCGCTGAACTGACCACTCGGGGCGCGCATCACGACGAAGGAGTTTTCCGGCGCGCAGCCTCGCCCGCGACGGATTCCGGCCGTGCACCCCTGCGGAACCGTCATTCTTCCTGCTCCGGGTCCCCGCCGTCGGCATCCCCACCGTCTCTCGCGCTACCCTGACCCGAACGCCGCGTTCGCGGCATCCACCACCCGAACCACCGAGGACCTCGCATGACCCGCATCTCCGATTCCGGAATCTCCCTCGCCGTCGTCGGCGCCACCGGCCAGGTCGGCTCCGTCATGCTCGAGATCCTCGCGGAGCGGTCGTTCCCGATTCGGGAGCTGCGCCTGTTCGCCACGGCACGCTCGGCGGGCACGTCGCTCGACTTCGGCGGCCACTCGGTCATCGTCGAAGACGTCGCCACCGCCGACCCCTCGGGCATCGACGTGGCCCTGTTCTCGGCCGGCGCCACCGGGTCGCGTGCGCACGCCCCGCGCTTCGCCGAGGCGGGCGCCCTGGTCATCGACAACTCCAGCGCCTGGCGCATGGATCCCGAGGTCCCGCTCGTCGTGAGCGAGGTCAACCCGCACGCGATCGCCGAGGCCCGGAAGGGCATCGTCGCGAACCCCAACTGCACCACCATGGCCGCGATGCCGGTGCTGAAGGTGCTCGACGCCGAGGCCGGTCTCGAGCGCCTCATCGTCAGCACGTACCAGGCCGTCTCGGGATCGGGTCTCGCCGGCGCCCGGGAGCTGCTCGGTCAGGTCGAGGGCGTGCTGGCCCAGGGCGAGGTCGAGCGCCTCGTCCGCGACGGCTCGGCGCTCGACTTCCCGCAGCCCGAGAAGTACGTTGCCCCGATCGCGTTCGACGTCATCCCGTTCGCGGGCAACCTCGTCGACGACGGACTCAACGAGACCGACGAAGAGAAGAAGCTCCGCAACGAGAGCCGCAGGATCCTCGAGCTCCCCGATCTCCGCGTCGCCGGCACGTGCGTGCGCGTCCCGGTCTTCACCGGTCACTCGCTGAGCATCAACGCCGAGTTCGCTCGCGACCTCACGCCCGAGCGCGCGCGCGAGCTGCTCGCCGACGCCCCCGGGGTCCGTCTCGAAGAGGTCCCGACGCCGCTCCAGGCCGCCGGCACCGACCCGAGCTACGTCGGTCGCATCCGCGCCGACCAGTCCGCTCCCGAGGGCAAGGGGCTCGTGCTGTTCATCAGCAACGACAACCTCCGCAAGGGCGCGGCGCTCAACGCCGTGCAGATCGCCGAGCTCGTCGCGCAGGAGCTTTCCGCGCACGCCTGACCTCTCCGGCATCCGGATGCCGCAGGCCGGGGTTGTCTCGATATCGAACCGTCGAATCTCTCGATGTCGAGACACCTCGCAGCCCGCACCTAGAATCGACGGGTGACCGAAAACGTCGACGTTCTCCTCATCGGAGGCGGCATCATGTCCGCCACCCTCGGCACGATGCTGAAGGATCTGCAGCCCGACCTGAAGATCGCGGTGCTGGAGCGACTGAGCGACGTCGCGCAGGAGAGCTCGAACGCGTGGAACAACGCCGGCACCGGTCACGCGGCGCTCTGCGAGCTCAACTACATGCCCGACAATCCGAAGGGCGCGCTCGACCCGTCGAAGGCCGTCGCGATCAACGAGCAGTTCCAGCAGAGCCGCCAGTTCTGGGCGTCGCTGGTGTCCGAGGGCGTCCTCGACGAGCCCTCGACCTTCATCAACCCCACCCCGCACATGACGTTCGTGCGGGGCGAGAAGGACGTCGCGTACCTCCGCAAGCGCTACGAGGTGCTGAAGCAGCAGCCGCTGTTCGCCGGAATCGAGTACAGCGAGGACTCCCGCGTCATCAACCAGTGGGCGCCGCTGCTCATGCAGAAGCGTCGCAAGGGCGAGCCGTTCGCCGCCACGCGCGTGCCCGCGGGCACCGATGTCGACTTCGGGTCGCTCACGCGCCAGCTCTTCGCGGGGCTCCGCGAGAAGGGCGTCGAGGTCGTCACCAACCACGAGGTCAAGAAGCTGAAGAAGCGCAAGGACGGCCGGTGGGACGTGACCTACCGCCACACGATCGGCCACACCCCCGGCTCGATCACGGCGAAGTTCGTCTTCGTCGGCGCCGGCGGCTGGGCGCTCAAGCTCCTGCAGCGCTCCGGCATCGACGAGATCAAGGGCTACGGCGTGTTCCCGATCGGCGGGCAGTGGCTGAAGACCTCCAACCCCGCGATCGTCGCGCAGCACAAGGCCAAGGTGTACTCGCAGGCGTCGGTGGGCGCTCCGCCGATGTCGGTGCCGCACCTCGACACCCGTGTCGTCGACGGCGAGACCTCGCTCCTGTTCGGTCCGTTCGCGACCTTCAGCCCCAAGTTCCTCAAGAACGGGTCGATGCTCGACATCGTCACCCAGGTGCGTCCGCACAACCTGTTCCCGATGCTCAAGGTCGCCGTCGACAACCCGGGCCTGATCAAGTACCTCGTCAGCGAGCTGCTGAAGACCCACGCGAAGAAGGTCGACAGCCTCCGCGAGTTCATGCCCACGGCCCGGGCCGAGGACTGGGAACTCCTCGACGCCGGTCAGCGCGCCCAGGTCATGAAGCGCGACAAGGACAAGGGCGGCGTGCTGCAGTTCGGCACCGAGGTCGTCACCGCCGCCGACCACTCCATCGCGGGTCTGCTGGGCGCGTCGCCGGGTGCGTCGACCGCCGTCTCGATCATGCTGGGGCTCATCAAGACCTGCTTCCCCGAGCGCATGCCCGAGTGGGAGCCGCGCCTGCGGCAGCTCATCCCCAGCTACGGCGAGACGCTGAACACGCGTCCCGACGCGGCGCGCGCCGAACTGGATGCCACGGCCCAGGCGCTCGCGATCAACGCCTGACGCGTACATGGCGAAGCTGTACTTCCGCTACGGAGCGATGAACTCCGGCAAGTCGACGGCGCTGCTGCAGGCGGCGTACAACTACGAGGAGCGCGGACAGCGGGTGCTGCTCGCGAAGCCCGAGATCGACACCAAGGGCGCCGACCAGATCGACAGCCGATTGGGGGTCAGCCGACCGGTCGACTTCCTCGTCGGACACGACGACGACCTGCGCGCCGTCTTCCACGAGGCGGCCGGGAAAGCGCCGGTCGCCTGCCTCCTCGTCGACGAGGCGCAGTTCTTCACCGCGGGCCAGGTCGACGACCTCCTGCGGATCGCGGTGCTCGACGGCATCCCGGTGCTCGCCTACGGGATCCGCACGGACTTCCGCACCGAGGCGTTCCCGGGGTCGGCGCGTCTGCTCGAGATCGCGCACAGCCTGGAAGAGCTCAAGACCATCTGCCGGTGCGGGCGCAAAGCGGTGTTCAACGCCCGTCTGGTCGGCGGGCGCTTCGTCTTCGACGGCGACCAGGTGGCGATCGACGAGGCGCAGATCTCGGGTGAAGTGACGTACGAGTCGATGTGCGCGACCTGCTACCTGCGCGAGTCCGGTGGGCGGCTCGACGGTCGCTGACGCGGCGGCACCGGCGGGCCGCGGCCGATAGCCTGGACGCATGCGCGTACTTCTGGCCGGCGGCGCCGGTTACATCGGAACACACACGGCCGTCGCCCTGCTGGAGTCGGGCCACGACGTCGTCCTGCTCGACGACCTGTCGGGCACCCACGCGGTCGCCGCCGAGCGGGTCGAGAAGATCACCGGCAAGTCGGCCCCGCTCGTCGTGGGGGACGCCGCGGACGACGCGGTCGTCACCGCCGTGTTCGACCAGTACGGTCCGATCGACGCCATCATCCACCTGGCCGCCTTCAAGGCCGTGGGGGAGTCCACGCAGAAGCCGCTCGAGTACTACTCGAACAACCTCGACACGACGTTCGCGCTCCTGCGGGTCGGCATCGCCCGCGGCATCCGCTCGTTCGTGTTCTCGAGCACGGGGACGGTCTACTCCGACCCGGCCGACCTGCCGTTCACGGAGGAGTCGACCACGAGCATCGACCTCTCCAACGCCTACAGCAAGTCCAAGCGCATGAACGAGGTCGTGCTCGCGGACGTCGCCCGCGTGAACCCCGATCTGAACGTCACGGTGCTGCGGTACTTCAACCCGGTGGGCGCGCACCCGTCCGGTCTCATCGGCGAAGACCCCGCCGGCATCCCGAACAACCTCATGCCGTTCGTCTCGCGCGTCGCGATCGGCACGCTCGACGAGATCGGCGTGTTCGGCGACGACTACGACACTCCCGACGGCACGGGCCTGCGGGACTACATCCACGTGGTCGACCTCGCCGAGGGCCACGTGGTCGCCCTCGAGCAGGCCCAGCCGGGTCACCAGGTCTTCAACCTCGGCACCGGGCGTCCGGTGAGCGTGCTCGAACTCGTCGCCTCCTTCGAGAAGGCGGTCGGACGCGAGCTTCCCAAGAAGATCCTCGCCCGCCGTCCCGGAGATGTCGCGGCGACGTACTGCGACCCCACGAAGGCGGCGGAGGTGCTCGGCTGGCGGACCCGACTGGGCATCGATGACGCGTGCCGCGACTACTGGAACTGGCAGACCCGCAACCCCGCAGGGTACGCGACCCCGGCCGACGCCTGAGTCCTTCCGCGTAAGGTTGTGTGGTCAGGCCACAGCGGCCTGCGGTCGTCGGGAGGGATGCCGTGCCGGATTCCGGACTGCGCGCGTGGCAGGTGGTGCTGGAACGCGTCGAAGCGGACCTGCGCGAGGGGCGCCTCGCCCCAGGTGATCGCCTGACCCCGGAGCGCGAACTCGCCGCCCAGCTCGGTGTCGGCCGGTCCAGCGTCCGCGAGGCCATCCGCGTTCTGGAGGTCCTCGGCGTCGTGCGCACCGCCACGGGGTCGGGCCCCTCCTCGGGCGCGATGATCGTGACCACGCCGCGGGGCGGACTCGCCGCGTTCCTCCGCCTGCAGGTCGCGGCCAGCGGGTTCCCGCTCACCGATGTCGTGCGCACCCGCATCGTTCTCGAATCCGACGTCGTCGAGACCCTCGCGGGCAGCGCGCCCGACCTCGCCGAGATCGTCGACATCCTGGATGCCATGGATGCCGCCGGCCTCGACCGTCACGAGTTCCTCGCCCTGGACGCGCGCTTCCACCAGGCGCTCGCGGAGGCGTCGGGCAACGCGGTGGTCGCGGCGATGATGGCGGGGTTGCGCAGCTCGATCGAGTCGTACACGCAGGCCGGGGCCGCGCTCCTGGTCGACTGGGAGTCGACGTCGGAGCGGCTGCGCACCGAGCATCGCGGGATCGTCGCCGCCGTCGAGGCGGGTGACGGCGCCGCTGCGCGTGAACGGGTCCGAGCTCACATCGCCGGGTACTCGGCCGAGGTCGCGGACGTGTTGGGCGTCCGTCCTGAGATGAACGGAGTGGATGCCGCTTGAACGACCGGACCGCGCGGCCTCCGCGCCCTCAGCACGTGCTCGAGGTGGTCTCGACCGAGCGGCTGACGCCGCACCTGGTGCGGGTGCGCGCACGCGGCGCAGATCTGACCGCGTTCCGCGAGAGCCCGTACACCGACCGGTACGTGAAGATCACCTTCGTCAAGCCCGAGCTCGGTCTGCAGCCGCCGTACGACCTGGCGGCGCTGCGCGAGACCCTCGCTCCCGAGGATCTGCCGGTGACGCGCACGTACACCGTGCGGGAGGTCGTGGGCGACGAACTGGCGATCGACTTCGTCGTCCACGGCGACGAGGGGCTCGCGGGGCCGTGGGCGGCCCGGGCCCAGCCGGGGGACCGGCTCGTGGTCGCCTCGCCGGGCGGTGCGTACGCCCCCGACCCCGCGGCATCCTGGCACCTGTTCGCCGGAGACGAGTCGGCGCTGCCGGCCATCGCGTCGGCGCTGGAATCGCTGGCCGCGGACGCGCGCGGTATGGCGTTCCTCGAGACGGCCGGTCCCGCCGACGAGATCGCGCTCGTCGCCCCCGACGGCGTCGAGATCGTGTGGCTGCACCGCGGCGACGCGGTGCCGGGGACGTCGCGCGTGCTGGTCGAGGCCGTCGCGGCGTGGACGGTGCCCGACGGTCGCGGACACGTCTTCGCGCACGGCGAGCGCGAGTCGATGAAGGCCCTGCGCGACGTGTTCTTCACCGTGTGGGCGCTCGACCGGTCGCAGGTGTCCCTGTCGGGCTACTGGGCGTACGGCCGCACCGAGGACCGTTTCCAGGCCGAGAAGCGCGAGCCGATCGGCAAGATTCTCTGACCCCCGTGGCTCGCCGCAGGTCGTCGGCGCGCGGGCTACGCGCGCGTCAGACCGACGGTCGCGGGCGTCAGGCGCGCTCGGGCAGGGTGGGGATGAGCGCGTCGAGGTAGTCGGCGGTGTCTTCCCAGCCGTGCACCGCGTGGCACTCGACGCCCATCGCGAGCACCGGGTAGTCGTTGCCGTCGGGGTCGAGACGGTCGCCGACGAACAGCATGTCGTCGAGGTCGATTCCGGTGGCCTCGGCGAGCTTGCGCATGCCGTAGGCCTTGTCGATGCCGCGGTGGGTGATGTCGACCGACGTCGATCCGCCCGAGCGCACCTCCAGGTCGGGGATGCGGGCGGCGACGGCCTCGCGCAGACTGTTCTTCTTCTCGCCGGTCGGGTCCCAGGCCATCTTGGCCTCGAGCGGAGCGCTCTGACCGAGGGCGGAGAACGTGATCTGCGAGCCGCGGTCCTCGAGGATCTCGCCCCAGGGCTCGGCCTCCCACAGACCCAGGCGCTCGGCCTCTTCGCGGACGGCGGTGAGCGCGCGCGACTTCTCGTCGTCGGTCAGCGAGTGCGCGTAGACCGTGTCGATGCCGTCGGTGCTCAGGCGGTAGTACTGCGTGCCGCACGTCGGCATGAGGTGCAGGTGCGACAGCAGCCCCGAGTCGGTTTCGGGCAGGCGCTCGACGACCTGGGACTTGAACTGCTGCAGCTGTCCGCCCGAGATGATCGCCACCTCGACGCGGTCGGCGAGCGCCAGCAGCAGATCACCCATGCGCGGGTCGATCGCGGTCTTGGACGGCGCGAGGGTGTCGTCGAGGTCGAAGGCGACGAGACGGGGCGAGGTATCGGACACGAGGCTCCTGAGGGCGGGGTGAAGGCGGTATCTCGGTACACGAGAGGCTCCACCTGATGGTGGAGCCTCTCTGCGGTCGGGGTGACAGGATTTGAACCTGCGGCCTCGTCGTCCCGAACGACGCGCGCTACCAAGCTGCGCCACACCCCGTGGCCAACCCTGTAAGTCTACCCCGTTCGCGGCCGTGCTTCGAACCGGGGCGTCGGGCGGGCGCGTCGCCGGGACTTCCCCGCCCGCCCGACACCCGTCGCACCCGTCTCAGACGCGGGCGGTCCCTCGACGACGTGCCACGACGAGGGCGGCGACCCCGGCGGCCAGAGCAGCGGCGGCGACGGTTCCGCTCGCGGCCAGCCCCGTGGGGCTCACCCCCGTCATCGCGAGGGACGCGGCCGGCGGTGTCAGCGGGGCAGGTGGGGCGACCGCCGGAGTCGCCGTGGGAGCCGGGGAGGGGGCGGACGGCGGAGGGGCGACCAGCTGCTGGGTCTGTGCCGGCGTGGCGAACCGTTCGACCCAGGCGAAACGTCCGGGAAGATGGGGGACCGTCGCGGCATCCTGATCCGCGCGTTCGATGCGCCACACGGCCGTGTAGACGCCCGGCCCGGGGAGCGGCTCGTCGGTGGTGGCGGTGTAGGTCCCGGCACCCCGGGTCGGATCGGTGGTCAGCTCGAGGTGCCCGATGGGCTGCAGGCCGCCGGGGACCTCGGGGGACTCGGCGGGGAAGGCCCCGGTCCGGTAGAGGTCGGCGCGCGCGCGGATCGTCACGAACGCGCCGTCGGCCCGCCGGGGCCAGACGCCCTCTCCGGAGGAGAACAGCACCTCGTCGACGAACCGGCCGTTCTCGAGGCGCGCGTGCGTCTGGATGCGCGGCGAGAAGCGCACGGGGCGCGCCGCCGCGTCCTCCGCGGTGAGGTCGAAGCGCACCGGGGCGGCGGGGCCGGCCGACTCCTGCTGCCCGGGGGTGCTGAAGTAGCGGATGGCGGCCGCGCGCACGGTGAAGGCGCCGCGTGCGCGCACCGTGTAGGGGCGCCCGTCGGAGTTCGCGGGCGGGGAGGCGAGGATCGGGTACGACGTGCCCGGAGTCACCGCGGTGCGATCGGCCGACCCGGTGTCGGCGAAGACCGCTCCGTCGAGGTGGACACCGCCGGTGGCATCCGGGTCGACGTCCGCGGTGACGGTTCCGCGCGTCGGATCGTCGTCGTCGACCGTCAGCAGGAGGGCTCCGCCCACGCGCGGGACCCGGATCGTCGCCGCTTCGGCGAGGTACCGTTCGGCGCGATCCTGCACGGCGGCACTGTTCTCCGGGCTGGCGCGGCGCATGATGCCGTCGATCGCCTCGCGCAGCGAGTCGCCCTCGTACCCCCACGAGTGCAGTGTCGTGTCACGGTCGACGATCGCCTTCACCGCCCAGCCGACGCCGGCGGCCTGCACCGGGTCGTCGGTCTGCCCGTAGGTCGTCACGAGGTGGTTGATCGACACGAGCTGTTGCGGGGTGAGACCGTTCACGTCGGATGTCTCGCCATTGTCGGTGGTCGTCCCCGTCGCCACGGGGAGCCCGGGGTGGATGCAGTACGTGTGGACGTCGCCGACCCGCATGGACCCGTGCCAACCGGTCCACGACAGCGGAGCCCACGTGCCGAACCCCGTTCCCTGTTCGGCGGCGTGGGCGGGCGCGGTGGCGAGGACGGGAACGGTCGCGACGCCGACGGCGATCAGAGCGAGGGTGAGCGCGGTGCGCAGAAGACGGCGGCGCGGGGGAGGAGGGTGATGCATCGAGTGTCCCTTCGGTCGAGGAGACTCGATCATGCGATCCGGGCGCGTTCGCGCGACGTGCGAAAGGGCCGATCCGTGGATGGATCGACCCTTTCGGCGACGGGGGAGAAGGCGTCAGCGCGGCAGCAGCGTGAGCAGCGTGGCCTCGGGCCGACAGGCGAAACGCACCGGTGCGTAGATGGAGTGCCCGAGCCCGGCGCTGACGTTCAGGGGAACGGTCCGGCCGCCGTGCGACCAGTCGCTGAGCCCGCGCGCCTGGTCGAGCGGAAGGTCGCAGTTCGAGACGAGCGCCTTCCGACTGAAGGGGACGCGTACCTGGCCCCCGTGCGTGTGGCCGGCCAGCAGCACGTCGGCGCCGAGATCGACGAAGCGGTCGAGCGTCCGTCGGTAGGGGGCGTGCATCACGCCGAGGGTCAGATCGGCGGCATCCAGGGTCGACAGGACCGGCGGGATGAGCTCGGGCTTGTCCCAGTTGCGGTGGGCGTCGTCGACCCCGAACGCGGTGAGGCGTAGCCCCTTCACCTCGAGCGACACGGCGGTGTCGTCGAGGATGCTCCAGCCGAGGTCGTCGGTGAAGAAGCGATCGAGCGCGTCGATGTCGAGGTGCTTGTGGTCGGGCACGCTCCCCGAAGGCCCCGTGAAGTACCGCAGCGGATTGCGCGGCGCGGGCTCCTGGTAGTCGTTCGACCCGTGGACCACCAGCCCGGGCACACCGCGCAGCGGGGCGAAAGCGGTGCGGATGCCGCTGAGCCCGTCGCGGTGGCCGAGGTTGTCGCCGGTGTTCACGACCAGGTCGGGCGCGAGCTCGACGAGCCGTGCCATCCACTCCTGCTTGCGATGCTGCCAGGGAGCCATGTGCGCGTCGGAGACGTGCAGGACGCGCACGGCATCCGCGCCCTTCGGGAGCACGCGCACCGCGTGGTAGCGGACGGTGAACAGATACCGCTCGACGCCCATGCCCCAGACCGCGGCGCCGACAGCGGCCGCCCCCGCGACCCCGAGGGGCGCGAGGGCGGCCGTCACGACGGGACGCGTCACTGGCACTTCTTCTTCACGACGTCGAGCACGATCGCGGTGCTCTTGTTCGCCGAGGTGCCGCCGGCGGGGTTGGTTGCCGTGACACGACCCTCGTCGGGTGCCCCACTGTCGTCCTTGCAGCTCACCGACAGGTTGTTGTATCCGGCCGACTTCAGAGCGGACTGGGCCGCGTTGAGGTTCTGGCCGGAGACGTCCGGCACGGTTCCGCCCTGGCCGTTGCCGGGGCTGATGGTGATCGTCGCGCCGGCGGGAGCGGAGCCGCTGGGGTTCTGCTCGGCCACGCGGTCGCCACCGAACTCTGCGTCGACCGGGTCGCCCACCGTCACGGAGAAGCCGGCGCTCTGCAGCGTCGACCGGGCCTCGTCGATACTGCGCCCCACGACGTTCGGCACGTCCTTGGTCACCGTGCGCAAGAGGTTCTGCGCGGGGTCGGGGAACCGGTCTCCGCCGTAGAACTCGTCGGCCGCACTCTGCACCTGGCGGGCGACCGCGTAGCGCATGTCGCTCAGCTGGTACCCGTTGGCGTACTTCCGGAACAGCGTCTCCCTGCCACCGTCCCAGTTGCCGACCCAGACCGCGGTCGTGACGTTGGTGGACGACTCGATCATCCACGTCTCGTGGGCCTCGTGCGTACCGGTCTTGCCCAGCACAGCAGTGCCGTCCTGGGGGTTGGCGGTCTGGCCCGTGCCGCCGCTGCTCATGACGCCCTGCAGGGCGTAGGCGGCGGTGGCGGCGACCTCGGGGGTCAGCACGGTCTCGCAGGTGCGATCGGGGATCGGACGCTCCGCGCCGTCGGCATCCGTCACCTTGTCGATCAGCTTCGGCTGGCAGTGCGACCCGCCGTTGGCGACCGTGGCGAAGGCGCCGGCCATGGCCAGGGGCGAGACGTTGTCGCTACCGATGACCTCGTTGGCGTTCTCCATCGTGATCGGCTTGCCGTCGCCGGTGGTGCCGACGCCCATCTTCTTCGCGACGTTGGCGATGTCGCAGAGGTCGAGCTGCGCGGCCATCGCCAGGTAGCCGGTGTTCAACGACTCCTTCGTGAAGCGCAGGGGTGTGCCGTAGTAACCCGGATTCTGATCGAAGTTCTCGATCTGGTACCGGTCGGTGTTGACCCAGGGACCCGTGCACGAGTTCTTCATGTTCGGCACGGGCTGGAGACGCCCGTTCAACTGTGCGTTGAGGGAGTTCCCCTTCTCAAGCCAGTCGACCAGGGTGAAGATCTTGAAGGTCGATCCGGCATTGAAGCCGATGGAGCCGCCGAGCTCGCTGTTGCCGGCGAACACGATCGAGCTGTAGGACGGATCGTTCTCCGACTGCGTCGGATCCTCGGGGAACTTCGTGTTCTGCGCGACAGCCAGAACGCGCCCGGTCTTCGCTTCCAGGCTGAGCGCGGTCGACCCGAGCTTCAGCCTGTCGTCACTGGACGGCACGACGTTGTTCATGGCGTTCTGCGCCGCCTCCTGCATCCGCAGGTCGAGCGTCGTCTGGATGGTGAGTCCGTCCTGACGCAGCGCCTGGACACGATCGTCGTCCTCGGCGCCGAAGGCGGGGTCGCTCAGGATCGTGGCCACGACGAGCTGGCAGAAGTAGGGTGCCGCCGACACCGCGCACCCCTGCGAGGTCGACGTGAGGTTCGGGGTGATCGGCTCGAGCGCGTACTGGACGAACTGCTCGTGCGTGATCTTGCCGTCGTCCTCCATGCGGCTGAGGACGTACAGCTGACGCCCCTTCGTCTCGCTGTACCCGTCGGCCGCCGCGACCAGCTGCTCCTGCGTGATCTCGCCGTTGTCGCGCAGCGTGTAAAGCGCCTGGATGGTGCTCTGCTCCACGTCGTCGATCGAGCCGTCGGCTGCCTTGTTGTACGCGACGCCGTCGGCATCCACGATCGAGCCACCCGACAGGTCGATGCGGAAACGGTTGGGGTTCTGCACCATGCCGGCGAGGACCGCGGCCTGACCGATGTTCAGATCGGCGGCCGACACGTTGAAGTACCGCTTGGCGGCGGCGTCGATGCCGTACGTCACGCCACCGAAGTTGGCGATGTTCAGGTAGCCGAGGAGGATCTCGTCCTTCGTGTACTGCTTCTCGAGCTGCACCGCGTAGCGCATCTCCTGCAGCTTGCGCTGGTAGCCCTCGACGCCGTCGGCCTGGATCGCCTCGAGTGCGCACTTCTGCAGCGCCTCGTCCCGCGTCATCGCGGGGATGGCAGGGGTGGTGTCGGTCGCCTCGACGGCGTCGGTGGCCTTGGCGCTGCGCTCGCATCGCTGCACGAGCACGTTCTTCACGTACTGCTGGCTGATCGAGGACCCACCCTGCGTCGCGCCGCCGGCCGCGTTGCTGAGGAGCGCGCGCGTCGTGCCGATGAGGTCGACGCCGCCGTGCTGGTAGTAGCGGGGGTCTTCCGACGAGAGGATCGCGTCGTACATGACCGGGTTGACCTGGTCGAAGGTCACCGGCGAACGGTTCTGGTCGTAGAACTTCGCGAGCACCTGGTCGCCGGCCATGAGCGTCGTCGGCAGCATGAGCTTGTCGGGCTGGAGGTAGCTCGGCATGTTGTCGAAGATCGTGATCGCGCTCGACGCCGCCAGGCCCGAAACGGCGATCGCCGGGGTGACGGCCGCGGTCACGAGGAGGCCGGCGGCTGCGCTCAGGCCGACGAGACCGACGATGCCCCCGAGGGCGCCGCTGGCCGTACGTTTGTTCTCAGGCATAGGCTTGATGCTAAGCGACGTTGCTGGGCGATGCCTTGAAGGCGTGCGCTCGCGCGCGTACGCGTCCACCCTCTCGCTCGACCGCCGAGCCGACCCGCCGGGAGCCCCGATGACCACGTGGGAATACCTCACCACGCCGCTGCTGATCCACAACACCGCTGCCATCCTCAACAACTGGGGCAAGCAGGGGTGGGAGCTCGTCCAGGTCGTGACCGGCCCCGAGGGTGGCCTCGTGGCGTACTTCAAGCGTCCCGTGGGTGGCGGGGAGGCCAACGCCGGCCTCGGTGCCGCCGCCACCGCCGCTCGCCAGTTCGAGGGCCAGGAGTGAGCGTCTCGGAGCGCCTGGCGGCGCTCGGTGTCGAGGTGCCCGGTGTCGTCCCGCCCGTCGCGGCCTACATCCCGGCGAAGCGTCACGGCGACCTCGTGTACACCTCCGGCCAGCTTCCGATGGTGCAGGGCGCGCTCCCCGCGACCGGCAAGGTCGGCGAGGGCGACGGACTCGTGTCCCCCGCGGATGCCAAGACCTACGCGCGGCAGAGCGCGCTCAACGCCCTCGCCGCGGCCGCGTCGCTCATCGGCGGCGTCGACAACCTCACCGGTGTCCTGAAGATCACGGGCTTCGTGGCATCCGTGCCCGAGTTCACCGGTCAGCCGGGCGTCATCAACGGGGCGAGCGAGTTCCTCGGCGAGGTGTTCGGTGACGCCGGTGCGCACGCCCGCTCCGCGGTCGGCGTCCCGGTGCTTCCGCTGGACAGCCCGGTCGAGGTCGAGGTCGTCTTCACCGTCGCCTGACCGCCGTCAGCGCGTCGCGACGCTGCCGAACAGGCGGGCGATCGGGGCGAGGACCACAGGTCTCGCGGCGAGCCACGCGGCGGCGATCACCGCGATCGACGCCGCGAACAGCACCACTCCGAGCCAGCCGTCACCGTCCTGCGCGGCGTACATGTGGTTCAGGTTGCGGCGCGCACCGGTGGCGAGCACGAGTCCGACGTGCACCACCGTGAACGCGACGAAGAACAGCATGACGGGGTAGTGGACGGCGCGCGCCCACTCGACCGGATAGGCATGGGTGAGGCGGGTCGCGTTGCGCGGCCAGACCCCCGACATGCGGACCCCGGTGGCGATCGCGAGCGGGGCCGCGACGAAGACGATCGTGAAGTACGCCAGCTGCTGCAGGGCGTTGTAGTTCAGCCATCCGTTCTCCGTGGGCCAGTCGAGCGACGCGTACTGCGCGGCCGCGCTGAGGGCGTTCGGGATCACCTCCCACGACGTCGGGACGATCCGCATCCATTGCCCGGTCGCGAACAGCAGCACGAGGAACAGGACGCCGTTCGCGATCCAGAGCACGTCGAGCGCCTGATGGAACCACAGCGTGAGGCTGATCTTCCGTTTCGGCTCGCGGCGCGGTGACCAGAATGCGGACGGCCGCTTCTGGTGTCGCACCTGGAGACCCGAGCGCACGATCAGCACGAGGAAGAACGCGTTGAGGAAGTGCTGCCACCCGAGCCACGCGGGAAGGCCGACGGGGGCGGCGGCGGGAAGCGGATACTCGCCCGGATAGGCGGTGAGGAACGCGACGCCCGCCGGCGTGCTCAGGAGCCAGCGGATCAGCAGCACGAGCATCCCCGCGGCGAACCCCAGACCGACGGCGCCGACGAGAACGATCCCGGTTCGCCGGGGAGCCGCGACGTCGCGCGTGCGCTCGCGTCCGATGCGCTCCGCCCGCAGGGCGATCCACCGCTCCGACGACGCCGTCGGGAAGACGCTCTGTCGGCCTCGCAGCGGCGGGCGTGGGGAAGCGGATGCCACGGGACCGGCGGATGCCGTGGCCGTGCTGCTCGGCACGCGCGCGAGTGCATCCGCGGGAGCGGCGGCGGGGCGCGCGGGAGCGGCGGCGGGAAGCGCGGAGGCCGGTGGCCACGGCTCGCCCCCGGACACGCGGGGGAGCCCTCGCCGAAGGCCCGAGGCAGCAGTCTCGGCGGACGCGGGCGCGGGCGCGACGGCGGTAGGCGTGACGGGGAGCACGTCCTCCGTCGTCGGGGGCCGCGACGGCGCGCCCTCCTGCGGACTCTCCGCACGACTCTCCGATGAGGCCTCGTCCGCGACGGCGGGTCGGGCGAGAACTCCGCCGGAAGGATCGGCGCCGTCGCCCGCCGGCGGCCACGGCTCCCCGCCCGGCACGCGAGGGAGCCCTCGGCGCAGGACGCCGTTCATGAGCGCTTCGCTTCCAGAGCGGCGATCGCCTGGGGCACCACGGTGAAGACGTCGCCGACGATGCCGAGGTCGGCGATGGCGAAGATCGGCGCCTCCGGGTCCTTGTTGATCGCGACGATCGTCTGCGCCGTCTGCATGCCCGCCCGGTGCTGGATCGCGCCGCTGATCCCGAGCGCGACGTACAGCCGCGGCGACACCGAGACCCCGGTCTGCCCGACCTGGGCCGCGGCGGCGACGTAGCCGGCATCCACCGCCGCGCGGGACGCGCCCACGGCGGCTCCCAGTGCGTCGGCGAGCTGCTCGACGAGCGCGAACCCCTCGACCGAGCCGACGCCGCGCCCGCCCGACACCACGGCGGCGGCGCCCCGCAGTTCGGGACGGGTCGACGTCGCGACGACCGGCTGGGCGTCCTCGACACGGGCGGCGGGAAGGCCCGAAGAGGTCACCTCGAGCGTCTCGACGGCGGCGTCCGGCACGGCCTCCGCGCGCGCGTCGATCGCCCCGGGGCGGACGGTCACGACGAGCGGTCCGAGAGTCGAGCCGGATGTCACGTCGAATCCGCCGCCGAAGACCGAGTGCCGGGCGAGGACGCCGAGGTCGTCGCGGTCGAGGCCCACGGCATCCATCGCGAGGGGCAGACGGCGACGGGCGGCGAAGCGTCCCGCGACGTCGCGTCCGTCGACCGTGTGCGGGAGGAGCACGGCGGCGGGGGAGAGCTGCGCGAACGCCGCGTCGAGGGCGTCGACGGCGGGTCCGGTCAGGGCCGTGGGGTCGTCGGGGGCGACGAGGACGCGTTCGGCACCCGCGGCGCGGGCGTCGTCCGCGAGCGTCCGGGTGTCGCCGTCGGCGACGATGAGCGCGACGGCGGAGCCGATGCCGCGCGCGGCGCCGAGCAGGCCGGCGGCGGTCTTCGCGAGCCCGCCGCCCGGGGCGGTCTCGAGCAGGACCAGGATGGTGTCGGTCATCGTCGTCCCCTCACGCCAGCCGGTTCTCGAGGAGAAACGCCGCGAGCCGTTCCCCGGCGTCGCCCTCGTCGACGATCGTGGTCCCGGCGGCCCGCGGGGGCCGTGCGGCGACCGACGTGAGGATCGACCACGGCGCCCGCGCCGGATCGGCGTCGAGTCCGAGGTCAGCGAGCGAGAGCGTCTCGAACGGCTTCTTCTTCGCCGCCAGGATGCCTTTGAACGTGGGGAAGCGGCCGTCGGGCAGCGCCTCGGTGATCGAGATCACGGCAGGCAGCGGCGCGGACACCCGCGCGGTGGCGGCCTCGGTGGTCCGGGTGCCCGACACCGTGGCATCCCCGATCTCGACGTCCGACAGCGATGTGGCGTGCGGCACGCGCAGGTGCTCGGCGAGCATGGCGGGGAGCACCCCGCCCGCGCCGTCGGTGGAGAGGTTCCCGGCGACGACGAGATCGAAGCCGACGCGCGACAGCGTGGCCGCCAGCACCTCGGCGGTGAGCGCGACGTCCGCTCCGCGCAGGGCGTCGTCCACGACGTGGACCGCGGAGTGGGCCCCCATCGCGAGCGCTTTGCGCAGCGTGGCCGTGGCGGCCTCGGGCGCCATCGAGACGGCGACGACCTCGGCATCCGGATGCCCGTCGGCGAAGGCCAGGGCGACCTCGAGGGCGCGCTCGTCGATCTCGTCGAGGACGTGATCGCTCTCGTCGCGCCGCGCGAGCCCCGTTTCGAGGTCGAGTCTGCGCTCGCCCCACGTGTCGGGCACGTCTTTCACCAGGACCACGATCTTCATCGATCTCTCCTCGTCCGATCCCGCCGCGTCGCGGGATCCGTGTCATGGCCCCGGGTGCGGGGCCGACCTCGCCGCCCCGGGTCGGGGCGGCGGAGTCACTGCGCTTCTTCGTCGCGCTCGGCGGCCTCCCGCTCCGCGTCGCTGGCGATGTATCCGTCGATGTGCCGCTCGTCGACGCCGTTGTAGGCCGAGAGCGGACGGATGAGGGCGTTGGATGCCGCCTGCTCGATGATGTGCGCCGTCCAGCCCGTCACGCGCGCGGCGACGAACAGCGGCGTGAAGGTCGGGGTGTCGAAACCGATCAGGTGGTACGCGGGCCCGGACGGGTAGTCGAGGTTGGGGTAGATGCCCTTGCGGCCGACGAACTCCGTCTCGAGGGCGTCGTACAGCGCGGCGAGGTCGTCGGCGCCGTAGTGCGCGACGAGCGTGTCGAGCGCCGCCTTCATCGTGGGGACGCGCGAGTCGCCCTTCTTGTACACGCGGTGGCCGAAGCCCATGATCTTGCGCTTCTCGGCGAGGGCGGTGTCCAGCCACGGACCCACGTTCTCGGCCGAGCCGATCTCGTCGAGGATGTGCATCACGGCCTCGTTGGCTCCGCCGTGCAGGGCGCCCTTGAGCGCCCCGATCGCCCCGACGACCGCGGAGTACAGGTCGGCCGTGGTCGAGGTGATGACGCGGGCGGTGAAGGTCGAGGCGTTGAACGAGTGCTCGGCGTACAGCACCATCGACACCGCGAACGCGCGGGCGACGACCTCGTCGGCCTCCTCGCCGAAGGTCATCCAGAGGAAGTTGCGCGCGTAGTCGAGATCGGCGCGGGGCTCGACGAGCGCCTCGCCGCGGCGGCGACGCTGGTCGTACGCGACGATCGCGGGGATCTTCGCGAACAGCAGTTTCGCCTTCGCGAGGTCGGAGGCCGCGGAGTTGTCGGCCACGTCGGCCGCGGGAGCGAGTGCGCCGATCACCGACACCGCCGTGCGGGCGACGTCCATGGGGTGGGCGTCGAGCGGGAGCAGATCGATCGTGGTGCGGACGGCGGCATCCAGCTCGCGGTGGGAGCGCTCGAACTCCTCGAACGCCCGCAGCTCCTCGGCGGTGGGGAGGTCGCCGCTCCACAGCAGAAGCGCGACGGCCTCGAACGACTGCGTCGCGGCGAGCTCCTGCACCGGATATCCGCGGTACAGGAGGCTGTTGGTCTCGGGGTTGACCTTGCTGACGGCGGTGTAGTCCACCGTCACCCCGGCCAGACCCTTCTTGATCTCTGCGTCGCTCATGCTCACTCCTTCGTGGCTCGGCTGTCGGCGACCGTGAAGTCGAACACGTTCGCGTCGAAGCGCGAGTAGTGCTCGTAGTCGATCAGGTCGTAGAGGTCGGCGCGGTGCTGCATCTCGCCGAGCTGGCCGCGAAGATGACCCTCGGATGCCAGGGCGTCGAGGCCCCGGCCCGCGGCCCCCATCGCCAGGCGCAGGAGCGACACGGGCCAGATGACCAGGTTCACGCCGGCGCCCTGCAGCTGCGCGGTGGAGAAGAGCTCGGACTTCCCGAACTCCGTCATGTTCGCCAGGATCGGCACGTCCAGCGCCGCGCGCATGGCCTCGAACTCGCCGAGGTCGCGCATCGCCTCGGGGAACACCGCGTCGGCGCCGGCGTCGACCAGGGCCTTCGCGCGGTCGATCGCGGCAGGGAGGCCCTCGACGGCCCGGACGTCGGTGCGGGCCATGATGAGGAAGTCCGGGTCGCGTCGGGCGTCGACGGCCGCGCGGATGCGCTTGATCGCGGTGTCGGCATCCACGACACTCTTGCCGTCGAGGTGGCCGCAGCGCTTCGGGTTGACCTGGTCCTCGATGTGGGTGCCGGCGAGCCCGGCGTCCTCCAGCGTCTGGATCGTGCGGGCGACGTTCATCGGCTCGCCGAAGCCGGTGTCGGCGTCGATGATCGCGGGCAGCTCCGTCATGCGCGCGATCTGCTGTCCGCGGCCGGCGACCTCGGTGAGGCTCGTGAGTCCGATGTCGGGCAGCCCGAGATCGGCCGAGATGACCGCGCCCGAGATGTACACGCCGTCGAACCCCTTGCGCTCGATCAGCCGCGCCGAGAGGGGGTTGAAGGCGCCCGGCATCCGGACGAGCTCCCCGGATGCCAGCTTCTCGCGCAGCGCGCGCCGCTTCTGCTGAGGGGTGGCCTGGGCGTACAGCATCAGAACAACCCCTTCGGCGCCGGCGCGAGGGCCAGGACTCCCGGCTTCGCGACGATCGTGAGCTGCAGCACCTCGTCGGCGGTGAGCTCGGGCAGGCGCTGGGCCAGGGCGAGGAACCGCTCGATCTCGTCGGCGGTGAGCACCGGCTCTGCGAGCAGGCGGAACTTGCGCACGTAGTCCTCGCGGGCGAAGGGGCGGGCGCCGAGCGGGTGGGCATCGGCGACGGCGATCTCGTCCTCGACCACGGACCCGTCGGTCAGCGTGATGACCACGCGACCGCCGAAGGCCTTCTCGTTCGGATCCTCGGAGTGGTAGCGGCGCGTCCACTCGGCATCCTCTGCCGTGGTGATCTTGTGCCACAGGGCGACGGTGTCGGAGCGGCCCGCGCGCTCGGGCGCGTACGAGTCGACGTGGTGCCACGCGCCGTCCTGCAGGGCGACGGCGAAGATGTACGGGATCGAGTGGTCGAGCGTCTCGCGCGAGGCGGTGGGATCGTACTTCTGCGGGTCGCCCGAGCCCGAGCCGATCACGTAGTGCGTGTGGTGGCTCGTGTGCAGGACGATGGATGCCACGTTCGCGGGGTCGCGCAGCTCGGGACGCTCGGTTCCGAGGCGGCGGGCGAGGTCGATCCACGCCTGGGCCTGATACTCGGCCGAGTGCTCCTTCGTGTACGAGTCGAGGATGGCGCGCTTGGACTCGCCCTCGGCGGGGAGCGGCACGTCGTACGTGGCATCCGGTCCGCCCAGCATCCACGCGATCACGCCGTCCTCGCCCTCGTAGATGGGGGAGGGGCTGGTCTCGCCGCGCATCGCGCGGTCGACGGCTTCGACGGCCATCTTCCCGGCGAAGGCGGGTGCGTGCGCCTTCCACGTGGAGATCTCGCCCTTGCGTGACTGGCGGGTGGCGGTGGTGGTGTGCAGCGCCTGGCCGATCGCCTGGTAGATCGTCTCCTGGTCGAGGTCGAGCAGGGTGCCGATGCCGGCGGCGGCGGAGGGGCCGAGGTGGGCGACGTGGTCGATCTTGTGCTTGTGCAGCGAGATGGCGCGGACGAGGTCGATCTGGACCTCGTACGCCGTCGCGAGGGCGCGGACGACCGCCGCGCCGTCGCGGCCGGTGTGCTGGGCGACGGCCACGACGGGCGGGATGTTGTCGCCCGGGTGCGAGTAGTCGGCGGCGAGGAAGGTGTCGTGGTAGTCGAGCTCGCGGACCGCGACGCCGTTGGCCCACGCGGCCCACTCGGGGCTGGAACGACGCTCGAGGGCGCAGCCGAACACGGTCCCGCCGACGCCGCCGATCGAGACGGCGTGGTCGAGGGCCTGCTGACGAGCGGCGCTCACCGGGCGCCGCGTGAGCGAGGCGGCCGCGACGGCGGCGTTGTCGATGACGCGGTTGATGATCATGTCCACGACGTCGGCGTCGACCGCGACCGGGTCGACGGCGATGCGTGCCAGGGCCCACGCCAGCTGACCCTCGCGCGCGAGGTTCTCATCGCTGCGGTGGACGCGGAGGTGGTGGGTGATCGTCATGCGAGGGCCTTTCGATGGGGCGAGGGCGCGGCGTCGTCGAGGGACTCGAGGATGCTGGTGAGGGCGTTGTGCAGGTGCACGTGGGTGGCGTGGGCGGCGAGGTCGGCATCGCCCGCGGCGATCGCGGCGGCGATCAGGCGGTGCTCCGATACCGAGGCGGCGAGCCGTTCGGGCTGGTAGCGGGCGAGACGTCGCACGCGGACGAGGTGGGTGCGGACGGAGCGCAGCGCCGAGGCGAGGTAGTCGTTGGCCGCAGCCTCGTCGAGCGCCGCGTCGAAGTCCGCGATGAGGCGGTAGTAGTCGTCGCGTGCGGCCTCGCCGTCGAGATGGGCGGCGTCGAAGGCGGCCGTCAGGGCCGCGAACTCGGCGGCGCGGGGGGAGGCGGCCGCGAGCCGTGCCGCGGCTTCTTCGAGCGCCCGCCGGACGACGAACAGCGCGCGGATGTCGTCGCCGTCGACCGCGGTGACGACGGTGATGCGCGGGGAGGTCTGGGCGACGAGCCCGTCGGCGGTGAGCCGGGCGAGCGCCGCGCGGAGGGGGGTGCGGCTGACGCCGAGGCGGGCGGACTGCTCGACCTCGCCGAGGACGGTGCCGGGGGCGAGAACGCCGGTCTGGATCTCCTCGAGGAGTGCGGAGTAGGCGCGGTCGCTGGCGCGCATGGCATCCCTCCTCGCCCTCGATTCCCCCCAGTGTATACAAAAGCGAGTTGAGAAGGGCGCTCTGGCCCGTTAGTTGCGTTCTTGGTATACACCGTGTGATCGCGTGAAGAAAGATCGTGGATGCCAGGACCCCCGGCATCCACGATCTTTCAGCGCGTCACTTCACCTGGGCGCTGATGACGCTCATGACCGCCGTGTCGGCGAGGGTGGTGGTGTCGCCGACCTCGCGGCCCTCGGCGACGTCGCGGAGGAGACGCCGCATGATCTTGCCGGATCGGGTCTTGGGCAGTTCGCCCACGATGTAGACGTCGCGCGGGCGGGCGATCGGGCCGATCTGCTCTCCGACCCAGCGACGCAGCTCGTCGCCGAGGCCGTCGACGCCGTTCTTCTTCATGTAGCGGCTCTTGATGATGACGAACGCGACGACGGCCTGGCCGGTGGTCTCGTCCGACGCTCCGACCACCGCGGCCTCGGCGACGCCCTCGTGTCCGACGAGAGCCGATTCGATCTCGGCGGTGGAGAGGCGGTGGCCGGAGACGTTCATGACGTCGTCGACGCGGCCGAGCAGCCATACGTCGCCGTCGTCGTCGAGGCGTGCGCCGTCGCCGGCGAAGTAGTAGCCCTTGTCGGCGAACTTCTGCCAGTACGTCTCGACGAAGCGGTCGGGGTCACCCCAGATGCCGCGCAGCATCGACGGCCAGGGCTCGGTGATGACGAGCAGTCCGCCGTTGCCGTGGCCGACCGGCTCGCCGGCGTCGTCGACGACGTCGATCGAGATGCCGGGGAGCGGCACCTGCGCCGACCCGGGCTTGGTCTCGGTGACCCCGGGGAGGGCCGAGATCATGATGGCACCCGTCTCGGTCTGCCACCACGTGTCGACGATCGGCGCGCGGTCGGCGCCGATGATGTCGCGGTACCAGATCCACGCCTCGGGGTTGATGGGTTCGCCGACCGAACCGAGCAGGCGCAGCGACGACAGGTCGAAGCTCTGCGGCACGTCGCGGCCGATCTTCATGAACGACCGGATCGCGGTGGGCGCGGTGTAGAAGACGGTCACGCCGTGGTTCTGGATGAGCTCCCACCAGCGGCCGGGGTGCGGGGTGTCGGGGGTGCCTTCGAAGAGGAGCTGCGTCGCGCCGTTGGCGAGCGGGCCGTAGGCGACGTAGGTGTGGCCGGTGATCCAGCCGATGTCGGCGGTGCACCAGTAGACGTCGGTCTCGGGGTGCACGTCGTGGACGACCCGATTCGTGAACGCCGCCTGGGTGAGGTAGCCGCCGGACGTGTGCAGGATGCCCTTCGGCTTCCCCGTGGTGCCGGAGGTGTAGAGGATGAACAGCGGGTTCTCGGCGGGGAAGGCCTCGGCCTCGTGCTCGGACGAGGCCTGCGGCACGACGTCGTGCCACCAGATGTCGCGGTCGTCGGTCCACTCGACGTCGTTCTTCCCGCGCCGGACGACCAGCACGTGCTCGACGGTCTCCTGGATGCCGGCTCCGTTGCGGTCGGCGAGGGCCTGGTCGACCGCGGGCTTGAGCGGCGAGACCTTGCCCTTGCGCCAGCCGCCGTCGGCCGTGATGACGAGCTTCGCGCCGGCGTCGTCGATGCGGGAGCGGAGGCTGTCAGCCGAGAAGCCGCCGAAGACGACCGAGTGCACGGCGCCGATCCGGGCGACGGCGAGCATCGAGGCGATGGCCTCGGGGATCATCGGCAGGTAGATCGCGACGCGGTCGCCGCGCTCGATGCCCAGGTCGAGGAGGACGTTCGAGAGGCGCTTCACCTCGTCGGTGAGCTCGGCGTAGGTGACGTCGCGCCGGTCGCCGGGCTCGCCCTCCCACCGCAGCGCGATGCGGTCGCCGTTGCCGGCCTCCACGTGCCGGTCGAGGCAGTTGTACGCGACGTTGAGCTCGCCGTCGGCGAACGGCGGGTTCGACCAGTCGAGCACGGTCGTGAACGGCGTGTGCCAGTGGAGCTCGCGCGCCTGATCCGCCCAGAAGCCTTCCCGGTCGGCTGCGGCGCGCTCGTACAGACTCGCGTCGCCCACGGCATTCGCGGCGAACTCCGCCGAGGGGGCGAAACGGCGGGTCTCGTTGAGGAGATGATCGATCTGGCTGCTCATCTGGCGCTCCTTCGCGGTCGAGGCACGGCGCGTCCTCGCGCCACGGTCACGCTATCCCTCCGCCGCGGAGGGCGGTTACCTCCGATAGTTGGCATCCGACGAAAACGACCCAGCTGATATATCGCTCGCTTTTCGAGCCATCCGGTTCCTTCCGGGGCGCGAGACGGTTAGTCTTGTCCCTGCCCGAACATCGCTTCCGGCAGCGCGTCGGGGGGAGCCCCCCAATTTTTCCCCGGCGCGTGGCGGCATCCCTCGCCCCCCATTGACGGGATGCCGCCCCCTCTTTTTTCCGGGCCCGTTTCGACGGGCCGTCGGTTCCTCCCCAGGCCGCGAAGTCGCGGACCTCTCCACGGATGAGTCCATCGGCCCCGCGCCGGGACGCGCGGTCTTCCTACCGTCGTCGGTGTGATCTCCCCGCTCCTGTTCCCCGTTCCGGAATCCGCCACCCCACCGCCCTCCCCGCTCGCCGGGATGCCGTCGGCCTGGGCCGACCCGGGACTGGCCTTCCTCCGTCCGTTCCTCGACGACCCCGACGTCAGCGACGTGTTCGTGAACGGCGAGGACGGCCTCTTCCTCGACCGGGGGCGCGGAGCCGAACGCGTGCCGTCGTGGCGGGCGAGCGAAGCCGAGGTGCGCCGGCTCGCCGTGCGGTTGATCGCACTCGGGGGCCGACACCTCGACGACGCCGCTCCCTGCGTCGACGTCCGGCTCGAACGGGGGGTGAGGGTGCACGCGGTGCTCGCGCCGGTCGCCGTGCGCGGGACGGCGATCTCGATCCGGGTTCCGCGGTGGGACGCCCCCGACCTCGAGGCGCTGGATGCGACGGGGATGTTCCCCCGGGTATCCGCGCGCAGCTCGAGGAGATGGTGGATGAACGCTCGAACGTCCTCATCTCGGGAGCGACCGGGGCGGGCAATACCACATGGCATAAGTGACGCCACTGCAGAGCGGTCGCCGCAGCCGGGGGAGTAGACACGCAACGCGGGCGCAGGAATATTTTTGCATATTGAATGTTGATTTGAGCGAAGGATGCGGTAACCTACAACCATGTCATTGCTCAGCGCGATCGATGAGCCCGGCCGAATCATGCTCGGCACGGTGCGGGTCGCGCGCGGACTGACCCAGCACGACCTGGCTCAGGAGACCAAGATCTCGCAGGGCCTGCTCTCGAAGGCGGAGAGCGGCGTGATCGCCCTGGACGAGGAACGGCTGGCGGTCTTGGCAGAAGCGCTCGGCGCGCCTCAGGACCTCATCTCGATGCCGGTCTCAGAAGTCGGCTCTTCGCCGTATGTGTTCCATCGGAAGCGCTCGACCCTTCCGGTGTCGAAGGTCAACCAGCTGCGTGCCGAGCTTGACCTCACCCACGTGCAGGTCGCGGGCATCCTCGGGCGCTGGGCGCCCCAGCTGCGTCTGGAGCGGATCCCCTTGCCCGAGGACGGTTTCGACAGTCCGGAAGACATCGCTCGCCAGGTTCGATCCGCGCTCGGCGTCCCCGAGGCGCCTGTGATGCATCTCGCCCGTGCCCTCGAGGAGGCCGGGGTCGTCGTCGTGACCCGGCCCCTGGGCTCAACGAGGATCGACGCCATCGTGAGCTGGCCTACCGGACGTTCGCCGCTGGTGCTGCTGGGCGACCACGCGCCGGCAGACCGCCAGCGGTTCTCCCTCGCGCACGAGCTCGCGCATGCGGTGATGCACCAGGTGCCGACCGAGGAGCAGGAGAGCGAGGCGGACCGGTTCGCGAGCGAGTTCCTGATGCCAGCCGCCGCGATCCGTCCGCAGCTGGAGGGGTTGACCATCCCGAAGCTCGCGAAGCTGAAGGCCACGTGGGGTGTCTCGATGGCGGCGTTGCTGCGCCGCGGACGGGACCTCGGCCTGGTCAACGATGCGCAGTACCGGCAATTGAACGTAGAGCTGTCCCGTGCGGGCTACCGGACGAATGAACCGGTAGAGGTTCCTCGCGAGAATCCCGCGCTGCTGCCGCGGGTCATCCAGGAGCGCCTGGGATCCGGAGAGACCATTGCAGACATCGCTCGGTCTGCGCGGATGACCGAGGGCGAGTTCATCGAGCTGTACGCAGGAGGGACGGCATGAGCACCGAGATCATCACCGGTAGCGGCGGCCGCCCGCCCGGCGGTATCGGCACCGCACCGAATCCCGCCGACACCCGGGCCGCCAAGCGCCTCGGTACCCGCGTACTGGTCGTCGCCAGCGGCGAGGCCGAGGCCACCGCCCCGCACGTCGACCCGGTGGTGAGCGGACTTGTCATCGCCGGTGCCGTGGCGCACCGAACGCTGCGCGCGCTGCGCAAGAACTACCCGGACCTCGTGATGATGATCGAGCCCACCTCGACCTCGGTCTGGGCGACCAGGGAGCTCCCGTTCATGCTCGACGTCTCGGGGATCTTCCCCGAGGGACTCGACGATGTCTTGGACGCGCAACTGCAGGCGGGTGCGACCGTCGCCGTCACGCCGACCGCCGTGTTCCAGGCCGGCGACTCGGATGCCATGAAGGCCGCCCTCGAGATGGTGAACAAGCTCAAGCGCGACGACTTCGTGTTCTTGCTGCCGATCCACTACCGGTGGCTGGACAAGGCGAACATCAAGCAGCTCATCGCGATCATCAAGCGCAGCCAACACCCGGTGGCGATCGCGTTGGTCGACAGCTCCTCGAACCCGCTGGAGCACGCTGGCGCGATCCCGGGCTACCGTCGCCTCTTCGAGGCGGCATCGTGGGCGATGCCCTGGCGTGCAGACCTCGGCGCATTCGATGCGCTCGCCCACGGTGCTCGCGCAGCGGTGATCGGCCAGCTCCCGAGCCTGCGACGGATCGCCCTGCCAGGCAAGGGGGGCTTCTCCTCCGACAAGAGCGACATGTCCCCGCACGTGCTGCTGCGCAAGCTCCTTCGGTACCGGCGCAGCAGCAAGATGCAGCAGGACTGGTTCGCCAGCGCCGCGCCCGAAACGTGCCCGTGCCCGCACTGCGGTGGCCGCGCGATCGACCGGTTCAACGGCTCGGACGAGCAGCGCCTCGAGGCCCACTTGCACAACCTGCACGAGACCACTGTCATGCGGCGCGAGATCGACGGCTACACCCCCGAGCAGATCGCCGCCTGGTGGAAGCAGCG
This sequence comes from Microbacterium sp. IEGM 1404, assembly GCF_030056775.1. Taxonomy (NCBI): domain Bacteria; kingdom Bacillati; phylum Actinomycetota; class Actinomycetes; order Micrococcales; family Microbacteriaceae; genus Microbacterium; species Microbacterium sp. IEGM 1404. The sequence continues at coordinate 39,371 of NZ_JASHKP010000002.1, read as the reverse complement.
GCTGCTCGACGTGGAGTACGAGCGGCAGGCGCTGAAGGGCCGTATCGGCGTCGAGGTGAATCTCACCCCGGATGTCAAGGAGTGGCTCCGCGAGAGCTGAACAGGCCTAGGCGTCGATCGTCGCCTGCTGGGCAAGCAGGCGTTCGGCGAACAGCCACGACGCCCCGGTGTACCGAGCGGGGGCGAACGGCGCAGGCTCGATGACGCGACTTGGTGTCTGGTCGACGCTGTCGCCGCGCACGGAGATCCCGATCCCGAGGTAGCCGGCCTCGAGGCGCAGCTCGACGTCGTCGGCCGGAAGGCGGTCGAGGATCAGCTCTCGCGAACCATAGGGTGCGAAACGCGACGCGACGCTAAGCCCGTCGCGCCAGCGGGCCGCAGCCACCGTCACGTGCCGGACGCTGAGTGGCGGCGATGCACGCCGAATCGCGCCGGCGGCGCCGTGGGCGGTGCTGATCTCGACGGCGCCGCTGCGCGCGCCGATCATCAGCAGTCTCCAGTCGAAGTCCGACATCGCCTCTTTGCTGACCGTCGCAGCGTGCGGCATCGCCACGAGCACATTGAGTAGGTCGAGGTTAAGGAGCGGTCGGCAACCGTCTCGCTGACGTCGGCGGAGCTCATGCTGATCAAGGTCAACGTCGATGACGACGTCCAGCCGTCCCAGGCGCAGCGGCACGCGTACCGACGGAACATCGGCGGCGGCGCTGTTCACAACGAGCCGAGTCATCTATGCCTCCTTCCCCGCAGTGATAGGTGCGTCCGCGCCTGCGTGGGCGCGTTCCCGAAGCTGGGACATGGCTCTCCAGAACGGGTGGCTCTCCCGGCGGTAGCGCTGCGTCCGCTCACCGCTGCGCCGCTCCACGCGCGACAGGAGACCCACCGAGCACAAGATCCCGAGGAGCCTGTGCACGCTGCTCGCGCCGAGGCTGGTGGCTCGTTCGAGTTGGGGCGAAGTGAACTCGACCGCGCCCTGGGCGATCGCGCTGGTGACGTGGAGCATGTGCTGGTTGCCGAACAGCGTCTTTGACCACGACTGCTCCGTCCCCACCCTGTTCTCCACGACGCTATCATATTCAAGATTCCGGTATCTTGAATAGTGACGAATCGGACGCGCCGACCGTTGGACGGAGCATTGTCACGGCTGGCGACCGATCTTCGGCTGCGGAGGCCGTGAGTATCGCGCAGATCAGTGCTCGTCGGAATGACAGCGACGCCGTCTTCCAGCGCTGGCGGAGTGCGTCGGCACCGGTGGACAGCAGGCGGTGGCTGCTGTGTGCAGCCAGGTCGACGGCGTGGCTCTTGATTGCGGCGATGGGGTGGCGCCGCTGGTCAAGGTAGGCGGGTCGGTCTAGGTCGCCGCCGCCGAAAGCGGCCGAGAGCGTCCGCAGCTGCTCTCGAGCGCTCCGCAGTCCGATGAGCAGGCTGTTCAAATCCGCCAGGCGGTCGGAGGTGATGGTGTGCTGTTCGATCTCGGCGAGAACGCGCGACTCGACTACAAGATTCATGTAGTCGGCATCGGCGACGCGGGCGTTGCAGTGCTCGCTCGCGCTGCGGCAGGAGTAGACGCGTCGGCCACGAGATGTGACGCCCGCGACGAGCCGGTTCCCGCAACTGCTGCAACGTGCGATGCCCCCGAGAAGGCTGCTGGATGAGCGCGCAGCGTCACGGCGAGGAGCGATCAGGAACGCCTGGATGAGCATCGACTCGTCCGGTGTGATGATCGGGTCCCATTGGCCGGGGACCTCGGCTTGTCGGCTCCGATCGAGGCGCCGCCGATGGAGTCGATCGCTGCGGAGGATCGAGCGGATCGTCGTCTCACCCCACGATGGCTGGCCCGTCGGACTCGGGAGGCCGGCCGCAGTGAGCTCTCGAGCGATCGTGCTCGCGGAGATGCCGACGAGGTAGTCGTCGACGATGCGTTGCACGACGCCGGACTGCGTGGCGTGGACTCGGCCGCCGGGGAGGTAGCCATAGGCGGCTCTGCCATGCCAGAGCCCGCTCCCGGCGCGGTGTTGCTGCGCCCGGGCGATGCGCGCGCCCTTGTGCGCGGACTCGTAGTTGGCGAACGATACGAGTTGACGGGCGAACAGGCGTCCCTCGTGTCGATTCAGGTCGAAGGATCCGCCTTGGACGGATTCGATTCTCACCGGATGGCTGTCGAGCAGATCCAGGAGTTGCTCGAGCTCACGAGATTGGCGATAGAGCCGATCCAGGTGCCACACGATTACTGTCGCCGTGGGGGAGCGTTCGATCTGCTGGAGGAGGTGCTGGTAGCCGGGGCGGGTCCGGTCCTGGTAGGCGGAGACGGCTTCGTCGACGAACTCGATCGTGCGCGTATATCCGAGTCGGTCCGCCAGCTCGGCGCAGTCATCGCGTTGCTGCCGGATGGAGGCGTGCTCGCTGGTCCGGTTGACGGAGATCCGGAGATAGACCAGGGCGGTGTTGAGTTGTATGAGAGTGCTCCAGTGCTACCCGGGCGCACCGCAGCGTCCCGCCCGTGGCGAGCAAGCTGCCAGGCTCGGCGTCAGGGGTTGTAAATGATGCGGACCCGAGTCGGGTCAAAGCTCCGGCCCCGCCTGCCGGGGGCTACGTTCAGCTTCTTGATGAGGGTAGTGATCACGGCACGTCGATCCGTGGTGTCGAGGCTGTGCCACCAGGTTTCCAGTGCCGCTGGGTTGCCGATCGGTGCGGCGTAGAGGGCGACGGCGCCTCCAGCGGCAACGAGTTGCTGCTCCGCTGCCCGCAGGGCATCCTCCGCCGCCTGGAGGCCCGCCCGAAACTCGCCGCCGGTGATCGTCCGGGCCTTGCGATCCTCCTCAAGCTGCCCAATCCGGGCATTGATGTCCACGATCCGCCGCAGCACCGCGGTCGTCGACTCCGTGTTCTCGGACGGCCGTGGGTGGCCGAGCCGGTGCAGGACGCGTTCGGTGACGTAGTCATCGAGGTGGGTGGCGCTGATGCTCAGGCCGCCGCGCTCGGGCCGGGAAGGATCCTTCTGGCAGACGTACCGCAAGGTCGATGCAGCGCCGGGGGAGGAGGTGTGCCCGGCGATAGTGAGCCCGGCACCGCACAGTCCACACTGCGCGATACCCCCGAGAAGGGTGCGGCGTGCCGGGGCGGTACGGCGACGCGCAGGATCGGCGAGGATCGCCCTGATCTGCTCGGTCTCCTCCGGGGTGATGATCGGTTCCCAATCGCCGGGGGCCAGGATTTCTCGCCCGCCTGCAGGGTCGGCGCGGGTGTCGGGTGCGTAGGCGCGCTGTCCGGATATCCGAGCGGACGCCAGGACGCTGCGCACCGTCTGCGAGTGCCACAGGCCGGACGTGCCGCCCCCGGCTCGCAGAGGTGGGATACCGGACTGGTTCAACCAGGTCGTGATCGAGCGGATCGAATCTCCAGCCAAGAAACGGTCTGCCATCTGCCGTACCACGGCTGCTTGTTCCGCGATCAGCACGCCTCCGGCTGCGTACCCGTAGCGAGCAGGCCCGTGCCAGCGGCCCTGCTCGGCCAGGCGCTTGTTGGCGCGTTTGACCCGGTCGGACTTGTGCCCGGACTCGTAGGCGGCGATCGCCACGAGCTGTCGGGCCATCAGGCGACCCTCGGTGGTGTTTAAGTCAAAGCCGCCGCCGCGGACCGCGTCGATGCGCACCGGGTGGCGCTCGACCAGAGCGATCAGATCCTCCAACTCCCTGGGCTGCCGGTAGAGACGGTCGACGTGCCACACGATGACCCGCGAGACGCCAGCACGGATCCGCGCGACGAGTGCGTCGTAGCCGGGGCGGCGTCCGCCGTCGAACGCGGACACATCGTTGTCGATGAACACCTGCGGGTCCGTGAAGCCGAGCTGGTCGGCGAGGGCGAGGCAATCCTCCTGCTGACGTTGCACGCCGGCGTGCAAACCGGTGCGGTCCTGCGAGATCCGCAAGTACACCGCCACATCCACCGTCTGCCCCGTCCCGTTCCCGGCTCCAGGGTGCGGTGCCGCGTAGGACTAGCTTGCTGGAGGCGGGCCGGTTCGGCCTTGCAGCCTCCACCGGCGCGCCTCATCTAGGTCCGGCAGCCCGCCGTGCGAATCCGCGTGCGGACGCTCCCGCAAAAGGGTTTCGGCCTCCAGGATGGCGGCGGCGACGTCCTCGTTGGGGAGGAACGTGTCGGACTCCCCATAGATGCCGTCCCACTGGATCAAACCCATTCCCGGAGGATAGTCCCGCGCCCGAGACCGAACTAGTGCTCAACGAGCGGGAACTAGGGCGACGAGCCACTCGAGCCGTGCACGAAAGAGGAGCTCAGCGGCCGGCAGATAGGTCTGGATGAGGGTACGAGTCTCGTATGGCAGTCCCCGAGGTACGCGCCACGGGTATCGCATTTGGTCGGGTCGTCGGGCGCCCAGTGAGAACGCGACTTCCGCGGTTCTGCCGACAAGATCGTCGATGTCCGTCGCAGCTATTGCCAGTTCGCCCAGCGCGTCGCGGATGTCGCTCCAGGTGTCTGCCTTTGTCGCTTCCGGGTCGGGATTGACGATCATGTTCGTGGCGTTCGTGTATGCGCAGGTGGTGTGGGCTGGCGCGAACCGTGTGGGTGCGACGTAGACGCATTCTTCGAGAAGTCCCCTGGCGTCGCACAGAGCTTCGAGTTCCGTGTAGGTATGGCAGATCGGTGCGACGTACCGCACGAGCCCCAGGTCCGCCGTGCGCGTTTCCAGCTCCTCCAGCAACTCGTGCTGCGGGAGGCTGCCGACGTTGTCGGTTCGGTCCACGTGGAAGCGCCAGTAGGGACCGCCGAGGTCGCCGAAGTAGGTCGCGTAAGGCCGGTGAAGGTAGTCCGAGCGTTTGAACTGGAAGAAGACATTGAGAGCCTTCGACGTCACGGCCGCTGTGGGACTGAGATTCGGGTTCCATGCCGGTCTCGACAGGCCAGGAAGCGGTGCGGAGTGCAACAGGCTCCACATCGGATGAGCGTGAGGGAGCCACCCGCCCAGATCGAACCCGGCTTTCGCTTCAAGGACCTGACCGATGGGCGCCAGCTCAACGCCTGCGTGGTTTCTGTGCGTGAGGTCGTCCTGGAAGAAGACGGCGAACTGTGACTCCTCGAACTCTGGCCTCATGTCACCCTCCTGGTCTGTTGCTGATGTCCTGGATGCCCGTCTACCCGTCCCATGTGTGGAGTCGGCGGTCGTGCCCGTGAGTTGCGCAGAAGTCGTTGACTTCGTCGACGAGTTGTCGGCGTTCCCGATCGACCTCGTCAGGGGCGGGGTGGGGGAGGAAGTTGTAGGGCTGGAGGTTCCGCTTGACGATGCTCGCCATGCGACCGACGTGGGTATCGATATCTTCGAGGATCTGAACGTAGGCCGTGTCATAGAGCGAGATCGGCTTCGCCTGGATCCGAGTTCCGCGGACCTGGCCCTGGTTGATGATCTGCTTGACCTGCCGGAGCGCATCGAGCATGTCGTCGAAGTCGCCCTCGACATGGGTCATATGCCTGATCGCATCGCGGTCGAGGACCCCGAGGACGACGTCGAAGCAGTGTCGGTCAGACTGCTCGGTGAACTGATGCCACGGAATGCTCTTTGCGAGTCGATCGTCGAGAGCCCACAGCTGAGCAAGGTTGAGGTTCTCGAGATTCAGCAGCTTGCTCTGAGCGAACAGCTCGGCCCAGGGCGCCAGCTTGCTCGACTTCTTGACGGACTTGATCCCGACGAAGATCAGGCGATCGTATCGGGCGTCGAGGTTGTGCCGTTCGAAGGTGTCCTGGGTTTCAACGATCTTGTCGGTGTCGCAGGTCACGGTGACCTGGACGGCCAAGCGTCGTGCGGCATCGTGTAGGTCGACGGCTGGGAAGTTGCGGTCCGGGAAGTTCGCTGCGGTGAGGTTCCATCCGTGAGTGAGGTTGAGGACCTCCCGGTAGAGCACTTCCAGGGCTGAGGTCACGTCGTTGAGACTGTGCGCGACTCGACCTGTCACGTGTGATTCCAGCAGGCTCATCCGGTCGACGATCCGGGCCTTGACGACGCTCTCTTCCATCGGACTTCTCTCTACTTTGCGACCAAGGTCGATGGGCTGTCTCTGGGCTCGGGATATATCTCGGCCACGAGATCGTGGGATCGGTGGATGGAAGACACGGTGACGACGATTGGAAGGGCCGGGGCTGTAGTGGGGTGCGCGGCCATGTTCCTCAACTCCCGGGCGAACGTCAGCATCTCTACCATTTCGGGTTCGGGATGGGTCTCGCGCTGGAAGCGCCGTATCAGTTCGCTAAAGGTGGTGTTCTTGCCTGCGGAGAAGCGGTGGCGAAGGGCTGCCTCGATGGCCTGCAGGCATTTCTCCAGTGCGAGCGCGGCGAACTCGTAGTGAACGACGCTGGTCTCAAGTAGGGCGACGGACAGCTGAAGGAGCGCGGCCACGTCCGTCGGAGTGCTCGTCGTGCGCGCAAATGTTCCGGCATGCGCGGAGACTGCATCGGGCGTCATGAAGATCGGGGACGAGTTTTCATCGGCCGCGATGATCGACGAGTGGGTGGATCGTGCATCGAGCGCGAAGGTCCATGTTGTCGGGTGGGGTCCAAACGTCATTGTGTCGCCTGCAGGTCGGTCTCGAGCGCGGTGAGGTCTTTCCGGGCAGTGGCGATGAACTTGAGTCCGCAGGCAAGGCAGTAGTGAAAGCTGTCGCGCTCGATCTTGATCACCAAAATCCGGTCGCCCTTGAGGAGGATGTGGCGCTTATTCCCTTTGCAATAGTGCTTGCGGCCGGCGACACCCGCAGTGAGCGATTTGAGCAGGGCCGCGGGCCTGTGTGCGCGGATGTCGTGGCTGGACCGTGCGACCTCGCACCTCGGCAAGCTCTGCGACGTGCTGATCGCCCACGGCCTCACAGGGCGCGGATGGACTGCTGAATCGTTACTCGACGCAATCCAGCGCGGCCGCCTTGAGCGGCGTATCCCTCTCGTCGACGTCGCATCCCAGCGTGATCCGTTCGGGTACTTCGTATGGCTGCTTCGCGCCACCGTCGACGCCGGCTCTCCCGCTCCGTTCCTGCAGCTGCAGGTTGAGAGTCGGCGGCGTGCCGAGCGTCAGGCGCTCGAAGCTGCACACGAGGCCGCACGCCGAGCCGAGATCCGCGCCAACGCGGACGAGATCGCCGCGGTGATCGCGCGCATGCGCGAGCACTTCCCCTCCCGCCCGCGCCCAAGCCGTAGGCACTTCACCCCGCCTCACTCCGCGAGGTGATCGAGCCGGCTACGCCGACCAGCTGGGGCCTGACGGCCCGTTTGTTTGCCGTGAAGCCTTCGGCGGCTCCCTCCGCTTCGCTGCGGTCGTAGCTACCTCCGGGCTCCGTTCAAGTGGCTACGCCACCGGCTCCCCCGAGACTTTCGGCACGCGGTCGCTACGCTCCCTTATTTCGCGCCGAAACTCTCTCCTCCCCCGCCCTTCGGGTTGCACTGCACCCTTCGGTTGCTAAGGCGGAAAACCGCCTTCACGGCAAAAAAACGTGGAGGAGAAAGGAAAGAGACCATGACGCTGATGGACATGATCAACGACCTGATGCACGAAGACCACGTTGCGGGTCTGCCGCAATGGACGGGGATGCCGCTGGGACAGCTGGTCACCGATTACCACCACCCCGACGAGCTCGACGCGGCCTGGCGCCGCTGGGTCGAAATCAACGGCCACTTCAACAGCGTCTTCCTGTCCAAGATGTGGCACCGCAGCTACACCGTCCGTCACATGGATATCGGCGAGCACACGTTCGACCTGTACGACGTCGACCTCCGGTGCGCTGCAGGAGCCCACGACTCGCGGAAGATTGGCGACCCTCTCGGCCCGCTCTGCCAGTGCGTCGGCAGCATCACCGCCCAGGCCATCTGCTCCCGCTGCTCCTGGCACCACATCGGCACCGAAGCCGAATGCGTCGAGGCCTGGCACGACCACGCATTCCCCGGCTGGCGCGACCTTCCCACCCTTCCCGGCAAGCTCCGCGGCGGAATGGGCCCCACCAGCATGACGCCGAAGCTCGAGGCCTGGCTCGAGGACAACTACACGCCCGCGTTCCGCGTTCCGGGCGCCCCCATCCTCACCGAACGCCCCAGCTACGGCAGCCGCCACATACCCAACTACAGCCCCTTCGGCGGATTCGACCTCTCCGCCCCCAACAAGCCCTAATAGTACTAATCCCGTTACAGATTGGATCGACCATGACGAACCTCACCCCCCGCGACGTCGAAACCCTGCTCGACGATCTCGCCCAGCTGCTCCCGTTCCCGACGACCCTCTACGTGGACATGGGCGCCGAAGAGTGGACCGCCCAGCTCTACTACGGCCCCGTCGACCCCGACAGCGAACTGCCCATCCACCGCGTCGGCATCGACGCCCACACCGTTCGCCCCGTCTGGTGGATCGACCTGGACGAAGGAAGCCGCACCATCCTGCTCGAGGAAGTCACCCCCGACGACGTATGCGCGGTCGCCGCGCGCGTCGCTGAGACACAACAACATGACTAACCCCATTAGTACTGTTTCCGTTACACGACTGGCGGGAACAGTACTAATCCCGGCAGAAGAGCATCATGGGACCCAGCGGCAGACGGAGCAGCCGCCGGCATCGGACGATCGGACGGAGCCGATCGGCAGTCAAGGCCTGTCGGCCCGTTCTTTTGCCGTGAAGCCTTCGGCAGCATACGGTCGACCACCCTGCGCGCCAGAGCTTTCGCGGCATATCCTCGCTCGCTTCGCTCCCTCCGGTATTCCACGGTCACTGGCACTACGGCCGCTCTTCCTAGCGGCGATAAATCGCCTTCACGGCAAGAAAACGATTGGGATGGGAGGATCACGAAATGGACAAGCTCACGGTCTACACGACGGGCCCCAGCTGCGGAAAGTGCTCGATGACCAAGATGATGCTGAAAGGCAAAGGCATCCCATTCGTCGAGGTCGACATCACTCAGAACCCGGCCGCACACGAGTACGTGACGGAAGAGCTCGGCTACAGCATGGCCCCGGTTGTCGTCGTGGACGACGACGATCACTGGTGCGACATGCGCCCCGACCAGATCGACCGGATCGCCGCGAAGTTCGCCGCGTGACCCCCAGCCAAAACAGTACTAATCCCGTTACCACTAACCGAAAACACCCCTAATAGTACTAATAGGGGTACAGGCGCAAAGCGCACGACCGAAGGAGACACCATGGAGAAGATCGCCGTTACCCGCCTCGCAGACCTTCGCGCAGGGGACCGCCTCGTAAGCCTGGACGGCCGCGCATATATTCCGGTGCGGATCGTTGCGCAGGGGCTCGGGTGCATCGGCGCAGGAACCGTTCAAGGTGTGCGCCTGGTGAACCCGTTCCCAAGTAGCGACGTCGAGCACGTGTTCTACCCGTCGCAGATGGACGGGCACCGCATCGAGGTTGAGCGCAGCAACTAACCCTAATACCCCTAACAGTACTAATCCCGTTACTATGGAGTGAGATCCGAGACTCGCAGGGGTGCGCCGCCACGGCAAAGCGCACCCCTAAGAGTACTATTACCGTTACAAGGAAGGTGCCTCACATGACTCTTCGCATCCTCGCCGTCGTCGGGCAGAAGGGCGGCGTCGGTAAGACGACGACCGTCATGAACCTCGCCGCACTGCTGTCAGATCATGCCCGCGTACTCGTCGTCGACGTCGACCCGCAGCGCAGCGCAACCGACTGGGCGGAGGCGGGAGGGGACAATGTGCCCTTCGACTTCGCTACCGAGTCAGACCCCCAAGTCCTCGCCGGTCTACGGCGCACCAACGAGTACGACGTGATCGTCGTCGACACCCCGGGAAGCTTGCGGGACACCGACGTTCTCGGCGCGGTCCTCGACAACAGCGATTTCGTCATCCTGCCCATGGAACCCGCGACCATGAGCGTGAAGCCCGCAGTTCGCGTCATTCGCCCGCTGATCGAGCCGCGGAACCTGCCCTACCGAGTCCTGGTGAGCCGTGTGAAGCGCGATCCCTCCGCGGTGCGCCGCAAAGACGACGCGCTCGAACTCCTCGACGAGATGCACCTCCCACGCTTCCGCAGCGTCATCCGCGAATACGTCATGCACACGGACGCACCGCTGACCGGGGAAGTGGTCACCACCTACCCCCGCAGCCGAGCCACCGCCAACGCCATCGACGACTACAAAGACCTCGCCCTGGAGCTCACGAGCCTCTGGGCCAACGGAAAGAGATAGGGGATCTCCCATGGCACGCAAAACCCTCTCCTCCCTCGTCGGGCGCCTCGAGGACGATCAGCCCGCTGAGACCCCACAGCCGGCGCCCGCCGCCGCCCCCGTGGAGAAGACCGCCGAGGCGGCCCCCGCGGCCGAGGCACCCGCGCCGAAGAAGCGCACCAAGTACCCGCCGAAGGTGTCGTTCTACCAGGAGCTTGAAGACACCGACCGCATCCGCGGTGCAATCCTGCACACGTTCGCACAAGAAGGGTTCCGCAACCTCTCGCAATTCCTCAACGCTGCCGCGATGAAAGAGGTCGAGCGCCTCGAGGCCAAGTACAACGACGGCAAGCCGTTCCCGCCCGTCAAGGCCCGCGAACTGCCCCAGGGGCGCCCAATGGGGGTATGACGTGAGCGCTCGAGCGCGGCGCGGCTGGGCGCTGGCCGGGATCATCCTCGCAAGCGGGGGTGTCGGATACGGCCTTCGCAGCGCCTTCCCGCCCTACCCAGCGCTGACCACACCCGTTGTCATCGACGAAGCTCTCTGGCGCGCGATTCTGAGCGGGCCCCCGATGGCCGGCGTCTTCGCTGTCATCGCCGCCGTCATCGCCTTCACTCCCGCCATCCGCTCAACCAAAATCGCCCGCGAGAACGCCGCGCGCGAACAGTGGTGGAACCGCGCGCAATGGGCCCTAGGGCTGGCCGCATCCGATGACCAGGAAGACCGCGAGGTCGCAAACGACGCCCTCCAGGCCCTGCTCGAGGACGCGACCCCCACCGAAGGCAAGATGATCTACCGCACGATCAAGAACCTTCAACGCCCAGCCGCCGTAGACACGCCCGCAATCGCGACGGAAAATAGACCGAGAAGGAAGGTGATCAGATGGCTCGGCATTCCCGCTCGTCCTTCACCGGACGCTTCGTGACATCGCACAAGGGCAGCCTCCAGCGCCGCATCGCGGCAGGCGAGGCCGACCCGATCAGCGATCGCGAGCGCGCACAGCTTCAAGAGATCCGCCAGACCTACATCCGCAGATTCGGCGTCGACCCCGAGGCCCATACGGTCTCCAAGACCGCCTGACACGCGCTGAGAAGGGACCGTGCCCACGGGGCCGGTCCCTTCCTTCGTTCTCGAGCATCACCACATCAGCCCCTCGCACCGGATACATGCCGATCTTGCGCAAGGGAGAGCACGGTCCAGGGGGCGGCAACGCCGCATCGCATCGCGACGCGCAGCGCCCTTGACGGTGATCGACCGCGTGCCACGATCCCAGCATCCGGGGGAGGGGTGAATCACTTTCCGGACTCGCTCCCGGGGGCGCGCCCGAAGATGACTTACGGTCCATCTAGACATTTGTCTCATGGAGTCCGTCTTCGTTCTCAAAGGAGAAACGTCATGCCCCGACAGCGTCCGCAACCGCGGCCTTCCCTGATAAGTGAGCGTCCCGCCAGTTCCGACAACGCCCCTCACGCGGGGAGCTCGCCCCGTCGCCGGTCAACGCTGGCTGGTGGGAGCATTTTCGATCCCCCGTTTATGCCAACGGCACACGGGGACATTCCTGTGGCCGAAGGTGATGAGGGCCGAGCGCGATAGTCCTCACTTCCGGTTGCTCGTCGAGGGACCGGTGTGCTTGACGTACTCCGCCCAGGTGCATTCCACTGCGAGCTTCATCCCGTCCTCGGGAAAATAGCCGATTAGTTGCCGCTGAGCCGGATCGTCGTGAAACGTCACCGAGCGCAGCAGCTTCCGCCCCTGCACCTCGACCACGCGCACAATCGCGATTCGTCTGCTGCGGTCGAAGACGAGCCACACCCCCGGCTCGGGGGAGCGCTGCAGCTGAGACATCGGAGACCAAACCTGTACCACGCGCGGCCCTCACGCCCCGTTGACGGTCATGAGCCGTTGATCCCGCCACCGGCAGCATGGACCACGGCGGCGGCATGATGAGCGAAGACGACATGCAATCGCTCAAGCAGGCCACCGGAACCGACGCCGCCCGGCTGTTCCTCCAGCAGATGATCGAGCACCACCGCGGTGCCATCGACATGGCCCTGGAAGAAGCGACCAACGGCCAGAACAGCGACGCCGTCGCACTCGCCAACACCATCATCGAGGCGCAGACCTCCGAGATCGCCACGATGGAGGAGCTTCTCGCCACTCTCTGATCCCGCCCGGGGTGGGGCGCGGAAAGCCCACCGCGCCCCACCACCTGATCAGACGAAACGCACCCTGTGGCGCGACTACAACTACCACCGCGCGCCGGTCTCCGGCCCCGCGCCTTGTCCTTCACCACCCTCACCGCAATCGTCGCGCTTGCTCTGTGGGCGAGCATTCGGGTGGCCCACTGATCCGGCGAGAATGAGCATGGTTCCCAGTTGGATGCAGACGTGACGGACACGGCATTTGACGATATCATCGCTATGTGGCGATGAATAAAGAGGGTGGTCTACTCGATCCTGACGCGACCGCTGTGTACGCGCACCTATTCGACGCGCTTGGGGACCCCACGCGATTGGCGGTTCTCCAGCATCTGGCGTCCGGCGAGCATCGCGTCCGGGATCTCGTCCAGCACCTCGGATTGGCGCAATCAACCGTAAGTAAGCACCTCAGCTTCCTGCGGGACTGCCGACTAGTCACTGTTCGCTCGGAGGGTCGGGCTTCCTGGTTCGATCTTGCGCAACCTGTGGCGACTGCGGCTCTCATTAACGCCGCCGAACTCCTGCTGAGAGACACCGGCACGCGTGTCACGCTATGCGCTCACCTTCATCAGCCTGGTGAAGACTTCGCCCTTGGAACGGACGCGGCCTGATGGGCGCCGGTCACACGCACGCACCGTCTACCGGCGCGGCCGGGCATCCGACCGACCATCGGGCGCGTCTCTGGATTGCGTTTGCAATCACCGCGGCAATCGCCGTGACTCAAGCGGTTGGATCCTTCTTTACCGGCAGTCTTGCCCTCCTCACGGACACGGCCCACGCACTCACTGACGCATCCGGACTTCTCGTTGCACTCATCGCCGCGACGCTGGTGCTGCGGCCGGCTAGTGCGCGACGCACGTGGGGGTTCCGTCGCATCGAAGTTATCGCTGCCTTCGGGCAAGCGGCTCTGTTGATGGCGGTAGGGGGTTACACAGCCATCGAGGGGGTACGCCGGCTCTTCGAGCCCCCGGAGGTGCCAGCTGCGGAACTGCTGGGTTTTGGAGTCGTTGGGTTAGTCGCGAACGTCATCGCCATCTTCGTGCTGTCTTCCAGTCGCGGAGCTAACTTCAACATGCGGGCAGCGTATCTGGAAGTGCTGAATGACGCGCTGGGATCACTGGGGGTTATCGTCGCGGCTGTCGTCATCTGGACGACGGGTTTCTTTCAAGCGGACGCCATCGCCGGTCTTTTCATCGCCGCTCTCATCGTGCCGCGTGCGTTCAAGTTGCTACGCGAGACGTCGTCGGTGTTGATGGAGTTCACCCCCGACGGTTTGGACTTGGACGATGTGAGATCTCACATTCTCCAACTCGACCACGTCATAGACGTCCATGACCTACACGCCTCGACAGTCGCCACCGGCCTGCCGACAATCAGCGCGCATGTCGTGGTTGAAGACGAATGCTTCACGGACGGACACGCAGCCGCTGTCCTTAAGGACGTCAGAGCATGTGTGGCTCAACACTTCGAGGTGTCCGTGCTGCACTCCACCTTCCAGATTGAGACAGCCGACCTGCAAGATTCGGAACCCGGGGATGTCCGTCACGCTTAATCGCGGGCGCCGAACCGCTCGAACGGGCGTGTTCGCAGCCCGATCGCATATCGGCACACCGTCGGCCGTTCCCAGCCATTCGCCCAGAACCTCTCCGTACACTGGCTGCTGATGTATACCGACGCTCACGCCCGGCGCTCAGCGCTGGCGAAAGAGCACGGAGCGATAACGCGACTCATTACCATCATCGCCCTCGGGGCCCTCCTGCTGCTCGGAGTCGTGGCCCTCAACCATGGCGACAACGCCCCGGTAAGCGGTGTGGTCGCGACGGCATCTGACACTGCGCCGCACGACCCGGCCGCACCCGTCGCTACCTCTATCGTCGAGGCGAGCGTGTACGACGTATCGCCCGGAATGGCGCTGTGCGTTCTCGGCGTCGTCTGCGGATTCGTGCTGTACCTCGTTGTTCATCTCCTGGTGCGCCGCGGACCGGCTGGGATCACACTCGTCTGGCGCGCCCTCCCGCCGTCTTTGATCCACCCGGTGTCCGGCAGGCCTGAGGGCCACGCCCTCACAATCGCGCAACTGGGTATCTCTAGAACCTGACATCGGCACGTCGCCCCCGCGGCGACACTCATCCCGGGCAACCCGGGCTTTTCTTGTGCCGTCAAGTGTTGGAGTACCCATGAAAATCAACTGGAAGGCGACGGTCATTACCGCCGCCGTCGCCGTCGCGGTCGTCGCGGGGGCTGTCATCTATGTCCTAGTCGATCAGAACAACACCCGCGTTGCCGCCGAGGAACGGGGAGGAGGGTCGATAGCGGTTGTTAGAGACGACTCCCACGTCCTCGACGACGCCGGCGACGGCGCCATCACCATCGTGGAGTTCTTGGACTTCGAGTGCGAAGCCTGCGGCGCCTACTACCCCGGCGTCGAAGAGCTTCGTGTGAAGTATGAGGGACAGATCAACTACGTCGTTCGCTACTTCCCCCTTCCCGGCCACATCAACTCCGAAAACTCAGCGGTCGCTGCGGAGGCCGCGGCAGCCCAGGGACGCTTCGAAGACATGTACAACCGTCTCTTTGAGACGCAAGCACAGTGGGGGGAGTCTCAGCAAAGCCAAGCGGAGCTGTTCCGCTCGTACGCGACCGAGTTGGGCTTGGATATGACGGCCTACGACGAAGCTGTCGCCGACCCTGCCACTCTCGAGCGCGTTCGATCCGACCTCGACGACGGACGCGCCCTCGGCGTGGACCGAACCCCTACGTTCTTCGTCGACGGCGAACCTCTTGTCATTGAACGATGGAACGACCTTGAAAGTGCCATCACCACCCGCTTGGACGGCACCCCCTAGTGGCGGGCCTGTCACACCGACGAGTCATCATCGTGGGCGCAGGGCAGGCTGGATTGGCAACTGCAGCGGCACTGATCGCTCGCGGCATGGAACCGCAGCGTGACTTCGTGGTCATCGACAGTTCCGCGCGGGGACAACGCACGTGGAGTGCGCGCTGGCCTTCTATGCGGTTGCTCAGCAATGCTGAGCACTCCAGCTTCCCCCGCAGACCACTGGAGGGTGACCCGTATCGGTACCCCACCCCGGGAGACATCGAAGGCTATCTACACAGATTCGAAGCGGAGCTCGGGGTAAACCCCGTCTGGGGTGTCCAGGCCCTCGCCGTGACTCGCCACGGCAACGGCCCAACCCTGCTCTTGAGCACCACGGTTGGCGAAGTGCAGACCCGCAACGTCGTGTGCGCTACCGGCGCCGCAGCACGTCCCCGATTTCCGAAATGGGCCGCGGACGCCGAAGTCGAAGGAGTACAGATGCACACCAACGCCTACAGAACACCCGAGCAGATTCCGCGAGGCCGGGTACTTATTGTCGGCGGTGGTATCGCCGGGACGGAAGTTGCTTCCGACCTCGCGAAGTCGCACGACGTCACTCTGGCGGTCCGCACCCGACGGGCTGAAGCGCATCCGCGGCAATTCCCCACCCAGCCGCGCGTCTCACCGTGGCGGCGCGTGAAGATCGCCCCAGAACCCCTCTACGACGCACTCCGAGATAAAGGCGTCTCCATTCGCGCCGAGACGATTGGGGTGGACGGGGCCAAGTTCGCCTTCGCGGATGGCTACCGGCAGGCCTACCAGTCAGTCGTGTTCGCCACCGGGTACGAAGCGGGCGACGAGTGGTTGCCCACGCAGCCGCAGCTTCAGCGACGCATCCCCACCGCGACGACGCTACCCGGTCTGTTCGTTGCCGGAATCCCCGTGCACAGCCAGGCCAGAGCTAACACCCTTCCCGGGGTATGGACGGACGCGGCTCGTATTGCCCGATTCATCTACGCCCGACCTTGAAAAGACCAATGAGATTCTTCCTCGTATCCAGACCTCGCCATCGCGCAACGCAGGTCACGGTGACGCTGTGCGCCACTGTCGCTCTTAGCGCCGCCCTCATCGTTGCAGGACCCGCCGCGCCGACCTTTGCTGTCGTGGCCCCGGCGCTGAGCTCGGCCATGGATGTCAGCTTCACCACTGCGCCTCTGAGCGTCGAACGTTCAGGAACCACCGTACCGAGCTCCGAGACTCCATCACCTGGGCACCAGACCCATCCTCATTCCACGGCCACCCCACGCGCGGACGGTCGAGGAGTGCCCACCGGCGGTGGCGAGGTCGCTCCCGTGCTGGGAGTCTCCGCGGTGGCGATGATTCTCGGCGGAGCGCTGGTCACGCTTCTGGTCACAGCGCGGCGAACCCGCCACCTCCGGAAGGGCCAAGAAGGTGACCGCTGAGAAGACGCGGCCGTTCGCCGTCGCCTGCATGGTGGCAGCGGCCGCGGTGTTGATAGACCAGTTCAGTAAAGCCATCGCCCTGACTGCGCTTGCCGACGGGAGACGGGTGCCCATTATTGGGGACGCATTCGGTCTGCAACTCGCCTTCAACCCCGGCGCGGTGCTGGGAACGGGCTCGGGCATGACCTGGGTTCTCACCTTGATAGGCGTGGCAGCCGTTGCCGGGCTTTTCGTCCTGGCGGCCCGCGCGCGAACGGTGGGATGGGCGGGTGGTGTGGGGCTATTCCTCGGTGGAGCTGTCGGCAACCTCATCGACCGTTTCATGTCGCCGCCAGGATTCGCAATCGGCCACGTCACCGACTTCCTTGCATACGGGCGTCTGTTCATCGGCAACTTGGCAGACGTCTTCCTCGCCGCTGGAGCGATAGCGGTTGCAGTGATGCTGATGCTCCGCCAACGCGCCCACAGTGGCACCAAGGTCGCGCCTGCCACACCACCCACGTTCGGGGTTCCCCCGGAGGACAAGCAATGAAAAAGACCAAGACGCCATCTCGGTATCAACGAAACGCCCTCGCCCCCGGTCTGATCGCCGCAGCCGCCCTGTTCGTGGCGCCAGCGCTGCTGGACAGCGGCTGGTTCACGCTTGTGCGCTTCATCGTGGCAATCTTGGCGCTCATCGTCGCCTCGTTCGCCTACCAGGAGCGGCAGCTGTGGTGGGTGCCGGTGTTTGCTGTGATCGCGGTGGCATGGAACCCGGTGCTCCCCATCCCCGCTGAAGGTGTTGTCTGGACCGCGGCGCAACCCGCAGCCGCAGTCGTCTTCCTTGTCGCGGGAGCCATCATCAAGAGGGAGCGGGCATGAATCGCAAACTCCTCGCCCTCGGCACGGCGCTCATCATCGTCGGCGTGATGAGCGGTTGCACCGCCACGACCCAAACAACGGACGCCGGCGCGGGCGCATCGTTCTCCGATGGGAATTTCCAAGTGGCCGAGATTGCCCCGTCGGACAGAGGCGAACCCGTTCAGTTCGAAGGCGTCATCGAAACCGGTGAAACCGTCACCAGCGACGACTACCGAGGTGAGGTGCTCGTGGTGAACTTCTGGTACGCCGCCTGCGGACCGTGCATCGTCGAGGCTCCCATGCTCGAGGAGGTCTTTCTGCGCTTCCAGAACGAGGAAGTCGACTTCCTCGGAGTGAACACCTACGACCAAGCTGAGACAGCACTCTCTTTCGCGCGCGAGAACAACGTCACCTATCCCAGCGTCATCGACGTCAATGACGGTCAGGTGAAACTCGCCTTCGCGCAACTCACCCCGATCCAGGCCACACCCACAACGCTCGTAATGGACCGCCAGGGTCGCCTCGCCGCCCGCATCATCGGCCAACTTCCCAGCGCGTCCATCCTGTCCACCATCGTCGCGGACACGCTGGCGGAGAGACCATGAGCGCCGGGGCGCTCGTCGTCGACGGCGCACTCTGGCTTGCCATCCCCCTCGCCCTGGTCGCCGGTCTCATCTCCTTCCTATCGCCCTGTGTCCTACCGCTGGTGCCCGGCTACCTCGGGTACCTCGGCGGTGTGGCCGCCCCTCCCACCTCCACAACCGGAGGAGACGGTGCGACGACGGTCACCACACGCCCGCGGCTCGTAGCAGGCGTCCTGCTCTTCATCGCCGGATTTACTGTGGTCTTCGTCGCCGTGACCGTCTTGGGGGGATTCTTCGGGGTGGCGCTCTCGCGCTACGCCGATCTCCTTACCCGCGTCTTCGGCATTGTGAACATCGTCCTGGGGCTGGTCTTCACAGGCGCAATCCGGCTTGGACAGCGTGGCATGCGTCCGACCCTCCGTCGTCGAGCCGGGCTCGTCGGCGCTCCGCTTCTCGGGTTCTCACTTGGTGTCGGCTGGACACCGTGCATTGGCCCCACACTCGCAGCAATCCTGTCCGTGTCGTGGAACCTTGGTGACCCCGCCCGAGCCGGGCTCCTCGGTCTGTCTTACTCACTCGGCCTCGGAGTGCCCTTCCTCGTACTGGCGCTCGGATGGGGGTGGGCTGCGCGGTCCGTCACAGTCCTCCGCACTCACATCCGCACACTCAACCTCATCGGAGGCGCCGTGCTCATCCTGCTCGGGCTGCTCATGGTGACGGGCGTGTGGACCTCGCTCATGTCACTTCTGCAACAGGTGGTAATCAATGTCCCCCTCCCGCTCTGATACCCGCCACGTCGATTCAGACCCGCGGCGGCCGGCGGACCATCCTGACGGGGCCCCGAACGATCAAGACGGCCCACAGGTAAAGCTGGATGGCAAAGGGTGGCTCCGCTGGACATGGCGCCAGCTCACCAGCATGCGCACCGCGCTCATCCTCCTGCTCTCCCTCGCCCTGGCCGCAGTACCCGGCTCACTGTTTCCTCAACGAGGCGCCGACCCCAACGGCGTCATCCAATGGGAGCGCAACAACCCCGAGTGGTTCCCGTTCCTCGACGCCGTCGGATTGTTCGACGTTTACTACTCGCCCTGGTTCTCGTCCATTTATCTGCTGCTGTTCGTATCCCTCATCGGGTGCGTCATCCCGCGGGCGAAACACCACTACCGCGCTCTCAAAGGACAACCGCCGCGCACACCCATCCGGTTCGCTCGACTCCCCGAACACCTCGAGCGAGCCATCCCCGGCGAGCATCTCACCCCCGCGGCAGCTTTGGATCTTGCCGAAACAGAACTCGCCCGGCGTCGCTATCGCGTCCGCCGCTACGACGGGAAGGGGTGGACCTCCGTTTCGGCCGAACGCGGGTACCTCCGCGAGACCGGCAACCTGCTCTTTCACATCGCCCTGGTCGGCGTGCTCGTCTCCGTCGTCGTCGGCAAGGCGTTCGCCTACACCGGCCAGCGCGTCGTGGTGGAGGGGACAACCTTCGTCAACACCCTCAGCGACTTCTCCTCCTTCGACCCCGGCCGTTTCGCGGACGGATCCAACCTGACGCCGTACTCCCTCACGCTGGACCGTTTCGACGTCACCTACCAGCCAGCAGGCTCCCCTGGCGGTGGGCAAGCGGGCGACTTCGCCGCCAACGTCACGATCAGATCCCCCGGAGCAGACGACCGAACCGAGCGGGTGGTCGTCAACTACCCCATCACTGTAGGGACCGACCGCATCCATCTCCTCGGAAACGGTTACGCGCCTACCCTCACCATCCGTGACGCGGAAGGTCAGATCGTTTATAGCGACTCACTACCCTTCCTCCCGCAAGACTCCAACATGACCTCACTAGGCGTCGTGAAAGTTCCGGATGGCTTGCCGCAGCAGCTCGGGCTGATCGGCTTTTTCTACCCCACACAGGACACCTTGCCCTCAGGTGCCGCCACCTCGATCTACCCCGACGTAATCAACCCCGTCATCACCCTCAACGCATTCGCAGGCGACCTGGGCATCGACGATGGAACCCCCCGTTCCGTCTACGCCCTGGAAGTTGACCAACTCACCCAGCTCACCGGCGGCAACACCGGACAGGAATCCATTGAACTCAGGCCCGGTACCACCGGTGCGCTGCCCAACGGGTGGGGCACCATCACCTGGGAGGAAGCCGACGGTGCTCCGGTGAAACGGTTCGCGTCCCTGCAGATCCAACGCGACCCCAGCAGCGGCTGGGTCCTCGCGTTCTCTGTGCTGGCCTGCGTCGGGCTGTTCACCGGACTTCTCATACCTCGCCGCCGAATCTGGGTGAAAGTCCACCACTCGGCGACCACAACCGACTCGACGATCCACGTGGAGTACGCCGCCCTCGCCCGAGGAGACGACCCGGGGCTTGCCCGCGCGGTCCAGCACCTAGCGGAGGCTCACACAGAAGTGTGTGAGCGGGCGAATACGGCCGCGCAGCCACGATAGGTCCACAGCTATGAACGCCCCCCTCGACCTTGGCGACTACCTGCTGCCCGCAGCGCACCCCTTTACCCTTTTGCCGGGCGCCGCAACGGTGATGGCCACCATCTACCTCCTCGGGGCGCTGCGTCTGTGGCGGCAGCATCGACGGTGGTCGGTGTTGCGCACGGTGAGCTTCGTCTCCGGCTGCGCAGCCCTCGCCGCCGTCACCGGCCTCGCTGTAGAGGACTACGGCAAAGCCCTGCTTTCGGTGTTCATGTTTCAGCAGCTGACATTGATGATGGCCATCCCACCGCTGCTCGTGCTCGGTTCCCCGGGAACCCTTCTGCTGCGTGCCACCCCGCACCGCGGCGTCGGAAAAAGTGTCCTCAAAGTGGCGCACGGCGCGTTGCGGTGGCGAGGGTCAAGATGGGCCCTAAGCCCCTGGGTCGCATTACCCGCCTACCTCGCGGCCTTCTACGGCCTGTACATCGCAGATCTGCTCGAT
Source organism: Microbacterium sp. IEGM 1404 (assembly GCF_030056775.1). Classification (NCBI taxonomy): domain Bacteria; kingdom Bacillati; phylum Actinomycetota; class Actinomycetes; order Micrococcales; family Microbacteriaceae; genus Microbacterium; species Microbacterium sp. IEGM 1404. Next base: position 18,358 of record NZ_JASHKP010000002.1, on the reverse strand, counting down.
CCCGTCCTAGCCCTCCCCGGCGGTCACACCGCCTTAGAATCGGCGTTCCTGATCAGCGGGATCCTGTTCACCATCCCGGTGCTCTCCACAGATCCACTACCGGTCCGCATGAGCCACGGAGGACGGGCACTCGACCTTTTCGCTGAGGCAGCGTTGCACGCCTTCTTCGGGGTGTTCCTCATGATGGCGACCAGTCTGGTAGTAGGAACATTCGCTGAATCGACCATTGCCCTAGGGATCGACCCCATCGAGGACCAACGCGTAGCCGGCGGTCTTGCATGGTCCTATGGCGAGGCGCCCACACTCATCATGATCCTGATCGTGATGCACCGGTGGTTCCGGCACGACTCCGTTCGTGACGCCGCCGCAAGCAGATGGGCGGACGCGCACGGGGATCCAGAGCTCGACGAGTACAACGAGTACCTGCGCCGTCTAGAGAAAGGCGGGTCCGCATGACAGCACTTCGAGGGGCAACCGGCGCGCTGCGCATGCCCTCTATGTGGACCAGCGGCACGGATTCCTTGCCCGTGACGGCGGCGTTGCCCTTGGCGGCAGCGGCGGGGTTGCTGATGGATGCGGCCACACCGGACCTCGGATGGTGGCCGCTTGCTTTCGTGAGCGTGACGATCCTGCTCGCGGCTCTCCTCGGAAGAGGCACGCTCGCTTCCTTCGTCGTGGGTTGCGTCTTCGGGGCCGTGTTCAACCTTGCCCACCTCGTATGGGTGGCGCAATTCCTCGGACCAGTGCCCTGGTTGGCCCTCAGCGCCCTGCAGACAGTCCTGATCGGTGTCAGCAGCATAACCATCACCCTCACCTACCGTTGGGTGAAGGTACGTAGGCTCGGCGGGGCCTTAGACCTGCTGGGTATCCCCGCGCTGGTAGCAGCCCTGTGGGCCGCGCGGGAAGTACTTGTCGGAATGTGGCCGTACTCGGGCTTCCCCTGGGCACGGGTAGGAATGACGCAAGTGTCGGGACCATTTCCTGAAGTGGCGTCCTGGGTGGGAACGACGGGTGTGACCTTCCTCGTCGTGGGCGTGTGCGCCGCCCTCGTGCAGGCCCTCAGACCGGGGCGTCGCACTCTGCGTGCCGGCGTGCCGGCGCTCGTGGGAGTCCTGCTCATGGCGGTCACACCCCAGTACGCCACCCGGAGTATCGGAACGTTCACCGTCGGGTGGGTCCAAGGCAACGGGCCGGCAGGCTATTTCGACGACCGCAACGAAGGCGACATGCTCCGAGCCCAAGCATCAACATCGAAAACGATTCGGGGCCAGCAGATGGACGTGCTCGCCTGGCCAGAGGGCTCCGTGGACATCGACCCGGCGTCTTCAGAACCCACACGTCGAGTGCTGAGTGAAATCTCCGCCGCGTACGGTGCCCCGCTCCTAATGAACGCCGCAACCACGAGAGGCGAGCAAACGTTCAACTCAACCATGCTGTGGACGACGGACGGTAGCGAGCAGAGCTACGACAAACTCAACCCCGTCCCGTTCGGCGAATACGTGCCCGACCGGTGGCTGTTTGAACGTCTCGCACCTGACCTTGTCAGTCTGATCCAGAGGGAGTACACCCCAGGCAGATCGGCGCCAGTGATGGATATAGGAGGCACCCGCGTCGGGCTGGCGATCTGTTTCGACGTCATCTACGACGACGTGATCTTCGATGCAGCACGGCAAGGCGCGCAGGTCTACATCTTCCAGACAAACAACGCCGACTTCCGCGGAACAGACGAGAACGTGCAGCAGCTCGCCATCGCGCGAATGCGAGCCATCGAAACCGGGCGCGCAGTGGTCAACGTCTCCACCGTGGGAACAAGCCAAGTGATCAACCCCGATGGGTCGACCGAAGAGACCATCGGGGTGGACACGGCCGCTGGCCGAGTGAGCGAGGTGCCGCTACGGGCGGGGATCACGCCGGCGAGCTGGCTCAGCCCCACCATCGAAATTGCAATGGTCGTTGCATCGGCCGGTGTGCTGTTGTGCGTTCGTCTGCGCATCCACGTTCGTGCGCGGAAACGGTGATGAGCTGGACAAACGGCAGACCGCATCGCGCACCCCGCGCGAGCAGCGCACGCTTGGCCTCCGATGCCAGGCTGCCCCGGCTTGGCTGTGACGGCCAGTTCGGATTGGTACCATCGCTGCGATGCCGGTAAGCACGGGACGCGCCCCACTTGGGGCCAGTACCGCCTCCGTCGTGAGAATGAGGATCATCGCCAGCCTCGTCCTAATCTTGATGTGTCTGCTCGCTGTATGGTCAAGCAGCCACTCTGATGCTTCCACGACCTCCGATGCGGCGTCCGCGACCCACACGTGGGAGAGCGATCAAGGTAGTCGAACAGTCCTCGATGAGCCCGCCGGTGACGTTGTCAACAGCCTGACGCAGGCTCTCCCAGCGGCGGCCGTAGCGCTATGCCTGGTAGGCGTGTGTGTGGCGGGAATGCTGCTGGAGCATCGCTTCCGTCTCATGCGGTCGAATCTCAATGTCATCCGCTCACCTCGACGCGATCAGCCTCACGTTTTACGTACCGTCCGCTCACACACCACGACGCTGAGCTTGACCGAACTGTCTCTCTCACGGACCTGACCCGTACCGGGGCTCCGAAAATCACACCTTCTCGGCTGATCTGACGCCAACGAAGTTGTAGTCGAACGCAACTTCCCACCCCTTCGGGCGCGGCCGTACAGGTGCACTCGGAGCGTTTCTGATCCGACGCTCGACGACTGCCGTGGGCGCCCAATCCCCGGGCGCCGCAGTCCCACTGAAAGACGCCATGCACACACTTTTCGCCCCCCGTTCGCCTCGCTGGTTCGCAGCCGCCGGCATTGCCGTGACGGCACTATCCCTGATGTTCGTTCTACCCGGTTCGCCGCCGGCTCGTGCTCACGACGCTTTGGTCCAGTCCTCCCCAGCAGCGGACTCAGTCGTCTCAGCGACGCCCGCTGAGGTGTCAATGACATACAGCGGGGAGGTCTTCGACGCCTCCAGCGCCATCGCGGTCGAAGTGATTGACTCCTCAGGAGCGAACGTTGCACTGACGCCTCCGGTCGTCGCTGACACGACGGTGACCCAGGCAGTGAAGCCAGTCACGTCTCCAGGCGTAGTCACGGTGCGATGGCGCGTGGTCTCCAGCGACGGTCACCCCATCAGCGGTGAGTACGCGTTCACGGTTGACGCTCCCGTAACGCCCACGGCGTCCGCCGAACCGGACCCCTCTGCAACCACGGGTGCCCCCTCCTCATCTGAGCAGAGCCCGGCCATCTCGTCGACACCAGAACAAAGCGCGACAGCAGACGCCGTGGCGGAGGTCGAAGAGCCACGGAGCGGAATCGGTCTTCCGCTGTTAGTGACTGGCGTCGCTGTCGTCATTCTGGGCGCGGCGGCGCTTGTGCTTTTCTCGTCCGGACGGCGTCGACGACAGCAGCAGGTGGGGCAGTGAAGGAACACCGTCAATGAGCAGTGAGATTTGGTCGACACACCAGTCACGCCCTCTAACGCGCAGGGAACGGCGCCACGCTGATGAGTTCAGGATGCGTGAGGCGCGGAGCTCCCACGGTCCTGAGGCCGCGCGCGCAATGCGCGCCCGCCCGCTTGTTGCGAGTGCGTTGGCGCTGGCGCTCATGTGTCCTCTGGCGCTGCCGGCGTACGCGGCCTCACCTGTCACGGACTCCGAGCCGACCTTGCAGCAAGCCGCTGCGGACGACTCACAACAATTCACCGTGTCCTCCGCGCTCCCCGCTTCGCCCCTGGACAGGCAGAGCTACGCAGCGACGTCTCAGGAAGAAATTCATCAGAAAAAGGCGCGAGAGGCTGCGGCGGCCGCGGCCGCCGCAGCACGCGCGGCTCGGCCCGCTACCACCTTCGCTGCTGAACGCGCAGTCCCCGTCCTCGCCGCCGGTAGCGGGGTTGTGCGCTGGCCATTGACCTCGACGTTCAGAGTCACGGACCAATTCGGAGCAAGAGGCGGGGCGCACATGGGCACCGACATGGTGACCGCGGGCGGCACGCCAATCTACGCGTCCGTGGCCGGGACAGTCGATGTCTCGAGCGAGAGCTATGGCGCCTACGGCGTCGCTGTCACCGTTGAGTCCGTCGTCAACGGCCAACGTATCCGGGCCGTCTACCCGCACATGCAGTACAACACCCGGCAGGTCGGCAGCGGCCAGGAAGTGCAGGCGGGCCAACTCCTCGGACTCGTCGGAAGCACAGGCCGCTCCACCGCAAACCACTTGCATTTCGAGGTGTCCGTCAACGACGTCACCGTGGATTCCCTGGCGTGGTTGGAAGCGAATGCTCAGTGACTAAACGCGCCATTACAAAGCGCGGCGGCAGGCGCCGCGCCGCACCGCAGCGAACGGCACTGCAAAAGAAACTCGACGATCGATACGGCCGCACTTCGCTTCCCTGGCGTCGCCGAGCTTTCTGGATCAGTGTTGCTGTGTTCGCGGTGGCTGCCATTGCCTACCTGGTCTGGATCACACTTCAAAATAGCTTGGACGACATCTCCATCGCCGAGACCGGCTACCTCGTCGTCGATGAGCGGGCTGTGACGGTGTCCTTTCAAGCCACCCCTCCCTCCGGCGCACGGTTCGCGTGCGCCATCCAAGCCCTGGACGAGGATTTCGGCGTCGTGGGGTGGCGGGTCGTCGAGTACGCCCCCTTCCCCGAGACCACTCGATCCTTCACCGAGCGCGTTCCGACTCTCGCCCTGGCAACCACCGGCACCGTCAAAGAGTGCTGGACAATCTAAGGATTCCACCCGTGACCGAATCATCCGCCCTCACCCTTGATGGGCTGTCCCTGCTGATGGTGTGGACGGCCATCGGCGTTTACGCGCTCGCCTTTGCGGCGTATGCCATCGACCTTGCCGTGCGCGTGTCTCGCGTCGAGGCGCCCGCTGCGGAACTCGTGACGGTCGGGGACGTGGCTCCACCGGTGGCGCCCCCGGCGGCCGCGGTGCAATTGCAAGTGCCGCCACGTGAGCGCGAACGTCTCGTATGGGCACGTATCGGAACCGCCCTCACCATTTTGGGATTCGCGCTGCAGCTGAGCGGGGATGTCCTCCGAGGCATCGCCGCAGCTCGTGTGCCGTGGGCGAACATGTACGAATTCGCACTCACCGGCACTCTTCTCATCGTCGGCGTGTTCCTTTTCGCCCTTCGGCGGTACGACCTGCGTTTCCTCGGCTCCTTCTTGCTTGGGATGGTCGTCCTTCTTCTGGGTGGTGCGACCTTGGGGTTCTACGTCGAGGTCACCCCTCTGATGGACCCGCTGCGTAGCGTGTGGCTTGTCATCCACGTCTTCGTGGCCTCCCTTGCGACTGCGCTGTTCGCCATCGCGTGCGGCCTGTCCGTGACGCAACTTCTGCAACACCGGCGTGAGAGTCGCCCCTCCGTCAACACGCGGCGGGGCCTGCTTCGAACCCTGCCCACCTCTGAAGATCTGGAAGCCCTGGCTTACCGGTTCGCCATCATTGGCTTCATCTTCTGGACCTTCACCCTGATTGCCGGCGCGATTTGGGCAAACGACTCCTGGGGACGCTTCTGGGGTTTTGATACCAAAGAGGTGTGGACTTTCATCATCTGGGTGCTGTACGCCGGGTACATCCACGCTCGTGCCACCCGTGGATGGCGCGGTAACCGTTCTGCGTGGCTGTCTATCGTGGGGTTCGCTGCGGTGCTGTTCAACTTCACCGCCGTGAACATGTTCTTCAAGGGTCTGCATGCCTATTCGGGGCTGAACTGATGCCTACTTCCGGCGCTAAGCTCGGGCACGCCCACTCGACGGTAAGGGTGGGGGCACCTGGCTCCACGCGGCTTCCGTCTCTGCAACCGCGCCGGTGGAACGTGTACCGCGTGATTGCGCTCATCATCCTCGTCGTCAGCGCAGTCGCTGCCTTGGTGTGCGCTCTCGCAGTCGGCGGTGGCGCTGCCCCCTTGCAACTGGCCGACGCCGGGCCCCTCGCACGGTGGGGGCTGCCAGTGTCAAAGCTCGTCGTGAACATGAGCGCCGCGGGAATGGGAGGGGCGCTCTTTGTCGCCTTGTTCTCGTTGCGCGTCGAACAGCGCGGGTTTGAATTGGCGTTGGATGTTGCTGCGCTATCTGCCGCCATCTTCACCGTGGCATCTGCTGCTACTGGCTTCTTCAGCTTCATGGTCATCTTCAACCCCGCTTTGAATGCCGGTCCCGAATTTGGGTCTCAGCTTGGCCGGTACCTCGTGCAGACCGAGGGGGGACGTGTGTGGTTGATGACGACCATCGCGGGTGCCATTCTCGCGGTGCTCACATTTGCGGTGCGTTCGTGGGGCGGGACAGCAACCGTGGCACTTCTCGCGCTGGCAGCGCTTGTCCCGATGGGAACACAAGGCCATTCAGGTGATGAGGCCTCTCACCAGCAAGCCACGACAGCCATCGTCATACACCTCATCGCCGCAGCGGTCTGGCTCGGTGGTCTGCTGCTGCTGGCGATCATTCGTTCCGTCACTTCCAAGAGTGAGATGGCGACAGTTCTGATGCGGTACTCCACCATCGCCGTTATTGCCTTCGCGCTCGTCGCGTTCTCGGGCACGGTTCGAGCCGCCATCGGCCTAGAAACTCTCGGTGCTCTCGCCTCCCCTTACGGCCTCATCCTTATCGTCAAGGTTGTAGCCCTCACCGCTATCGGTGTTCTGGGGGCGATCTACCGACTGCGTCTACTCCGAAGGATGCGCGCCAACCCCAGCGACGCCAAGACTTTCTGGCTGCTGTTGTGTGCGGAGTTGGGATTGATGGGGATGGCTAGTGGAGCGGCTGCCGCTCTCGCGAGAACACCGCCGCCGATTCTCCCCGAACCTGCAGGCGCGCTCACACCCGCTGAGGTACTCACCGGCGCTCCGCTACCTCCTGAGTGGACTATGTCGCGTTGGTTCACGGCGTGGAGCCCCGACCTGCTGTGGTTAGTTGCCGCCGTGCTCGGACTCATCTTCTACGTGAGCGCTGTGCTGCGGCTAAAGGCGCGTGGGTACCGATGGAACCCCTGGCGGGCGACCGCGTGGGTGGCAGGGACGCTCCTCTTGGTATGGGTCACTAGCGGAGCGTTGGGCGCTTACCGTAGCTACATCTACAGTGCGCACGTTCTTGGGATAGTCATTCTCCTTGTCGGGGTGGTGCCCCTTCTCGCAGCCGGGGCGCCAATCGAGCTCGCCCGCAAGGCAGCCCATCGCCGCGAAGACGGCAGCAGGGGAGGGTATGAATGGGCGCAGGTGCTCATGCATTCGCGAGGTGTGCGTTTCGCTTCGGCACCCGTGGTCGCTGTCCCGGCCACCGCGATGTTGATTTGGCTGCTTTTCAGTTCTGACCTCCTCCGTTGGACAGTAGGGGATCTCCTAGGGCGGCAAATGGCGACGGCAGCAACCCTCGTCGTGGGATCTCTGCTCGTGCGTGGCTTGATAGGTGGTGACGGGTCCAGCCGCCGGCCGACACAGATGAAGCTGCTGATGGTCGTCGGTTTAGCTGTGGCGATGGCGGTTGTATCTGTGTACATCTCTACTGCCGGTCTAGTAGCCGCCGACTGGTTCGGTGCGATGGGCCGCACCTGGGGTAGAGCACCAGCCGAAGACCAAGACTTCGGTGGAGTGGTGCTGGCTGCTGGCTCCGCGATCGCGGTCGTTCTGGGTGGGTGGGTGGTGTTCCTCTCCCGTGCGCGGTAGAACGACGTCCTAGATTCCTCATGCGGCGTGCGACAGAAGCCGTCATGGCTGATCTGAGGTGCTCTACCCGCTCAGCGGTGATGGTCGTCGTCGTGCTCCTCCTCGAGGAGCATCCCCACGGAGGTGGCGCAGGCGTCACCGCGCCATGCCTCGATACCCTCTCGGATTGCGAAGGCGGCGATGACGAGTCCGGCGATCGCATCGGCCCACCACCAGCCGAACAGGCTGTTGACAATGAGGCCGACGAGAACCGCGGCGGACAGGTAGGTGCAGATGAGGGTCTGCTTGGAGTCGGCCACAGCGGTTGCCGATCCCAGCTCGCGGCCCGCGCGTCGTTCCGCCAGCGAGAGGAATGGCATGATGACGACGCTGAGCGCGGTGAGCACGATTCCGACAGTGGAGTGCTGCACGTCGACCTGGCCCACGAGCGCGAGCACCGACGTCGCGGTGACGTAGGCGGCGAGGGCGAAGAACGCCACGGCGATGACGCGCAGCGTGCCCTTCTCCCACCGCTCGGGGTCGCGGCGGGTGAACTGCCAGGCCACGGCTGCCGCCGAGAGGACCTCGATCGTGGAGTCCAGGCCGAACCCGATCAGCGCAGCCGATGAGGCGACGGTGCCGGCGGTGATCGCGACGACGGCCTCAATGAGGTTGTAGGCGATCGTCGCGGTGACGATCCACTTGATGCGGCGTTGGAGAGTGTGCCGGCGGTCGTCTGTGGGGCGAGAGGTCGTGGTGGTCATGCGCAGGTGCAGCTTTCTCCGGCGCAGCAGCCCGGTTCGACATAGAGGACGACGCGTAGCAGCTCGTCCAAGGCGGGTGAGAGGTGAGAGTCAGCAAGCCGATACCAGGTGCGCCGCCCATCCGGCACAGCCTCCACGAGCCCGCACCCTCGAAGGCACGCGAGCTGGTTCGACATGACCTGTCGGGAGACGCCGAGAGCGTCCGCTAGGTCGGAGGGGTAGGCGGGTGCTTCCCGCAGTGCCAGCAGCACGCCCGCGCGCGTGGAGTCGGAGAGCGCGTGGCCGAGGCGCGCGAGCGCGGCGGTATGCGTCACGGTGGCAGTCGCAGTGGCTGTGGACACGTGTCGACAGTACAGGACTTGCTGAATAATCATCCCCGGTTGGGCGGCCCACTCCGGTGGACGCGCGCAGGGGGATGAATAGGAGTGTTGCGCTACATACCCTAGGGGGGTATGGTATCTAGGTGAACGGATACGAGGGCAACAAAGACGACCTCCAGAAGCGGCTGCGTCGCGTCGAGGGTCAGGTACGAGGGATCGCCCGAATGGTCGATGAAGACAAGTACTGCATCGACATCCTTACGCAGGTCTCCGCCGCGACGAAGGCTTTGGAGACGGTTGCTCTATCCCTGCTCGGGGATCACCTCCGCCACTGCGTCGCGGAGGCGAGCGCAGAGGGCGGCCAGGTTGCCGCAGAGAAGATTCGTGAGGCCAACGACGCGATTGCACGGCTCGTCCGTTCCTGATCCCGCACCGACCCCAGAGGAGCAAATCATGACCGACCGCATCGACCTCGGCCTGAAAGACACCAACGCCGGCTGCGCTTGCTGCGCCACGTCCGCAGCGACAGACGCACCCGCGTCCACCGCGGCGACGGTGACAGAAGACGTCCTGGTGACCGGAATGACATGCTCGCACTGCGTGTCGAGCGTCACGGAGGAGCTGACTGCGATCGACGGTGTCGAGAATGTCACGGTAGACCTCAACGCCGGCGGTACGTCGCGCGTCACCATCCACAGCTTGACCCCGATCGATGCCGCCGCAGTGCGGGCCGCGGTGGAGGAGGCCGGCTACACCCTGGCCGGCGCACCCGCATGAGCGCGGTCGACGTCGAACTCGATATTTCCGGGATGACATGCGCGTCGTGTGCGACCCGGATTGAACGCAAGCTGAACAAGCTTCCCGGTGTGGAAGCAACGGTGAACTACGCCACCGAAAAAGCACGTGTTCGCGGGAACGACGTCGACCCTGCCACCCTGATCGCCGCCGTCGAATCCGCGGGGTACCAGGCGGCTCTCCCCGCACCGCCACCGAGCGGTGATATCGATGAGAACACCCCAAACCGAGAGGACGGCGAGGTCGGGGCGCTACGGCGGCGTCTGCTGATTAGTGCCGCCCTGTCGCTGCCGGTGGCAGTGTTGTCGATGGTCCCGGCGTTGCAGTTCGAGTACTGGCAGTGGCTTGCCCTCACTCTCACCGCCCCGGTGGCGGTCTGGGGCGCGTGGCCGTTCCACCGGGCCGCGGCCGTCAACGCCCGACACGGCGCGGCGACCATGGACACCCTCATCAGCGTTGGCGTCATCGCCGCATTCGGGTGGTCCCTTTACGCGCTGTTCTTCGGTGGCGCAGGCGTGCCCGGCATGACGATGACGTTCACCCTCGTCGGTACCCCGCAGGCCGGGGGCCACGAAATCTATCTGGAAGTGGCCGCGCTGGTCACCGTCTTTATCCTGGCCGGGCGGTATGCCGAAGCGCGCGCGAGGAAATCATCGTCGGAGGCGTTACGGGCGCTGCTGGAGATGGGCGCGAAGCACGCCACGCAGCTCGTCGACGGCGCCGAACGGATGGTGCTGGTCGCGCAGCTGTCGGTCGGAGACACTGTGCTCGTTCGACCGGGGGAGAAGATTCCCTCCGACGGGCTGGTGATCGATGGTGCCTCCGCCGTCGATGCCAGCATGCTCACTGGAGAATCAGTCCCCGTCGAGGTGACGACTGGGTCGCGTGTCGTAGGAGCGACGGTGAATGTCGGCGGCCGCCTCACCGTAGAAATCACCCGGGTCGGCGCCGACACCGAGCTCGCGCGCATGCGCCGGCTGATGGAGGAAGCCCAAACCGGCAAGGCCAAGGTGCAACGCATCGCTGACCGGGTGTCGGCCGTGTTCGTCCCGATCGTCATCGGACTTGCCGCCGCCGCCTTCGTCGGCTGGATGATCGCTGGGGCATCGCTGGAACAAGCGTTCACCGCCGCGGTCGCGACACTAATCATCGCGTGCCCGTGCGCGCTTGGCCTCGCCACCCCCACCGCCCTCTTGGTGGGCACCGGCCGGGGCTCGCAGCTGGGAATCTTGATCCGTGGACCGCAGGTGCTGGAGCAGACCCGCACCGTCGACACCATCGTGCTCGACAAGACCGGCACCGTGACCACCGGCAAGATGACCGTCACCACCGTTCACCCCGCCCCTGGTGTCACCCGGGACGAGCTGCTGCGGGTCGCCGCTGCGGTCGAGGCGGGCTCCGAGCATCCCGTCGCCCGCGCGATCACCGCCACCGCGCCTGGTGCATATGCGGACAGCTTCGCCTCGCACGCCGGGTTCGGTGTGCAGGGGATCGTGGACGGCGCCGCGGTGGTCGCGGGCCGCGCCTCCTGGCTGGCCGAGCAGTGGGGCATCCACCCACCGTCGGAGGCCGCAGCGGAGCTGAACACGCTCGCTCGTACCAGTACCGCAATCGCGGTCGGCCGCGACGGGCGGTACCTGGGCGCGATCGGCGTGGCGGACACGGTGAAGCCGACCAGCTCGACCGCCATCGCACTGTTCCGCGCACTCGGGCTGCGCCCGGTGCTCCTCACCGGCGACAACGACACCACGGCCGCACGGATCGCCGCTGAGGTCGGCATCTCCGACGTGCACGCCGGCGTCACCCCCGCCGGGAAGCTCGAAGTGATCCGCCGGCTCCAAAACGATGGCCACGTGGTCGCAATGGTCGGTGACGGCGTCAACGACGCCGCGGCCCTCGCCGCAGCCGACCTCGGCCTTGCGATGGGGGGCGGCACGGACGCGGCGATCGCCGCCAGTGACATCACGATCGTCTCCGGCGACCTGACCGTCGTGGCCGACGCGATCCGACTCTCCCGCCGCACCCTCCGCACCATCAAGAGCAATCTGTTCTGGGCCTTCGCCTACAACGTCGCCGCCATCCCGATCGCCATGGCCGGGCTGCTGAACCCGCTCGTCGCCGCGGCGGCCATGGCGCTGTCGTCGGTGTTCGTCGTGACCAACAGCCTCCGGCTGCGCCGGTTCCGCCCCGAGCCGGCACCCGTGCACATCGCCCGCACTCCCATGCCCCAACCGAACCTGAATCGTGCGCCGTGGCGGCGCACCCAGCGAAGGAGGCTCCCATGAGCCAGCACGAACATCACAACCACTCGGCCCGCACGAACCACCAGGGCCACAACGCTCCGGCGGCAACGGCAGTACACGACCACGTAGCGATGGGCCACCCGCACGGCACGGATGATCGGGCACCTGCGGCGGGGCACGCCGGGCACGGTCACGCCGACCACGGCGGTCACGCCGGTCACGGTGATCACGTCGCCCGGTTCCGGCGGCTGTTCTGGATCATGCTGGTTCTCGCGGTGCCGGTCGTGGCTTTCTCCAGCATGTTCTCGATGCTGATCGGCTACCCGCTGCCGGACGCGGCGTGGGTGGGATGGGTGTCCCCGATTCTCGGGACCGTCATGTATGTCTGGGGTGGCGCCCCGTTCCTTACCGGCGCCGTCAGCGAGCTGCGCGCCCGCAAGCCCGGCATGATGCTTCTCATTGCCCTCGCGATCACCGTCGCGTTCCTCGCGTCCTGGGGGGCAAGCCTCGGGCTGTTGCACCACGAGTTGGACTTCTGGTGGGAGCTGGCGCTGCTGGTCGTAATCATGCTTCTCGGGCACTGGATCGAGATGCGATCCCTCGCCCAGACCACCTCCGCCCTCGACTCCCTCGCCGCGCTCCTGCCCGACGAGGCCGAGAAGGTGGACGGGGAAACCACCGTCACCGTCGCCCCCGCTGAGCTGCAGGTCGGTGACGTGGTTGTGGTCCGCCCCGGTGGGCGGGTTCCCGCGGACGGGCGGATCGTGCAGGGCTCGGCCAGCATGGACGAGTCGATGATCACCGGAGAATCCCGCCCCGTTCGCCGCGGCGACGGCGATCAGGTCGTCGCCGGCACGGTCGCCACCGACTCCGGAGTTCGCGTAGAAATCACCGCGGTCGGGCAGGACACCGCCCTCGCGGGCATCCAAAAGCTCGTCTCTGAGGCTCAAAACTCCTCCTCTCGCGCGCAGCGGCTCGCGGACCGTGCTGCGGGGTGGCTGTTCTGGTTCGCGCTCGGCGCGGCAGCGGTCACCGCTGTGGTGTGGTCCCTGGTGGGATTCCCCGACGAAGCGGTCATCCGCACCATCACCGTTCTGGTCATCGCCTGCCCGCACGCCTTGGGGCTGGCGATCCCGCTCGTCGTGTCGATCGCCACGGAGCGTGCCGCGCGCGGCGGTGTTCTGATCAAGGACCGTCTCGCGCTGGAAAGCATGCGCACCGTCGACACGGTGCTGTTCGACAAGACCGGCACCCTTACCAAGGGAACGCCGGCCGTCACCGCGATCGACCCTGCCGAAGGGGTCGATGCAGACGAACTGCTGGCTTTGGCCGCCGCCGCCGAGGCGGACTCTGAACACCCCCTTGCTCGGGCGATCATGAACGCCGCGAAAGAGAAGCAGCTCACCGTGCCCTCCTCCAACGACTTTGAATCGTCCCCGGCCGTCGGTGTCCGCGCGCACGTCACCGGGCGCACCGTCCAGGTCGGCGGCCCCTACATGCTCGAGCAGGAGAAGGCCGCTGAGCGGTCGATCGCGAACGAGTGGCGCAAGGAGGGTGCGATCATCCTCCACGTTCTCATCGACGGGCAGGTGGCAGGAGCGCTGCGCCTGGCGGATGAGATCCGCCCCGAATCGCGCGCTGCGGTCGACGCGCTGCACCAGCGGGGCGTGCAGGTGGTCATGATCACCGGAGACGCCGAAGCGGTTGCCGCCTCCGTCGCCGCCGACCTCGGCATCGACCGCTACTTCGCCGGGGTCCGCCCAGAAGACAAGGCATCCAAGGTCAAGCAGCTCCAGAACGAATCCCGCAAGGTCGCCATGGTCGGCGACGGGGTGAACGACGCACCCGCCCTCGCACAAGCCGATGTCGGTATCGCCATCGGCGCGGGCACCGACGTCGCCATCGCGTCCGCCGGGGTCATCCTCGCCAGCGACGACCCCCGCTCCGTGCTGTCCGTGATCGACCTGTCGCGGGCCAGCTACCGGAAGATGAAGCAGAACCTGTGGTGGGCCGCCGGATACAACCTCATCTCCGTCCCCCTCGCCGCCGGAGTGCTCGCCCCTATCGGGTTCGTCCTCCCCATGTCCGTCGGAGCGATCCTGATGTCGCTGTCCACGATCGTCGTCGCACTCAACGCGCAACTCCTGCGTCGGCTCGACCTCAGCCCGCAAGCCGTCGCCGCGAAGTAGTTTCCCCGCGCCCGCAACCCCCCGAATCGTCCCCGTCGCCCGCTCGTATCGTGGCAGGCGCCGGGGACGGTCCCCGGGAAAGGACCAGCGAACATGACTGCTATCGATCAGATGCTCACTACTCACCCCAAGGCCGCGTCCATTGAGGCCGCGGACGTACTCGCCCGCTGCATTGAGGCCTGCATCGAATGCGCGCAGACCTGCACCGCGTGTGCCGACGCGTGCCTGTCAGAAGACATGGTGGCCGAGCTGGTGACGTGCATCACCAAAAACGCCAACTGCGCCGACATCTGCACCGCGACCGGTGCGGTGCTTTCTCGACAGACGACGGTGGACGCCGATGTGGTTCGCGCTGTTGTGGAGGCATGCCGCACCGCGTGCGCCGCGTGCGCGCAGGAATGCGAGCAGCACGCCGACATGCACGAGCACTGCCGCGTCTGCGCAGAGGCATGCCGCCGCTGCGAGCAGGCGTGCAACGACCTCCTCGCGGCGTTGTAACCCACCAGTTCCCGTCACCCACTCGCGGGCAAAGCGCGCGTTGGCCGTCAAGCGGCCCACCCGCCCTCGCCGGCGAAAGTTAGCCTAGAAACCGACCAGGAGGTGAAGATGTCGCTGATTACCCTCGCGCAGCATGTGCGTGGCCAGCGTGCATTCACCCGCACCCTGCTGATGGTGATCGCTGTAACCGGCGCCGTCATCGTGGGGCTCCTGGCAATGCACTCCCTCAACACCCACACCACCGCCTCCGGACATGGCGACACGGTGGCTGTCGCGGGAGAGGTATCGACCCATCACGATGCGTCGCCCCTCTCCGCCCAGCTGAACACGACCGCCGCCCACGACGACGGCTGCGGCGACTGTGGCGACGATCACGCCATGGCCTGGATGGCGTGCGTGTTGGCGCTGCTTGTCAGCGTGCTCGTGCTCGCACGTCACCGTATCGGGTGGCGCATTACCGTCCGAGACGACGTACTCCGCGCGGTACAGGCCCGGTGGCCCGCGCCCGCACAGATTGTCCCGCCACCTTCCCTCACGGTTCTCTGCATCAGTCGCACGTGATGACGCGTACGCCCGCCTTCCGCGCGGGCAACGCATCTTCCCGCACGACAACCGTCGTGCCTCATCACCGACCGATGGAGACAACCACCATGAAGACCCGCGCCGCGGCGACCGCCGCGTTCACTCTCGCCGCCCTGCTCACTCTCGCCGGATGCTCCGGCGGGACCACCTCGGGCGGCAGCATGCCCGGAATGGACCACGGCAGCAGCAGCAGTGCTAGCCCCGCGCAGTCCGCGGACGCCAACGAGGCGGACGTCATGTTCGCCAGCATGATGATCGAGCACCACACTCAAGCGATCGAGATGTCCGACACGCTCCTGTCGAAAGACGGCATCGACGAGCGCGTCACCGCCCTGGCGGAGCAGATCAAGGCCGCTCAAGAGCCTGAAATTGCGACCATGGAAGGGTGGCTCGAGGACTGGGGAGCCACCTCCTCCGACATGGGCGGCATGGACCACAGCGGCGGCGGCATGATGAGCGAGGACGACATGCAGGCCCTCGAGCAGGCCACCGGCACGGACGCCGCCCGACTGTTCCTTCAGCAGATGATCGAACACCACCGCGGCGCGATCGAGATGGCCCAGGAAGAGGCCAGCAACGGCCAGAACAGCGACGCCGTCGCCCTGGCCAACCAGATCGTCGAATCGCAGACGTCCGAAATCGCGACCATGGAGGAGCTTCTGGCAACTCTCTGATCACCCGGGTGGGGCGCGGAAAACCACCGCGCCCCACCACCCGATCAGACGAAACGCACCCCCAATGCAGCACCACCACACCAACCTCACCGCGCCGGGCTCCCGCACCCGCGCCTTGTCCTTGGTCACCCTCGTCCCCATGGTCGCGCTCGCTCTCGCAGGCTGCGCCAGTTCACCGTCCCTCACCGGTGACGACCACCCCGAGCAGCCGCTCACACACGTGCACGGCATCGTTGATGACCCCGCCACCGATGGGTTCCTCATCGGAACCCACGAGGGCATCTTCACCGTCACCCGTGACGGTGAGCTGGGCACCCGCCTGGCGAAGACGGACTTCGACGCGATGGGCCTGACCGTCCTCGACGACACACTCGTGGCATCCGGCCACCCCGGTCGGACCACCCCGCCCGAGCTGGGAGCCCCCAACCTGGGCATCATCCGAAGCTCCGACAACGGGCAGAGCTGGCAACCCACCGCATTCACAGGCGAGAAAGACTTTCACGCCCTCGCCGCGGACCCCCGCGGAACGCTCTACGGCGTCGCCACCGACGCCAATGAAATGCTCACCAGCACAGACGGCGGTGTCTCCTGGCAGCCCACCGGGGCACCCGTCTACGCCATGTCGCTCGCCGTTGACGCAGCAGGGCGAGTGATGGCCTCCACCGCGGATGGTCTGCTGGTCAGCACCGACCGGGCTGCCACATTTCAGGCGTGGCCGGATGCTCCCCTTCTTGCCGGGCTCAGCGCCTCCCCGGACCACAACCGCGTGGTCGGTATCGGCACCCAGGGACGGATCTGGGCCACAACCGCGGGAGCGCAGAACTGGTTCGAAGTCGGAACGATCCACGGCACCGCCCAAGCCGTCACCATCACCAACAACGGCGACATCCTCGTCGTCGATGACAGCGGCCTGAGCCTCATCCCCTACCAGCAGTAACGCGCATCGCGGCGGGCACCGCCCTCCGCCACCCGCGAAGGGCCCGCACGAATACCCGTGCGGGCCCTCCTCGTTCCCAGATCAGCCGCGGTGCTGGGAACCGTCACCGGTGCTCCCGCTGATGGGAGCGTGGTCTCGACGGAGCAGATACAAGGCTGCCCACCCGAGCAGGCCGAGCGTTGTGAAGATGTCAGCCACGTTGAAGATGGCGAACCAGTCGACAGCGATGAAGTCGACCACCTCTCCGCTGAGCGGTCCGGTTTCAGCGCGTGTGGTGCGGTCCCACAGGTTGCCGATCGCGCCGCCGAGGGCGGCAGCCAGCAGCGCAGTAGCGCCCATGCTCTGCCTCCGCAGCACTCGGATGACGATCCACGTGAGCAGCGCGGCGACAAGGACCATAACGCCGACGACAAGCGGCGCTCCCACATCGCCGCCGAGACCGAATGCGACCCCAGGGTTGAACACGAGGCGCAGGGATACGCCCAGCCCAAGGTCGATATCACGGCCTCCGTCGAGGTAGGACAGGGCCCACGCTTTGGTGAGTTGGTCGACCGTGAAGGCGGCAACTACGGCAGCAGCGGCAGCGAGGAGGCGTGTGAACCTGCTCACGACAGGACTTCGATGAGACGAACGATCACGCCGGACTCGACCAGGATGTACAGACCCAACCCGATGAACACGGCCGGCACGAGCCAGTGCTCGATCTTCTCAAGAGCCTCTGTGACAGCCTTGCTGGTACCCACGAAGCGGGCGATAAGACACCACACGGCAACGAGTACCAAGAACACGATGATGGTAACGATGGTGTCCGGAACCGGGTTGGTGCGGAAGACAGGTGTGTACAGCGAGATGTTGTCGGCACCGTTCGCGATGGTAATGCCGGCAACTCCGAGCAGGCCCCCGGCGCTGATGGAGCTTTCGTCGTCGTCGTCATCGTCGCCGCGATGTCGGAGCGTACGAATCAGCCCGTACACACCGATCGCAAGTGGGACCAGGCCCAGCAGCCCGACCCATTCATCCGGAACGATGGTGAGGCCTGCGGCGGCGAGGCTGCTGATTGCGACCAGAGCGATGAAGCCGAGGTACTGTCCGGCCACGACCTTCCATCCCGGGAGGGCTCCGCGTGCGGACGCGAGAAACAGAACGGTGAGGACGACGATGTCGTCGATGTTCGTCGCCGCGAACAGGCCGATGGCGGCCACGATGGTTCCGATCATCGGGCGTCGCTCCCGTACGTCTTGCACAGATCGACCTTGAAACCCGTCGCGGCGAGGAGTCGCTCGGCCGCTTCGAGAACATCGATCACCTCGGGAGTGGAGACAGAGTAAAAGTTCTGTCGGCCCTCACTGCGGGCAACAACGAGTCCGCATTCGCGGAGGCATCCAACGTGCTCTGACACGGTTGACTGCGCCAAGCCGAGTTCGTCGGTGAGGTCCCTCACCCGCGCTTCACCAACGGACAGCCGACGCAGGATCGTCAGGCGACTGTGATCGGCAAGAGAGTGGAACAGAGATACAGCAGCTGCGAGCTCTTGTGTCATCGGCATGTGACGATCATATCGGTAACTGCCGATTAATAAGTGGTGCGAAACCGATCGGTTTCGCACCACCCACGGGGCAATCGACGAGGTGCCGGAATGTTGTGACTGATGACGCTCTTTGGCGGTGTTCTTGCAGTGCTGTTTGGCGGCGGTCA